>NZ_JAMQOF010000009.1:0-199543 GCF_023717215.1 Pseudonocardia sp. DR1-2 | reverse complement strand
CGGGCCTCGCCCGGGGCCGGGGCGGCGCCGGCGAGCAGCGCCCGCACGGCGGGGCGGCCCCCCGCGGCGTCCCCGCTCCCGGTGGCCCCGCCGGTCCCGGGACCGGCCGCGCCGTCGGTCGCGGTGTCGTCGCCGGTGTCGCCCGCGGTGTCGTCCCCCGGCACCCGGGGTGCCGCGGCCACGGCCTGCAGGTAGAGCGGGATCGGCTGCGCCGCGGCACGGCGGAACCGGATGCCCGGGGTCGGCTCGACGTCCGGCGGCTCCGGCTCACGCGGCTCGCACCGCAGCCCGACCGCCGCCAGCTGCTCCACGACGAGGTCGGCGGTCGGCCGCGACATCGGGTCGAACGGGTCGAAGAACAGTGGCACCCGCGCCCCGTCCGCCCCCGCCGCGACGACCAGCTCCCGGGCCCGCGCGACGTCGCGCACCACCGGCGCGAGCCCGTCCGGGTGGTGGGCCAGCCCGGCCCCGAACAGGTCGTCGCCGGGTTGCGCGAGGTCCAGCAGGATCTGGCGCACCAGCTCCACCCGGTCGATCCCGAGCCGCACCGCCTCGCGCAGCCGCGGGTCGGCGAGCGGACCGGGCCCGGTGTCGAGGAAGCGGGTCACCGAGCCCGGTGCGGACAGCACGGTCGTCCCGGTCCGCCCGAGCAGCCGTCGTGCGCTGTGCGGGAACAGGTCGTGTGCCCAGTGCACGTAGCCGTCCACCAGGGACTGGTAGCGGTTCTCCTCGTCGTCGTCGACCAGGAACTCCACCGCGGGCGCGGGCGGGCGGCCTGCCCAGTGGCCGTCGTGCCGGTAGAGGGCGTCCGGCGAGCCGGGCAGGAAGCGGAACGCGCCGGTCCCGACGGGCACGTCCCCCTGCCCGCCGCGCACGATGCCGGTTCCCGGTGCGGCCAGGGCCAGGGCGAACAGGAAGTCGGGCCGGCCCAGCACGAGCTCCACCTCGGTCGCTGACACCGCGCGGCTGGCGGTCAGGTTTAGGTGCGCGAGCAGCGGCGCTGCCGTCGCCCCGGTCGCGGGGTCGAGCACCCGGCGCAGTGACGCGAGCACGTCGGCCGGGGCCAGCGGCCGCCCGTCGTGGGCGACGGCGTCGCGCAGCCGGATCCGCCAGCGCGTCCCCGTCCGGTCGGGTGCCGCGGAGGCCGCCAGGTGCGGGCGCGGGGTCATGTCCTGGTCCCACACCAGCAGCGTGTCGGCGACGGCGGCGGCCCGCGCCCGGTCCACCGGCCGCCACACCCGGTGCGGGTCGGGTGCCCCGAGCGGGCCGGTCCCGGCGAACGAGGTGACCAGCCGCGGCGACGCGGCGTCGGCCGGCGCGCCGCACGCCGCGAGAGCCGGGATCCCCGCGAGCGCCGCGGACGCACCGGCGGCCCGCAGGAACGAACGACGGCTCAGCTGCACGGCACCAGGGTGCCGGGTCGGGTGACGGTTAGGGTCGCCGGGATGGACCTCCTCGCGATCTCCGGCAGCCCGTCCGACCCGTCGAAGACCGCACTGCTGCTGGAACTGGCGGTGGCCAGGGCGGCCGCGCACGACGGTGTGTCGGCGGAGCTGCTCGCGCTGCGCGACCACGACGTCGTCCTCTCCGACGGCCGCGACCCCGCCGACTACACCGGCGACACCCGCGCGGTGATCGACCGGGTCGTCGCGGCGGACGCGCTCGTCGTCGGCACCCCGATGTACCGCGGCAGCTACACCGGCCGGCTGAAGAACCTGTTCGACGTGCTCCCCAACGACGCACTGGCGGGCAAGCCCGTCGGGCTCGTCGCGACCGGGGGCACCGACCACCACTTCCTCGCGGTCGAGCACGAGCTCAAGCCGCTCGTCGGGTTCTTCCGGGCCTGGGCGGTGCCCGGCGCGGTGTATGCGAACAACACCCACTTCACCGGCGGCGACCTCACCGACGACGGCGTCCGCGGGCGGCTGCACGACCTGGCCGACGCCGTCGTCACGTTCGCACGGCGGATGCCCCGTGACGCCGCGGGCGCGGCCGCCCCGGACATCCCGCGCCGGTCGCTGCGCGAGGGCTGAGCACCGCTCAGGACAGGGCGTGCCCCAGCTCGCCCGCCCCGGCGAGCAGCTCGTCGGCGTCGCGGGCGACCAGCACGTGGTCGAGGACCTCCTCGTACTCGCCCATGGCGCAGGACGCCTGGTCCCAGTAGCGGCGCTGCTCCGGGGTGATCCACCCGACCCGGTACGCGCGGCGGGCGAGGCGGCGCAGCTCGTCGGTCCCGGGCGGGAGGCCGTTGGACCGGCCGTCCCCGACGAACAGGACGGCGGTCCGGGAGTCGACGGCGTCGGCGAAGTCCTCGTTCAGGGTCCGGAGCACCCGCCCGTAGTCGCTGGTGGCGTCCAGGTCGATGCCGGGCGCCGCGAGCACGGCGGCCAGAGCGTGGTCGTCGTGCGCGGCCATCAGCAGGTCGGTGACCTCGACCGGGGTGTCGACGTAGGCGAGCACCCGGCAGCGGAACGCCTGCCGGTGCAGGGTGCGGGCGAGCCGGAGCACGAACGCGGTGATCGACCGCACCGACAGCGACACGTCCGCGACGACCAGGAGCCGCACCCGGTCGGGGACCTTCGCGCGGTGGTGCAGGTGGAACGGGACGCCGTCGCTGCGCATGCTGCGCCGGACCGTGTGCCGCACGTCGAGCGGACCGTGCGCGTGCTCGCGGGGCACCCGGCGCGGCGCGCCGCGCATCCGGTGCAGCAGCTCGTGGCAGGCCCGCGCCATGTCCGCGGAGTCCAGCGTGTTCCCGCCGGCCCCCGTCTCCGGGCGCTCGGCCCCGGTGGTCGCGACCCGTTCGGCCAGCTGGGCGACGAAGTCGGTGATCGCGTCGACCAGCCGGTCGAGCTGGATCTGCGAGAGGTCCTCGCCGTCGGGACCGTCGGCGTAGACGGCGTGCGGGTCGTACTCCGCGAGCCAGGCCAGGATCGCCTCCGGGTCGTCGAAGGCGATCTCGCCCGACGCCTGCGTGGTGGCCCCGGAGGTGAGCTCCCGGCCGACCGCGGCCCCGGCGCGTTCGAGGTCGACGGTGTAGGTCGTGCCGCGCCGGCCCCGGTCCTCGCCGGAGGAGACCGACAGGTCCTTGTCCGAGCCGCCCAGCGAGGCGTCGTCGTCGTCGCGGTGGGGGTCGAACCCCTTCTCCTGCTCCGGCGCGTCGAGCAGGTCGCCCACCTCGGCGGCGCCCGGGTCGTAGCCGGCGTAGCGGCCCAGCGGGTCGTCGTCCTCGGTGAGGTCCAGGTCCCCGGGCAGGCCGTCGCCGCCGGGCTCGCGCAGGGCGGGCCCCGAGCCGCCGGCCGCGCCGGGACCGTCCGCGGCGACGAGGCCGAAGAACGCGTCGAAGGCACGCTCGAACCCGGGCCGCTCGTGGGCGTACTTCACCGTCACGGCGCGCAGCCCCGCGCGCAGCCGCCCGGTGTCCGCCGCGCCGAGCAGCGCCAGCACCCGGCGGACCTCGATCGCCTCCGCGGGGGACACCGCCACCCGCTGCGACCGCAGCACCCGGGTGAACGCGGCGGCCAGCACCGACAGCAGCCGAGTGCCGGGGTCTCCGGCCGCGGACGCGGTCATCGCCGCATCCGCCGGGCCCGGTCGGCCTCGGCGCGCGTCGCACCGGAGCTCGCCCGGCCCTTCCCGAAGGCGCCGGAGGTGGTGTCGGCGGGCCGGGAGGACCGGCGGACCCAGCCCTCGTCGGTCGCGACGTCCACCTCGGCCTCCGGCTCGCCCTCGTCGAGACGGCGCACGGCGAGCTCGCGGTCCGAGCCGTACTTGAGCAGCGCGGACAGCAGCGCCGAGCGCACCTTCTCGACCTCGCCGGTCGTGGCGAGCCCGAGCACGGCCGCGGCGCGGGCGGCGTCGATGACCTCCGAGATCGACGGGGACTTGCGCAGCGGGAACCCCCGCAGCCTGCGGGCCAGCTCCACGACGTCGGCGACGACGTCGGCGGCCACCTCGGGTGCCCGCCGGGACACGATCTCGGTCTCGCGCTCGGGGGTCGGGAAGTCGACCTGGTAGTGCAGGCATCGGCGCTTGAGGGCGGGGGAGAGCTCCCGGGTGTCGTTGGAGGTCAGCACCACCCACGGGGTGGAGCGCGCGGTGAAGGTGCCGATCTCGGGCACGGTGACCTGCCGCTCGGCCAGCACCTCGAGCAGCAGGGCCTCCATCGACTCCTCGGTGCGGTCGACCTCGTCGACGAGCAGTACCACCGGGTCGTCGGACAGGACCGCCTCGAGCAGCGGGCGGGCGGAGAGGAAGTACTCGGTGTAGAGCCCGGTGTCCTGCTCCTGGAGCCGGGCGGTGGCCTCGGCCATCGTCGTGGTCCCCGACAGCAGCTCCCCGATCCGGTCGCGGAGCATCTGGACGTGCATCAGCTGCTTGCCGTAGTCCCACTCGTAGAGGGCGCGGCCGTCGTCGAGGCCCTCGTAGCACTGGAGCCGGATCAGCCGGCGCCCGCTCGCCGCGGCCAGGGACTTCGCCAACTCGGTCTTGCCGACGCCGGCGGGGCCCTCCAGCAGCAGCGGGCGTTCGAGTGCCGTGGCGAGGTGCACCACCACGGCGAACCCGGGGTCGATGACGTAGTCCTGACCGGACAGCGCCTCGGTGAGCGCCTCCGCGCTCTCGAAGGCCGGCGGGCCGGACGCCGCGCCGCCGGATGGTGCCTTGCCGAACTCCGTGCTGTCGGACACCGTTCTCCTCGACTGCTGAGCCGCACGCAGCCGTGCGGCGGACGGACGGCCGCCGCCGCGCCCGGGGGCTGATCCGGGCGCGACGGCGGTGGGGCGGTACGTCCTAGTAGGACTTGCCGAACGCGTGGTCCACCATCGGGACCAGCGCCTCGACCGTGCACTCGCGGGGGTTGCCCGGGGTGCAGTAGTCGCCCATCATGTGCTCCGCGATCCGGTGGACGGTGTCGCCGTCGGTGGGGATCGTGTCGCCGACACCGGAGTACTTGCCGGTGTTCATCCGGTTCTTGTCGTAGCTGTCGGACCGCAGCGCGCCGAAGTTGTCGGGGATCCCGACGTCCTTGGACAGCCGGATGGCCTCCTCGACCGCGGCGTCCGCGGCCTGCACGGTCGTCATGTTGCGGGTGTCCACACCGAGCGCGGTGGCGATCTTCGCGTAGCGCTCGTAGCGCGACGGCAGGTTGTACTCCCACACGCGCGGCAGGGCGATGGCGTTGTTCAGGCCGTGGTGGGTGTCGAAGAACGCCGAGACCGCGTGCGACGCGGAGTGCACCAGGCCGAGGCCGCCGGAGTTGAACGCCTGGGCCGCGATGTACTGCGCGTGCATCATCTTCGACCGCGCCTCGAGGTTGCGCGGCTCGTACACCGCCTCGCGCAGGTAGCGCCCGACGAGCTCGATCGAGTAGATCGCGTTGCCCAGCGAGGGCTCGAAGTCCAGCCGCGAGACGTACGGCTCGGACCCGTGGGCGAGGACGTCGAACCCGCAGAAGGCGGTGAAGTGCTGCGGGCAGCTGTAGTAGAGCAGCGGGTCGTCCAGCGCCAGGGTGGCGACCACGGCGTCGTCGAACCCGACCCACTTCTTCGGGTTGTCCATGTCGCTGGTGTTGGTGATGACGTACGCCCACGAGGTCTCGGACCCGGTGCCGGCGGTGGTGGAGACCGCGATGTGCTTCGGGTTCTCCATGTTCGTGGACTTCGAGAAGCCCTCGAACTCGTTGATGTTGCGGCCGTCGTGGGCGATGACGACGCGGGCGCCCTTGGCGGCGTCGTGCGAGGAGCCGCCGCCGATCGAGATGATGCCGTCGCAGCGCTCGCTCGTGTAGAGCGCGGCGGCGTCCATGCAGTTGTAGTCCTTGGGGTTGGACTCGACCTGGTCGTAGACGACCACGTCGACGCCCTGGTACTCGACCTTGCCCTTGAGCTCCTCCACGATCCCGGAGCCGCGCAGGCCCGAGGTGACGAACAGGGCGCGGGTCATCCCCATGTTCTTCGCCTCGACGCCGAGGATGTCGTGGGCGCCGACGCCCAGCAGGGCTCGCGGGAACGGGTGGAACTCCTTGATCGGGAAGTCCCAGATCTGGTTGAGCTCGATGGCCATGACTCTCCTCGACGGCTTCGTCGGCTGGCGGACGAGCACAACCCTGGTTGTTGCGAACTACTGGCAACAGCTACGTATGGGTACCTGACCACCCGGTCGTTCGCCGGGGCAGGTCCACCCTCCGTCCGGAGGGGTCACCGGCGTGGGGCGGAGGCCTCGAGGTGGGTGCCGACCGGGGTGAACCCGCTGCGCCGGTACCAGTCCCGCGGCCAGTCGGCGGCGTCCGCGCCCAGCGCGAGCAGGTCGCAGCCGTGCTCGGCGGCGAGCTCGCGGGAGCGGGCCAGCAGTGCCCGGCCGTGCCCTCGGCCGCGGTGGGCCGGGTCGGTCTCCAGGGCGTCGAGCCAGGCCGTGGCCCCGTCGCGGCGCAGCGTCGCGGCCGCCACCACCCGGTCGTCGGCGACGACGGCGAGGCGGTGCAGGGCCAGCACCCGGTCGTCGCCGGTGTCGCGGTCGACCAGCTGGTCGAGGTCGCCGGGTCCGGCGCCGGGGAGGTCCCGGGCCCAGGAGGCGCGCCGGAACCCGCGGAGCTCGTCGTGGTCCAGCTCGGTGACCGTCGACGCGCCGGCACCCGTGGCCGCGCCGGTCGTGGTGGGGGCGGTCATGGCCTCGTTCGCCGAGACCGACCATCCGGCGGCGCGGAGGCCGTCGGCGAGCTCGTCCGCGCCCGGGCCCCACAGCAGCGCCCCCGGGTGCAGGCCGTGCGCGGTGAGCGCCCGGTCGGCCTCGGCGAGCACGGTGGCCGGGTCGGTGCGGTCCGGTCGGCCGAGCAGCAGCTGGTTGTGCATCCGCGACACCGGCCAGGCGTCGGTCCGGACGGCGACGCCGCCGGTCACCGGCTCCTCGGCGGTCGCGCCGCGCCGCAGCATCGACGGCTCGAACCCCATCGCCCGCGCCGCCGCGCCGGGCTCGGGGACCTCCGGTGCGGCGAAGCCGTCCGGGCCGGGGCGGTAGGGCAGCACCATCAGCACCGCCGACGCCGGCACCGCCCCGTAGGCGTGCGGGAACCGCATCGACGCCGGGTCGGTCGGCACCCCCGGCTCCCACCGGACGTCGACCCCGGCGACGTCGATCCGGGCCGGGTCGAGGACGAGCAGGACCAGGTCGGTCCGGCCCGCGAACAGGCGTTGCGCGGGCAGGGCGACCTGGTCGGGCGTCGACAGGTGCACGAACCCGACCTCGTCGAGGGAGGGGGGTGCCACGGCTCCGGTGCCGAGCCACCTCCGCCACTCACCAGGGGTGCACAGGTGCAGCAGGACCGTCCCGACCGTCATGGGAGACAGCCTGCACGCCCGTCCGATCGGACGGGCGTGGACGTCGAGTATTGATTTCCGGCACCGGGTGCCAATAGCGTCCGATCCGCTGCCACCGCCGGCCGGCGGGGCGGTTCACCACCTCTCTCGCCGAGAGTCGGATCCAGCGGAGGTTGCGCATGAGCGAGCACCAGAACGAGGACGCCCTGACCGAGGAGACCCTCGTCGAGGAGGTCTCCATCGACGGCATGTGCGGTGTCTACTAAGCCCCTCGACACCACGGTTCCGGACGGCGCCGCGGGGGCCTTCGACCCCGCGGCGCCGTACCGGCTCAGCGAGAGCGTCTCGCTGCGTCCGGAGCCCTTCGGCGCCCTGGTGTACGACTTCGTGACCCGCAAGCTCTCCTTCCTCAAGACGCCCCAGCTGGTCTCGGTCGTGCGCGACCTGGAGAACCAGCCGGACGCCCGCTCGGCGGTCCGTGCCGCCGGCGTCGAGGAGCCCCAGCACGACGCCTACCTGCGTGCTCTCGCCGGACTGCTGAAGTCCCGCACGATCGTCGCCCGTTAGTCCCGCCCGCCCCGCCGACCACCACAGTGAGGTGCCCGTGAAGCTGGTCGACCACTTCCAGTACGGCCTGAACTCGCCCATCTGCCTGACCTGGGAGCTCACCTACGCGTGCAACCTCGCGTGCGTGCACTGCCTGTCCAGCTCCGGGCGGCGTGACCCGCGCGAGCTGAGCACCGCCGAGGCCAAGGCCGTCATCGACGAGCTGCAGCGCATGCAGGTCTTCTACATCAACATCGGTGGTGGCGAGCCGACCGTGCGCCCGGACTTCTGGGAGCTGCTGGACTACGCCATCGCCCACGACGTCGGCGTCAAGTTCTCCACCAACGGCGTCAAGCTCGACAAGCAGCGGGCCGCGCAGCTCGCCGCGACCGACTACGTCGACATCCAGATCTCGATGGACGGCGCGACGGCCGAGGTCAACGACTACGTCCGTGGCCCGGGCTCGTTCGACACCGCGATCACCGCGCTGGAGAACCTCGCCGAGGCCGGGTTCAAGCACCCCAAGATCTCGGTCGTGATGACCCGGGAGAACGTCGACCAGCTCGACGAGTTCAAGGCCATCGCCGACAAGTACGGCGCCCAGCTGCGCATCACCCGGCTGCGCCCGTCCGGCCGCGGTGCCGACGTCTGGGACGAGCTGCACCCGACCCAGGCCCAGCAGAAGCAGCTCTACGACTGGCTGGTCGCGCACGGCGACCAGGTCCTGACCGGTGACTCGTTCTTCCACCTGTCCGCCTACGGCGAGGCCCTGCCCGGGCTGAACCTGTGCGGCGCGGGCCGCGTGGTCTGCCTGATCGACCCGGTGGGCGACGTCTACGCCTGCCCGTTCGCCATCCACGAGAACTTCCTGGCCGGCAACGTCCGCGACGAGGGCGGCTTCAAGGAGGTGTGGGAGCACTCCGAGCTGTTCACCGAGCTGCGCCAGCCGCAGACCGGCGGGGCGTGCGCGTCGTGCCCGCACTACGACACCTGCCAGGGCGGGTGCATGGCCGCGAAGTTCTTCACCGGCCTGCCGCTCGACGGCCCGGACCCGGAGTGCGTGCAGGGCTACGGCGAGGCGATGCTGGCCGCGCGCGACGGCGGGACGGTCATCCCGAAGTCCGACGTCGACCACTCGCGCTCCGCGCCGCGCAACACCCGTGCGCCGAAGCAGCCGACGATGCTCTCGCTCACCCCGCCGCCGCGCCGGCCGGACCGGGCCTGCGACGAGAACCCGCTCGCCGGGTTCGCACCGGACGCCGTGCCCGTGGCACAGCCGGTCGCCGGGAGCTGACCACGGACCTGTTGCTGACGGGGCCCGTCGACCTGCGTGGTCGGCGGGCCCCGTCGCGTGTGCTGTTCGGGCCGCACGAGACCAACCTCGGGAACGCGGCCCGGGAGATCACCGACGGGCACGTCGCCTACTACGCCGCCCGGGCAGCGGGGGGCGCCGGGATCGTCGTGGTCGAGCCGGCGTCGGTGCACGCCTCGGACCACCCCTACGCCTACGCCCCCGCCGCGTTCCCCACCGCGTCGCCCGGTCCTGCCGCGTCGCCCGGCTCGGCCGCGGCGTCGGGGCGCGTCGAGATGCAGCTCAGCGGGAGTTGTGGATCTTTCGCGCCCGCTGAGCTGCATCTCGGCGACCGGGACGGCGCGCGGGTGCCCGCCGCGGCCGGGTGGGCGGCGGTCGTCGCGGCGTGCCGGCCGCACGGGACGCTCGTGCTGGCCGGGCTCGCGCACGCCGGTGGGCAGGGCAGCTCCGCGCACTCCGGGCACCCGCTGTGGGCGCCGTCGCCGGTCCCGGACGTCGTGTCCCGCGAGGTCCCGGTCGCGATGGGGGCCGCGGAGATCGGCGCCGTGGTCCGCGGCTTCGCCGACGCCGCCCGCGCGGCTGTGGACAGTGGTGTGGACGGTGTGGAGATCTCCGCCGGGCAGCACTCGGTGCTGCGCCAGTTCTGCTCCGGCCTGACCAACCACCGCGACGACGCGTACGGCCGCGACCGCACCCTGCTGCTGCGCGAGGTCCTCGACGCCGTGCGGGCGGCGATCGGGCCGGACCCCCTGCTGGCGCTGCGCCTGTGCGTCGACGAGCTCGCCCCCTGGGCCGGCATCACCCCCGACGACGGCCTCGCCCTCGCCCGGGCCGTCGCCGACCGGGTGGACCTGCTCGTCCCCGTCGTCGGGAGCGCGCTGTCGGTCGCCGCGACCCGGCCGGACCTGCACACGCCCGAGGCGTTCCTGCGGGCCCGGTGCGGCGAGCTGCGGCGTGCCCTCGGCGGTGCGACGACGGTCGTCCTGGCCGGCAGCGTCGTCACCCCGGCCCTCGCCGAGGAGGCCCTGAGCAGCGGTGACGCGGATATCGTCGAGATGACGAGAGCACAGGTCGCGGACCCGCGGCTCGTCGCGCTGACCCGGGCCGGGACGCCGGAGCGCATCCGGCCGTGCCTGCTGACGAACGCCCTCGCCGCGGCCCGGGACCCGCGCAACCCCGTGGTCGGGGACGAGCTGGAACCGCGGTCGGGGCACGAGCGGACCGACCCGGACCCGGACCCGGACCCGTCGCGTTCCGCGGAACGCGGTCCGGACGCTGCGGCGGGCCCCGGACATCGCGATGCGGAACGCGGGGCGGGAGCGCGACGGCCGGTGCTCGTCGTCGGCGGCGGGCCCGCGGGGCTCGAGGCGGCCCGGACACTGGCGCTGCGCGGGCACCCGGTGACGCTGCACGAGCGCACCGACCGGCTCGGCGGCCTGCTCCCCGCGGCCGCGGTACTGCCCGGGCGGGACCGGCTCGCGCTGCCGGTGCCCTGGTGGGCCGCGGAGCTCGACCGGCTCGGCGTCCGGGTCGTGCTGGGATCCGAGGTGGACACCGCCGCGCTCGACGCGGCCCCCACGCGCGGCGACGCGGTGGTGCTCGCGACGGGCTCGCGGCCGTCGCCGTCGGTGCGGGACACGGACGTCCCGGTGCTCACCGCGGCGGAGCTGTGCGCCGGGGTGGCGCGGTCAGCCCCTTCCCTCGCGGTCCCGGTCGGTGTCGGTGGTGGCGCGGACCGCGCGGCGCACCACGTCGTGGAGCACGGAGAGGAACGCGAACGCCACGACCGGGAGGAGCAGGACGACGACGACCTACGTGCCCGGCCCCGTGACCCGGTCGTCGCGGTGCTCGCCGCCGCGGGCGTTCCGCGGAACGCGCCGGTGCTCGTCGTCGACCCGCTCGGGGACTGGACCGGACCGGGGGTCGCGGAGCTGCTGGCCGCTGCCGGGCATCCCGTGGTCCTGGCCACGCCGGACGCCGTCGCCGGGCACCAGCTCGGCCGTTGCGGCGACATGGCCGCGGCGAACGCGCGGCTGGAACGGGCCGATGTCCGCCGGGCGCTGTTCACCCGGCCGGGGGTCGTCCGTGGCGGCGTCGCCGAGCTGGTGGACGTCCACACCGGAGCGGTGACGACCGTGCCGTGCGCGGCCGTCGTCGACTGTGGACCGCGGCTGCCGCAGGACGCGCTGCCGGCGCTGCCCGGCTGCGCGGTCGCGGGGGACCGGGTGGCGCCGCGCACGCTCGCCGAAGCGGTGCGGGAGGGGCGGCAGGCCGCCTTCGCCGTGACGGGCGTCGGCGCCTCGGCGGGCATCACGGCCGGGTCCGCGACCGGAGCTGCGCTCGGAGTCCGAACCGCGGCCGGGACCGTGGCCCCGGCCGGAGTCGGGCCGTGCGCCGTGACCGGAGCCGGTGCGGCTCTGCCGCTGCCCCCGGCCATCGCGCCCGCGGTGCTCCCGACGCCCGTGCTCCCGGGGTCCGCGCCCGCCGGGCCCCGCGGACGCGTGACACCTCGTCCGGGGCCCACCGCGGTCGCGACGCCGGAGACAGCGGACCCCGACCCCCCGCGGCCCCGGCTCGGCGACCCCCTGCGCCTCGGCCGCGCAACGTTGCGCAACCGGATCGTCTTCACCGCCCACCTCACCGGCTTCGCCGAGGGCGGCATGCCGACCGACCGGCACACCGCCTACTACGCGGCCCGTGCCGCGGGCGGCGCCGCGCTGGTGATCACCGAGGAGCACGCGGTCCACCCCGGCGACCGGCCCTACGAGCGGCTGATCCGTGGCCACGACCCGGCCGTGCTGCCCGGCTACCGCGCCCTCACCGACGCGGTGCACGCCCACGGCGCCCTCGTCCTCGCCCAGCTCAACCACAACGGCGCGCAGGGGTCGGGGATGTACTCGCGCACGGCCGTCGTCGGGCCCTCACCGGTGCCCGACCCGATGTTCCGCGAGGTCCCCGCCGAGCTCGACGCGGCCGGGATCGGCGCGGTCGTCGACGCCTTCGCCGACGTCGCCGCGCGCTGCGTCGAGGGCGGGTTCGACGGCGTCGAGCTGCAGTGCTCGCACGCCTCGCTGCTGCGGCTGTTCCTGTCCCCGGCCACCAACCGTCGCACCGACGCCTGGGGGAGCGACCGGGCGAAGCTGGTGCTTGACGTCGTCGCCGCCGTCCGCGCGGCCATCGGCCCGGACCCGGTGCTGGGCCTGCGGATCGGCGTCGACGAGCGCATCGAGGGCGGCATCACCCCCGCCGACGGCGCCGACCTCGCCCGCCGTCTCGCCGCGACCGGGCAGGTGGACCACCTCAACACCTCGATCGGCGTCGCCACCTCGACGCTGCACCTGATCGAGCCGTCCATGCACACCCCGCCGGGCTATGCCGGGCACCTCGCCGCGACCCTGCGCCGCGCCGTCCGTGCCGCCGGGGCGGACCTCCCGGTGATCGGGGTCGGCCGGTTCACCACCCCCGCCCAGGCCGCCGCGGCGCTGGACCGCGGGGAGTGCGACCTGGTCGGCGTCGCCCGCGGGCAGATCGCCGACCCCGGCTTCGCGAACAAGGCCCTCACCGGACGCCCGGTACGCCGGTGCGTCGGGTGCAACCAGGACTGCATCGGCCGGGTCGGGCTGAACCTGCCGCTGGGCTGCGCGGTCGACCCGGCCGCCGGGCGCGAACGGCTCGTCCCGCCCGCCCGGGCCGCCGATCCCGGCGCGGGGCGGGTGCTCGTCGTCGGGGCCGGGCCGGCCGGGCTCGCCGCGGCCGCCGCGCTCGCCGGGCGCGGGCACCGGGTGCTGCTCGCCGAACGGGCCGGCACCCCCGGTGGACGGCTCGCCCTCGCGGCGACCGCGCCCGGGCGGGCCGAGCTCGGCCACGTCGTCGCCGACCTGCTGCGCGAGGCGCACGCGGCCGGGGTCGAGATCCGGTACGGCACGACCGTCGACCGCGGGTTCGTCGAGGAGCTGGAGCCCGCGGCGGTCGTCGTCGCCACCGGGTCGGTACCCGCCGCCCCGTCGTGGGACCCGGAGCGGCTGACCGTCCCCGTCGACGACGTGCTGGCCGGGGTGCGCCTGCCCGCGGGCCCGGTGCTCGTCGTCGACGAGCTCGGGTTCCACCAGGCCACCTCGGTCGCCGAGCTGCTCGCCGCCCGCGGGCACGCCGTCGAGGTCGTCACCCCGGCGCTGGTCGTCGGGCAGGACCTCGGGCTCACCCTGGACCGCGAGGGGTTCCGCCGCCGCGCGCACGCAGCCGGGATCCGCTGCAGCACCGACCGGGCCGTCCTCGGGGTGCTGCGCAGGGGTGAGCAGAGCGCAGGGGGACCGGGCTGCACCGTGGAGCTGCTGCACCACTCGACCGGTCGGGCGGAGCGTCGCGAGGTCGGCGCCGTCGTCGCCGCGACGGCCACCGTCCCCGCCACCCGCCTCTGGAACGCACTGGCCGACGGCCGGTGGCCGGTGCACCGCATCGGCGACGCCCTGGCTCCGCGGCGGTTCGATGCCGCGATCCGCGAGGGGACGCTGCTCGACCTGCGGCCGGCCCCGCTTCCGGCCGTCGTGCCGTGACCACCGCCCCGGCGCGGTGGCCGACCGGCCTCGTCGCTGCCGGGGGCGCCGTCGTCCCCGCGGCGACCGCGCCGCACCGGACCGGGACCCGACCGGGCAGGCTGGGACCGTGCTCCTCGCGGATCTGACCTGGCCCGACCTCGACCCGGCCGCGGCGTACACGCTGCTCGTGCCGGTCGGCTCCACCGAGCAGCACGGCCCGCACCTGCCGCTGGGCACCGACACCGCCGTGGCGTCGGCGGTCGCGTCGGCGCTGCACGACGCCGACCCGGGGCTCGTCCTCGCCCCCGCCCTGCCCTACGGCGCCGCCGGTGAGCACGAGGGCTTCCCCGGCACCGTGTCGATCGGGGAGGACGCACTGCGCACCGTCCTCGTCGAGTACGGCCGCTCGGCGTGCCGGTGGGCGTCGCGGCTGGTGCTGCTCAACGGGCACGGCGGCAACGTCGCCGCGCTCCGCTCGGCCGTGACCCTGCTGCGCTACGAGGGCCGCGACGCCGGCTGGCTGTCCTGCGTCGCCGACGTCCCCGGGGTGCCGCTGGACGCCCACGCCGGGCGCTACGAGACCTCGCTGCTCGCCCACCTGCATCCCGGCCTGGTCCGCACCGACCGCGCCGAGGCGGGCGACACCCGGCCGCTGCGCGAGGTCATCGGGGAGCTGCGGGCCGGGGGGATCGCCGCGGTCAGCCCGAACGGCGTGCTCGGTGACCCGGCCGGCGCGTCGGCCGGGGAGGGGCTGCGACTGCTCGCGGCGATCACGGCGACGGCGTCCGCGGCGGTCACCGCGTGGGACCCCGACCCCGGCACCGGACGCCTCCGCCCGCCGCCGGCGTAGCGCGGGGTCACGCCGCGGGGTGCACCAGCAGGGGCACGAGCTGCTCGGCCGTGGTGAACGAGCCGTGCTGGCCGGGCAGCGTGGACAGGAACGGCTCCGCCTCGCTCCGGACCACCGCCGCCGTCCCGTGCAGCGCGGCGACGACGTCGCCGACCCGGTCGAGCACCCGGTCGGTGACCGGCCCGAACCAGCCCCGGGCCACCGCCTCCTCCCGACTGACGACGGCGGCGTCGTCGCCGAGCACCGCCTGCCAGGCGGCCAGCACGTCGGCCGCCGCCCCGGGCTCGGTGTAGACGTGCCGGGCACGCGGGTCCCCGCCGAGCAGCGCCACGCCGTCGGACAGCGCCGGGGTGGTGTCGGCGTCGACGGTCCGGTCGACGGTGACCATGCCGTGGTCGCCGGTGACCGCCAGCAGGGTCCCCGCGGGCAGTGCCTCCAGCAGCATCGCGAGCAGCGCGTCGACCTGGCGCAGCTGCCAGCGCCACGCCGGGCTCCCGGGGCCGTACAGGTGGCCGACCTTGTCCAGGTCGGCGTGGTAGCCGTAGACCAGCCGCGGGCCGGGGCCCTCCACCCCGGCGAGGATCTCCACGGCCAGGTCGCCCAGCGCGGCGACCCCGCGGTACTCGCCGCCGCGCAGCCCCGACCGGGTCAGCCCGGACGTCCGGAACTCCAGCGGCGACACCGACCGGACCGCGACGCCCGCCGCCGCGGCCCGCTCCAGCACGGTCGGCTCCGGCTGCACCCGCTCCGGGACGAGCCGCTCCCGCAGGTCCCGGCGGCCCGAGGACCAGCCCAGCGCGTCGAGCAGTTCGCCGTCGACGCGGAACCGCAGCCCGAGCGTGCCGTGCGCGCCCGGCGGCAGCCCGGTGCCGAGCGAGGTCAGGCTGATCGGGGTGGTCGAGGGGAACCCGACGGTGAGCGGTCCGGCGTCGGCGAGCCCGGCCAGCACCGGCGCGTCGGCGGCGTGGGCGTGCAGCAGCTCGTGGCCCAGCCCGTCGACGAGCAGCAGCACCGCCGCCCCTGCCCGCGGGAGCCCGAACGCAGGCGGCCGGTCGTCGAGCGGGGCGCCGATCGCGTGCAGCAGGGCGGGGAGGACGTCGGCCAGCGTCGCCGAGCCGTAGCGGGGGAGGACCTCGGGCATGCCCGGAGTCTGCCCGGCGGGACCCGTGCGGACCACGCCGATCGGGCAGGTGCGGGTGTCGACCGGCGACGGCCGGGGATGGAAGGCTCCCGCAGGTGACCGCCGCCCGGACCGACCCCGACCGTCCCTCCGCCACGACCCCCTCGGGCCCGGCGGACCGGCGGCTCCCGGACGGCTTCCGGGTGGTGCTCGACCGTCGCACCCGGCGGCTCGACGGCGGCGCGGCGCTGCTGGGCGGCGCCCCGCCCCGGCTGGTGCACCTGTCCGCGCGGGCCCGCGCGCTGCTGCCCGCCCCCGGGCGGCCGCTGGTGGTCACCGGCCCCACCGAGCGGTCCCTGGCCCGCACCCTGCTCGACGCCGGGCTCGCCCACCCCGTCCCCGACGCCCCGGCCGGGATCACCGCGGCCGAGGTCACCGTCGTCGTCCCGGTGAAGGACCGGCCGCTGGACCGGCTCCTCGCCGCGCTGGCCGGGACCGGGGTGGCCGGCCCGGTCGTCGTCGACGACGGGTCCGCCGACCCGGCACCGCTGCGCCGCGCCGTCGAGCGGGCCGGGGGGACGGTCCTGCGGCACGCCACCCCGCGCGGCCCGGCGGCCGCCCGCAACGCCGGCCTCGCCGCCGCGACCACCCCGTTCGTGGTGTTCCTCGACTCCGACGTCGTCCCCGAACCCGGCTGGCTGCCCCCGCTGCTCGCCCACCTCGCCGACCCGGCGGTCGGTCTCGTCGCGCCGCGGATCGTGGCGTCGGACCCGGAGCGGGGCGGCGGGCTGCGCGGGGCGGTCGGGCGCTACGAGGCGGTGCGGTCGTCGCTGGACCTGGGGCCCGACCCGGCGCTGATCGTGCCGCGGTCCCGTGTCGCCTACGTGCCGAGCGCGGCGATGCTCGTCCGGGTGTCGGCGGTCGGGCCCGTCGCGTTCGACCCGCGGATGCACGTCGCCGAGGACGTCGACCTCGTCCTGCGCCTGCACGCGGCCGGCTGGGCGATGCGCTTCGAACCCGTCGCGCGGGTCGCGCACGACCACCGCACCCACCCGGGGGAGTGGCTGCGGCGCAAGGCGTTCTACGGCACCGGGGCGGCGCCGCTGGCGCGCAGGCACCCCGGCGCGGTGCCGCCGGTGATCCTCTCCCCCTGGACGGCGGCGGTCTGCCTGCTCCTGCTCGCCCAGCGGCGGGGGGCGACGGCGCTCGCCGCCGTCGTCACCGGGGTCGCGACCGAGCGGCTGTCCCGGAAGCTGCCCCGGCTCGACCACCCGCGGCGCGGTGCGGCCCTGCTCACCGCGCTCGGCCTGTCCGGGGCGCTGTGGCAGACGGCGTCGGCGCTGACCCGGCACTTCTGGCCGGTCGCCGCGCTCGCCTGCCTGGTGTCGCGCCGGGCCCGCCGCGCGGTCGTCGCGGCGGCGCTGGCGGAGGGGCTGACCGACTGGTGGCGCCACCGCGACCGCGACCCACGGGTCCGGACCGGGCCGCTGCTGCACCTGCTCGCGCACCGGCTCGACGACCTCGCCTACGGTGCCGGTCTGTGGTGGGGGGCCGTCGAGCAGCGGACCTCCGCCCCGCTGCGGCCGACCGGTCCTGGCGCGCGACGCTGACGCAGGTTAGGCTTCCCTGACCTCCGGTGTCGTACCACTCCGTCAGGACTGGTCTGAACGGGTGATTCGTGTTGCGTCGCGGATCCGATTCTGAGGGCACCTCTCGCCCACCTTCTCCGCGCCTGCGGTTGCGCACGACAGGCTGTCGCCGTGACGTCGGCAACACACCTCCCGACCTCCGGTCGCCCCGTTCCCGGCTCCTTGCACCCCAGGAAGATCGGGAGTGTGATGTGGGCGCTGCCACACGAGACGTGCGGCAACTTTTCCGGGCGCGCCGGCGTGGTCGCGAGACAGGCGACGGCGATCGGCGTTCCTCGGACGAAGTCCCCGGTCAGACCCCGCGCTTCGGAGCGTGCGTGGTCGCGTACGAGGAGTGAGAGTTCATGACAGAGGTCCGGGTCACCGTCGACGGCGTGAACTACGCCGACGACGTCGAGCCCCGCATGTTGCTCGCGCAGTACCTGAGGGAGACGCTGGGCAAGACGGGGACGCTGATCGGCTGCGACACCAGCAACTGTGGTGCCTGCACGGTTCATCTCAACGGGCAGAGCGTGAAGTCCTGCTCGGTGCTCGCGGTCCAGGCGGACGGCGCCGAGGTCACCACCATCGAGGGTCTCGCCCGCGACGGTCAGCTGCACCCGGTGCAGGAGGCCTTCCGCGAGTGCCACGGTCTGCAGTGCGGGTACTGCACGCCGGGAATGATCATGGCTGCGGTGGACCTGCTGGGGGACAACCCCGACCCGTCCGAGCAGGAGGTCCGTGAGGGCATCGAGGGCAACCTCTGCCGCTGCACGGGCTACCAGAACATCGTGCGCGCCGTGCAGACCGCGGCGAAGAACATGAAGCCGGGAGCCGCTCAGCCCTCCGGCCAGGCCGCCCCGGTTGCGGGAGGTAACTGACGTGACGACGACCGCCGAACCCACCACGACCGGCGAGATCGGCAAGGCCCGGGTCCGCAAGGAGGACCAGCGCCTCATCACCGGCCGGTCCCGCTACACCGACTCCATCACCCCTCCGGGAACCGTCCACATCGCCGTCGTCCGGTCGACGATCGCGCGGGCGACCATCACCTCGATCGACAAGTCCGAGGCCGAGAAGGCCCCGGGTGTGTTCGGCGTCTACACCGCGGCCGACCTCGGTGCGGAGGAGGTCGGCATGCCCTGCGCGTGGCCGATCACCCCGGACCAGAAGGCCCCGCAGCGCCCGGTGCTCGCCGTCGGCCGCGTCAACTTCTCCGGTGAGGGCGTCGCCGTCGTCGTCGCCCGGTCGGCTGCCGCCGCGCGCGACGCCGCCGAGCTCGTCGAGGTCGACTACGAGCCGCTCGACCCGGTCCTCGACATGGAGGCCGCCGCGCAGGACGGTGCCGAGCTGGTCCACCCGGACCTCGGCACCAACGTCTCCGCGACCTGGGTGTTCGACTCCGCCGCCGCCGGCACCGGTGCCGACGTGGCCGAGGCCATCAAGGCCGCCGAGGCCGACAGCGACTCCGTCGTCGTCCGCCGCCGCTTCCGCCAGCAGCGCCTGATCCCCGCGTTCATGGAGCCCCGCTCCTGCGTGGTGGACCCGACCGGCGAGCAGCTGACCATCTGGGCCGCGACCCAGGTGCCGCACATCCTGCGCACCATGACCACGGTGACCCTCGGGGTGCCGGAGTCCAAGCTGCGCGTCATCGCCCCCGACGTGGGCGGCGGCTTCGGCGGCAAGATCGGCGTGCTGCCCGAGGAGATGCTCTGCGTGCTGCTCGCGCAGAAGCTGGGCAAGCCGGTCAAGTGGACCGAGACCCGCAGCGAGTGCATGCTCACCGCGCACCACGCCCGGGACCAGATCCAGGACCTCGTGATGACCGCCAAGAAGGACGGCACCATCACCGGGTTCGACGTCCACCTCTACGCCGACATGGGCGCCTACCTCGGCCTCGTCGGGCCGGGTGTGCCGATCCTCGGCGCGTTCATGTTCAACGCGATCTACAAGATCCCCGCGCTGAAGTTCACCTGCTCCAACGTCTTCACCAACAAGACGCTGACCGACGCCTACCGCGGCGCCGGCCGCCCCGAGGCGACCTTCGCCGTCGAGCGCATGCTCGACGAGCTGGCCGTCGAGCTCGGCCGCGACCCGATGGAGCTGCGCGAGCAGAACTGGATCAAGCACGAGGAGTTCCCCTTCACGACCGTCGTGGGCCTGACCTACGACACCGGCAACTACGAGCAGGCCACGCAGCGCGCGATGGAGCTGTTCGACTACGCCGGTCTGCGCCGTGAGCAGGAGGAGCGCCGTCGCTCCGGTGACCCGGTCCAGCTGGGCATCGGCATCTCGACCTTCACCGAGATGTGCGGCCTCGCCCCGTCCCGTGTGCTCGGCTCGCTGGACTACGGCGCCGGCGGCTGGGAGGCCGCCAGCATCCGGATGCTGGCCACCGGCAAGGTCGAGGTCACCACCGGTGCCTCCGCCCACGGCCAGGGTCACGAGACGGCGTTCTCGCAGATCGTCGCGGACAAGCTGGGCGTCGCGTTCGAGGACGTCGAGATCCTGCACGGCGACACCCAGGTGGCGCCGAAGGGCCTCGACACCTACGGCTCGCGCTCGCTGGTCGTCGGCGGTGTGGCCATCGTCAACGCCGCGGACAAGGTGATCGAGAAGGCGACGAAGATCGCCGCGCACCTGCTCGAGGCCTCCGAGGACGACATCGAGTTCGCGAACGGCCAGTTCACCGTCCGCGGCACCGACAAGGGCAAGGCCATCCAGGAGATCGCGTTCGCCGCGTTCATGGCGCACGACTACCCGGAGGGCATGGAGCCGTCGCTGGACTCCGACGCCGTCTTCGACCCGGAGAACTTCTCCTACCCGCACGGCACCCACCTGGCCGCGATCGAGGTCGACACCGACACCGGCCGGGTGAACCTGCGCAAGTACGTCTGCGTCGACGACATCGGCAACGTCATCAACCCGCTGATCGTCGAGGGCCAGGTGCACGGCGGTCTCGCCCAGGGCATCGCGCAGGCCCTGTTCGAGGAGGCGAACTACGACGACCAGGGCACCCTGGTCAACGCCACGTTCGTCGACTACACGATCCCGTCCGCGGCGGACCTGCCGAGCTTCACCACCGAGACGGTCTCCACCCCGGCGACGAGCAACCCGCTCGGGGTCAAGGGCGTCGGCGAGGCGGGCACCATCGCCTCGACCCCGGCGATCCTCAACGGCGTGCTGGACGCGGTGCGGCACCTCGGCGTCGACGAGATCGAGATGCCGACCACCTCGCAGCGCGTCTGGCGTGCGCTCCAGGTCGCGAAGGGCAGGAACCCGCAGGAGACCCCGAGCGACACCCACTCGCCCGGCGCCGGCCTCGGCTCCATCGACCCGAACAACCCCAAGGGAGAGGTCCAGTGATCCCGGCCAAGTTCGACTACGTCCGGCCCTCCTCGGTCGAGGAGGCCGTGACGGCCCTGCAGTCGGCCGGGGAGGACGCCAAGATCCTCGCGGGCGGCCAGAGCCTGCTGCCGGTGCTGCGTCTGCGGATGGCCGCGCCGAGCACGATCATCGACCTCGGGGGCATCCCCGAGCTCAAGCGGATCGGCGAGGACGACCAGTACGTCATGGTCGGCGCGATGGCCACCCACCACGAGGTCATGCGCAACGACCTGGTGAACTCCCACGTGGAGCTGATCGCCCGGGCGACCGAGACCGTCGCGGACCCGCAGGTCCGCCACCGCGGCACCCTGGGCGGCGCGCTCGCGCACGCCGACCCGGCCGGTGACCTGGGCGCGGCCGCCCTGGCGATGGACGCCGAGTTCGTCATCCTGGGTGCCGGTGGCACCCGCCTGGTGACCGCGGCGGACTTCTTCCAGGACTACTTCACGACCGCGATCGGCGAGGGCGAGATCCTCACCATGGTCCGGTTCCCGAAGCGGACCGGCTGGAAGAGCCACTACGAGAAGTTCAACCGGGTCGCCCAGGCGTGGTCCATGGTGGCCGTCGCCGTGGCGCTGAAGGTGGACGGCGGGACCATCACCGAGGCCCGCGTCGGCCTGACCAACATGGGCAACGTGCCGATCCGGGCGACCGGTGTCGAGGCGGCCCTGGTGGGCAAGGCGGCAGGTCCGGACGTCGCGAAGGCGGCCGCCGAGCACGCGCTCGAGGGCACGTCCGCTCCGAGTGACGCGGACGCCGCCGCCGACTACCGTGAGCACCTGGCGAAGGTTCTCACCGGTCGTGCGGTGCTGGCCGCGGCCGGCTGACGTACCCGAGGAACACACCGACGCCGGCGCCGGCCCCGGAACCCCCGGGACCGGCGCCGGCGTTCGTTCGAGGAGGCTGGGCAGAGAAGATGCAACTGGAGAACAAGTTCACGATCGCGGCGCCGATCGAGGACGCGTGGAAGGCCCTCAACGACCCGGAGCTCATCGCTCCGTGCTTCCCCGGGGCGACCCTGACCGAGTACGAGGGCGACTCGTTCCAGGGCACCGTCAAGGTCAAGCTCGGCCCGATCTCGCTCACCTACAAGGGCAAGGGCACCTACATCGAGCGTGACGACGCGAACCACAAGGTGGTCATCGACGCGTCCGGCCGCGACGCCCGCGGCAACGGCACCGCCAAGGCCATCGTGACCGGCACGATGGTCGCCGACGGTGCGGACAAGACCTCGGTCACGATGGTCACCGACATGACCGTCACCGGTCGTCCGGCGCAGTTCGGCCGGGGCGTCATCTCCGACGTCGCCGACAAGATCATCGGACAGTTCTCGAACTGCGTCGCGGACAAGCTGACCGGCCCCGGTGCGGCGACCTCCAACGGCGCGGGCCCGAAGCACGCGGCCGACCAGACCAGCCCGATCCCGGCCGTCCCGCCGGGCCCGGGTGAGGAGGCCGCACCCGCCCCGGTGAAGCGGACCTACCAGCCGCAGAGCAGCCCGGTCGAGGCCATCGACCTGCTCGACTCGGCGGGTGCCCCGGTGCTCAAGCGCCTCGCGCCGGTGCTGGGCGGCGTGGGCGCGCTCGTGCTGCTGGTCGTGCTGATCCGGCGTCTGCGCGGCGCGAAGGGCTGAGTCCCCCGCACGTCCCTCCGGGCCGGTACCGCGTTCCGCGGTGCCGGCCCGTGGCGTTGCGGGGCAGGATGGAGCGGTGCGAGCGGGCGAGCGGAACGGGCTGACCGACGTCGAGGGTCTGCGGGTCGGGCACGCGGCGGTGAGCGGGCCGGGTGCCCGCAGCGGGACGACGGTCGTGCTGGCCCCGCCGGGCGGCGCGGTCGCCGGCGTGGACGTGCGCGGCGCCGCGCCCGGCACCCGGGAGACCGACCTGCTCGACCCGGTCGCGACGGTCCAGCGCGTGCACGCCGTCACCCTGTCCGGGGGCAGCGCCTTCGGACTCGACGCCGCGTCCGGCGTGATGGCCCGGCTGGAGCGCGACGGCGAGGGCTTCCCGGTGCCCGGCGCCGTCGTGCCGATCGTGCCGGCCGCCGTGGTGTTCGACCTCGGCCGCGGCGGTGACCCCCGGGTCCGCCCGACCGCGGTGACCGGCACGGCCGCCTACGACGACGCACACGCCGGCCCGGTCGTCCAGGGTTCGGTCGGGGCGGGCACCGGCGCGGTGTCCGGCGGGCTGCGCGGCGGGATCGGGTCGGCGTCCGCGGTACTCACCGAGGGCCCCGCCGCCGGGACGACGATCGCGGCCCTGGTCGTACTCAACTCCGCCGGTGCGGCCGCGGACCCGGCCACCGGTGAGGTGTACGGCGCCCGGCACGGTCTGCCGGGCGAGTTCGCCGCCGGGGTGGCCCCGGCCCTCGCCCCGCCGGAGCGGCTCGCCGAGCTGTACGCGGGCCACGTGAACCCGCTGGGGACGGCGACGACGCTGGTGGTCGTCGGCACCGACGCGGCCCTGGACAAGGTCGGCTGCACCCGGCTGGCGACGATGGCGCACGACGGCCTGGCCCGGTCGATCTCGCCGGTGCACACGATCCGCGACGGCGACTGCGCGTTCGCGCTGGCCACGGGCACCCGGGCCGCACCGGACGCCGCCGGGGTGTTCGCGCTGCAGGCGGCCGCGGCGGAGGTGACGGCGCGGGCGGTGGCACACGCGCTGCTCGCGGCGGAGCCGGCGCCGGACCGGCCGTCGTACTCGTCGCTCCTGGTGGGCCCGTGAGCGCGCCGAACCCGTGGCTGGGGCGCCCGCGTGCCCCGCGCCCGCCGTCGGCGCCGGACCCGGACGCGGTGCGTCTGGTGGGGCTGCCCCGGCGGCGGGCCGCGGCCCGGGCGGTGAACGACGTGGTGCGGGGCGTGGACGTGCGCGCGTTCGCCGACGGGTGGACCGTGTCGTTCCTCAGCGGCTACTACACGCTCTGCCACACCCTCGACCAGCTGCTCGACGCCGTGGCCCCGCCCGGGGAGCGGGAGCTGCTGCGGGCGACGGTGCTGGCCGCGGCCGACGGGACCGCGGGCCGGGGCTGACCGCCCGATCGGAGGGCCCCGTGACCCGGGTCCCGCCGCCCCCGGCCCCGGCGCCGGTTCAGTCGTCGTCGCGGTCGTGCCGGTCGTCGTGCCGGTCGTCGCCGTCGTGCCGGTCGACGTCGTGGTCGAGGACCTGGCCGGTGGCGGCGTCGATGTCGAGATCGTGCTCGGTGGTGCCGTTCACGACCTCGACCTCCCAGTGGTCCCGGCCGTGGCTGCGGTCGTCGTCGCGGTCGTCGTCGTGCCGGTCGTCGTCGCTGTCGGCCCGGTCGAACTCGACCTCGGTGACCCGCCCGCCGCCCGCGGCGGCGAGGGCGGCGCGCTCGGCGGCGGCGCGGTCGACCGCCGGCGGGGCGGGGGTGGGGGCCGCGGGCGCGGTGACGGCCGCGGGTGCCGTGGGCGCGGCGGTGCGGGGCAGCTCCGGGGGCAGCAGGTCGGCGGTGCGTGCGATCGCGGCGCCGGTCGGGACGACGGTGAGCTCGTCCGGGGCGCCGCCCGCGCCGAGTGCGAGGGCGGTGCCCCCGCCGACGAGCAGGAGACCGGTGGCGGCGACGGCGGCGACGGTGAGCGGGGTACGCACGGTGATCTTCCTCCGAGAGGTTCCGGCTGGTCCGGGTCGGTGCGACCCGGATGCTGGTGGGAACTGTGCCGCCGCCCTCCCCAAGGTCGCGCTGCGTGAGGCCTAAGGCGGCGTTAGGGCCCGGAGCGGCCGAACTACAGTCGTCGGGGTGTCGACCATCAGCCCGGACGAGGGAGTGGCGCGCCGGCTGAAGGCCCTGGCCTGCACGGCGCCGCTGCACGACCTCGACGCCCGCAAGGGGCGGCTCGACTGGGACGCGACCGGCTACCAGATGGCCGAGATCGGCCTGCAGGCGATCGACCAGGTCACCCTGGCCATGGACTTCGACCACGGTGCCGACCACGCGGAGGTCGTCCGGCGGCTGCTGCCGTTCGTGGGCGCGCAGGTGCCGGGGGCGCCGCGGTCGGAGTACGTCCGCGTCGCGCAGTGGGTGATCGACAACCTGATCAACGTGGGGTCGATCGACCGCGGGTTCGCCGTGGAGTACGGCACGACCGACGACGAGGGGCGCTACGTGCGTCGCCGGTTCGACTTCAAGCTGCTCGTCGAGGTGGCCGCCCCGGACGGCGGGATCTACCTGCGCGCCTCGGACGAGGCGATCAACGTGCTGGTCGGGGCGCTGGACACCGACGTCGAGTCGGCCCAGGAGGCCGCCGAGACGAAGCTGGAGACGCTGATCGTCCGCGGTCGTCTCGGCGACGCCCGGCTGGCGGCCGAGCAGGCCCGCTACCGGACCGTGCAGTACGCGGAGTCGTTGCGGCGCAAGCTGGAGGCGACCCGGCGCGACGTCCGCTCGGTGGACTGGCTCGACGCCGTCCCGCAGCTGCTCGACGAGGCGCTCACCCACATCGAGTCCCGCTACCGCGCCGAGACGGTGATCAAGGCGAACATCGCCGACGCCCGTGACGAGGCCACCGAGCCCGGGCGCCGCAGGCAGGCCGCGGAGCTGGTGACCGTCGTCGACGACTGCATCCAGCGACACACCCAGCTGCAGGCACGGTTGCAGGAGGCGGGCGCGTCGTTCCGCGCCGAGCAGGACCGCCAGCAGTTCTCCGGGAGGCCGAAGCGGGCCGCCGTCGACGTGTTCGGGCAGCTGCTGCGGCCGTCGCTGGCGCTGACCGTCGAGGCGGCGCACGACCCGGTGACCGGCTACTTCGGTGCCGGGGCCGGCGTGCGGAACCCGTCGGTGCCGAGCCTGGGCGGGCTGGTCGAGACGTTGCTGACACCGCCGAGCGACCGTGACCCGTTCGGCGCCGAGGTGCCCGAGCCGGAGCTGGCGCCGCAGCCGCGTGAGCGGTTCGGGGTGGAGACGTGGGCGGCCGCCGACGCGGTGCTGCCCGCCGACGTCGAGCACCCGGTGCGGCTGTCCGCGGCGCTCGCGGCGGCCCGCGCGGCCGGGGCGGAGCTGCCGCAGCTGGTCGCGCTGCGGGCGATGCACGCCGTCGGGACGGCGGTGGCCACGGCACGGACCCAGGGCGACCCGTCGGTGCTGGTCGCCGTCGACGACGGGACGGTCCTCGACGACCCCGAGTTCGGCGGCGCAGACCTGCTGCTGGCGCGGGCCGGGGTGCAGGGCGGACAGACGAACCGACGGACGGCGCAGACATGAGTGACACCGAGACCGCGGCCCGCCTGGTCGGCTACGGCATGCGCCCCAAGGCGCTGCCCGGCCGCGACCCCGACTACGCCGACCTGGTCCGGCGCTACCGCGAGGACGACGAGTTCCGCACGACCGTGCAGCGCGTCGCGTCCGGTCTGGGCCTGGTGGTGCTGGCCGTCGACACCGGCCCGGGCATCGTGCTCGCCGCGACCGAGGGCTCGGTGTTCGAGATCCGGATGGACGAGTACGCCCGCCGCACCGCCCTGGCCAACCGGGGCGCCGACAAGGTCCTGCACGGGATCGCGCACCTCGCCGTCGCCGCGCTGGCCTTCCCACGCCCCGACGACCTCGGCGACGACTCCTACGTCGGCCGGGTCTCGGTGGAGCTCGTCGACGGCGCCGTCCGCGAGGCCTGCCGGGTGCTGGCCGAGCGTGCCGCGGGTCCCGCCGACCCCGAGTCCGACGCCCCGCAGCTCGAGGAGGTCTGGCGGGTCTGGCAGCGTCGCCCCGAGGCCACCGCGACCAAGGACGGCCGCGTCGGGGAGTCCACCACCCGCGGGATCGTCGGCAAGGCGCTGCGGTTCCTCGCCGACCAGGGCTTCCTCGTCCCGGTCGGCGCGGAGGGCGCCTACCGGACGACGCCGCGCTACCAGGTGCAGGTGCGCGAGCTCGCGGCCCAGCGGGCCTTCGACGAGCTGCTGGCCCTGAACGTCCTGCCCGCCGCGACTGCCGCCGGGACCCTGGTGACCGAGCACGACGGCGTGTTCGACGCGCCCGGGTCCGGTGCTCAGGGCGCGGCCGGGACGGGAAGCGCGCCCGACCTCGACGATCCGCCGGGGTCGGGGGAGACGGCCGGGCCGTCGTCGGCACTCGATCCGGCACCCGCGGCGAGGCAGCCTGTGGGGGAGACCTCCTCGGACATCGTTCATCCAGTGAACGGGGCGAACGGTGCCGGGACCGACGGCTCGGTCGGCTCGGTCGAGGGCCCCGTGTCCGTGGAACTCGCTTACCCGGTAAGCGAGTTCGTGCAGAGCGGTGTCGGGGGTGACGGCGTGGCCGGTGACCCGATGGGCGTTGTCGATCCCGTCGGCGGGGCTGTGTCGGGGGAACCCGCTGACCCGGTAAGCGAGTTCGCACAGGACGGTGCCGGGGGTGGCGACACGGCCGGGGACCGACACCCTGCCGATACGGGTACGGAGCGTGCGGATCCGGCCGGCCCGTCGGACACCCCGCCGACCGACCACCCCACGGAGGACCGCGATGTATGAGCTGACCCGCGTCCGCCTGTTCTCCGTCGGTCCGACCGCCGCCCGCTACCAGGACGTCGCGCTCGACCTGCGGGGCGTCGGGGCCCCGGTGAAGGTCGCCGTGCAGGAGGACCTGTTCGCCCCGGACGCGCTCGACCGCACGACGCCGCGTCGGCCGTCGCCGGCCTCGGTGCTGTTCCTGGAGAACGGCGGCGGCAAGTCCGTCCTGCTCAAGCTGATCTTCTCGGTCCTGCTGCCCGGGCGGCGCCAGGTGGTCGGGACCACCAGCACCACGGTGCTGGAGAACTTCGTGCTGGCCGAGGACGTGGCGCACGTCGTCTGCGAGTGGATGCACGTCGGCACCGGACGGCTGCTGGTCACCGGGAAGGTGTCGGAGTGGCGCGGGCACGTCGCCTCCAGCGACCCGGAGAAGCTGGCCGACGCCTGGTTCTCCTTCCGGCCGGTCCCCGGGATGGGCCTCGACGACCTGCCGTTCACCCACGACGGGCGCCGGGTCACCCTGGCCGCCTTCCGGGAGCGCCTGCAGACCGCGCACCGCGAGCACCCCGACGCCGAGCTCGCCTGGGAGACCGGGCACCGGGACTGGACCCGCCACCTCGTCGAGGTCGGCCTGGACCCGGAGCTGTTCCGCTACCAGCGCGCGATGAACGCCGGCGAGGGCGAGGCCGCCGAGGCGTTCTCGTTCTCCTCCGACGAGGCGTTCGTCGACTTCCTGCTGCGCGCGGTGCTCGACCCGGCGGAGCCGCAGAACGTCGCCGAGCTCGTCGCTGGCTACGCCGACCGGCTCGCCCAGCGCGAGGAGCTGGAGACCGAGCGGGAGTTCGTCGACGGCACGCTGTCCCGGCTCGAGCCGATGGTCGACGCCGAGGCCACCGCGACCGCCGCCCGCGACACCGAGACGGCCGCGCGCACCGAGCTGGCGGCGACCGCGTCGCGGATCGCGGCCCGCCGGATCGCCGAGGAGGCCCGCTCGGTGACCGCCGCCGAGGAGGCCACCGGCGCGGTCGAGGCCGAGCAGTCCGCGGCCCGGGCGGCGGAGCGGCTGCAGGACACCGTCGGTGAGCTGCGCAGACTCACCGCGGGGCTCGCCGTCGAGGCCGCCGAGCGGACCGCGGCCGAGGCGACCCGCGAGCGCGACGCCGCGTCGGCCGTCTCGATGGCCCGCGACGCCGTCGAACCGGTCCTGGCGCACCGCGTCGCCGCCGCCGAGGCCGCGCGGCTGCGCGCCCGCGTCGAGGAGGAGGAGCAGAAGGCCCGGCCCGCGCTCGCCGCCCGGCAGGACGCCGCCCGCGCGCTCGCGGTCGCGCTGGCCCGGGTCGCCGCGGAGGCCGACGCCGCCGCCGACGCGGCGGAGGAACACCGCGCCGACGCCGAGGAGCGCGCGGCGGCCGCCCGTCGCGAGCAGGTCACCCGCACCGCCGACGCCGCTCGCGCCGAGAGCGCCGCCGCCACCGCCCGCGAGGCCCTCGACGACCTCGACACCCGGGTCGCCGCCGCCGTCTCCGCCGGGCACCTGAAGGCGGGCTCGACCGCCGCCGACGTCGAGGACTCCGCGGCCGCCGCCCGGACCGAGGCGGAGCGGTGCGCCACCGCGCTCGCCGACGCCGACAGCGCGGCCGCCACGATCCGCGAGGAGCGACGGGCCGCCGAGGCCCGCCGCACCGCCGCCCAGGACGCGGCGGCCGCCGCCCGCGCCGACGCCGCCACCGCCGAGGCCGCGCGCTCCGCCGCGGAGGCCGACGCCGTCGCGCTCGCCGGGGAGGTCCGGCCCGCGGAGCTGCTCGGACTCGACGAGATCCGCCCGGACACCGACGCGGGCCTCGTCGTCGACACCCTGACCACCGCGATCCGCGGCGCCGAGCGGGAGCGGACGACCCTGCACGGCGACCAGCGCCGCGACGAACGCGCGCTCGCCGCGCTCGGCGACGGTGGCCTGCTGCCCGACCCCACGGAGATCGAGGACGTCCTCGCGGCGCTGGAGGCCGCCGGGATCACCGCCTGGTCCGGCCGTCGCTACCTGGCGAAGCTGCCCGCCCCCGACCGGGAGACCGTGCTGGCGCGGCTGCCGCACCTGGCGGGCGGGGTGCTGCTCAACGACCCGCGCGACGCCGAGCGGGCCCGCGCCGAGCTGGACGCGGCGCGGCTGCTGCCGGCGTGCCTGGTCGCGGTCGGCACCACCGCCGCGCTGCGCGCCGACGCCGACGCGGCGCCCGGGATCGACTTCGTCGTACCGCCCAACCCGGCCCTGCACGACGAGGAGGCCGCCGAGCAGGTCCGGGTCCGGCTCGTCGCCGAGACCACCGAGCGCGCCGCCCGGCTCGCCGAGCTGGAGACCGTCCTCGACGACGACCGCAGGCTGCGGGACCGGTTCGCCGCGCTGCGCGACCGACGTCCCACCCTCGCCGACCTGACCGACGCCGCCGAGGCCGCGGAGACCACGCGGGCCGCCGCCGTCGCCGAGCACGAGGCGACCCGCGCCGAGGTCGAGGACCTCGACGAGCGCGCCGACCGGCTCACCGTCGACCGGCCCGGCCTGGAGCGCACCGCAGGCGACACCCGTCGCCGGGCGGACGCGCTCGCCGCGCTGCGCACCGAGCTCGCCCGCCGGGCGACGCACGAGGAGCGGATGCGCACCGGGGAGGCCGACGCCGCGCGGGCCCGCGAGGAGGCCGACGCCGCCGGGACCACCGCCGACCGCGCCGGTCGCGAGGCCGCCGACGCCCAGCAGACGCGCGACCGGCAGCGCGGCATCGGCACGACCCTGCGCGACGAGGCCGCGGCGCTCCCGGTCTCCGCCGACGAGGTCGGCGGACGGGACGGGGAGCCGGAGGGGACCCCCGGGACGTCGCTGGCCGAGCTGCGCGAGGAGTTCCAGCGGGCCCGCGACGCCTACGCCTCGGCCTCCGTCGACACCGACCTGCACGGTGCGCTGGAGCGGGCCGAGGCCGACGCGCGGGAGCGGCGGGTCGCCGTCGACGGGCTGCCGCGCACCGTCGTCGAGGCCGCGACGGCGTTCCTGCACACCCCCGACGGCGCCGACGCCGCCAGCCGCCGCGCCGCCGCCGAGCAGGCCCGGTCCGCCTACGACGAGGCCGAGAGCCGCCGCGCCGACGCCGCGACCGAGCTGGCCGTCGCCCGCCGCGAGCTGGAGCGGTTCACCGGCGGCGAGCGGCCGATCGACCCCTACGACCCGCCCCGCGACGCCGAGCACGGCCGCGAGCTGGTCGCCCGCGCCACGGCCGACCTGGACGCGGCGGGCAAGGACCTGGAACGCCGTCGTCGGGCCCGGACCGATGCCGAGGACGCCCACCGCACCGCCACCGACCTCGCCCGCGGGTTCGGGCTGGTCGTGTCCTCGCTGGACGAGACGCCCGAGCCGTCCGGGGTGCCGTTCGACGGTGACGTCGAGGCCGCCCAGGCCGCGCTCAAGCGCCACCAGAACGCGGTCCGCGACGCGGCGGGGGAGCGGACGCGGGCCGAGAAGAAGGTCCGCGAGGGGGTCGACGCCGTCGCCCGCTTCGCGCAGGACCCGCGGTTCGCGACCCTGAGCTCCCCGGTGCACCGCCACATCGGCGGCGTCGACCGGTCGGAGATGCCCGGCCTCGCCGCCGAGTGGATCGCCGCGCTGCGCCCGCGGCTGCGCTCCCTCGACGACGACCTCGGCAACATCGAGCGGCACCGCTCCGGGATCGTCACCCGGCTGTCCGGGATGGTCGGCGAGGCGCTGCGCACGGTGCGTCTCGCGCAGCGGCTGTCCCAGCTGCCCGAGGGCCTCGGCGACTGGTCGGGCCAGCAGTTCCTGCGGATCCGGTTCGAGGAGCTGCCCGACGCGGCGCTGCGCCACGAGCTCGGCGCCGTCGTCGACCGCACCGCCACCGGCATGGCGGGCGGGAAGGCGAAGGACCGGCGCGACGGCATGTCCATGCTGCTGCGCGGGGTCCGGGCGGCGATGCCGAAGGGCGTCCGGGTCGAGATGCTCAAGCCCGACGCCGTGCTGCGCACCGAGCGGCTGCGCGTCTCCGCGATCAAGGACGTGTTCTCCGGCGGGCAGCAGCTGACCGCGGCGATCGTCCTGTACTGCACGATGGCGGCGCTGCGGGCGCACCAGCGCGGGCAGGGCAGGCGGGCGCACGCGGGCGTGCTGTTCCTCGACAACCCGATCGGGCGGGCGTCGGCGGGGTACCTGCTGGAGCTGCAGTTCGGCGTCGCGCAGGCCCTCGGGGTGCAGCTGGTCTACACGACCGGGCTGTTCGACGCGGGCGCGCTGTCGTCGTTCCCGCTGCTCGTGCGGCTGCGCAACGACGCCGACCTGCGCGCCGGACGCAAGTACCTGTCCGTCGACGAGCGGGTCACCCGGTCGGTGCCCGACGCCGACGCCCCCGGCGGCCGGATCACCGCCGCCCGCGTCTACCGGCGCCCCGAGGCCGCGGTGGCCGCCGGCACCGGCGACGACGGCGCGGGGTCGGCCGGATGACCCCGCCCGGGCCGGTCGCGGAGCGGCTCGCGGAGCTGCTGGCGGCCTCCGGGCGGACCCGGATCCCGCGCTCGGCGGTGCGCGCGGCGTTCCTGCAGGCGGACCCCACGATGGTCGGCAGCGTCGACGCCCGTCGGAACCTCGCCGGGGTCCTGGCCGAGCTGGCCGCCGCGGGCGTGCTGGAGCCGACCGGCCGGACCGACGACGGGGTGCCGCCGCTGCCGAACTCGGTACGGCTGGTCCGGCCGCGCACCGACGCCGCACCGGCCGTGGACCGGGGCCCGTGGCATCCCGCGCTGGCGGGGGCCGCGGATCTGCGGCGGCCGTCGCGGGTGCTGCTGCAGGTCAACGACTGGCTGTTCGCCCACGCGTCCCGGGCGGTGGAGGTCCCGCTGCGCGAGCGCGCGCTGGAGATCACCGGCGACGAGAAGGCCTTCGACGGCCCGCTGCCCGGCGGGCTGACCCCGGAGGTCCTGCGGGCCCGCCGGGTCGTCCCGCCGCTGCACCGCGAGCGCCTGCCCGGCGGCGGGCCGGTGCTGCTCGTCGTCGGGAACGCCGACACCCTGGACTCGCTGCGCCGCGCCCTGGAGCCCGACCCCGGCCCGGTCGGTGGCCTCGCCTGGGGCGCGGGGAACGCGTTCACCGCGTCGGTGCTCGCCCTGCGTGACGACCCGCCCGCGGCGGTCCGCTACTTCGGCGACGTCGACGCCGCCGGGCTGCGGATCCCGCGGGCCGCCTCCGACCTCGCCGAGGCGCACGGCCTGCCGCCGGTGCGGCCCGCGACCGGGCTGTACCGGGCGCTGCTGCGGCACGGGCGCCCGGCCTCGGCGCGGACGGTGGACCACAGCGACGTCGAGTGGCTCGACGCCGGACTGCGTGGCCCCGTCCGCGACCTCTTCGCGGCCGGGGCGCGCCTGGCGCAGGAGGCCGTCGGGGTCACGGTCCTGGCCGGCGACCCGGACTGGCGCGACGGGCTCGCCCCGGCCTGAGGGCTCACCCGGTCCGGATCAGCTGTCGTCGCGGTCGTCGTCGGTGCGGTCGTTCCGGTCGACGTCGTGGTCGAGGACCTCGCCGGTCGCGGCGTCGACGTCGACGTCGTGCTCGGCGTCGGCGGTGCGGACCTCCACCTCCCAGTGGTCGCGGCTGTCGGAGCGGGAGTCGTCGTCGCGGTCGTCGTCGCGGCCGTCGTCGGCGCGGTCGAACTCGACCGTCACGACCTGCCCGCCCCCGGCCCGCTCGACGGCGATCCGCTCGGCCGCGGCACGGTCCACGGCGGCACCGGCGCCCGGTGCGGGGGCGGTGTCGGCGGCGCTCTGCGCGGCGGGGGTCACGGCGACCTCGGCCGGCGAGGCGCACGCGGCGCCGCCGCCGACGAGCAGGAGGCCGGTGGCGGCGAGGGCGGCGATGGAGAGCGTCGAGGGCATCGGGATGTCCTTCCGGGAGGGGTCGTGCTGACACCGGTGACGATGCCGCGCAGTCGATCAACGGCGCGTTGCACGACTCCTAACGGCACCCCAAGATCGGTGCCCGCTCAACCCGCGGGCGGCCCCAGCTCCAGCTCCACCCGCAGCCCGCCCCCGGCCGGGGAGTGCACCGTCAGCGCACCGCCGCCCTGGTCGGCGGTGCGCCGGGCGATGTCGAGGCCCAGCCCCGTCGAGCCGCCGCCGCTGACCCCGCGGGAGGTCGGGTCGGTCCCGGGCGGCAGCCCCGGACCGTCGTCGTGCACGACGATCCGGGCGCCGCCGCCGGTCCGGGCCGACAGCTCGACGTCGAAGGCCGTGCCGTCCGGGGTGTGCGCGAAGACGTTGCCCAGCAGCGCGTCCACACACGCCTCCAGGTCGCCGGGTGCGCAGGCCACGGGCAGCGGGCCGTCGGCCAGGTGCAGGGTCACCGAGCGGTCGGTGTCCTCGGCCAGCACCCGCCAGAACTCCACCCGCTCCCGGACGACGGCCGCCGCGTCCGCGCTGCGGGTCGTGCCGCCGCGTCGCCGGGCCTGCTCGATCGCGCCCGTGACCGCGCGGCGGACACCGTCGACCCCGGCCGACAGCCGTGCGGACTCGTCCGGGTCGCGCAGGGCCTCGGCGTCGAGCTGCAGGGCGGTCAGCGGGGTGCGGACCCGGTGTGCCAGGTCCGCGACGTTCTCCCGCTCCTCGCGCAGCAGCTCCGAGATCCGCCCGGCCAGCCCGTTCAGCGCGCTCGCGACGACACCGAGCTCGGCCGGGGCGCCGGGGTCGGCGCGCGCGGACAGGTCGCCGGCCGCGAGCCGCTCGGACACCCCGGACAGGTCGGTGGTGGCGTCGACGAGGGTGCGGGCCAGCCGGTCCGCGAGCAGCAGCCCTCCGGCGAGCAGCACCAGCGACAGCCCGCCCAGCAGCAGCCAGGAGCGGGTCACCCCGCGGGTGAGCTCGGCGTCGGGGACGAACACGCGGATCGCGGCGTTACCGCCCGCGGCGCCGGTCACCGCGAACACCAGCTCGCGTCCGCCGGCCGCCTCGGTCGACGCGCTCGTCCCGAGCAGACCCAGCCGGACGACCGGGCTCCGCGGTGCGGGCGCGCCGAGCACGGTGCCGTCGGGCAGGAACACCGAGACGTCGGAGGCGTCGCGGCCGTCGGCGTTCTGGACGGCGGGGACCAGCACCGACCGGTCCCCGCCCGCGACGGCCGGGGTCAGCACCTGGGCCTGGACGGTCGCCGCGGACACCGCCGAGCTCTCCGCCACTGTGCGGATCAGCGTCGCGAGCGGGACCGCGAACGCGACCAGCACCAGCAGCACGGTCGCCCCGACGAGGACGAGGATGCGCCGTCGCATCAGGCGGTGCCCTCCCCGGTCCCCGGCGGCGCCGGCGGCGCGGACAGCCGGACCCCGACGCCGCGCACCGAGTGCAGGTAGCGCGGGGCCTGCGCGGTCTCGCCGAGCTTGCGGCGCAGCCACGACAGGTGCACGTCGACGGTCTTGTCGGCGCCGCCGTAGGGCTGCTGCCAGACCTCGGTCACCAGCTCCCGCTTGCTGACGACCTGGTCGGGGCGGGCGGCGAGGTGGTGCAGCAGGTCGAACTCGCGCGGGGTCAGCTCCAGCTCGGTGCCGTCGAGCACCGCGCGCCGCGAACGGGGGTCCACCGACAGCCCGCCGACGACGACGGAGGGGTCGCCCGCCCCGTCGCCGAGCCGGCGCAGCACCGCCCGGATCCGGGCGTCGAGCTGAGCGGCGGCGAACGGCTTGACCAGGTAGTCGTCGGCGCCCGCGTCGAGCACGGAGACGATCTCGGTCTCGTCGTCGCGGGCGGTCGCGACGATCACCGGCACCGTGCTGGCGCCCCGCAGCATCCGCAGCATGGTGGCGCCGTCCATGTCGGGCAGGCCGAGGTCGAGCACCACGAGGTCGGGCCGCTTCCCGACGGCGTGCTCCAGCCCGGCCATCGCGGTCGGTGCGGAGTCGACGGCGTGCCCCCGCTCGGTCAGCCCGCGGATGAGCGCTCCGCGGATGCCGGGGTCGTCCTCGACGATCAGGATCTGGGCCACGGAGGGAGAACCTATCCGCCGCGACCCCGCCCGCGGCGGGCACAGCCGTCGCTTGTGTCCCGTTTAGGGATCCGTTAACCGGGGTCCGGGGCATGCTGTGCGCGTGGAACGACCGACGCGCCCCGTCCTGCAGATCGCGCTCTGGACCGCCGCGGCCGCGGGTGCCCTGCTCCTGGGCCTGACGGCCGTCGGGAGCATCGGCAGCGACCTCGCGGGCACACAGACGCAGCCGCTCAGTGCCGAGCAGGTGGACGCCCGCCTGGCCCAGCAGGCCGCCACCGCCGCGCCACCGGCACCCGCGCCCGTCGCGACGACGGCACCCGCCTCCGCCCCGCCCGCGGTGGTGCAGGCCGGGACGGCGGGCAACGTCCTGGTCCGGTGCGACGGCGCGACCCCGCGGATCGTGTCGGTCAACCCCGCGCAGGGCTGGGAGCGCGAGGACGACAAGGACATCGGCCCGGCCGAGGTCGTCTTCGACGGCGACGACGTCCCGGACGTCCGGGTCACGCTGAGCTGCGCCGGTGGGGTGCCGACCGGCCGGGTCGCGACCGTCCCCGAGGACTGACCGACCGTCCCCGAGGACCGAGCGACCGTCCCCGAGGACCGAGCCGCCCGGACGGACCGGGCTCCCCGCCGGAGGCGCCGGGTCTCAGCCGCCGGCGAACGGCGGGAGCACGTCGAGCGTGGCCGCCCCGCCGACCGCGGTGGAGCGGTCGCGCACCGCCACCTCGTCGAGCAGGAAGCTGCAGCGCAGCAGCACCTGCTCCAGCTCCGGGCCGTGCGCGGTGCCGAGTGCGGCGACGGCGTCGGCCACCGTCGCGTCGCCGGGGAGCGCGACGGTCTCCTCACCGGTGCCGGCGGCCGCCTTGGCGGCGGCGAAGTAGCGGACGGTCAGCGTGCGGGTCACCAGGGGCGTGGTGAGCGAGGGGGTCATGCTCATCCTCCGATCGCGCTCATGGGGCGCGCGGGCTGCAGGAATCCGGGGTCGTCGATGCCGTGGCCCGCCTTCTTGCCCCACATCGCGTCGCGCCAGACGTCGGCGATCTCGGCGTCGGTCGCGCCGCCGCGGAGCATGGCGCGCAGGTCGGTCTCGCCGGTGGCGAACAGGCAGGTGCGGACCTGGCCGTCGGCGGTGAGGCGGGTCCGGTCGCAGGCCCCGCAGAACGGACGGGTCACCGAGGCGATCACCCCGACGGTGGCGGGGCCCCCGTTCACCACGAACCGCTCGGCGGGCGCACCGCCGCGGTCCTCGTCGGACGGGGTGAGCACGAAGCGCTCCTCGAGCCGCGCGAGGATCTCCTCGGCGGTGATCATCTCGGTGCGGCGCCAGCCGTGCTGGGCGTCGAGCGGCATCTGCTCGATGAAACGCAGCTGGTAGCCGTGGGTCAGCGCGAACTCCAGCAGGTCCGCGGCCTCGTCGTCGTTCACGCCGCGCAGCAGCACCGCGTTGATCTTCACCGGGGACAGGCCCGCGGCGTGCGCGGCGGCCATCCCGTCGATGACGTCCGACAGCCGGTCGCGCCGGGTGATCTGCGCGAACCGCTCCGGACGCAGGGTGTCCATCGAGACGTTGAGCCGGTTCACCCCGGAGGCCGCGAGGGCCTCGGCGCGGCGGGCGAGCCCGATGCCGTTGGTGGTCAGCGAGATGTCCGGGCGGGGCTCCAGCGCCGACGCCGCGGAGAAGATCTCCTCCAGGCCCTTGCGCAGCAGCGGCTCCCCGCCGGTGAAGCGCAGCTCCTCGATCCCGAGGTCGCGTACCGCCAGCGCGATCAGCCGGTTGAGCTCCGCGTCGGTCAGCTGCTCCTCGCGGGGCATCCAGTCCAGGCCCTCGGCGGGCATGCAGTAGGTGCAGCGCAGGTTGCAGCGGTCGGTGAGCGAGATCCGCAGGTCGGTCGCGACCCGTCCGAACCCGTCGACGAGGCGGGGATCGGCCGGCCGGGCCGGGTCCCGGGACGTGCCGCCCCGCAGCGACGGCAGGCCGAGCTCGGTGGTCATGGGCCCGAGGCTAACCCCCGCCGTGCGGGCCCGCCCAGGGCGGGTTTCCGCAGCTCAGAACCGTGATCCGCACCCGCGGACGTGGCCGGGGCCACGCCGTCGCAGGTGCGGAACTAGTCATCCTGTACCTAGTCGACAGGACAGGGACATCGAGACGTCCCGCCCGCCGCCCCGGGAGGGCTCCCGGGCGGTCCCGCCTAGCGTCCCGGGCTCCAGGACGACACGGACCGGCCGCCCCGGTGGCCGGTCGCCGTACAGGAGGGAACCGCCATGTTGTCGAAGCTCGTCCCCGCCGCCCTGGCCGCAGCCGCGGCCGCCGTCGTCGTGGCCCCGGCCGCGTCGGCGGCACCCGCGCCGGTGTTCACGTCCTACGACGCCTGCCAGGCCGAGGGCTCGCGCCAGCAGATCGCCGCCGGGGGGCCGTTCAGCGGTTTCACCTTCACCTGCGAGAAGACCTACTCGGTGGGAGCGGGAACCGCCGGGTGCCCGCCCACCGCGGCCGACGGCTGCATCGGCGAGTACTGGATCCTGCGCTCCCGCAACGTCTGAGCCCGCCGCGTCGCCGTCGGACCGAAATCAGGACCGGTGGGCCTTCAGCTCCTGCCGGGCCACCGAGCGGATGTGCACCTCGTCCGGTCCGTCGGCGAAGCGCAGGGCGCGCGCCCAGGCGTAGAAGTAGGCCAGCGGGGTGTCGTCGCTCATCGCGGCCCCGCCGTGCACCTGCATCGCCCGGTCGATCACGGTGCACGCCATCCGTGGCACGACGACCTTGATCGCGGCGATCTCGGTGGCCGCGCCCTTCGCGCCGTGGTTGTCGATCAGCCACGCCGTCTTGAGCGTCAGCAGCCGGGCCTGCTCGATCTCCATCCGGCACAGCGCGATCTGCTCGCGCACCACGCCCTGCTCGGCCAGCGGCTTGCCGAACGCGACCCGCGCCTGGGCGCGCTCGGTCATCAGGTGCAGCGCGCGCTCGGCCATGCCGATCAGCCGCATGCAGTGGTGGATGCGGCCGGGGCCGAGCCGGGCCTGGGCGATGGCGAACCCGCCGCCCTCCTCGCCGAGCAGGTTCGACGCCGGCACCCGCACGCCCTCGAGGCGCAGCTCGGAGTGCCCGTGCTGGTCCTGGAAGCCGAACGTCGGCAGGTGCCGCTCGATCGTCAGGCCGGGGGTGTCGCGCGGGACGAGGATCATCGACTGCCGGCGGTGCGTCGACACGGTGTCGTCGCTGTCGTCGGCGGTCTTGCCCATGACGATGAAGATCCGGCAGCGCTCGTCCGCGGCACCGGAGATCCACCACTTGCGGCCGTCGATGACGTAGTCGTCGCCGTCGCGCCGGATCCGGGTCTCGATGTTCGTGGCGTCCGACGACGCGACGTCCGGCTCGGTCATCGCGAACGCCGAGCGGATCTCGCCGTCGAGCAGCGGCTCCAGCCACTGCTGCTTCTGCTCGTCGGTGCCGAACAGGTGGAGCGTCTCCATGTTCCCGGTGTCCGGGGCCTGGCAGTTGATCGCCTCCGGTGCGATGACCGGGGACCAGCCGGAGACCTCCGCGACCGGCGCGTACTCCAGGTTCGACAGCCCCGAGAGGTCCGGCAGGAACAGGTTCCACAGACCGCGCCCGCGGGCCTTCGCCTTCAGCTCCTCGACCACCGGGGGCAGGGCCCACTCCTCCGGGGTGCCGCGCCGCTCGGCCCGGAACGCGTCGTAGGAGGCCTCGGCCGGGAGGACCTCCTCGTCGAGGAAGGCGCGCATGCGCGCGGTGTAGTCGGCCGCCACGGCGCTGGGTGCGAAGTCCACGGCACCGATCAGACCACAGGTCCGCAGACCCCGGCAGTGCGCGATCCCGACATCGTGCGGGGTATCCACCGTGGCACCCCCGCAGGCGCGACCATAGTATCCGGGTCGTGCCGCACTTCAGGATCTCCGAGGCCGCCCGACTGCTCGGCGTCAGCGACGACACCGTCCGCCGCTGGGTGGACGCGGGGACGCTACCGGTGCAGGCGGACGCCTCGAACCGCAAGGTCATCGACGGAGCCGCGCTCGCCGCGTTCGCCCGCGATCACGCGTCCGCCCCGCCGGACCCCTCGGTGGTGCAGCGCTCGGCCCGCAACCGCATGGTCGGCCTGGTCACCTCGGTGCTGGCCGACACGGTGATGGCCCAGGTCGAGATGCAGTGCGGTCCGCACCGCGTGGTGTCGCTGATGAGCAGCGAGGCCGTGCGCGACCTCGGTCTCGAGCCCGGGGCGCTCGCGGTGGCGGTGATCAAGTCGACGAACGTGGTGGTGGAGACCCCGGGCGGGCACCTGTGACCCCCGGGGCCGGCACCGCCCCCGCGCCGGCCCCGACCCGGCGCCGCGAGGGCGCCGCCGACCGCCACGGCACGGGCGTCGGACTGCCCGTCTGGATGTGGGTCCCGGCCGGCATCGGCTTCCTGGTGATCGCGCTGCCCGTGCTCGGGCTGCTGTGGGAGGCCGACTGGGCGGAGACCCCCCGCCTGCTCACCAGCGATGCCGCGCTGTCGGCGCTGCGCCTGTCGTTGCTCACCGCGGCGATCTCCACGACGCTGTGCCTGCTGCTCGGCGGGCCGCTCGCGGTGGTCCTGGCCCGCGGCCGGATCAACCGGCTGCCCCGCCTGATGCGCGCGGTCCGCTCGGTCGTCCTGCTCCCGCTGGTGCTGCCGCCGGTCGTCGGTGGGCTCTCGCTGCTGTTCCTGCTCGGTGCGAACGGCCTGGTCGGGCGGGGCCTGGACACCGTGTTCGGGATCTTCATCCCGTTCTCGACGGCCGCGGTGGTCCTGGCGCAGACCTTCGTCGCCATGCCGTTCCTCATCGTGTCGCTGGAGGGCGCCCTGCGGACCGCGGGAGAGCGCTACGAGGCGACCGCGGCCACCCTCGGCGCGTCGCCGGGGCTGGCCTTCCGCCGGGTCACCGTGCCGCTGGTGCTGCCCGGACTGGCGTCCGGGCTGGTGCTGGCCTTCGCCCGCTGCATGGGCGAGTTCGGGGCGACGATCGCGTTCGCCGGCAGCCTGGAGGGCACCACCCGGACCCTGCCGCTGCTGGTCTACCTGCAGGGCGAGACCGACGTCGCGGGAGCGGTCGCGCTGTCGCTGCTGCTGGTCGTCGTGTCGCTGGTCGTGATCGTCGTCGGGCGTCCGCGCGGGCTGGACGGCCGCGGATGAGCAGCGGCGGCGACACGGTGGAGCCCGGTGTGGACATGAGGGCGCGGCTGGACCGGGACGGGTTCGCCCTGGACATGGAGCTGTCGGTCGCCGCGGGCGAGGTGCTCGCGGTGCTCGGCCCGAACGGGGCGGGCAAGTCCACGATGCTCGGCATCCTGTCCGGGCTGCTGCGCCCGGACTCCGGGCACCTGCGCGTCGGCGGCCGGACCCTGCTCGACACCGCCGACGGGACCTTCGTGCCGCCGCACCGGCGCGGTGTCGGCCTGCTCGCCCAGGAGCCGCTGCTGTTCCCGCACCTGTCGGCGCTGGCGAACGTCGCGTTCGGGCCGCGTGCGCAGGGCACGCCCCGCGCCGCGGCCGACTCCCGGGCCCGCGAGCTGCTCGACGCCGTCGGCGTCGGCGGGCTCGCCGCCCGCCGCCCCGCGCAGCTGTCCGGCGGACAGCAGCAGCGGGTCGCGCTGGCCCGCGCGCTGGCCCCCGGGCCGGGGCTGCTGCTGCTCGACGAGCCGCTCGCCGCCCTCGATGTCGACGCCACCCCCGCGATGCGCACCCTGCTGCGCCGGGTCATCGCCGACGGCAAGCAGACCGCCCTGCTGGTCACCCACGACGCGCTCGACGCGCTCGTGCTCGCCGACCGCGTCGTCGTGCTGGACCGGGGCCGGATCGTCGAGTCCGGCCCCGCCCGGGACGTCCTGGCCCGGCCGCGGAGCGCGTTCTCCGCCCGCATCGCCGGCCTGGACCTGGTGCCGGGCGTGGCCGAGGGCTCCGGGGTGCGTACCGCGGACGGGACCGAGATCCGGGGCCGGGTCGTCGAGGTGGCCGAGGGGGAGCCCGCCGTCGCGGTGTTCCCGCCGTCCGCGGTCGCGGTGCACGCGAGCAGGCCCGAGGGCAGCCCGCGCAACGTCGTCCCGGTCCGGATCGCCGCGCTGGAGCCGCGCGGGGACACCGTGCGGCTGCGGGCCGCACCCGTCGCCGGGGGGCCGGACTGGGTGTCCGGGCTGGCCGCCGACGTCACCCCGGCCGCCGTCGCCGAACTGGGTGTCGAACCCGGTCACCAGGTGTGGTTCGCGGTGAAGGCGACCGAGGTCGCCGTGCACGGCCGGCACGCCTGAGGGCCGCGGCCGATCCGCTGATCGTGCAGCTCGGAGCCCTGCCGGGCCCCGGTCGGCAGGCCTCCCCGGCACTGCCGGTACCGAAACGCTCCGTCACCCGGGTGGTCCCAGGTGTCACCCGGGCCACCATCGTGTCTCTCGCACCAGGCGTCACAGGCGCATAGCGTCGCTGTCCGTGAGCCCCATGCGTCTCCGCGCCGCCCGTCTGGTCACTGCCGGTGTCCTGGCGGTCGCGCTCGGTGTTCCTCTCGCACCGACGGCGTCCGCCGCCGGGACGGCGCCGTCGGCACCCGCCGGGTACCTGGTGCAGACGGCGACCGACGGGCAGACGCGGGCCGCCGCGGAGTCCGTCGGCGTCGAGCCGAAGGTCACCTTCGACAGCGTGGTGCACGGCTTCGCCGCGGACCTCACCCCCGCCCAGGCGACCGAGCTGCGCGACCGGCCCGGCGTCGTCGGGGTGGAGGAGGACCGCACGATCTCCCCGCTCGACCCGCAGGCCGTCCACCAGGACGCGCCGGTCGGCCCGCCCGCGGGTGCCGAGCAGGCGCCGGGCAACTGGGGGCTCGACCGCATCGACCAGCCGGACCTGCCGCTGGACGGGCAGTACCGGCACACCGCGACCGGCGCCGGCGTGGACGTGTTCGTCCTCGACACCGGCGTCGACGCGAGCCACCCGCAGTTCGGCGGACGGGCGAGGTTCGAGCTCAACACGATCGACCGGACCGACACCGACTGCGACGGGCACGGCACCGTCGTCGCCGGGATCGCCGCGTCGACGGACTACGGCGTGGCCCCGGGCGCGACCGTGCGCGCCGTGAAGGTGCTCGACTGCAACGGCACCGGGACGCTGTCGTCGCTGATCTCCGGTCTGGACTGGGTGTCGAAGAACAAGCGCGGCCCCGCGGTCGCGGTGATGTCGTGGAGCTACGGCGGCTCGCCGATGCTCCAGCAGGCCGTGCAGCGCATGATCGACTCCGGGGTGTTCGCGGCCTCGTCGGCCGGCAACACCGGCGGCGACGACTGCACCGCGCTGCCCCGTGCGATCGGTGACGTGCTGGTCGTCGCGAACTCGACGATCGACGACAAGCGCTCGTCGAACTCCTCGACCGGCCGTTGCGTCTCGCTCTACGCACCGGGCACCCGGATCGTCGCGCCGGTCCCCGGGGGCGGCACCGCCTCCTACAGCGGGACCTCGATGGCCGCGCCCTTCGCGGCCGGGGTGGCGGCGCTGTACAAGCAGGCCCGCGGCGACGCGCCGGCCACCACCGTCAAGAAGTGGATCGTCGACAACGCGGTGCCGGGGAAGATCGACGGCGGCGGCACCGGCGGTACCCCGAACCGGCTGCTGCAGACCGGCGGGCTCTAGGCCCGGGCCTCGTCGGCCCACTCCCACAGCTCGTACACGGGCTGGTCGAGCAGGTCGTTCAGCTCGGCGGGCGACACCGACGGCGTCGCGAGCCACAGCAGCTGGTCGGTCCACAGCCAGGCGATCCGAGGCGCGCCGCGGTCGCGCAGGGCACGGGCGGCGGCGACGAGCGGGCCGGGGTCGAGGGCCTTCGGGTGGCCGGCGGTCACGACCGCGACGGCCGTGCCGTCCACCTCGACCGACGCTCCGGCGACGGCGACCCGGTGGTCCGGACCGGCGAGCCGGTCGAGCGCGGCGGTGTGCTCGGCGGGGTCCTGCTCGGCCCAGGTCGGGAGGAGGGCCAGCAACGCGTCCCAGCCGTCCGGTCCGGCCTCGCCCAGCGCGCCCAGCACGGCCCCGGTCGTGACCGGCTCGCCGTGGTCGGCGACCCCGCCGGCCAGCGCATCGGGCTCGACGACGCCGGACGGCAGCACCCCCGCGCGCTCGAGTACCGCGACCGTGTGCGCCAGCCGGTCCCGGCCCTCGGCCGACAGGTCCGGGACGACCCGTACCGCGACGGGTGGCGCCGGGGTCGTCGGCGCCCCGGGCAGCGGCGTCGGCAGCACCACCGGCGCCGGGACCGGGGGTGCGGCCGCGTCCGCGCGGTCCGCCGCCCGCCACGAGCGCCACGCCATCAGCCCGAACACCGCGACCGCGGCCGCGGCCAGCAGGAACGGGAACGCACGGTCGAGCGGTCCCCGGCCCGGCGCCCCCACCATCTCGATCTGTACCCCGGTCACGACGAACCAGCCGCCGACCACCACCGCGCCCGTCGCCGCGACGGCCGCGGAGACCCGGTCCACCGTTCCCGGACGTGCCATGCCCGCAGAGTAGGCGCGACCCCCGGCGCGCCGGATAGCGTCCGGGCATGCCCGGCTCCCCGCCCGCCGACCTGGCGTCGCTGACCCGTCGCTACCTGGCCCCCGCCACCCCGGACTGCCCCACCTTCGTCGAGGACACCGAGTGGGAGCCGATCGTCGACGGCGTCGACTACTTCGCCCGGCTGCGGGCGCTGTTCGACCGGGCCGGACCGGGGGACACGGTGCTGGTCACCGGTCTGAACCTGGAACCGGACATGGACCTGAACGGTCTCGACCCGGACGAGGACGGCTACGAGGCCCTCGCCGACCGCTTCGCCCGTCTGGTCGACGCCGGCGTGGACGTACGGGTGCTGCTCACCGCGGCGCTGTTCTCCGGATCGGTGCCCGGCGTGGCGATCGGCCCGTTCCGGGCGAACGCGTTCGCCGCGCTGGAGCTGCGCCGCCGCCCGCAGCTCGCCGGGCGGGTGCTGCTGGACTGGTCCGGCTCCGGGATCGGCTGCCACCACCAGAAGGTGGTGCTCGCCCACGTCGGCGGGGAGCTGACCGCGTTCGTCGGCGGGCTGGACCTGTCGGCCAACCGGTTCGACGCCGAGCCGCACGACCGGCTCTCGATCGGCGAGGAACGCTGGGGCTGGCACGACGGCGCCGCCGCGCTGCACGGGCCCGGCGCGGCCCGGGTGTGGGAGGTGTACCGGGGCCGGTGGACCGAGGCGGCGACGCTGCCCCCGCGCCGGTTCATGGTCACCCCCACCGGCTGGGAGCCGATGAACCCCGAGCCGTTCCGGCACGACCTGCCGCCGTCGCCGCCCGCCCCGCCGCGCTCCGCGCCCGGCACCGCGGTGCAGGTGCTGCGCTCGCTGCGGCCGTGGAAGATCGACCACTTCGGGATGCTCTACCGGCGGCACTGGACGGTGCTGCCCCGCAACGGCGCCCAGGAGGTCTTCCACACCCTGTCCACCGCGATCCGCGGTGCGCGCCGCTACGTCTACCTGGAGGACCAGTACTTCTTCGAGGTCCCGGGCGGGCGCCGGGCGTTCCGGCTCTACGGTCTGCTGCGCGACGCCGCCGCCCGCGGGGTGAAGGTCGTGCTCGTGTGCTCCGGGCGCAAGGACCCGGTCGACGCCGGGGTGAACAAGTTCCGCCGCCGCGTCACCGGCGACGTCCAGCGTGGCGTGATCGACCAGCTCGACCCGGGCGACCGCGGCAACGTGATCATGCACCGGATCGAGGACCTCACCGTCCACACCAAGCTGGCGCTGGTCGACGACGTCTTCGCCTCCGTCGGGTCGGCCAACTTCTTCTCCCGCTCGATGCGCGGCACCGACACCGAGCTCTCGACGGCGTTCGTCACCACCGGCGACCAGGTGCGCGACCTGCGGGTACGGCTGTGGGCCGAGCACCTGCGCACCGAGCTGACCGACGAGCTCGCGCCCCGGCTGGCCGACCTGGACCTCGCGCTGGGCATGTGGCGCCCGGAGTGGCTGCCGCCGGACGCGCCGGCCGGGACCTGGCGGGTGCCCGGCTACCCCGCCGGGTTCGCCCCGGCCGAACGGGTACTGGTGCCGGTCGGTCCGTGGCCGGAGCCGTCGCCGCGGCCGCTGCGCCGCGCGGCCCACGGGGCGCGGCGCGGGGCGGCGAAGGTCGCCGAGTCGGGGAGGCGGCGCCTGTCCTCGTCCTGACCGACGGGTGTTGGCAACCGCGTCGTCCGGGGCGAGGATGTGACGACCCGCACCGAACCGCCCGAGGAGTACGACGTCGTGACCTCAGCCGCCGCAACCCCCGCCGTCCCGTCCTACGCGTCCGGGACCTCGGACACGCCGTTGCTCGGCGACACCATCGGTGACGACCTCGACCGCACCGTCGCCCGCGTCCCCGACAACGACGCGCTCGTCGAGGTGCAGACCGGGCGCCGCTGGACCTACCGCGAGCTGCGGACCGCCGTCGACGACCTGGCCACCGGGCTGCTCGCGGCCGGTCTCACCGTGGGGGACCGGGTCGGGATCTGGTCGCCGAACACCGCGGAGTGGACGCTGACCCAGTTCGCGACGGCCAAGATCGGCGTCGTCCTGGTCAACATCAACCCGTCCTACCGGACCCACGAGCTGGAGTTCGTGCTCAAGCAGGCCGGGATCTCGACGCTGGTGTCGGCGTCGTCGTTCAAGACCTCCGACTACGAGAAGATGATCGCCGAGGTCCGGGCGGACTGTCCCGACCTGCAGCGCGTCGTGATCACCGGCTCCCCCGAGTGGGACGCGCTGGCCGCGGGCGACGCCTCCCGCCGCGACGAGCTGGCGCAGGTGCAGGCGTCGCTGACGGCCGACGACCCGATCAACATCCAGTACACGTCCGGGACGACCGGGTTCCCGAAGGGCGCGACGCTGTCGCACCACAACATCCTCAACAACGGCTACTACGTCGGCCGGACCTGCGGGTACACCGAGGCCGACCGGGTCTGCATCCCGGTGCCCTTCTACCACTGCTTCGGCATGGTCATGGGCAACCTCGCCTGCTCCAGCAGCGGCGCGACGATGGTCATCCCGGCGCCGGGCTTCGACCCGAAGGCGACCCTGCACGCCGTGCAGCAGGAGCGCTGCACCTCGCTCTACGGGGTGCCGACGATGTTCATCGCCGAGCTCAACGACCCCGGCTTCGGCGACTACGACCTGTCCAGCCTGCGTACCGGGATCATGGCCGGCTCGCCGTGCCCGGTCGAGGTGATGAAGCAGGTCGTCGACCGGATGGGCATGACCGAGGTGACCATCGCCTACGGCATGACCGAGACCAGCCCGGTGTCCACCCAGACCCGCGCCGACGACTCCCTCGAGCGCCGGGTGTCCACGGTCGGGCGGGTGCACCCGCACCTGGAGGTCAAGGTCGTCGACCCGGAGACCGGCCGGACGCTGCCGCGCGGCGAGCCGGGCGAGCTGTGCACCCGTGGCTACTCGGTGATGCTGGGCTACTGGGAGCAGCCGGAGAAGACCGCCGAGGTCATCGACCGCGCCCGCTGGATGCACACCGGCGACCTCGCCGTGATGGACGACGAGGGCTACCTCAACATCACCGGCCGGATCAAGGACATGGTCATCCGCGGCGGCGAGAACGTGTACCCGCGCGAGATCGAGGAGTTCCTCTACACCCACCCCGACGTCGTCGACGCCCAGGTCATCGGGGTCCCCGACGAGCGCTACGGCGAGGAGCTCTGCGCCTGGGTGGTGCTGCGCGAGGCCGCCGCGCCCATGACCGCCGACACGCTGCGCGAGTTCGCCACCGGGAAGCTGGCGCACTACAAGATCCCGCGCTACGTGCTCGTCGTCGACGAGTTCCCGATGACGGTCACCGGCAAGGTCCGCAAGGTCGAGATGCGGGAGAAGTCGGTCGGGCTGCTGGAACTGGAGAGTGCGGCGAGCGTCCGGAACGCCTGACCCCGGACGGGTCCCAGGCGTACCATCGGTGACGGCGCGTCCGGCGAGCCCGGGCGCGTTTGTCGTGCACGCAGCAACACAGCAAGCAGGAATCGAGGACGACGGTGCCCACCGGCAGGGTGAAGTGGTACGACGCGGAGAAGGGCTTCGGCTTCCTCTCCCAGGACGGCGGTGAGGACGTCTACGTGCGCAAGGCGGCGCTGCCGTCCGGCGTGGAGGCGCTCAAGTCCGGCCAGCGGGTCGAGTTCGGGATGGCCGAGGGCCGCCGCGGGCCGCAGGCGCTCTCCGTGCGCATCGTCGAGAAGCAGGCGTCCGCGGTGGAGAACGCGCGCCGCCCCGCCGAGGAGCTGCACGGTCTGATCGAGGACATGATGGGTCTGCTGGAGAACAAGATCCAGCCGGCGTTGCGGCACGGGCGCTACCCGGACCGCAAGACCTGCAAGCTGGCCGCCGAGGTCGTGCGGGCCGTCGCCCGCGACCTGGACGGCTGACCGGCCGCTGCCGGGCGCGGCGGAATGGCGGCGGGTGCGGGCGGCGTTGGGGCGACTGTGCGCCTGTCGATGTTGGACCGCTCGCGGACGCGGGCCGGGGAGCCCGACGCCGCCGCGGTCCGCGGCACGGTGGCGCGGGCCGTCCGCGCCGAGCAGCTCGGCTACCACCGGTTCTGGGTGGCCGAGCACCACGCCGTGCCCGGGATCGCGTCGGGCAGCCCGCCGGTCCTGATGGCCGCGGTGGGCGCGGCGACCTCGCGGATCCGGGTCGGCTCGGGCGGGATCATGCTGCCCAACCACCAGCCGCTCGTCGTCGCGGAGCAGGTGGCGTTGCTGGAGGCGCTGCATCCCGGGCGGATCGACCTGGGCATCGGCCGCTCGCCCGGGTTCACCGAGCCGGTCCGCCGCGCCCTGCGCGCCGGCGGGGCCGACGACGCGGAGTTCCGCGCCGCCCTCGACGAGCTCCGCTCCTTCCTCGACGGCAGCGGCCCGGTGACGGCCCGCCCGCGGCTGGAGCACGCCGTACCGCTGTTCCTGCTCGCCACCGGCGCGGGACTGCCGCTGGCCGGGGACCTGGGGCTGCCTGCCGTCGTCGGCGGACCGGTGCTCGACGATCCGGCGGCGCTGGCGGACTACCGCGAGCGGGCCGGGGACGCGGCGCACCTGGTGGTGTCCGCCGACGTGCTCGTCGGGGACCCGCAGCTGGCGCTGTCCGAGGCGTGGGCGCACGCCGCGGCCCGCACCACCGGGGAGTTCCCGCCGCTGGAGCCGCCGGACCCGCACCGCGCGACGACCCGGCGCCAGCGCGAGACCGTGGACCGGGCGCTGGCGAACGCGATCGTCGGCGACCCCGACACCGTCGCCGAGCGGCTCGACGACCTCGTGGCCCGCACCGGCGCCGACGAGCTGCTGGTGTTCTCCTCGACCCACGACCGCGACGCGCAGGCCGACTCCGACGCCGCGCTGGCCCGGCTGCTCGGCGTGGGCCGCTGAGCCCCGGGTCGCGCCCGCTCAGCCCTGCTCGCCGACCAGCACCCAGGTCGCCCGGACCGGGAACTGGATGTCGGTGCTCTCCGGGTCGATCGACGGCGGCGCCCCGAACACCTGCACCTGTGCGGTGACGAGCCGGTCGCCCGGCTCGGGCAGGGACAGCGTGAAGTCGGTGCGGGTGTCCGGCGCGGCGATCGCGCTGCGCTGCTGGACCGGGGTCGGGTCGGTGCCGCGGGTGAACGCGTAGGCGACCTGCCAGGGCGCGGAGGAGACCTCCTCGGGCACCGTGATGCGGACCTCCGTCCCGGGCGGGACCTGTGCGGTCACCCGGGCGTTCGGGGCGTCCTGGCAGTTCTGCAGGCTGGTGTCGCAGAACTGGGTGGGCGCGGCGGTCAGCGAGGTGCCACCGACGTCGAACGTCACCGTCGGGGCCTCGCCGCCGCACCCGGCGAGGACGAGGGCGGCCGCGGCCAGGGTCCCGGCCAGCACGCCGGCGGACCGGCGGGGGCGCGGTCGGGGGCGGGTGATCACGCCGACCAGCGTACGGATCCGGGCCCGGCGCGCGGGTGGGCCCTCAGCGGGCGACGGCCGGGCGCGGCCCCAGACCGGGCACCAGCGAGGTGCCGCGGCGCACCAGCGCGGCCTGCAGCGCGAACACCGCCACCACCCCGGTCACGATCACGAACCCGGTCCGGAACGTGTCGTGCGGGGCGAGCACCCCGATCGCCCCGCCCAGCACCCAGGCCAGCTGCAGGACCGTCTCCGACCGCCCGAACGCCGACGCCCGTGCGTCCTCGGGCAGGTCGCGCTGCACCACCGCGTCGAGGCAGACCTTCGCCAGCGCGCTCGCCGTCGACGCGACCAGGGCCGCGACCACCGCCGTCGGGACCCCCGGCAGCAGCGCCACCGCCGCCGCGGCCAGCACCGCCGCCGCGGCCGCCGCGAGCACCACCGGCTCGACCCGGGAGAAGCGGCTGCGCGCCCCCACCGCGTTGCCGGCGAACAGCCCGACGCCGGCGGCCGCGCCGACCATCCCGATCACCACCAGCTGGCCCGCGGGATCGCCGTCGGGGGACTGCTCGGCCCCGGCCTTCACCACGAACGCGACGAACAGCGTGAGGAACCCGGTCAGCACCCGCACCGTGCTCGTGCCCCACAGCGCGACGAGCACCGCCCGCGTCGCGGGGGCGCGGGACCGGCGCTTGCCCGGCCGGGTGGCGGGCACCGCCGCGGTCACCTCGCCCGCGGTGGACTCGACCCGGCGGGGGATCCGCAGGCAGAGCACGGCACCGGCGACGCCGAGCACCGCCGTCCACCACAGCGGCCCGGCCCCGCCGACGGCCAGCGCCGCCCCGCCCGCGACGGCCCCGGCGATCCCGCCCGCGGCCATCCCGAACGTGGTGAGCCGGGAGTTCGTCGTCGCCAGGGTGATCGTCGACGGCAGCACCCGCGGGGTCACGGCCGCCTTGAGCACCAGGAACGACTTGGACAGCACCATGATCCCCAGCGCGGCCGGGTAGAGCAGCCAGTCGTCGAGGTGGAACACGAGCACCACGGCGAGCACCGCGCGGCCGGCACAGGACACCGCCATCGCGATCCGCCTGCCCCGCTGCAACCGGTCCAGCGCGGGACCGATCACCGGCGCCACCAGCGCGAACGGCGCGACGGTGATCGCCAGGTAGAGCGCCACGTTCGCGGTGGACTCCGCCGTCGCCGCCGCGAAGAACAGCGTGTTCGCCAGCGCGACGGCGACCGCCGCGTCGAGCGCGTAGGTCAGCATCGTGGCGTAGGTGAGCGCCGTCAGCCCGGACCGGTCGGCACCGTCGGCGGTCGCGGCGCGCCGGAACAGCGCGACCGCGCGCCCGCCCAGCTCGCGGGTGCGGTGCACGGCGACCCGGGTGACCGTCACCGTGCGGGGGACCGTGGCCGGGCCGGGGCGGGGCAGCTCGTCGGTGGCGGCACCGGCGGAGCGCGCACGGCGCAGCGCCGGGTCCGAGGCGATCGGGGTGGTGGTCGGGCCGGTGGTCGGGGAGGTGCGCGGGGCCGGGCCACGTCTCGACCCGGCCGCCCGGCGGCGGCTGCGGAACGGGTTCGGTGCCACGCGGTCATTGTGCAGGCGGGCACCGACGGTTCCGGCGATCCCGCCGGGTGGTGTCACCCGCCCGGCGCAGCGCGGGTCAGGCCGGGGGCACCGGGAGCCGCACCCGGAACGTCGTCGGCCACAGCTTCCCGGTGAGCAGGTACTCGTCGCCGTCGACGTGGGCGATGCCGTTGAGCACGTCGGCCCCGGCCCGCTGCCCGGCCGGCAGCAGCCCGGTCGCGTCGACGACGGCGTCGACCGCCCCGGTCGACGGGTCGATCCGCACCAGGTCGTCGGTCTGCCAGACGTTGGCCCACACCCGGTCGCCGACGCACTCCAGCTCGTTGAGCCGGGTCACCGGGGCGCCGTCCAGGGTGACGGCCACCGAGCCGGTCCCCGCCAGGTCGGCCGGGTCGTGGAAGAACAGCCGGTCGGTGCCGTCCGAGCGCACCACGCGGTCGCCCAGCAGGCACAGCCCCCAGCCCTCGCCGTCGACGGGCACCTCGCGCAGCGGCCGCAGCGTCGCCCGGTCCCACTCGACCGCCACCCCGTCCTGCCAGGTCAGCTGCCAGATCCGGTCCCCGACGACGGTGATGCCCTCCCCGAAGTACGCCGGCGGCAGCGGGCTCGCCGCCCGCACCGCGCCCGTCGCCGGGTCCAGCGCGCGCAGCTGCGAGCGCCCCACCCGGCCGGTCCCCTCGTAGAGGGTCCCGTCGCGCAGCTCCAGGCCCTGGGTGAACGCCTGCGGGTCGTGCGGGATCTCGGCGAGGACCTGCGGACGGACCACCGGAACGGGGCCCGGGGCAGGCAGCCCCGGCGCCGGGGCCGCGGCCCCGCAGGCCGCCAGGGCCAGCAGGAGGGGGAGCAGCCCCGTCACGGAGGGGCGGCGGAGCAGCGCTCGGGCGGGCACCCGCCCAGGATGCCCGGGCACGGGTGGCACACTGGTGAGGTGAGCACTGGTGAGGTGGGTGTCGAGGTCGGCGACTCCGGTGACGAGCGGGCGGAGACGCCGCAGCCCCGGGTGACACCCGCGCCGTCGCACCTGTTCGACGCGGTGGACGAGGCGCGGGCCGCGGCCGTCGAGGAGGCGGCCGACGAGCTGGGCGACGAGGCGGCCGTGGCCGCCGTCGGCGCGCACCTGGGCACGACCGCCGAGGACGACGGCTCGGTCACCCATTCCTTCGCCGCGCACCTGCCCGGCTACCGCGGCTGGCGGTGGGCGGTCACCGTCGCCGCCGCGGCCGAAGACGGGCCGGTGACGGTCTCGGAGTCGGTGCTGCTGCCCGGCTCGACCGCGCTCGTCGCGCCCGACTGGGTGCCGTGGGACCAGCGCGTGCGCCCCGGTGACCTCAAGCCCGGCGACCTGCTGCCCACCCCGGCCGACGACCCCCGGCTGGTACCGGGCTACGTCGACTCCGGGGACCCGGCCGTCGACGCGCTGGCCCGCGAGGTCGGCCTCGGCCGCGAGCGGGTGCTGTCGTTCGAGGGCCGCATCGCCGCCGCCGAGCGCTGGCAGGACGGGGAGCGCGGCCCGGCCGCCGACCTCGCCCGGTCCGCCCCCGCGTCCTGCGGGACCTGCGGGTTCCTGGTGCCGCTCGCCGGGTCGCTGCAAGGCGTGTTCGGGGTCTGCGCGAACGGCTCCTCCCCGGCCGACGCCCAGGTCGTCGCCGTCGGCTTCGGCTGCGGCGCGCACTCCTCGGTCGCCGAGCCCTCCGGCTCCCCGGTCCACGTCTCGGCCCTGGTCTACGACGACGGCGTCGACCTCGAGCCGGTCGGGTCCTGAGCCCTCCCGGCGTCGCGGACGGCACCGACCCGTTCGGCACGGCGGCGCTGCGGGACGGGGTCCTGGCGGCCTGGTCGTCGTCGCCGACCCGGTTCCGTGAGGACGTCAACGCCGAGGACGACCTGCGCCGCGGCGGGTACGCCGACACCTGGGTCGCCGAGCTGCTCCAGAACGCCGCCGACGCCGCGCTCGCCGCGGACCTGCCCGGCCGGGTCCGGGCCGTCGTGGTGGACGGTGAGCTGCGCGTCGCCAACACCGGTGCCCCGCTCGACGCCGCCGGGGTCGCCGCGCTCGCCGCGCTGCGGGCCTCGGCCAAGCGGGACGCGGCCGGCACGACCGGCCGGTTCGGCGTCGGGTTCGCCGCGGTGCTCGCCGTCTGTACCGACCCCCGGCTGGTGACGGCGGCCGGGGCCGTCGCGTTCTCGGCCGCGCGGACCGCGGTCGAGGTGGCCGGGCTGGGCGGTGCCGCGGCCGCCGAGCTGGCCCGCGACGCCCGGGTGCCGGTGCTGCGGCTGGCCTGGCCCGCGCCGGAGGAGGAACCGCCGCCGCCCGGGTTCGCCACCGAGGTCCGGCTGCGCCCGGCGCCCGGCACCGACCCGCACGACCTGCTCGACGAGCTCGCCCGCACCGCCGGGGACCTGCTGCTGGCCCTGCCGGGGCTGGAGTCGGTCACGGCGGGCCCGGTGACCGTCGCCCGCACCGACCTCGGCGACGGCCGGGTGCGCGTCGGCGACGCCGGGTACCTGCTGGTCACCGGGGACGCGGGCGTCCGCTGGGCGCTGCCGCTGCCCGGCGACCGGCCCGCCCCGTACGGACCCGACGCCGGCGAGGTCCTGCACGCCCCCACCCGCAGCGCCGAGCAGCTGTCGCTGCCCGCCCGGCTGGTCGCACCGTTCCCGCTCGACCCGGACCGCCGCCGGATCCGTGCCGACGACCCGGGCGTCGACGCGCTGGTCGACGCCGCGGCGGCCGCCTACGCCGACCTCGTCCGGCGCGTCGGCCCCGCCGACCGCACCGCCCTGGTGCCGGAGCCGGGGTTCCCGCGCTCACCGCTCGACGGCCGGCTGCGCGCGGCGGTCACCGCCGCGCTGACCCGCACCCCGTGGCTCCCCGCCGCCACGGGCGACGCGGACGTGCTCGCACCGGAGCGGGCCGAGTGGCTCGACGTGCCCGCCGACGGGCTGCCCGAGCTGCTCGCCGCGACCGGTCCGGCGTTCGCCCGGCTCGTCGCGTCCGGGGTCGTCCCGCCCGCCGGGCTCGGCGTGGACCGGCTCGGCCCCGCCGCGCTGGCGGAGCGGCTCACCGGCCTCGAGGCGGATCCGGGCCGGTGGCGGGAGCTGTACGCGGCGCTCGCCCCGGCCGCCGACACCGTCCCGGGGCTGGCCGCCGAGCTGGGCGCGCTGCCCGTCCCGCTCGCCGACGGCCGCCTGGTGCCCGGGCCCGCCTCGGTGCTGCTCCCCGTCGGGGGCGACCCGGCCGGGGCGGCGGCGCTCCCCGAGCTGCGGATCGCCCACCCCGACGCCGTCCACCCGCTGCTGCGCCGCCTCGGGGCCGCCGACGCCGACCGCGACACCCTGCTCGACGCGCCCGCGCTGCACGCCGCCGTGGAGCGGTCCGTCGACGACGCCGAGGCGGGCCTGGACACCACCGCGGCGGCCCGCGCCGTCCTCGCCCTGCTGGACACCCCCGGCGCCGCGCCGGACCCGCGGTTCGGGGCCCTCGCCCTCACCGACGAGGACGGCCGCCCCGCCCGCGCCGACGAGCTCGTCCTGCCCGACGCCGCCGTCCGGGACCTGCTCGACCCGGACGCCCCGGTCGGCGTGCTGGGGCCGGAGTGGGCCGACGTGCCCCGCGACGCCCTGGTCGCCGCCGGCGTGCTGGACCGGTTCACGGTCGTCGCGTTCGACCCCGACGTGCTGCACGACGCCGAGCACTACCCCGGCGACGGCGACCCCCCGCCCGCCGTACGCGACCTCGACCTCGTCGCCGACGACCGCTGGCCCGCGGCGCTGGCCCTGCTCGCCGGCGACCGCGACACCCGGGCCGCGCTGCTCACCGGCTACACCGCCTGGTGGCTGTCGCGCCACGTCCGCCTCGGCGGCCGGCTGGCCGGCACGTGGCGGCTGCGCTCGGCGACCGGGCTGGCCGGGCTCTACGACGAGGTCGGGGCCCTGCCCGGTGTCGACGACGCGGTGCTCGCCGCCGTCGGCGTCCGGGACCGGGTCGTCGTCGACGGGCCGGACGAGGTCACCGAGCTGCTCGACCGGCTGGCCGACCCGGCGCGCGCGGTGACCGGGGAGGTGGCCGCGGCCGCCTACTCCGCGCTCGCCGCGGCCGTCGCGGACGGCCGGGTGGACCTCGACGACGTCGACCCGCCGGACCGGGTCCGCACGGTGACCGGGTCGGTCGCGCCGACCGACCGCGCCGTCGTGCTCGACGCGCCGTGGGTGCTGCCCGCGCTGGACGCGCTGCCCGCCGTCCCCGGCGGGCCCGACCCCGCCACCCTCGCGGAGTTGCTCGACGTGCCGCTGGCCTCGGACCGGGTCGCCGGGACCGCCCGCGGCACCGGTACCCCCGGCCCGTGGACGGCCGACCCCGAGGTCGTCCTGGCACTGGCCGCGCTGGGGGAGACCGCGCCCCCGGGGCGGCTGCACCGGCATGACGAGCTGGTCGTCGACCTCGACGACGGCGCGACGGTGACCGTCCCGGCCTGGCCCGGCCGCGGCGACGACTGGCACGCCGCGGACCCGCTGCGGGCGCTGGTGGCTGCGCTGGCGCTCCGGCGCCGTGTCAGGATGCTCGGGTGAGTGAGCGACTGCCCCGACGGGTCGCGGTGCTGTCGGTGCACACCTCCCCGACCGAGCAGCCCGGCACCGGCGACGCCGGTGGGATGAACGTCTACGTCGCGCAGACGGCGATCCGGATGGCCCGCCGCGGCGTCGAGGCGGAGATCTTCACCCGCGCCACGTCGTCGGAGCAGCCACCGACGGTCGAGCTGGAGCCCGGCGCGACGGTCCGGTTCGTCGCCGCGGGCCCCTTCGAGGGTCTCGGCAAGGACGACCTGCCGAGCCAGCTGTGCGCCTTCACCGCCGGGGTGCTGCGGGCCGAGGCCCGCCACGACCCGGGCTGGTACGACGTCGTGCACTCCCACTACTGGCTGTCCGGCCAGGTCGGCTGGCTGGCCCGGGACCGCTGGGGGGTGCCGCTGGTGCACTCCGCGCACACCCTGGCCAAGGTCAAGAACGCCGCGCTCGCCGCCGGGGACACCCCCGAGCCGCGGGTGCGGGTGATCGGCGAGGACCAGGTCGTCGCCGAGGCCGACCGGCTGGTGGCGAACACCGAGATCGAGTCCAAGCAGCTGCTGGACCTCTACGACGCCGACCCGCGCCGCACCGTCACCATCCCGCCCGGGGTGGACACCGACCGCTTCCGGCCCGGGGACCGCGCCGCGGCCCGCGCCGAGCTGGGCCTGCCCGCCGGGGCGGTGGTGCTGGCGTTCGTCGGACGCATCCAGCGGCTCAAGGCCCCCGACGTGCTGCTGCGCGCCGCGGCCGAGCTGGCCGCGCGCGCACCGGGGCTGCGGGAGCGCCTCGTCGTGCTCGTCGCGGGCGGGCCGTCCGGGTCGGGGCTGGCCGAGCCGACGTCGCTGCACGAGCTGGCGGCCGAGCTGGGGATCACCGACCTCGTCCGGTTCCTGCCGCCCCGGGCCGGTGACGAGCTGGTGACGGTCTACCGGGCGGCCGACGTCGTCGCCGTCCCGAGCCACAACGAGTCCTTCGGGCTGGTCGCGCTGGAGGCCCAGGCGTGCGGGACGCCGGTGGTGGCGACCCGGGTGGGCGGGCTGCCGGTCGCCGTCGCCGAGGGCCGGTCCGGGCTGCTCGTCACCGGGCACGACATCTCCGACTGGGCCGACGCGCTGGGCGAGCTCGCGCTCGACCCGGGCCGTCGCGAGCAGATGGGGCGGACCGCGGCGACGCACGCGCACCGCTTCTCCTGGGACCGCACGACCGACGCCCTGCTGGGCGCCTACGACGAGGCCCGCACCGAGTTCGCGGCGCGGCGACGGAGGGACGTATGAGCGACCTGGAGCAGCGGATCGGGGCCGCGCTGGCCGACTCCGGCGCCGAGTACGTCCACCGCGGGCCCGGGCAGTGGCTGGTCACCCTCCCCGGTGAGGCCCGGCTCCAGACCCAGACCTGGCTGATCCTGCGCGAGCAGACCCTCGCGGTGCAGGCGTTCGTGTGCCGCAGGCCCGACGAGAACCACGAGGGCGTCTACCGGTTCATGCTGCTGCGCAACGCCAGGCTCTACGGCGTGCACTACTGCCTGGACCGGGTCGGGGACATCCACCTCGTCGGGCGGCTGGCGCGCCACGCCGTCACCGCGGACGAGCTCGACCGTGTCCTCGGCTCGGTGCTGGAGGCCGCCGACGGCGACTTCAACACCTTCCTGGAGCTGGGCTTCGCCTCCTCCATCCGCCGCGAGTACGCCTGGCGCAGCGAGAACGGCGAGTCGACCGCGAACCTGGCGGCGTTCGAGCACCTGTTCCAGTGACCCACGGGTAACTTTTCGCGGCGCCACGACGACGGCACGTGTGCGGTGCGCTTAGCATGGCGCCGAACCCGGCCGGATCTCCGCGCCGCCCGTCCCGCAGGTCATCGCGAAGGAGCGAACCTTGTCGTTGCGCAGCCCGTACCCGGACGTCGAGATCCCCGACGTCTCGCTCACCGAGTTCCTGTTCGCCGACGGGTTCGGCGACCGGGCGGACGCGCCGGCGATCGTCGACGGCACCACCGGTGACCAGCTGACCTACACCGAGTTCCACGGCCTGGTCGAGAAGATCGCCGGCGGGCTCGCCGCCCGCGGCATCGGCACCGGCGACGTCGTCGCGCTGTTCGCGCCGAACCTGCCGCAGTGGGCGGCGCTGTTCCACGGCATCCTGCGCGCCAACGGCATCGTGACCAGCGCGAACTCGATGTACACCGGCGGCGAGCTGGCCCACCAGCTCAAGGACTCCGGCGCGAAGATGGTCATCACCGTCTCGCCGTTCCTCGACCGCGCCGTGGCCGGGGCGAAGGAGGCCGGGCTGTCGGAGGACGTCGTGCTCACCATCGACGCCACCGAGGGCCACGACTCGCTGCGCGACCTCGTCTCCTCGGGTGCGCCTGCCCCGGAGCTCACCACCTCCGCGGACGACACCGCGGTGCTGCCCTACTCCTCCGGCACCACCGGCCTGGCCAAGGGAGTGGTGCTGACCCACCGCAACCTGGTGGCGAACCTGCTCCAGATCCGGGTCATGGGTGACGTGACCAGCGAGACCAAGATCATGGCGTTCCTGCCGTTCTTCCACATCTACGGCATGACCGTGATGATGAACCAGGGTCTGCACGCGCGCGCCACCGTCGTCACCATGCCGAAGTTCGACCTCGAGCAGTTCCTGACCATCACCCAGGACCTGCAGGTCGACCGGCTCTACATCGCCCCGCCGGTCGCCGTCGCGCTGGCCAAGCACCCGATCATCGACAAGTTCGACCTGTCCTGCGTGAAGACGATCTTCTCCGGTGCCGCCCCGCTGGACGGCGAGCTCGGCCGCGCCGTCGCCAAGCGGCTGGACTGCACTGTGCTGCAGGGCTACGGCATGACCGAGCTGTCCCCGGTCAGCCACTGCATGCCCGACGACCGCGGCGACCTCGACCTGAACTCGTCGGGCTTCGCGCTGCCGAACATCGAGTGCAAGCTGGTCGACCCGGAGTCCGGCAAGGAGGTCGGCGTCGGCGAGCGCGGCGAGCTGTGGGTGAAGGGCCCGAACGTGATGGTCGGGTACCTCAACAACTCCGAGGCGACCGACGCCACCAAGGACGCCGACGGCTTCCTGCACACCGGTGACATCGCCGTCGTCGACGACGAGGGCGTCTACTCGATCGTCGACCGGGTCAAGGAGCTCATCAAGTACAAGGGCTACCAGGTGCCGCCCGCCGAGCTGGAGGCGCTGCTGCTGACCCACGACAAGATCGCCGACACCGCGGTCATCGGGGTCAAGGACGCCGACGGCGAGGAGGTCCCCAAGGCGTTCGTGGTGAAGCAGGCCTCGGGTGAGGACCTGACCGAGGACGACGTCATGGGCTTCGTCGCCGAGAAGGTCGCGCCGCACAAGAAGGTGCGCGTGGTCGAGTTCATCGACCAGATCCCGAAGTCGGCCTCGGGCAAGATCCTGCGCAAGGACCTGCGGGCCCGGGAGAACGAGAGGGCCTGACCCGCACGACCGGCCGGGACGGCGCCGTGACCTGCAGCGATGCGGGGGCGGCGCCGTTCCGTCGTCTGTGGGTGCGGGCCGGGCCCGCCGGTCAGACCGCCGCCTCGAAGGTCACGCTCGCGCCCGCCGCGTGGTCCGACCCCTCGACGTCCTCGCCCTCGGCGTCGACGGCGGTGAGTGTGACGGTCACGACGAACTCCCGCACGGGCGCGGGGGTCAGGGGGAAGACCAGGTCGAAGCGGGCGGTGCCGCCCGGCGGCAGCCGCACGTCCGGTGTGCTCTCCTCGGCGTGCGCGGTCAGCTCGGCGCCGTCGGCGGTCGCGCCGACGTCCAGCCCGGTGAGGTCGGCGGGCGACCCGGTCGGGTTGGTCAGGGTCACGGTGACCGTCGCCGTGCGCACGCCCGCGCGCCCGGGGCCCCCGCCGCGCGGCGGGGACACGTCGACGACGCTGCCGCCGGGGAAGGTGTGCGGCCGTCCGAAGCCGCCGGCCACCGGGGCGTGCCCGGCAGGCCCCGCGGGGCCGTCGGCGTCCGCGGCGTCGGCCTCCGCGGCGGCGCGGGCGGCGACCTCGGAGCGGTCGACGGTGGTGGAGCACCCGGCGGCGGCGAGCAGGGCCAGGGCGAGGGCGAGCAGGGCACTCAGCGGTCGGGGCATCGTGTGCCTTCCGGGAGGGGACCGGTGCCCGGGACGCCGGACGTCGCACGGGGCGGGATCACCATCGCGCGCCACCGGCCGGTGGCCCCGGGACTTCCGGCCCGGTCCCGGCGGGACCTTCGTCCCGCCGTGTCCGGGACCGGCCCCGGCGCGGCTAACGCCGTCGCGGTGACGCGCGAGCCCCGGCCCATGGGGACGACGACCACCTCCCGGCGGCGTGGCCCGGACCCGGCGCCGCCGCCGGGGCGGGTCGTGGCGGTGGACGCCGCCCGCGGCCTCGCGCTGATCGGGATGATCGCGGTGCACCTGTTCTCCGAGTCCGGCCCGGACGGCGCCGCCTCACCGGTCCAGAGCGTGCTCGCCGGGCGAGCCGCGCCGCTGTTCGCGGTCCTCGCCGGGGCCGCCGTCGCCTTCACGACCGGCCGCGCCCGCGTCACCGGGGCCCGCGCCGCCCGGGTCGCGGCGGCCCGGCTCGGCACCCGCGCCGTGCTGGTCTGCCTGATCGGCCTGGCACTGGGCTCGTTCGACACCGACCGCAGCCCCGGCGTCATCCTGGTGTTCTACGGCGTGCTGTTCGTCCTGGCCGTGCCGCTCGTACTGCTGCCGACCCGCGTGGTGCTCGCCGTCGGGGTCGCCTCTGCCTGCGTGATGCCGGTGGTGAGCCACCTGGCCCGCGCGCACCTGCCCGCCCCGCTGGGGACCGATCCGTCGTTCGTGTCGGTCGCCACCGAGCCGCTCACAGCGCTGCGCGAGGTGTTCCTGACCGGCAACTACCCGGTCGCGACGTGGTTCGCCTACGTCTGCGTCGGACTCGTCGTCGGGCGGCTGGACCTGTCGTCGCGACGGGTGGCGTTGCGTCTCGTCGCCGCTGGCACCGCCGTCGCGGCCGCCGCCTGGTGGGCGTCGTGGCTGCTGCTGCACCCGCTCGGGGGTCTGTCCCGGCTGCTCGCACTGCCGCTGGGCACCGAGGACCCGGTGTCGGAGCTGCTGTCCGTGGGGGCGGGAGGGGTCGTTCCCACCGACAGCTGGTGGTGGCTGGCCGTGCTCGGCCCGCACACCGGCACCACCCCGCAGGTCGTGCAGTCGTCCGGGATCGCCGTCGCCGTCGTCGGTGTGCTGTGCCTCGCGGCGGGGCTGCCGGGCCGCGCCGGGCACGTGGTGGCGGTGGTGACGGCGCCGCCGGCCGCCATGGGGTCGATGACGCTGACCCTGTACTGCGCCCACGTGCTGTACCTGATCTCCCCGTACGCGCGGACGGACTCGGTGCCGGCCTTCGTCGCCGAGATCGCCTGCTACGCCGTGTTCGCCACGGTCTGGCGGAGCCGGTTCCGGCGCGGTCCGCTGGAGGGGCCGGTCGGCCGACTCGTCGGGCGGGCCGGGGTGTGGGCCGGTGGCCGGGGGGCCGGCGCCCGACGCGAGCCCGACCCCTCGGCCCGGTCCGGGGTACGGGATCCCGCCACCGCGGACGGGGTACCGGAGCCCGCGTCCGAGGGGGCGGCGGAGCCGTAGGCCCCGCCGAGGGTGCTGCCGCCGGTGTGCGTGGTGCCCTCAGCCGGCCGCGGTGTCCTCCGGGGTCTCGCCGAAGGCCCGGGCGTAGGCCGTCCGGAACAGGGCCGGCCGGACGAATCCCCACCGGCCGGCGACCAGGTCCACCGGCACCGCCGGACCCGCGTCGCGCAGCGCGGCACGCACGCCGTCGAGCCGGGCCCGCCACAGCACGGCGGCCGGGTCGGTCCCGGCCCGCCGCAGCCCGGCGACGGCGGCCCGGGCCGGGCCCCCGGTCAGCCGGGCCAGCTCCGCCGGGTCGAACGGCCGGTGCGCGTGGGTGCGCAGGTGCTCGGTCACGCTGCGGACCAGACGGGAGGGCAGGGCCGGGGTGCGTGCGCCCCCGCGCCGGCCCGCCTCGTCGAGCACGGTGTTCGGGAACGTCTCCAGGAACCGCGAGGCCAGCAGCCCGAACGCCTCGTCGACGGCGACGGACCCGTCCAGCAGCATCGGGTTGCCGAGCACCCGGTCGCGCACGTGCACCACGGTCGCGGCCCAGCGCTGCGCGTGCGCGCCGCTGCGCGGGGTGATCGCGGACAGCCGCACGCGGTCGACCGCGACACCGTGCACCTGTCCGGCCCAGCGGGTCAGGGCCGCCGTGTCGAGGGCGACGACGTCGAGGTCGATGTCCTCGGCGAGGTCCCGGAAGCGGCCCTCGGGCGGGAGCACGCCGACGTCGCCGGACTGCAGCAGCACGGTGCCGTACGCCTCGGTGTCCAGGCGCATGCGTCCGCCCTGCACGAGGTCGATCATGAAGTCGTTCTCGACCGGGTCGACCGTGGCGTCCATCTCGGCGGTGACCCACAGGTCGCTCAGCGAGAACCCCGGGGCGGCGACGGTCTCGTTCCCCACCTCGAAGTCGCGGCCGTCGCCCATCGGCCGTATGACCGCGCCCGCGTAGAACTCCGCGGCGAACCGTTCGACGTCGGCCGCCGACCTCATGCGGAGGCTCAGCCGTCGCACTCCGTTGCCGGGCGGTTGTCCGTTCACTCGCCCTCCACCGGTGCGCCGGGTGATCGGATGCGGAAAGTTACCCCGTGACCGGGCGGTGGCGCGACCCGCGCCACCGCGGAACGGTCGGGGCCCGGCCGTAGCCTCCACCCATGGCGACCCCCTGGACGATCACCGTCGACTGTGCCGACGCACGCCTGCTCGCGGAGTTCTGGAGTGCCGCGCTCGGCTACGCCCCCGCCCCTCCGCCGACCGGGTTCGAGACCTGGGAGGCGTGGATGGTCCACCACGAGGTGCCCGCCGACGAGTGGGGCGACGTCGCCGCGATCAGCGACCCGGACGGCGCGGGCCCGCGGATCTCGTTCCTGCGGGTCGACGAGCCGCGCACGGTGAAGAACCGGTTGCACCTGGACCTGCAGGTCTCCGGCGGCCGGCACCTGCCCGCCGAGCTGCGCGGCGAGCGCCTGGCGGCGGAGGCACGACGGCTGTGCGCGCTCGGCGCCCGGGTCGTCGAGGAGCACCTGTCCCCGGGTTCTCCACATGTGGACCACCTGTGGATGGCCGACCCGGAGGGCAACGACTTCTGCATCGTGTGAGCCCACCGCGGGTATCCGCCGATCATGGGAACGAAGGACGGCACGGTCGCGATCGTCACCGGAGCGGGCTCGGGCATCGGCGCCGCCACCGCGCGGCGGTTCGCGGCGGACGGGGCCACGGTCGTGCTGACCGGGCGGACGAAGGAGAAGCTCGACGACGTGGTGGCCGGCGCCGACCCGGCGGTCGCCGACCGGATGCACGTGCTGGTCGCCGACTCGTCCGACGAGGAGGCGATCACCCACCTCGTCGACGAGGTCGCGTCCGGCTTCGGGCGGCTGGACACGCTGGTCAACAACGCGGCGGTGGCCCGGCCGGGCACCGCGGAGCAGACCTCGACCGAGCAGTGGCGGTTCGTGCACGCCGTCGACGTCGACGGGGTCTTCTTCGCCTCCCGCGCCGCGGTGCCGCACCTGCGCGCGACCCGGGGCTCGATCGTGAACGTGACCTCGGTGTCCGGGCTGGGCGGGGACTGGGCGAACGTCGCCTACAACTCGGCGAAGGGCGCCGTCGTCAACCTCACCCGGGCGATGGCGCTCGACCACGGCGGCGAGGGGATCCGGGTCAACGCGGTCAGCCCGTCGCTGACCCACACGGAGATGACCGAGGGCATGACCGGCGACGAGGACCTGATGGCCCGCTTCGCCGACCGCATCCCGATGGGCCGCGGCGGCGACCCCGCCGAGGTCGCCGACGTGATCGCCTTCCTCGCCGGGCCCGACGCGCGGTTCGTCACCGGGGTCAACCTGCCCGTCGACGGCGGGCTGTCCGCGTCGAACGGGCAGCCGCGGATGTCCTGACCGGGTCAGGGGGCGTCGGCGAGGTCCGCGACGTCGTCGGCGCAGCCCCAGGACAGGGTGATGCCGGAACCGCCGTGCCCGTAGTCGTGGATCACCCGCGGCCGGGTCGCGGTGGCGGGCTCGGCCTCCAGCCGCACCTCCGGGCGGGCCGGGCGCAGGCCCGCGAGGTGCTCCAGGACCTCGGCGTCGCGCAGGGCGGGGACGATGTCGCGGCAGCGTCGCAGGATCGCCTCGCCGGCGGCCGGGTCCGGCGTCGCGTCCCAGACGCCGTCGTCGAGGGTGCCGCCGAGGACGCAGTCGTGCGCGCGGGGGTGCACGTACGCGCGTCCGCCGGGGTGCGCCTCGTCGCGGACCGACATCGTCAGGCCGGGGTTGGTGACACGCACGATCCGTCCCCGCACCGGGGTCACCGTGGTGTCACCGACCAGGGTCCGCGCGCCCATCCCGGAGCAGTGCACGACGAGGTCGGCGTCCCGCCCGGCCTCGTCGAGCGAGGTGACGCGGCGGCGTTCCAGGACGATCCCGAGGCGCCCGGCCTCGGCGGCCAGCCAGGGCAGGTGCACCGGCATCTCGACCAGCGGCACCGCGAAACGCAGGCCGTGGGCGTAGCCGGGCGGCAGCTCGCCGGGCCGGGCCGGGCGGACCTCGCCGACGGCGTCGGCCCACCACTGCGGCTCCGGCTCGGTCCGGTAGAGGGTCAGCGACTCCCGCATCACGACGCCGGGGACGCCGTCGGCGGCCTGTCGGGCCAGCTCGGTGAAGGTGCGCCGGCCCCAGTCGAGGACCTTGTCCCGCGGCCCGGCGCGGGTCGGGAACCACACGGCCGCGGCCAGGTGCGACGTCGACGCCTCCACCGGTGCGTCGGCCAGCACCCGCACCGACCAGCCCCGCTCCCGCAGCCGGACCGCGCAGCTCAGGCCCGCGATCCCGGCGCCGACCACCACCGCCCGCCGGTTGCCTCCCATGCCGGTGATCCTCGCAGCCACCGGCCCCGGATCGTCATCCGGACGTCGACGCCCGGCCACCCGCGGGGCGCACACTCGGCCCGTGACCGCACCGCTGCTGACCGGCCCGGCGCTGGCCCGCCGGGCCGCGCTCGTCCTCGCCGTCCCGCTGCAGGCCGCGCTGGGCGCCCGGCTGCTCGACGACGCCGACCCGGCCGCCGGGGTCGCGTTCACCGTCGACGAGCTCGCCGACGGCGGCGCGGGCGGTGCGCACGCCGGTGCGCTGGCCGTCGGGCTGGAGGTGGCCGCGCTGCTCGCGGTCCTGCCGCACCTCACCGAGGCCGAGCACGCGGTGTCGGTGTCCACCGCGGTCACGCTGCCCGCGCAGGCCCCGCGGGGCCGGGAGGTCGCGTTCCGCGGAACGCTCGACCGGCGCACCGGCCGCTCCGCGTTCACCGCGGTGACGGCCGTCTCCGACGGCGTCGTGGTCGCCCGGGCCCAGGTCGTGAAGGCCGTCGTCGGCCTTCAGCCGGGGTAGGCGGCGTCGAAGAACGCCAGCTCCAGATCCACCGCGCGCACGAACAGCGCCGCGACACGCTCCCGCTGGGCGGTGTCGAGCCGGTCGGCGGCGCGGTCGAGCTCGTCGCGCAGGAACGCGACCCACTCCTCGAACTCGACGCCGCGGTGCAGCTCGATCCACTCACGGGAGATCCGGTCGCCGGGGGTGGTGGCGCCCGGCCGGGTCGCCCAGTCCAGGTACAGCCACTCGGCGACGACCAGCACGGCCAGCGCCTCGGCGTACCCGGCGTCGCGGGCCTCGCCCATCAGGTCGACGAACCCGACGGTCGGGGCGGTCCGCTCCGGCTCGGGGTTCCCGTCCAGCTCACCGAGCGAGCGCTCGAAGTAGTCGTTCTCCGGGCCCGCGACCAGCCCCAGCTGACGGGCCAGCCGGACCCGCGGGCCGGGCCGGTCGGCCGTCGCGACGGCGGCGCCGAGCAGCGCGAGGAACGAGTCGACGAACTGCAGGTCCTGCTCCAGGTAGTGCCGCAGCACGCCGCGGTCCAGGGTGCCGGACCACAGCTCGTCGACGAACCGGTGCCCGACCGCCGCGTCCCAGGTCGCGGCCGTCGACTCGCGCAGCTGCACGCTGAATCCCATGCCGCCCAGGCTAGGCGCAGCCCCCGGACGGGACCCGGGGTGTGACAACGGGCGACACCCGGGTGACCATTGCGCAACGCACCGGCCACCGCCGGCTGTGGCACCGAGGAGGGGAGGCGCCATGACGGAGACCGTGAACCGGCCGGAGGCCGGTGGCGAGCTGAAGGCGGGGCTGCGCGACCGGCACGTCACGATGATCAGCATCGCCGGGGTGATCGGCGCCGGGTTGTTCATCGGCTCCGGCAGCGCGATCGCCACCGCGGGCCCCGCGGTGCTGCTGGCCTACCTCTTCGCCGGGACGCTGGTCGTGCTGGTGATGCGGATGCTCGGCGAGATGGCGGCCGCGCAGCCGGACTCCGGCTCGTTCTCCACCTACGCCGACCGGGCGATCGGGCCGTGGGCCGGGTTCACCGTCGGCTGGCTGTACTGGTGGTTCTGGGTCCTCGTGATCCCGGTGGAGGCGACGGCGGCCGCGGTCATCCTCAACTCGTGGCTGCCGGGGGTGCCGCAGTGGGGCTGGGCGCTGGCCGTCACCGTGCTGCTGACGGTGACCAACCTGTTCTCCGTCGCCAACTACGGCGAGTTCGAGTTCTGGTTCGCCCTCCTCAAGGTGGTCGCGATCATCGCGTTCATCGTCGTCGGGGTGCTCGCGGTGCTGGGCCTGCTGCCCGGCTTCGTCGGCGACGACTCGTCGGTGTCGGGGCTGTCCCGGCTGGTGTCCGAGGGCGGGTTCCTGCCGAACGGGCCGGGCGCGGTGGTCGCCGCGGTGCTGGTGACGATGTTCAGCTTCATGGGCACCGAGATCGTCACGATCGCGGCCGCGGAGTCCGGCGACCCGGCCCGCGGGATCGGCCGGGCCACCCGCTCGGTGATCTGGCGGATCGCGGTGTTCTACCTGGCCTCGATCCTGCTCGTCGTCGCGATCGTGCCGTGGAACGACCCGCGGCTGCCCGAGGTCGGCTCCTACCAGGCGGCCCTGGAGGCGCTGGGCGTCCCGTCGGCCAAGCTGATCGTCGACGTCGTGGTGCTCGTCGCCGTCGCCAGCTGCCTGAACTCGGCGCTGTACACGGCGTCGCGGATGCTGTTCTCCCTCGGTCGCCGCGGGCAGGCCCCGGACCTGGTCAACCGGACCACCGGGCAGGGCGTGCCGCGGTTCGCGGTGCTCGGGTCGACGCTGGTCGGGTTCGTCGCGGTGATCGCGAACTACGCCTTCCCGGAGGAGGTCTTCGCCGCGCTGCTCGCGACCTCCGGCGCGATCGCACTGCTGGTCTACCTGGTCATCGCGGTGTCCCAGCTGCGGATGCGCCGGGTGCTGGAGCGCGACGGCGTCGCGATGCCGGTGCGGATGTGGGGCTACCCGGTGCTCACCTGGGCGGTGATCGTCGTGATCCCGGTGGTGCTCGTCTACATGGCCACCCGCGAGGGCTCGCGCTTCGAGCTGGGCATGACCGCGCTCATCGCGGCCGGCGTCGTGGGTGTCGGCGTGCTGCTCACCCGGCGTCGCGCGCGGGCCGCCGTGCGGTGACCCCACGGCGCTCGCCTACGGTGATCACGCGCGAGGGGGTGGGGCGATGACGGCGCGAGCACTGGTCCGCAACGGGACCATGCCGCTGTGGCAGCAGCTGCTGGCGGACCTGCGCCGCCGGCTGTCCGACGGCGAGTTCGACGAGGCCCTGCCCGGCGAGTTCGCGCTGGCCGCCGACTACGGGGTCAGCAGGCACACCGTGCGCGAGGCGCTGCGCCGGCTGCGGGAGGACGGCGCCGTCGTCGCCGGGCGGGGGCGGGTCGCCCGCCCGACCGTGCGCTCGGAGATCGAGCAGCCGCTCGACGAGCCGTACTCGCTCTACGTGGCGGTCGAGTCCGCCGGGCGCACCCAGCGCAGCGTGGTGCGGACCTTCGAGGTCCGCGCCGACGGCGTGGTCGCGGCCCGGATGGGGCTGGAGGAGTCCACGCCGCTGGTGCACCTGGAGCGGCTGCGTCTCGCCGACGCCGAGCCGCTCGCCGTCGACCGGGTGTGGCTGCCCGAGGAGCTGGCGGCGCCGCTGCTCGACGTCGACTTCACCCACACCGGCATCTACCCCGAGTACCGGCGCCGCTGCGGGATCCGCGTCGACGGCGGCATGGAGAACATCCGGGCCGTGCTGCCCGGGCGCGGCGAGCGGGAGCTGCTCGGCATCGACGAGGGCGTCGCCGCCCTGTCGATCGAGCGGCTCGGCCTGTCCGCCGGGCGCCCCGTGGAGTGGCGGCACACCCTGGTCCGCGGCGACCGGTTCTCGGTCACCGCCCAGTTCTCGTCCCGCTCGGGTTACCGGGTGGACCTCAACGAGCCCGGCTGAGACGGGCTCAGGCCGGGACCGAGACGCCGATCCCGCCGCGGGTGTCCGCGCCGTAGCGGGCGATCTCGGCCGCGATGTCGAGCGGCTCGATGCGCATGTCGTGGTCGTCGCCGTCGATCAGGGCCGCCGGGACCAGCCAGCACACCTCGAACTCCAGACCGTCGGGGTCCTTCGCGTAGAGCGCCTTGGTCGTGCCGTGGTCGGAGGCGCCGACCAGCGCCCCGGCCGCCTGCAGCCGCTCGCCGATCCGGGCGAGCTCGCCGAGCGTGTCGACCTCCCACGCCAGGTGGTAGAGCCCGACGGTCCCGCGGCCCGCCTGCGAGGCCCCGGCCTGCGCGCCGATCCCGAACAGGGCGAGGTCGTGGTCGTTGGTCGAGCCCTCGGCCTGCAGGAACGCGCCGCGCCCGCCCGGGAGCTCGACGACCGGGCGGAAGCCGAGGGTGTCGCGGTAGAAGCCGACGCTGCGCGGGACGTCGCGGACGTAGAGGACGGCGTGGTTGAGACGCTGGACGGGCACGGCTGCTCCTTTGGTTGAACTCTCAACCGACTACGGTACGCGGTGTCCCGTGAGAGTTCAACGAGTCACCAGCCAGGTCAGGACCACGGCCGAGCGGGTGTGGTCAACGTTGGCCGCGAGCCGCAGCCGCTCCAGAGCGTCCTCCAGGGACCGCACGTCGCGCGAGCGCAGCAGGACCAGTGCGTCGGCCTCCCCGGTGACCGTCCCCGCCGTGACGACCTCGGGCACCGCCGACAGCATCCGCTGCAGCTCGGCCGGGGCCACCGTGCCGCGGCAGAACAGCTCGACGTAGGCCTCCACGCCCGGCCCCTGCTCGACGTCGGGGTCCACCTGCACGGTGAAGCCCCGCACCACGCCGCGGGCGGTCAGCCGGTCCACCCGGCGTCGCACCGCCGACGCCGACAGGCCCACCCGCTCGCCCAGCTCGGCCCAGCCGGCCCGCCCGTCGACCCGGAGGAGGTCCAGCAGCCTGCGGTCGATCGCGTCGATCCCGTCCACGACGCCGGATGCTAGACCGGAGCGCGCGGAACCAGCGCCGAACCGGGACGGCACGCGCAGATCGTGCGCCCGAAGCCGGGAAACGCACGGGGTGGGCGCGCCATGCTGTGCCCATGACCTCTGTGCTGATGTGCCGCCCCGAGCACTTCACGGTGAGCTACCGGATCAACCCCTGGATGCGTCCGGAGCAGGCGACCGACACCCGGCTCGCACTGGCGCAGTGGGAGACCCTGCACGCGGTCTACCGCGACCTCGGGTTCGACGTCCGGCTCGTCGACCCGCTGCCCGGGTACCCGGACATGGTCTACGCCGCCAACGGCGGCACCGTGATCGACGGGACCGCGCTCACCGCCCGGTTCCGGCACACCGAGCGCGCCGCCGAGGGGCCCGCGTACGGCGCGTGGTTCCGGGCCGCCGGGTTCGCCGTGCACGAGGCCCGCCACGTCAACGAGGGCGAGGGCGACCTGCTGCTCGTCGGCGACACCGTCTACGCGGGCACCGGGTTCCGCACCGACCCGCGCGCGCACGCCGAGGCCGCGGAGGTGTTCGGCCGCGAGGTCGTGTCCCTGCAGCTGGTCGACCCGCGCTACTACCACCTCGACACCGCGTTCGCGGTGCTCGACCCGGCCGGCGGGCCGGGCGCGGTCGCCTACCTGCCCGGCGCGTTCGACGACGCCTCCCAGGAGGTGCTGCGGTTCCGCTTCCCCGACGCGGTGGTCGTCTCCGACGACGACGCGGCGGTGCTGGGCCTGAACTGCTTCTCCGACGGGCGCACCGTCGTCCACGCGCCCCAGGCCGAGAAGTTCGCCGCCGACCTGGCCGAGCGCGGGTTCGGCACCGTCGGCGTCGACACCTCGGAGCTGCGCCGGGGCGGCGGCGGGATCAAGTGCGCCACGCTGGAGCTGCGGTCGTGACCGCCGTGGTCCCGGGCACCGACCCGCAGATCGCCCTCGCCGAGGAGTTCGGCGTACGGAACTACGCGCCGTTGCCGGTCGTGCTGTCCCACGGCGACGGCGCCTGGGTCACCGACGTCGACGGCGTCCGCTACCTCGACGCGCTGGCGGGCTACTCCGCGCTCAACTTCGGGCACCGCCACCCCGCGCTCACCGCGGCCGCGCACGCCCAGCTCGACACGCTCACCCTGACCGCGCGGGCGTTCCACAACGACCGGCTGCCGGCGTTCCAGCGCGACCTCGCCGCGCTGACCGGCACCGAGGCCGTCCTGCCGATGAACACCGGCGCGGAGGCCGTCGAGTCCGCGGTGAAGGTCGCCCGCGCCTGGGGGTACCGGGTGAAGGGCGTGCGGCCGGGGGCGGCGCGGATCGTCGTCGCCGGGGGGAACTTCCACGGCCGTACGACGACGGTGGTCTCCTTCTCCGACGACCCGGTCGCCCGCGACGACTTCGGCCCGTTCACCCCCGGCTTCGACCGCGTCCCCTACGGCGACGCCGACGCGCTGGCCGCCGCGCTCACCGACGACACCGTCGCGGTGCTGCTCGAACCGGTCCAGGGCGAGGCCGGGGTGCTCGTGCCGCCACCCGGCTACCTGCGCGCGGTCCGCGAGCTCACCGAGCGGCGGGGCGTGCTGCTGGTCTGCGACGAGATCCAGTCCGGGCTCGGCCGGGCCGGGGCCACGCTGTGCACCGACCTGTCGGGGGTGCGCGCCGACCTCTACACCCTCGGCAAGGCGCTCGGCGGTGGGATCGTGCCGGTCAGCGCCGTCGTCGGGCGGCGCGACGTGCTCGGCGTGCTGCGCCCCGGCGAGCACGGCTCCACCTTCGGCGGCAACCCGCTCGCCGCCGCCGTCGGATCCGCGGTGTGCGCGCTGCTGGCGACGGGGGAGTACCAGGCGCGGGCCCGTGAGCTCGGCGCGCACCTGGACGCGCGGCTGCGCGCGCTGCCCGGGCTCACCGCCGTGCGCGGGGTGGGGCTGTGGTCCGGCGTCGACGTCGACCCGCGGGTCGGCACCGGCCGCGACGTGTGCGTCGCACTCGCCCGGCGGGGGGTGCTGGCCAAGGAGACCCACGGCGTGACCGTGCGGCTGTCCCCGCCGCTGGTGGTCACCCACGACGAGGTGGACGTGCTGGTGGACACGTTCGGGGCGGTGCTCGCCGACCTTTCCCGCGGGTAGGTGGCAGGCTGTCCGCCATGCCGACCCTCGTACTGCTGCGTCACGGTCAGAGCGACTGGAACGCGAAGAACCTGTTCACCGGCTGGGTGGACGTGCCGCTCTCCTCCCAGGGCGAGGCGGAGGCCCGCCGGGGCGGCGAGCTGCTGGCCGAGGCGGGCGTCGCGCCCGACGTCGTGCACACCTCGCTGCTGCGCCGGGCCATCTCCACCGCGAACATCGCCCTCGACGCCGCCGACCGGCACTGGATCCCGGTCAAGCGCGACTGGCGCCTCAACGAGCGCCACTACGGCGCGCTGCAGGGCAAGGACAAGAAGCAGACCCTGGAGCAGTACGGCGAGGAGCAGTTCATGCTCTGGCGCCGCTCCTACGACACCCCGCCGCCCGCGATCGAGAAGGGCTCGGAGTTCTCCCAGGACGCCGACCCGCGCTACGCCGGCGTCGACGCCCCGCTGACCGAGTGCCTGGCCGACGTCGTCGACCGGTTCCTGCCCTACTGGACCGAGGCCGTGGTGCCGGACCTGCGCGAGGGGAAGGTCGTGCTGCTCGCCGCGCACGGCAACTCGCTGCGCGCGCTGGTGAAGTACCTCGACGGCATCTCCGACGCCGACATCGCCGGCCTGAACATCCCCACCGGCATCCCGCTGGTCTACGACCTCGACGACGACCTGACGCCGACGAACCCGGGCGGGCGCTACCTCGACCCGGCCGCGGCGCAGGAGGCCATCGCCGGGGTGGCGAACCAGGGTCGCTGACCCCACCGCCCCCGCCCGCTGCCCCCCGGGGATGTCCCCAGGGTCACTTTCGTGGCTTAGAGCGCTACGAGAGTGACCCTGGGAGCACCCCGGGTCGGGTGGAGGGGTTCGCTGAACCCGCGGTGAACGGGGACCGAACAGTGTCGCGCGAAGGGGTCGCGGGCGTCACCATCCGGTGTCCTGCGCTGGTCAGGGGGTACCCCCGGCTGCCTACCATGCACCCGTGACCACGCTCGCGTGGCTGATCACGGCCCTCGCCCTGCTCCTCGGTCTCACCGCCGGGGCCGCACTGGCGCGACGGCCGTCGCACGGCCGACCCAGCCCCGGCACCGGCCGCCCCCCGGCGGACCCCGTGGCCGCCGACGGACCCACCCTCGGCGAGCTGCTGCACCGCACGTTCCGCCAGTCGAGCTCCGGGCTCGCCGTGGTCGGGGCCGGCGGTGAGGTGCTCCTGCACAACCCGCGGGCCGCCGCGCTCGGCGCCGTCACCGGTGAGCGGCTCGACCCGCGCGCGCTCGCCGCCTGCCGGCGGGTGCAGGGCAGGGACCGGCTGCTCGTCTCCGGTGACTACACCGTCGACCTCTCGCCGCTGGACCGGACGCCCCGCGGCCCGGTCGCGGTGCAGGCCAGGGTCCGCTCCCTCGGCGACGGCTTCGCGCTGGTCGAGGCCGTCGACACCTCCGAGGTGGCCCGGCTGGAGGCGACCCGGCGCGACTTCGTCGCCAACGTCTCGCACGAGCTCAAGACCCCGGTCGGCGCGGTCGCACTGCTGGCCGAGGCCCTGCTCGACAGCCTCGACGGCCTGGAGCCCGCCGACGGCGGCGAGCCCGACCCCGACGCCGTCTGCGAGGTCCGCCGGTTCGGCGACAAGCTGCTGCGCGAGGCGACCCGGATGGGGAACCTGGTGTCGGAGCTGATCGCGCTGTCCCGGCTGACCGGCGCCGAACGGCTGCCCGCGCTGGCCGCCGTCGACGTCGACGAGATCGTCTCCGAGGCGCTGGCCCGCAGCCGCACCTCGGCCGAGTCGCACGCCGTCGAGATCACCGCCGACGAGACCTCTGGGCTGGTCGTCGACGGCGACCGCACGCTGCTCGTCACCGCGCTGACGAACCTGCTGGAGAACGCGATCGCCTACTCCGCGGCGGACTCGTCGGTGTCGGTGAGCCGGCGCTCGGTCGACGGCTCGATCGAGATCGCGGTGACCGACCGCGGCATCGGCATCGCCCCCGAGCACCAGCAGCGGGTCTTCGAGCGCTTCTTCCGGGTCGACCCGGCCCGCTCGCGGGCCACCGGCGGCACCGGTCTCGGCCTGGCGATCGTCAAGCACGTCTGCGCCAACCACGGTGGCGAGGTGCGGCTGTGGAGCCGTCCCGGCACCGGATCGACCTTCACCATGCGCCTGCCCGCCCGGATGGGCATCGGCGGCGCCCCCCACGGTGAGGCTGCCGCCGGCAGCTCCCCCCAGACCGCCCGAACCGGAGGATGAGATGACCAGGGTGCTGATCGTCGAGGACGAGGAGTCCTTCGCCGACCCGCTCGCGTTCATGCTGCGCAAGGAGGGGTTCACCACCGCCGTCGCGGCCAACGGCAACGACGCGCTGAGCGAGTTCGACCGCAACGGCGCCGACATCGTGCTGCTGGACCTGATGCTGCCCGGCATGAGCGGTACCGACGTCTGCAAGGCGCTGCGTTCCCGCTCCGCCGTGCCGGTGATCATGGTGACCGCCCGCGACAGCGAGATCGACAAGGTCGTCGGGCTGGAGCTCGGCGCCGACGACTACGTCACCAAGCCCTACTCGGCGCGCGAGCTCATCGCCCGCGTCCGCGCGGTGCTGCGCCGCGGGGGCGAGACCGGCGGCGAGACCGAGGGCGGCACCGGTGTGCTGGAGGCCGGGCCGGTGCGGATGGACGTCGAGCGGCACGTCGTGTCGGTCAACGGCGACGAGGTCGCGCTCCCGCTCAAGGAGTTCGACCTGCTGGAGTACCTGCTGCGCAACGTCGGGCGGGTGCTCACCCGCGCCCAGCTGATCGACCGGGTGTGGGGCGCGGACTACGTCGGCGACACCAAGACCCTCGACGTGCACGTCAAGCGGCTGCGGTCCAAGGTCGAGGGCGACCCCTCGACGCCCAAGCACCTGGTCACGGTGCGCGGGCTCGGCTACAAGTTCGACGTGTGAGCCAGGGGTTGCCCGACCGTCGATAACGGCTCGGTAACCTGATCGGGTGCGCCTGGCCGTTCTCGACGTGGGGTCCAACACCGTTCACCTGCTGGTGGTGGACGCCCACCGGGGTGCTCACCCGCGGCCCATGTCCTCGGAGAAGGACCAGCTGCGCCTGGCCGAGCACCTCGACCGCAAGGGCGCGCTGGGCCGCGACGGCGTGAAGGCGCTGCTGGAGAGCGTGCACCGGGCCCGGGACACCGCCCGGGCCGCCGGCTGCGACGACCTCCTGGCGTTCGCCACGTCCGCGCTGCGCGACGCGACGAACTCCGCCGAGGTCCTCGCCCGGGTGCAGCGCGAGACCGGGGTGGCGCTGGAGGTCCTGCCCGGCGAGGACGAGGCCCGCTGGACCTTCCTCGCCGTCCGCCGCTGGTGCGGCTGGTCGGCCGGGCGGCTGCTCGTGCTCGACATCGGCGGCGGCTCGCTGGAGCTGGCCGTCGGGCGCGACGAGACCCCCGACGTCGCCGCGTCGGTGCCGCTGGGTGCGGGCCGGCTGACCCGCGAGGCGTTCACCTCCGACCCGCCGTCGCGGGCGGAGGTCGCCGCGCTGACCGAGCGCGTCCGCGACGAGATCGCCCCCGTCGCCGGACGGCTGCGTGCCGCGGGGCGCCCGGACCGGGCCGTCGGCACCTCCAAGACCTTCCGGACGCTGGCCCGGCTCGCCGGTGCCGCGCCGTCCAGCGCCGGGCCGGGCGCCCGCCGCACGCTGACCGCGCAGGGACTGCGCCAGCTGTCGGCGTTCATCACCCGGATGTCGGGTCCCGACCTCGCCGAGCTCGACGGTGTGAGCGCCAGCCGGGCGCACCAGCTCGTCGCCGGGGCGGTCGTCGCGCAGGCCGCGATGGACGCCCTCGGCGTGACCGAACTCGAGATCTGTCCGTGGGCGTTGCGCGAGGGAGTGATCCTCCGGCGCTTCGACATGCTCGATGGGACGAACGGGGACGACCGCTCGGCGCAGACATCCCCGGGCGGGCTTGGACCCTTGACAACACACAGGGCACGGTGGTCGTGATGAGTGTGGACAGCGGAGAGCCTCGCCAGCGGACGGTCGCGGAGCTCCTGGCCGCCAACGGCGGCCAGCAGCCCGGACGACGCCGCCGTCGTCGCGCCGCGGAGGACGACGAGGGGCCCGGCACCCCGTCGCCCGCGGCACCCGCGCGGACCGACGTGGCGGCCCCGCCGCGACGCCCCGCGGCCGCCGACCGTGTCCGCCCGCCCGAGGGCGCGGGCGGGTTCGCCCCGCGCGGCGGCGACGGCCCGCCCCCCGTCGAGCACCCCTCGTTCCCGCCCGCGCGCCGCCCCGACCCCTCCGAGGGGCCGGCCGGGCGCGCACCGGAGCCGTTCGTGCCGAACGGCAACGCCCCGAACGGTGGTGCTCCCTACGGCGGCGCCCCGAACGGCGGCAGCCCGAACGGTGCTGCGCCCCACGGGGCCACGGCCTTCGGCGGTGCCCCGAACGGTGCCCCGCCCCGCAGGCCGCAGGGCCCGCCCCCCGGTCAGTGGTCCGCGGGTCCCGGCCCGGCCCCGCAGGCCCGTCCGCTCCCGCCCGAGCCGCAGGGCCCGCCGAACGGCCGCCCCCACGGTCACGACGACGGCCCCGCCACCCAGGCCTGGGGCCCCCGCGACGCCCCGCGCCCGGCCGGTCCGTACGGCCCCCCGCCCGGCGCGGCCGACGACGTCCCCGACGAGATCCCCACCAGCCGGCTCGGCGCCCGCCGCCCGGCCCCCACCGCCGACGACGACGGCGGCCCGCCCACCCAGTTCGGCGCCCCGCCGCTGGACGACGAGCACGACGGCCCCCGTCCGCATCCGGCCGACGCGGGCCCGCCGACCGGCGCCTACGACCCGTACACCGACGACTACGACGACCGGCAGGGTTACGACGACCGGGGCTACGAGGACCGGGGCTACGACGACCGGGGCTACGACGCCGACCCCCGCTACGACGACCGCCACGGCCCCGCCGGGTACGACGACGGACCCGGCTCCGCCGACGGTGGCCGCACCGGCGTGCTCGCCCCCGAGCGCCCGCAGGACGACGACTACGACGACTACGAGGACCACGGCGAGCTCGCCGCCGGCGCCGTCGAGGAGGACGAGCCCCCGCGTCGCCGCTTCGGACGCCGCGGCGCCGTCACCGACAGCGGTGCGCAGCCGCCCGCGGGCCTCGACGGCGACACCCCGTCCGGTGCGGCCGGGACCGGCCAGGCCTGGGCGGTCGTCATCGCCCAGTGGATCGGCGGCGCCGTCGCCGGTGCGGCGATCTGGGTGCTGTTCCGCTACCTGTGGACCTCGCTGCCGATCGTGGCGCTGTCGCTCGCGGTCGTGCTGACCGTCGGGCTGGTGCTCGGCGTACGGGCCCTGCTGCGCAACGACGACCTGAGGACCACGCTGTTCGCGGTGCTCGTCGGACTGCTGCTGACCGTGTCCCCGGCGATCCTGGTGTTGTTGGACCGGTAACGATGAGCGACGGTGTGACGACTCCACGATTCGTGACACCGTCGCGCCTGCCCACCGCCGACCTGCCCGGGTCGGCGCCCGTCGCGTTGTCCACGGCCTCGGTCTACCCGGAGGGCGTCGCCGCCGGGTTCGAGATCGCCGGTGAGCTGGGCTACGACGGCGTCGAGCTCATGATCTGGACCGACCCGGTCAGCCAGGACCCGCGCGCGGTCGAGCGCCTCGCGCACCGCCACGGGGTGCCGATCCTCGCCGTGCACGCCCCCTGCCTGGCCGTCACCCAGCGCGTCTGGGGGGCCGACCCGGTGCACCGGCTGCGCCGGACCGTCGAGGTCGCGGCCCGGCTCGGCGCACGCACCGTGGTGGTGCACCCGCCGTTCCGCTGGCAGCGCCGCTACGCCGGGGTCTTCGCCGACGAGGTCGCCCGCGCCCGCGAGTTCCACGACGTCACGCTCCCGGTCGAGAACATGTTCCCGGTGACCCGCGGCGCGATCAGCACCGTGCCCTACGCGCTCGGCCACGACCCGACCGAGGTCGGGTTCGGCGCCTACACCCTGGACCTGTCGCACACCGCCGCGGCCGGCGTCGACGCCCTCGACCTCGCCGGGCGGATGGGGGACCGGCTCACCCACCTGCACCTCACCGACGGCTCCGGTGCCCCGCGCGACGAGCACCTGGTCCCCGGCCGCGGGGCGCAGCCGTGCGCCGAGGTGTGCCAGCGCCTGGCCGACTCCCGGTTCGCCGCGGACGGCGGCACCGTCGTCCTGGAGGTGTCGACCCGGCGTTGCCGGACCCGGCAGGAGCGCACGGCGCTGCTCGCCGAGTCGCTGCTGTTCGCCCGGCTGCACCTCACCCCGACGATGTCCGCCGTCGCCCCTACCCGTGGGTAACATGCCCGCATGAGCAGTACGACGGTCCGGCCCTTCGCCGACTCGCACGTGATCGAGCACCTCGGGGACGGCCGGTTCCGCGCCCGGCTCGACGGGACCTGGGCGATCGGGGACAAGGCCTTCGGCGGCCTGCTGATGGTCCTCATGGCCAAGTCCGGGCTGGCCCGCCTCGCGGCCGACGACGCCCCCGCGCCCGACCCGCTGGCCGTCGCCGTGGACTTCCTGCGCGCGCCCGACCTGGGCCCGGTCGAGATCACGACCGACCCGCTCAAGGTCGGACGGACGGTGTCCACGGTCGCCGTGCGGCTGCACCAGGAGGGCAGGCTCATGCTGCACTCCACCGTCACCGCCGGCGTGCTGCCGACCGAGGCCCCACGCCTGGACGACGGCTCCGCGCTCGCCGTCGAACCGGACCCGGACGCGCTCGACCCGGCGTCGGCCGAGGGCGGTGCGCGCGGCCTGGCCGCCGCCTGCGAGCTGCGCTACCCGCGCGGCGCGCTGCCGTTCCTGCGCGGCGAGACCGGGCCGCCGGAGATGACCGGCTGGGTCCGCCCGCGCGGCGAGGAGCCGGACGTGTTGTTCGCGCTGATGGCCGGCGACATCCTGCCCCCGACCGTGTTCAACCTCGGCGGGACGTTCGGCTGGGCGCCGACGGTGCAGCTCACCGCGCTGCTGCGGGCCCGACCCGCCCCGGGCTGGCTGCGGGTCGGGTCCCGCTCGCGTGCGGTGTCGAGCCCGCCCGCCGGCGGCGGGGTGTCGAGCGCGCAGTTCGACGAGGACGTCACCGTCGTCGACGCGCGCGGCCGCACCGTCTGCCAGGCCCGCCAGCTCGCCCTGGCCCCGCTGGCCCGCTGAGGGGTTCCTACGCTGCCCCCATGACGAGGATCGCGGTACTGGGCGGGGGACGGATCGGCGAGGCGCTGCTCGGCGGGCTGCTGGCGGCCGGACGGGACGCCGGTGACCTGGTGGTCGCCGAGCGGTACCCGGCGCGGGCGCAGGAGCTGACCGCGTCGCTGGGGGTCACCGCGGCCCCGGTCGACGAGGCGGTGCGCGGGGCCGGGACGGTCGTCGTCGCCGTCAAGCCGCAGGACGTCGTCACGCTGCTCGGCGAGGTCGCCGGGGCGCTGGAGCCGGGCGCGCTCGTCGTGTCGCTGTGCGCGGGCCTGCCGACCTCGCTGTTCGAGGGCGCCCTGCCCGACGGCACGCCGGTCGTGCGGGTCATGCCGAACACCCCGATGCTGCTCGGCGCGGCGATGTGCGCGATCTCCCCGGGCACGCACGCGACCCCCGCGCACCTCGACGAGACCGAGGCACTGCTGTCCACCGTCGGCGCGGTGCTGCGCCTGGACGAGGCGAAGCAGGACGCCGCGACCGCGCTGTCCGGATCCGGGCCCGCGTACTTCTTCCTCGTCGCCGAGGCGATGATCGAGGCGGGCGTCGGGCTGGGCCTGACCCGCCCCGACGCGACCGAGCTGACCGTGCAGACCGCGCTCGGTGCCGCGCGGATGCTGCGCGAGACCGGCGAGCACCCCGCGGTGCTGCGGGAGAACGTCACCTCGCCGGCCGGGACGACGGCGGCCGCCCTGCGCGAGCTGGAGCGGCACGGGCTGCGTGCGGCCCTGGCCGACGCGGTCGCCGCGGCGCACGACCGCTCGGTGGCGCTCGGTCGCGGCTGACCCGGGCCGCCGGTACCTCGTTCAGCTCATCGTATGACGCAAAGTCACACGGACGCGCCGTGCTGTAGCACGATCGGGCCCCCCTCTGGCGGACCGATCGTCACATCCGCCCCGGTAGACTGCACCTGCATCCCCCACCACCGGGCGAACCGGGGAACCCGTCTCGGGGGAGGAAGGCGGTGCCCCATGGCGGCGGAACGTCCCGAGCCCCTACGGCCGTCCCAGGTCCAGTTCCTGACGGTGGCCGAGGTCGCGTCGATGATGCGCGTCTCGAAGATGACCGTGTACCGGCTCGTCCACTCCGGCGAGCTGCCCGCCGCGCGGGTCGGTCGTTCGTTCCGCGTGCCGCAGCGCGCGGTCGAGGACTACCTGCGCAACGCCTACTTCGACGCGGGCTGATCCCCGGTGGGGTGAAGGCCGGTACGCCCGGGTAGACTGGTGAACCGGCTGCCGACCCCCACCGGTCGCATCGCGTCGTCGCCCCGCTCCGGCGGGCGTCGCCCGGCCCGCGCCTCGTGTCCACGTGCACGGATCGTGCGGGCGGCCCACTCCGAGGTCACCCGGTGGAGCGGTCGCTGACGATCTGCGTCGACACAGGAGGAGCACCCACATGGGCTCGGTCATCAAGAAGCGCCGCAAGCGGATGTCGAAGAAGAAGCACCGCAAGCTGCTGCGCAAGACCCGGGTGCAGCGCCGCAAGCTCGGCAAGTGACTCGCGCACCGGCCGCGCCCCCGCCTCCCCGCGGGTGCGCGGCCGGTGTCGTTGTGGCGGTCCGTCCCCCGGACGGACGCGTCGCGCACCTCACGTGTCCGCGTACCTGCCCGGTGTGACGGGGCGGGACTACGATCGGCACGATCTCGCGTCAGCACCCGGTGAACGGAGCTCCCATGGACCGGCCGACCCCGAACGTCGTGCTGGTCACCGGGGTCAGCGGCTTCCTCGGCGGGCACCTCGCGGCCCGGCTGGCGGCCGACCCGGCCATCGACCGGGTGCTGGGCGTGGACACCGTCCCCCCGCCCCGGGACCTGCTGAAGCGGATGGGCCGCGCCGAGTTCGTGCGCGCCGACATCCGCAACCCGCTCATCGCGAAGGTCATCTCCTCGGCGAACGTCGACACCGTCGTGCACGCGTCGCTCTCGGCCAGCCCCGCCTCGGCGGGCGGCCGCGCGACGATGAAGGAGATGAACGTCATCGGCACGATGCAGCTCCTCGCCGCGTGCCAGAAGGCGACCAGCGTGCGCCGGGTCGTGCTCAAGTCGACGACCGCGGTCTACGGCTCCAGCTCCCGCGACCCCGCCGTGTTCGACGAGGCCATCGGGGCCAAGGACCTGCCCTCGGGCGGGTACGCCAAGGACGCCGCGGAGATCGAGGGCTACCTGCGCGGGTTCAGCCGTCGCCGCCCGGACGTCACCACGACGGTCCTGCGGTTCGCCAACTTCATCGGCCCGCGGATGGACACCGTGCTGTCGCGCTACTTCGCGCTTCCGGTCGTCCCCACCGTGCTGGGCTACGACGCCCGCATCCAGCTGCTGCACGAGGAGGACGGCCTCGCCGTGCTCGAGCGTGCCGCCACCCACGAGCTGCCGGGCGTGTTCAACGTCGCCGCGCACGGGGTGCTGATGCTGTCCCAGGCCATCCGGCGCGCGGGCAAGATCGCCGTCCCGGTGCCGAGCGGCGCGGTCGGCCCGGTCAGCCGGGTGCTGCGCGGCGCGCGCGTCGTCGACTTCTCCCCGGAGCAGATGCGCTTCCTCAACTTTGGCCGGGTCGTGGACCTCACCCGGCTGATCGACGACTTCGGCTTCGAGCCGCGGTGGACGACCACCCAGGCGTTCGACGACTTCGTGCGCGGCAAGGCGCTGGCGCCGGTGCTCGGCCCGGAGCGGATCGCCTCGCTCGAACGGGGCGTGCTCGGCCTGGCCCGGTCGCTGCGGTGACGGGTCGGGACGGCGGCATGCGGGCACGCGAGCAGGGACGGCCGGACGGCCGCGGTGGTACGACGAAGGGCGACGGCATGGCCGAGGCGCGGGTGATCCCGATCCGGGGCAACCGGGGGCCTGCCCGGCCCGCGCGGGCGGAGGAGCCGTCGCGGCCCGCGCCGGTCGCCTCCGCACCCGAGCCCGAGGACGACGAGGGCCCGGCCTGGGAGGCCGCGCTGGAGCAGGTCCTGGAGTTCCTGCGCCGCCGGCTCGCGGGCGACTACCCGATCGACGAGTTCGGGTTCGACCGCGAGCTCACCGACGCGATGGTGCTGCCCGCCCTGCGCCCGCTCTACAAGCGCTGGTTCCGCGTCGAGACCATCGGCACCCACCACATCCCCGAGACCGGTGGCGCGCTGATCGTCGCCAACCACTCCGGGACGCTGCCGCTCGACGCGGTGATGACGACCGTCGCGGTGCACGACGACCACCCGTCGCACCGGCACCTGCGGCTGCTCGGCGCCGACCTCATGTTCACCATGCCGGTCTCCGGCTCGCTGGCCCGCAAGGCCGGCGCGACGCTGGCCTGCAACCCCGACGCCGAGCGGCTCATGACCTCCGGCGAGCTCGTCGGGGTGTTCCCCGAGGGGTTCAAGGGCATCGGCAAGCCGTTCCGGGACCGCTACAAGCTGCAGCGGTTCGGCCGCGGCGGGTTCGTCTCCGCCGCGCTGCGCACCGGTGTCCCGATCATCCCGTGCTCGATCGTCGGCGCCGAGGAGATCTACCCGAAGATCGGCGACCTCGCGCCGCTGGCCCGGCTGTTCGGGGCGCCGTACTTCCCGGTCACGCCGACCTTCCCGCTGCTCGGTCCGGCGGGGCTGATCCCGCTGCCGTCGAAGTGGTACATCGAGTTCGGCGAGCCGATCCGCACCGACGACCACACCCCGGCCGACGCCGACGACCCGATGCTCGTGTTCAACCTGACCGACCAGGTCCGGGAGACCATCCAGCACACGCTGTACCGGCTGCTGTCCCAGCGGCGCAACGTGTTCCTGGGATGATCCGGCGGCCGGACCCGCTGCGGTGGCTCTGGTACGCCGCCGGCGGACGGCTGCCCGCGCGGTACCGCGGGTGGGTGCTGCACGACACGACCTGCCGCACCTGGCACCTGCGCCACTTCGCGCGCACGGCGGCGGTGCTGACGCTGCTGTCGGTGCCGCTGGCGCTCGCCGTCCCCGGCCCGCTGTGGCTGCGGCTCACCGCCCTGCTGCTGGGCTGGCTGGTGTCGCTGCAGTACGCGCTGTTCGTGATGGAGGAGTCCGTCGAGCACCGCGTGACGAAGGCCGGCTACCCCGCGGGCACCGCCCGCGCGACGCGACGGGAGGCCATCGCCGACGAGCGGGCCGAGGCCGCCCGCCGCTACGCCGAGCGCTACCGCGGGGCCCCGCCGCCCTGAGCGGCCGGGCGGGTCAGCGCTTGCGGTAGGCCATGCCGGCCGCCACCGCCCCGGCGACGGCGCCCGCGCCGAGCACCGAGGGCACCCCGATCCGGGCGGCCTTGCGCCCGGTCCGGAAGTCGCGGATCTGCCAGTTGCGGGCCTTCGCGACGTCACGCAGCTCGGAGTCCGGGTTCACCGCGACCGCGGTGCCGACCGCCGAGAGCATCGGGACGTCGTTCACCGAGTCCGAGTACGCGGTGCAGCGACGCAGGTCCAACCCCTCCGACGCGGCCAGTGCGCGGACAGCGTGCGCCTTGGCCGGGCCGTGCAGGATCTCGCCGACCAGCCGTCCGGTGTAGAGCCCGTCGACGGACTCCGCGACGGTGCCCAGCGCCCCGGTCAGCCCGAGCCGCCGCGCGATGATGCGGGCCAGCTCGATCGGCGTCGCGGTGACCAGCCAGACCCGCTGGCCGGCGTCGAGGTGCATCTGGGCCAGCGCCCGGGTTCCGGCCCAGATCCGGTCCGACATCAGCTCGTCGTAGATCTCCTCGCCGAGCGCGACGACCTCGTCGACCGGGCGGCCCGCGACGAACGACAGCGCGGTGTCGCGGTGTCCCGCGATGCCGCCCTTGTCCTCCCGGCCGCCGACCCGGAACTTGATCTGCTGCCAGGCGAAGCCGGCCATGTCGGAGGTGGTGAAGAACTTGCGCGCGGCCAGGCCGCGGGCGAAGTGGAAGATCGACGCGCCGACCATCATCGTGTTGTCGCAGTCGAAGAACGCGGCGGCGGTGAGGTCGGGCGGCGCGCCGTCCCCGCCCTCCGGGCCGTCGGGGTGGTCGTCGGCCTCGGCGGCGACGGCCGCGGCGGCGGAGGCCTGACCGGCCCGCTGCGCGGAGTCGAGGGCGGTCGCCCGCTCCAGCACCCCCGGCTCCTCGGAGAGCCCGGTGTGGGTGGGCGGGTGAGACTCGCGGGTCCCGCTCTGGTCGAGAGGGGGGACGGACCCGGGATCACTCACCACGGCGGCCTTCCTGGTGCGACGGCGTCTCGCGTCCCGAGGGGATCGGGGCGCGGCCCCAGCCTACTGCCGGAACGCGGGAGCGGGCCCGGCCTCCGGTACGTGACACATGTCGACGCACCGGGGACCGGGCCCGTACCCGTGGTGTCCGGAGCGGATCAGCCGAGGGTGACCGGGCCGAGGCCCGGCAGCAGCGGCGGGATCGTGATCGGCGGCAGCAGGCGGTCCTGCTCCGACGACGACTCCGACGAGCTGCCGGACCCGCTGTCGGAGGTGGTCGACCCACCACCGTTCAGCAGCGGCAGCCCGCCGCCCTGCTGCGAGGACCCCGAGGTGGTCGGGGCCTGCGAGGTCGAGGTCGCCGGACCGGAGGTCGGCGACGGCGACGGCGTGCCGGTCGCGGTCTCCGACGGCGTCACCGGCGCGGACTGCTCGACGGCCTGCGCCGAGGACGGCCCGCCCGCGGTGCGGCACTCGCCGGGCACCGGGCCGAGGTCGTCGACGGTGCCGCCGCTGTCCGCGGCGCAGCCGGTGCCGGCCCGCAGCGCCTCGGCCCGGGACAGCACCCGGTCCAGCAGACGGATCGCCTCCGAGGTCTCCCCGCGGCTCTCGGCGGGCAGGTCGGACTGCAGACGGGTGATGCGCCCGGACTGGGCGGCTGCCCAGGTCCGCAGCTCGGCCAGGCGGGAGGTGTCCGCGCCGTCGGTCCCGGCGCCGGTCAGCATCAGCCTGCTGCCGGTGCTGGTGGCCCGGTCGAAGTCGCCCATCGCGGACGCGACCGCGTCCGGCGACGGCGGTGTGGACCGCGCGACCAGGCTCTCCAGCTCGTCGACCCGGGAGCGGGCCAGGTCGAGCTGGCGGGCGGCCTCGGCCTGCTGGCCGACGGTGAACACCCCGCCGACGCTCTCGCTGGCGCGCTTCATGCCGTACATCGCGTCGCCGGGCAGGGCGTCGCGGCTGGCGGTCGAGGTCACGCCGGCGATCACCGCGAGCGCGGCGAACCCGCCGACGACGACGCCGAAGCGCTTGCGCACGCTCGGACGGCGGCGGTCCAGCATCCGGGCGCCGGACTGCGCCGGGCGGGCGGAGTCGTCGCGGCCGGGGCCGGCCTCGGCGTCGCGGGCCGGTCCGGCCGGGGCGCCCACCTGCTCCGGGTGGTCCGGGTGGTCCGACGGCAGCACGTGGCGGCCGCGGCGGGGACGGCTGCTGCGACCGGTCGGGTCGTCCGCGGCCGGGGCGTGCTCGCCGGCGGCGCGGCGGTTGGACACCGCGTCCCAGTCGAGGTCGTCGGCGATCGGAGGGCCGATCGGCGCGGTGAGGTCGGCCTGGTCGACGCGGTCGAACCGGTCGCCGAACGGGGACCCGCCGGACTGCTGTCCGACGCCCTCCTGGGCCAGCACCTCGAACAGCCGCGCCCGCATCCGGGCCGAGGCGTGCGGATCGGGCGAGAGATCACGCCGCGAACGGTCCAGCGCGGCGGCCAGCGCGATCTCGTGCGCCAGCTCCTCCGATGCAGGGGCACCCGCCGGCGCGCGGTCGAAACCGTCGTCGCCGGGGTACCCGTCGTCCCATGCCCTGGGCATGCCGTCCGTCCTCACTGCAGTCTCGCGCTGCTCGTCGGCGCGTGTGGCGCCGTCAGTGCGCGCCGGTCTGTACAACGACCGACCGCGGACGAGGTTACGGCCTTCGAACCGTTCACCGCATCGAGTAGTGCGTTCGGCGCAGTGATCGACACACCCTCTCGCGTTCCGGCTGATCCGGCGGCAGACCCGCTCACCGCAGGCCGTCCGGGAGGAGCTGCGCGAGACGACGCACCGCGCGGTGCTGCAGCGCCTTGACCGCACCCTCGTTGCGGTCCATCAGCTCGGCGGTCTCGGCGACCGACAGGCCCTTGAGGAACCGGTACTGGATGCATTCGCGCTGGTCGGAGTTGAGCTTGGCGATCGAGGCCAGCAGCTCGTCGTTGGTCGCCATGTCGAGCACCTGCTGCTCGGGACCACCGGTGCTGGGCGACAGCTCGACGATCTCCGAGGTCGTCTGCTCCAGCCGGAACCGGCTGGACTTGACGTAGTCGAAGATCAGGTTCCGGGCGATGGTGACGAACCAGGCCCCGATGTCGCGGCCCTGGTAGCTGACCGAGGAGATCCGGCGCAGTGCCCGGACGAAGGTCTCCTGCGTCACGTCCTCGGCGAAGGACCGGTCACCCATCCGGAACAGCACGTACCGGTAGACCACGTCGTGGTAGCGCTCGTAGAGCTCGCCGAACGCGGCCGCGTCGCCGGCCTGGCAGGCCTCGACGAGGGCCCAGGAGCTGTTCGCGTCCTCGACGGCGCGGGCGGCCTCGTCGGCCGGGTCGGCCTCCGGGCGCTGCAGCTCCTGCGAGATCTGCGGTGCCTGTCGTGGCATCGGCATGTCCTGCTCGGTACGGCCGGGCGGACCCGACCGGGTGGTCCGGCCGTCCGGGCGGTGTAGGGCGGGGCCTGCGGGGTACGTGGGGGGAGCGTCGACCAGGGGAGCGGACGCGATCGGCCCCGTCGGCTGGGACGGTGCAGAGGTCGCTGAAGTCACGGACACCTCCCCGTCCGGCTGGGGGCGGACGGTGTCGGGTCTGTCCTGGCCGGGTTCGGGGGCCCGGGTCGGACGGACGGTCTCGGGGATGGTCTCGGAGCGCTGCTGTCGGAGCAGGCGGTGCGGTCGCATCGGCCGGGTCATGGATCCCGGGGGGTCGGACGGGGTACGGCTCGGCGGGCGACCCGGCCGGCGGGGACCGCCGGCGCGTCCCGCGCGGCGCGGCGCGGTGTGCGCCGTGGCGCGCTGGCGTCGAGCTGCATGCCACTCCCTCGGGTGAGTCGCGCGACGAACCGGCGGTTCACGCGTTGAACTTCATGTAGCGGCGGAGCATAGACGTCTGTCGAGTGGCGCAACGCACTCGCCGCCTCTCGTCGCGTGCCGTTCCGGCGAGCGGCCCGATACGCGCGGTGGACGAACCGTGCGCGAAGCGTGTCCGAATCGACACGTGGCGTACACAGCGGTGAGCGGTCCCTCGGGACACGACGGTCGTGGCCGGGTTTGGAACACTGGCGGCGACGCGTGCCGACGAGCCGACCCCGCCCCGGCGGGTCCGAGGATGGAGACCGCCGTGCCGAGTTCCGACCCCGTGCCGGGCCACCGTCCCGACCGTCCCACCCACCTCGCCGACCTGGTGGCGCGCAACGCCTCCGAGCGTCCGGGCCACGACGCCGTCCGTGACCTGTCCGGCGCGGCGCCGCTCACGCTGACCTGGTCGGCGTTCGACGCCGCGGTCTCCGCCGAGGCCGCCCGGCTGCGTGCGGCGGGCGTCCGCCACGGCGACCGGGTCGCGATCGGCCTGCCCGACGGCGCCGACTACTGCGTGGCGCTGTTCGGCGCGCTGCGGGCCGACGCGGTCGTCGTACCGTTCGGCGCGGGCTCGGTGACCCGCGAGCTCGAGGTCGTGCTCGACCAGGCCCGGCCGGTCGCGGTCGTCGCCCGGCCCGACGACGCCGTCGCGGCCGGCTGCGCCGAGGGCGTCGGCGCGACGCTGCTGGGCCCGCCGGACCTGGCCGCCCCGGTCCCGGACGCCCCGGTCGACCGGGCTCCCGCCGACCCCGAGCGCATCGCGCTGGTCGTGTTCACCTCCGGCACCACCGGGCGCCCGCGCGGGGTGCAGCTGTCGCACCGCGCGCTGCTGGCCAACCGCGAGCAGGCGGGTGCGCTCCGCCCGGCACCGGTCAACGGGGTCGACCGGGTCCTGCTGGCGCTGCCCCTGTTCCACGTCTACGGCCTCGCCGCCGGGCTGCTGCAGGTCTGCTGGACCGGAGCGACCGTCGTGCTGCCCGGCCGGTTCTCCCCGGACCGGCTGGTCGAGACGGTCGTCGAGGAGCGGGTCAGCGTCGTCGCCGGGGTGCCGTCGATGTTCCGGATGCTGCTCGACCTCGGGCCCGAGCGGCTGCGCGCCGCGATGGCCGGGGTGCGGCTGTGCACCTCCGGCGGGGCGCCGCTGCCCGCGGGCTGGCTCGCGGACTTCCGCGCGGCGAGCGGGCTGGACCTGCACGAGGGCTACGGCCTCACCGAGGGCGGGCCCGTCGTCACCAGCAACGACCTGGGCCGACCGGCCAAGCCCGGCTCGGTCGGACAGGTGCTGCCCGGCGTCGAGCTGCGCCTGGTCGATGCCGACGGGCAGCCGATGGAGCGCAGACCCGCGCCGGAGCCCGAGCCGCGCGGTGAGGACCCGCTGGACGACCTGGACTACGACGACGGCTCCGACCCGTCCGACGACACCGGGCTGATCGCGGTGCGCGGGCCGAACCTGTTCTCCGGCTACTGGCCCGACGGCTCCGGCGGCCCGGGCGAGGACGGCTGGTTCGTCACCGCCGACGTCGGCTACCTCGACACCGACGGCGACCTGCACCTCGTCGACCGGTCCTCGGACCTGGTCATCGTCAACGGCTTCAACGTCTACCCGCGCGAGGTGGAGCAGGTCGTCGCCGAGCTGGACGCGGTGGCCGAGGTCGCCGTCGTCGGGGTGCCCGACGACCGGACCGGCGCCGCGGTCAAGGCGGTGATCGTGCCGGTCGCGGGCGCCGAGCTCACCGAGGAGACGGTCGCCGCGCACTGCGCGGCCCGGCTCGCCCGGTTCAAGCGGCCCGCGGTCGTCGCCTTCGCCGACGAGCTGCCCCGCACCCCGACGGGCAAGATCGCCCGAAGGACACTGGCGAGGATGTGAGATGCGGGTACGACTGCTGACCCGGGTGGGCTGCCACCTGTGCGACGACGCCGCCGAGGTGCTGGCCCGGGTGTGCGCCGAGACCGGCACCGGCTGGGACACCGTCGACGTCGACTCCGACGACGAGCTGCGCGCCGAGTACGGCGACCAGGTGCCGGTGGTGCTGCTCGACGGTCGTGAGCACGACTCGTTCCGGGTGGACGAGGAGCGCCTGCGCGCGGACCTGGCCCGGCCGTGAGCCCGGCCCCCGACGGTCCGGTCGCGACCTCGGACGGTCCGGCCGGCGGCGCCCCGGGTGCGGACCGCCCGCCGGTCCGCACCGCACCGGCGGCCCGCACCGCCCTGGCCGGGCTCGCCGCGGCCGCCCTGGGCGTCGGCGCGGGGCAGGCGCTCGCGCTGCTGGTCGCCCCGGCCGCCGGGCCGGTGAACGCCGTCGCCGAGCAGGTCGTGGCGCTCACCCCGCCCGCGCTGGCCGGCGCGGCGACCGTCGGGGCCGGGATCGGCAGCCGCCACACCGTCGTCGCCGGGGTGCTGGTGGTCCTGGCCCTGGCCGCGGCCGGGCTCGGCGCGCTGTCGCGCCGCTCGCCGTGGCCGGGGGCGTGGGGGCTCGCGGCGCTCGGGCTGCTGGGTGTCGTCGCCGCGGCGACGGCGTCGGGCGCCGGTCAGCTCGACATGGTGCCGGCGGGTGCCGCGGCCGTCGTCGCGGTGACGGTCTTCCGGAGGCTGCACGCGCTGGCGGCCCGGATCCCCGCCCCGACCGCGGACGGGACGCTGCCCGACGGGCGGCCCGTCCGGTCGTCGCTGACCCGGCGGCGGTTCCTGCGTACCACCGCGCTGGCGGGGGCGGGCGGGGTCGTGCTGGGCACCGGGGCCGCGGTCGCCGCGCCCCTGCTGCCCTCGGGCCGGATCGGGCCCGAACGTGACGCGCTCACCGCCCGGATCCGGACGCTCGCCGCGCAGGGCCGCATCGCGCCCGCCCCGGCGCTGCCCGCCGGGGCGCAGGTGCCGGGCGCGGCCGCGTTCACCACCGCCGTCGACGACTTCTACCGGATCGACACCGCGCTGCGGGTCCCGTCGGTCGACCCGGCCTCGTGGAGCCTGCGGGTGCACGGACGGGTCGGGCGCGAGCTCACCCTCACCCTCGACGACCTGCTGGCCCGCCCACTCGTCGAACGCTGGGTGACGATGGCGTGCGTCTCCAACGACGTCGGCGGCGACCTCGTGTCCACCACCCGGTTCACCGGGGTGGAGCTCGCGCCGCTGCTCGCGGCCGCCGCGCCCGACCCGGCGGCGGACCAGGCGCTGTCCACCTCCACCGACGGCTGGACGGCGGGCAGCCCGTCGTCGCTGCTGCTCGACCCCGGCCGCGGTGCGCTGCTCGCGGTCGCGATGGCCGGACCGGACGGCCCGGTCGCGCTGCCGCCCGAGCACGGCTTCCCGGTGCGGATCGTCGTCCCCGGCCTCTACGGCTACGTCTCGGCCACCAAGTGGGTCACCGACATCGAGTTCACCACGTTCGCCGCCCGCGCCGACTACTGGCGCGACCGCGGGTGGGCGCCGCCCGGGCCGATGGAGACCGCCGCGCGGATCGAGTCGCCCGCCTCGTACGCCAGCGTGCCCGCCGGCCGGGTCGTGATCACCGGCTCCGCCTGGGCGGTGCCCCGGGGGATCCGCCGGGTCGAGGTCGGGGTGCAGGATGGCGGCGCGGCCGGGTCCTGGGTCACCGCGGAGCTCGCGCCGGTGCCGTCCGGCGGGGCCACCTGGCGGCAGTGGCGCGCCGAGCTGGACCTGCCGCCGGGCGGGTACACCCTGGTGTGCCGCGCCACCGACGGCGACGGCGTCGTCCAGACCGCCGAGCGCCGCTCCCCGCTGCCGGGCGCGGCGACCGGCTGGCCGACCCGCACCGTCACGGTGACCTGAGCGACCGTGACCTGAGCGACGGTGACCTGGGCCTCGTCGCGCCGTCCCGGGCGGAGAGGTGTGTCACGGGCGGTCGCACGGTATGCGTGACGGTGGTGTCGTGGAGACCGACGTGGCGCTCGTCGCACGATGAGCGGTTCCTGCCCGTCGATCACCGGTAGCTCCAGGTCAGGGGCCCGGGCCGAGCACGGAGAGGACCAAGATCGCAACTTTGTGCGTGCCTTCACAAGCGGCTACCGTGGGTTCCCGTCGCCGGACCCGGTGGCACGGTGCCTCCGCGGCGCCGAGAACGCCGGGCCTCGTCCGTCCGCAGCCCGACCGGCCCGTCCGGCCGGTTCGCGGGCGTGCCACGAGCGCGCCGGCGACCGGTATTTGCACACCCCCGACCGGAGCACGCCCAGTCTCGATGACCGACCGCCCGCGGATCAAGCCCCCGCGGGCGGGAGCGGGCACCGGGACCCGGCCGCCCGCGACCGACGCCCGAGGAGGACGGCCCGTGACCCTGCCGCCCGAGTCCGGTGCCGCCGCGCCCGACGGCAACGGCGAGCGTCCCGCGCGCCCGGTGCCGGAGGCCACCGTGTCCCGGCTCGCGGTGTACCTGCGGGTGCTCGGCGAGCTGCGCGAGGCCGGGGTCGAGACGGTGTCGTCCGAGGAGCTCGCCGGTGCCTCCGGGGTCAACTCGGCCAAGCTCCGCAAGGACCTGTCCTACCTGGGTTCCTACGGAGTGCGCGGCGTCGGCTACGACGTCACCTCGCTGCAGGGACGGCTGCAGGGCGAGCTGGGCATGGACCACCGGCAGTCGGTCGCGCTGGTCGGCGTCGGCAACCTGGGTCACGCCCTGGCCGGCTACACCGGTTTCGCCGGCCGCGGCTTCCCGGTCAGCACCCTGTTCGACGTCGACGACGACCTCGTCGGCAGCGAGATCAACGGCATCCGGGTGCGGCACGTGCGCGAGATCCCCGAGGTGTGCGCCGGTGGCGGCGTCACCATCGGGATGATCGCGACGCCGGGCCCGGCGGCCCAGAAGGTCTGCGACCTGCTCGTGGCGGCCGGTGTGCAGTCCATCCTCAACTTCGCTCCGGTGCTGCTGACGGTCCCGGACGACGTCGAGGTCCGCAAGGTGGACCTGTCGGTCGAGCTGCAGGTCCTCGCGTTCCACGTGGCGCGACGGCACACCGGTGCCGCCGCGGTGACGGACAAGACGAACGAATCGGTGGTGTCGTAGAGCCATGAGCGTCCTCGTGGTCGGCCTGTCGCACCGCAGCGCGCCGGTCGAGGTGCTGGAGCGCCTCGCGGTCGCTCCGGGTGAGGTGCCCAAGCTTCTCGAGGAGATGCTCGACCGCACGCACGTCGAGGAGGCGGTCGTCCTCTCCACGTGCAACCGGATCGAGATCTGCGCGGTCGTGGACGCGTTCCACGGCGGCCTCGGCGACGTCACCGACGTCCTCGGCACCCACGCCGGGTTCCCCATCGGCGAGCTGTCCGAGCACCTGTTCGTGCACTACGCGGGCTCCGCGGTCCAGCACCTGTTCGCGCTGGCGGCGGGCCTGGACTCGATGGTGGTCGGCGAGTCGCAGATCCTCGGCCAGCTGCGCGGCGCCTACGCGGCCGCCGACGCCGCGGGCGCCGTCGGCAAGGTCCTGCACGAGCTGGTGCAGCAGGCACTGCGCGTCGGCAAGCGGGTGCACGCCGGGACCGGCATCGACGAGGCGGGCGCCTCGGTGGTGTCCGAGGCCCTGCGCGACGCCGACCGTGAGCTCGGCGGCGTCGGCCTGGGCGGCACCCGCGCCGTGATCGTCGGCGCCGGGGCGATGGGCGCGCTGGCCGCCGCGCACCTGCGTCGTGCCGGGGCGGGCGAGATCGTCGTGCTGAACCGCTCGGCCGAGCGCGGCGAGCGGCTCGTGGAGAAGGTCCTCGAGCACGCCGAGCAGGGCACCACCGCGCGCTACGCGCCGATGGACGCCCTGGCCGACGAGCTGCGCGACGCCGACCTGATGCTGGCCTGCACCGGCGCGATCGGGCACGTCGTCGACGTGGCCCCGGTCGCCGAGGCGCTGACCGGCCGCACCTCACCTCTGGTCGTGTGCGACCTGGGCCTGCCGCGTGACGTCGACCCGGCCGTCGGCGAGCTGTCCGGCGTGCGCATGGTCGACCTGATCACCCTGCAGCGTCGGCTGCTCGACACCGCCGACGGCGGCTCCGTCGCCGCGGCCCAGACGATGGTCGACGCCGAGGCCCAGCAGTACCTGGCCGGGCAGCGCTCGGCCGAGGTCACGCCGACGGTGACCGCGCTGCGCCGGCGCGCCTCGGAGGTCGTCGACGCCGAGCTGCTGCGCCTGGACTCCCGGCTGCCCGACCTGGACGGCCACGTCCGCGAGGAGCTCTCGCGGACCGTCCGCCGCGTCGTCGACAAGCTGCTGCACACGCCCACGGTCCAGGTGAAGCGCCTGGCCGAGGGCCCGGACGGGGACAGCTACGCCGCGGCGCTGCGCACCCTGTTCGAGCTCGACCCGCAGGCCGCCGCCGCGGTCGCCGCCCCGGTCCGGGGTGCCGACGCCAGCGTCGACGGCGGCGACGTCACCGCCGCCCTTCGCTTCGGCGACCCCACCGCGCCGATCGACGCCACCCCGTCGATCGGGTCCCGTCCCCCGGAGCAGATCTCGTGAGCGTCCTGAAGATCGGCACCCGGCCGTCGAGGCTGGCGGTCGCGCAGTCCACCACCGTGGCCGACCGGCTCGTCGCCGCCGGCCACCCGTGCGAGCTGGTGACCATCTCGACCAGCGGTGACCGCTCGTCGGCGCCGATCCCGCAGATCGGGGTGGGGGTGTTCGTCTCGCAGCTGCGCGACGCGCTCTACGCCGGCGAGATCGACGTCGCGGTGCACTCGTACAAGGACCTGCCGAGCGCGCAGCCCGAGGGGCTCACGATCGCGGCGATCCCGGAGCGGGAGGACGTCCGCGACGCGCTGGTCACCGGCGGTCGTGTGCTCGGCGAGCTGGGCCGTGGTGCCCGGGTCGGGACGGGGTCCCCGCGCCGGACCGTGCAGCTGCACGCGCTCGGCCAGGGACTGGAGGTGCTGCCGATCCGCGGCAACGTGGACACCCGGATCGGGAAGGTGCGGTCGGGCGAGCTGGACGCGGTGGTCGTGGCCGCCGCCGGGCTGCGCAGGCTGGGCCGCGTCGACGAGGCGGACGAGCTGATCGACCCGCTGCAGATGCTGCCCGCCCCCGCCCAGGGTGCGCTGGCGATCGAGTGCCGCACCGCCGACACCGACCTGGTGTCGGTGCTGGCCGCGGTGCTGGACGACAGCGGCGTGCGCTTCGCCGTCACCGCCGAGCGCGCGGTGCTGGCGGGCCTGGAGGCCGAGTGCACGACCCCCGTCGGGGCGCTCGCCGAGGTCGTCTCCGACCTCGACGACGACGGCCGGGCGGTCGACCGCCTGTCGCTGCGCGGCGCGCTGGGGATCGGGGACATCGCGGGGGGCGACGTGGTGCGCGCCTCCGCCACCGGAGACATGGACGACGCAGAGAAGATCGGGGCCGCGGTCGCCCTCGAGCTTCTCGACCTGGGAGCCGAGGACCTGCCCCCCGCAGGTCCCGGTGGTCCCGCCAACCGCTGATTCGGGAGTTTCTTCAATGACAGGACCTGCCAACCCCTCAGGGCGGATCGCCTTCGTGGGCAGCGGACCGGGGGACCCGGCGCTGCTCACCGTGCGCGCCCGGGACGTGCTCGCCGGCTCGCCGCTGGTCATCACCGACCCGGACGTGCCGGAGGGCATCCTCGCCCTGGCCGCCGACGGCGCCGAGGTGCGCCCGGCCGTCGGCCAGCCCGCCGACATCGCGAGCGACCTGCTCACCGAGGCGGGCCAGGGCCGCTCGGTGGCCCGCCTGGTCTCCGGCGACCCGCTGACCAACGACGCCGTCGTCGCCGAGGCGATGGCCGTGTCCGCCTCGGGCACGCCGTTCGACGTCGTCCCCGGCGTCCCGTCCTCGACCGCGGTCCCGGCCTACGCCGGTGTCGCGCTCGGGTCGGCGCACGTCGAGGCCGACGTCCGCGCGGGCGTCGACTGGGCCGCGCTGGCCGCGAGCCCGGGCCCGGTCGTGCTGCACGCGACGAGCGCGCTGCTCGGCGACGTCGCCGCCGGGCTGACCGCCCAGGGCGTCCCGGACGAGACGCCGGTCGCGATCACCGCGGGCGGCACCACCTCCACCCAGCGGACCATCTCGTCGTCGGTCGGGCGGATCGCCGCCGACGGCGGTGACCTCGAGGGCGCGCTCGTCCTGACCGTCGGCGAGGCCGCCGGTCGTCGCGGCGAGCTGTCCTGGTGGGAGTCGCGCGCGCTCTACGGCTGGCGGGTCCTGGTGCCGCGCACCAAGGACCAGGCCGGCGTGATGAGCGAGCGGCTGCGGATGCACGGCGCCATCCCGGAGGAGGTGCCGACGATCGCCGTCGAGCCGCCCCGGTCGCCCGCGCAGATGGAGCGCTCGGTCAAGGGTCTCGTCGACGGCCGCTACCAGTGGGTCGTGTTCACCTCGACCAACGCGGTCAAGGCCGTCTGGGAGAAGTTCGGCGAGTTCGGCCTCGACGCCCGCGCCTTCTCCGGTGTGAAGATCGCCTGCGTCGGCCGCTCGACCGCGGAGAAGGTCCGCGAGTTCGGTATCGAGCCCGAGCTCGTCCCGGACATCGACGAGGCCCAGTCCTCGACGTCGGAGGGCCTGCTCGACATCTTCCCGCCGCACGACGACGTGCTCGACCCGGTCGACCGGGTCCTGCTCCCGCGCGCCGACATCGCCACCGAGACCCTGTCGGCCGGGCTGCAGGAGCGCGGCTGGGAGGTCGACGACGTGACGGCCTACCGGACCGTCCGGGCCGCCCCGCCGCCCGCGCCGATCCGCGAGGCGATCAAGACCGGCGGCTTCGACGCGGTGTGCTTCACCTCGTCGTCGACCGTGCGGAACCTGGTCGGCATCGCCGGCAAGCCGCACGCCCGCACCCTGGTCGCCTGCATCGGCCCGGCCACCGCGGAGACCGCGCGCGAGTTCGGCCTGCGGGTCGACGTGCAGCCCGAGGAGTCCCGGGTCCCGACCCTGGTCGACGCCCTGGCCAGCCACACCGCGAAGCTGCGCGCCGAGGGGAACCTGCCGCCGCCGAAGAAGGTGAAGGCGCGCCGCCGCTGAGCGGAGCCGCTGAGCTGCTCCCGTCCGGCCCCGTACCGCCTCCCGAGGTGGTGCGGGGCCGACGTGTGTCGGGGGCGGTCGTAGCCTGGTCGGCATGGGTTTCCCGGTGCAGCGTCCCCGACGGTTGCGGACCACTCCCGCGATGCGGCGGCTGGTCTCCGAGACCGAGGTCCGTCCCCGGCAGCTGGTGCTGCCGATGTTCGTGCGCGAGGGGGCGACCGAGCCGGTCCCGATCGGCTCGATGCCCGGGGTCGTGCAGCACACCCGTGACTCGCTGCGCAAGGCGGTCGCGGAGGCGGCGGCCGCGGGCGTCGGCGGCGTGATGCTGTTCGGCGTGCCCGAGCACCACGACGCGACCGGCTCCGGCGCCGTCGACCCGGACGGGATCCTCAACGTCGGCCTGCGCGACGTGCGCTCCGAGGTCGGCGACGACCTGGTCGTCATGTCCGACCTGTGCCTCGACGAGTTCACCGACCACGGGCACTGCGGCGTGCTGGACGCCGACGGCGGCGTCGACAACGACGCGACGCTGGAGATCTACGCCCGGATGGGCGTGGAGCAGGCCCGCGCGGGCGCCCACCTGGTCGGCCCCAGCGGGATGATGGACGGCCAGGTCGGCGTCATCCGCACCGCGCTCGACGAGGCCGGGTTCACCGACACCGGCATCCTCGCCTACACCGTCAAGTACGCCTCGGCGTTCTACGGCCCGTTCCGCGAGGCGGTGAACTCGCAGCTCAGGGGCGACCGCAAGACCTACCAGCAGGACGGCGGCAACGCCCGCGAAGCGCTGCGCGAGCTGGCGCTCGACCTCGACGAGGGCGCCGACATGGTGATGGTCAAGCCCGCCCTGGCCTACCTGGACGTCCTGGCCCGGGTGGCCGACGTCGCCGACGTGCCCGTCGCGGCGTACCAGATCTCCGGTGAGTACGCGATGGTCGAGGCCGCCGTCGCCCGGGGCTGGCTCGAGCGCGAGCGGACCATCATGGAGACGCTGACCTCGATCCGCCGCGCCGGTGCGGACGTGATCCTGACCTACTGGGCCACCGAGGCCGCGACCTGGCTCGACCGGGGCTGACGCCGCCCACCCGGGGCTGGCACCGCCCACCCGGGGCCGGCACCGCCCACCGGGGATGTGTCCCCGCCCGCGCGGGTCGGCGGCACCACCATCGGAGACGGCGTTCACGGAGACCGTTCACGCGGTGGAGGGGCTCCGCGGGGGGAGAGGGGCGCCGGGGCGGCGACATCCGGGGCCATCGGTCCGCGAGTTCGCTTACCGGGTAAGCGGATTCGCCGTACTCCCTATGGCCCCGACGAGACCGGGGCCCGGCACCGCGTCCCGGTTCCGGAAGGACGGCATCGCAGGGCCCCGGCGGCGGCCGGCCGGTGGCGCCGGTTCCCGCCGGGCGGTGGTGCCGGATCCCGCCGGGCGGCGACAGGCGGTGCCGGGCGGTGGTGCCGGGCCGTGAGGGGTGAATCGCGGCGCCGGGTACCGCCGAACGTGGCAAACCGGACACCGGCCCGGCTACCGTGGAGGTCGTGAGCAGCAACCCGGGACAGCACGACGCCCCGCAGTACTACCGGCCCGGGCCGTCGACGGGGCACTACCCGCAGTACCCGCAGAACCCGTACCCCCACGGCTGGCACGGCGGCGCCACACCGCCGCCTGCCCCGCAGCAGGCACCCGCCGCGCCCGCGCCACAGCCGGGCACCACCGCGCAGCCGGGCACCACCGCGCAGCCGGGCACCACCGCGCAGCCGGGGACCACCGCGCAGCCGGGCGCCGCGCCGCAGCCGGAGCCCGGGCAGCAGGCCGGGCAGGGCCAGCAGTGGAACGCCGCGTCGGGCTGGGGGCCGCCCCCGGCGGGGCTCGGCAGCGGGCCGCAGGGACGTCCGGCCCGGCCGCGTCAGGTGGTCACCGCGCTGGTCGCGCTGGTCGCGGCGGCGCTGCCGTTCGTCGTCATGGGGATCGGCGCGATGTTCGCGACGATCAACGACGCGGTCCTCAACGACACCGGGCTCCCGCGTGCCGACATCGACGCCGCGCTGGCCCAGACCGGTCTGACGATGGACCAGCTCACCCAGTTCGTGCGGGTGATGGGCGGGGTCTTCCTCGTCCTGGCGCTGGTGTGGATCGCGCTCGCCGTCGTCGCGTTCCTCGGGGCCGGTGGCGCCCGGATCGCGCTGGCCGTGCTGGCCGGCGTCTACGGGATCCCGCTCCTGCTGCTCATGGCGCCGACGATCCCGCTGTTCGCGGTGCTCGTCGTGGCGCTGTCCGTCGCCGGGGTCGCGCTGCTGTTCGGGCGCCCGGCGAAGGAGTGGTACGCCACCCGCAAGCTCGGGGCCGCGAGCCGGTCCTGACACCGGCTGCGAGACTGGGGACGTGAGCACCGGAAGCGCAGGGACCGCCGTGAGCAACCCGGAACCCAAGGAGTCCGCCCGCCTGTTCGAGCGGGCGACCGAGCTGATCCCGGGCGGGGTGAACTCCCCGGTGCGGGCGTTCAACTCGGTCGGCGGCACCCCGCGGTTCATGGTCTCGGGTGAGGGCTGCCGCCTCACCGACGCCGACGGCGCCACCTACGTCGACCTCGTCTCCTCCTGGGGGCCGATGATCCTGGGGCACGCGCACCCGGCCGTCGTCGAGGCGGTGCGGTCCGCGGCGTCGCAGGGGCTGTCGTTCGGCACCCCCACCCCGGGCGAGATCGACCTCGCCGCCGAGATCGTCGACCGGACCCCGGTCGAGCAGGTCCGCCTGGTCAACTCGGGCACCGAGGCGACGATGAGCGTCATCCGGCTCGCCCGCGGGATCACCGGCCGCACGGTGATCGTGAAGTTCTCCGGCTGCTACCACGGCCACGTCGACGCGCTGCTCGCCGACGCCGGCTCCGGGATCGCCACCCTCGGCCTGCCGACCAGCCCGGGCGTCACCGGTGCCCAGGCCGCCGACACCGTGGTGCTGCCCTACAACGACCTCGACGCCGTCCGCCAGGTCTTCGAGCAGCGCGGCGCCGACATCGCCTGCGTGATCACCGAGGCCGCCGCGGGCAACATGGGCGTGGTCCCGCCGGTCGAGGGCTTCAACGCCGGGCTGCGCGACCTGTGCCACGCGCACGGCGCGCTGCTGGTGATCGACGAGGTGATGACCGGGTTCCGCGCGTCGCGGCAGGGCTGGTTCGGCTGCGACGGCGTCGCGGGCGACCTCTACACCTTCGGCAAGGTCATGTCCGGCGGGCTGCCCGCGGCAGCGTTCGGCGGGTCGGCGCAGCACATGTCGTACCTGGCCCCGGCCGGGCCGGTCTACCAGGCGGGCACGCTGGCCGGGAACCCCGTCGCCGTCGCCGCCGGGCTCACCACGCTGCGCCACGCCGACGACGCCGCCTACGCCACCCTGCAGTCCCACGCCGACCGGGTCGGCGCGCTGGTCACCGCGGCGCTGGAGCGGGAGGGCGTCGCGCACACCCTGCAGTACGCGGGCACGATGTTCTCGCCGTTCTTCACCGGCAGCCCGGTCACCGGCTACGCCGGGGCCAAGGCCGCCGAGACCTGGCGCTACCCGGCGTTCTTCCACGCGATGCTCGACCACGGTGTCTACCTGCCCCCGAGCGCCTTCGAGGGCTGGTTCGTCTCCACCGCGCTGGACGACGAGGCGTTCGAGCGGATCGAGACCGGCCTGGCAGCCGCCGCGCGGGCCGCGGCCGCCGCCACCCGTCCGGACGGGGCCTGAGCATGGGTGACCGGACCAGCCCGCCCGCGTCGGGACCGGTGACCGTGGTGCACGTGCTGCGCCACGGCGAGGTGCACAACCCCGAGGGCGTCCTCTACGGCCGCATCCCCGGCTACCACCTGTCCGACCACGGCCGGGCCCAGGCCAAGACCGTCGCCGCGTACCTCGACGGCAACGACGTCGCCGCCGTCGTCGCGTCGCCGCTGCAGCGCGCCCAGGAGACCGCCCGCCCGATCGCGGACGCCCACGGCGTCGACATCCACACCGAGGAGGGCCTGATCGAGTCCGGCAACCTCTTCGAGGGCAAGCGGTTCGGAGTCGGCGACGGCGCGCTCAAGCGCCCGCAGGTGTGGCGGCTGCTGCGCGACCCGTTCACCCCGTCCTGGGGCGAGCCGTACCTCGCGATCGCGCACCGGATGCTCGGCGCCGTGCACGCCGCGCGGGCGCTCGCACCCGGCCGCGAGGTCGTGTGCGTGTCCCACCAGCTGCCGATCTGGACGCTGCGCCGCTACCTCATGGGGCAGCGGCTCTGGCACGACCCGCGCCGCCGCCAGTGCGCGCTCGCCTCGCTGACCAGCATCGAGTTCACCGGCACCCGGATGACCGGGCTGCGCTACGCCGAGCCGGCCGGCCCGAGCGGCGCGATGGTGACCGGGGCATGAGACGCCTGCTGCCCGCCCTGCTCGGGCTGCTGCTGCTCGTCGCCGGGTGCGGCGTCGGCCGCGACGCCGCGGGCGGGGGACCCGGCCAGGACTTCCAGTTCGTCGCCCCGGGCGGCCAGGTGCGCATCACCTACGACCCACCGGAGAGCCGTCAGCCGATCACCGACCTGCGCGGCGAGAGCCTGCTGCGCGAGGGCACCCAGGTCGGCATCGGCGACTTCCCCGACACGGTGCGGGTCATCAACATCTGGGGCTCCTGGTGCGGCCCGTGCCGGACCGAGGCCCCCGAGCTGCAGGCCGTGGCCGAGGCGGCCCGGGGCAAGGCCGTCGTCCTCGGGATCGACGTCCGCGACGACCGGCAGGCCGCCCTGGACTTCGTGACCGACCGCGGCATCACCTACGACTCGATCTACGACGCGCCCGGCCGCACCCTGGCCCGGCTCGACGGCTACCCGCGCAACGTCGTGCCCTCGACGATCGTGCTCGACCGTGACGCCCGGGTGGCCGCGGTGTTCCTGGTCCCGGTCGGCAGCTCGGACCTGCTGCCGCTCATCACCCGGCTCGCCGCCGAGCCGAGGTCCGGTTCGTCCCGCTGACCCCGGGTGACCGCGCGGTCGCGCCCCGACCGGTGAACTACACGCTGTAGAACCCGCCGCGCGGCACCCCGAGCAGGGCTTCTACCCTGGGATGCGATGGACGCGACGACGACGCTGGCGATCTCGGGGCCGCTGCTGCTCGCAGTGCTGGTCTCGGTCGCCGCGGGGCTGGTGAGCTTCGCGTCGCCGTGCGTCGTCCCGCTGGTCCCCGGCTACCTCGCCTACCTCGCCGGGCTCGTCGGCGCGCAGTCCCCGCCCGTCACCCCGGCCGAGGCCACCGAGCGCGCCGCCGCCCGCCGGGGCGGGACCGCGACCGCCCCCGAGGACGGCGTGCAGGACGGCGTCGCGGGTGCCGCCGCCGTGACCGCCGCGCCGGTCCGGGACGACGGCCGCTGGCGGGTCGCCGGGGCCGCGCTGCTGTTCGTCGGCGGGTTCACCGTCGTGTTCGGCGCGGTCATGGTCGGCGTCGTGTGGCTGTCCGACGTCCTCATCGACAACGAGGCGCTGCTCCAGCGCATCGGCGGCGTCGTGATGATCGTGATGGGGCTGGCGTTCGCCGGTGCCATCCCCGCGCTGCAGCGGGAGTACCGCTCGCACTGGACGCCGCGGGCCGGTCTCGCCGGCGCCCCGCTGCTGGGCGCGGTCTTCGGCCTGGGCTGGGTGCCCTGCATCGGTCCGACGCTGGCCGGGGTCGTCGCCGTCGCCGCCGGTACCGGGGGCGGCTCGGTGCGCGGGATCGTGCTGATCCTGGCCTACTGCGCCGGGCTCGGGATCCCGTTCGTGCTGATCGCGCTGGGCGCGACCCGGGCCGTGCGCGCGCTGGGCTGGCTGCGCCGCCACACCCGGGCGGTGCAGATCGCCGGGGGAGTGCTGCTGGTCGGGGTCGGAGCGCTGCTGGTCTCCGGTCTGTGGTCCCAGTGGCTGGTCAAGCTGCAGGTGTCGATCGCCGGATTCACCCCGCCGATCTGATGAGCTCCCCGCCCGACGCCCCGCCGCAGCCCTCCGTGTCGACACCGGACGGCGTGCCCCCGTCGTCCCCGCGGCCCGGGCCGTTCGCCCGCGCGCTGGCGTTCCTGCGCAACACCTGGCGCGGGCTGACCAGCATGCGCACCGCGCTGGTCCTGCTGTTCCTCCTCGCGCTGGCCGCGATGCCCGGGGCCCTGCTGCCGCAGCGGTCGCTGAACGCGTTCCTCGTCGAGGACTTCTACCGCGACAACCCCGCCGTCGCGCCGGTGATCGACGCGGTCGGCGGGTTCGAGGTGTTCGCGAGCCCGTGGTTCGCCGCCATCTACCTGCTGCTGATGATCTCGCTGGTCGGCTGCGTGTTCCCGCGCACCGGCGAGTACCTGCGCTCGATCCGCCAGCCCCCGGTCATGACCCCGCGCAACCTGGCACGGCTGCCGCACCACGCCGAGGGCGACACGACCGCGGGCGTCGACGACGAGCTGGCCAGGGCGCGGCGGCTGCTGCGCGGCTGGCGCACCGTGGAGCGCAGCGAGGACGACGGCTCCCGCACGATCTCGGCGGAGAAGGGGTTCCTGCGCGAGACCGGCAACCTCGTCTTCCACCTCAGCCTGATCGGCATCCTGCTCGGCCTGGCCGGCGGCAAGATGTACGGCTACGAGGGCGACGTCATCGTCCGCGCCGACGGCAGCGAGTTCTGCAACAGCTCCATCCTCGGCTACGACAGCTTCCGCGCCGGGCTGCGCGTCGACGGCACCGACCTCAACGACTTCTGCGTCAAGGTCGACCGGTTCGACGGCACCTGGCTGCCGAACGGCCAGCCGTCGACCTTCGGCGCCTCGGTCGGGTTCCAGACCGGGCAGGACGTCCGCGACGGCGTCAGCACCTGGCGCCCCGACGAGATCGCGGTCAACCACCCGCTGCGCACCGACGGCGACCGCGTCTACCTGACCGGCTACGGCTACGCACCGGAGTTCACGGTGACCTGGCCGGACGGGCAGAGCCGCACCGGCGAGGTGCAGTGGCGCCCGGTCGACCAGTCCGGCACCCAGCTGTCGGAGGGGGCGACGAAGTTCGAGCGCCCCGGCATCACCGACCCGGAGCAGCGGCGCACCACGCAGCTCGCCGTCACCGGGACGTTCGCACCGACCGGCGCGGTCGACCCCGAGGGCAAGCTGGTGTCGGTGCACCCGGACCTGCGCTCGCCGACCGCCGACGTCGACGTGCTCCTCGGTGACCTCGGCATCGACGACGGCCGCGGCCAGTCGATCTTCAGCGTCGACCAGGGCAAGATCGACGACGGCGAGCTGCGCTCCGTCGCGACGGCGCGGCTCGGGATCGGCGACACCACCCGGCTGCCGGACGGCACGGTCGTCCGGTTCGACGGCGTCACCCCGTGGGTGAACCTGCAGGTGGGCCACGACCCCGGCCAGTCCTGGGTGCTGGCCGCGGCGGTGCTGATGGTCGGCGGCCTCGCGCTGTCGCTGTCGGTCACGCGTCGCCGGTTCTGGGTGCGGGTGTCCCCGCGCGACGGCGGGGGCGGTCACATCGCCCTCGGTGGTCTGGCCCGGACCGACCGGGCAGGCTACGGCGAGGAGTTCGACCGGCTCGCGACCGAGCTGCTCGACCCGACGGACAAGAAGGACGGTTAACCCGAGATGCTCGTCGACCCGACCACCGCGATGTGGAGCGACCGCCTGTTCCAGGCGACGCTCGTCGTGCTGCTGCTGGCCCTGGTGTTCGCGTCGCTGGAGTACGCCGCCCGGCGCGTCGCGCGGGCCGCGGCCCGGCACGAGGAGCCCGCCCCGGTGGGGGCCGGGTCCACGGCGGTCGCGGCGCCCGAGGAGCCCCCGTCCGACGACGGCCGCCGCTCCCGTGCCGACCGCTACGGCCGGATCGGCATCTCGCTGATGGTGCTGGCGGCCCTGACCCACCTCGGGTCGATCGTGCTGCGCGGCTTCGCCGCCTACCGGTGGCCGCTGGGCAACATGTACGAGTTCACCTCGGCGCTGTGCCTGATGGCCGTCGGGGCGTGGCTGGTGCTCGTGCGCCGGCACCCGGGTCTGCGCCCGGCCGGGGTGTTCGTGCTGACGCCGGTCGTGCTGCTCATGTTCGTCACCGGCACCGTGCTCTACCTCGACGCGGCGCCGGTCGTCCCGGCCCTGCAGTCGTACTGGATCATCATCCACGTCACGACGATCACGCTGGCGTCGGGCCTGCTGCTCGTGCCCGGTGTGGCGAGCCTGCTGTTCCTGGTCAAGCGGAACGGGAAGCCGGCGTCGTGGGCCGCGAAGCTGCCGTCGGCGGAGTCGCTCGACCGGCTGGCGTACCGCGTGACGGTGCTCGCGTTCCCGCTCTACACCTTCGGCATCATCACCGGCGCGGTGTGGGCCGAGGCGGCCTGGGGCCGGTTCTGGGGCTGGGACCCGAAGGAGACCGTGGCCTTCGTCGCGTGGGTGCTCTACGCCGCCTACCTGCACGCCCGGGCCACCGCGGGGTGGAAGAACTCCGGCGCCGCGGCCTGGATCAACACGGCCGGCTTCGCCACGATCGTGTTCAACCTGTTCTTCATCAACATGGTGGTGGCCGGACTGCACTCGTACGCGGGGGTGTGAGGCGCCTCGACCACCGGGTTCCGCGCGGCTACCGTCGTTTCCCGTGAGTGAGAACGGTTCCGGCGAGCAGCCCGACGGTTCGGTGGGCCGCTACGTGCGGGAGCGCTGGGCCACGACGGAGTCCCCCGGCCGGTCCTTCGGACGGCGCAGGCGGACCGGCGGTGACGACGCTGCGGAGCCGGTCCCCGACGCCGGTGCCACGCCGCCGCGGACCCCGTCGGCCGCCGAACGCGCCGCGTCGGCGCCCGCCCCGGGCCGCGCGGCCATCGGGACGCAGACCCCGCCGGCGGGCTCGGCGTGGGGCAGCGAGCTGCCCGAGATCGACGACGACCTGGTCGACGAGATCGACCCGTCCACCCCGCCGCACGGGATGGACCTGTCCGCCCTGCGCGAGACCCCGCGCCCGGCCTCCTCCGGCGCCGCGACCGTCGCCGACCCCGACGACGAGCCCGCCCCGGCCTCCGCAGGCGACCCCCGGCACCGCCGCGACGACGCCGCCCCGGACCCGGCCGTGCAGGACCACGGCCCCGACGACACCGGTCTCTACCGTGCCGCGGGTGCCGACCCCGAGCCGTGGTGGGCCGTGCCCGCCTCCGCGGTGCCCGACGACGACCCCGACGCGGACCTCATCTGGCGCGCCGACCGGTCCGCGGGCCGCGCGGCGGACGACACCGGCGACCGCGAGACGACTCCCGGGTACCCCGCGGACCGCGACACGCCCGCCGGGTACCCCCCGGACGGCGATGCGGCCCCCGGGCACTCCGCGGACGGTGACACCACGGCTCCCGGACACCCGCCGGACGGCGGCGCAGCGGGCCCGGACCTCCCGGACCGCGCCCTGGCCTCCCGGGACGACTCCCCGGGCCGCACCGCGGCCGCCGGGTACGACTCCCCGGGCCGCACCGCGGCCGCCGGATACGACGACGCGCCCGTGTCCGCCGATCCGCCGCACTCCGCCCCCGCCGCTCCGGCGCCCACGGATCCTGCGGGTCCGGCGCACGCCGGCCGCGCGGTGCGGGACGGGTACCCGTCCTCCGCCGGTCCGGCCCCGGAACCGGCGCCGGGCGAGGGCTCCGGGAACACGGGGCCGGCACGGCCCGCCGAGACCGCCCGGCGCCCGGCGACCGCGCGGGAGGACGGGGCCGCCGTCGCCGGGCCCGCCGCAGCCGGCAGCGACCCCGGCCGGGGGGCCCGGACCGGCACCCCCCGGACGGAGCGCTCCCGCGACGACCGGCGCCCCCGCCAGGGGGAACGTCCCTGGCGCGCCGCCTGGGACGACGAGTCCGCGGAGACCGGACCCCAGCGCACCCTCACCCCGCCGCGCGGCCGCCCGCAGACGGGGGTGAAGCGGCCCCGCTGGACGGCCCCCGAGGCGATCGAGGCCCGGGCCGCGCAGCACCGCCGCGGCGACGAGCCGCACGGCGGGCTGGACCTCGCGCCCTCGCGCACGGGGCACGGCAGCGCGGGCCGTCCGCCGACGAGCGGGTGGCGTCGCTGGGTCTACGTGCTCACCGGCGGCCTGGTGAACCCGGGGGAGAGCCCCGCGGAGCTGCACCGGCGTGACCTGGTGGCCCGCGCGAACCGGCCGCTCATCAGCTCGCACAAGATCGCGATGCTGAGCCTCAAGGGCGGGGTCGGGAAGACGACGGTCACCGCGACCCTCGGGGCGACGTTCGCGTCGCACCGCGGCGACCGGGTCGTGGCCGTCGACGCCAACCCCGACCGCGGCACGCTGAGCCAGAAGATCCCGCTGGAGACCACCGCGACCGTCCGCCACCTGCTGCGCGACGCCGACCGGGTCCGCCGCTACAGCGACGTCCGCGCCTACACCTCGCAGGGCGTGTCCCGGCTCGAGGTGCTCGCCAGCGAGCAGGACCCGGCGGTGTCGGAGGCGTTCAGCGAGGACGACTACCGGCGCGCGGTCGACCTGCTGGAGCACTTCTACAACCTGGTCCTGACCGACTGCGGTACCGGCCTGATGCACTCCGCGATGTACGGCGTGCTGGGGATGGCCGACCAGATCGTCGTCGTGTCGTCGGGCTCGATCGACGGCGCCCGCAGCGCCTCGGCGACCCTGGACTGGCTCGACGCCCACGGCTACGGGGCGCTGGTCCGCAACGCCGTCGTCGTCATCAACACCGTGTACCGGCGTGCCGGTGGCGGGGTGGACCTCGACCGCGTCGCCGAGCACTTCTCGGGACGGTGCCGGGCCGTGGTCAAGGTGCCGTTCGACCCGCACCTGGAGGAGGGCGCGGAGATCGACCTGGAGCGCCTGGAGGAGACGACCCGGACGGCGTTGCTGGAGCTTGCGGCGGCCGTCGCCGACGGCTTCCCGGTCTGATCCCGGGCCGCGACGGTCCCCGTCGCCGACCCGGATGTGACCGGAGACACCGAAGGGCGGTCCGCCCGGTGGGTGGACCGCCCTTCGGTAAAGGCGTGTTGGGGGAGGTGCCGGCCGGCGCGACCCGCTCAGGGGCGCTCGGGCGGGTCCTCCTGGTTGCGCACCTTCTCGTCGAGCTCGCGCAGGAAGTCGGGGTCGTCGTCGGGGCCGGTCGCGCGCGGCTTCTCGGCCCGCTGGCCCGACGACCAGGGGAACTCCGCGCGTGGGATGCGGTCGGAGACCACCTGTTCGGACCGCAGGGTCCGCACGAGCAGCACCGCGACCACGGCCGCGCCGACGAGAAGGATCAGGAAGAACAACATCAGGCCACCTCCGCTGTCCAGCGTAGCGAAGGTGGCCTGACGTACGGGTGAAGTCGAGACCCTCACCCCATGTGTGCGCTCCGGGTCAGCGGAGACCGGTGTTGGCCTCGCTGGTCAGGTCGGCGAGCAGGCCACGGACCTCGGACTCGCGGAACCGGCGGTGGCCGCCCGGCGTACGGATCGAGCCGATCCGGCCCGCCGAGGCCCAGCGGGTCACGGTCTTGGGGTCGACGCGGAAGAGCGTGGCCACCTCACCCGGGGTGAGGAGACGCTCGGGTGCCTGAGTCGGAGCTGCCATGGGGATCCTCCCGAAGTGCACGTGGAGTATGTGTCACGGTGCTCGCCGGAGGCATCCGGCCGGGTACCGCTCTCGGTTTCCGGGCCATCGTGACACCTCAGACCCCGGGTACTCGAACGGTGTTGTGTGAGTAAAGGGTTCTTAAAGGGCAAAGCCGGTGAACAACTCGAACCGGACAGCCGGGGACGCCCGGGGAGGGACCTCCGCCCGGGCGGGTGCCCGCGATCCGGACGTCCGGGGCGAGGCCGGGTGGAACCGGGCAGCCGCGGTCCGGCCGGTCCGGCCCGTACCCTGGGGACCATGACGTCTCCGACCCCGCCGCAGGCCGCGGCGCGGGAGCGCGCCGGTGAGCCCGGGCTGGCCACCACGGTGGCGCTCTACACGCTCGCGCGGCTCGGTCTGCTCGCCGTGATGACGGTCGTCCTCGCGCTGATCGGCGTGCCGTGGCTCGTCGCGCTGCTCGTGGCGCTCGTCGTCGCACTGCCGCTGTCGATGGTGTTGTTCCGCGGGCTGCGGGAGCGGCTGGACCGGGCGATCGCCGCGTCGACGGCCCGCCGGTCCTCCGAGCGTGCGTCGCTGCGGGCCCAGCTGCGCGGCGACGTCGGCCCGCCGCCGTCCCCGGACACGCCCGTCGCGCCCGCGTCCCCGGAGGCCCCCGTCGCGCCGTCCGCGTCGTCGACCGTCGCGTCCCCGCCTGCCGCGGCCGGTGCGGACGGGGCCGAGGTGCCGGCCGGGTCCGACCCGGCCCCGTCGGAGGGCGACGGCCCGACCCGCTGACGGTCCGGGCCCGGTCCGACGTGGGGCGGGGCCGATGCGCCCCGGGGCGCGTCGGCCGGAGGTGCGCGGTGCCGGGAGCGCTCAGCCGAACGCGAGCCCGACCGCCGCCGCGACGCCCCACGCCAGCAGCAGCAGGCCGGTGTCCTTGAGGACCGGGATGAGCGCGGGACCCTGTGCCCCGCCGAGCACGATCCGCACCGGCCGCACCGCGGCGGGCAGCGCGAGCAGCGCCACCAGCAGCCCCGGCCGGTCGAACGCGGCGCCGACCGCGACGACGAACGGCACCAGCACCAGCGCGAGGTAGAGCATCCGGGTGCCGTGGTCCCCGAGCCGCACCGCGAGGGTCCGCTTGCCGACGACCCGGTCGCCCGGGATGTCCCGCAGGTTGTTCGCGACCAGGACCGCGCACGTCAGCAGCCCGGCACCGGCCGCGGCCCCGACGGCGGCGGCGTCGACGCGGCCGGCCTGGGTCAGCATGGTGCCCAGCACCGCGACCGGGCCGAAGAACACGAACACCGCGACCTCGCCGAGCCCGGCGTAGCCGTAGGGCCGCGAGCCGCCGGTGTAGTACCAGGCGCCGACGATGCACAGCGCCCCGACGAGCAGCAGCCACCACTGGCCGGAGACCGCCGTGAGCACCAGCCCGGCGACGGCGGCGACCCCGAAGCAGGCGAACGCCGCGGCCTTCACCGTGGCCGGTTCGGCGGCCCGGGAGCCGACCAGACGCTGGGGGCCGACACGGTCGTCGTCGGTGCCGCGGATGCCGTCGGAGTAGTCGTTGGCGAAGTTCACCCCGATCACCAGCGCGACCGCCACCAGGAGGGCGAGCAGCGCGGAACCGGGGGCGAGGGCGCCCACGCCGAGCGCGGCGCCGGTCCCGACGAGGACGGGGGAGATCGCGGTGGGGAGGGTGCGCGGCCGCGCACCCTCGACCCACTCTGCCGTGGTGGCCACCCCGGCAACCTATCCCGCCGCGCCGCCGTCCGACGGAGCCGTCCCACGGCACGGCCACACCCCTGCGCCGGTCGCCACACCCGCTGCAACGGGTGTGCGGACCGGCGCAGGGGTGTGGCTGCCGGGCAGGACGGTCAGGAGGTGCCGGAGGGCGCCCGCTGGGCCGAGCCGGGGGTCACACGGGCGGCCTGGTTGTCGCCGGTGGGGACGCCGGTCGCGGGTGTGGTCGCGGTGGTGGACCCGGGTGAGGGGGTGCCCGCCGTGGCCCCGCCGGCGGCCGGTGCTCCGGCTCCCGGTCCCGTCGCCGCGGACGGCGCGGACGGCGCGGACGGCGTCGAGGAGGACGGTGCCGGCGCGGACGGGGTGGCACCGGACGGTGCGGTGGGGACGGCCGGGGCCGGAGCCGGCGAGCCGCCGGCCGCGGCGGAGGCGTCGGGCACCGCGGGAGCCGCGGAGGTGTCGGGCGCAGGGGGAGTTGCGGGAGTGCCGGGCGCCGGGGGAGCCGCGGGAGTGCCGGGGGCCGACGGAGCGGGGGCGGCGTCGGGCGCGGTGGGTGCAGCGGGCGAGGGTGCGGCGGGTGCGGACGGTGCCGCCGCGTCGCAGGCCGGGACGTCGCCCGGCAGCCCGGTGAACGCCGTCGCCGGGAGGTACTGGCCGTCGCCGATCCGGACGAACGCGCCGGAGGTGCACTGCACCGGCACCTCGGTGGCGTCGACGGCGATCCCGACCGACTCCGCGCCGGCCTCGGGCCGGGCGAGGATCTGGATGTCCGGGGTGCCTTCGGTGCGGATCGCGGACAGCCGCTGCGACCCGGTCCACAGGTAGTCGACCTGGACCTGCGAGTTGTCCTTCAGGCCGAGGACGTCCCAGAAGATGCCGTCGCCCAGGTCGATGCCCGCCGGGTTGGCGACCCGGCGCCCGAACTGGTCCTTGCCGCCGTTGTGCCCGTTGCGCGCGGCCGCGGCCTGCGGCACGCCCTGGGGCAGGTCCTTCCACATCTCCCGCTGGTTCGACGGGTTCCAGTAGTCGTCCTTGGTGTTCCACGGGCCGATGTCCCAGACCGGGGCGATCGCGCAGCGTCCGTTGGGGGCGCAGACCTTGACCGAGTAGTCGGTCTTGCCGTTGGCCGAGAGCGCCCGGCGTGAGGGCAGCGCGACGAAGCGGTCCCGGTCGACGATCTTGTGGCCGTTCGCGGTGGTGCCGCCGACGAGCCCCTCGCGGGTGGCGAACACCGAGTAGCTGCGCGGAGCGGCCTCGGTGGCCGGCCCGCTCTCGGCGCCGGAGCCGGGCGTCGCGGTGAGGGTGAGCTCCCGGACGGTCGGGTCGGCCGCGCCGGTGGCGGTGAGGACCAGGCGTCCCTGCACCTCGGTGACGGCCTCCGGCAGCTCGGTGCGGGAGTCCTGGGCGGGGATCCACTCGGTCCAGCCGCCGCCCGCCCGCTTCCCGCGGACGTCGACCGACGCCGTCGAGCCGGGCGGGGTGTCCGCGACGAGCCGGGAGTCGACCTCCCGGGTCGGGGTGTCCAGGGTGCGCGGCGCGAGGGTCAGCAGCCCGGTCGGGACCACCCCGGCCGGGTCCGCGGAGGACTCCGTGTCCCCCTCGTCGGCCGGGGCCCCGAAGGCCGTCGACCGGTCGAACCGGGCCCCGTCGGGCGAGACGACGACACCGTTGCCGGTGCCCTCGCTCAGCTCCGGCTGCCACGTCGTGCCCGGCTCGTCGGCCATCGCCGGGACCGTGGCGGCGGCACAGAGCGCGCCGGTCGCGGCGAGCAGACCGATGGCCCGCAGCCCGGCCCGCGTGATGCTGCGCATGGACAACCCCCGCTGATCGCTGTGACTCGTGTGACGACGGGGAGCCCTGTGATGGGTGAGGGCTCTGTGTCGCCAGTGGTCGAAGCACACTCGATCTCAGGGGTGCGCGCAACGCACGCTGCGTGAACCAACTCCAAGGTGTGTACACGGATCGGGTGGTGGAGACCGTGACGCAACGCCGTGATCCGACTGCCCACCGTGACCGACAACTCCGCTGGGTGAGCGGTCAGGTGCGGCGTGCCCCCGCCAGGATCTCCGCGACGGCGGTGCGGTCGGGCTTGCCGATCCCGCGCTCGGGCACGGTGTCGGCCCGCAGCAGCAGCCGCGGCACGGCGGCCCGGCCGCACGCCGCGCGGACCGCGGCACACAGAGCGTGATCGTCCGGTGCGGCCCCGGAGGGCACCACGAGCGCGGCCACGATCTGGCCCCACTCGTCGTCGGGGAGGCCGACGACGCACGCCGCGCGGACGCCGTCGACCGCCAGGAGCGCCCGCTCCACCGCGGCCGGTGCGACCTTCTCGCCCCCGGTGTTGACGACGTCGTCGACCCGGCCCAGGACGGTCAGCGTCCCGTCCGGTGCGAGCGCGCCGAGGTCCCCGGTCCGGAACCGGCGGACGCCCCCGTCGGACACGAAGGCCTCCGCGGTCGCCTCCGGCGCCCCCAGGTACCCGCCGGCGACGACCGGCCCGCCGAGCACCACCCGTCCGTCGGCCGGGTCGAGGGTGACCTCGACGCCGTCGAGCGGGACGCCGTCGTAGACGCAGCCGCCGCAGGTCTCGCTCATCCCGTAGGTGGTGACCACCCGGATCCCCTCGGCGAGCGCGCGCCCGCGCAGCCGCGGGTCCAGTGCGGCCCCGCCGACGAGCACGGCGTCGTACCCGGCCAGGGCGTACAGCGGGGCACCGCCGTGGTCCAGGATCCGCGCCAGCTGGGTCGGGACGAGGCTGGTGTAGCGACGGGTGCCGTGCGCCATCCGCCCGGTGGCGCGGGCCAGGCCGTCGGGCCGGAAGCCGTCGCGGACGTCCTGGACCACGCAGGCCGTGTCCGCGAGCAGGGCGCGCAGCACCACCTGGACCCCGGCGACGTGCTCGGCGGGCAGCGTGAGCAGCCACGACCCCGGGCCGCCGAGGCGGGCGTGCGTCGCCGCGGCCGAGGCCCGCAGCGCGTCCGCGGTGAGCGCGACGTACTTGGGCTCCCCGGTCGACCCCGAGGTGGCGACGACGGCGGCGAGCCCGTGGGGCAGCTCCCCGGCCGCGGCGGCCCGTGCCACCGGCCCGGGCAGCGCGCCCGGTCCGGCGGTGTCCGGCCCGGCGTCGCCCGGCGCCGCGGCACCCGGACCCGGGCCCGGCTCGGCCCGGACGGGCAGCACCGCGGGACCCGTGCCGTCCACGGCGGCCCGCAGCGCGGCCGCCAGCCGGGTCACCGACTCCGCGGAGCCGTCCACCGGAAGTGCACGCACAGTCATGCTGTCAACCCTGTCTGTCGTGACGCACGCAACCGGGAGCGGCGTCCGAACGGCGTCTTTCATCAGATTCGGGGAACGGTGTAGGGCGGGTGCAACGCGGGGGGCCTTCCACCCGACTCAGGGGGTGAGAGCGGCGGCGCACCCGCCCGCCGGTCACGGGTTCGAAGGAGCTCACCATGCCGTACACCGCCACCGCCGACGCGTCCCCGACCGGCAGCCCGCGCTCGCTGCGCTGCCGCCGGCCCGCCGGCTCCGGGCACCGTGCGGTCGCCGGCGAGCTCGCGGCCCTGGCCTTCGACGTGCCGTCCGGCCCGGTGACCCCGGCCCCGGCGCCGCAGCGCCCGGCGGTCGCCGTCCCGCAGCAGAGCGGCCCGCGGGCCGTCGTCGCGGCGCGGCCGGTCCCCGTGCCCCGGCCGCGCCCCGCCGCGGAGTGACGACCTAGTAGTGCCAGGGGAACGGCGACCAGTCCGGGTCCCGCTTCTCCAGGAACGAGTCCCGGCCCTCCACCGCCTCGTCGGTCATGTAGGCCAGCCGGGTCGCCTCACCGGCGAAGAGCTGCTGGCCGACCAGGCCGTCGTCGGCGAGGTTGAAGGCGTACTTCAGCATCCGCTGGGCCTGCGGTGACTTGCCGTTGATCTCCGTCGCCCACTGCAGGGCCTCGGTCTCCAGGTCCGCGTGGTCGACCACCGCGTTGACCGCGCCCATGTGGTGCATCTGCTCGGCGCTGTAGGTCCGGCCGAGGAAGAAGATCTCCCGGGCGAACTTCTGGCCCACCTGGCGGGCCAGGTAGGCCGAGCCGTAGCCGCCGTCGAACGAGCCGACGTCGGCGTCGGTCTGCTTGAAGCGGGCGTGCTCGCGGGAGGCGATCGTGAGGTCGGCGACGGCGTGCAGCGAGTGCCCGCCACCGGCGGCCCAGCCGTTCACCACGGCGATGACGGCCTTCGGCATGAACCGGATCAGCCGCTGGCACTCCAGGATGTGCAGCCGCCCGGCCCGGCCCTGCTCGACGGTCTCCGCGGTGTCCCCGGAGGCGTACTGGTAGCCGGTGCGGCCACGGATGCGCTGGTCGCCGCCGGAGCAGAAGGCGCGCTTGCCGTCCTTCGGGGAGGGGCCGTTCCCGGTCAGCAGCACCGCGCCCACGTCGGCGCTGGTCCGGGCGTGCTCCAGGGCGCGGTAGAGCTCGTCGACGGTGCCCGGCCGGAACGCGTTGAGGACCTCGGGACGGTCGAACGCGATCCGCACGGCCCCGGTGGCGCGGGCGCGGTGGTAGGTGATGTCGCGGAAGTCGAACCCGTCGACCGGCGTCCAGGCGTCCGGGTCGAAGGTCTCGGAGACGGTCATGGCCGAACCCTAAGGACTCACTCCGCGACGAGCGGCGCCAGCCGCCGGGCCACGGCCAGTGCGGGGCCCGGGCCGGGCCACCCGGTGTCGCCGTCGGCGTCCCACACCTCGGACAGCACGCACACCGCGAACCCCCACGCGACGGCGCGGTCCCACCCGATCCCGACGGCGTCGGCGAGGCGCTCCAGCCTGTCCGGGGCCCGGCGGGCCAGCTCGGCCGGGTCGGCGCCGAGGGGGTTGTACAGCAGCTGACCGCAGTCGTAGCCGGGATCGCCGACCCGGCCGTGCGGGTCGATCGCCAGCCACGGCTCCCGGGTCGCGGCGAGCACGTTGTGCTGGTGCAGGTCGCCGTGCAGCAGCACCTCGCGCTCCGCGGAGTCGCACAGCCGGGTCCACAGTGCCGCCGCCCGTTCCACCAGCGGTCGGGGGAGCACCTCGTCGGGCCGGGCGAGATGGGCGTCGAGGGCCGCGCGCTCGCCCGCGACGTGGTCGAGCCCGGCCGGGACGGGTGCGCGGTGCAGCCGGGCGAGCAGCCCGCCGAGCACCTCGACGGCGGGCCCGTCGGGCAGTTCCGCGAGCTCGGTGCCGGGGTCGGCCCGTTCGAGCAGCAGCGCCCCGCGGGCCGGGTCGGCCCACAGCAGCCGGACGGCGCCGTCGCCGCCCCAGGCCCGCAGCGCCGCGATCTCGGCGTCCAGGTGCCCGTCGGGAACTCCCGCCTTGAGCACGGCCGCGGAGCCGTCGGCGCAGGTGACCGCGCGGACCGCGTGGAAGCTCTGCGGCAGCGTCGCGCCGAGCTCCAGACCGAGCTCGTGGGCGAGGCCGGTGACCAGGCGGTCCGACGCGGCCAGCCAGCCGGCCCCGGCCGCGCCCCAGGTGCGCACCACGGTGTCGGCGAGCTCGTCACGGGGCATCCACGCAGCGTGCCGAGGCGATCCGGATCACCGCAACCGCGTTCCCGTCGACGGGAGGGGCCCGGGGACCGCGGGGTAGCGTCATCTCCCAGCCCGGGGCCGTCGCAGGTGCCGGAGTCTGCGCCGAGAGGAGCCCCGTGACCACCGACAGCGCCGCGCGTCCCACCACCGCGAGGAGCGAAGGCGGATCGCGTTCGACCACCGCGTACCGCGCCCTGGAGAACGACCTGCGTGCCGCCATCGGCGGTGAGGTCCGGTTCGACGCGGGCAGCCGCGCGATGTGGTCGGCGGACGCCTCGAACTACCGGGGCGTCCCGATCGGCGTGATCTGCCCGCGCGACGCCGCCGACGTCGAGGCCGCCGTCGCCGTGTGCCGCACCCACGACGTGCCGGTGCTGCCGGTCGGGTCGCGCACCTCCATCGCGGGCCAGGCCGTCAACACCGCGGTCGCGATGGACTTCCGCACGCACATGGACGCGATCCTGTCCGTGGACCCCGACGCCCGGACCGCGACCGTGCAGCCCGGCGCCGTCTGCGACGCCGTGCGCGACGCCGGCAAGCCGCACGGCCTGACGTTCGGCCCGGACCCGTCGACGCACAACCGCTGCTCGATCGGCGGGATGATCGGCAACAACGCCTGCGGCTCGCACTCGGTGGCCTGGGGCAAGACCGTCGACAACGTCGCATCGCTGGAGGTCCTCACCTACCGCGGCGAGCGGCTCGTCCTGGGCGGCGACGGCACCGAGGCCGGCGCGATCCCGGACGCGCTGCGTGCGCTGGGCGCGCGGGTCGCCGACGACGTCGAGAAGCACGTGCCCGAGCTGACCCGGCGGGTGTCGGGCTACAACCTCGACCAGCTCGTCCCGGGCAACGTGAACCTCGCCAAGGCACTGGTCGGCACCGAGGGCACCTGCGCGACGATCCTGTCCGCGACCGTCGACCTCGTCGAGTCCCCGCCCGCGCGGGCGCTGGCCGTGCTCGGCTTCCCCGACGCCTACCACGCCGCGGACAACGTGATGATCGTCCGCGAGCACTCGCCGCTGACGATCGAGGGCATGGACGCCGGGCTGATCGCCTCGCTGCGCGCCCTGCGCCCGAACGAGACGACGAGCCGGATGCTCCCCGAGGGCAAGGGCTGGCTCTACGTCGAGACCGGCGGGGCCACCCGCGCCGAGGCCGAGGCGGCCGCGCAGGCCGTCGCCGACGCCATGAAGGCCTACACGACCGGTGCGGTCGTCGTCGGCGAGCCCGCCCGGATGGCCGCGCTGTGGAAGATCCGCGAGGAGGGCGCGGGCCTGCTGACCCGCTCCCCCGAGGGCGGCGAGGCCTGGCCCGGCTGGGAGGACGCCGCCGTCCCGCCCGAGCGCTTCGGCGCCTACCTGCGCGAGTTCGACAAGGTGCTGGAGGACCACGGCCGCAAGGGCATCTACTACGGCCACTTCGGCGACGGCTGCCTGCACGTCCGGATCGACTTCGACCTGCTCACCAAGCCCGGCGTGCAGAACTTCCGGGACTTCATGACCGCGGCCGCGGACCTCGTCGTCGCGCACGGCGGGTCGCTGTCCGGTGAGCACGGCGACGGCCAGGCCCGCGCCGAGCTGCTCCCGCGGATGTACCCGCCGCAGATCATCTCCGCGTTCGAGGACTTCAAGGGGATCTGGGACCCGGACGACCGGATGAACCCCGGCCGCGTCGTGCGCCCGGCGACGATGGACGAGAACCTGCGCGTCCAGCTCGGCATGCCGACCATGCCCGACGAGCCGAAGCTGGCCTTCGGCCACGACCGCGGCTCCTTCCACCGGGCCACCCGCCGCTGCCTGGGCGTCGGCAAGTGCGCCGTCGACACCGGATCGGGCGTCATGTGCCCCAGCTGGAACGTGACCAAGGAGGAGAAGCACTCCACCCGCGGACGCGCCCGGCTGCTGTTCGAGATGGCGAACGGCGAGATCATCACCGACGGCTGGCAGTCCGACGAGGTCGCCGAGTCCCTCGACCTGTGCCTGTCCTGCAAGGGCTGCAAGTCCGACTGCCCGGTCGGGGTGGACATGGCCTCGTACAAGACCGAGTTCCTCGCGAACCGCTACCACCGGAAGCTGCGCCCGCGCGCGCACTACTCGATGGGCGCGCTCCCGCGCTGGCTGCGCGCGGTCGGGGTGCTGCCCGCCGCCGCTGTCGACGGGCTGAACCGGCTCGCGCAGGTGCCGCTGCTGGCGAAGGTCGCGAAGAAGGCGGGCGGTATCGACGCCCGTCGCGCCATCCCGCCGATCGCCCGGGAGACCTACACCGCCCGTGCCGCCCGCGGGCTGCCGATGTCGACGGTGCCGGACCTCGGCGTCGCACCCGGCAGCCGCGGCCCGCTGCTGCTGTGGACCGACACCTTCACCGACCACTTCGACCCGGAGATCGCGGCCGACGCCGTCGCGGTCCTCACCGGGCTCGGGTACCGGGTCGAGCTGCCCCCGAAGAACGTGTGCTGCGGCCTGACCTGGACCTCCACCGGCCAGGTCACCGCGGCCCGCCGGGTGCTGGCGCGCAGCCTGCGCGCGATCGGCCCGGCGCTCGACGCCGGCATCCCGGTCGTCGGGCTGGAGCCGTCCTGCACCGCCGCGCTGCGCAGCGACGCCGCGGAGCTGCTGCCCGACGACCCGCGGGTGCCGCTGCTGGCGCGGCAGGTGTCGACCTTCGCCGAGCTCCTGGCCCGGCACGCCGACGAGCTGTCGGCCGTCGCGGGGACCGGGAACGGTGCCGCGCTGGTGCAGATCCACTGCCACCAGCACGCCGAACTGGGCTCCGAGCCCGACCGCGCGGTGCTCGCCGCGCTCGGCGTCGACGCCACCGTGCTCGACTCCGGCTGCTGCGGCCTGGCCGGCAACTTCGGGTTCGAGGACGGCCACTACGACGTGTCGATGGCGTGCGCCGAGCGGGCCCTGCTGCCCGCGCTGCGCGCCGCCGACGAGTCCGTGGACCTGCTCGCCGACGGCTACTCCTGCCGCACCCAGGTCCGCCAGGCCGGGGAACGGGAACCGGTGCACCTGGCCCAGATCGCCTACCGCGCCCTGCGAGGGTGATCGCCGGGGGCGAGGGTTCCGGTGCCGGATCCGGCACCGGACTCCCCGCCCGTGGTGATCGTGCAGGACGCCGACGAGGAGGACCCATGGCCGACGACCGACGGGCACTGGTGCTGGGCGGCGGCGGGCTGACCGGCATCGCCTGGATGTACGGACTGCTGGCCGGTCTCCTCGCCGACGGCGTCGACCTGCGCGACGCCGACCTCGTCGTCGGGACCTCGGCGGGGTCGGTGGTGGGCACCAACCTGGCCGTCGGGCGTGACCCGGCCGCCCTCGCCGCGACCCAGCTCACCCCGCCGTCCGGGGAGATTGCCGCGACCCTCGGGCTGCGGCTCGCGGTCCGCTACGGCGTCGCCGCGCTCTCCGGACCGCGCGACGCGACCCGGGTCCGGGCCCGGATCGGCCGCCTCGCCCTCGACACCGACACGGTCGACGAGGCCGAGCGGATCGCGGTGATCCGCTCGCGGCTCGACGGCGCGGACTGGCCCGCCGACCGCGACCTGCGGGTCACCGCCGTCGACGCGCACACCGGCGGGTTCCGGGTCTTCGGCCGCGACGACGGCGTCGAACTCGCCACCGCGGTCGCCGCCAGCTGCGCGGTGCCCGGTGTGTGGCCGCCGGTCACGGCCGCGGGCACCCGGTGGATCGACGGCGGGGTCCGCTCGATGGCCAACGCCGACCTCGCCGCCGGCTACGGCCGTGTCGTCGTCCTCGCGCCGCTGTCCGGCGGGCTCGGCGGTGCCGCGGCGCCGCGGGTGCAGGCCGAGGCGCTCGGTGCGCTGGCCCGGGTCGCGGTCGTCGAACCGGACCGGCGGTCGCGCCGGGCGTTCGGGCGCAACATGCTCGACCCGGCGCGGCGCCCCGCGTCGGCGCGGGCCGGCCGGGCGCAGGCGGCGGACGTCGCCGCCGAGATCGCGCGGGTCTGGGGCTGAGCCCGCGGGGTATTCCCGCCGGAGACCGATCCCACGGGGTCGCATGAGCGCGCAACGGCCCGGGTAGCCGAGGGCCATGACTGTTCCCACGATCAAGCTGAACGACGGCCGCGAGATCCCCCAGCTCGGCTTCGGCGTCTTCCAGATCGAGCCCGGTGACACCGCGGAGAAGGTCAGGGCGGCCCTCGACGTCGGCTACCGCCACATCGACACCGCGCAGATGTACGGCAACGAGGAGGGTGTCGGCAAGGCCATCGCCGACTCCGGCATCCCGCGCGACGAGCTGTGGATCACCACCAAGCTGAACAACGACGGGCACGGCCGGGAGTCGGCGGTGAGCAGGCTCGACGAGAGCCTCACCAAGCTCGGCCTCGACCACGTGGACCTGTACCTCATCCACTGGCCGCGCCCGAAGGAGAACCGCTACGTCGAGACCTGGCAGGGCCTCGAGGACGCGCAGAAGGCGGGCAAGGCGCTGTCGATCGGCGTCTCGAACTTCCAGCCCGGCCACCTCGACCGGCTCGCGGCGGAGACCTCCACGGTCCCCGCGATCAACCAGATCGAGTTCCACCCGCACCTGGTGCAGCGCGAGCTCCGCGAGTACCTCCAGCAGCACGACATCGCGCTGGAGGCGTGGAGCCCGATCGGCCAGGGCAAGGGCCTGCTCGACGCGCCCGAGCTGAAGGAGATCGCCGAGCGGGTCGGCAAGTCCGCCGCGCAGGTCGTGCTCCGCTGGCACATCCAGCTCGGGAACATCGTGTTCCCCAAGTCGAACAACCCGGAGCGGATCAAGGAGAACTCCGAGATCTTCGACTTCGCCCTGAGCGAGGACGACATCGCCGCCGTCGAGAAGCTCCACACCGGCGAGCGCATCGGCCCGGACCCCGACGACTTCGGCTGATCCGCATCCCGCGCGCCACGGCCCGGCGCCCCTCTCCGTGAGGGGCACCGGGCCGTCGTCGTCGGTGGGGGTGACGGGTGTCACCGTGCGGCATGTGCGGAGGGCACGGCGCCACGGACCACCCGACAGGGGACGCGGACGGGCCGGCGCGGTGGACGTGTGCGCGTGCGTCCGTACGGTGGGGACGATGTTGGCGATCACCGAGAACGCCGCCGAGGCGATCAAGACCCTGAGCACCGACGCGGAGCTGCCCGACGACGGCGGCCTGCGCATCTCCGCGACCGACCCGGCGCAGGGCCTCGAACTGGCCCTCGCGCAGGAGGCCGACGCGCAGGACACCGTGCTGCGCGGGGAGGGCATCACCGTGTTCCTCGAGCCGGCCGCGGCGGAGCTCCTGGACGACAAGGTCCTCGACGTCCAGCCCGTGGCGACCGAGCAGGGCGAGCAGGAGCTGCGCTTCGCGATCGTCGAGCAGCCCGAGGCCCCGGACACCGTCCAGGCCTGACCCACCCGACGCACTGCGTGGCCCCGCCGGACACCCGGTGGGGCCACGTCCGTCTCACAGCTCGGTGACGGTCCCGTCGCGGACGTCCCAGCGGCGGGTGGCGCGCACCGTGTCGAGCATCCGCCGGTCGTGGGTCACCAGCAGGACGGTCCCGTCGAAGTCCTCGACCGCCTGCTCCAGCTGCTCGATGGCGGGCAGGTCGAGGTGGTTGGTCGGCTCGTCGAGCACCAGCAGGTTCACCCCGCGCGCCTGCAGCAGCGCCAGCGCGGCGCGGGTCCGCTCGCCCGGCGAGAGCGACGACGCCGTCCGCAGCACCTGGTCCGCGCCGAGGGAGAACTTCGCGAGCAGCGTCCGCACCTCGGACTCGGGCCAGTCGGGCACCTGCTCGCCGAACGCGCGTAGCAGCGTCGCGTCCCCGAGGAAGGCCCCGCGGGCCTGGTCGATCTCGCCGACCAGCACCCCCGACCCGAGCCCCGCCGAGCCCGAGTCCGGGGTGATCCGGCCGAGCAGCAGCCCGAGCAGCGTCGACTTGCCCGCCCCGTTCGCGCCGGTGACGACGACCCGGTCCGCCCAGCCCACCTGCACCGTGGCCGGGCCGAAGGCGAAGTCCCCGCGCCGCACGGCGGCGGCGTCGGCCCGCGCGACGACCGACCCGGACCGGGGTGCGGAGGCGATCTCCATCCGCAGCTCCCACTCCTTGCGGGGCTCCTCCACGACCTCCAGCCGCTCGATCGCGCGCTCGGTCTGCCGGGCCTTCGCGGCCTGCTTCTCGCTGGACTCCTGGCGCTGCGCGCGGACGTTCTTGTCCGGGTCCTTCGTCTTGCGCCGGGCGTTGCGCACGCCCTGGGCCATCCAGTTGCGCTGCATGACCGCGCGCTGCTTGAGGCCACCCAGCTTGTCGGCGTACTCCTCGTAGTCCTCGCGGGCGTGCCGTCGGGCGACCTCGCGCTCGGCGAGGTAGGACTCGTAGCCGCCGTCGTAGACGTCGATCCGCTGCTGGACCAGGTCCAGCTCGACGATCCGGTTCACCGTGCGCGCCAGGAACTCCCGGTCGTGGCTGACCAGCACCGTCGGCGTGCCCTGCCGGGCGAGGCCGCCCACGAACCGCTCCAGCCGCTCCAGGCCGTCGAGGTCGAGGTCGTTGGTGGGCTCGTCGAGCAGCAGCAGGTCGTAGCGGGACAGCAGCAGCGCCGCGAGGTTCGCCCGCGCCGCCTGCCCGCCGGACAGCCCGGTCATCGGGGCGTCCGGGCCGACCGCGAGCCCGACCTCGCGCAGTACCTCGCCGGAGCGCTCGTCGAGGTCCGCGCCGCCGAGGGCCAGCCAGCGGTCCAGCGCGGCGGCGTAGCGGTCGTCGGCGCCGGGGGTGCCCGACGCCAGCCCCTCCGCCTCGGCGTCCATCGTCGCCTGTGCGTCGGCGACGCCGGTCCGGCGCGCCAGGAATCCGGCGACCGTCTCCCCGGGACGCCGGTCGGGCTCCTGCGGCAGGTGCCCGACGGTCGCGTCGGGCGGGGCGAGGGTCAGTGACCCGTCGTCCGGGGGCCGCGAGCCGGCCAGCACCGTCAGCAGGGTGGACTTGCCGGCGCCGTTGGCACCGACCAGCCCGATGACGTCGCCGGGCGCGACGACGAGGTCCAGCCCGGAGAACAGGGGTCGGTCGCCGTGGCCGGCGGCCAGGCCCGTCACGTGAAGGGTCGCGCTCATCTCGAGCGCAGACGCTACCCCTACAGGTTCGCCCCGAAGAGCCGGTGCAGGGCGTCCCAGTGCCGCTGTTCGGCGTCGTCGTCGTGGGTGGGGGCGTCCGGCACCGCGAAACCGTGCGCCGCCGGGTAGGTCTCCAGGGTCGCCGGCACCCCGGCCGCGGACAGCGCGTCGCCGAGGCGCTGCTTCTGCTCGTCGGGGAAGGAGTCGTCGTCGGTGGCGCCGGCCACGTACACCTCGGCCCGGATGCGGTCGGCGAGCCGGTGCACGCTGGCCGGGTCGTCGGTGGCGAGGTTGCCCCCGTGGAACGACGCCGCGGCCGCGACCCGCTCCGGCTGCGTCGCGGCGGTGCGCAGGCTCATCACCCCGCCCATGCAGTAGCCGGTGGTGCCGACCGCCCTGCCGCCGACCTCGGGCCGCTCCAGCAGCGCGGTCACCCACGCCTCGGCGTCGACGGCGACGAACTCGGGCGTCAGCGACCTCACCATCCCCATCAGCCGGGCCCGCTCGGGCTGGTCGGAGAACACGGTGGCGAAGTCGAACGGGGCCCAGTCGCCGTGCCGGTGGTAGACGTCGGGCAGCAGCACCGCGTAGCCGAGCGACGCCAGGTGCGCGGCCATGTCGTGGATGGCCGTCCGGACACCGCCGGCGTCGGGGTAGAGGAGCACGCCCGGCCACGGGCCGTCGCCGTCGGGGGTGTGCAGGGTGGCGGCGGCGTCGCCGTCGGGGGTGCTGATCGTGAAGTCGGTGCGCGGCACGGGTCCGGCCTCCCGGGGGTGATCGACGGGTCGCACCCGTTCTACGCCCCCGGGAGGCGTTCCGCCGGACCGCGGCGCGGTTCGGGTGGTACGTACCGGATCAGGTCCTGGTCAGCGCGTCGTCCTCGTCGAGGCGCCGGGTACGGGTCTCCGAGTAGCTCGCCACGGCGATGATCGTGACCACCGACGCGACCGCGATGTACACCGCGATCGAGTAGCCGGTACCCGTCGCGACCAGCAGCGACGCCGCGATCAGCGGGGCCAGGCCGCCCGCGAACACCGACGCCAGCTGGTAGCCGATCGAGATGCCCGAGTAGCGCACCTTGGTGCCGAACAGCTCGGACAGGAACGCCGCCTGCGGGCCGTACATCGCGCCGTGCAGCACCAGCCCGACCGTCACCGCGACGGCGGTGAGGGCGAAGCTCTGCGTGTCCACCAGGAAGAAGAACACGAACGCCCAGACGCCGACGCCGGCGGCGCCGAACAGGTAGACCGGCTTGCGGCCGACCCGGTCGGAGACCGCACCCCACATGGGGGTGGTCACCAGGTGCACCGCGGCACCGATCAGCACCGCGCCCAGCACGAACGACGACGGCAGCCCGAACTGCTCCTTCACGTACGTCGAGATGACGATCGTGAAGATGTAGTACGAGACGTTCTCGGCGAACCGGGCGCCCATCGCGGTGAGGACCTCGCGCGGGTAGAGCCGCAGGACGTCCAGGATCGGCATGGTGTCCTTCTCGCCGGCCGCGGCCCGTGCGGCGGCCCTGGCCTGCGCCTCCCGGAAGACCGGGGACTCCTCGACGGCGAGGCGGACGTAGAGGCCGATCAGGACCAGCACCGCGGACAGCAGGAACGGGATCCGCCAGCCCCAGGCCAGGAACGCCTCCTCGGACTGCACCAGCGCCATGATCGCGAGCAGGCCGTTGGCCAGCAGCTGACCGGCCGGGGCACCGGCCTGCGGCCAGCTCGCCCAGAACCCACGGTGCTCGGGCTTCCCGTGCTCGGAGACGATGAGGACCGCGCCGCCCCACTCACCGCCCAGCGCGAAGCCCTGGATCAGCCGCAGCACGACGAGCAGCAGCGGCGCGGCGATCCCGATCGTGGCGTAGGCCGGCAGCAGGCCGATCGCGAACGTCGAGGCGCCCATCATCATCAGCGACAGGACCAGCAGCTTCTTGCGGCCGATCTTGTCGCCGTAGTGGCCGAAGACCAGGCCGCCCACCGGGCGCGCGATGAACCCGACCGCGAACGTGCCGAGCGAGAGCAGGGTCCCGGTCGCGCCGTCGGACTCGGGGAAGAACACCGCCGGGAACACCAGGGCGGCGGCGACGCCGTAGAGGAAGTAGTCGTACCACTCGACGGTCGTGCCCAGCATGCTCCCCGCGACGACCTTCGCGATCGGCGTGTGCGGCTGGTCGGACGCCGGTGGCGTCGGTGATCCCGGCGCGGTGGCGCCGGCGTGCGTGTCGGACACGGTCCCTCCCCATCGACGGACATCTGCGGTGGCGTCACGGTAGGGCCGCGGTGCGCCGTTTTCACCGGTTCCGGCCACATCGGTACCCCGACCGTGACGTGGCCCGGCCACACCCGGTCGCGGCTGCGCGGCAGACTGGGCCACATGGCCGACCTGTTGCCCCTGCCGGAGGACTTCGAGCGGGCGCTGGTGGTCGTCGCCCATCCCGACGACATGGAGTACGGCGGTTCCGGCGCCGTCGCGCGGTGGACCGCGCAGGGCCGGGAGGTCGTCTACCTGCTGGTCACCCGTGGCGAGGCGGGCATCGACACGATGGACCCCGCCGAGTGCGGACGCGTGCGCGAGGCCGAGCAGCGCGCGGCCTGCGCCGCCGTCGGCGTCACCACGTGCGAGTTCCTCGACCACCCCGACGGGCTCGTCGAGTACTCGGTGGCGCTGCGCCGCGACATCGCAGCCGCGATCCGCAGGCACCGCCCGCAGCTGGTGGTGACCGGCAACTTCCGCGAGTTCTGGGACGCCGGCGGGACGCTCAACCAGGCCGACCACGTCGCGGTCGGTCGGGCGACGGTCGACGCCGTCCGGGACGCGGCGAACCGCTGGCTGTTCCCCGAGGCCGGGGAGCGCTGGGACGGGGTCACCGGCCTCGCCGCGGCCTCCTCGCCAGCCGCGCGGCACGCCGTCGACATCTCCGAGCACCTCGACGCCGCCGTCGCGTCGCTGTCCGCGCACCGCGCCTACCTCGACGGGCTGGGCGGCGGCCCGATGACCGATCCCGGCACGTTCCTGCGCGCGGCCGCCGAGCGGACGGCGGAGCAGCTGCCCGGGGCCACCGCGGCCACCCCGTTCGAGTACCTGCGGCCTTGAACCGGCCGGAACGACGATGATCCGTGCCTCAGCCGACCGGCCTCGGTGGGGATCGTGGGCGGTACGCCGGTACCGTCATCGTGAGGGGTGATGGGGTGAACGGCTCGACCGCGCAGGCGCGCGTACTCGTCGACGAGCTGGCGCGGGCCGGTGTCACCGACGCGGTCCTGTGCCCCGGCTCCCGCAACGCGCCGCCCGCGTTCGCGCTGGCCCGGGCCGACGAGCGGGGCACGGTCCGGCTGCACGTGCGCATCGACGAACGTGCCGCGGGCTTCCTCGCGCTCGGCCTGTCGCTGGCGTCGGGCCGCCCGGTCCCGGTCGTCGTCACGTCCGGGACGGCCGCGGCGAACCTGCACCCCGCGGTGCTGGAGGCGTCGCACTCGGGAGTCCCGCTGCTGGTCCTCACCGCGGACCGGCCGCCGGAGCTCGTCGGCACCGGCGCCAGCCAGACCGTCGACCAGGCCGGTCTGTACGGCGGCGCCGTGCGCTGGGCGGGCGCGCTGCCGGTGCCGGTGGGCACCACCGAGCCGGAGGCGCGGCGCTGGCGGGCGGTCGTCGCGCGGATGCTCGCCGCGGCCGTCGGTGCCGGCGCGGGCGCGCCCGGTCCGGTGCACCTGGACCTGCCCTACACCGACCCGCTCGTGCCCGACGACGACCCGCCCGGGCCGGACACCGGACACCACGACGCCGGTCTGCCCGGCGCGGACCTCCCCGCCGGACGGCCCGGCGGTGCGCCGTGGACCGCGGTGTCCCGCCCGGTCCGCGCGCTGCCCCCGCTGGAGCTCGACCCGGGGGCGCGCACGCTCGTCGTCGCCGGGGCGGGCGGGCCCGCCGCGGACCCCGGCCTGCTCGGCGGGGCCCCTCTGGTCGCGGAGCCGTCGTCGTGCTGGTGGGCGCACGCGCTGCGCACCGGGCCGTGGCTGCTCGACCGGCCGGAGCTGCGCCCCACCCAGGTCGTCGTGCTCGGCAGGCCCACCCTGCACCGGGGCGTCGCCGCGCTGCTCGCCGACCCGTCGGTGGCGGTGTTCGCCGACCCCGGTCCGGACGGCGCCCCGTGGACCGACGTCGCCGGCACGGTCCGGGCCGTCGGTGCGCTGCCCGCGCTGTCCCCGCCCGAGGACTGGGTGCGGTCCTGGCGCGACGCGGACCGGGCCGCGGCCAAGTCCCTCGACACCGCGCTCGACGACGGCACCGCCGCCGGCGCACCCGGTCTGCGGCTGGCCCGCGACCTCGTCGCCGCCCAGCCCGACGGCGGCCAGCTCGTCCTCGGTTCGTCGAACCCGGTCCGCGACGTCGCGCTGGCCGCCGTGCCCCGCTCCGGGCTCACCGTGCGGTCGAACCGCGGGGTCGCGGGCATCGACGGGACGGTGTCGACCGCCCTCGGCGCCGCGCTCGCCCACCCGGGCCCGACGGCGCTGCTGCTCGGCGACCTCACGCTGCTGCACGACACCACCGGACTGGTCGTCGGCCCGGGGGAGCCGTCCCCGGACCTGACCGTCACCGTCCTCGACGACGACGGCGGCGGCATCTTCCACCTGCTCGAACAGGGCGGCCCGTCGCACGCCCACGCCTTCGAGCGCGTCTTCGGCACGCCGACCGGCGTCGACCTCGTGGCCCTCGCCCGGGCGGCGGGCTGGCGGGCGGCCGACTGGGGCGGCGACGCGGGCGAGCTCGCGGCCCGTCCCGGCTCGGGACGTCGGCTGGTCCGGGTCGCGGCGCACCGCGCCGGGCTGCGCGACGCGCACGCCGAGCTCCGCCGGGTGGTCGCCGCGGCGCTGGACTGAGCCGGTCCCGCCCGCGTCCGCGCCACGGCACGTGCTGCCACGCCCCGGCGGACACGGCGTCCGCCCGGGCCGGGCTCAGCCCTCCAGGGACTCGCGGACCGCGCGCATCTTGGCGGCGGCCTCGCGCACCTCGCCGTCGGGCTCGGAGTCGGCGACGATCCCGCACCCGGCGAACAGCCGCGCCGTGCGTCCCTGCAGCTCGGCGCAGCGCAGCGCGATGCCCATCTCGCCCGCGCCCTCGGCGTCGACCCAGCCGACCGGGCCCGCGTAGCGGCCGCGGTCGAGACCCTCGATCTCGGAGATCAGTGCCGTCGCGTCCGGGGTCGGGGTGCCGCCGACGGCGGCCGTCGGGTGCACCGCTCCGATCAGCGTCAGCAGCGATGCGGGCCGGGCCGGGTCGAGGCGGGCGTGCACGTCGCTGGACAGGTGCGACACGTTCGGCAGGGTCAGCACCGACGGCGCGTCCGGTACGTGCAGCTCGGCCACCAGCGGGCGCAGCGACGCGGCGAGGGAGTCCACGGCGTAGGCGTGCTCGCGGCGGTCCTTCGACGAGCCGATCAGCGCGCCCGGGGTGTCGCCGTCCGGTCCGGAGCCGGGCCACATCGTGCCCGCCAGCACCCGCGACTCCACGGTCCGCCCGCGCAGCCGCAACAGCAGCTCGGGGGTGGCGCCGACCAGGCCGTCGACGGCGTAGCTCCAGCACGTCGGGTAGCGCCGGGCGAGGCCGCGGAGCAGGAACCGGGGGTCCAGCGGGCGGTCGGCGACGGCGAGCAGGTCGTGCGCGAGCACCACCTTCTCCAGCTCCCCGTCGCGCATCCGCCCGACCGCCGCGGCGACGGCGGCCCGGTACCGGTGCGCGGACACCTGGCCGTCGGCGTAGCGCAGCCGTCCGCTGGGGCGCACCGGCGACGGGACCGGCAGCCTGCCCGGGGTCTCCGGGGCGTCGGCGGGGGTGATCTCGGTGATCCAGGCGCGGTGCCCGCGCCGCCCGACGATCACCCGCGGCACGACGAGCACCGAGCCCGGGCAGCCGTCGGCGAAGGTGAACGAGGCGAACGCGAGGGCGCCGGTGCCGGGGAGGCGGACGTCGTCGTAGCCGGCGCCGGCGTCGAGCCGGTCGACCACGCGGCGCCACCAGCGGTCGGCCTCGGCGAAGCGCTCGGGTCCCGACGCGGTGAACCGCGCGACCTCGCCCCAGCCGACCACGCCCTCGCCCTGGCGCACCCAGGACAGCGCCCCGGCGTCGGCGGGCAGCACGTCCAGCAGCCGCCCGTCGAGCCGCAGCGGGCGTGTCCGGACGCGCAACGCGGTGCTGGCCGGTGCGACGGTCACCCTTCGAGAGTAGGCAACTTCCTCGGCCGGGGCGGGCGCCAGGGTGGGAGGCACCGGACACACCCGGGTGCCGGAGCGCTCCTAGAATTGGGTCCCGTGACCAGTCCGAGCGGCCGTCCCACCGGCGATGTGCTGACCGAGACCTCGGCCGTCGCGGCCCGTCTCATCGGCCGGACGCGGTACCACCTGCCCGAGATCGTCCTGGCCGTCGCACTGGCGTGGACGCTGGTCGCGCTGGTGGCCCTGGGTGGTGCGTTCCTGGAGGACGCGGCGATCGACGGCAACCGCGGCACCACCGCCGCGACCGTCCTCGACGGCTCGGACTACTGGCGCACCCTGGTCAGCTTCGTCGACGACGAGGGCCGGCTGCAGACCCCGGCCGCGGGCATCTCCTACCCGGTCGGGCTCACCCCGGGCGAGAACATCTACGTCGAGTACGACACCGCCGACCCGACGCACGTGCGCGTCGCTGGCCGCACCGCCGTCGACGGGATCCTCCCGGTCGCCGGGCTGATCGCGGGCGGCTGGGTGCTCCTCGGGCCGCTGTACGTGTGGCTGCGCCGCCGCCGGGCCCGCACCGGCACCGTCTGACGGCGCCCGGACCGGACCGGACCGCACCGGGCCGCGCCGCCCCGCACCGGGCTCAGCCCCGCCAGATCGCCCCGACCTCGGCGGCGACCTGCGGTGCGGCGACGAGCAGCCCGCCCTCGGGCAGCGGCGTCGACCGGCCGTCGCGGCCCAGCACCAGCGCGCCGGCCTCGGTGGCCAGGCAGAGCGCCCCGGCGACGTCCCACTCGTGGTAGCGGGTCAGCACCGCGGCGACGGCGTTGCCCAGCGCGACCTGGGTGATCGCCAGCGCGGCCGAGCCGAGCACCCGCACGCCGACGTGCGCGGCGCGGGCGCGTTCGACGAACCCGGGGTCGGGGTCCTCGGCGCAGATCAGCGACCCGGCGACCCGGGCGGTGCGCCGCGACGGCACCGGCACGCCGTTGGCCCGGAAGCCGCGCCCGCGGGCGGCGGCGTAGATCTGCCCGCGGCCCGGGTCGGCGACGACGCCCACGGCCGGGCCGTCGCCGTCGACCAGGGCCAGGCTGTAGGCGCACCAGGGCAGGCCCGCGACGTAGTTCGCGGTGCCGTCGACCGGGTCGACGACCCACCGCAGCGGTGCGGTGTCGGCACCGGCGTCGGCGCCGAACTCCTCGCCGACGACCGGGCAGCCGGGGAACTCCGCGGCCAGCACCCGGCGGGTGTGCCGCTCCAGGGTGCGGTCGGTGTCGGTGACCCAGTCGAACGGGTTGGCCTTGGCCGACGCGTCGAGCGATCCGGTGTGCTCGCGACCCAGCGTCGCGGTGATCACCTCGGCGGCGTCGTTGGCCAGCCGGCCCGCGGTCTCGAGCGCGCGGGAGAGCAGTGCCGGGTCCACCGGCCGGGGGGACGGCACCGGGGGTGGCGCCGTGTGTGGCGGGGTGTGGGGCACGGCCGTCATACGACCCGAGTGTCCGGGCGGGTGATGTCCCGGCGACGACGTGCGGGTGTCCACCTTGTGCCGGACGTGCCAACTCGTGACCCGCCCACCCGATGTTCGCCCAGGGTTGGGTGGTTGATCACGCCAGGGACCCGGCCCGCTGTCCCGCCCCCGTCACCGTTCCGGCCGTGCGCGTCGCAATCGTCTCGGAATGCTTCCTGCCGGTGGTCAACGGCGTCACCAACTCGGTGCTGCGGGTGTGCGAGCACCTGCGGGCAGGGGGTCACGACGTCGTGGTGATCGCGCCGGGCACCGGGGAGCCGGACTCCCACGAGGGGATCCCGGTCGTGCGGATCCCGGCCGTCGAGCTGCCGGTGGTGAACTCGATGCCGGTCGGGGTGCCCAGCAGGCGGATCCTGACCGCGCTGCGCCGGTTCCGGCCGGACGTGGTGCACCTGGCGGCGCCGTTCGTCGTCGGGGCGCGGGGGCTGGCGGCGGCGCGGCGCCTCGGCGTGCCGACGGTCGCGATCTACCAGACCGACGTCGCCGGGTTCGCCTCCGCGTACGGGCTCGGGCTGACCGCACGGGCCGCGTGGCGCTGGACCTGCCGGCTGCACGGCATGGCCGACCGGACCCTCGCGCCGTCGAGCTGGGCGACCGGGGCCCTGCGCGAGCGCGGCGTCCCGCGGGTGCACCAGTGGGCGCGCGGCGTCGACACCCGCCGGTTCACCCCGTCGCGGCGCAGCGACGCGCTGCGCGGCCGGCTCGCCCCGAACGGCGAGCGGCTCGTCGGCTTCGTCGGCCGCCTCGCCCCGGAGAAGCAGGTCGAGCGGCTCGCCGTGCTGGGGGAGCTGCCCGGGACGCGGCTGGTCGTCGTCGGCGACGGCCCCAGCGCCGACGGGCTGCGCGAGCGACTGCCCTCGGCGGCGTTCCTCGGGCACCGCGGCGGTGACGAGCTCGCGCAGATCTACGCCAGCCTCGACGTGTTCGTCCACACCGGCCAGGCCGAGACGTTCTGCCAGGCCGTGCAGGAGGCACTCGCCTCGGGCGTCCCGGTGGTCGCGCCCGACGCGGGCGGCCCGCGCGACCTCGTGCTGCCCGACCGCACCGGTTACCTCGTGGCACCCCGCCCCGACGGCGGGGAGCCCGGCGACCCGGCCACCGACGCCGCCGACCGCGAGCTGGTCGGGGCGGTCGCCGCGCTGTGCGAGCCGCAGCGCAACCGGGAGTTCGGCCTGGCCGCCCGCCAGTCGGTGCTGCGCCGCACCTGGACCGCGGTCGGCGACGAGCTGCTCGCCCACTACGGCGACGTGCTCCGCGCCGCGGCCCCGGAGCGCCTCGCGGCCTGACCGGCACGCCGCCGCCCGACCGGACCCCCGCCCGACCGGACCCCCGCCTGGTCGGGCCGCCGCCGGCCGGGCCGACGCGGCCGGGGAGGGTGCCTGCGTAGTCGTGCGGATCCGTGACCGCAGTCCGGCGGCGACGGTGGTCCCATGAGCCGCACCGTCGTCGTCGCGCCCCGTGGTGAGCTCGCCACGGTCGACACCTCCGCCACCGTCCGCCTGATGTCCCGGCTGCTCGACCCCGCGCCCGCGGTCCGTGCCGCCGCCCGTGCCGAGGTCCTCGACGCCCCGCACCGGCAGATGCCGCCGGTGCTGTTCGCGCTGTCGGAGAACCTCGTCGCCGACGGCGCGATGCCCGAGGCCGCCCGCTGGTTCTACGCGGGCCAGCTGCGGGCCCGCTACGACGCCTGCCGCTGCACCGACACCACCGCCGCCCAGGCGCTGGCCGTGCTGCGCGACCGCTTCGGCGAACCGGTGAACCGCTGGGCCTTCGCCGACCCGGCCCGGGTCCGCCGGGCCGCGGTCCGCGCCGTCGCCTGGGACCGGGCGGCGCCGCACGACTACGACCACCGCTGGATCGCGCTGCACGGCATGGGCGCCTTCACCGGCGACGGCAACGGTGTCAGCACGCCGTCGGCCGAGTGGGCGGGCGTCGCCGCCCGGGTCCGTGCCGACTACCTGAGCGGCCTGCGTGAGGTGCTGCGCGAGCAGTTCGGGCAGCAGTTCGGGCAGCGGTTCGGACGGCGGTGAGCCTGCGGCCGGGTCGCCTAAGCTGTGTTCGTGTCCCGCGCCGAGCTCGACAAGAACCCGACCGACGTCGCCCGCATGTTCGACGGCGTCGCCCGGCGCTACGACCTGACCAACACCGCGCTGTCGGGCGGCCAGGACCGCTACTGGCGGATCCAGACCCGCCGGGCCCTCGGCCTGCGCCCGGGCGAGAAGGTCCTCGACCTCGCCGCGGGGACCGCGGTCTCGACCGTCGAGCTGGCGAAGGACGGCGCTTGGTGCGTCGCTGCGGACTTCTCCCTCGGCATGCTGCGTGCGGGCGCCCGCCGTGACGTCCCGAAGGCCGCCGCCGACGCGCTGCACCTGCCCTTCGCCGACGGCAGCTTCGACGCCGTCACCATCTCCTTCGGCCTGCGCAACGTGAACGACACCGTCGCCGGCCTCCGTGAGATGGCCCGCGTGACCCGCCCCGGCGGCCGCCTGGTCGTCTGCGAGTTCTCGACGCCGACCTGGGCCCCCTTCCGCGTGCTCTACCAGAACGCGGTGCTCGGCCACGCCCTCCCGGCGATCGCCCGCACGGTCTCCTCGAACCCCGAGGCCTACCTGTACCTGGCCGAGTCGATCCGGGACTGGCCCGACCAGCCCGCACTCGCCGGGAAGATCGCCGACGCCGGCTGGGAGCGCCCCGCCTGGCGGAACCTGACCTTCGGCGCCGTCGCGCTGCACCGGGCGTACAAGCCGGCCTGAGCCCCCGCCGCCCCGTCCCGCCGCGGAACAGCGCACACGCTGACGGGTTCCCGCGCGGCCAGCGCCCGGGGCCGGGGCCGGGGCCGGGCGAATCCGCTCACCGGGTAAGCGAGTTGGCAAGGGAATGCACGGCCCCGGGGATCGCGCTCGATCTGCTGCGCCGGGCCCGGCAGCACCACGCGACGACGTGCTCCCTTCTCGGAATTCGCTCACCGGGTAAGCGAATTCGGAGAAGGGAGGGTCCGGAGTCGCGTCTCTCATGGCACGCGGCGGTCCGCGGTGCAGCGGTGGGCGCTGCGGCGGTCGGTCACCCTGCGCCCGGCGGTCGGTGGTCGGCTGCGTGGGAGTCGGCTGCGTGGGAGGTCGGCTGCGTGGGAGGTCGACCGCGTGGGAGGTCGACCACGGGAGGGCCGACTGTGCGAGGGGACGCCGCGATGCGCAGCCCGGCACTGGCCGTCACCGCCCACTGACCCTGCGTCGAAGCGCGTTGCGCCGCAAGGAGTCCCGCGTCGTCGCCCGATCCGCCCACGCGATCACGGCGACGTCGTCCTACACTGCTCGCGCAGTTCGTGAACTTTTTCACAAGGGTGGTGGGAGACACGCGACCCGGAGCGCGCCGACCTGCACGGATGCGGATCACATGTGACCCGTGCCCCGTCACAGGTAAGGCTCGCCTGGGTTCTTGGTCACAGGGGACCGGACATAGGGTCGCCGCGACCGGCTCGTCGATCACCACCAACGACGGTGGCGCCGCGACAACGAAGGTGTAGGAATGCTCGATCCCTATCTCCCGCTCGTCCTGCTGTTCGTGTTGGCGGCGGGCTTCGCGGTGTTCTCGGTCGCCTCCGCGCCGTTGATCGGTCCGCGCCGGTTCAACCGGGCCAAGCTGGACTCCTACGAGTGCGGTATCGAGCCCTCGCCGCAGCCGGTCGTCGGCGGCGGTCGCGTGCCGGTCGCCTACTACCTCACGGCGATGCTGTTCATCCTGTTCGACATCGAGCTGGTGTTCATGTACCCGTACGCCGTCGTCGCCGATGCGGTCGGCGTCTTCGGGTTCGTGGCCATCACGCTCTACATCGCCACGATCGCCTTCGCGTACGCCTACGAATGGCGTCGCGGCGGGCTCGAGTGGAGCTGAGGCCGTCATGGGACTCGAGGAGAACCTGCCCAGCGGCGTCCTGCTGACCAACGTCGAGAAGCTGGTCAACTGGACCCGGAAGTCGTCGCTCTGGCCTGCCACGTTCGGCCTGGCCTGCTGCGCCATCGAGATGATGACCACCGGCGCCCCGCGCTACGACCTCGCCCGGTTCGGCATGGAGGTCTTCCGGGCCTCGCCGCGCCAGGCGGACCTGATGATCGTCGCGGGCCGCGTGAGCAACAAGATGGCGCCGGTCCTGCGCCAGATCTACGACCAGATGCCCGAGCCGCGCTGGGTGCTCGCCATGGGCGTGTGCGCCAGCTCCGGCGGCATGTTCAACAACTACGCGATCGTCCAGGGCGTGGACCACGTCGTCCCGGTCGACATGTACCTGCCCGGCTGCCCGCCGCGGCCGGAGATGCTGATCGACGCGATCCTCAAGATCCACGCCAAGATCATGGACGAGCCGCTCGGCCCGAAGCGGGCCGCCGAGCTCGCCGAGTCCGGGTACCGCACGCCGATGGTGCCGTCGTCGGTCAAGTACGCGCCGAAGCACAAGCAGCTCGGTGCGCTGAAGACCACGCACACCCCCGACGTCCCGAACTACCTGGAGCCGGGCTCGCAGCCCAAACCGGCCCCGAACGCGCTCGCGCCGGGGGAGACCCTGGAGCTGCCGTCGCTGGCCGACGCGGCCCGCGGAGGTGACGCGACGTGACCGAGCCGACCGGCACCTCCAAGGACGGGGCCGAGCCCACCGGCGGCGCGCACTCGTCGTCGCAGGAGAGCGGCGCCGCGGCCGAGGAGCAGCGGATGGCGGGCGGCGAGGCCCCCGGCGACCTGGCCGCTCCCGGGGACGCGGCCACCCCCTCCGACGCGCTGGGCGGCGCCCGCCCCGCGCAGAGGATGACCGAGACCCGTACCCGCTCGGGCATGTTCGGCGTCCGCGGCTCCGGCGACACCTCCGGCTACGGCGGCCTGCGTCTGCAGGGCTGGGCCCCGGCCCCGGCCGAGCGGCCCTTCGGCGGCTGGTTCGACGAGTTCGCCGACGAGCTCGGCGCGGCCCTCGACGAGCGCGGCATCCCGCGCGCCGCGATCGAGCAGGTCACGATCGACCGCGACGAGATGACCCTCTACGTCGAGCCCGCCCGGCTGCACGAGGTCGCCCGCACCCTGCGCGACGACCCGGGCCTGCGCTTCGAGTTCTGCTCCGGCGTGTCCGGTGTGGACTACTCGGCGCCGGACGGCGCTCCGGTCGACCGGCCGCTGCACGTCGTCTACCACCTGCTGTCGATGACCTACCGGCGCCGGGTGCGCCTGGAGGTCGCGCTCGACATGGGAGACGCCGCGAACCCGCCCACCGTGCCGAGCGTCGTCGACGTCTACCCGACGGCCGACTGGCACGAGCGCGAGACCTGGGACATGTACGGCGTCGTCTTCGACGGCCACCCGGCGCTGACCCGGATCCTCATGCCGGACGACTGGGACGGCCACCCCCAGCGCAAGAGCTACCCGCTGGGCGGCATCCCCGTGGAGTACAAGGGCGCGGAGATCCCCCCGCCCGATGAGCGGAGGGCCTACTCGTGACGACTGACGCCGACCCCACCACCGCCGACGCCACCACCGACCCGTACGCCGCGCCCGGCCGCGAGACCACCGAGGGCACGGTCTACACCGTCACCGGCGGCGACTGGGACGACCTGCTCGAGGCCGAGCACGACGACCGCATCGTCATCAACATGGGCCCGCAGCACCCGTCGACGCACGGGGTGCTGCGCCTGGTCCTGGAGCTGGAGGGCGAGACCGTCACCCAGGGCCGCGCGGTCATCGGCTACCTGCACACCGGTATCGAGAAGAACTGCGAGTACCGGACCTGGACCCAGGGCGTCACCTTCGTGACCCGGGCGGACTACCTGGCCCCGCTGTTCAACGAGGGCGCCTACTGCATGGCCGTCGAGAAGCTGCTGGGCGTCGAGGTCCCGCAGCGGGCCGAGCACCTGCGGGTGCTGCTCTGGGAGCTGAACCGGATCGGCTCGCACCTGGTCGCGCTGGCGACCGGCGGCATGGAGCTGGGCGCGCTGACCGGCATGACCTCCGGCTTCCGCGAGCGCGAGGAGGTGCTCCACCTGCTGGAGTTCCTCACCGGCCTGCGGATGAACCACGCGTTCATCCGCCCCGGCGGCCTGGCCCAGGACATGCCCGAGGGCTGGCAGGAGAAGGTCCGTGACTTCCTGAAGGTCATGAACTCCCGGCTGCCCGACTACGACCGGCTGCTCACCGGGCAGCCGATCTGGCGCCAGCGCCTGGAGGGCGTCGGCTACCTGCCCGTCGACGGCTGCCTGGCCCTCGGCGCGTCCGGCCCGATCCTCCGCTCGGCGGGTCTGGCGTGGGACCTGCGCAAGCACATGCCGTACTCGGTCTACGACCAGTACGACTTCGAGGTCCCGACGGCCACCGAGGCCGACTGCTTCGCCCGCTACCGGATGCGCGTCGCCGAGATCCACGAGTCGCTCAAGATCATGGAGCAGGCGGTGACGAAGCTCGACGAGCTCGGCCCGGGCCGCGTCATGGTCGACGACCCGAAGGTCGCCTGGCCGGCGCAGCTGTCGGTCGGCAGCGACGGCATGGGCAACACCCTCGAGCACGTCCGCAAGATCATGGGTCAGTCGATGGAGTCGCTGATCCACCACTTCAAGCTGGTCACCGAGGGCTTCGGAGTCCCGCCGGGGCAGGCCTACGCGGCCGTCGAGTCCCCGCGCGGCGAGCTCGCGGTGCACGCCGTGTCCGACGGCGGCACCCGCCCGGTCCGCATCCACGTCCGGGACCCCAGCTTCGTGAACCTGCAGACGATGCCCGCGATGAGCGAGGGCGGCCAGGTCGCCGACGTCATCGCGGCCGTCGCCTCGATCGATCCCGTGATGGGAGGTTGCGACCGATGACGGTCCCCCCGCAGGAGAAGAGCCCCGTCTCGCCGGTGTTCGACGAGCTGACCCGGCAGCGCACCACGGAGATCATCTCCCTCTACCCGGAGTCCCGGTCGGCGCTGCTGCCGCTGCTGCACCTGGTGCAGTCGGTCGAGGGGTACGTCAGCCCCGACGGCATCCGCTACTGCGCGGAGGCGCTGGAGCTGACCACCGCCGAGGTGTCGGCGGTCGCGACGTTCTACACGATGTACAAGCGCACCCCGTGCGGCGAGCACCTGGTCAGCGTGTGCACCAACACGCTGTGCGCGGCGCTGGGCGGCGACGACATCTACGCCCGCCTGCGCACGCAGCTGGGTACCGAGGACCGTCCGCTGGGCCACGAGGAGACGGCGGGGGAGCCCGGCAGCACCGGCTCGGTCACCCTCGAGCACGCCGAGTGCCTCGCGGCCTGCGACCTCGCCCCGGTGCTGCAGGTCAACTACGAGTACTTCGACAACCAGACCGTCGAGTCCGCGGTGGAGCTCGTCGACGCCCTGCGTCGCGGCGAGCGCCCGCAGCCGACCCGCGGGGCGCCGCTGACCGACCTGCGGACCGTCGAGCTGGAGCTGGCCGGGTTCACCGACGACGCCGGAGGCGTCGACACGACGGCCCGCGTCGAGGGCCCGTCCGGTGCGATCGAGTCGGTGCGCGGGGCCCGGATGGCCGAGGAGAACGGCTGGACCGCCCCGGCGCTGCCCGACGAGCCGCCGGCGATGCCCGCGCTACCGGAGAAGAAGTGATCGCATGAGCACCACAGAGCCTGTGCGCAAGCCGGACCCGATCACGCCCGTCCTGACCAGGCGCTGGCTGTCGCCGCGGTCCTGGTCGATCGACACCTACGAGCAGCTCGAGGGCTACACCTCCCTGCGTACCGCGTTCGCCGCCCACCCCGACCAGCTCATCCAGCTGGTGAAGGACTCCGGGCTGCGCGGCCGCGGTGGTGCCGGGTTCCCCACCGGCATGAAGTGGGGGTTCATCCCGCAGGACGACGGCAGCGGCACGGGCCCCGGTGCGAAGCCGAAGTACCTGGTCATCAACGCCGACGAGGGCGAGCCGGGTACCTGCAAGGACATCCCGACGATGATGGCCGACCCGCACGCGCTCATCGAGGGCTGCATCGTCACCAGCTACGCGATCCGCGCCAACTTCTGCGCGATCTACGTCCGCGGCGAGGCGCTGCACTGCATCCGCAGGCTGCGCGCCGCCGTCCGCGAGGCGAAGGCGAAGGGCTACCTCGGCCGCGACATCCTCGGCTCCGGGTTCGACCTGGAGATCGTGGTGCACGCCGGTGCGGGTGCCTACATCTGCGGCGAGGAGACGGCGCTGCTCGACTCGCTCGAGGGCCGTCGCGGTCAGCCCCGGCTCAAGCCGCCGTTCCCGGCGACCGCCGGGCTCTACGCCTGCCCGACCGTCGTCAACAACGTCGAGACCATCGCCAGCGTCCCCGCCATCGTCAACGGCGGGGCGGCCTGGTTCCGCTCGATGGGGCGCGAGAAGTCGCCCGGCCCGAAGATCTACTCGGTCTCCGGGCACGTCGAGCGTCCCGGCCAGTACGAGGCGCCGCTGGGCATCACGCTGCGGGAGCTCCTGGAGCTCGCCGGCGGGATGAAGGACGGGGTCCCGCTGAAGTTCTGGACCCCGGGCGGCTCGTCGACACCCCTGTTCACCGCCGAGCACCTCGACGTCCCCCTGGACTTCGAGGGCGCGGCCGAGGCCGGCTCCATGCTGGGGACGACCGCGGTGCAGGTCTTCAACGAGACCGTCTCGGTGCCGTGGGCGGTCATGAAGTGGACCGAGTTCTACAAGCACGAGAGCTGCGGCAAGTGCACCCCGTGCCGCGAGGGCACGTACTGGCTGGTCCAGGTGCTGCAGCGGATGGTGCGCGGCGAGGGCACCTCGACCGACATCGACACCCTGCTCGACGTCTGCGACAACATCCTCGGCCGCTCCTTCTGCGCCCTCGGCGACGGCGCCACCTCGCCCATCACCAGCGCGGTGAAGTACTTCCGACAGGAGTTCCTGGACCTGATCGCCGACCAGCCGGACGTCGACCGTCCCGAGCAGCTGGCCGCACTGACCGGAGCGAGCGCATGACCCTCACACCGGAGCGGAACGCCACCGAGGAGACACCCGTCCCCGAGGGCCACGTCCGTCTCACCATCGACGGCCAGGTCGTCGACGCCCCCAAGGGCGAGCTGCTGATCCGCACCTGCGAGCGCCTCGGCATCGTGATCCCGCGGTTCTGCGACCACCCGCTCCTCGACCCGGCCGGCGCCTGCCGCCAGTGCCTGGTCGAGGTGGAGATGGGCGGCCGGCCGATGCCGAAGCCGCAGGCCAGCTGCACCATGACCGTCGCCGACGGGATGGTGGTGAAGACCCAGCACACCTCCGAGCGGGCCGACAAGGCGCAGCAGGGTGTGATGGAGCTGCTGCTCATCAACCACCCGCTGGACTGCCCGATCTGCGACAAGGGCGGCGAGTGCCCGCTGCAGAACCAGGCGATGGCGCACGGCCGGTCGGACTCCCGCTTCGTCGAGACCAAGCGGACCTTCCCGAAGCCGCTGCCGATCTCGAGCCAGGTGCTGCTCGACCGCGAGCGCTGCGTGCTCTGCCAGCGCTGCACCCGGTTCTCCGAGGAGATCGCCGGCGACCCGTTCATCGACCTGCTCGAGCGCGGGGCGAAGCAGCAGATCGGCGTCGCCGAGGACCAGCCGTTCCAGTCCTACTTCTCCGGCAACACGATCCAGATCTGCCCGGTCGGGGCGCTCACCAGCGCCGCGTACCGGTTCCGGTCGCGCCCGTTCGACCTGCGCTCGACCCCGGGCGTGTGCGAGCACTGCAGCTCCGGCTGCGCCTCGCGCACCGACTCCCGTCGCGGGACCGTGCTGCGCCGGCTGGCGGGCAACGACCCGGAGGTCAACGAGGAGTGGCTCTGCGACAAGGGCCGGTTCGCCTTCCGCTACACCGGTAGCCAGGGCCGCATCACCCGGCCGCTGGTCCGGCGCGCGGACGGCACGCTGGAGGAGGCCTCCTGGACCGAGGCGCTCGCCGTCGCCGCGGAGGGGTTGCTCGCGGCCCGCGCGGCCGGCGGCATCGGCGTCCTGCCCGGGGGACGGCTGACCGTCGAGGACGCCTACGCCTACGCCAAGTTCGCCCGCGTCGTCGCCGGCACCAACGACATCGACTTCCGCGCCCGCCCGCACTCGGGCGAGGAGCTGGAGTTCCTCGCCGCGCACGTCGCCGGGGGTACTCCTCAGGACTCGGTGACCTTCACGGCGGTCGAGAACGCCCCCGCGGTGCTCACCGTCGGCACCGACCCCGAGGAGGAGTCGGGCATCGTCTTCCTGCGCCTGCGCAAGGCGTACCGGAAGCGCGGGCTGCGCCACTTCCAGGTCGGCCCGTTCACCAGCTACGGCGCCGAGAAGACCGGCGCCACCGTGCTGCACGCGGTGCCCGGCGCGGAGGCCGCGGTCGTCGCCGACCCGGGCGCCGACGTCGTCGCCGCGCTGGAGCAGCCGGGCGCGGTGATCCTCGTCGGGGACCGGGCCGCGGAGTCGCCGGGCCTGTACTCGGCGGTGTCCGCGCTCGCCGCCCGCACCGGTGCGGCGATCGGCTGGCTGCCGCGCCGGGCCGGGGACCGCGGTGCGGTCGAGGCGGGCGCGCTGCCCACCCTGCTGCCCGGCGGCCGGCTCGTCACCGACGCCGCCGCCCGCGCCGAGCTGGAGCAGGTCTGGGGCGCCCCCGTGCCGGCCACCCCTGGCCGCGACGGCGACGCGATCCTCGCCGCCGCGGCGAGCGGGGCGCTCGCGGCCCTGGTGGTGGGCGGGGTCGACCCGCAGGACATGGCCGACCCGACGGCCGCGATCACCGCGCTGCGCGAGGTCGGGTTCCTGGTCAGTCTGGAGATCCACACCTCGGCGGTCACCGAGCTCGCCGACGTCGTCCTCCCGGTCGCCCCGGACGCCCAGCGCTCCGGCGCCTACGTGAACTGGGAGGGGCGCCGCCGCGAGTTCGGCGTCGCGCTCGATGCGACCGGCGTGCTCCCGGACTGCCGGGTGCTCGACACCCTCGGCGTCGAGATGGACGCGGACCTGTTCACCCAGACCCCGGCCGCCGCGGCCGGGGAGCTGGAGCGGCTCGGCTCGCGCCGCGCCGGCGGCGTCGCACCGGACCACACGGCGGGCCAGGCCCGGCGTCCCGGTTACGGCCAGGCGGTCCTCGCCACCTCGCGCCAGATGATCGACGACGGCAGCCTCCAGATCGACGAGCCCGCGCTCGCCGGCACGGCGCGGCGGCCCTACGTCAAGGTCAACGCGGCCACCGCGGAGCGGCTCGCGCTGGTCGAGGGCGCCGAGGCGACGGTCCGCACCGACCGCGGGGCGATCACCCTGCCGGTCGCACTGACCGACCTGCCCGACGGCGTCGTCTGGCTGCCGACCTGCTCGCCCGGCTCGCACGTCCGCCCCACGCTCGGGGTGGGCCACGGTGACCTCGTGACGGTCGGTCCGGCCGGGAACGGAAGCGCGTCGTGAACCTGTCCCAGGTCCCGCCCGCCCCGGTGGACCAGCTGACGCACACCCAGGCGCTGCTCGCCGACGACCCGATCTGGCTGATCCTGATCAAGGTCGTCGGGCTGTTCGCGCTCGGCGTCGTACTGACCCTGTTCATGATCAACTGGGAGCGCAAGGTCGTCGGCCGGATGCAGCACCGTCCGGGCCCGAACCGGACCGGCCCCGGCGGCTGGCTGCAGAGCCTCGCCGACGGTCTGAAGCTGGCGTTCAAGGAAGACATCATGCCGGCGATGGCCGACAAGAAGGTCTACTTCATCGCCCCGGTCATCTCGACGATCCCGGCGTTCGTCGCCTTCTCCGTCATCCCGTTCGGCGGCGAGGTCACGATCTTCGGCGAGCAGACGGTGCTCCAGCTCGTCGACGTCCCGGTCGGCGTGCTCGTCGTGCTGGCCTGCTCCTCGATCGGCGTCTACGGCATCGTGCTCGGCGGCTGGGCCTCGGGCTCGCCGTACTCGCTGCTCGGGGCGCTGCGCTCGGCCGCCCAGGTCATCTCCTACGAGATCGCGCTGGGCCTGGCCGTCGTCGGCGTCGTCCTCTACTCCGGCTCGCTGTCCACCGCGACGATCGTCGGGGCGCAGGCGTCGGGCTGGTACTTCTGGCTCCTGCTGCCGAGCTTCGTGGTCTTCGTGATCGCGATGGTCGGCGAGACCAACCGGGCGCCGTTCGACCTCCCCGAGGCCGAGTCGGAGCTGGTCGGCGGGTTCCACACCGAGTACTCGTCGCTGAAGTTCGCGCTGTTCTTCCTCGCCGAGTACGTGAACATGGTGACCGTCTCGGCGATGGCGGTGACGCTGTTCCTCGGCGGCGGCATGTGGCCGTGGCCGCTGAGCTTCCTCAACGAGTACGGCTGGATGCAGTTCGTCGCCTTCATCATCAAGGTGCTGCTGTTCCTGTTCGTGTTCATCTGGCTGCGCGGGACGCTGCCGCGGTTCCGCTACGACCAGTTCATGAAGCTGGGCTGGAAGGTCCTGGTCCCGGTCATGCTGGTCTGGATCGTCGCGATCTTCGGCATCCGGGCGTTCGTCAACACCGGCTCGGACAACTACGTGCTGCTGCTGTCGCTGATCGGCTTCGCGCTCGCCGTCGTGCTCGCGGTGGCGTTCCTGCTGCCCGACCGGCAGACCGAGGCGCCACCGGTCGAACCGGCGTCGGACTATCCGGTGCCGCCGCTGGACCTGGTGGTCCCCGACTCACCCCCGAAGCGTCGGAAGGCCGTCACGGCCGGAAAGGACGCGCGCTAGATGTTCGACTTCTTCAAGGGATTCGGCGTCACCTTCTCGACGATGTTCAAGAAGGTCGTCACCGAGGAGTACCCCGAGGACTTCCCGCCCGCCGCGCCGCGCTACCACGGGCGCCACCAGCTCAACCGGCACCCGGACGGGCTGGAGAAGTGCGTCGGCTGCGAGCTGTGCGCCTGGGCCTGCCCGGCCGACGCCATCTACGTCGAGGGCGGGGACAACACCGAGGAGGCGCGGTACTCGCCCGGTGAGCGCTACGGCGCGATCTACCAGATCAACTACCTGCGGTGCATCGGCTGCGGCCTGTGCATCGAGGCCTGCCCGACGCGCTCGCTCACGATGACGAACTTCTACGAGCTGGCCGACGACAACCGGCAGGACCTCATCTACACCAAGGAGCAGCTGATGGCCCCGCTGCTGCCGGGCATGGAGCAGCCGCCGCACCCGATGCGCCTGGGCGACGACGAGCAGGACTACTACGTCTCCGGCCCGACGCTCGCGAAGGTGTCCGCCCAGGACCAGACCAAGGAGCAGGCCCGATGACCACGGCCGCGGTCCTGGCCCAGGCGGCCGGGGAGGTGAGCACCGGCGAGGCGGTCGCGTTCTGGATCCTCGGACCGGTGGCGCTGGCCGGTGCGCTCGGCCTGGTCTTCGCCCGGCACGCGGTGCACGCCGCGCTGCTGCTGGTCCTGACGATGTTCTCGATCGCGGTGCTGTACCTGGTGCAGTCCGCCCCGTTCCTCGGGTTCGTGCAGATCATCGTCTACACCGGCGCCGTGATGATGCTGTTCCTGTTCGTCCTCATGCTGGTCGGACGGGACTCCAAGGACTCGGTGATCGAGGTCCTGCGCGGGCAGCGGGCCGCGGCGCTGGTGTTCGGCGTGGCGCTGGCCGCGCTCCTGGTCGGCGGGCTGGCCCGCGGCCTGACCAGCGTCACCCCCGCGGGGCTGGCGCAGGGCGGGCTCGGGTGGAACGGCAACGTCCCCGGCCTCGGCCGGCTGATCTTCACCGACTACCTGCTGGCGTTCGAGCTGACCGCGGCCCTGCTGATGGTCGCCGCGCTCGGCGCGATGGTGCTGTCCGGCTCGCAGAGCAGCCAGCACACCAAGATCGGCCAGCGCGCGACGGTGCTGAAGCGGCTGCGCGGCGAGCACGCCCGCATCTCCCCGCTGCCCGGCCCCGGCGTCTACGCGACGGCGAACTCCGTCGCGGTCCCGGCGATCCTGCCCGACGGCTCGATCGCCCCGGAGTCGCTGTCGGAGATCATCGAGTCGGTCGCGGTCGACGTGCCGGACACGACGACCCCGGACGCGCACGCGCTGACCGGCCGCCCCGCACCCGACCGGACCGCCGCCTCCGGTGAGGCCGCCGACACCGGGGAGCACCGATGAGGCCCGAGTACTACCTGCTGCTCTCGGCGCTGCTGTTCACCATCGGCGCCGTCGGCGTCCTGGTGCGGCGCAACGCCGTGGTCGTGTTCATGTGCATCGAGCTCATGCTGAACGCGGTGAACCTGACCCTGGTCACGTTCTCGCGCATCAACGGCAACCTCGACGGCCAGGTGATGGCCCTGTTCGTGATGGTCGTCGCGGCCTGTGAGGTCGTCGTCGGGCTCGCGATCATCACGGCCATCTTCCGCACCCGCCAGTCGTCGTCGGTGGACGACGCGAACCTCTTGAAGTACTAGGAGCGCGCTGGTGACCGTCCTTCTCGCACAGGCCGCCCCTCAGGCGACCGGCGCCGCCTCGCTGGCCTGGTTGCTGATCGCGCTCCCCGCGGCCGGTGCACTCGTGCTCTTCCTCGCCGGACGGCGGGCCGACGCCTGGGGCCACTGGCTCGGCGTCGCGACCGTCGTCGGCGCGTTCGTCGTCGGTGTGACGATATTCCTGCAGACCCTCGGTCTCCCCGCCGACGAGCGGCTGCGCGAGCAGTCGCTGTGGTCCTGGATGTCCTCCGGCGCGCTGGAGGTCGACTTCGGGCTCCGGATCGACACGCTGTCGCTGACGTTCGTACTGCTGATCACCGGGGTCGGGGCGCTCATCCACCTCTACTCGGTGGGCTACATGAGCCACGACCCGAACCGGCGGCGGTTCTTCGCGCAGCTGAACCTGTTCGTCGCCGCGATGCTGGTGCTGGTCCTCGGCAACAACTTCGTGATGCTCTACCTCGGCTGGGAGGGCGTCGGTCTGGCGTCGTACCTGCTGATCGGCTTCTACCAGGACCGGCCCTCCGCGGCGACGGCGGCGAAGAAGGCGTTCCTGATGAACCGGGTCGGCGACGTCGGCCTGGCGATCGCGATCTTCCTGCTCTGGCTGGAGCTCGGGACCCTGCAGTACACCGAGGTCTTCGCCCGCATCGGCGAGGTCGGCGGCGGCACGGTCCTCGCGATCACGCTGCTGCTCCTGCTCGGCGCCTGCGGCAAGTCCGGCCAGTTCCCCCTGCAGTCCTGGCTCCCGGACGCGATGGAGGGCCCGACCCCGGTCTCGGCCCTGATCCACGCGGCCACGATGGTCACCGCGGGCGTCTACCTCATCGCCCGGGCGTCGCCGATCTACAACCTGTCCGAGACCGGACGGCTGGTCGTCGCGCTCATCGGTGTCGTCACGCTGATGATCGGCGCGATCATCGGCTGCGCCTACGACGACATCAAGAAGGTCCTGGCCTACTCCACGGTCAGCCAGATCGGCTACATGATCCTCGCCGTCGGGCTCGGGCCGGCCGGCTACGCGCTGGGCATCCTGCACCTGCTGACGCACGGCTTCTTCAAGGCCGGGCTCTTCCTCGGCGCCGGTTCGGTCATGCACGCCATGAACGACGACGTCGACATGCGCCGCTTCGGCGGCCTGTGGCGGAAGATGCCGGTCACCTTCGTGACCTTCGGCCTCGGCTATCTCGCGCTGATCGGCTTCCCGTTCCTGTCCGGCTACTTCTCCAAGGACGCGATCATCGAGGCCGCGTTCGCCCAGGAGGGCTGGCAGGGCTGGGTGTTCGGCGGGCTCGCGACGCTCGCGGCCGGTCTGACCGCCTTCTACATGACCCGCCTGATGATCATGACGTTCTTCGGTGCGGAGCGGTGGCGCACGGTGCAGTCCACCGACGGCCGCGACTACCACCCGCACGAGTCCCCGGCGACGATGACCGTCCCGATGATCGTGCTGGCCGTCGGCTCCGTCTTCGGCGGCGGCGTGCTCTACGGGATGATCCCGGAGTGGCTCGCCCCGGTCGTGGGGGAGCGCCTCGAGCTCGAGGGCGGCGCCCTGCCGCACGCGGTGATCCCGTGGCTGGTCGTCGGCGTCTCGCTGCTCGGCGTGCTGGCGGGCTACCTGTTCGTCGGCCGCTCCCCGGTGCCGGTGGAGCGCCCGCAGCGGGTGTCGCCGGTCGTCGCCGCGGCCCGTGCCGACCTCGGCGCGAACGCCTTCAACGAGGCGTTCATCGAGCGGCCCGGCATCGTCCTCACACGGGCGCTCGCCTGGTTCGACGACCGCGGGATCGACGGGGCCGTCAACGGCACCGCGTCGGCGTTCGGCGGCGGTTCCAGCCGCCTGCGCCGGCTCCAGACCGGCTTCGTCCGGTCCTACGCACTCTCGATGCTCGGCGGGGCGGTCATCGTCGTCGCCGCGATGCTGGCGGTGAGGTTCGTCTCATGACCCCCCTGGACACGGCTCCCATCGTCCCCGGCTCCGGGGGCAACCCGTTCCTGATCGTCCTGCTGCTGGTGCCGGTCGTCGGCGCGCTGGTCATGTACCCGCTGCGCGCCAACACCGGGCTCGCGAAGGCGGTCGCGATGGCGACGGCGCTGCTGGAGCTGGTGCTCGTCGTCGTCGCGTGGGCGCTCTACTCCATCCCCGCGGCGCAGGCCGGCGCCCGGTTCCAGCTCGAGTTCTCGATGTCCTGGATCCCCGCGTTCGGTACCCACATCGCGTTCGGCGTCGACGGCATCGCGCTGGCGCTGATCGGGCTCACCGCGTTCCTGGTGCCCGGTCTGATGCTGTTCGCGTGGGCGGAGAAGCTGCCCGAGGGCCGCTCGGCCGCCGGGTACTTCGCGCTGCTGCTGGCGACCCAGGCGACGCTGGTCGGCGTCTTCGCCGCCACCGACGTCTTCCTGTTCTACGTGTTCTTCGAGGCCATGCTGGTCCCGATGTACTTCCTGATCGGCCGCTTCGGCGGGCCGCGCCGGCAGTACGCGGCGGTCAAGTTCTTCCTGTACTCGCTGCTCGGCGGCCTCATCATGCTGGCGTCGCTGATCGGGCTGTTCGTGGTCAGCGAGCAGCAGCTGGGCCAGGGCACGTTCACCTGGGCCGACCTGCAGGCGATGGCGTCGAGCGTGCCGGAGTCGACCCAGATCTGGCTGTTCCTCGGCTTCTTCGTCGCGTTCGCGATCAAGGCGCCGCTCGTGCCGTTCCACACCTGGCTGCCCGACGCCGGTGCCGAGGCCCCGATCGTCGGCGCGGTGCTGCTGGTCGGCGTGCTGGACAAGGTCGGTACCTACGGCTTCCTGCGCTACCTGCTGCCGCTGTTCCCGCAGGCGTCGCAGACCCTGGCGCCACTGGTGCTGGTGCTCGCCGTCGCCGGGATCGTCTACGCCGCACTGCTCGCGGTCGCCCAGACCGACATGGGCCGGTTCGTCGCCTACACCTCGGTGGCGCACTTCGGCTTCATCGCGCTCGGGGTGTTCGCGTTCTCCTCGCAGGCCTTCGCCGGCGCGACGCTCTACATGGTCAACCACGGTCTCTCGACCGGCATGCTGTTCGTCATGGTCGGCGTGCTGATCAGCCGCGGCGGCTCGCGCCTGATCGCCGACTACGGCGGCGTCGCGAAGCTCGCCCCGGTGATGGCGGGCTGCCTGCTGCTGGCCGGGATGAGCTCGCTGGCGCTGCCCGGCACGAACTCGTTCGTCTCGGAGTTCCTGGTGCTGGTCGGCTCGTTCCCGAACCGGCCGGTGTTCACCGTGATCGCGACGATCGGCATCATCTTCGCCGCGCTCTACGTGCTGTGGTTCTACCAGCGCACGATGCAGGGCCCGGTGCGCGGCACCGCGGTCATGGCGGCGCTGGAGCGCGGCGGCGCGGGCGGCCCGGGGTCGATGATCGACCCGGCGGTCGCCGCGCAGCGCAAGGGCACCGGCTTCCCCGACCTCACGGGTCGTGAGATCGGCGTGCTCGTGCCGCTGATCGTCGCGATCGTGGTGCTCGGCTTCTACCCGGGCCCGGTGCTCGACCTGATCAACCCGTCGGTGACGGCGACGATGACCGAGCTCGGCCTGCCCGACCCGGTCGTCGCTGGAGGGATCGCTCGATGAGCTCGTTGGTTCTCCCCGCCCAGGTGGCTCCGATCGAGATGCCCGCGGTCGACTGGGCGGCCACCGCGCCGCTGTGGATCGTGTTCGCGGGTGCCTGCGTGTCGGTGCTGCTGGAGGCGTTCCTCCCGCGGCACCAGCGCTGGCCCGTCCAGGTCGTGCTGACCGGGCTGACCCTGGTCGCGGCGCTCGTCGCGCTGGCCGGGTACGCGCTCGGGTCCCCGGCGGCGGTGCTGACCTTCGGCACCGCGCTGTCGGTGGACGCGCCGTCGCTGTTCCTGTGGGGCACCCTGATCGTCCTCGCGATCCCCAGCCTGCTGCTGATCGCGGACCGGTCGGTGGAGCCGGGCGGGGTGTTCGTCGCCTCGGCCGCCGAGCGGGCCGCGGTCCGAGCCGGCGGCGGCCCGGCCACCCCGGCCGGCGGCGAGCACGTCGACCGCTCCTACGGGGCGCCCGACGAGACACCGACGATGCAGACCGAGCCGTTCCCGTTCGTGCTGTTCGCGCTCGGCGGCATGATGGCGTTCGTCGCGGCGAACGACCTGCTGACGATGTTCATCGCGCTCGAGGTCCTGTCGCTGCCGCTGTACCTGATGTGCGGGCTGGCGCGGCGCCGCCGGCTGCTGTCGCAGGAGTCCGCGGTCAAGTACTTCCTGCTCGGCGCGTTCGGCTCGGCGTTCTTCCTCTACGGCATCGCGCTGCTCTACGGCTACGCGGGCTCGGTGCGGCTCTCGGCCATCTCCCAGGCCGCCGCGGGCACCCTGGCGTCGGACACGCTGCTGTTCGCGGGCCTGGCGCTGCTGCTGGTGGGGCTGCTGTTCAAGGGCTCGGTCGCCCCGTTCCACACCTGGACCCCGGACGTCTACCAGGGCGCCCCGACGCCGGTCACGGCGTTCATGGCGGCCTGCACGAAGGTCGCCGCGTTCGGCGCGATCGCCCGGGTGCTCTACGTCGGCTTCGGCAGCACCGTCTGGGAGTGGCGCGGCGTGCTGTGGGTGGTCGCGGTCGTCTCGATGGTCGTCGGCGCGGTGCTGGGGCTCACCCAGACCGACGTGAAGCGCATGATCGCCTACTCCTCGATCGCGCACGCCGGGTTCATCCTGCTCGGCGCGATGGCGCTGACCCCGCAGGGCACGTCCGGGCTCATGTTCTACCTGCTGGCCTACGGCTTCACGACGATCGCGGTCTTCGGGATCATCTCGCTGGTCCGCACCGGTGACGGCGAGGCCTCGGACCTGGCGGCCTGGGCGGGCCTGGCGAAGCGGTCGCCGCTCGTCGCCGGGATCATGACGTTCCTGCTGCTCGCGCTCGCCGGCATCCCGCTGACCAGCGGGTTCACCGCCAAGTTCGCGGTGTTCTCGGCGGCGTCGGCGGACGGCATGGTGCCGCTGGTGGTGATCGCGCTGGTCGCGTCCGCGGTGGCCGCGTTCTTCTACCTGCGCATCGTGGTGCTCATGTACTTCTCCGAGCCCGCCGAGGACGGTCCGGCCGTCGTCGTGCCCGGGGCGTTCACCACCGTGGCCATCACCCTGGGCACGCTGGCGACCCTCGTTCTCGGGATTCTTCCCACACCCGTCCTCGAATGGGCCGCCAGCGGCGCGTTCTCGGGCTGACGTTCGTAGGCTGTGGGGGTGGAGACACAGAGTGTGGCCGGGATCCGGATGGCCGATCCGGTCCTGGCCGAGGCCACCGCTGACGGGCTCAAGCGGGTCGAGGACCTGCTGCACCGCGAGGTGCACAGCGACTACGAGTTCGTCACCGAGACCTCGTTGCACCTGATCGACGCGGGGGGCAAGCGGTTCCGTCCGCTGTTCACGCTGCTCGCGGCGCAGGTGGGGCCGCATCCCGAACGCGACGAGGTGATCACGGCGGCCGCCGTGGTGGAGCTGATCCACCTGGCGACGCTGTACCACGACGACGTGATGGACGAGGCGTCCATGCGGCGGGGCGCGGAGTCCGCGAACTCGCGCTGGGACAACTCGATCGCGATCCTGACCGGGGACTTCCTGTTCGCGCACGCGTCGCGGCTGGTCGCCGACCTGGGGCCGGACGCGGTGCGGATCATCGCCGAGACGTTCGCGCTGCTCGTGACCGGTCAGATGCGCGAGACCCGCGGCCCCAAGGCGTCCGACGACCCGGTGCAGCACTACCTGCGGGTCGTCGCGGAGAAGACCGGGTCGCTCATCGCGACCTCGGGCCGCTACGGCGGCATGTTCTCCGGCGCACCCGCCGAGCACGTCGAGGCGCTGCGGACCTTCGGCGAGGTCATCGGAGCGGCGTTCCAGATCTCCGACGACATCATCGACATCGCGTCGCCGTCGGACGACTCGGGCAAGACGCCCGGCACCGACCTGCGCGAGGGCGTGCACACCCTGCCGATGCTCTACGCCCTGCGCGACGGCGACGACTCCGCCGACGCGCGCAGGCTGCGTCAGCTGCTGGCCGCCCCGATCAGCGACGACGACGAGGTGGCCGAGGCGCTGGAGCTGCTCCGCTCCGGTGACGCGCTGGTCAAGGCCCGCGAGACCGTCGCCGGGTACGCGGACCGGGCCCGCGCCGAGCTGGCGGTGCTGCCGCCGTGCCCGGCGATCGAGGCGCTGCGGACGCTGACCGACTACACGGTGGAGCGGGTGGGCTGAGGGGCCGGTGGGCGTCGCCGTCGCAGCAGGTCGACGGTGAAGACCACCAGCGCCAGCCAGACGAGGGCGAACCCGGCCCAGCGGGCCGGGGCCATCGTCTGCCCGACCACCAGCACGCCCCACAGGAACTGCAGCGTGGGGTTGATGTAGAGCAGCACCCCGAGGGTCGTGAGCGGCAGCCGGCGCGCCGCGGAGCCGTAGAGCAGCAGCGGGAGCGCCGTCGCCGGGCCCGCGGACAGCATCAGCAGCAGGTGCCACGGGCCGTGCCCGGTGAACGTGCCGCCGCCGGAGAGTTCCACGACGACCAGGAACACCGCGGCCGGCACGACGAGAACGAGGCCCTCCGCGGTCAGCCCGGCCGCGGCGGGCAGCGGCGCGGTCGCCTTGAACACTCCGTAGATCCCGAACGAGCAGGCCAGCGCCATCGACAGCCACGGCACCGTGCCGTTCCCGACGGCGATGACGACGACGGCCGTCGCCGCCAGACCCAGCGCCACCCACTGCGCGGGCCGCGGCCGCTCCCGCAGGACGAGGACGCCGAACAGCACCCCGACCAGCGGGGTCATGTAGTAGCCGAGCGCGGACTCGACGACCAGCCCCACCGACACGCCCCAGATGAACAGACCCCAGTTCACCGCGATGAAGACCGCGGCGGCGGCCGTCGCGAGCCATCCCCGCACACCGAGCCGGCGCACGTCGCCCCAGCCGCGCAGCACGGTCAGCACCAGCGACATCAGCACCGCGGTCCACAGCACGCGGTGGGCGAGCACCTCCAGCGGCGCCGCGGGGTCCAGCAGCGGCCAGAACGCCGGGAACAGGCCCCACAGGACGTACGCGCCGACGCCCGCGGTGAGCCCGGCGGGGTTCCGCTCGCTCCGTTCGGGTGTGGTTCGTTCGGGGGAACGAGCGGTGGTCATGGTCGCTTCGGGTGGTCGGTCACGGGCACGATGATCCGGTACGGGTGTGCTCCCGCGCGAGACGACGGCGGGGCGGGCACGATCCGTGATACCAAGCACGGCGACAGCGGTCCGGGACGGTCCCGGGCGGACGGAGGTCCGGCATGGGCTGGATGTGGGTACTGCCGGTGGTGCTCGTGGTCCTGGTGGTGGCAGGGGTACTGGTGTCCCGTCGCCGCGGGGGGACCGTCGAGGACGGTCCGGAGGCCACGGGGACGCCCGACACGGCGGAGGTGCCCGACGGGCCGGGCCCGGGGCGCGACCCGGGGACCGTGGGGCTGTTCGACACCGCGGGGGTGGTCGACCCGTCCGCCGCGGCGGCCGGGGCGCACACGCCGTCGCCGGACGTCGCACCGTCGCCCTCCTCGGCGGACGGTGCGGAGGAGTGGTCCGGCCCCGGGGCGACGGCGGGCGGGCCCACCGGGACCAGCGATGCGCCGGCCGGGCACGGGCTGTCCGGCGGGACGGAGGACGACCCGGCGCCCGGGACCCGGCCGCCGGACGTCGCGCCCGGAGCCACGGCGACGGCCCCGGACCCGTCCGGTCCCGATGTGTCGGATCGCGGTGCCGCCGGAGACGGAGCCGACGGGGACGGCGTCACGACGGGCGGGACCGGCCCGGGTGGCGACGACAGACCCACGACCGACGGCGTCGCTGCCCTGTCCCCGGACGGTGGGTCCCACGACGGCGCAGCCCCGGACGGTGAGTCGCGCGACGGCGCAGCCCCGGACGGTGCGGTCCACGACGGTCCGGCGGATGACGGCGCGGCCGGCTCCGTCCCGGTCCCGGGCGAGCCGGGCAGCGCCGCCACGACCGCGGACGCCGCGACGACCGCGGACGCCGCCACGGCCCCCGCGGTTCCTCTCCCGCGCCCCGAGAGCGACCCGGCGTCGCCGGAGGGATCGGCCGAGGACGACGAGCCGGCCGGCCGCCACGCCCTGCGCGACGACGTCGAACCGGCCCCGTTGCCCGAGCCGGGCCCCGCGCCGGCCGACGACGGCCCGCCCGCACCGCTGCCGATCCCGTCGCGGCCGCGACAGGGCGCCGGCGGCTCGGCGCTGGCGGCGCTCGACTCCATGATCATCGGCCCGTCCGCGGCGTCCGCGCCGCTGCCCCCGGGTGTGCGGCCCGGCCCGTACCCGGACTCGGTGCTCGCCCCCACCGACGGCGGCGACCCGCCCGAGACGCACCGGGTGAAGGTGCACAGCGGTTCGCGGCGGTTCCATCCGCCCGAGTCGCCGTACTACGTCCGCACCCGCGCGGACCTGTACTTCACCGCGGAGGGCGCCGCACGGGCGGCCGGGTTCATCGCCTGGCACGAACGCCCCGGGGCCCGCTGAGACCCACCGCCTCCGGACACACGACGGCCCCGGTACTCCGAGGAGTACCGGGGCCGCGGTGTGTCACGGGCCGGGACCTAGACGATGGTCCAGGTGTCGCGGCCGTTGAGCAGGGCCTGCAGGTCCGCGTCGGGCTTGGCGTCGCGCGCCGCCTGCACCTGGGCGCGGGCGGCGTCGTCGTAGGTGGTGCGGTCGGTGTTGCGGAAGATCCCGGTGACGGTGTGGGTGAGGTCCTGGTCCGAGAGCCGGGACAGGGCGAAGGCCAGCTCGTGGTCGGCGGCGTCGTGCACGACGATCTGCGAGGCGTCCACCGAGGCGGTCTCGACGACCTTGAGCTTGAACCCGTCCTGCACGACGGCGTGCGAGCCCTCGGCGCCGAAGACGATCGGCTCACCGTGGACGACGGGGATGAGCCGGTTGTCGGTGTCGCCCTTGCGGAGCACGTCGAAGCTGCCGTCGTTGAAGATGGGGCAGTCCTGGAAGATCTCGACCAGGGCGGAGCCGCGGTGCTCGGCGGCGGCCTGGAGCACGGCGGTGAGGCTCTTGCGGTCGGAGTCCAGGGCCCGTCCGACGAAGCTCGCCTCGGCCCCGAGGGCCAGCGAGATCGGGTTGAACGGGTGGTCCAGCGATCCCATCGGGGTGGACTTGGTGACCTTCCCGACCTCGGAGGTCGGGGAGTACTGGCCCTTGGTCAGCCCGTAGATCCGGTTGTTGAACAGCAGGATCTTGATGTTGACGTTCCGGCGCAGCGCGTGGATCAGGTGGTTGCCGCCGATGGAGAGCGCGTCGCCGTCGCCGGTCACGACCCAGACGCTGAGGTCCTCGCGGCTGGTCGCGAGACCGGTCGCGATGGTCGGGGCGCGGCCGTGGATGGAGTGCATCCCGTAGGTGTTGAGGTAGTACGGGAACCGCGAGCTGCAGCCGATGCCGGAGACGAAGACGGTGTTCTCGCGCTTGATCCCCAGGGTGGGGAGGAACTGGCGGACGGCGGCGAGGACGGCGTAGTCGCCGCAGCCGGGGCACCAGCGGACCTCCTGGTCGGAGGTGTAGTCCTTCGCGGTCTGCTTCGCGTCCGTGGTCGGGACGCCGTCGAGGCCGCCGATGGACGGCAGGCCCAGGTCGGTGGCGGTCATGCCTGCGCTCCAGTGGTCTCGTTGGCGATGTCGGACGCCGACTCCGGGTGCTTGCCGGTGAGGTAGTCCAGGAACACGTCCTGGAGCTCCTCGGCGCCGAACGGGAGCCCGGCGACCTTGGTGTAGCTCTTGACGTCGACCAGGTGCTCGGCGCGCAGCAGCATGGCGAGCTGACCGAGGTTCATCTCGGGGCAGAGCACCGTGCGGTAGCCGCCCAGGATCTCGCCGAGGTTGGCCGGCATCGGGTTGAGGTTGCGCAGGTGCACCGTGGCGACCGAGTGGCCCAGCTTGCGCACGCGCCGCGCCGCGGCGTTGATCGGGCCGTAGGTCGAGCCCCAGCCGATGACGAGGAAGTCCGCGTCGCCGTCGGGGTCGTCGACCACGAGGTCGGGGACGTCGATGCCGTCGATCTTGGCCTGGCGCAGCCGGACCATGCGGTCGTGGTTGTCGGGGTCGTAGGAGATCGAGCCGCGCCCGTCGGCCTTCTCCAGCCCACCGACCCGGTGCTCCAGCCCGGCGGTGCCCGGGATCGCCCACGGCCGGGCCAGGGTCTCGGGGTCACGCAGGTACGGCCAGAACTCCCCGGACCCGTCGGGGGCGTTGGGTTCGGTCGCGAACCCCGGGTCCACCGTCGGCAACGACTCGACGTCGGGGATCTTCCACGGCTCGGAACCGTTGGCCAGGGCCCCGTCCGACAGCAGCATGACCGGGGTGCGGTACTTCACCGCGATCGCGGCGGCCTCGACCGCGGCGATGAAGCAGTCCCCCGGCGTGCAGGGGGCGATCACCGGCAGCGGCGCCTCCCCGTTGCGCCCGTGCAGGGCCTGGAGCAGATCGGCCTGCTCGGTCTTGGTCGGCAACCCCGTCGAGGGCCCACCCCGCTGCACGTCGATGACCAGCAGCGGCAGTTCCAGGGCGACGGCCAGGCCGACGGTCTCGGCCTTGAGCGCGATCCCCGGCCCCGACGTGGTGGTCACGCCGAGTGCCCCGCCGAAGGCTGCGCCGAGGGCGGCGCCGACACCGGAGATCTCGTCCTCGGCCTGGAACGTGGTCACGCCGAAGGCCTTGTGCTTGGACAGCTCGTGGAGGATGTCCGAGGCCGGGGTGATCGGGTAGGTCCCCAGGAACACCGGCAGGCTCGTCGTCCGCCCCGCGGCGATGAGCCCGTAGGCCAGGGCGACGTTCCCGGTGATCTGCCGGTAGGTCCCCGGCGCCAGGCGGGCCGGCGCGACCTCGTAGGTCACCGCGAACGCCTCGGTCGTCTCCCCGTAGGCGTGCCCCGCGCGGAACGCCAGGATGTTGGCCTCGGCGATGTCGGGCTTCTTCGCGAACTTCTCCCGCAGGAACCGCTCGGTCGACTCCGAGGGGCGGTGGTACATCCAGGACAGCAGACCCAGGGCGAACATGTTCTTCGCCCGCTCGGCGTCCTTCTTCGACAGCCCCGTCTCCTCCAGCGCCCCGCGGGTCAGGGTCGCCATCGCGACCCCGTGCACCGCGTAGGGCTCGAGCGAGCCGTCCTCCAGCGGGTTCGCCGCGTAGCCGACCTTGGTCAGGTTCCGCTTCGTGAACTCGTCGGTGTTGACGATCAGCACCCCGCCCTGGGGCAGGTCGCCGATGTTGGCCTTCAGCGCCGCCGGGTTCATCGCGACCAGCACGTCCGGACGGTCACCGGGGGTCAGGATGTCGTAGTTCGCGAAGTGCAGCTGGAACGACGACACCCCCGGCAGGGTCCCGGCAGGCGCCCGGATCTCCGCGGGGAAGTTCGGCAGCGTCGACAGGTCGTTGCCGAAGTTCGCGGTCTCGGAGGTGAAACGGTCACCCGTCAGCTGCATGCCGTCACCGGAGTCGCCGGCGAACCGGATGACCACCCGGTCGCGCTGCACGACCTCGGAGTCGCGTGCCTCGACGGGAGTGTCGCTGGTCGTCATGGGCTGATGGTCCCCAGTTCGGCGTCGAATTGTCCCTCGATACATCGAGGTTAACTCCCGGTTCGGCCCCCTGTCCGGAGACCCGGGGGCACGTCACATAACCCGGATTACGTTCGTGTCGCGTGTCACTTCTTGCTGATCTTCTTCTGCAGCGCCGCGACGCGCTCCGCGAACGCCTCGGAGTGCACCGTCTCGGCCTGCGCGCGGACCTCGACGTCGGTCGCGTCGGCGTGCGCGGTGAGCCGGGAGGTGATCCGCATCGTCGCCTTGGTGGTGACGATCAGGTCCCGCGGTGCGGCGGCCGCCCGGCCCGCGAGCTCGTGGGCGCCTGCCATCAGGTCCTCGTCGCTGTCGTAGGCGCGCCAGGCCAGGCCGACGCGCTCGGCCTCGCGGGCGTCGAGGACGTCGCCGAACAGGGTCATCGCCGCGGTGCCCTGGGCGCCGAGGGCGCGCTGGGCCATCCACGTGTAGCCGCCGCCGGGGTGCAGGCCCAGCTGCATGAAGCGGACGTCGAACCTCGCGGTCGGGCCGGCCAGCCGGACGTCGCAGGCCAGGGCCAGGTTGATCCCGGCGCCGACGGCGGCGCCGTTGACCGCGGCCAGGGTCGGCAGCGGGGACGAGGCGATGGCGAGGAATCCGGAGTAGACGCGCTTGAGCGTGGCCGGGTCGGCCTCCTGCAGCTCCGCGAGGTCACCGCCCGCGCAGAAGGCGGGTGCCTGCCCGGTGACGACGATCGCACCGACCGAGTCGTCGGCGTTCGCGGCCTCGACGGCGGCGACGAGCTTCTGCGAGAGGTCCAGGTTCAGCGCGTTGCGTCGTGCCGGGTTGGACACGGTGAGCACCGCGACACCGTCGGTGACCTCGGTGCGGACCTCTGTCGTGACATCGCCGTCGCTCATGGGCCCGACTCTTCCACGCCGGGTTAGCCTCCCGCACGTGACGGGTGCACAGGTGACCGGGCGGGCCGAGCTGCCCCGCCACCACGCCGGCTGCTTCGCCTGCGGCGATGGCCCCGGCGGGCTGCGGATGCGCTTCGCCGATCCCGGCCCCGACTCCGACGGGCGGGCCCGGGTGACGGGGGCGGTCGTCGTCGCCGACGCGCACGAGGGCGCGCCCGGGCTGGTGCACGGCGGGGTGCTGGCCGCGGCGATGGACGAGCTGTTCGGCGCGCTCCAGCACCACCTCGACGGCCACTACGTGACCGCGGAGCTGACCACCCGCTACCGGGCGCCGGTGCCGCTCGGCACGACGCTGCACCTCGACGCGGTGATCGAGTCGGTCGACGGGCGCAAGCTGTGGGTCCGCGGCACGGGCAGGCTCGACGCCCCGGACGGCACCGTCGCGGTGTCGGCGACGGCGCTCTTCCTCGGCGTCACGCTCGACCACTTCCGCCGCCACGCCCCCGAGGGCACCCGCTTCCGGGAGCGGCACGCGCGCTGAGCCGCGGCCGGGGCGGGTCACACCCGGGAACGCGGCGCCCGGTTCGTCCGTTGACCCGGGTGACCCCCGCAGGACCGCACGGAAAGGCGACCCCGGCGTGCACAGCCACATGAACGGTCTGAAGACGGCCGTCCTCCTCGGCGCGATGAGCGCCCTGATCCTCGCGATCGGCGGGGTCCTGGGCGGGCGCGGCGGACTGGTCATCGCGCTCGTCATCGCGTTCGCGGTGAACGGGTGGGCCTACTTCAACTCGGCGAAGACGGCGCTGCGGTCCATGCACGCCCAGCCGATCACCGAGGCCGAGTACCCGCAGCTGTTCCGGATCGTCCGCGAGCTGAGCCAGCGGGCCCGCCAGCCCATGCCGTCGCTGCACATCAGCCCGACCGACGCGCCGAACGCGTTCGCCACGGGCCGCAACCCGCGGCACGCCGCGGTCTGCGTGACCACCGGTCTGCTGCACCTGCTCGACGAGCGCGAGCTGCGCGCCGTCATCGGCCACGAGCTCAGCCACGTCTACAACCGCGACATCCTGATCTCCTCGATCGCCGGTGCGCTCGCCTCGGCGGTGTCGTTCCTCGCGAACTTCGCGATGTTCGCCTCGATCTTCGGCGGCGGCGACGAGGACCGCCCGAACCCGATCGCGATCATCCTGGTCGCGATGCTGGGGCCGATCGCGGCCGGCGTCGTGCAGATGGCCGTCAGCCGGTCCCGTGAGTACCAGGCCGACGCGTCGGGCGCCGAGCTCACCGGTGACCCGCTGGGCCTGGCCTCGGCGCTGCACAAGCTCAAGTACGGCACCGCGGCCGCTCCGCTGCCCCCGGACCCGCGGCTCACCGCGCAGTCGCACCTGATGATCGCCAACCCGTTCCGGCCCGGCGAGAAGATGGCGAGGTGGTTCTCCACCCACCCGCCGATCGAGGACCGGATCGCGCGGCTCCAGCAGATGGCCCGCCGCTGAGCGGACCGTTCCGGGGGGTGGTTGCGTGTCCCCGGGTCGCTGTTCCGTAACGGTTCGGGGTGCCGCGAGCGATGGAACTCCCAGAGCAGAGCTCCCCCTGCGGAAGAGGACCCATGAGCGAGACCCCGTCCCAGAAGCCCCGCCACGCGCTCACCGACACCGGTGGGACGCCGTCGGTGCCGCTCCGGGGCGGCCCGGTCGAGGTGCCGTCACCGGCGCGCCCGGGGGACGACGTGGTCACCGGGACCGGCCCGGGGGAGCAGGTCGCGCTGCCGGCGGCCCGGTCGTCCTCGGACGCCGACGCACCGGTCGCGCCGACCGCCGCCGATGCGGACGTCCCGGCCCCCTCCGCCCCGGACGCCGACACGGACACACCGGTCGCGCCCACCCCGGACACCGAGCCGGAGCCCCGTGCCCCTCGTGCGGCCGCGCCGGACACGGCGCCCGGCGGCGGGTCCTCCGACGACGCGCCCACCACCGCGCTGCCCGTCGTCCCGCGTCCCCGCGACGCGGCCGGTCCCGGTCGGGAGCGGCCGGTCGACGTCGGGTCCCGGCAGGCCCCGGACGTCTACGTCCCCGGGCAGTACGCCGCGTCGGCCCCGCGACACCCGTCCCGACCGACGGCGCCCCGGCAGCCCGTGGCGGGCCGGCCCCCGGCGGTGCAGCGCCCGCCCGCGCGATTCCCGTCGGGACCCGCAGCACAGGCCCCGGCCGTTCAGCGGCTCCCCGAGCCGTTCCGCGCGGCGCCGCTGCCCGAGGGCGGCGGTGCCCGGACCTCCGGTGGCTTCCGGCTGCCCGACTTCCCGGCCCGCACCCGACCGGTACTGCCCGCCGTCCTGGGCGCGGCGGCCGCGGTCGTCCTGGCCCTCGGTGTCGTCGCCGGGGTCACCGGCACGTCGGACGCGTCGCCGGAGCCCGCGCCCGCCCCGGTGTCCACTCCCTGACCGATCTGCTTGTATCCCCGCCGTGGGGATCTCCTGGGACGACTACCGCAGCCACGACGCCGTCGGGCTGGCCGCACTCGTCGCCGCGGGTGAGGTGAGCGCGGCCGACCTGCTGGAGGCCGCCGTCGCCCGCGCCGACGCCGTCGAGCCGGGCCTCAACGCCATCCGGCTGCGCCTCGACGACGCCGCCCGCTCCCGCGCACGTGGCCCGCTGACCGGGCCGTTCGCGGGCGTCCCGTTCCTGGTGAAGGACCTCGCCCAGCACATCGCCGGGGTCCCGACGGCGTCCGGCTCCCGTCCGCTCGCCGACCACCCGCGCCCCGAGACCTCGACGGTGGTCCGGCGCTGGACCGAGGCCGGTCTCGTCGTGTTCGGACGGACCGCCACGCCCGAGTTCGGTGCCCGCGCCGTCACCGAACCCGCGCTCGGCGGCCCGACCCGCAATCCGTGGGACCCCGGCCGCACTCCCGGCGGCAGCTCCGGCGGGTCCGCCGCGGCCGTCGCCGCCGGGATCGTCCCCGCGGCCGGCGCGAGCGACGGCGGCGGCTCCATCCGCATCCCGGCCGCCGCCTGCGGGCTGTTCGGGCTCAAGCCCGGCCGCGGCGTGACGCCGTCCGGGCCGGACGTCGCCGAGGGCTTCCACGGCGCGGCGGTGCAGGGTGTGCTGTCGCGGACCGTGCGGGACTCCGCGGCCCTGCTCGACGTGACGGCCGGTCCGGAACCGGAGGGCCCCTACGTCGTACGTCCGCCGGAGCGCCCGTACGTCGACGCCGTCCGGGACGACCCGGCGCCGCTGCGGATCGGGCTGGCCACCGCCTCGCCGCTGGGCACCGACGTGGACCCCGAAGCGGTCGCCGCGGCCACCGACGCCGCCGAGCTGCTGACCTCGCTCGGTCACGTCGTGGAGGAGTCCGCCCCCGCCCTCGACGGCCGGGCGCTGGCCACCGACTTCCTCACCACCTGGTTCTCCACGATCTCGGCGCAGGTGGCGTCGGCGCGGGCGCTGACCGGCTGCGGTGACGACGCCTTCGAGACCGAGACCCGGGTGATGGCCGCGATCGGCCGCGCCACCCCCGCGCCGGACTACCTCGCCGCGCTCGCCCGCCGCCAGGACCACACCCGCGCGCTGGCCGCGTTCCACGAGCGCTACGACCTGCTCCTCACCCCGACCCTGGCCCGGCCGCCGTGGCCGATCGGGGAGCTGGCACTGCCCGCCCCGGCCCGGATCGGCGCGCAGGCGCTGCTGCGGGCCGGCGCGTCCGGCCTGTTCGGACGGCTCGGCCTGGTCGAGAGCCTGGTCGACGCCAACTTCGCCCCGGTGCCCTACACCCAGCTGGCGAACCTGACCGGGCGGCCCGCGTCGTCGGTGCCGCTGTACCGGACGGCGTCCGGGCTGCCGCTGGGCGTGCAGTTCGTCGGGCGGCCGGGGTCCGAGCCGCTGCTGCTCGCCCTGGCGGCGCAGCTGGAGCGGGCGCGGCCGTGGGCGCACCTGCGGCCCGCGGTCTAGGGGTCGACGAGCCGCGCGAGCGCCCGCACCCGTTCCCGCTGCACCCCGGCCACGGCCGGGGCGTGGTGCAGCAGACCGTCGACGGCGTGCACCAGGGTGCGCGCGAGTCCGTCCGGGTCCGTCGTGCCGGGCCGCCGTGACAGGTGGAACGCGACCTCCCGGACGCAGTCCTCCCGCAGCGCCTCGACGACCGCGACGCCGTGCGGGGTGCGGGTCGCGAACGCGGCGAACAGCGCGTGCAGACGCGGGTGGTCGGCGTGCAGGGCCACCGCGGTGTCGGCGATGCACAGCAGCGCGGTGCGCGGCTCCGGCGGGTCCGCCCGCAGCTCGGCGCAGACCGCGTCCAGAGTGGACCGGGCCTCCCGGACGTGCCGGGCGACCAGCTCGTCGAGCAGGGCCTGCTTGTCCGGGAAGTACTGGTACAGCGACCCGACGGCGACGCCGGCCCGCGCCGCGATGCGGTTGGTCGTCGCGGCGAGCCCCTCCCGCGCGAAAACCTGAGCAGCGGCGGTCAGGACGAACTCCACGGTCGCCCGCGACCGCTCCTGACCTGGTGTCCTCCGCACGCCCCGCCCCCTGTGCGCCGCCCGCGAACGCGAGTTGTCGCGGCCCATCGCAGCACGAACGCTGGAGCGGTGACCAGCACCTTCCTCGTGGACTACCCGCTGCGGCTGCTGCCCGGCCTGATCGTGGTCGGGGCGACCTTCGTCCTGGTCGGACGGTCGTCCCCGCTGCTGCGGATCGTCCTGCTCGTGACCGGGTTCGTGCTGGTCCGGGACGCGATGACACCGCTCGGCCTGTGGTCGATCGGCCCGGCGCCCCACGGCCTGCTGTGGCTGCGGCTGTCCCCGGACCCGGTGGTGCTGCTCGGCATGGGGACGGTGGGGGTCGCGGCGTCGCTCGCCGTCGCGTACGGCCCCCGCGACCTGCGCGGGCTGGTCGTGTGGGGCCGGCTCGGGCCGCGGTCGCTGCTCGCCGCGCTCGGTGGCGCCGCGGTCCTGCTGGTGCCGCTGACCGCCGTGCTGTGGACGATCCCCGTCGAGCAGCGTGGAGGCGCGGTGGCGGTCGGGCTGCTGCCGGCGCTCGCCGTGCTCGCGTTCGGGGGCAACCTCCTGGAGGAGGTCCTCTTCCGCGGACTCCTGCAGGGACACCTCGTGGGGCCGCCGGCGTTCGGCGCGGTGCGCGCCGTCGTCGCGTCGGGCCTGCTCTTCGCGGTGGGGCACGTCGTTCTCGCCACGACCGTGACCGACCTCGGATGGCCGCTCCTCGTGTTCACCGCCGCGGAGGGACTGGTGTGCGCGTGGGTGCGGCACGGGCACGGCGTGCTGGCCGCGACCCTCACGCACGGGACGGTGATCCTGGGTCTCGCCTCGGGGCTGTGAACGGCCCCCGGTGACAGCGGGACACATCGGGCGTCGCGGATCACGCACCGGGACCGTGTCCGACCGCGTCACCGTCCGGGGCCGGTGTGCCCGGGAGGCCGCGGCGGGACGCATCGAGGGATGTGCGTCCGGCCGGGAGCCGGCCCGCCCGCCCGCCCGCCCGCGACCCGACCGCCACGATCGGCGACAGCCTGTCGATCGTGGGCGTGTGGCGTGGCGGGCGGGAGGTGTCCGGCCGTGCCGGGGCCGGCCCGGCTACCGGTAGTTGGTGAACTGCAGCGCGATGCCGAAGTCCTTGGACTTGAGCAGCGCGATGACGGCCTGCAGGTCGTCCTTCTTCTTGCCCGAGACGCGCAGCTGGTCGCCCTGGATCTGGGCCTGGACGCCCTTGAGCTTCTCGTCGCGGATGGCCTTGCTGATCTCCTTGGCCTTGTCCTGCGCGATGCCCTGCAGGATCTTGCCGCCAGCCTTATAGGCCTTGCCCGACAGCTGGGGCTCGTCCACCTCGAGGGCCTTCAGGCTGATCGAGCGCTTGATCAGCTTCTCCTTGAACACCTCGATCCCGGCGAGCAGCCGCTCCTCGGTGTCGGACTCGAAGGTCACGGCCTCCTCGCCGGCCCATGCGAGCGTCGTGTTGGTGCCGCGGAAGTCGAAGCGCTGCGACAGCTCCTTGGCGGCCTGGTTCAGGGCGTTGTCCACCTCCTGGCGCTCCACCTTGCTCACGACGTCGAACGACGGGTCGGCCATCGGTCACTCCCTCGGGGTCGGTCGGGGCCCCCTCGTCGGGGGCCGTCGGTCGTGTCGTATCCTCGTTCACGCACTCAGCGAGAGCGACGTGCACCCCGGCTGGTTGCCCGAGCGGCCAAAGGGAGCGGACTGTAAATCCGTCGGCGTAGCCTTCCCAGGTTCGAATCCTGGACCAGCCACAGCAGGTGAAAGAGACCCCCGACCAGCGGAAATGCTGGAACCGGGGGTCTCTTTCGTAGTCCGGGTGTGTCCGGCTCCGGACGGCTCGTGACGGGTGTTCACGGACTATGCACGGACTGATCCTGGTCGCGGAGCGCGTCCTCGACGCGACGGTGGACCGCGTCGTCCTGACCGGCGATGCACCTGGCATGGACCCGCAGCAGAACGTCCACGCTGTGTCCGGCCCAGGACGCGACCTGCGGGGCGGGGACACGGCCGTTGAGCCAGGTGGACACCGCGGCGTGCCGGAGGTCGTAGGGGCGCCGTGCGAGTGGTGACGCGGCCTTTTCCGCGGTCAGTGCCGGCGGGGACGGACCACCCGGACCTCCTTCGTGCCCCGGTGCTTGAGCCGGCGCGGCTCCCGGCGGGTGCCGGACTCACTCCATGCCCGGCCGGCCGACGGGCGGAGGCGTTCAGGTACAGCTCACCCCACCCGCGTTCGGGCAGGGACAGGGCCTCCTCGCGCAGCTCGACGGCCTCACCCGGACGCAGGGCGGTGTAGTACACGACACCGAGGAACGCGACGAGTGGAGGCCCGGACCCCTGGCCACGGACAGCGTCGAGGAGCGCACGGGCCTGCCGGTGGTTGATCACGACCCGAGGGTTCACCGCCCCGGTGATCTTCGGGGCGCGCCGGCGGAGCGAGGTGATCGGTCGCCTGCCCGGCCCCTGCAGCGCGGCACCTCTGATCGCTCAGCCCGATGAGTTCGCGGTCCCCCGACAGTCGACCGTCGTATGAGCATTCCCCGGCCGAGGACCACCGGACGCTTCCACGGCCGGACCGCACTGATCACCGGTGCGGCCCGCGGCCAGGGACGTAGCCACGCACTGGCCCTGGCCGCCGAGGGCGCCGACGTCATCGCCCTGGACATCTGCGAGGACATCGCGACCGTCGCCTACGACCTCGCGACCCACTCCGACCTGGCCGAGACCACGGACCGGGTCCGCGAGCTCGGCCGACGGGCGGTCGGGATCCCGGTCGACGTGAGGGACGCAGAAGCCCTGGCCGCGGCTGTCGACCGTGCGTGTGCCGACCTGGATGCGGCTCCCGATGTCGTGCTCGCCAACGCCGGTATCGGGCTCATGACGGGCGCCGACGGCCCGGCGGAGTTCCGTGACCAGCTCGACGTCAATCTCACCGGGGTCTGGAACACCGTCCAGGCCACTGCACCGCGCATGATCGAGCAGCGCCACGGCGGGGCGATCGTGCTCACGAGCTCCGCGTTCGGGCTGACCGGGCGTGGTGGCGACGGCCAGGGCGGCAGCGACGGCTATGTGGCGAGCAAGCACGGCGTGGTCGGGCTCATGCGCACCTTTGCGACCTGGCTCGCACCCCACGGGATCCGCGTCAACTGCGTCAACCCCTCCGGCGTCGCAACCCGCATGGTCCTCAACCCCGCGGTCGAGGCACTCTTCGGCGGCGGCGACACCCCGCCTGAGCAGCCCAAGCCGGTCGACGACGTCGCCAACCTCCTCGAAGTCGGCCTCGTGCAACCCGAGGACATCACCGCTGCGGTCGCGTTCTTGGCTTCCGGTGAGGCCCGCTACATCACCGGCGTCGCGCTACCGGTCGACGCAGGCATGCTGGTCCGGTGAACCCACGGGGCTCCGCCCAGACCCGACACTGCTCGGAGATCACCAGCAGGCCGGGCATGTGGGGGAGAGGCCCCCGCCGGTGCAGCTCACGGACGATACGCGGACGCGGGCGGGAGGTCCGTACGTGCGCCGCAGGTCACCCGGCCCCAGCCGCCGAGCGAGCCGGATGTCCGGCATCGGTGTCCACATGCGATCCGCTGCGTGCCCGTCGAGCCACCGCGCGATCACGTCCCGCGGGCTACTCGTCCCAGACGATCCCGACCGAGTCCAGACGCGGGCGGTCGAAGCCCCACAGGAACTCGAGCGTCTCCCGCGGACGGTCGTTGTGGATCCGGTGCGGTACCCCCGTGGGGATCCACAGAGCCGAACCCGGCTCACCACGGATGACCTCGTCGCCGATGGTGAACTGCGCCGACCCCCGGATGACGTAGTACCACTCGTCAGCGTGCGGGTGATGGTGGAGCAGGTGCACCTCGCCGGGGCTCAGCCAGGCCAGTCCGACCATCAGGCGCTCGGACCCGACGAGCTGCTCCGACACGAGTTCGATCAGCCGTCCCCGATCGCGCGGGTCACCGCCGGCGCTCATCCACGACTCGTTCCCGGCGTCGCCCTGGTCGACGACGGGTTGGGTCTGCGCCCTGACGTGGAACCTGCTCGACGTGCCGTCGCTCATCGACATCCCTCACGACTCGACCCGGCCGCCGAACGCCGGCCGCATCCCCGTTCGATCGGGACTCTGCGGGCGGGCGGCGCAGACCCTGGCCGGCGCGGTGACCCGGAGCGGCCACCCCCGGGCAGTCTCCGAGACGAGAAGCCCTGACGTCCATCTCGGGATATCGGCCCTGATCGTGTTCGTGAGGTACACGATCCATCGCCAGGACGACGTCCGGGTGCGGGATCCGGCCGCACCCCTCGCCCGAGGGGTGTCCACGTCGTGGTGGCAGCCAGGACGAGTGGTCACGGAGTGCCCGCCCGACCGGCGGTGTCCGGTCCGGCGTCCGTCACCGGCGGTGTGCCGCCACCGCCCGGGCGCCCGCGTGGTCCCCGGCGGCCTCGAGCCCGCCCACCACGCCGTCGACGTCGGCGGCCGGCCGGTTCTGGCTCAGCTTGAGCTTCGCCTCGATGCTCTCGATCCGCAGCTCGACGCCCACGATCGCGCGCAGCTGCCCCCGCACGAACGCCTCCGGGGCGTCGTCGACGCTCCAGGGCGCGGGCCGGCCGGCCTCGTACAGATCGGTCAGGCGACGCACGACGGCGTCGAGCCAGTCGACGTCGTCGTGGACGACCACGGTGCCGCGGACGTGGGCGGTCACGTAGTTCCAGGTGGGCACGACCCGGCCGTGCTCGGCCTTCGACGCGTACCAGGTCGGGCTGACGTAGGAGTCCGGCCCGCGGACGATGACGAGCCCCTGCCGGCCGTCGACGCGGGTCCAGTGCTCGTTGTTCCGGGCGAGGTGACCGAGCAGCGCGCCGCGGTCGGGGTCGTGGACGAACGGCAGCAGCGTCGCGTCGAGTCCCTCCGGGCCGGCTGTGACCAGGTCCGCGGCACCGGGGCGGGCGAGGAGCCGGCGGACGTCCTCGTCGGTGGGGGCGAAGTGGGCGGGGACGTACACGGCGGGTCCTCTCCTCCGGGCGCGGTCGGGCTCCCTCCAGGGTGCCCGGCGCGACGGCGATCCCGGACGGCCGTTCCCGGGCCGTTCTCAGGGGCCACTCGTCGTGGCTGGCCGCAGCATCGACCAGGTCCGGGGGCCCGCCGCGCGGCCGGTCGACCTCGGCGGTGACCCGGGAACCGGGGCGGGTGCGGAGCCGCACGTCCGACGCGAGCGAGGGCCCGGAGTCCGTCGCGGTCCACCCGGCCCGGCCCGTGCGGGACACCGACCTCGCGCAGCAGCAGCTCCTGGCCGGCGCCCGGGCGTCGCGGGTGCTCGACCGCATCGATCGTGTGACGGGTGAACGGGTGGTCGAGGAGCGCCGCGCAGAGCAGTTCCGCGGCGGCGGGGACGTCGGAGGCCGTGGCGATCCCGGCGGTGCGTGTCGTCGGCGGCGGACGTCGACGGCGGCACGCCGCGGACGAGCCGGTTCCGGCCCACTCTTCCGGGGCGGATCCGTCCGCCGGGGGGTGCGATCCCGGTGCCGGGAGTTCCCCCGGGTCAATACGACAGGGTGACGCGGTGACACGGCCGTGCGGAGGGTGCATCACGGAGCGTGTTCCGGGAAAAAGGTACGCGTCCGTTCGGGTCCACTGTGGTGACGATCCGTCGCGAACAGCGTCCGGAAGCGACGTTCACGCGGATTCCCGGCTGCCGGAAGAGAGCAATAACCTCGCGGGCAGTAATGCCCGTCGTCCGATAGTGGTAGAAAGTTCGTCGGATCGGGGATGGACCGGATAGCGTTCTGTGCATCGGCGGGGCTCCCGAACCCACGCCGAACACGCCGGTCCGACATCGGACCCCGTACACGACGGAGAAATAACTGTGCTGAAGAAGGCTGGAATCCTGACCGCCGGCGTCACCGCTGGTCTGCTCGCCATCTCCCCGCTCGCCTTCGCGGGTGACGGCGGCTGGGACAAGGGCCACGGGCACGGCCACGGCGGCGACCGCATCAACGCCGACCAGATCAACAACCTGGAGAAGGACCGCGTCAGCGGCGACCAGACCGGTCTGGTCAACGTCGGCGACGTCAACGCCCTCAACAACGCCAACGTGCTCAGCTGCTCGCTGAACAGCGCCGACGTCGCCGCCAGCGTCCTCGGCATCCTGGGTGGCCAGGCCACCAACGGTGAGGACGCCCCGAGCTTCAGCGACTGCTCGCAGGGCGACAGCCAGACCAACATCCAGGACTGAGTGCACCTGCACCACCGGGCACGATGACGGGACCGTCTTCCCGTCATCCGTGACCCTGCACTTCCGGAGATCCCCCGCTCTTCCGACCGGAGCGGGGGATATCCGCATTTCCGGGGACGACCGGAAAGGCGAATGGTGGACCCGGAATTCAGGGGTGGTGCGGCAGGACCACGTGCGAGGGGTGCTCGGAATCGTGCAGGATCTCGTAGGAGATCCGTTCCCCGCCGACCGCGGTCGCCGTCCGTTCACCGGTTCCCGGGTTGCGGGCGAAGCGCGGGAACGCCGCGCCGGCGACCTGCACCCGGAGCCGGTGCCCGGCCCGCACGCGGTACCCGGTCGGGCTCAGCGTCATCCGGACGACCGTCGTGCCGTCCGGGGCGGTGGCCTCGCGGTCGGGCACCAGCCGGTGCATCGCGTCGGTGATGTTCATCGAGGTCCCGTCGGGGCCGACGTCGCACAGGCGTACGAACACGTCGCCGATCCCCGTCCCGGTCCGCACGTAGACCACGGCCGACACCGGACCGAGCAGGTCCAGGTCGGACTCCAGCGGCGGGCCGGTCCAGACGCACACGTCGTCGCGGGCCTCGACGGCGCGGTTGTCCAGCTGCTTGGACGGCGGCTGGAGCATCGGGCCCCCGACCGTCGGTGTCGGGTCGGCGGGGTCGTAGACGAACCGTGACGGCGGGGGTGTCCCGGCCGGCCGGTCCGGGCCCAGCCCGCCGTCGGCGTCGAGGTACCACTCGGTCGGGCGGGCCTCCGGCGGCGGCCAGCACGGCAGGTCGGTCCAGCGGTCGGCGTGCTGCACGTACACCCGGACCGGCGCGCGCTCGTCGTGCTCGCCGCCGTGCAGGTGCACGCCCAGCCAGTGGACCATCTCGTGGGCGATGGTCGACAGTGAGCCGCGGTCGCCGTGGGTCCACGGGCCGATCGTGATCCGCGCCGTCGCCCCGCCCCGCTGCAGCGCGGTGAAGTCCACCAGCTGACGGTCCAGGAACAGGTCCCACCAGCCGGTCACCATGCAGACCGGCGGCATCGCGGCGGCGTCGAAACCGTCGTGCTCGGCGGGCGCCCAGAACTCGCGCGGCTGCTCGGCGTGCTCGACGAAGTCCCGCCAGAACACCACCGGCGCCCCGGTCAGCGCGACGTCCGCGGCCTGCAGCGGCTGGGAGGTCACCGCGCGGCGCTTGCGACGGCTGAACACCGGCGTCGCGAGGAAGCCGGTGACCGCGCCGATGCGCTCCTGGCGGCCGATCTGGTTCACCCAGGTCGCGAGGTTGAGCAGGCCGGGCGCGCCGCCCGGGTAGAAGGTGCTGGTGAACTCCGACGCGGTGATGTCGGCGTTCATCGAGCACAGACCCGGGTCGGCGTAGGGGGCGACCGCCCACTGGGTGTGCCCGACGTAGCTGGGGCCGACCATCGAGACGCGGCCGTCGCACCAGGTCTGCCCGCGCACCCAGGCGAGCGTGTCCAGACCGTCGGAGCTCTCGTGCAGGAACGGGCGGAACTGCCCGCCCGAGCCGAAGGTGCCCCGGGTGGACTGCACCAGCACCTGGAACCCGCGGCGCGCCAGCAGCGAACCGATGATCGACCCGAGGCCGTCGCGGCCGTAGGGGGTGCGCATCAGCACCGTCGGACGCGGCCGGAGCGGGCCGGGGGCCCGATAGAGGTCGGCGAGCAGGACGACACCGTCGGAGAGCGGGACCCGCAGGTCACGCTCGCGCACGTACGGCTCGTCGGCACCGAAGCCCAGCCTGCGGTCGACCAGTCGCTCCGTGAGCGCGGCCATGACACCTCCCCCTCGTCCGCCCCCTGCGGACAGGTCCGATCGTAGGAGAACCCGGTTGCCCCGACCGGGCGTGGCCGGTGACGGTGTCGACGTGACCGTCCCTCCCGTACTCACCGACGGGGTCGTGACCCTGCGCGCGCACACCGGATCCGACGTCCCCGGGATGCTCGAGGTGTACCGCGACCCCGACGTGCACCGCTGGACGTCGCTCGACCCGACCGCCGGGGAGGACCGGGCCCGGGAGTGGGTCGACCTCGCCCGTCGCCGGTGGGCCGCGGGCCGTCAGTACGTGTGGGCGGTGGAGGCCGCGTGCGACGGCCGCCCGCGCTACGCGGGCTCGATCGACCTGCGTCGCGACCCGCTGCCGTCGGTCGGCTACCTGCTCGCGCCGTGGGCGCGCGGACGGGGGCTCGCGAGCCGTGCGCTGCGGCTGGCCGCCGACTGGGGCTTCGACGTCGCCGGGTTCGCCGCGCTGCACTGGGACTGCCGTGCCGGGCACGTCGCGTCCTGGCGCGTGGCACACGCCTGCGGGTTCCGCTTCGAGGGTGTCCGCACCCGGGCGCTGCGGGCCGGCGACGACCTCGTCGACGCCTGGACCGCCGTGCTGCTGCCCGGCACACCCGTCGCCGAGCGGGCCCCGGCGACGACGTGGTGGCCGCACCCGGTGCTCGACGGCGACGGCGTCCGGCTCCGCCCGCCCACCGGGGCCGACCTCACCCGGCACGTCGAGGCGTGCAACGACCCCCTCGCCCGCTGGTGGAGCGCGACCCTCCCGGTGCCCTACACCGACGACGACGCCCGACGCTGGCTGCGCGACCACCCGCTGGAACGCTCCCTGGGCTCCGGTGTCGGCTGGGTGATCGCCGACCCGGACGACGACCGCTACCTCGGCACCGTCTCGGTGTTCGGCACCGACCGGGCCTACACCCCGACCGGCGGTGAGGTCGGCTACCGCGCCCACCCCGACGCCCGCGGCCGCGGCGCGGTGTCCGCCGCGGTCCGCCGGGTCGTGCGGCACGCGTTCACCCCGGTCGCCGACGGCGGGATGGGCCGGCACCGGCTGCAGCTCGGCGCCGCGGCGGACAACACCGCCAGCCGCCGCGTCGCCGAGCGCGCCGGGTTCCGGCTGTGGGGCCGCCCGCGGGCCGACGGCGTGCACGGCACGGAGAACGAGATCGTCGACGACGGCGTCTGGTACGACCTCCTCGCCACCGACCCGCTCCCGCCGCCCACCGGAACTGTCGGGGGTGCCCCGTAGCCTGCCCGCCGTGCGGATCATGCGGATGTCCTGTTGCGGTACCGAGTGGGTGGGACCGGACCGGGCGCACTGCTGCCGCCGGTTCGGGGGCTGCGGGGCCGTCTTCGACGACGCGCAGCTGTGGGACGCCCACCGCCCCCGCGGGGTGTGCGTGACCGACCCGCGCGAGCTCGGCCTCGTCGCCACGCGCAACGGGATCTGGCAGCGGGCGCTCGACGCGGCGGGCTGACCCGACGCAGTAGGCGCGCGACACGGCGGGCCGACCCGACGCAGCGGGCGCTCGACACGGCGGGCCGTGTCGACACGGCGGGCCGCGTCGACACGGGGGGCCGAGGAGGACCGGGGTCAGGGCGGCTCGCGGGTGATGCCGCGGAACACCGCCTCGTCCCGGCCGGGGTTGCGGACCCGGACCAGGTTCAGCCCGGTGAACCACAGCACCGACCCGGTACCGAAGGTCCGGCTCCCGCCCGCGGCGCAGCACAGCTCGATCTGCCCGGCGTCGACCACGACGACGGCGCCCCGCCACTCGTCCTCGACGTGCGGGCGGACCTCGCCGGGGGCGAGCACGACGGTGCGGGTCCGCACCCGCGACGGCGCGTCGTCGCGCATGGGCCACCCCCCGGGTCCGGTACGGGGCACGGTGCCCACACCGGTTCCGACCGCCCGGCCGCGCCGAAGTCATCGGCGCACGGGTGGGAGGGGCTCAGGCCGCGGCGGCCGGGGCCGTCGCGGACAGCACCGTCTCGTAGCCGATCCGGGCCGCGGCGGCGACCCGCCCGGGGTCGGTGGACAGGCCGTGGACGCCGGCGGGGGAGTGCGGACTCAGCGTCAGCAGGTGCGCCCCGGCCCGGTCCGGGTGCGCGGCGTCGGCGAGCAGCGGCAGGCACTCGCCGTGCCGGGCGGCGTCCTGCGCCATCCGGCCCAGGCCCGGTGCGAGCCGGTCCAGCGAGCGGGCCCACAGCGGGGTGCGGGCGTCCGGCGGGGTGCCGGTGAGGTCGTCGGCGGTGCGCGTGAGCAGGGCCAGGACGTGCGTGGCGCCGTCGCGCAGGGCCCGTGCGACCGGGAGCGGGTCGCCGACCGAGCCGTCGATGAAGTCCTCGGCGTCCTCGCCCGAGCCGACCCGTACCGGGGGGCCCGCCAGCAGCGGGATCGCCGCCGTCGCCCGCATTGCGGCCCTCCACGTGGCCCCGTCGGGCAGCGCGGTCAGCACCCGCGGACGCAGGTCGACCGCACCGGTGACCACGACGTTCAGCGGGACCGGCGGGTCCACCAGCCGCGACCAGTCGGTGGGGAGGGAGTCGACCAGGATCCGGTCGAACAGGTGGTCCAGCGACACCATCGGGCGACGGGTGCCGAACCGGCGCGGGTCGATGAACTCGCGGCAGGCCATGTCCCGTTCGAACACCCGGGACACCTCGGCTCCGTGCCCCATGACCAGCGCCGTCCCGACGAACGCCCCGGCCGAGCTGCCCCACACCTCGTCGACGCCGGCGGCGAGCCCGAGGTCGGACAGCGCGTGCACCATCCCGGCCGCGTAGGAGCCGCGCATCCCGCCCCCGCCGACGACCAGCGCGATCCGTGCCCCGTCGGCGTGCAGGCCGGGGCGGCGCCCGGTGTCGCGGCGGCGCTCGAGCAGGCGCAGGACCTCGGCGTCGCCGTGCGCGGCGGAGGTGAGGAGGGCGGGGGGCACGCCCCCATCATGGAGGTCCGCGGCCCGGCGGCGGCGGCGACCCGGTGTCCGGGGACCGCTCACGAGCCACCGACCGCGGGCCGTCCACCGCCCGGCGCCTCCCGGGTCGGGTGCCTCGCCTGCCAACTAGTACGTTCGCGCGACCAGCGCCGACGCCCTCGCGGAGGCCCGCTGGAGGGGGGAAGGACACCGTGACGCAACGACGCCGCCCGCGGTTGCAGGCGCTCGAGGCGACGTCACTGCCCGCGGCACACGCCAGGGCCCGCGACGCCCGTCGCCGCCATCCGGTGGTCGGGGACCACGCCGCCGCCGTCGTCGCGGACGACCTCGACCTGGGCTCGGCGCCCGGGCGGGCCGACACGCTCTCCACGCTGCTGCGGGTCGCCGTCCTCGACGAGTGGGTGCGCGGGTTCGCACGACGGCACCCGGGCGGGACCGTCGTCGAGCTGGGACCGGGGCTGGGTGACCGCGCGGGACGGCTCGGCGACGACGGCCCGGCGCACTGGGTCGACGTCGAGCTGCCCGGGGTGGCCGAGCTGCGCCGCGAGCTGCTGGCGGGCCCGGCGCACCTGGTGGCCGGGTCCGCGCTCGACGAGGACTGGCTGGAGCTGGCTCGCGACCTGCCGGGCCCGCACCTGGTCGTCTCCGACCGGGTGCTGACGCTGCTGCCCGAGCAGGGCGTGCAGCGGATCGTGTTCACCGCCGCGCGGATGCTCCCGGGCGCCGAGCTCGTCACCGACCTGCTGTCCCGGGGCGCGGCCGGGCGGCTCGCCGCGGGCCCGCTGCGCGAGCTGGACGTCGACTGGACCTGCGAGGACCCGCGCGAGCTGGAGCCGTGGGGGCTGCGCCTGGCCGCCTCCTGCGACGCCGCGTCCCCACCCGCCGAGGTCGCGGCCCGGCTGCCGCGGGCGTCGCGGGCACTGGCGGCGGCGCTGCGGGCGACCGCGCTGCGCGGCGAGCGCCTGGCCCGCTACGAGATCGTGCCGGTCTGAGCCGCTCGGGTCCGCGTCGCTCCGGCCCGGCCGCGCCGTGGCCCGCCCGGGCTCCCCGTTCGGACCGGCCACGACGCGTGGGCGGGCACCGGCCCCCGCCGGCGTCCGCGCGCCCCGCAGGGCACTCCCGGTAGTACGAGCGGGCGTCCGCGGGGTGACGCGCGGGGCCGCAGGATCGTCAGAACTGTGGACGCGGCCCGCGGGTAGGGTCGTGATCGTGACCTCCCCGACCTTCGGCACGCTCGAGGCGGACCCGGCGGAGGTCGGCCTCGACCCCGCCCGGCTGGCCCGGATCGACAGCCACTTCCGCCGCTACGTCGACGACGGCCGCCTCGCCGGCGCGACGATCGCCGTCGCCCGGCACGACCGGCTCGCGCACCTGACCCACCTCGGCGTCCGCGACCTCGACTCCGCCGCCCCGGTGACCGACGACACGCTCTGGCGCATCTACTCGATGACCAAGCCGATCACCTCGGTCGCGGTCCTGATGCTCGCCGAGCGGGGCGCCCTGGAGCTCACCGACCCGGTGTCGCGCTACATCCCGGCGTTCGCCGAGCAGCGCGTCTACCGCGGTGGCTCGGCGCTCAACCCGGGGACCGACGCGGCCGTCGAGCCGATGCGGGTGCACCACCTGCTGACCCACACCGCGGGTCTGACCTACGGCTTCCACCACGCCCACCCCGTCGACGAGATGTACCGCTCCAAGGGCTTCGAGTTCGGCGCCCCGTCCGGGATGGACCTCGCGGCCGCGAGCGAGCACTTCGCGTCGTTCCCGCTGCTGTTCCAGCCGGGCACGGAGTGGAACTACTCGGTGGCCACCGACGTGCTCGGCCGGGTCGTCGAGGTCGCGTCCGGGCGCCGGCTCGACGAGTTCCTCCGCGAGGAGATCACCGGCCCGCTCGGGATGACCGACACCGCGTTCTGGGTGCCGGAGGGGTCCGCGCAGGCCGGCAGGCTCGCGACGCTCTACAACGCCCGCCCCGGCGGCGGCCTGGTCGAGAACAAGGCGCTCGCCCGGTCCGCGACCCGCGAGCCCACCTTCCTCTCCGGCGGCGGCGGACTGCTGTCCACCACCGGCGACTACCTGCGGTTCGCCCGGATGCTCGCCCGCGGCGGCGAGCTCGACGGCGCCCGCATCCTCGGCCCGCGCACCCTGGCCCGGGCCACCCGCAACCACCTGCCCGGCGGCGCCGACCTCGACACCGTCGGGCGGCCCATCTTCTCCGAGTCGGCGTTCGCCGGTGTCGGCTTCGGGCTCGGCTTCTCCGTCGTCGTCGACGGGGCGGCGACGAAGGGCTTCGCCAACGAGGGCACCTTCGCCTGGGGCGGGCTGGCCTCCACCGCGTTCTGGGTGGACCCCGTCGACGACCTGGTGGTCGTCTTCATGACCCAGCTCGTCCCCTCCAGCACCTACCCGATCCGATCCCAGCTCCAGACGCTGGTCCAGCAGGCGGTGACCGACCGATGACCCCACCGAGCCCCGTGCTCACCTTCACCATCCGCACGCTCGTCGTCGCCGCCTCGTTGTGGGTGGCGACGGTGCTGGTCGGCGGCATCCGGCTGGAGGCCGCCGGCACCTCCACCTCGATCCTCACGCTGATCGGCGTGGCCCTGGTGTTCGGCCTGGTCAACGCCGTGGTCAAGCCGATCGTGGCGACGCTGGGCTGCCCGCTCTACATCCTCACGCTGGGCCTGTTCGCGCTCGTGGTGAACGCGCTCATGTTCCTGCTGACGGGCTGGCTGTCCTCGGTGCTGAACCTGCCGTTCACCGTCGACGGGTTCTGGGCGGCGTTCTGGGGCGCGATCGTCGTCGGGATCGTGTCGTTCTTCCTGCACCTGGTGATCCCGGACCGGCTCGACAACCGCTGAGGCGACCCGGCCGGGCTCAGACCGGCCAGGTCTCCCGGCGGTACGCGCCGTCCCAGAACATCCACTCGTAGCGCGAGGTCGTCGTGAAGTGCTCGCGCATGCGGGCGAGCTCGGCCGTCGACGCGGCGGCGCCGACCCGGTCGGTCGCGTCCAGCACGGCCTCGACGACGGCGTGGTACTCCTCGCCCGCGTACATGTCGATCCAGCGCTGGTAGACCGGGTCGGGGGAGCCTGCGCCGACCAGGTGCTCGCCGACCCGGCCGTAGATCCAGTAGCAGGGCAGCACCGCGGCGACGCCCTCGGCGTAGGACCCGCCGTACGCGGCCGCCAGCAGGTAGCTGACGTAGGCGCGGGTGGCCGGGGCGACCGGCAGCTCGCGGGCCTGCTCCGAGGTGAGGCCGAGCGCGCCGAGCAGGTCGGCGTGCAGCTCCCGCTCGGCGGCGATCGCGCCGGCGGCGTGCTCGGCGAACATGAGGGTGTCGTCGTCGGTCGGGGCCTTCGCCGCGCACACGGCGAGCGCGGTGGCGTAGCCGCGCAGGTAGTGCGCGTCCTGGACGATGTAGTGCCGGAACGTCTCGTGCGGCAACGAGCCGTCGGTCAGCCCGGTGACGAACGGGTGGGCGAGGATCGCCCCGTACAGGGTGTCGACGTCGGACCAGAGCAGGTCCCGGGTGCGGTCGGCCATGCGGGCACGGTATCCACCGGGGCCCGGGCGGTCGTGTGATCGACCCCGCAACGCCGGCGTGACCGGCGGGGAACACCCCGGTGACACGGCGCCTGAGATCCTGCGCACGTCGCCTGGTCCTGCGGCGTGGGGGTGTCACGATGGAACGCAGGCGAGCCACTCAGTGTGGAGGACGCGCCACGTCCAGTCCCCCTGACGTGGAGGTGAGGGTATGAGCGACCCGCAACCCATGGATCACCACGAGAAGATGCGGATCCGCGCGGCCGCGTTCCGTGCGACCCGGATCTACCCCGGCCCGGTCGGCGAGCTGATCTCGCGTGAGCTGCTCGGCTGGGAGGACTTCGGGTACCGCCTCGGCGGGAACCGCATGGTCCTGGACCTGGTCGACCACGTCATGAAGGCGGTGCCGCCGGACCGGGCGGCGCGCTCCGACGCGGCCTGACCCCGCTCAGCGCAGGGTCGTCACGGCCACCTCGGCGGCCGCACCGCTCGGCGGGGTGCCGTCGGCGAGCCCGGCCAGCGCGGCGGACAGGACCAGCATCGCCGCGATCGTGGTGATGCTTCCGACCCAGCCCAGGACGTCCAGGGTGCGTGCGACGGCCGACGGCCCGCCGGTGCGTCCGGCGCCGTCCCGTTCCGGGGCGACGGGGCCCCGCGCCGGGGTGCCGCCGAGCGGCCGGGCCGGGGTGCCGGTGCGGCGGGGCTCCGGGACGGAGCCGCCGGCCGGACGCGGTGCGGGGACGGTGCGGTGCTGCGCCGCCGGGCCCGGACGCGACGCCGACGACCCGGGCGACGCCGGTCGCGGTGCGGGGATGCCCGGCGCCAGCGGCGAGGTCGACCGCGGACGCTCCCGGCGAGGCGCCGGCAGGTCGACGTGGTCCTCGCGACGGCGGTGCCGCCCCTCGACCCGGTCCGCACGACCGGTCCCACCGGCCCGCGGTGCGGGGACCGACGGGGAGGCGGGGACGGCGCCCAGGGGGCGGCGCGGGCTGGGGATGTGGACGGCGGGCGCGGACATGACGATCACCACGATCTCGGGGGAGTCGATACGGGGTTCTTCGGGATCCGGTGCGCGCCGCCGGCTCCTGCTTCCACCCGTCTGTCGTGTCGTACGACCAGCCTGTTATCCGGTCATCCCCTACGCCAACCGTAGGAGTGACTACTCCACCCATCGGACGTACTCGTCCACCCGTGCAGCGCCCGTTCCCTCACACAGAGTGGTTGATCGTCACTCCTTCGCCACGTCCGGGGACAGGGCCGGCAGCTGCTCGCGGAGGTCCCGCTTGAGCACCTTCCCCGCCGCCGAGACCGGGATCGCCCCGACGAGGTGCACCTCCCGCAGCCGCTGGTAGGGCAGCAGGCGCTCGTTCAGCCCGCCGACGGCGGCGCGGACCGCGGCCCCGTCGGCGCCGGGCACGGTGGTCAGGAACGCGACCGGGTGCTCGCCGTCGACCCCCACCGGGCGCCCGACGACGGCCGCACCGGTCACGCCCGGCAGCGCCAGCAGCCGCTCCTCCAGGTCGCGCGGGTACACGTTGTAGCCCTTGTGGAGCAGCATGTCCTTGAGCCGGTCCACGATGCGCAGGTAGCCGTCGCCGTCGAGGACGCCGACGTCGCCGGTGTGCAGCCACCCGTCGCCGTCGAAGGCGGCCGCGGTCTCGGCCGGGCGCCGGTGGTAGCCGCCGGTGACCTGCGGCCCGCGGATCCACACCTCGCCCTCGGCGCCGGCGTCGAGCTCCTCGCCGTCCGGTCCGGAGATGCGGATCTCGGTGCCCGCGATCGGCAGCCCGACGGTGCCCGGGCGCCGGTCCGCGGACCGGGCGGCGGGACCGAGGGTGGCGGCCATCGTGACCTCGGTCAGGCCGTAGCCCTCGGAGATGACCAGGTCCTCGCCGAACCAGTCGCGCAGCGCCCGGATGATCTCGACCGGCAGCGGTGCCGCGCCCGAGGTCAGCGACCGCACCGAGGACAGGTCCCCGGCGGCCTCGCGGTGGGCGAGCAGCGCCGCGTACACCGGTGGCGCGCCGGACAGCGAGGTGACGGCGAACCGGGTGGCGTCGGCCAGGTAGGCGCGCGGGTCGAAGCGGGCGTGCACGATCGTCGTCGTCCCGGTGAGCAGCGGGACGTTGAGCCCGCCGATCGTGCCCATGGCGTGGAACCAGGGGGCGATGCCGATCGCCCGCCCGGTGCCGATCGGGGTCGGGAACTCCGACGCCGGACCGGGGTCGGCCAGGACGACGCCGGGCCCGTGCACGGTGGCGGTCACGTCCGGCCGGGCGCCGGTGCCCCAGCAGGCGGCCTGCAGCGCGTTGGTGAGCACGTGCCGGTGGGTGACCCGCACACCCTTGGACCGGCCGGTGGTACCGCCGGTGTAGGCCAGGTGGGCGAGGTCGCGGTCCGGGTCCACCTCCAGGTCGGTGCCCGGCGGGGTGGCCGGCCTGCCGTCGAGGTGCGCGGAGAACCCGGTCACCTCCGGGGGCAGCTGCTCCGGGTCGCCGTGGGCACCGGTGACGAGCACGCGCTTCAGCGACGTCGCCGGCCGCGCGGCGAGCACCGCGGGCAGCGCCGCCTCCCAGCTGACGACGACGGCCGCCCCCGCGTCCGCGAGCTGCGCGCCCAGGTCGTCCGGGGCGAGCAGTGGGTTCGCCGGGGTGACGGTCGCCCCGGCCAGCAGCGTCCCCCAGTAGCCGATCGCGTACTGCGGGCAGTTCGGCAGGTGCAGCGCGACGACGTCGCCGCGGCCGACCCCGTCGGCGTGCAGCGCATGCGCGAACGCCGAGGCGCGGGCCAGCAGTCCGTGGAAGGTGACCTCGTGCCCGGCCTGGTGCAGGACCGTCGCGTCGCCGAACCGGTCGGCCGCGCCGCGGAGCGTCGCGGACGCGGGCAGGGCGGGCACGTCCAGGTCCGGGGCGGGCGAACGGACGATCATGCGGTCACCCCCGCCCCGCTACCGGTCCGGGACGACGGGACGACCCCGTGGACGACCATGCGACCTCCATCGGTCTGCCGGTGACGTGCGGCACGACCGACCCTAGGCACGGCGGGTGGCACACGTCACGGCCCGCACGGGCCTGGTCCGGTCCGGAGGGGACAGACCGGCGGGCCCCGGCCCTCAGTCGCGGGGGCTGAGCAGACCCCGGGAGTGCGCGAGGGCGACCGCCTCGGCGCGGCCGGAGGCGCCGAGCTTCGCCATCGCCCGGGACAGGTGCACGCTCACGGTCTTCTCGGAGATGAACAGCCGCTCGCCGACGGCCCGGTTGGTCAGCCCGTGCGCGACCAGCTCCAGCACCGCGTGCTCGCGCGGGGTGAGCGGCGAACCACCCGCGCCCGACGGCGGTGCGGGCCGGGGACCGCCGTCGCCGGCCCGCAGCCGCAGCGCGGCGACGGCCCCGGCGAGCGGGCGCGCCCCGAGCCGGTCGGCCCCGGTCGCGGCGACGGCCAGGTCCTCCGCGGCGGCGCGGCGGTCGGCCTCGCCGTCGGTGCCGGGGCCACCGCGGTGCGCCCGCCCGAGCAGGGCCTCGGCCCGCCGCCACCGGGCCTCCGCGGCGCGGTAGCCGTCGCCGTACCCGGCGAAGGTCTCCACGACGGCGTCCCAGACCTGTGGTGCCGCCTCGCCGTGGGCCCGGGCAGCCTCGGCGCGGGCCCGGGCCAGCCACGCCCGGCCCTCCGGCCCGACGGCGGTCCCGCGGGGCAGGCCGCGCTCGGCGGTGAGCGCGGCCTCGTCGGCGAGGCCGGCCGCCGCCCCGGCGTGCGCCTCGGCCCCCGCCGGGTCGCCCGCGGTGCGGGCGGCCTCCGCGAGGTCGGCACGGGCCGCGGCGCCCAGTGCGCACAGCGCCAGCTCGCCGAGGTGGTGCGGGTACTCCGCCCGCAGCACCCCGAGCGCGGTGGCGACGCGGTCCACGGCCAGGGCCGGGTCGCCCCGCCAGCGCGCCGACTCGGCCCCGACGACGCCCTGCAGCAGCGCGGCCTGGTCGTGCACCGGTGGCTCGGTGGCCAGCAGGGAGAGCAGCTCCTCGGCGCCGTCGAGGTCGCCGCGGGCCACGCCGACCAGCGCCCCCGCCACCGCCAGCTGCCCGGTGACGCGCAGCGGCAGCGTGGGGTCGACGTCCGCGGCGGTCCGGACGGCGGCGTCCCACTCCCCGCGCTGGACGTCGACGCGGACCTGCGCGATCCGGAACTCCAGGCCGTACCGGCCCCGGAGCAGGCCGTACGCGGCGGCCCGCCGGGCTCCCTCGGCGAGCTCGTCCGCGGCGGCGTCGAGCAGGCCGTCCTCGATGAACGACACCCCGCGGTTCCACACCGTCCGCAGCTCGACGACCCGGTTCCCCGACGCGGCGGCCAGCGAGGACGCCCCGGCGAGCCGGTCCCGGGCCGCCTGCGGGTCCCCCTCCATCCGGGCGCAGAAGGCCAGGGTGATCAGCGCGTCCGCGCAGACCGCGCTGAGGTCGCGGTAGGCGGCCGACCCCTCCGCCGGTGGCGCGATGTCGTGGACGGCACGGGCCGCCGCGAGCGACGCGCGGGCGTGTGACCAGGCGGGCTCGGCGTGGTCGGCGTTGAGGTGTGCCCGCGCGAGCACGGCGTGCGCCCAGGCGAGCTCCGTGCCGGGCGGGCCGGCGGTCAGCAGCTCGACGGCCTCGGTGGCCGCTGCCACCGCCGCGTCCACCCGGGACCCGCTGTCGAGCAGCCGCATCGCGTAGTGCCGCCGCGCCCCGGCCCTGGCCCGCGGATCCTCGCCGAGGTCGGCGACCCGGACCGCGCGGGCCCCGAGGGCGATGCCCCGTTCCTGGTCGCCCGAGGCGCTCGCCGCCCAGGCCGCCTCCCGGGTCAGCGCGCTCTCGGTGACCCCGGTGAGCCGCTCGGGGTCCTCGACGGCGGACCACAGCTCCAGGGCCCGCTCGGCGTGGGCCAGCATCTCGGCCGGGCCGTGCCTACGGTGGGCCTCCTCGGCGGCGCGCACCGACGCCGCGAGCGCCTGCGGCAGGTCGTGGGCGGCCAGCGCGTGCCGGGCGAGCGCGGCGGCCACCCCGGGGTCGCCGGCCCGGCGGGCGAGCAGCGCGGTGAGCCGGGCGTGCAGCCGGACCCGCTCGCCCGGGAGCAGGTCGTCGTGCACGGCCTCGCGGAGCAGGGCGTGCCGGAAGGCGTAGGACTCCGCGCCGGGCGCCGGGTCCGGGACGAGCAGGTGGTGCGACACCGCCTCCCGCAGCCCCGCCTCCAGGTCGGCCGCGGACAGCTCGGCCGCGTCGCGCAGCAGGTCGTGGGGGATGCTCCGCTCGGCCAGCGAGGCCACCCGCAGCACCTCGCGCGCCGGTCCGCCGAGCCGGTCCAGCCGGGTGAGCAAAACGTCGGCCAGGCCGCCCGGCAGGCCGTCGGACCCCGCCGCGACCAGCTCCTCGGCGTAGAAGGCGTTCCCCTCGCTGCGGGCGGCGATCCGGCGCAGGGTGGTCTCGTCGACAGCCCCGGTGGCCGCCCGGGCCCGGACCAGGGCCAGTACGGCGTCGGGCGTGAGCGGGCCCAGCTCGACCCGGCGGACGGCGGGCAGCCGGATGAGCTCGGCCAGCGACGCACGCAGCGGGTGCCTGCGGTGCAGGTCGTCGGAGCGGTAGGTGCCCAGCACCAGCAGCCGCTGCGAGCCCAGCCGGGCGAGCAGGAACGCGAGCAGCTCGCGGGTGGAGCGGTCCGCCCAGTGCAGGTCCTCCAGCACGACCAGCAGCGGCGCCGTCGCGGCCGCGTCGCGCACGGCACCGGCCACCGCGTCGAACACCTGCAGGCGCCCGGAGTCCCCGTCGCCCGCCGCGGGACGGGGTGCCTCCGCCGCGCCGGGCAGCAGCCCGTGCAGCACCGGCCGCAGCGCGGTGCCCGCCCGGGCCAGCGCGTCGAGCACCTCGGAGAAGGGAAGGTAGGGGAGTGCGGCGCCGCCCGCGTCGAGACACCGCCCGACGACGACCTGCGCGCCCGCCCCCGCGGCGGCCCGGCCGAGTGCGGTGGCGAGCCGGGACTTGCCGATCCCCGCCTCCCCGGCGAGCAGCACGGCGCGGGCCCGCCCGGCCCGGGCGGCGTCGAGGTCGCGGAGCAGACCGGCGAGCTCGTCCGCGCGGCCCACCAGCTCGTCCGAGTCCGGGCCGGTCGCGCCGTCCCCGTGGGTCGCTCCCGCCGTCATGGAGCGCATCGTGGCACGGGCCACCGACACCCCCGGGGACGCGACGGCGGCACCGGACCGTCCGCGCGGCTCAGGCACGCGGCCCGGCCGGGACCTGCCCGTCCGGTGCCGCCGGGTCCCGCCCGGCCCCTACCGCGCCGCGGGGGCCCGCCGGGTGGGGTGCCCGGTGCGGTGCCGGTCCGGCGACGGCGGTCCCGCGGGGGCCCGGCCGCCGGGCGGTGAGCCGGGCCCGCAGCCGCAGCCACAGCCGTCCCACCGGCGACGGGCCGGCGGCGCCGCGCGCCAGCCGCTCCGTGCGATACCGGTCCGCCTCCTCCCGCAGCCGGGCCTGCCGCTGCTCGGCGAGGGCGACGAGATGGTCCATCGGGATGTGCGTCATCAGCATGACGACGACACTGCGGCTGAGGGGCCGGCCGGGGCATCGGGCGATCACGCCGTCCCGCGGGCCGCCCGGGGCCCGCGGGTAAGGGGTGCCCTCAGCCCCGTCCGGCGGGCGGGGGCAGCAGGCCCCGGCGGTAGGCCGGGACGAGGGCGCGCGGCACCAGGTGACGGCGCCCCTCCAGGGTGAGCGGCACCAGGTCGGGTGTGGTCGCCTTCCACTGCGACCGGCGGTGCCGGGTGTTCGATCGCGACGTCCGTCGCTTGGGAACGGCCATCAGAGGTCTCCTTCTCGGTCGGAACGTACGGTGGGGTCGTCCAGGACGGCGGGCCCCACGGGCTCGGACTCGGCGCAGGGCTCGTCGTGGGCCCAGCCGAACGGGTCGGGCAGGGCGGCCCAGGCGTCCTCGCCCGCGGCGATCTCGGCGTCGGTGAGCAGCGCGGAGCGCAGGGCGGCGTCGATCTCGTCGGGGTCGGCGTCGTGGCAGATCGCGACGATGTCCTGGGCGCGGTCGCCCCAGCGCGGGTGCCAGGCCAGGGCGGCCAGCGCCCGGCGCTGGTCGCCGGCCTCGGTCCACGCCTGCTCGTCGGCGCCGGCCAGCCAGTCGCCGGCGTGGCCGATCCGCATGCCGCCGCCCGCGCTCTCCACCCACAGCACCGCGTCGGGACGGGTGGCGAGCCAGACCCGGCCGCGGGCCCGCACGACGCCGTCGAGCAGGCTGTCGATCGCGTCGTGCAGCCGGTCCGGGTGGAACGGGCGTCGGGCGGAGAACAGCAGGGTGCGGACGCCGCTGTCGGCCTCCAGCGGGGGTGTCCCGCGCAGCAGCGGGTCGTGCACCCCGCCCGGGACACCGCGGCGGGACGCGGGGTCGAGCCCGTCGCAGAAGACCCGGTGGTCGGCCCGCCCGGCGAGCAGCCGGGGTGCGGTCGGGCACAGCCGGTCCAGGACGGCGGCGGTCCGGTCCGCGCCCCCGGGCCCGACCGCGCGGGTCAGCACCAGGACGTCGGCGAACTCGGCCTGCCCGACGGCGAGCTGGGCGACGGTCCGCTCGTCGTCGGGCAGCGTGGACAGCCCGCGCTCGGGCAGGGTCGCGTCCCCGGTGGCGTCGTCCAGCCAGTGGTCCGGGTCGAGCACGGCCACCACGCCGCGCAGGTCGACGAGGTCGGTCGCGGTGCAGGCCTCGCCGCCACCCGGCGGCTCGAACACCACCGCCCCCAGCGCCCAGCACACCGGCTCCGGCTCCAGGCGCGGGTCCAGGTGCAGCACCACCCGGTCCACCGTCCCGGCCAGCGCGGCCAGGGTCGGCAGCACGTCCTCGCGGATGGTGCAGCTCACACAGCCGTGGGCGAGCTCCAGCACGGTGCGCTCGTCGCGGCCCGCGTCCCGCAGCCGCCGGTGCACCACACCGCGGCCGAGATCACGCAGGTCGTGGTGGAGCACGACGACACCCGGGTCCAGCTCGCGCATCCGCGTGATCGTCCGCTCCACCCCGTCGGGCTCGGTCCCGCACAGGACCACCAGCTCGGTCATGTCTTCCTCCCGGAGTCGGACGTGGTCGCGGTCCGGTGTAGCGTAAACGAAAACGATTCCCATGTTGAGAGGAGGGGCGCGATGGCCAAGTCGACCGACGTCCGGCCGATCGTGAAGCTGCGCTCGACGGCGGGGACGGGCACGACCTACGTGACCCGCAAGAACCGCCGCAACGACCCGGACCGCCTGGTCCTGCGCAAGTACGACCCGAAGGTGCGCAGGCACGTCGAGTTCAAGGAGGAGCGCTGATGCCCGCACGTCCCAAGCCGGTGCGCGCGCCGCGACGCAAGGCCAACCCGTTGAAGCAGCGGGGGATCGAGCACGTGGACTGGAAGGACGCCGCGCTGCTGCGCACGTTCATCTCCGACCGCGGCAAGATCCGCGCCCGCCGGGTGACCGGACTCACCGGCCAGCAGCAGCGGCAGGTGGCCACCGCGATCCGCAACGCGCGGGAGATGGCCCTGCTGCCCTACCCGCACGCGGGACGGTGAGCGATGGCGAAGCGCTGTGACCTGACCGGCCGCGAGCCGGGCTTCGGCAAGTCGGTCTCGCACTCCCACCGGCGCACCAGCCGGCGCTGGGACCCCAACGTGCAGACCCGCCGCTACTGGCTGGCCGAGGAGAACCGCTGGGTGCGGCTCACGCTCTCGGTGAAGGGGATCAGGACGGTGGACCGGATCGGCGTCTCCGCCGCGGTGGCGAAGATCCGGGCGAACGGGGTGAAGGTCTGATGGCCACGACCGGACAGATCGCGAAGAACGAGCGGCGCAAGGAGATCGTCGCCCGCTACGCCGAGCGGCGGGCCGAGCTCAAGGCGCTCATCGCCCGCCCGTCGACGCCGGAGCCGGAGCGGGCCGCCGCGGTCGCCGAGCTGCGCCGCCAGCCACGCGACGCCAGCGCGACCCGGGTCCGCAACCGCGACTCGGTCGACGGGCGTCCCCGCGGGCACCTCCGCAAGTTCGGGGTGTCCCGGGTCCGGCTGCGCGAGCTCGCACACGACGGCGCACTGCCGGGTGTCCGCAAGTCGAGCTGGTGACGAACAGCGGTTGACCTGCAGGAACCGGGTTCCGGGACCCCCCGTTCGGGGGCCCGGGACCCCGGTGTAAAGTTCTTCCCGTCGGTGAGAGCGAGGCCCTCGGGCCCGCGTGACACCGGTGCTGCCGCCCCCTTAGCTCAGTCGGCAGAGCGTCTCCATGGTAAGGAGAAGGTCTACGGTTCGATTCCGTAAGGGGGCTCTACAAGGGGCCTCGCCGCATGCGGCGGGGCTTCTTGCATGACGGTGTAGCTCAGTTGGTAGAGCAAGCGGCTCATAATCGCTGTGTCGCCGGTTCAAGTCCGGCCATCGTCACCACGTTGGCGCATCATTCACGAGACATGCTGGGAGGCACCCGCGATGGCCAAGGCCACGGACGTGCGGCCGAAGATCACTCTGGCCTGCGAGGAGTGCAAGCACCGCAACTACATCACCAAGAAGAACCGGCGGAACGACCCCGACCGGCTCGAGATCAAGAAGTTCTGCCCGAACTGCGGCACCCACCGGGCGCACCGCGAGACCCGCTGAGTGCGTAGCGACTCCCGGAGCTGACAGTGGTCGACCAGTCCTGGGTCGGGCACAGCTCGGACCCGGTCGGGCCGTACCAGGTCGGTCGCGAGAAGATCCGCGAGTTCGCCGTCGCCATCGGTGACGGCGATCCGCTCTTCCGTGACGTGGACGCGGCACGTGCCGCGGGCCACGCGGACCTGGTGGCCCCGCCGACGTTCCCGACCTGCTTCACGATGCCGGTCATCGAGGGCTTCCTCCGGGAGCCCGCCTTCGGGTGGGACTACACCCGCATGGTCCACGGGGACCAGCGGATCACGTTCCGCAGGCCGGTCGTCGCCGGTGACGAGCTCACCACGGTGCTGCACGTCGACGAGCTGCGCACCCGGGCCGGCAACCACATGCTGACGCTGCGCTGCGAGGTCACCGACGCGGCGGGCGAGCCGGTGGCGACCACGCACTCGATGTTGGTCAGCCCCGCCGGTGAGGACGCGGGCGACGAGGGGGACGCGTGAGTGCACCGCTGACCCCGCAGACCGCCGCCGCCTGCGCCAAGGGCGACGCGCTGCCGTCGCTGACCGTGCAGGTCACCCGCGCCGACCTGGTGCGCTACGCCGGTGCCTCCGGCGACCTCAACCCGATCCACTGGAGCGACCGCGTCGCCGCGGTCGCCGGGCTGCCCGGTGTGATCGCGCACGGGATGCTCTCGATGGCCCTCGCCGGCCGCGTGCTGACCGCGTGGACCGGGGACCCGGCCGCGATCCGCAGCTACGGCACCCGCTTCACGCGGCCCGTCGTCGTCCCGGACGACGACGCCGGCGCCACCGTCGAGCTCTCCGGCACCGTCGCCGAGGTGCGCGAGGAGGGCGGGGAGCGGATCGCCGTCGTCGATCTCAAGGCGGCCTTCGAGGGGAAGACGGTGCTCGGCCGCGCCCGCGCCGAGGTCGTCCTCCCGGGGTGAGGCGACCCGGGGTACGGGCCCGCGGAAGCGGGTGCGTACACTCGTTCCAGCCGGACGCACCGGATGATCCGTTGCGTCCGCCCCGCCGCCACGTGGCGGATCGGGGCAAAGGGGTGTAGCTCAATTGGCAGAGCAGCGGTCTCCAAAACCGCAGGTTGCAGGTTCAAGTCCTGTCACCCCTGCCACGACGCCGCAGGCCGCCGGAGATCACGGCGGCGCGGCCGACGGCACGGACGGCGAAGCGACGAGGGTTCTCCCGAAGCGGAGGACGTGACCGAGGGCGGGCGGACGCCCGCCACGTGCGGAGGGCGACACGCGTGAGCGACGAGCACGAGTCGGAGCGGCCCGGGCGGGAGCGCCCGAGCAACGCCGCCGACCGTCGTGGGCGGCGGGCCTCCGGCTCCGCGAGCACCCCCGGCAAGGGCCGTGCCACCCCGACCCGCGCCACCGCGGCGACGAAGGAGAAGAAGCCGTCGCTCTTCGCCCGGCTCGCCCGGTTCCTGCGGGAGGTCGTCGCCGAGCTCCGCAAGGTCATCTGGCCCGACCGCGGCCAGATGGTGAAGTACACCATCGCGGTCCTGATCTTCGTGTCGATCATGGTGGCGCTGGTGTTCGTGCTGGACTCGGCGTTCGCCGAGGGCGTCGCCCTGCTGTTCGGCAACTGACGCGAGTACGAACGCCGACCGGCTCCGACCGACACCGAACAATGGAAGCGAGTAGGACGTGACCTCCGACAGCAAGGCGTACGACGAGGCGGCCGACGAGGCCGCGATCGACGCCGTCGCCGAGAACGCGGCCGACGAGACGCTGCCCGAGCAGTCCGTCCAGGACGCCGACGTCGAGGCGGCGCACGGTGAGGACGCCGTCTCCGGCGACTACACCGAGGCCGACGACGACAGCACCCCCGGCGCCGAGGCGGAGACGCTGGACGGCGAGGGCGAGACGGTCCCGACCGCCGGGGACGCGGACGACGCCGACTCCGGGGACGCCGACACCGAGGGTGCCGACGCCGTCGCGGAGGAGCCGGCCGAGGACGTGGACCCGGAGGAGGAGCTGCGCGCCGCACTGCGTCGCGCGCCCGGCGACTGGTACGTCGTCCACTCCTACGCGGGCTACGAGAACAAGGTGAAGTCGAACCTCGAGACCCGGGCGCAGACCCTGGACGTCGAGGACTACATCTTCCAGGTCGAGGTGCCCACCGAGGAGGTCACCGAGATCAAGAACGGGCAGCGCAAGAAGGTCCAGCGCAAGGTGCTGCCCGGCTACATCCTGGTGCGGATGGAGCTCAACGACCAGTCCTGGGGCGCGGTGCGGAACACGCCGGGCGTCACCGGTTTCGTCGGCGCGACGTCCAAGCCGTCGCCGCTGACGATCAACGAGGTCGTGAAGTTCCTGCTGCCGAAGGTCGAGGCCCCCAAGAAGGAGGCCGAGGCCGGCAGGACCGCGTCCGGCGGCGGCTCCGGCTCGTCCGGCGGCGCCCCCACCATCGAGGTCGACTTCGAGGTCGGCGAGTCGGTCACCGTCATGGACGGCCCGTTCGCCACGCTCCCCGCGAGCATCTCCGAGGTCAACGTCGACGCCCAGAAGCTCAAGGTGCTGGTCTCGATCTTCGGCCGGGAGACCCCGGTCGAGCTCGGGTTCAACCAGGTCTCCAAGATCTGATCGCACCCGTGAGGAACGTCCGCGGCATGGCAGGGCCGCGCGGCGTGCACATCGATCACTGAGGAACGGACATGCCCCCCAAGAAGCGGAAGCTCTCCGCGATCATCAAGCTCCAGATCCAGGCAGGCGCAGCGACGCCGGCCCCGCCGGTCGGCCCCGCACTGGGCCAGCACGGCGTCAACATCATGGAGTTCTGCAAGGCCTACAACGCGGCGACCGAGGCCCAGCGCGGCAACATCGTGCCGGTCGAGATCTCGGTCTTCGAGGACCGGTCGTTCTCCTTCGAGCTGAAGACCCCGCCCGCGGCGCGGCTCCTGCTCAAGGCGGCCGGTGTCGAGAAGGGCTCCGGCGAGCCGCACAAGACCAAGGTCGCCAGCGTGACCATGGCCCAGGTCCGGGAGATCGCCCAGGTCAAGATGAACGACCTGAACGCGAACGACCTCGACCAGGCCGCCAAGATCATCGCCGGCACCGCCCGGTCGATGGGCATCACGGTCGACGGCTGAGCGAGCCCCCCACACCACCCGTACGCGTGGGAGAGCCGGGCGCGGCTCCGACCACGACCTGACCTCTCTAAGGAGACGAGGACAGATGGCACAGCGCAGCAAGGCCTACCGTGAGGCCGCCGCGAAGATCGACGCGGACCGCCTCTACTCGCCGCTCTCGGCGGCGAAGCTGGCCCAGGAGACGTCCAGCAAGAACACCGACGCGACCGTCGAGGTCGCGATGCGGCTGGGCGTCGACCCCCGCAAGGCGGACCAGATGGTCCGCGGCACCGTGAACCTGCCGCACGGTACCGGCAAGACCGCCCGGGTGATCGTGTTCGCCACCGGTGACAAGGCCGCCGAGGCCGAGGCCGCCGGCGCCGACGCCGTGGGCGCCGAGGACCTCATCGAGCGGATCCAGGGCGGGTGGCTCGACTTCGACGCCGCCATCGCGACCCCGGACCAGATGGCCAAGGTCGGCCGCATCGCCCGCATCCTCGGCCCGCGTGGCCTGATGCCGAACCCGAAGACGGGCACCGTGACGCCGGACGTCACGAAGGCCATCAACGAGATCAAGGGCGGCAAGGTCAACTTCCGGGTCGACAAGCAGGCCAACCTGCACCTCGTCATCGGCAAGGCCTCGTTCGACACCGAGAAGCTGGTGGAGAACTACGGCGCCGCCTATGACGAGATCCTGCGGCTCAAGCCGTCGGCCGCCAAGGGCCGCTACGTCAAGAAGATCACCGTCTCCACCACCACCGGGCCGGGCATCCCGGTGGACCCGAACCGCACCCGCAACCTGCTGGTCGCGGACGAGGAGACCGACTGATCGTCTGATCAGCGCTGACCCGACGACGCCCCCGGTTCCCTGCGGAACCGGGGGCGTCGTCGTGTGCGGGGTCAGGCCCAGTCGCGCAGGACGTCCTCGACGCTCTCCGGGCCGGTGCCGCGACCGGCGGTCTCGGTGAGCGTGCGGGAGAAACGCGGTGCCGGGGCGGCCTGGGGCACGCCGTCGGAGGTGACGATGGTGCCGCGCGCGGTCAGGTGCGCGTTCTCGCGGGCCTCGGCGAACGACAGCACCGGGGTGGTGCAGGCGTCGGTGCCCTCGAAGACCGCGGCCCACTCGTCGCGGGGCTTGGAGGCGAACACCTCGGCGAACCGGGCCCGCATGGCCGGCCAGCCGCCGCGGTCGTACTGCGGGCCGAGCTCGTCCTCGGTGAGCCCCAGGCCGGCGACGAGCTGGGCGTAGAACTGCGGCTCCAGCGCCCCGACGGCCATGTGCCCGCCGTCGGCGCAGGTGTAGGTGTCGTAGAACGGGGCGTGCCCGTCGAGCAGGTTGGAGTCGCGCTCGTCGACCCAGGCGTCCTGGGCCAGGAAGCCCCAGAACATCTGGTTCAGCACGCTGACGCCGTCGACCATGGCGGCGTCGACGACCTGGCCCTGCCCGGAGGCCTTCGCCTCCCAGATCGCGGCCAGCACGCCGACGACGAGCAGCATCGACCCGCCGCCGAAGTCCCCGACCAGGTTCAGCGGCGGGACCGGGCGCTCCCCGGCGCGGCCGATCGCGTGCAGCGCACCGGTCAGCGAGATGTAGTTCAGGTCGTGCCCGGCGCGCGGCGCCATCGGGCCGTCCTGGCCCCAGCCGGTCATCCGCCCGTAGACCAGGCGCGGGTTGCGGGCGTGGCAGTCCTCGGGGCCGACGCCGAGGCGCTCGGTGACGCCCGGCCGGTAGCCCTCCAGGAGGACGTCGGCGGACTCGGCCAGCCGCAGCACGGTCTCCCGGCCCGCCGGGTCCTTCAGGTCCGCGGTGACCGAGCGCCGGCCGCGCGCCGTCGGGTCGGGCACCGCGTCGGACCCGAGCTTCAGCCCGCCCGAGGGCCGGTCGATGCGCACGACGTCCGCCCCGAGATCGCCCAGGATCATCGCCGCGTGCGGCCCCGGCCCGATCCCGGCCAGCTCGATCACCTTCAGTCCGGCCAGCGGACCCTTGCCCCGTGTCACCGTGGACCTCCCCGTCGCGCGAATGGTTCCCGGCGACGGTAGCGACCCGGCGCCGGTGCTCAGCCGGTCGACTCGCGAGCCGGCTCCTCGTAGTCCCAGATGTCCTTGCCGATCTCACGGACGGGATGGTCGGTCGTGTCCCGTTCCTGGATCGTGTAGGCGTAGCGGCCGTGCTGCCAGCCGTCGCGCGTCGCGACCTCCAGCAGGCAGGCCTCGGCCCAGCCGTGCCACTCGTCGAAGTCTCGGGGCAGCGGGTCGGGTGCGTCGCACTCGATCTCGGTCATCCGGTGCAGCACGCCCCGCAGGGGCTGCCAGGCGTGCACGTCCAGCCAGATGTTGTCCATCGCCGGCGCCTCCGTCGGGTGGGGTCGACCCCCAGTCTCGCCGGGCGCCGTCGTGGCGGGCCCGACGGCCGGGGGTCTTCACCCGATCGTGGTCAGGCCTTCAGCAGGTCCTCGCGGCCCTCGGCCTCGAGCTTCGCCTTGTACGGGCCGAAGAGCTGCTTGGCGATCGGCAGCAGCTTGAGGACCTTCGAGACCGGGCCCTTGGCGCGGACGTCGCCCTTGGCCATCGCGACCGGGAGGATGACCTTGCCCAGCCAGAACCGGTTGCCGGTGTCGGCGGACATGAACAGCTCGATGTTCGGGTCGGGGCCCTGCCCGGCGCCGGTGTGGATCTCGGAGTTCGGCATGTCCACGGTCAGGACGGCGTCCGGGTTCGTGTACGTGATCCGCAGGACGACCCCGGACGGCTGCAGCTTCGCCACCAGGTCCGGGTCGGCCATCCCGATCCGGAACACCCCGCCCAGGTACTCGTAGACCTCGGCCTCGTCGGCGAACACGGCCATCAGCGCCTCCTTGCGAGATGTGGCCGGGCAGGATGCCGCCCGGCACGTCGCGGCGAGTCTGTCCCGCGCCGTCCGGGGCGCGCAGCCGATCACCGGGCCAGGCTTGGCCCGTCCGGGCCGTGCGGCGTGCCGGCGCGGACCTCAGCGACCGGCCGGGTGCTCGTCGAGCAGGCCGCAGCGCCCCGCCAGCGCGGCCGCCTCGATCCGGTTCGCCGCGCCCAGCTTGTGCAGCAGCGAGGCGATCATGCGCTTGGCGGTGCGCTCGCTGACCAGCATCGGGCGGGCGATGTCGGCGGTCTCCAGGCCCCGTGCCAGCAGCGTCCACAGCTCGATGTCGCGCTCACCGAGCCGGTCGAGCAGGCCGTCGGCGGTGCGGTCGGCCGCGACGAGCAGCGCGTCGAGCAGCTCCGCACGCAGTACCCGCACCCCGGCCGCGATCGACAGCAGCGGCGCGACCAGCACCTCCGGGTCGGCGGACTTGCCCAGGTAGCCGTCGGCGCCGGCGCGCATCGCGGCGGCGGCGAGGTCGAGGTCCTCGGTGCCCGACAGCGCCAGCACCCGCGTGCCGGGGTAGGCGGCCTTGACCCGGCGGATCGTCTCCACCCCGCCCAGCGGGGGTAGCGCGAGGTCGACGATCGCGATCCCGGCCCGGTGCCTCCCGACCAGCGCGACGGCGTCCTCCCCGGCGGTGGTCGAGCCCGCGACCCGGAAGGTGTCCCCGGCGCGGGACTCCAGCAGCAGGGCGAGGCCCTGTGCGAACAGGGCGTGGTCGTCGACGATGACGACCACGTGCGGCGCTGTCGGCACGGGCGGCGGCATGGTCGGTGAGCCTAGTGTGGCCGCCGACCCCGCCCGCTCCCGAGAGGCCCCGACCGTGACCGCGCCCGCCGGTGAACTGCCCGAACGCACCCGGGAGGAGCGCCAGGCCGTCGTCCTGAGGATCTGCGTCGTGCTCGGTGCGGTCGGCCTGCTGGTGGCCCGGCCGGACCTCGCCGGGGGCCGGCCGGTCGTGGCCGCCGTCCTGATCGGCCTGAGCGCGGTCTACGCTGCCGCGCTCGGCGTCGTCTCCGTGCTCCGCGGGCGGCTGCCCGTCCCGCCGGCCGTGCTGACCGGGATCGACGGTCTGCTCGCCCTGCTCGCCTGCGGACTCACCGGCGGGGTGGCGAGCCCGATGGTGGCCGCGCTGCCGCTGGTCGTCATCGCGATCGCGCTGCGCGGCGGGCACCGGCTCGGGCAGCTCGTCGCGCTCGGTCTCGGCTTCGGCTACACCGCGGCGGCGCTGCTCGGCTCCGCCCCGGGGGTCACGCTCGGCGCCGCGGTCGTCGCGGGACTGTGGTGGACCGGTTTCCTGTTCGCGACGGCGGTGCTCACCGGGGTGCTCGTGCGCCTGCTGGAACGCCAGCTCGCCGACATCGCCACCACCCGGGCCCGGGCCGAGAGCGAGCACGAGCGTTACCTGTCCGAGCGCGCGCTGCGGGACCGGATCGTGTCCCAGAGCCGGGCCCGGCTCGACGGGGCCCGCGTCGTGCTGCACGAGTTCCGGACCCCGGTCGCCTCGCTGACCGCGCTGTCGGCCGACCTCGCCGCGGGCAGGCTGGGCGGGGACGCCGCCCGGCGGGCGTCGCGGCTGCTCGCCGACCACGCCGCCCACCTCCAGGACATGCTCGACGGGCTGGCCGACCTGGCCGTCGCCGACGGCAGCCCGCTCGGGCGCGACCGGCCCCGCCGCGTCGCGCTCGCCGAGCTGGCCGACGCCGTGCTCGACGCCGCCGGGATCGCCGCGCACCGGCGGCACCCGGTCGTCGAACCGGCCGGGGCCGCGGTCCACTGCGACCCGCAGCGGCTGCGCCGGATGCTCACCAACCTGGCCGAGAACGCCGCCCGGCACTCCGGTGACGAGGTCGTGGAGCTGCACCTGGCCCACGACGGCGCCGTGCTCACCGCCGAGGTCCGCGACCGCGGGCCCGGGCTGCCCGCGGGTCAGGAGGGCGTCGTGACGGCCAAGGGCGTCGCGCTGGGAGAGCGCCGCGGTACCGCCGGGCTGGGCCTGTGGATCGCCGAGGCACTCGCGTCCGCGATGGACGGTGAGCTGAGCCTGCTCCCGCGTGAGGGCGGCGGGCTGGTCGCCCGGCTCACCCTGCCGCTCGCCGGCGCCTGAGGACCTCCCCTGGCACCCGGGGGCCAGCGCTGGCGCGGGCGACGGCTGTGCCGGAGGTCTCCGCACGGCCAGGATCGACCGCCATGCGTACGACGGCAGCGGTGCTGTGGGAACCCGGTGGCAAGTGGGAGATCGAGGAGGTCGAGCTCGACTCCCCGAACGCCGGGGAGGTGATGGTCGAGCTGACCGCATCGGGGCTGTGCCACTCCGACGAGCACCTCGTCACCGGTGACCTGCCCGCGGTCCTGCCGATGGTCGGCGGCCACGAGGGCGCGGGCCGGGTCATCGAGGTCGGCCCGGGCGTCACCGAGCTCGAGGTCGGCGACCCGGTCGTCATGACCTTCCTGCCCTCCTGCGGGCGCTGCCCGTACTGCTCCAAGGGCCAGCCGAACCTCTGCAACGACGGCGCCGGCGCCACCCTCGGCCCGCAGCTCGACGGCACCTACCGGTTCCACGCCCGTGGCGAGGACCTGGGCCAGATGTGCCTGCTCGGCACGTTCGCCCGGGACACCGTGGTCCCGGTGAAGTCCGCCGTGAAGATCGACGAGGGCTTCCCGCTGGACCTGGCCGCGCTGGTCGGCTGCGGCGTCACCACCGGCTTCGGCTCGTCGGTGCGCACCGCGGACCTGCGGGCCGGGGACACCGCCGTGGTCATCGGGATCGGCGGCATCGGCGCGAACGCGGTGCAGGGCGCCCGGGCGGCGGGCTGCCGGTACGTCGTGGCCGTCGACCCGGTCGAGCACAAGCGGGAGCGCTCCCGCGAGCTGGGCGCCACGCACGTCGCGGCGAGCATCGACGAGGCCTGGGAGATCGTCAGCGAGGTGACCCGCGGGCAGATGGCCGAGGCGGCGGTCCTGTGCACGGGCGTCGCGATGGGCGAGGACCTGCAGCCCGCGCTGCAGCTGGTCGGCAAGCGCGGCCGGGTCGTCGTCACCGCGCTGGCCCGGGCCGAGGAGGAGACAGCGTCGCTGTCGCTGCTCGACCTCACGCTCTACGAGAAGCAGATCCGCGGCGCGCTGTTCGGCAGCTCCGCGGCCCAGTTCGACATCCCGCGGCTGCTGGAGATGCACAACCTCGGCCACCTCAAGCTCCGTGAGCTGATCACCAAGGAGTACACCCTCGACCAGGTCAACGAGGGCTACGAGGACATGCGTTCCGGACGCAACATCCGCGGACTGATCCGCTACTGACCGCCCCCGGCGCGCACCGACGGCCCCGGCCCGCACGAGCGGGACCGGGGCCGTCGGCGTGGGGGAGCGGGTCAGCCGTCGACGAGCTCGCGCACGGTGCGCAGCTGCTCCGGGCTGCCGTCGACGACCATCGTCGTGACCAGCGAGTCGCGGAACACCGGCAGCTCCTCGGCGATCTTCGCCTTCGGACCGATCAGGGCCACCTGCTCGACCATCGAGGTCGGGACGGCCTTCGCGGCCGCGTCCTTGTCCCCGCCCAGGTAGAGCTCCTGGATGCGGGCGCACTCGTCGTCGTAGCCCATGCGGGCGAAGACCTCGTAGTGGAAGTTCGCGCCCTTGGCGCCCATCCCGCCGATGTAGAGCGCGAGGAACGGGCGGATCCGGTCCGCGGCGGCCTCGACGACGTCGTCGACGACGACCTGCACCATGCAGACGACCTCGAAGCCGTCCGGGCGCCCGCCGCGGGCGGCGAACCCGGCGTCGAGGGACTCACGGTAGTGCGCGTCGTGCCGGGGCGCGTAGAACAGCGGCTGCCAGCCGTCGGCGATCTCGGCGGCCAGTGCCACGTTCCTCGGGCCCTCGGCCGCGAGCAGGATCGGCAGGTCGGTCCGGTACGGGTGCAGCGTCGAGCGCAGCGGCTTGCCCAGCCCGGTGCCGCCCGGGTACGGGATCGGGTAGTGCGGCCCGTCGGAGCCGACCTTCTCCCGGGCGATCGTGTCCCGCAGGACCCGCACGTACTCCCGGGTGCGGGCCAGCGGCCTCGGGTACGGCTGCCCGTACCACCCCTCGACGACCTGCGGCCCGGACGCGCCGATGCCCAGCACCATCCGGCCGCCGGACAGGTGGTCCAGGGTCATGGCGGCCATCGCCGTCGCGGTCGGGGTGCGCGCGGACATCTGCACGACCGAGGTGCCCAGGCGCATCCGCGTGGTCCGGGAACCGAGCCAGGACAGCGGGGTGAACGCGTCCGAGCCGTAGGCCTCGGCCGTCCACATCGAGTCGAAGCCGAGGTCCTCGGCGGCGGCGACCTTCTCCACGGTCCCCGGCGGCGGCCCGGCACCCCAGTAGCCGAGTGCCAGACCGAGCTTCACGTGCCCGTCCCGAAGGTCACCGGCAGCCGCTTGATGCCGTTGATGAAGTTGCCGGTCAGCCACTCCGGCTCGCCGACCGACAGGTCCGGGACGCGGGTGAGCAGCTGGTGGAACAGCGCCCGCAGCTGGGTCTTGGCCAGGTGGTGGCCCAGGCAGAAGTGCGGGCCACCGCCGCCGAAGCCGACGTGCGGGTTCTCGGCGCGGGTGATGTCGAAGACGTGCGGGTCGGCGAACACGGCGTCGTCGCGGTTGCCGGAGTGGTAGAACATCACGACCCGCTCGCCCTCGGCGATCCTCTGCCCGCGGATCTCGGTGTCCCGGGTCGCGGTGCGCCGGAAGGTCAGCACGGGGCTGGCCCAGCGGATGAACTCCTCGACGGCCGGCTTGATCCGGTCGTCGAACTCCTCGGTCAGCAGCCGCTTCTGCCCGGGGTTGCGGTCCAGCGCGAGGATCGCGTGGCTGGAGGTCTGCCGGGTGGTGTCGTTGCCCGCGACGCAGAGCAGGACGAAGAACGCCGCGATCTCCTCGTCGGTCAGCGCGTCGCCGTCGACCTCGGCCTGCACCAGGGCGGTCATCAGGTCGTCCGCGGGGGACTCGCGACGCAGCGCGGACAGCTCGAACGACGCCGTGTGCAGCGTCATCAGCCCGTTGAGCAGCACCGCCATCGGGTCGCCCTCGCCGATGTAGTCCGGGTCGTTCCAGCCGACCATGGCGTTGGCGGCGTCGGCGACCTCCTGCCGCTTCTCCGGCGGGATGCCGATCATCTGCGAGATCGTCCACATCGGCAGCCGCGCCGCGACCGCGGTCACGAAGTCCGCCGAGCCGTCGCCGGCGAGCAGGTCGTCGACGATGAGCCGGGCCTGCTCGGCGATCTGCTCCTCGATCTGCCGGACCCGGCGCGGGGTGAACACCGAGCTGATGACCTTGCGCTGGCGGTGGTGGCGCGGTGCGTCCATCGCGAGGATGGAGTGCGCGGCCTCCAGCATGTCCTCGGGCACGTCCTCCAGCATCACGCCGCCGTACTGCTGGCCGGACGCGAAGGTCTCGGCGTCGCGGCTGACGGCCTGGATGTCGGCGTGGGTGACCAGCGCCCAGAACCCGGGGGCGTCCGGGTCGGGCAGCAGATCGGTCTCGGCCGGCGGGTGCCAGGACAGCGGGCGCTCGCGGCGCAGCTCGGCGAACCGCTCCTCGCGGGCGTCCGGGGTCTGTGCCCAGAACGCCTGGGTGGAGATGTCGAGCGGGTCGTACGGGCGCTTCTCCGTGGTGGTCACGGGGTTGCCTCCTCGCGGTTGCGTCGTCGGAACCGGATCAGATCTCGGGTGGGGGGATCATGCCCGTCAGCACGGCACCGCTGATGCCGCCGTCGGCGACGAGCGCGTGCCCGTTGATCCAGGCGGACTCCGGGCCGGCCAGGAACAGCACCGGTCCGGCGATGTCGGCGGGGGCCGCGTGCCTGCCGAGGAACGCGGCGAGCGCGTCGAGGTTCTCCTTGCCCATGGACTGCTCGAAGTCGCCGAGGATGGGCGTCTCGACCGGTCCGGGGCAGACGGCGTTCATCCGCACCCCGTTCTCGCCGAACACGGGGGCCATGAGCATTGTGTAGACGATCAGGGCCTCCTTCGAGAAGTTGTAGGTGTTGCCCGCCTGCGGGTGCTCGGCGAACCAGGCGAGCCCCTCGTCGACGGTGTCGGTGGCCAGCAGCTCGCGCAGCGCCGCCAGCCGGTCGGCCCAGCCGTAGCCGGCGATGGAGGCGACGTTCACGATCGCGCCACCGGGGCGGATCCGTTCGACGACCGACTCGGTGAGGTGACGGAGCCCGAGCAGGTTCACCCGCAGCACGAGCTCCGCGGGCGCGGTGCCGGGGACCCCGGCCACGTTGCAGAGGGCGTCGAACTCCCCGTCCAGGGCGGCGACGGCGGCGTCGATCGACGCGACGTCGGACAGGTCGCAGTGCACGTGCCGCGCGACGCCGACGGAGGTGTCCTTCAGGTCCAGCGAGACGACCTCGTCGCCGGCGTCGACGAACCGGCGTGCGACCTCGGCGCCGATCCCGGACGCGGCACCGGTCACCAGTACCCGGCGGCTCACGTGGTGACCAGGAGGTCCTCGCGGCCGTCGGCCTTGAGGCGCTCGACGTAGGTCGGGAACAGGCGCTTCGACAGCGGCGCGAGCTGCAGGAGCTTGGTGACGGTGCCGTCGACCTTCACCTTGCCCTTGGCCATGGCGAAGGTCAGGTTGACGGTGCCCTGCCAGTAGGCGTTCGCGGTCTCGGTGGACATGGTCATCGTGGCCTGCGGCTCGGGGGCGCCGGCGTCGGAGCCCTTCCAGACCTTCGCGCCGGGCAGGTCGATGATCAGCGCGGAGTCGGGATCGGTGCACTGCTGGCGCAGGACCAGTCCGGTGCCGCGGAGCTTGGGCTCCAGTTCGGGGTCGGCCAGTGCGGCCTCGAAGATGCCACCGATGTAGCGGTACAGCTCGTCCTCGTCGGCGAATCCGGGCACGGTTCCTCCACGTCGTCGTGAGTGTGTGACCTTGTACCCGGAACGTAACGTAGATTATGTTACTGGGGAAGTACCCGACCCCGACGACGTGGGAGAGCCGCCGATGAGCGTGACCGAGACCGGTGGGCCCACCGGGGCCGTGGGAGCGGACGCCGGCGGGCCGTCCGTCGCCGAGCAGGTGGCCCGGCTGCGCGCCACGTTCCGTGGTGGCCGGACCCGTGACCGGAGCTGGCGGCTGCACCAGCTGGGCGGTCTGGAGCGGATGCTCACCGAGGCCGAGGACGACTTCGTCGCGGCCCTGGCCGCGGACCTCGGCCGTCCCCGCGTCGAGGCATGGATGGCCGACCTGGCCCCGACCGTCGCGGAGTCCCGCCACGCCCGGAGGCACCTGCGCCGCTGGATGCGCCCGCACCGGGTCGGTCTGCCGCTGTCGGTGCAACCGGGGTCGGCGCGCTGGGTGCACGAGCCGCTCGGGGTCGTGCTGGTCATCGGGCCGTGGAACTACCCGGCATACCTCACGCTCGCGCCGCTGGTCGCCGCGTTCGCGGCCGGGAACTGCGCCGTGGTGAAGCCGTCGGAGTACGCGCCCGCGACCGCCGAGGTGCTCGCCCGGCTGCTGCCGCGCTACACCGATCCGGACGCCGTCGCCGTCGTCACCGGGGGGCCGGGGGAGACCCAGGAGCTGCTCGCGCAGGGCCTGGACCACGCGTTCTTCACCGGTAGCCCGGAGGTCGGGGCGAAGGTGATGGCCGCCGCGGCGCCGCACCTGACCCCGGTCACACTCGAGCTGGGCGGGAAGAGCCCGGTGATCGTCGCCGCGGACGCCGACGTCGAGGTCGCCGCGCGCCGGATCGCCTGGACCAAGCTCATGAACTCCGGCCAGACCTGCGTCGCCCCGGACTACCTGCTCGTCGACTCCGCCGTCCGCGACGAGCTGGTCGAGCGGCTCGTCGCCGAGACCGCGCGGATGCGCGGCGGCGCGGGCGGGGGTGTGCGGATCGTCGACGCCCGGCAGGCGGCGCGGCTCGCGGGCCTGCTCGCCGACGACCACGGGGGCACCGTGGTGGCCGGCGGCACGATCGACCCGGAGGCCCGCACCGGGGAGCCGACGGTCGTGCTCGACCCGCGGCCGGGGTCCCGGCTGCTGACCGAGGAGATCTTCGGCCCGATCCTGCCGGTGCTGACCGTCGACGGTGTCGACGCCGCGATCGCGCACGTCAACGCCGGCCCGAAGCCCCTGGCCGCCTACGTGTTCACCGGCTCGTCGCGCACCGCGGAGCGGATCACCCGCGAGGTCCCCGCCGGGGCGACCGTCGTCAACCACCTGATGTTCCACGTGCTGGTGCCCCGGCTGCCCTTCGGGGGAGTGGGGCGCAGCGGCTCCGGCGCCTACCACGGGCGGTTCGGGTTCGAGACCTTCTCGCACCGGCGGGCGGTGCTGCGCAAGCCGGCCCGGCCCGATCCCGGCATCGTCTACCCGCCCTACGACGGGCGGACCGAACGCCTGCTGCGCAGGATCTTCTGATCGGACACGCGTCCGGCGTGGCACCCTGGTGGGTCGGCACGGGTCGTGGAGAGGGGGCGGGCGGGTGGCCAGGAGAGCGGGTCGGCAGATCGCTGCCGAGCAGTACTACGACGCCGCGATGTCGATCCTCGCGCGCGAGGGCGCGGCCGGGCTCAAGATCGGTCCGTTGTGCCGGTCGCTCGGCGTGACCAGCGGGTCGTTCTACCACCACTTCGGCGGCTGGGCGGGCTTCGTCCGTGGCCTGCTGCGCTACTGGGAGGCCGAGCAGACCGACCGGATCGTCGAGCTGGCCCGGGCGACCGCGGACCCGGTCGAGCGGATCGACGTGGTCAAGCAGCTCACGGTGGCCCTGCGGCACGACGCCGAGGCCGCGATCCGCGCGTGGGCACAGATCGACCCCGAGGTCGGCCGCGCCCAGGCGCGGGTGGACGTGCAGCGCCGGATCGCGCTGGAGCAGGTGGTGGCCGACGTCGTGCCCGACCCGGACGACGCCCGCAGGCTCGCCGTGTTCGGCATCTCGCTGATGGCCGGCTACCAGCAGACCTGCGACCCCCGCGACCGGGACCTCCTGCGTGCCCTGTTCGACGACTACCAGCGCCTCATCCTGTCGCACGCCCCGCACGTGACGCCGCCGATCGGGTGATCCTCCGAGCGGGTGGGGGCGTGGTCGCCGATCCGGTCGTACCGCGGCAATCGGGCCGTTCGGACCAGCCCTGCTACCCGGCCGGGAGCACCGTTACCCACGGTCCGCAACATTGCACGGAGATCTGTAACCTACGGTAACCATAACGTAGATTACGGCATGGTCACCGATCGGCGACCCCGCCGACCCGCCAGTAACCCCCGACGCGCAGACTCGTTGTGCCGTTCAGCACCGACGACTGGCCCCCGCTCCCCAGCGTTCCCGGGCCCCGGTGCGGTTCGTCGGTCTATTGCGCGAGGAGGCGACACGTGACC
>NZ_JAMQOF010000008.1:0-275086 GCF_023717215.1 Pseudonocardia sp. DR1-2 | reverse complement strand
CCCGCCGATGAAGCCGCAGCTCGTGGCCTCGACCGGGATGCCGGACCGGCAGGCGGTGCACCGTCGTCGGGAGCGGGTCCAGGCGATGCTGCACGAGCTGCCGTCCTCGGCGCAGGAGGCGATCCGGGAGCAGTACGCCGACGCCGACACGGCGTCCACCGGCCCGTCGCGGGACGGGACGACCCGGCAGGAGGTGCGGACGGGAGCGGGCGGCGACGACTGGCCCACCGACGTCCAGCCGCGGGTCAGCGGCTGACCCGCGTCCGCACGGCCACCGGCCCCGCCGCCGGGGACGCCGACGACCTGGTCGCGGTGCGCGACGGGCCGGGTCGTCGCGCACGGGCGCTCTACGCCGAGCGGGCAGCCCCGCGTCGTCAGCCGACGTAGTTCGCGACCGTCCGCCGCAGGACGTCGGCGTGGCCGTAGATGTCCTGCGGGGATCCGATGGGCAGCCGCGTCTCGTGCCTGTTCACCGCACGTGGTGACCTCGACGCCGTCGGACCTCTACAGCGCCGTCGTCGCCTGGGTCCCCGCACCCCGGACGGCCCGTCGATCACGGGCGGTCCGGGGTGTCCTCAGGGGGAGAGCACGACCAGCGGGCAGTCCGCCGACGGATGGTCCAGCACCGTCGCGGTGACGCCGTACACCGCGGAGATCCGCTCGGGTGTCAGCACCTCGGCGGGGGATCCCGTCGCCACGGCCCGGCCGCCGTCGAGCAGGCACAGCCGGTCGCAGTAGCGCGCGGCCAGGTTCAGGTCGTGCAGCGCCACCAGGGTGGGCAGGCCCAGGTCGCGGACGAGCTCCAGCAGCGCCAGCTGGTGGCGGACGTCGAGGTGGTTGGTCGGTTCGTCCATGACCAGCAGCGCGGGCCGTCCGACCAGCGCCCGCGCGACCAGGGCGCGTTGGCGCTCGCCTCCGGAGAGGGTGGCGAACCGGCGCCCGCCCAGGGTGGTGAGGTCGAGCAGCTCCAGGGCGGAGCCGACCAGGGCGTGGTCGACGGGGTCGTCGGCGGCCAGCGGCCGCTTGTGCGGCGAGCGCCCCATCGCGACGACCTCGCGCACGGTGAGCGGGACGTCCGACGGCATGTCCTGCAGGACCACCCCGACCCGCTGCGCAACCCACCGGGCCGGGCGGCTCCGGACGTCGGAGCCGTCGACCAGCACCGAGCCGGACGCCGGGACCCCGACCCGGTAGACGGTGCGCAGCAGCGAGGACTTGCCGCTGCCGTTCGGGCCGAGCAGCCCGACGACCTCACCTGCCCCGACCGACAGCGAGACCCCGTCGACGAGGGTCGCCCGCCCGGCGACGACGTGCACGTCGCGGATCTCCAGCGGGGTCATCGGGCGTCCTGCCTGCGGCCGTCGCGGCGCAGCAGCCACACGAAGAACGGCCCGCCGACCAGGGCGGTCACGATGCCGACCGGCAGCTCCTCGGGGATGACCACGGTCCGGGCGACGAGGTCGGCGAGCACGGTGAACAGCGCGCCGACCAGCACCGCGACCGGCAGGCCCCGCCGGTGCCCGGAACCGACCAGGAACCGCACCACGTGCGGCAGCATGAGGCCCACGAACCCGATCACCCCGCTGACCGCGACGGTCACCCCCACCAGGACCGCGACGACGACGAACATCGCCTGCCGGAACCGGTGCACGTCGAGCCCCAGTGCACCGGCGCTCTCGTCGCCGGCCAGCAGCAGGTCCAGGTCGCGGGAGCGGGAGACCAGCACCGTCACCCCGGCGGCGAGCACGGCGGCCGGGACGACCAGCACGTCCCAGCGGGCGGCGCCGAACCCGCCGAGAGTCCAGAACAGGACCTGGGACGCCAGCGTCGGGCTCGGCGCGGTGAGCACCAGCAGGCTGGTCAGTGCGGACAGCACCGACCCGACCGCGACCCCGCCGAGGATCAGCCGCAGCACGGTGATCCGCCCGGCCGAGCGGGCGACCGCCAGCACGACGGCGAGCGTGAGCAGCGCTCCGGCGAAGGCAGCCACGTTGAGGGTGAGCGCCCCCGCACCGAGCAGTCCGAACCGCATGACGACGACGGCGCCGGTCGCCGCGCCCGACGACACCCCGATCACGCCCGGACCGGCCAGCGGGTTGCGGACCACGGCCTGCAGCACCATCCCGGCCACGGTCAGCGCCGCGCCGACCAGCCCGGCGAGCAGCACCCGGGGCAGCCGGGTGTCGGCGATGATCAGGTCTTCGGCCCGGGACCAGTCCGGGTCGGACACCAAGGCGGTGCCACCGAGCCGGTGGGCCAGGATCCGCCAGGTCTGCGACCACGGCACCGACACCGATCCCGTCGTCAGGGCCAGGCCTGCGGCGAGGACCAGCAGCACGCCGAGGACGGCCACCGCCGCCGTCGTCGACACACGGCCGTGCCCGGCGGTGCCGCGCGGTGTGGGCCCGGCCGCGGGGAGCGGACCGTCCGGGCGCAGCGCCGCGACGAGCTGCTCCCGCCGGGTCACCGGAACCGGTCGGGGTGCAGCTCGCGGGCCAGCCGCTCGACGGCGTCGACCGACCGCGGGCCGGGCTGGGCCTCCGACAGCGGGACGGTGGGGAAGGGGCGCGTCAGCGCGGGCAGTCCGGCGATCGCGGGGGTCGCCCGCAGCGTGGCGATCTTCGACTCGACGCTCGGGTCCAGGTAGTCGTAGATCAGGACGACGTCGGGGGCGCGCCGCGCGACCTGCTCCCACGACACCTCGCCCCAGCGTTGGTCGAGGTCGGCGAACACGTTGCGGCCGCCCGCGCGCTCGATCATGTCGGTGAGCAGGGCCCGCCCGCCCGCGGTGCGCGGGGCGTCGGTGCCGCTGTTGTAGACGAACACGTCGACCGGCTCGACCGTCCCCAGCCGCTCGGCGACGGCGTCGAGCCGCGTGCGCAGGGCGTCGACGCTGCGTCCGGCCCGCTCCGGCACCCCGAAGATCGCCCCGATGCGGGTCATCTCCCCGAACAGGTCCTCGAACCCGGAGCGCCCCTCGCGGCAGGACTCGGGGTTCAGGTGCGTGTCGATCCCCAGCTCCGCGAGCCGGGCGCGGGTGTGTCCGTTCGACTCGGAGAAGCCGTCCGGGTAGCCGGAGTAGACGAAGTCGGGCTCGGCCGCGAGCAGCTGCTCCAGCGACGGCTGACCCGGCGCGAGCACCGGGACGGAGGCGTACGCCTGCGCGTAGCGCTCGCCGATCGGCCGGTTCTTCAGGTACGCGGTGCCGACCATCGACCGCTCCACGCCCAGCTCGAGCAGCAGCTCGGTGGCGTTCGAGGTCAGGGTGACCGCGCGGGTGGGCGGCGCCTGGTAGGTCGTGGTGACGCCGCAGTTGTCGTCGACGACGGGGAACCCGGCGGCCGGGGAGCCCGCGGTGCGGGCGTCGGTGACCGCGGCACCGCAGCCGGTCAGCAGGAGGGCGGTGAGCGCGGCGATCGCGGCGCGGAGGCGGGGTCGGGACACCGGACCAATGTATGAAAACCTGCTCAGATGTCCATAGTGTCTGGTGTGAGATGGGGTGTGCTCACCCACGGCGCGGGTCCCCGCGACGCCGCGTCCGAGCTGGACGACACCGTCCGGCTCGCGGTGCTCGCCGAGGAGCTCGGGTTCTCCTCGTTCTGGGTCGCCCAGCACCACCTCGGCGCCCAGCAGGGCCACGTGTCCTCGCCGCTGGTCGTCCTCGCCGCGGTCGCGGCCCGTACCGCGCGCATCCGGCTGGGCACGGCCGTCGTCGTCGCGCCGCTGGAGCACCCGCTGCGGCTCGCCGAGGACGCGGCCACGGTGGACGTGCTCAGCGGTGGCCGGCTGGAGCTCGGGCTGGGTGCCGGGTCGGACCCGGGGGTGTCGGAGGCCTTCGGGGCCGACCCGGTGCAGCGGTACGCCCGGCTCGACGAGGCCGTCGACGCGCTGACCGGTGCCGTCACGCCGGCGGCCCCGGGGCTGCGGGACCGGGTGTGGCTGGCGACGTCGTCCGCGGGCGGGGTCGACACGGCGGTCCGGCACGGCCTGGGGCTGCTGTCCGGTCGCCGTTCCGGGCCCGCGGGCCCCGACGACCACCGCTCGGCCCGGCTGCTCGGGCGGTTCCGCGCGGCCGGGGGAGCCCGGGTGGGGCTGTCGCGGCCGGTGCTGCCCGGCGCGTCCCGTGCGGCCGTCCACGCCCTGCTCGCCCCGCACGTCGCCCGGCGCGGGCACGACCCGTCGGCCTGGTTCGCCGCCGGGAACGTCCACGCCGGGACCGGCCCCGAGGTCCTCGCCGCGCTCGCCGCCGACCCGTGCCTGCCCCACGCCACCGAGCTGCTCTGCCACGTCCAGCCCGCCCGGCTGACTCTCGACGAGCTACGCCCCGTCCTGCGGGGGCTGGCGGCGGTGGCGGCCCGGGCCGCTCAGCCGCCGGCCGACACCGGATAGGGCACGAAGGTGCTGCGGTCCTCCAGGATCTGGGTCGCGTGGTCGAGGCGCGGGAAGGCCCGCTGCGGGCAGCGGGTCCGGCTGCAGACCCGGCACCCCGCGCCGATCGGGGTGGCCGCCGCGGGGTTGTCGAGGTCGAGCCCGTCGGAGTAGACGAGCCGGTGGGCATGGCGCAGCTCGCAGCCCAGCGCGATCGCGAACGTCTTGCCCGGCCGCCCCCAGCGGCGCTGCGAGCCGGTGACGGTGCGCGCGACCCAGAGGTAGCGGGCGTCGTCGGGCATGGCCGCGACCTGCACGTCGATCTCGCCGGGGGAGGCGAAGGCGCGGTAGACGTTCCACAGCGGACACGTCCCGCCGCCGCGGGAGAAGTGGAAGCCGGTCGCGGACTGGCGCTTGGACATGTTCCCCGCCCGGTCCACCCGCACGAACGAGAACGGGACCCCGGGCTCCGACGGTCGCTGCAGCGTCGACAGCCGGTGCGCGATCGTCTCGAAGCCCTGTCCGAAGTGGTCGGACAGGCGCTCGATGTCGTAGCGGAAGGTCTCCGCCGTCGTGCGGAACTCGCCGTAGGGCAGGGTCAGGGCGGCGGCGAAGTACCGGGCCAGGCCGATCCGGGTCAGTGTGTGGGTGTCGGCGTCGACGGGCTCCTGCGCGGCGAGGGCCTCGATCGTGTCGTCGTGCTCCAGCAGGGCGAGCTGGGTCGCCATCCGGAACGCCTGCTGTCCGGCGCGCAGCGTGGGCGAGAGCCGCAGCACCCGGTCGACGGGGTCGTAGCGGTGCAGTTCGCCGGCGCCGCCGCGGTCGTCCTCCAGGCCGGCGATGCCGACGCCGTGCACGCTGCGCAGCCGCTCCGCCAGCGCGCGCCGCACCTCGCCGCGCCGGACCCCGATCCCGGTGGCCAGGGACTCGGCGGCGTCGTCGAGCTCGGCGACGTGGTTGCGGCGCCGGTAGAAGTAGTCGCGCACCTGCTCGTGCGGGGACGCCGACCGGACCCGGTCGCTGCCGTCGCGCGGGCCGTCGGCCGCCGCGGCCAGATGCTCGTCGGCGCGCCGCCAGCGCCGGTAGAGCTCCAGCACCGCGTCGGCGGCCGAGGGCAGCTCCGCGGCCAGCCGTTCGATCTGGCCCACCGGGACCGACCCGGCGGCCGAGGTGGTCTCGGCGAACACCTCGTGCAGCTCGGCGACGAGACGCTCGGGCCGCCGGGCCGCGAAGAACGCCGCGTCGACGCCGAACACCTCGGTGATCCGTAGCAGGACCGGCACCGTCAGCGGGCGCGAGCCGTGCTCGATCTGGTTGAGGTAGCTGGGCGAGATCTCCAGGGTGCGGGCCAGCTGGGCCTGGCTCATGGAACGGGTCTCGCGCAGCGCGCGCAGCCGGGTCCCCGGGATGCCTGACGTCGCCATGTCGCGGACTGTAGCCGAGCACACCCTTCGCAACCTTCGCAGAATCCGGCCGGAAGATGCGCAGGAGTTGGCAGCTCGCCACCGTCGCCGGACCCCGGTTCCGGCTCCGATGCTGGTCGCACCCCGTTCGGGAGATCGCCACACCCTCCGGTCACCACCGGCGGGGCCGTGAGCGCGGACACGGACGAGACCTTCGCAGAGGAGCACGACATGACCGGGACCCATCGCCAGGAGCGGATCGACGAGCTGGAGCGGCAGTGGGCGCAGGACCCGCGCTGGGCCGGGACCACCCGCGGGCACACCGCACAGGACGTGGTGGCGCTGGCCGGCAGCGTCCGTGAGGAGCACACCCTGGCCCGTCTGGGCTCCGAGCGGCTGTGGCGGCTGCTGCACGAGCGCGACTACGTGCACGCACTCGGCGCGCTGACCGGCAACCAGGCGGTGCAGAGCGTGCGCGCCGGGCTGGAGGCGATCTACCTGTCCGGCTGGCAGGTGGCCGCCGACGCCAACCTGGCCGGGCAGACCTACCCCGACCAGAGCCTCTACCCGGCGAACTCGGTGCCGTCGGTGGTGCGCCGGATCAACAACGCACTGCTGCGGGCCGACCAGATCAGCACCCTGGAGGGCCGTGCGGCCGCCGACGGCGGGGACGACCCGCACTGGCTGGTGCCGATCGTCGCCGACGCCGAGGCGGGCTTCGGCGGTCCGCTCAACGCCTTCGAGCTGATGCGGGCCATGATCGCCGCCGGGGCGGCGGGCGTGCACTGGGAGGACCAGCTCGCGTCGGAGAAGAAGTGCGGGCACCTGGGCGGGAAGGTGCTGGTCCCGACCTCGCAGCACGTCCGCACGCTGAACGCGGCGCGGCTCGCGGCCGACATCGCCGACGTGCCGTCGGTGCTCGTCGCCCGGACCGACGCCCAGGCCGCCAACCTGATCACCTCCGACGTCGACGAGCGGGACCGGCCCTACCTCACCGGCGAGCGCACCGCGGAGGGCTTCCACCGGGTCACCGGCGGTATCGAGCCCTGCATCACCCGCGGTCTGGCCTACGCGCCGTACTCCGACCTGCTGTGGATGGAGACCTCGGTGCCGGACCTGGAGCTGGCGCGCAAGTACGCCGAGGCGATCAAGGGCGAGTTCCCGGACCAGCTGCTCGCCTACAACTGCTCGCCGTCGTTCAACTGGCGCAAGCACCTCGACGACGACACGATCGCCCGCTTCCAGCGTGAGCTGGGCGCGATGGGCTACGCGTTCCAGTTCATCACCCTCGCCGGTTTCCACGCGCTCAACCACTCGATGTTCGACCTGGCCAAGGGCTACGCCGCGAACGGCATGACCTCCTACGTGGCGCTGCAGGAGCGCGAGTTCGCCGCCGAGGCCGACGGCTACACCGCGATCAAGCACCAGCGCGAGGTCGGCACCGGCTGGTTCGACGCGGTCTCCACCGCGGTCAACCCGGAGTCGTCGACGACGGCGCTGGCCGGGTCCACCGAGTCCGAGCAGTTCCACGGCTGAACGGGTGCGCTGATGCTGCAGACCGACGTCCCCCCGGTCCGCAGGCGGACCGGGCTGCGCGCGGCACTCGGCCGTGCCCGGCCGGGGGCGCGACCGCTGCGCTTCCAGACCGTCACCACCACCGCGGCCGCCCGCCAGGTCGCCGCACTCGGCCTCGACGGCGTCCACGTGACGGCGGCGACCGCGGGCGTGGAGGAGCCGGTCGCACTGACCGCGCGGATCGTGCGGGCCACCCCACTGCCGGTCCTCGTGGACCTGGGCGGTGCCGGCGACGCCGACGACGTCGCCCGGTTCGAGGCCGCCGGTGCGTCCGGTGTGCACCTCGACGACACCGATCCCACCGACCACGCGGCCGACGACGTCGCGGCCCGGGTCCGCGCCGCCGTGCGGGCCCGCCGCGACCCGGACCTCCTGATCGGGGTCCGTACCACCGCCGGCGCCGCCGGCGGCCTGATCGAGACCATCGACCGTGCCCGCGCCTGTGTCGGCGCCGGCGCGGACGTGATCGTCGTCGAGGCGCCCGTGTCGCGGACCGCGTACACGGTCCTGCGCGGGGCCCTCGCCGTCCCGCTGCTCGTGACCGCGACCACGGTCACCGGCGGCGACCCGACCCCCGTCCTGCTGCCCACCGTCACGCAGCTCGCCGCTCTCGGCATGGACGTCGTGATCCACCCCGTCACCGGCCCGCGGGCCCCGGCCGCCACCGACCGTGGCCGCCGGGACCCGCGCGGCGCAGGAACACCACGAGGTCCCGCCGGCGCGCTCCCGCCCGGAGCCCACGGCGGCGACCGCACCCGGGACCGCGCCGCGGCTCCCGCCGGAGGAGGACACCGATGACCGAGAACCCGAGGGACACCCACGTCCGGCGCGGCCTGGTGGGGGTCGTCGCCGACACGACGTCGATCTCCGACGTCGACCCCTGCCGCAACGTGCTGCTCTACCGCGGCTACCCGGCGCCCGGGCTGACCGAGCGCCACACGTTCCTCGACGTGGCGCACCTGCTGTGGACCGGCGAACTGCCGGACGCGGCCGAGCTCGCCGTACTGGAGCGTCGCGAACGGTCGCTGCGGTCGCTGGATCCCGCGTGCGAGGCGATGCTGCTGTCGCTGCCGACCGACTGCCACCCGATGGACGTGCTGCGCACCGCCGTGAGCCTGATCGGCGCCGCCGACCCCGCGACGGCGGACCGTTCCACCGACGCGAGTGCGGACAAGGCCGTGGAGCTGCTCGCGGTGCTGCCGACGGTCGTCGCGCTGGACCAGCGGCGTCGCCGCGGCTTGGACCCCATCCCACCGGACCCCGGCCTCGGCCATGCCGAGAACGTGTTCCACATGACCTTCGGGGAGGTCCCCGAACCGGAGGTCGTGCGGGCGTTCGAGATCGCCATGATCCTCTACGCCGACCACGGTTTCAGTGCCTCCACCTTCGCCGCCCGGACCGTCACCTCCACCCGGTCGGACCTCTACAGCGCGGTCGTCGCCGCGCTCGGCGCGCTCAAGGGCGAGCTGCACGGCGGGGCGAACGAGGCGGTGATGACCCAGTTCGCCGAGATCGGCGACCCCGACCACGTCGACGACTGGCTGGCCGCCCGGCTCGAGGCCGGCGAGCGGGTGATGGGCTTCGGCCACCGGGTCTACAAGCGCGGTGACTCGCGGGTGCCCGCACTGCACACGCAGATGCGACGGGTCGCGGAGCTGCGCGGCGGCCGGGACCTGATGGCGCACTACGAGGTCCTCGCCGGCGCGATGCTCCGGGAGAAGGGGCTGCGCCCCAACCTCGACTACGCCGCGGGTCCGCTGTTCCACCTCATGGGGTTCGACACCCCGCTGTTCACCGCCCTGTTCGCGATGTCGCGGATCAGCGGCTGGACCGCGCACGTGATCGAACAGGCCGCCCACGACGTCCTGATCCGCCCTGTCGCGCACTACGACGGAAAGGCGCGCAGGGAGGTGAGTGGCATTCGGTGACCTCCCACCAGCCCGGCGAACCGGGACCTCACCGGCGGGTTCGCCGCCCAGCTCGTGGTCGAGGACCTGCGGCTCGTCGACGCCGCTGCCGGTGAGGCCGGCGTCGGCACCGCGGTCGGCAGGCGCGCGACCGGGCGGAGGGGATGGGCGGCGTTCCTGGAGAAGCGGCCCGCGCTGTTCAGCCGTCCGGAGCACCCGGGGGCAGCGCCGGATCGGCCTTGAGCGCGACCCCGGACAGCTTGAGCCGCCGCGCCTCGCTCATCAGCAGGGCGAGCGTGGTCGCGGCCGCGGCGTAGCCGGTGCCGTGCGGCGGGCGGACGTTGGAGATGCAGTTGCGCTCGGAGTCGCGGCGGCCCCGGTGGGCGTCGTAGGTGAAGTACAACCCGAGCGAGTCGACCGAGCTCATCCCCGGCCGCTCCCCGACGAGCACGACGACGTGCCGCGCCCCCACCGCGGTCGCGATCTCGTCGCCGAGCGCGACCCGGGCCTGGGTGGCGACGACGACCGGCGCCACCCGCCACCCGTCGAGCCGGTCGAGGATCTCGGCGAGCATCCCCGGGGCGTGCTCGGCGACCGCGCGGGGCGAGAGCCCGTCGGCGACGACGAGCACCACGTCGTGCTCCCCGCGCGGCAGGTCGGTGTCGTCGGCGAGGCGGCGGCCCAGGTCGGGCCGGGTCAGGTACTCGGTGCGGTCGGCCGGGGCCCCGGCGGCGCGCAGCGTGTCCACCCCGAGCGCGGCGATCCGGTCGGTGAGCGCGTCGACGTCGAGCGGGGTGTGCACGGCGTCGCGGGCCGCGGCGTGCGCGGCGCGCAGCTCCAGCAGCCGCGCGGTCGGCAGCGCGTCCCCGGCCCGCCCGAGTGCCACCCGCGCCCGGGTGGAGGCCCGCAGCAGCTCCAGCGGATCGGACCCGCTCACCGCACACCCGCCGTGAGCGCCCGGACCGCGGACGGCGCCAGCTCCTTGAGCCGTCCGTCCGGTGCCAGCATGTCCATGGTGGACAGCCACCCCTCGAACTCGGGGGCGGGTCGCAGGCCCAGCACCTGACGGGCGTAGAGCGCGTCGTGGAAGGACAGCGACTGGTAGTGGAGCATCACGTCGTCGCCGCCGGGCACGCAGATCACGAACGAGCAGCCGGCCGCGCCGAGCAGGGTGAGCAGGGCGTCGGTGTCGTCGGCGTCGGCCTCGGCGTGGTTGGTGTAGCAGACGTCGACGCCCATCGGGACCCCCAGCAGCTTCCCGCACACGTGGTCCTCCAGCCCGGCCCGGGTGATCTGCTTGCCGTCGTAGAGGTACTCCGGCCCGATGAACCCGACGACGGTGTTGACCAGAAGCGGGTCGAACGCCCGGCACACGGCGTAGGCGCGGGCTTCGAGGGTCTGCTGGTCGACGCCGTGGTGGGCGTCGGCGGACAGCGCGGAGCCCTGCCCGGTCTCGAAGTACATGCAGTTCGTGCCGACGGTGCCCCGGCCCAGTGACAGCGCCGCGTCGTGCGCCTCGCGCAGCATCGCCAGGGTCACCCCGAACCCGGTGTTCGCCGCCTCGGTGCCGGCGACGGACTGGAACACCAGGTCCACGGGGGCGCCGCGCTCCATGATCTCGATGGAGGTCGTGACGTGGGCGAGTACGCAGGACTGGGTGGGGATGTCGTAGCGGGTGCGGACCTCGTCGATCAGGTGCAGCAGGTCGGTGGTGCGCTGCGGTGAGTCGGTCGCCGGGTTGATGCCGATGACGGCGTCGCCGCAGCCGAGCAGCAGCCCGTCGACGATGGACGCGGTCACCCCGGCCGGGTCGTCGGTGGGGTGGTTGGGCTGCAGCCGGGTGGCCATCGTGCCGGGCAGCCCGACCGTCGAGCGGAACGCGGTGACGACCGGGGTGCGTCGCGCGACGGCGATGAGGTCCTGCAGCCGCATCAGCTTGGCCGTCGCCGCGACCATCTCCGGGGTCAGGCCGGGCGCGAGCGCGGTGGTGTCGGTGGTCGGGTCGAGCAGGTGCTCGCGGAACCCGCCGACGGTCATCGACGCGACCGGGGCGAATGCCGCGCGGTCGTGCGAGTCGACGATCAACCGGGTCACCTCGTCGTCCTCGTAGGGGACGACCTGCTCGGTCAGGAACGTCGCGAGCGGCAGGTCGGCGAGCACCGTCTGGGCGGCCACGCGCTCGGACTCCGAGCGGGCGGCGACACCGGCCAGCACGTCCCCGGAGCGTTCCGGGGTGGCCGCGGCCAGCAGCGCCCGCAGGTCCGCGAACTCGTGGGTGTGCCCCCCGACGGAGGCCCTGCGGATCGTCACGTGAGCTCGGCCTCCGCCTGTGCCAGCGCTGCGAACTCCTCGTCGGGGGCCGCGGCGACCAGGTGGTGTCGGGAGTAGAGCGCGAAGTAGAGCATGAACAGGGCGAAGGCGCCGAGGGTCGCGCCCGCCGCGACCGGGTCGACGAGGAACGTCGCGATGACGGCGAGCACGGCGACGACCAGCGCGAACCCGGTCGTGACGACGCCGCCGGGGGTCCGGTAGGGCCGCGGCATCTCCGGCGCGGTCCGGCGCAGCACGATGTGGCTGACCATCATGAGCACGTAGGACAGGGCCGCGCCGAACACCGCCATGTTGAGCAGCACCGCGCCCTGCCCGGTGAGCGAGAGCAGGAAGCCGATCGCGCCGGGGACGATCAGGGCGAGGGTGGGGGCCTTGCGGCCGTTGGTCACCGACAGCACCCGCGGCAGGTACCCGGCGCGCGACAGGGCGAAGGTCTGGCGGGAGTAGGCGTAGATGATCGAGAAGAAGCTCGCGACGAGCCCGGCCAGTCCGACGTAGTTGACGACGACCCCGGCGGTCGACCCGCCGAGCGCCTCGACGAGCGGGTTGCCCGACTCCGACAGCGCCTGTGCGCCGAGCGCGCCGGTCGCGAGCACCAGCACCAGCGCCCCGGTGACGAGCAGGACCAGCATCGCGGCGACGATCCCGCGGGGCACGTTCCGCTCGGGGTCGCGTGCCTCCTCCGCGGCCAGCGGGACGCCCTCCAGCGCGAGGAAGAACCAGATCGCGAACGGCACCGCCGACCAGATCCCCAGGTAGCCGAAGGGCAGGAACGGTGACGCCCCGGCGGCCGCGGTCGGCGCGATGTCGACGAGGTTGGCGGTGTCGAACAGCGGCACCGCGGCGACGGCGAAGATCAGCAGCCCCAGCACGGCGATCGCGGTGATCACGAACATGACCTTGAGCGCCTCGCCGACGCCGGCGATGTGGATGCCGATGAACAGCAGGTAGGCGGCGAGGTAGACCCACCAGCCGTCGGTGATCCCGAACAGGCCGAGCGACTCGACGTAGGCGCCGATGAAGGTGGCGATCGCCGCGGGGGCGATGGCGTACTCGATGAGGATCGCGGTGCCGGTCGCGAAACCGCCCCACGGGCCCAGCGCGCGGCGGGCGAAGGTGTAGCCGCCGCCCGCGGCGGGCAGCGCCGAGGACAGCTCGGCCATGCCCAGCACCATCGCGAAGTACATGCCCGCGATGACGACACCGGCGATCAGCAGCCCGCCGAACCCGCCCTGGGCGAGACCGAAGTTCCAGCCGGAGTAGTCGCCGGAGATGACGTAGCTGACGCCGAGCCCGGCCAGCAGGACCCAGCCCGCCGCCCCGGTCCGCAGCCGGCGTCGCTCCAGGTAGTCCGATGGATCCTGGGCCATGTCGTCCTCCTGGGCGCGTCCGCACCGGCGGGGACCGCCGGGTGTGGGGACAAGCTAGGGAGTACGGGCCGGACCGGGGTAGGGCCGCGCGGGGTAACCGTGTGAAGAGTGTGTGTCCGCCGCGGGGTGCGGGGCGGGGCGGCGGTGACGCGCGCACCGCCCCGCACCGGGCTGCTCAGTCCGCGAGCTTGCTGATCGCCTGCGCCCAGAGGAAGAACTTGTTGGTGCCCAGGTCACGGACGGTCGTGATGTTGAACGCCTCCTTGAGGAGCTTCGCGTCGCCCTCGGAGACGCCCTGGAGCGCGTCCACGGGGGCGTCGGCCAGCTCGGCCACGCTCTTGTCCTCGTACGCCTTGTCGACCTTGCCGGCGATGTCGCCCACGGTGGTCCCTTCTCACTGCGGCCCCAACGGCCGCGTCGGACGGTTGACGGGACCCACCCTGGCAGCGATCGGTGCACGGTGGAACGATCGCCACCGGCGTCTCGGCGAACGGGTCGGGTGGCCCGACGAACGTGACGGCCGGTCAGCCGTCCAGCGCCGCGTCCACCATCCCGAGCAGGTCCGCCTCCAGCCGTGCCCGCGCCGGCGGGGCCAGGTCCGCCGCCCACAGCGGGCGGCCGCCGATCCCGTCGGCGGCGGCGAGGACCAGGGTGCGCGTCGCCTCCGGCACCCCGTCCGCGGCCAGCGCGGCCTGCCAGCGCTCGTCGTCGACCCGGGCCAGGTCGAGGACCTCCGGCACCGCCAGCAGCTGCGCGATCAGCGTGAACCGCTCCAGCGCCTCGCCCTCGTCGACCGGGGCCAGGCTCGCCCGCACGTAGGCGCGCACGAGCCGGCCCGGTGTCCCCTCGGGACGGTCGAGGTGGGCGTGGACGGCGTCGCGGAAGGTGTCGAGCTCCACCTGTGCCAGCGCGACGAGCAGCGCGGTCTTGCTGGGGAAGTGGTAGACGAGCCCGCCCTTGGAGACCCCCGCCTCGCGCGCGACGAGGTCGAGGGTCGCACCGACGCCGTCGCGGCGGATGGCGGAGCCCGCGGCGTCGAGCACCAGCCTGCGGGTGTCCTCGGGGGACCGTCCGGACGTGCGACCCATCGGTCCATCCTCCCGTCCCGGGTCGGCGAGGCGGACACCACGTCGAAACTTCACCGACCAGTCGGTACAGTTTCACGCATGTCCGACGTCGTCGCTCCCCGGGAGCTCGCGCCCCGCCGCCGCTGGGCGGCCCTCGCGGTGCTGTCGATCGCCGTCCTGGTCCTGGCGATCGACAACACCGTGCTCTACCTGGCGGTGCCCTCGCTGACCGCCGACCTGTCGCCGACGGCGAACGAGGTCCTCTGGATCGGCGACGTCTACTCCCTCGCCCTGGCCGGGCTGCTCGTCGTGATGGGCTCGCTGGCCGACCGCGTCGGGCGCAAGCGGCTGCTGCTCGTCGGCGCCGCGGCGTTCGGTGCGGCGTCGCTGTTCGCGGCGCTGTCCACCAGCCCCGCCATGCTGATCGCGGCCCGGCTGCTGCTCGGCGTCGCCGGGGCGACGCTGATGCCCTCGACGCTGTCGCTGATCCGCACCGTGTTCACCGACCCGGCCGAGCGGGCCCGGGCGATCGCGGCCTGGGCGGCCGCGGCGAGCGGCGGTGCCGCGGTCGGGCCGCTGGTCGGCGGCGCGCTGCTGGAGCACTTCTCCTGGGGATCGGTGTTCCTGATCAACGTGCCCATCATGGTCGTGCTGGTCGTGGCCGGTGCGTGGCTGCTGCCCGAGTCCCGCGACCCCGCGCCGGGCCCGTTCGACCTGGTCTCGGCGCTGCTGTCGATGGCCGCGATCGTGCCGGTGGTGTGGGCGGTCAAGCACACCGTCGCCGCCGGGGTCGGCGTCGCCGGGGTCGCCGCGCTCGCCGCCGGTGCCGGTGCCGGCGTGCTGTTCGTCCGCCGTCAGCGACGCCTGCCGGTCCCGCTGATCGACGTGTCGCTGTTCGCCCGCCCCGCGTTCGCCGGATCGGTGTTCGCCGGGTTCATGGCGGTGTTCGCCCTGATCGGGACGCTGTTCTTCTTCTCCCAGTACCTGCAGCTCGTGCGCGGGTTCTCGCCGCTGCAGGCCGGGCTCGGGGAGCTGCCGACCACGCTGTCGGCGATCGCCGTCGTCGCCGTCGTGGGGCGGTTCTCGCGCGCGCTGGGGCTCGGCCGGGCGATCGCGACCGCCCTCGCGCTGGTCACCGCCGGGCTGGTCGCCGTCGCAGTCACCGAGGGGTTCACCAGCTACCTGTGGCTGGCGCTGGCGCTGGTCCCGCTGGGGCTCGGCGTCGGCCTGACCCAGACGCTCACCACCGACGCGGTCGTGTCCTCGGTCCCGCCGCGCAAGGCGGGCGCGGCCTCGGCCATCTCCGAGACGGCCCTGGAACTGGGGGTCGCGATGGGTGTCGCCGTGCTCGGGTCGGTGGTCTCGCTGGTCTACCGCGGGCACCTCACGCTGCCCGACGGGCTGGACCCGGCGGCGCGGGCCGCGGTGACCGACTCGCTCGCCGCGGGCACGAACGCCCTCGACCCGGCCTCGCCGGTCCTCGACGGCGCCCGCGCGGCGTTCACCACGGCGATGCAGACGACCTCGCTGATCGCCGCGGCGGTCACCCTGGCCGCCGCGGTCGTCGCCTGGCGGACCATCCCGGCGACGGCCGTGGGCGGCACCGGCACCGGCGGCACCGGCACCGGCGGCACCGGCGCCGGCGCCGGGGAGCGCGCGGCCGCCGACCGGGCGCGGTGACGCGGGCCGCGCTCCACCCGGCCTCGGACGCGAGCGCGAGGGTCACGTCCTCGGCCGTCGCGACCGACGGCGGCACGAGCGGGCCCGTACCGGCGGGTCAGTTCCCGCCCGCGCCACCGCCCGGACGGCCCGGCGTCGCCTCGACGGTGGCCTGCGGCAGCAGGACCTGCTGGCCGTCGTCGAGGCCGGACCGGACCTCGGTGAACTGGTCGCCCACCAGACCGGGGACGAACTGCCGGGTCACCGCGGCGCCGTCGTCGCCGGGCACGTCCACGACCGAGCGGCCGCCCTCCTGCCGGACGGCGGTGTTCGGCACCCGCAGCACCCCGTTGCGGGCCTCGGTGCGCACGTCGGCCTGCGCGGTCTGGCCGTCGCGCAGCTGCGGGTCGGTGCGGTTCAGCACGACGGTCGCGTAGTAGCTCACGACGCCCGACAGCTGCGTCGCGGTCGGCGCGACGGCCACCACGGTCGCCGGCAGGCTCACACCGGGCAGCGCGTCGACGGTGACGTCGACGGTCTGGTTCGGCGCGACCCGGGCGGCGTCGCTCTCCTCGAACGGGACGACCAGCTGGTAGGTCTGCAGGTCGTTGAGGGTGAGGAACGGCGCCCCGCCCGCCGCGGACGCGCCGCCACCGGTGGCCCCCGCGCCGCCCGAGGCCGCCGACGCCGACCCGACGGCCTGCGGGATCCGGGCGTCGGTGCCGGGGGCGAGCGCGGTCGCGGCGCTCGCGGCGGGCACGACGTCACCGACCGCGCCGTTGATCGCGGACACGGTGCCGGCGACCGGGGCGCGCAGCAGGGTGTCGTCGAGCGCGCGCTGGGCGTCGGCGAGGGTGTTGCGGGCGTCGGCGACCACGGCGTCCTGCACCGCGACGTCGGCCGGTGCGTCGTTGTTCGCCCCGGTGAGCTGCGAGCGGGCGTCGGACACCGCGCTCTCGGCGTTCGCGATCGAGACCCGGCCGGAGGCGGCGCCGGTGTCGCGGGTGCCCTCGGCCTGCGCCAGCGCCGTCTGCGAGGTGATGACCTGGCCCTTCGCCGTCGTCACGGCCTGCTCGTCGGTGGCGACGGCGGTGCAGGCCGGGTCGGTCGTCGCCGCGCCGAGGCCGGACCCGCCCGAGGTGCCGGACCCGCCGGACAGACCGCCGAGCAGCCCGCCGCCGGACGGGTCGGCGGTGGGCTCCGGGGTCGCGGACGCGGTGCTGCCGCCGGAGCGCTTGCAGGCCCGCCGGTCGGTCTCCAGCTTCTCCTGGGCCGCGGCGAGCTGCTTGCGGTCGAAGGCGAGCTGGACCCTCGCCCGCTCGACGGCGGTGTCGTTCGCCGCGTTCTGCGCCCCGACCTGGTCGCGGGTCGCGGCCAGTACCGACTCGGCCGAGGCCAGCGACGCCTGCGCGGCCTCGACGGTGTTCGCGCCGGTCAGCTTGCCCAGCGACGCCTGCTGCTGGTCCAGCCCGGCCTGGGCGGAGGCGACCTGGGACCGTGCCTCGGCGTCGTCGAGCCGGGCCAGCGGCTGCCCCGCGGCGACGGTCTCGCCGACCTCGACCAGCAGCTCGGTGACCCGGCCGCCGTCGGTGAACCCGAGGTTCTGCTGGGTGATCGACACCAGCGACCCCGACGCCGACACCCCGGTGGAGACCACACCCCGGTCGACGACGGCCGTCGGCGGCGGCTGGTCCCCTCCGGTGCAGGCCGTGAGGCCGACGAGTCCGGCGAGCAGCAGGCTGCCCGCGAGCCGCAGTCGGGTCATGAAGTGCTCCTCGGTGCTGTCGCGGGCGCTGTCACTGGTGCCGCAGGGCGTCGATGGGCCGCATCCGCGCGGCCCGGTTGGCGGGGAATCCGCCCGCGAGCAGCCCGATCAGCAGGCTCACCCCGAAGGCGAGCACCACCGATCCGGCCGACACCGTCGGGGCGGGGAAGTCGGGTACGAGGCGGGGCAGGACGATCCCGGCCAGCACGGACACACCGACGCCGACCAGGATCCCGATGACCCCGCCGATGCCGGTGAGGACCATCGCCTCGATGAGGAACTGCTGCAGGATCGCGCGGCGGCGCGCGCCGATGGCCTTGCGGATGCCGATCTCGCGGGTCCGCTCGGTCACCGTGACCAGCATGATGTTGGCGACGCCGATGCTCCCGACCAGCAGCGAGATGCCCGCGACCGCCGCGACGAAGATCGTCACGAAGCTCAGGACCTGCGAGGACTGGTCGAGCAGGCTCTGCAGCGCGGTGACGGTGTAGTCGCGGTCCTGCGGGTCGTCGATGCGGTGCCGGTCGTCGAGGACCGTCGTGACCTGCTCGACCGCCTGCGGGACCGCGTCGGTGGACACCGCGCGCACGGTGATCTGGTCGACGACGTCGCCGCCACCGGTCAGGTAGGCGCGCGCGGCGCCCAGCGGCATGACGGCGACGTCGTCCTGCTGGCCGTTGGCGGCGAGCACGCCGATCACCCGGAACGAGGTGCGGCCGATCCGCACCTCCGAGCCGAGCGCGTCGCCGGCCCGGCCGCCGAACAGCGTCGCCACCGGGTTGGGGCCGAGCACGACGACCTTCGCCCGGGTGGTGGCCTGCCGGTCGTCGAAGAACGACCCGACGACGAGCTCGCGGTTGGTGATGTCGAGGTAGTCGGCGTCGGCGCCGGTCACGCCGCTGCGGACGCTCCCGCCACCGGCCAGCTGCAGCTGCGCCGAGCCGGTCACCGTCGGGCTGACCGAGGCGACCGCGGGCGCGGAGGCCCGGTCCCGCAGGGCGCGGACGTCGGCGTCGGTGAGGTCGCGCGGGGTGCCGCCGCCGCTGATGCCACCGCGGTCCGGGGTGATCTGGATCTGGTTGGCGAGCGGGCCGAACGCGTCGGCGACGAAGCGCTGCAGGCCGTTGCCGAACGCGACCAGCACGATCACCGCGGCGACCCCGATGATGATCCCGAGCATGGTCAGCAGCGACCGCAGCGGCCCGGCCCGCAGGCCCCGTACCGCGATCCGCGCGGACTCCCAGATCGTCATCGGCGCTCGTCACCCACGATCCGGCCGTCGCGCAGGGTCACCACGCGCTTGGCGAACTCCGCGACCTCGGGCTCGTGGGTGATCAGCACGACGGTGCGGCCGCTCTCGTTCAGCTCCACGAACAGGTTCATGACGTCGGTGGTCGAGGCGGTGTCGAGGTTCCCCGTCGGCTCGTCGGCCAGGATCATCGAGGGGTCGGTGACCAGGGCACGGGCCACCGCGACGCGCTGCTGCTGGCCACCGGAGAGCTCGTTGGGCCGGTGGAGGCCGCGGTCGCCGAGCCCGACCCGTTCCAGCGCGCGCCGCGCCCGGCCCCGGCGGTCGCGCCCACCGGCGTAGACCAGCGGAAGCTCCACGTTGGCCAGCGCCGAGGTGCGCGGCAGCAGGTTGAACGACTGGAAGACGAAACCGATCTTCTGCAGCCGGACGTCGGCGAGCCGGTTGTCCGACATCCGGCCGACGTCGATGCCGTCGAGCCGGTAGGCGCCGGAGCTCGGCACGTCGAGGCAGCCGAGGATGTTCATCATCGTGGACTTGCCCGAGCCGGAGGGGCCCATGATCGCGACGAGGTCGCCGTCGTCGACGTGCAGGTCCACGGCGTCGAGTGCGCGCAGCTCGAGGGTTCCGGTCCGGTAGACCTTGGAGACCCCCTCCAGCTCGATCACGATTCCGGAGATTACGCACGGGGCGGTTCCGGGAAATGGTCGGGTCGCCGTCGGGAATGGTGCACAGAATCGCGTCGTCACCCGATCGGGTGGATGGTTGCGCAGGGCCGTCACCTGCGGGTCGTCGATCAGTTAACGCGGAATCATCCCCATTCAGCGGCCGGGAGCGGGGAGGTGTCCCCGAAACGGCGTCGCGAATTCGTGACCACCTCGTGACCGGTCCCGCCGCGGATGCGGCCGGGCCCGTCCGGCTACGGTGCCGTGGACCGACGCCGGGAGGCCGCATGGGCGAGCGACGACACCTGCTGGAGGGGCTCGCCGGCCCGACCGTCGCGCTGGAGGCGGTGAACCGGGCCACCCACGAGTTCACCGGCAGGCAGGCCCGGCGGGCGGGGCTGCACCCGACCGACCTGTGGGCGCTGCGGCTGCTCGACGTGCACGGCTCGCTCGGGCCGACCGAGCTGGCCAGGCGGCTGGACCTGCGGCCGGCCTCGACCACCGCGCTGATCGACCGGCTCGAGGCGGCCGGCCACCTCGAGCGGGTGCCCGACCCGCACGACCGACGCCGGGTCACCGTGCGCTCGCGGGAGGAGTCCTTCCGCGCGCGGCTCGCGCAGTGGGAGCCGGTCGTGCGGGCCCTCGACGACGTCGCCCGCCGCCTCTCCGCCGACGAGGGCGCGGTCGTCGAGCGCTACCTGCGCGCGGTCGTCGCCACGCTCGACGAGCTCGGCGCCGGGTAGTCCGGGAGCCGGAACGCGTCGACCGCGCCGGTCGGGGTGGCCCCGAGCAGCCCGGTGACCCGCTTCCCGGCCGGGCTCGCGACGGCCCGGAACGCCGTGCGCAGCGTCCGGATCCCGGCCCGGGTCCGCGGGTTGGCCAGCGTCAGCGGCGGCAGCTTCTGCGCCTGCTCGGTCGCGGGCCTCAGCAGCTCCTCGTAGCGGCGCAGCGCACCCGCGGTGTCGCCGGGGCGGGCGGCCAGCTCCCCGGCCAGTACGTAGGCACCGATCAGGGCCAGGCTCGTGCCCCCGCCGCCCAGCGGCGACGGGCAGTACGCGGCGTCGCCGAGCAGTACCACCCGTCCCGAGCTCCAGTGCGGGGCCGTGACCTGCCCGACGGCGTCGAAGTACATCGGGGCCCCGTCCGGCCCGTCGCCGAGCTCGCGCAGGATCCGCGGGGCGACCCAGCCCGCGTCGGCGAAGGTCCGCCGCAGCACGGTGCGGACGTCGGCGTCGCCGAGGGTCTCCAGGCCGCGCACCCCGGACAGGAAGGTCAGCATGGCGCGGGTGGTGCCCAGGTTGTCCGGGCGCAGGTGCACCCCGCGCGAGCCGGTCTCGTGGAACCAGTTCCACCAGGCGTCGTCGTCGGCGGTGCGGGGGATCGTCAGGTAGGCGCCGTACAGGCCGGTCTCGCGGACGGTGACGTCGTCGAACACCAGGTCGCGGGTGCGCGACCGCAGCCCCTCGGCGACCACGACGAGGTCGGCGGTGACCGTCGTGCCGTCGTCGAGGGCGACGCGGGCCGGGCCGTCGCCGGCACCCCGGTCCTCGACGCCGGTGATCCGGGTGCCGAACCGGAACGTCGTGGACGCCGGTGCGGCCTCGACCAGCACCCGGGCCAGCTCGCCGCGCAGGATCTCCAGCTCGGCGGTCGGACCGTCGGTCGACCCGGTCGGGTCCATCGGGATCTCGGCGACCGGGCGCCCGTCGTCGCCGATCACGCGGAAGCCGACCTCGCGGGTGCCGGCGGCCCGCACGGCGTCCTCCAGGCCCATCCGGCGCAGGACCTCGCGGGCGGTGCCGCGGACGTCGATGTTGTGCCCCTCGTCGCGCTGCCGCGGCGCGCGCTCCAGGACGGTCGTCCGCCAGCCGTACGCGGCCAGGCGCAGGGCGAGCGCGGAGCCGGCGATGCCGGCGCCGGAGATGAGGGCGTGCCGGGAGGAGGTCATGGTAGTTAGATGACCGAACTACCGGGTCGGCTAAACCCGCGCGACGATCTCGTCGGCCACCCAGCGGGCGACGCCCTGCGGGAACGGGGCGGGCAGCCCGAGGACCACGTGCCCGAAGCCCGCGCCGACGGCGGCGGACACCCGCTCGCGGGCGTCCGCCGGGTCGTCGTAGGAGACGCCCAGGTGGATCGACCGGGTGATCTCCGCCGGGTCCCGGTCGATGTCGGCGCACAGCTCGTCGAGCAGCGCGCTGCGGGCGACGGCGTCGTCGAGGTCGCCGCCGGGGATGTTCCAGACGTCGGCGTGCCGGGCCGCGATCCGCAGCGTCGCCCTGGCCCGTCCGCCGATCACGATCGGCGGGTGGGCCTGCACCGGCTTCGGGCTGCCGAACGCGCCGGTGAGCCGCACCTGCTCGCCGTCGACGTCGAACGGCTCGGTCTCGGTCCACAGCCGCCGGATCACCGTGCAGGCCTCGTCGAGCGCGGTGACGGCGTCGGCGGTGGCGGCGAAGGGCAGGCCGTGCGCCTCGTACTCGCGGCGGGCGAGCGGGTGGTCCGGGCGGGACCCGACGCCGATGCCCAGGTCGAGCCGTCCGCCGGAGACGACGTCGACCGTCGTCGCGATCTTGGCCAGCACCGCGGGCGGGCGGAACCGGTTGCTGGTGACCAGCAGGCCCAGACGCAGCCGCCGGGTCCGTGCGGCGAGCGCGGACAGGGTGGTCCAGCCGTCGAGGGCCGGTCCCAGCGGGTCGCCTCCGATCGGCATGAGGTGGTCGAACAGCCAGGCGTGCTCGATGCCGGGCAGCTCGTCGGCCTCCAGCCAGACGCGCAGCAGGTCGTCGTAGGTGGTCTGCATCTGGGCGGTCATGATGCCGATGGACGCTCGGGACACGGGAACTCCTGTGCGGGCGAGTGCGGACGATGAAACGGAACAGTGTTCCGGGTACGATACGGAACAGTGTTCCGGTCAGCAAGGGAGCGTGCGGTGGGAGTGCAGCGGGAACCGGTCCGGTCCGACGCCCGGCGCAGTCGTGCCGCCCTGCTCGAGGCCGCCGCGGCCGAGTTCGTGACCGCGGGCGTCGACGCGCCGGTCCGGGCGATCGCCGCCCGCGCGGGGGTCGGCGTGGGGACGGTCTACCGGCACTTCCCGACCCGGCCCGACCTGGTCGTCGCCGTCTACCGGCACCAGGTCGAGGGGTGTGCGGCGGCGGCACGGACCTGCCTGGACGCCGGTCCGACGCCGTTCGACGCCCTCACGGCCTGGGTCGGGGAGTTCGTCGACCTGCTCGTCACCAAGCACGGGCTGGTCGCGATGCTCGTCCACGACGACGGCCGCTCCGCCGCGCTGCACGAGCTGTTCCTGGAGCGCCTGCTGCCGGCGGGGGAGGAGATCGTCCGGGCGGCGCGGGAGGCCGGGCAGCTGCCGTCCGACGTCACCGCCTACGAGGTGCTGCGGGGGATCGGCAACCTGTGCTTCGGTGCCGAGGCCGACTCCGCCTACGACGCCCGCCGCGCCGTCGGCTTCTTCCTCGCGGGCCTCCGGGTTGCGTAACCGGAACAACGTTCCTATATTTCCGGAGGAGGCTCCGTTTCGAGCTCTCCACTCCGTCTCCCGAAGGAGCGCACCATCGTGGACTCCACGATCTCCCTCACCGTCGACGGCCGTCGCCACGAGCTGACGGTCGACACCCGGACCACCGTCCTCGACGCGCTGCGTGACCGGCTCGGCGTGACCAGCGCCAAGAAGGGCTGCGACCACGGCCAGTGCGGTGCGTGCACCGTCCTGCTGGCCGCGCCCGGCGAACAGGGGCCGGGCCGCCGCGTGCTGTCCTGCCTCTCGCTCGCCGTCGCCCACGACGACGCCGCGGTCACCACCGCCGACGGCCTCGGCACCGGTGCGGACCTGCACCCGCTCGCCGAGGCCTTCGTCGCGCACGACGCCTACCAGTGCGGCTACTGCACCCCCGGCCAGATCTGCTCGGCCGTCGGGATGCTGGACGAGGCCCGCGCCGGGCACCCCAGCGCGGTCACCGCCGACCTGTCCGGCGACGGACCGGCCGTGCTGGACCGCGCCGAGATCGCCGAGCGCCTGTCCGGGAACCTGTGCCGCTGCGCCGCCTACTCCGGCATCGTCGACGCCGTCGGTGCCGTGGCCACCGGGACGGGGGCGTCGCGGTGAAGCCGTTCGCCTACACCCGTCCCGGCGACGCCGCGGCTGCGGTCGCCGTCGTCTCCGCCGACCCGTCCGCCGCCTACCTGGCCGGCGGGACCAACCTCGTCGACCACCTCAAGCTGGGCCTGGTCGAGCCGGGCACGCTCGTCGACGTCACCGGCCTGCTGCCCACCGGGATCACCCCGACCCCCGACGGCGGCCTGTCCATCGGCGCGGGCGCCCGCAACACCGACGTCGCCGTGGACCCGCGGGTCCGGCGCGACTACCCGGCACTGTCCGCGGCGCTGCTCGCCGGGGCCTCGGGGCAGCTGCGCAACATGGCGACGACCGGCGGGAACCTGCTGCAGCGCACCCGCTGCTCCTACTTCGCCGACCTCACCGCGCCCTGCACCAAGCGCGACCCCGGGCAGGGCTGCTCCGCGCAGCACGGCTGGGCCCGCCACCACGCGATCCTCGGCGCACCCGAGGGCGGCTGCATCGCGACCCACCCGTCGGACATGGCGGTCGCGCTGGCCGCGTTCGACGCCCGCGTGCACGTCCTCGGCCCGGACGGGGAGCGCACCGTCGCCGCCACCGAGCTGCACCGGCTGCCCGGCGACGACCCGGGCCGCGACACCGTGCTGGAGCACGGGGAGCTGATCACCTCGGTCGAGCTGCCCGCGCTGCCGGTCGCCGCGCACTCCACCTACCGCAAGGTCCGCGACCGCGCCTCGTACGCGTTCGCACTGGTGTCGGTCGCCGCGGCCCTCGACGTCGCCGACGACGGCACCGTCCGCGACGTGCGGATCGCCCTCGGCGGGGTCGCGCACCGGCCGTGGCGGGCGCACCGCGCCGAGCAGGCGCTGCTCGGCGGGCCCGCCACCGACGAGGCGTTCCGCGCCGCCGCGGCGGCCGAGACCGCCGACGCCCGCGCCGTCGACACCGCCGTCGGCGGCAACGCCTTCAAGATCCCGCTGGTGGCCGGCACGGTCACCGCCACCCTGCGCGGCCTCGCCGCGCACCGGACGGAGGCCGCATGACCAGCACCGTCACCCCCGGCACCACGACCGACGGCGCCGCGGGCACCTCGCACACCCGGATCGAGGGCCCCGCCAAGGTCACCGGCAACGCCGTCTACGCCTACGAGCAGGACGCGGTCGACCCGCTGCACCTGCGCGGCGTCGGCGCGACGGTCGCCCGCGGCCGGGTCCGCGCCGTCGACACCACCGCCGCGGCCGCGGTCCCCGGGGTGGTCGCGGTACTCACCCCGGACACCGCGCCCCGGATCGACGGCAGCGCCACCCCCGAACAGACGGTGCTGCAGTCCGGCGCGGTGCACCACCGCGGCCAGTACGTCGCCGCCGTGCTCGCCGAGACCGCCGAGGCGGCCCGGGAGGCGGCGGACCTGGTCGTCGTCACCTACGACGCCGAGCCGGCCACCACCGCGTTCGACCCGGCCTCGCCGGAGGCCTACACCCCCGAGGTCGTCGTCGCGTTCCCGCCGGACGCCACCACCGGCGACCCGGACGCCGCGTTCGCCGCGGCCCCGGTGCAGGTCGACGCCACCTACCGGACGCCGATCGAGTACCACCACCCGATGGAGCCGCACAGCACCGTCGCCCGCTGGGACGGCGACCACCTCACGCTGTTCGAGGCCTCGCAGGCGGTGTGGTCGGCCCGGCGCGAGCTCGCGCAGATGTTCGGTATCGGCGACGACGACGTCACCGTCGTCTCACCGCACGTCGGCGGTGGGTTCGGTACCAAGGGCACGCTGCACGGCGGGTCGGTGCTGGCCGTCGTCGCCGCCCGGGCGGTCCCCGGCCGGTCGGTCAAGCTGGCGCTGACCCGCCGCGAGATGACCGACCTGACCGGCTACCGCCCGGCGACCGTGCAGCGGGTCCGGCTCGGTGCCGGGACCGACGGGCGGCTGCACTCCCTCGCCCACGACGTCGTCGAGTCCGGCGCGCGGATGGCCGAGTTCGGCGAGCCGACCGCAGTGATCAGCAGGCACCTCTACGCGTCGCCGCACCGGCGGACCTCGCACCGGGTCGTGCCGCTGGACCTGTCCACGCCGACGTACATGCGCGCACCCGGCGAGGCGCCCGGCAGCTTCGGCGCGGAGTCCGCGCTGGACGAGCTCGCCGTCGCGCTCGGGATCGACCCGGTCGAGCTGCGGATCCGCAACGAGCCCGACGTCGACCCCGACACCGGCAGGCCGTTCTCCAGCCGCAACCTCGTGGCCTGCCTGCGGCGCGGCGCCGAGCGGTTCGGCTGGGCCGACCGGGACCCGCGTCCGCGCACCCGGCTCGTCGACGGCTGGTGGCACGGCACCGGCGTCGCCGCCGCGTTCTTCCCGACCTTCGCGATGCCCGGCTCCGCCGCCGCGATCCGGTACGCCGACGGCGGTGCCGGTGCGCCGGGCCGCTACCGGGTGGACATCGCCGCGGCCGACATCGGGCAGGGCGCCCGCACGGTGCTCACCCAGATCGCGGCCGAGGCGCTCGGGGTGCCGCCCGCGCAGGTCGACCTGAACCTCGGCGACACCGGGCTGCCGCACGCGACCATGGCCGGTGGGTCGGCGGGTACCGCGTCCTGGGCGACGGCGATCGTCGAGGCCGCCGACCGGTTCCGCGACAAGTGGGGCACCGACCCCGAGGACGCGGCGGAGGCCGACGGCGTCGCCGGGCACAACCCGGCGATGGCCGAGTACGCGATGGGTGCGCACGGGGCGCACTTCGTCGAGGTCGCGGTGCACGCCGACACCGGCGAGATCCGGGTGCCGCGGATGCTGGGGGTGTTCGCCGCGGGCCGCATCCTCAACCCGCTGACCGCGCGCTCGCAGTTCCTCGGCGGGATGGTGTGGGGGCTGTCGATGGCGCTGCACGAGGAGGGCGTCGTCGACCCGGCCCGCGGGCACGTCGTCAACCACGACCTCGCCGGCTACCACGTGGCGGCGAACGCCGACGTCGGCGACATCGACGCCGAGTGGGTCGACGAGGACGACCCGCACGTCAACCCGGTGGGCGCCAAGGGGATCGGGGAGATCGGGATCGTCGGGGTGGCCGCGGCCGTCGCGAACGCCGCCCACCACGCCACCGGTGTGCGGGTCCGGTCGCTGCCGATCACCCTGGAGCACTTCCTGGGGGCCTGAGCGCGAGCGCCAGGACCCGCTCGGCCCGCTCGGCGAGCCGCTGCGGGTCCTGGGCCGCCGTCGCCGCCCGCAGGGCCCCCGCGTCGAGGCCGTCGGGCACTCCGAGGGTGTACCAGCGCTCCAGCAGGTCCACGGTCATCTCGGGGTGGAACTGCACGCCCACGCTGCGACCGGCCACGAACGCCTCGTGTCCGGCCCCGCCGGCGGCGAGCAGTTCCGCCCCGGGCGGTGCGACGAGCTGCTCGGCGTTCCAGCAGAACCACGGCCCGGCCGGGAGGCGGCCGTCGGCCGGGTCGACCGTGTGCCATCCGATCCGGGCGGCCGGCAGCGTCGTCCGGGAGCCGCCGAGCGCCTCGGCGAGGAGCTGGGCGCCGAAGCAGATCGCCAGCACCGGCACACCGGCGTCGTGCGCCCGGCGCAGGAACGCGACCTCACGGACCGCCCACCCCGCGATCCGCTCCCTCGGCCACGGCGCGCCGAGGGTGACCACCAGGCCGGCCCCCGTCGGGTCGGGGAACCCGGCGTCGACGTCCGGCGTGTCGTACCGGTCCGCGGGCACCACCGTCGTCCACTCCGGACGGATCCCGCGTCGTTCCAGGGCCGGCCCCAGCGCCCCGAGGCCGGCGACGTGGTCGTGGCCGATCACGATGGCGCACACCGGCACATCCTGCCACCGCCCGGGTTTGTGCCGCGCGGTCGTGGGTAGTCCTCCGGCGGCCCGCGCCCGTGTGCGCACGGCGCCACCCCGGACTCCACCGCGTTCTCCGCGGCCGTCGGGTGGCCAGGGCTCCTCCGCGGTCGAACAGCCGGCCCCGCTTCCCGTATCACCTGCACGACCGACGGAGCCGTCGTTGATCCCGCACCACCCGAACTCCCCGGCCTCCCCGTTCACCGAGGGGCTGCGCCACCGCATGCGACTGGCGTGGCGGGCCGGCGCCGCAGCCGGCGCGGCCTGGTACCTCGCCACCCTCGTCCCCGGTGTGCTCGGCCAGTACCCCTACTACGCACCGCTCGGTGCCCTGCTCGTCTGCTACCCGACCGTCTTCGACTCGCTGCGCCAGAGCCTGCACGCCGTGCTCGCCACCGGGCTCGGTGTCGGTCTCGGCGCCGCCGCCCTGCACCTGGGCGGCGCGCAGTGGTGGGCGGTGGCCGCGGCTGTGCTGGCCGGGATCGCGGCGGGTGCCGTCCCCGTGCTGGCCACCGCCCGGGACCTGATCCCGACCGCGGCGTTGTTCACCATCCTCATCGGAGCCACCGACCCGTCCGGGTTCATGGCCGGCTACCTGGGGCAGACCCTGCTGGGGGTGCTCGTGGGGGTCGCGGTCACCCTGGTCCTGCCGCCCCCGCCGCAGAACGCCCGCGCGCACCGCGTGGTGGCGCGGCTGCGTGACGGCATCGCCGACCACCTGCAGGAGATGGCCGAGGTCCTGGCCGAGCAGTGGCCGCCGGAGCGCGAGGAGTGGACACGCCACCGCCACCACTTCGAGCCCCTGATCGACGCGACCCGGGAGGCGGTCCGTTCCGCCGACGCCGGGCGGCGGGCCAACCTGCGGGCTCGTGCCTACCGGGCGCGCGGCCAGCAGCTCTACGAGGCCGCGCAGACCCTGGAACAGCTCGCGGTGCTCGTCCGCGACATCAGCACGGTCCTGGCCCAGACGGCGTGGGCCGAGCGCACCGTGCTCGTCCTCGACCCCGCGCTGCGCACCCCGGTCGCGGAGGCGATGGGCGGCCTGGCCACCGCGATCCGGTCGGCGGAGCTCGCGCACCTGACCCGCGGCCCCGCACCCGCCGGGCTCGACGGGCACCGCCGCCACCTGGCCGCCGCCCGGGACGCACTGGACCGGGTCACCGACCGGCTCGACTCCCAGCGCGCGGGCTGGGAGGACAGCCTCGCCGCGTCGGGGATCGTGCTGCACCTGCGGCGTTGCCTGGACCACCTGCACGCCGGACCGGCCGACCGCAGCCCGGATCTGCATCCGGCGGAACGGTGACGTGTGGGCGGCCGCCGACGGGGTACGTCAGGTCCATGTCGGCGCTCGTACCCGGGGCGTACGCCGGCCCAGGTCCTGTCGGTTGAGATCCTGCAGCCGGCGGGGCCGCCCCCAACACCACTCCGATCACCGCGCACGTACGACGAGCGCCGACGAGCGCCGACGACCTGTCGGGGGGCGTCGTCGGAGTTCCGCGCCGACGACGCCGGGCAGGGGTCAGTCCGCCAGCGGGCGGAACCGGCGCAGCCGCAGGCTGTTGAGCACCACGCACACCGAGCTGAACGCCATCGCCGCCCCCGCGATCATCGGGTTGAGCAGTCCGAACGCGGCCAGCGGGATCGCGGCCGTGTTGTAGGCGAAGGCCCAGAACAGGTTGCCCCGGATCGTGCCCAGGGTGCGCCGGGAGAGCCGGACGGCGTCGGCCGCGGCCCGCAGGTCACCCCGGACCAGGGTGATGTCCGACGCCTCGATCGCCACGTCGGTGCCGGTGCCCATGGCCAGGCCCAGGTCGGCCCGGGCGAGCGCGGCCGCGTCGTTCACCCCGTCGCCGACCATCGCGACGACCCGGCCCTGCTCCTGGAGCCGCTCCACCACGGCGAGCTTGTCCGCGGGGAGCACGTCGGCGATGACGCTGTCCGGGCCGGGCTCGATGCCGACCTCACGGGCCACGGTCTCGGCGACGGCCCGGTTGTCCCCGGTGAGCAGCACCGGGCGCAGCCCGAGCCTGCGGAACTCCGCGATCGCCTCGGCCGACGTCGGCTTCACGGTGTCGGCGACGACGAACACGGCACGGGCGGCCCCGTCCCACGCGACGGCGACCGTCGTACGGCCCCGCGCGGACTCGTCCGCGGCGACCGCGGCGAGGTCGTCGGGCAGCGGGACCGACCACTGCTCCAGCAGCCGCGGACGGCCGACGAGCACGGCGTGGCCGTCGACGACGCCCTGCACGCCGAGGCCCTCGTGGTTGGTGAAGTCCGTGACGGCCGGTAGGTCACCGACCCGCTCGGTCGCCGCACCGGCGATCGCGGCGGCCACCGGGTGCTCCGAGGCGCTCTCGAGGGCCCCGGCGAGGCGCAGCACGGTCGCCTCGTCGGTGCCGTCGGCGGTGTGCACGCCGGTCAGCGCCATGGTCCCGGTGGTGACGGTGCCGGTCTTGTCGAGCACGACGGTGTCGACCCGCCGGGTGGACTCCAGGATCTCGGGGCCCTTGATCAGGATGCCGGTCTGGGCGCCGCGCCCGGTGCCGACCAGCAGCGCGGTCGGTGTGGCCAGCCCGAGCGCGCAGGGACAGGCGATGATCAGTACGGCGACGGCGGCGGTGAACGCCGTCGAGGCGAGGGCGCCGGTGAGGATCCAGACCAGCAGCGTCGCGGCGGCGATCACGGCGACGACGGGCACGAACACCGCGGAGATCCGGTCGGCCAGGCGCTGCACCTCGGCCTTGCCGTTCTGCGCCTCCTCGACCAGCCGCGCCATCTGGGCGAGCGCGGTGTCCGAGCCGACCCGGGTCGCGCGCACGACGAGCCGCCCGCCGGAGTTCACGCACCCGCCGACGACGGTGTCCCCGGCCCGGACCTCGACCGGCACCGACTCACCGGTCAGCATCGAGACGTCGACCGCCGAGCGGCCGTCGACGACCTCGCCGTCGGTGGCGACCTTCTCCCCGGGGCGCACGACGAACTCCTCGCCCACGGCGAGGTCGTCGACGGCGACGCGCACCTCGGCGCCGTCGCGGAGCACCGTCACGTCCTTCGCGCCCATCTGCAGCAGCGCGCGCAGCGCGGCACCGGCCCGGCGCCGGGAGCGGAGCTCGACGTAGCGCCCGGCCAGCACGAACGTGACGACCGCGGCGACGACCTCCAGGTAGATGTTCCCGCTGCCGTCGGTGCGCGAGATCGTCAGCTCGAAGGGGTGCACCATGCCGGGCATCCCGGCGGTGCCGAGGAACAGCGCGTAGAGCGACCAGGCGAGCGCGGCCGTCGTCCCCATCGAGACGAGGGTGTCCATCGTGGCGGCGCCGTGGCGCAGGTTCGTCCAGGCGGCGCGGTGGAACGGCGCGCCCGCCCAGCCCCAGACCGGCAGCGTCAGCAGCAGCGACACCCACTGCCAGCCGACGAACTGCCACGCGGGCGTCATCGCGAGGACGACGACCGGCACCGACAGCACGGCGGCGCCGATGAGCCGGTTCCGCAGGTCGCGCAGGTCGCGCTCGGGATCCTCGTCGGCTCCGGCGCTCGGCGGGGTGGCGGTGTAGCCGGCGGCCTCGACGGTCCCGAGCAGGGTGTCGAGCCCGACGCCGCCCGGGGCGCTGATCCGCGCCTTCTCGGTGGCGTAGTTGACGGTGGCGGTGACGCCGTCGAGCTTGTTGAGCTTGCGCTCGATGCGGTTGGCGCAGGACGCACAGGTCATGCCGCCGACGGCGAGCTCGATCTCGGTGACGGTGCTGCCCGCGCCGTTCTCGGCGACGGTCCCGGTCGCGGCTGCGCGGGGCAGGGCGGTGACGGGTCCGTGGGCCGGGGACGTGTCGCTCATGGTCGGTCCTCCGGGGGTGACCCGGCGCGGGTGGCGGTGGCGACCCGCGCCGGGTGGGTGGTCAGGGGGTGCTCAGACGAGCTGGTAACCCGCCTCGTGCACGGCGTCACGGACGGCGTCGGGGGAGATCTCGTCGTCGCTGGTGACGGTGACGGCGCCGGTCGGCAGGTCGACGGCCACGTCGGTGACGCCGGCGATCTCGCTGATCTCCTCGGTGACCGAGGCGACGCAGTGCTGGCAGGTCATGCCGGTGACGGTGTAGCTGGCGGTGCTCATCGTGCTCTCTCCCGTTCGGGGTTGGGGAACATCGGGGTTCAGGACCGGACCAGCCGGGCGATCGCCGCGCTGGCCTCCCGGATCTTCTCCTCGGCGACGGGGCCACCCTCGGTGGCGGCGTCGGCGACGCAGTGCTTCAGGTGTTCGTCGAGCAGGCCCAGCGCGACGGCCTCGAGGGCCTTGTTGACCGCGGCGACCTGGGTCAGCACGTCGATGCAGTACTTGTCGGACTCGATCATCCTGGTGATGCCGCGGACCTGGCCCTCGATCCGGCGCATCCGCTTGACGTGCGCGTCCTTGGTGTCGGCGTAGCCGGGCATCGCGTCCTCCTCGGGGTCCACCGTCACCATACCCCTAGGGGGTAACGGTATCCACCGTGGCGGTAGCGTGCGGGGTGTGACGGACCGGACCCGGCTGCTCGTGCTCGTGCTGCCGGTGCTGCTCGGGCTGCTGGGGATGCACGCGCTCGCGGCGCCGCCCGTGTCCTCCGGTGTACACCACGCTCCCGCCGCCGCACCCGTCGTCACGCACGGGGGCACGCTCCACGACTCCCCGGGGCCGTCGCATCCCGGCCCGCACGGGGTCGCGCCCGCCGGGGAACCGGGGGCCGCGCATCCCGACCCGCACGGCGTGCCCCACGACGGGGCGTCGCACCTGCTGCACCTGTGCCTGGCCGTGCTCGCGGCCGGGGTCGTCCTGGCCGCGGCGGTGCTGCTGGCCGGGGTCGCGCCGCTGCCGTCGTCGCGGGGGCCGGCCGGTCCGGGGAGTCCGCGGACGGCACCGGCGGCCCGTCCGCCCCCGGTCCCGCGGCGGCTCGCGCTGCTCTGCGTGTCGCGGACGTGACCGGCCTCCGGCGCGGGAGAGCGCCGGAGCCGCCGAGCACCCACGACACGGGAGTACCGACACATGACACGCACGAACGTGGCGCTCGCCGCCACGGCACTGGCCGCCGCCCTCGTCCTGACCGGCTGTGCCGGCGGGGGAGCGTCCGCCCCGCCCGCGGCCTCGTCGAGCAGCGCCGACGTCGCCTTCGCCCAGGGCATGATCCCGCACCACGAGCAGGCGGTCGCGATGGCGCGGCTCGCCGACGGCCGCGCCGGAGCCCGGGTGCGCGACCTCGCCGCCCGGATCGAGGCGGCCCAGGGCCCGGAGATCGGCCGGCTCCAGGGGTTCCTGGCCGACTGGGGCGCCGCGCCCGCCGCGGACCACCACGGCGGTCACGGCGACATGGCCGGGATGGCCGGGATGATGTCCGACGAGCAGATGGCCGCTCTGGGGCGCGCGTCCGGCGCCGCCTTCGACCGGTCGTTCCTCCAGATGATGATCGCCCACCACGAGGGGGCGGTGACCATGGCCCGCGCCGAGCTCGACGCCGGGGTGGACCCGCGGGCGCGGGAGCTGGCGCAGCAGATCGTCGACGCCCAGCAGGCGGAGATCGCGGAGATGCGGACGCTGCTGGGCTGAGCGGAGATCGTCACGGCTGAGGGGTCCGGTGCCGGGAACGGCACCGGACCCCTCGGACGCGGCGATCGTCGTCGCGACGTCAGGTGAACGAGATGTGCACGTGGTCCATGTGGTTCGCCGTCGCCCCGCCCCGGTCCTCCTGGGCCTTCCAGCCGCTGCCGGTGTCGATGCGCTGCTGCCAGATGATGTAGGAGATCCCGAGGTCGTCCCGGTTCTGCTGGGCGTAGGCGGCGAGCCGGTCGCCCGTCGCCTTGTCGACCATGAAGTCCAGGGCCTTGCCGCTGGGGTGGTCGGAGGCGTTGCCGCGGCTGCCGATGCCCAGCACGGAGTCGACGCCGAACAGGCAGCGCAGCTTCTCCCCGGCCGTCGCCACGTTCGCGGCGACGCCCTCCATGCCCGCGGTGCCCAGGGCACACGTGGTGGACCCGGTCGGGCCGCCACCCGAGGGGGCGCCGGAGGTCCCGGCCGAGGACCGCGCGGAGTCGGCGGCGCGGGCGGCCGCCTCCCGTGCCTCGCGCGCGGCGGCACGGGCGCGCTCGCGCGCCTCGTCGCGGGCCTTCACCGCGGAGCCGACCGCACCGTCCGCGGCGCCGACGATCGCGTCGACGTCGACCGGGGGCGGCGGCTCGGCCAGCGACCGGGCCGCGCCGGCGTGCGCCGTCGGCGTGGCCGGGACCGCGTCGGCGAGCGAGGCGTCCGCGGCCGGGGTGCTGAACGCCTGCAACGCGAGGTCGTCGACCCGGGGGAGCCCACCGCCCGTCGCGGCGTGCGCGGCGACGAGGCCGCCACCGGCGAGCGCGGAGGTGAGTGCCTGCAGGGTGCGGGCCCGCCCCGCGCGGCGGTGCCTCCCGCCCCGCTCCGGGTCGACGTCACGGGTGACGACGGTCGTCGACGGCAGGGGTCGGCTCGGGTCGGTCCGGCTCGGGGAGCGCCGGGCCGCCACGGAGCCGGGGATGTTCCTCGGCACGCAGGGCGTCCTTCCTCGTCGGAGACGGCTGCGCCCGGGTGCCTGGGGAGCGGGGCGCGCGGGTCCTGCTGGGGATCAGGACCGTGACCGTTCCGTGATCGACCGTACGGATCGGGTTGTCCGCGTGGGGCCGGTCCGCGACCACCGGCCGTCGCGGTGCTGCGAGTGGCGGGCCGCTCGGCCGGAAGGATCAACCGTGATCCACCTGTTGCCGAGGTCGGGTCAGGCGTCCTGGACGTCCCAGGTGCCCGCGGCGTAGTCGAGGGTGACCCGCAGCGCGCCACCGTCGCCGTGGCAGACGTAGACGAGCCGGTCGTCGGTGGCCTCGGCCACCTCGGTCCGCGCGTCGTACAGCCAGGGGTGGCGCCTGCGCAGGCCGATCAGCTCCTGGTGCACGGCCAGGACGTGCGGGTCGGCGCCGGAGGGGAGGGACCCGTCGGCGGGGAACTCGGGGCGGACCGCGTCGTCGCCGCCGGCCCGCTCCTCCTTGACCCCGGTCAGGCCGAGCTCGTCGCCGGCGTACACCGACGGCGTGCCGCCGACCGTGCACAGCACGGCGACGGCGAGCTCGATGTGGCGGCGGTCGTGCAGCTGCGACGCGAGCCGGGTGACGTCGTGGTTGCCGACGAAGGTGTTCGGCACCGCGGCGGCGACGAACCGGTCGTGGCGCTGCAGCGCCCACGCCAGCTCGTGCGGGTTGCCGTCGTTCAGGCTCGACCAGATCGCCTTCCACAGCTCGTACTGGGTGAGCGCGTCGATCGTGGTGGCGGCGGTGACCGCGTCGTGCTCGCCGTGGATGACCTCGCCGAGGAACCAGGCATCCGGGTGGCGCTCGCGGACGCGGGGGAGCACGTCGGCCCAGAAGTCGTCGGGGACGGTGTAGGCGGCGTCGAGCCGCCACCCGTCGGCGCCGCGGTCGAGCCAGTGGCACAGCACGTCGGCGACGTGGTCGCGGACGGCGGGGTTGTCGTGGTCGAGGGTGTGCAGGCCGGGGTGGCCCTCGAAGACGGCGATCTCGCCGTCGTCGGTGTGCCGGAACCAGGCGTCGTCCGGCCCGCCGGGGTCGGCGCGGGCGGCGAGCAGCCGCGGGTGCTCGGGGCCGACGTGGTTGAACACGCCGTCGAGGAGGATCCGCAGGCCGCGCCCCTTCGCCTCGGCGACGAGCGCGTCGAAGTCGGCGTCCGAGCCCAGGCGCGGGTCGATCCGCAGGTGGTCGGTGGTGTCGTAGCCGTGGGTGGCCGAGGCGAACACCGGGCCGAGCAGCAGCCCGTTCGCCCCCAGCGCGACGGCGTGGTCGAGCCAGCCGACGATCCGCCGCAGCGAGTGGTCCGCGCCGTCGCCGCGGTCGGGGTGGGCCCCGGTGAACCCCAGCGGGTACACGTGCCACCAGATCGCGTGCCGTACCCAGTCCATCCGCGCGACCCTAGTCGTCGAACGGATCCCCGGCCCGCGCCCCGCCGAGCGCGCGGAGCAACGAGGCGAACCCGCCCGCCACGTGCGCCTCGGTCGCGGCGGCGGCCCGGTCGGCGTCGCCGTCGGTCACCGCGTCGAGGATCGCCCGGTGCTCGGCGGCCGAGGCGGCGGCGCGGTCGTCGTCGTGCAGGGTCAGGTCCCACGGGAACGCCTGCCACAGCGCGGCGATCCGCTCCGGCAGCGCGGGCACGCCGCACCGGTCGTAGAGCAGGAAGTGGAACTCGCGGTTCCGCTCGCGGGCGGCGGCCGGGTCGTCGGCGGGGCGGTCGAGGACGGCGCGGACCCGGGCGAGGTCGTGCCGCGAGACCCGCGGCGTCGCGCGGCGGACCGCGTGGGCCTCGGTGAGCCGGCGCACCACGTAGGTGGCGGTCACCCGGTCCACGTCGACGCCGGCGACCCGCACCCCGCGGTGGTGCTCGGCGACGACCAGCCCCTCCGCGGACAGCAGGCTCAGCGCCTCGCGGACCGGGGTGATGGACGCGCCGAAGCGGCGGGCCAGCTCGTCCTGGCGCAGCGGCGTCCCGCGGGCGAGGCCGCCGCCGAGGATGTCGCGGCGCAGCTCGTCGACGATCCGGTCCCGCTTGGTGCTCACCGCTCGTCGAGCCAGGCGAGGACGGCGTCGGTGTGCTCGCCGACGGCCGGGACGGGGTCCATCCGCGCGGTCCGCCCGGCGACGGTGATCGGCGGCTGCAGAGCGCGCAGCGGCCCGACCGGGCTGCCGACCTCGGTCCACCGGTCGCGCGCGGCGAGCTGCGGGTGCTCCAGCACCTCACCGACCTCGCGCTGCCGGGCGTGCGCGATCCGCGCCTGGACCAGCCGCGCGACGAGCTCGTCGCCGGTCAGGCCCGTGAACACGGTGTCGATCTCGGCGTGCAGGTCGGGCCGGTTCTCCACCCGGGCCCGGCCGCTCGCGAACCGCGGGTCGGTCGCGACCTCCGGGCGGCGGAGCACGACGTCGCAGAACGTCGCCCACTCGCGTTCGTTCTGGATCGACAGGACGACGTCGGTGCCGTCCCCGGCGGAGAAGGTGCCGTACGGGGCGATCGCGGCGTGGCTGGTGCCGGTCCGCTGCGGGGCGGTGCCGCCGTAGCCGGCGTAGTAGAGCGGGTAGCCCATCCACTCCACCAGCGAGTCGAACAGGCTGACCTCCAGGTCGGTGCTCCGCCCGGTGCGTTCCCGCTCGTAGAGCGCGGACAGGATGCCGGAGAAGGCGTACATGCCGGCGCCGATGTCGGCGGCCGGGATGCCGCTCTTCGCGGGCGCGTCCTGGGTGCCGGTGATCGAGACCAGCCCGGCCTCGGACTGGATGAGCAGGTCGTAGGCCTTGGCGTCGCGGTACGGGCCGGACGAGCCGTAGCCGGAGATCGAGCAGGTCACCAGCCGCGGGTACCGCTCGCGCAGCGCCGCGGCACCGAGCCCGAGCCGCTCGGCGGCGCCCGGGGCGAAGTTCTGCACGAACACGTCGGCCCGGTCCAGCAGCCGCAGCATCGTGGCGCGGCCGTCGTCGGACTTGAGGTCGAGGGTGACCGACTCCTTGGACCGGTTCAGCCACACGAAGTGGCTGGACATGCCGTGGACGGTCTCGTCGTAGTCGCGGGCGAAGTCGCCCGGGCCCTCGCGTTCGATCTTGATGACGCGAGCGCCGAGGTCGGCGAGGTGCCGGGTCGCCAGCGGGGCGGCGACGGCCTGCTCGCAGGACACGACGAGCAGCCCGTCCAGGGGGAGCGCCATCAGATGCTCCGCCCGCCGTCGACGGGCAGGACGACGCCGGTCAGGAACGCGGCGGCGTCGGAGGCGAGGAACACCGCGGCGTCGGCGACGTCGCCCGCGTCCGCGAGCCGGGCCAGCGGGATGCCCGCGACGAAGCGCTCGCGGGCGGCCTCGGGGTCCTCGGTACCGAGGAACTTCGGCAGCATCGGGGTGTCGGTGGCGACCGGGGCCAGGCAGTTGACCCGGATGTCGGGCGCGAGCTCCAGGGCCAGGGTGCGGGCGAGGTGGTTGGCGGCGGCCTTGGACGAGGCGTAGGCGCCGAACCCGGGACGGGTCCGCTCGCCCATCACCGAGCCGGTGATCGTGATCGCGCCGCCGCCGGTGCGCCGCATCGCGGGCACCGCGGCCCGCACACCGAGCCAGACGCCCTTCACGTTGACGTCGAAGATCGCCGAGAACTCCTCGGGGTCGGCGTCGAGCGCGGGGACGGGGAATCCGGTGAGCCCGGCGTTGCAGGACAGCAGGTCCAGCCGGCCGAACACGGCCTCGGCCCGCTCGACGGCGGCGGCGTTCGCCTCGGCGTCGGTGACGTCGACCCGGAGCCCGACCGCCTGCTCGCCGAGCTCGGCGGCGGCGCGCTCCGCCGCCTCCCCGTCCAGGTCGGCGACGACGACCGACGCCCCCTGTTCGACGAACCGCCCGGCGGTGGCCCGGCCGATGCCGGACGCACCCCCGGTGACGATCGCGACCTTGCCCTGCAGTGCGCCCGCGGCCATGACGGCTCCTCGACGTCGAGACGGTGCCTGATCACCAGAATAATGCATGATCCAGCGAGATCATGCATCTCTCGGGTGCCACCGCCGCAGGATGCCCGCCCGGCCACGCGGTCACGTCACGTCGATCAGCACGTTCCGGCCCCCGGTGGGGCGGAGACGTGCTGATCGGATCGGCCGCGCGGTCCTCAGCCCGCGGCGCGGGCGGCGGCGACGAAGTCGCGGACGCGGGCGTGGTCCTTCACGCCGCGGGACGACTCGACGCCGCTGGAGACGTCGACACCCCAGGGACGGACCCGGCGCACGGCCTCGCCGACGGTGCCGGGGTCCAGCCCGCCGGCGAGCAGCCATCTCCCGGCCGGCCTCGGGTCGAGCGCCTCGGCGTCCCAGCGCTCGCCGGACCCGGCGACGGGGGAGTCGAGCAGCAGCACGTCCTCGCCGTACAGGCCCACGGTGAGGTCCGGGTCGTGGGCCAGCGAGGTCGCCCGCCAGAGGGTGATCGGCGCGCGGGCGGCCACGGTGAAGTCGTCGCGGGTGTAGCGGCCGTGCAGCTGCAGCGCGTCGGCGCCGGCGTCGGCGGTCACCGCCGCGGCCCGGTCGGCGGGCAGGTCGGCGACCACGACCACCGACCGCACACCGTCCGGCACCCGGGCGACGAGCGCGCCGAGGTCGGCCGGGTCGACGTGGCGGGGGCTCGGCGGGTACACGACGAACCCGACCGCGTCGGCGCCGGCGGCCACTGCCGCGTCGACGTCACCGGGGGTCCGCAGACCGCACACCTTGACGAACACACCCCGACCCTACGGGCCGGGGTCAGCGCATGACGTAGGTGCTCAGCAGCGCCTGCACCTCGTAGACGTCGACGCCCTTGCCGAACTGCTTCTGCAGGGGCACCGACGATCCGGACAGCCAGATCTTCAGCTCCGCGTCGAGGTCGAAGGTGCCCGCGGTCTCCACCGAGAAGTGGGTGATCGCGCGGTAGGGCACCGAGTGGTACTCGACCTTGCGCCCGGTCACCCCCTGCTTGTCGACGAGGATCAGCCTGCGGTCGGTGAACAGGAACGAGTCCCTGATCAGCTGGTAGGCCGCCTGGACCTGCTCACCGGGCGCCAGCAGCCTGCCGAACTCCTGGGCCGCCGCCGCGGGGTCGATGCGGGAGGCGTTGCCCATGACACCGTCGAGGAATCCCATGCGCCCAGTGTCGCCCACCGGGCGCGGCGTCGTCAGAGCTCGAGCACCAGCCGCGGCGACCGGGAGCGCGACACGCACAGCATCATCACCTCGTTCGACGCCTGCTCCTCCTCGGTGAGCAGCGAGTCCCGGTGGTCCGGCTCGCCGGCCAGCACCCCGGTCTCGCAGGTCCCGCAGGTCCCCTCCCGGCACGAGGACAGCGTCGCGATCCCCGCGCCCTCCAGGGCGTCGAGGATCGAGCAGCCCGCCGGGACGGCGACGACCGTCCCCGACCCCGACAGCTCCACCTCGAACGCCTCGTCCGGGCCGTCGAGCGCGCCGGGCCGGGCGGAGAACCGCTCGACGTGCACCGGCACGCCGAGACGCTCCCCCTCGGCCTCGACGGCGGCGAGCAGCCCCTCCGGCCCGCAGCAGTACACGGGCCGCCCGGCGGCCGCGGCCAGGATCCCGGCGACGTCGAGCAGCCCGGCCTCGTCCTGCGGCACCAGGGTCACCCGGTCGGGGTGACGCCCGGCGAGCTCGGTGAACGCCATCGACGCCCGGCTGCGCCCCCCGTGGACGAGCCGCCAGTCCGCGCCCGCGGCGTGCGCCGCCGCGATCATCGGGACCAGCGGGGTGATGCCGATCCCGCCGGCGACGAACACGTAGCCCGGGGCGTCGACGAGTGCGAACCGGTTGCGCGGCCCGCGGACGAGCACCGTGTCGCCCTCGGCGACGACGTCGTGCACGTGCGCCGAGCCGCCCCGCCCGGCGGGTTCGCGCAGCACCGCGACCCGGTAGACCGAGCGCTCGCCCGGGTCCCCGCACAGCGAGTACTGCCGGACGAGGTCCGCGGTCAGGACGAGGTCGAGATGCGCACCGGGCGTCCACTCCGGGAGCTCGGCGCCGGACGGGTCGCGCAGGGTCAGCAGCACGACGTCGTCGGCGAGGAGCTCCTTCTTCTCCACCACCAGGTGCAGCTCGGGGTCGGTCACGACGTACTCCAGGTCTCGTGGTCCACGGGGCAGCCCAGCAGCCAGTCCCACAGCGGCACCGGGTCGTCGAAGACGCGTTCGGCGCCGCAGTGGCACACCGCGCGCAGCAGGTCGGTGCCCAGCACCCAGTGGATGCGCTGGACACGGTGCCCGTGCAGGACGGGCGGGGCCTCGGGGATCGCGCTCACCGGGCGGGCGCCGGGGACGGGACCGCCGGTGCCGCGCCGGCCATCCGGGCGAGCATCCGGCGCGCGGCGAGCCCGCCGGTGTCGATGTTGACCGACAGCTCCTGGTAGCCCGCCGGCTCGGTCGCGATCACCTTCTCCAGCACGTCGAGCGCCTCGACGTCCTGCAGCACGACGGTGCGGTTCTGCTCGGCGAGGAACGCCGAGACCTCGACGTCGGCGAGGGCGAAGTCGCGCGCGACCATCCAGAAGTCGTGTGTGGAGTGCTCGGTCTCCGGGGTGATCGCGTAGACGACCTCCACGTGGAAGGCGTCCGGGTCGGAGCCGTCGGCGTGCGGGACCGAGCCGACCGGCGCGATCCGGGAGTGCAGCTTGTACAGGCACGGCGGGGTGTACTCGATGTCCTGCCAGCGCGAGATCCGCCCGGACAGACCGGTGGAGCGCTCGTAGAACGGGGGGCACTCGGCGTCGGCCATGTGCCGCGAGACGTAGACGACGCCGGCGTCCTCGTCGACCTCGGTGGAGATCGGGGTGGCGGCGACCTCCGGGGTGCCGATGTAGCCGCCGTGCAGGTAGGTCTCGTGCGACAGGTCGAGCAGGTTGTCCACCAGCAGCGAGAACCGTGCGGCCAGCGGCTCCATCCCGCGCACCGTGGTCCACGCGGCGTCGTCGAGGTAGGTCGCGCGGGGGATGCGCAGCGGGTCGGCGCGCTCCGGGTCCCCGATCCAGACCCAGATCAGCGAGTCCTGCTCGACGACGGGGTAGGCCGCCAGCCGGGCCGTGCGCGGCACCCGGTTCTGCCCCGGCACCGCCACGCACTTCCCGTCCGCGCCGTAGGTGAAGCCGTGGTAGCCGCAGACGACGGTGTCGCCGACGAGCCGGCTCGGGGCCTGGGACAGCGGGAACCGGCGGTGCACGCAGCGGTCGGCGTGCGCGGTGACCTGGCCGGCCTCGGTGCGCCAGAACAGGATCGGCTCGTCGCAGATCGTGCGGCCGAACAGCTCGCGGCCGATCTCGGCGGAGTAGGCGGCGACGTACCACTGGTCGCGGGGGATCGAGCTCATGCGGGGACTCCCTGGGTGGTGGGGGTGTCGGATCGGCGGAGCAGCAGGACGAGGGCGGCCGCGCCGACGAACACGGCCGCGAAGAGCAGGTAGAGCGACTGCGGGGTCGCGCCACCGTCGAGCAGCGCCCCGGCCAGGGTCGGCGCGAGGATCGCCCCGGACCGGCCGACCGCGAGCGCGGTGCCGACGCCGGTGGTGCGCACGTCGGCGCCGTAGGAGGTCGGTGCCATCGCGTACAGCCCGGCGACGCAGCCGTTGACGAACAGCCCGACCAGCGCGGCGACGACGAACGCCACCGCGAGCGAGGAGGTGCTGGCGATGAACACGGCCAGCAGCACCGCGGTGGCCAGCAGGTATCCGGCGAGCACGTGCCGCAGCGCGAACCGGGCGGCGAGCAGGCCGAGCCCGGCGGCACCGAAGATGCCGCCGACGTTGAGCAGGGTGCCGCCGGCGATGCCCGCGTCCGGGGAGAGCCCGGCCTCGACCAGCAGGGTCGGCGTCCAGCTGGTGACGAAGTAGAACCCGGCCATCACGCAGAAGAAGCTGATCCAGAGCAGCACCGTGGTGCGGCGCAGCGCCGGGCGCAGCAGCGCCCCGTACCCCGCGGCGACGCCGGTCCGCACCGGAGCGCCGTCGGGGAGGCCGGGCAGCGCCGCGTGCCCCATCCGCGCCAGCAGCGCGTTGACCCGCTCCAGCGCCCCGGCCGGGCGGCGCACGAGCAGGAAGTCCAGGGACTCCGGCAGCCGCCACCAGACCAGCGGGACCGCGGCCAGGGTCGCCAGGCCCCCGGCGAGGAACACCGACCGCCAGCCGAACTGCCCGATCAGCGTGGCCGCGAGCACGCCGCCGAGGACGGCCCCGATCGCGTAACCGGTGGAGTTCAGGCTGACCGCGAGCCCCCGCCAGCGGGCCGAGGCGTACTCCGCGGCGACGACGTTGCTGGTGGCGAGGATGCCGCCGACGCCGAGCCCGGTGATCAGCCGCAGCGCGCCGAGCTGGCCGGGGGACTGCGCCGCGGCCGAGCCCAGCATGGCGAGGCCCGCCACGACCAGGCAGCCCAGCACGATCGGCCGCCGCCCGACGCGGTCGGCCCACGGTCCGATGAGGACCGAACCGGCGGCCATGCCGACCAGGCCCGCGGACAGGAGCAGGCCGAGCTGGCTGCCGGACAGGCCCCACTCGGTGGCGACCGAGCGGCCCGTGAAGGCCATGACCAGCACGTCGAAGCCGTCGAGGACGTTGAGCAGGACGCACGCCGCGACCGCGCCCCACTGGTACCGGGACATCGGTGCGTCGTCGAGCAGGCGGCGGACGGTGTCCGCCGCGGGGGGTGGGCGCATGGTGGGACTCCGTCGTCTCCGCGCGGTCGTGGTGGTGCAGCGAGGATGCGGGGCGACGGGGGCCGCGCCGTACGTTCCTTCCGGATAATGGAAGGGTTTCAGCGCGTGGAGGTGCTGAGCGCGCGGCTGATCCCGGCGGCGGTGGTGCGCACCAGCGGGGCGAGCGCGCGGGCGGACACGCTGCCGTGCCGCACGACGAGCGAGACGGCCGCGACGACCTGGCCACGGGCGTCGGAGACGGGGGCGCCGACCGACAGCGCGTCGTCGGTGACCTGCCGGTCGCTGACCGAGTGGCCGTCGCGGCGGACGTCGGCGAGCATGCGGCGCATCCGCTGCGCGTCGGTCACCGTGAACGGGGTGTAGCGCTCGATCCGCGCGCCCAGGACCTCGTCCTGCAGCTCCGGCGGCGAGTGCGCGAGCAGCACCAGCCCGACCCCGGTCGCGGTGAGCGCGAAACGCCCCCCGACCCGGGTCTGCACCGGGACCGCGCCGGACCCCGCGAGCCGCTCGACGAACACCACCTCGGCGCCCTCGCGCACCGCGAGCTGCACGTTCTCCCGGGTGACCCGGGACAGGTCCTCCAGGAACGGCAGCGCCGTCTCGCGCAGTGCCTGCCCGCGCGGGGCGAGCGCGCCGAGCTCCCAGACGCGCAGCCCGATCCGGTAGCGGCCCTCGTCGTCACGTTCCAGCGCGCCCCACGCCGCCAGGTCGGCGACGAGCCGGTGCGCGGTCGACAACGGGACGTCGGCGTGCCGGGCGAGGTCGCTGAGCGACAGCGCGGGCCGGTCGGGGCCGAACGCGTCGAGCAGGCCGAGCGCGCGCACCACGACCGACCCGGTCGGTCCCACCGGGTGGCCGCGACGCGACGTGGTCATGCCCGCCAGTATCAGGCGTCGTAGTCGACCGTGGCGGTGTCGGTCACCGGGCGGGACTGGCAGGTGAGGACGAACCCGGCGGCGACCTCGTCGTCCTCCAGTGCGTAGTTGCGCCGCATGGTCACCTCGCCGTCGGTCACCTTCGCGCGGCACGTCCCGCACACCCCGCCCTTGCAGGCGAACGGCAGGTCGCCGCGGACCTTCTGGGCGGCGTCGAGCACGTACTCGCCCGCCGGGACGGCCAGCGTCGTCGACCGTCCGTCGAGGACGACCGTGACCTGGGAGCCGTCGCCGTCCGGCCCGGGCTCGTGGCGGTCGAGCTCCGGCGGCGGCTCGTCGACGTAGAACAGCTCGCGGTGCACCCGGCGCCGCTCGACGCCCAGCTCGCCGAGCACCGCGACCGCGGCCTCGGTCATGCCGAGCGGGCCGCACAGCCACCAGTCGTCGACGTCGCCGGTGTCGACCAGTGCGGTGAACAGCAGCCGCAGCCGGTCGGCGTCCAGCCTGCCGTTGACGATCTCGGCCTCGGTGGGCTCGCGCGAGAGCACGTGCAGCAGGTGCAGCCGCGGGCCGTAGCGGTTCTTCAGGTCGGCGATCTCCTCGGTGAACATCACCGTGTCGGTCCGCCGGTTGCCGTAGACGAGGGTGACGCGGGTGTCGTCGTGCGCGGCCAGCAGCGACGCCGCGATCGACAGCACCGGGGTGATCCCGGACCCGGCGGCGACGAGGCCGTGGTGCGTGCCCGCGGTCAGCTCCGGGGTGAACGACCCGGCCGGCGGGCCGACCTCGACGACGTCGCCCGGGGTCACCTCGTCGACCAGCCAGGCGGAGAACAGGCCGCCGTCGACCCGGCGCACCCCCACCCGCGGTGCGGTCCCGGCGGCGGAGCAGATCGAGTACGACCGGCGCTCCTCGCCGTCGGCGGTGACCTTCCGCAGTGTCAGGTACTGGCCGGGCCGGAAGTCGTAGTGCCCGCGCAGGTCCTCGGGGACGTCGAAGGTGACGGCCACGGCGTCGTCGCACAACCGGTCGACCTCGGTCACCACGAGCCGGTGGAAGCCGGCGGGCAGCGCGTCGTCCTCGGCCAGCAGGGCCTCGATCTCGTCGTCCAGGGCGAGCGTCGTCCGGCCGTACGCCTGGTTGGCCCGGGCCTGCCACGCCGCCGCGCGCCGCTCGCTCATCGGATCTCCTCGCCGGTCCGGTCGATCACCGGGCGCGCTCCGCTCCTCGCTCGCCGGGGCTCGCTGCGATGCTCACACACCCTCAGATCTCCTTCATGTGCTCGAACGGCTCCCGGCAGGTGGTGCACCGCCGCAGCGCGGTGCACGCGGTCGGGCCGAAGCGCGACAGCTCCTCGGTCGCCCGGGACCCGCACTGCGGGCAGGGCACGACCGTCGACGGCGCGTCCAACGTCAGCGGGATCGGTCCGTCCGTCCGCGGGGCGCTCCCGGGGGGCGCGACGCCGGCCTCGGCGAGCTTGCGCCGCCCGGCCTCGCTGATCCAGTCCGTGCTCCAGGCGGGGGAGAACACCGTCCGCACCTCGACGCGCGCGTACCCGGCCGCGGTGAGCGCGCCGCGGATGTCCGCGCGCATCTCCTCGATCGCCGGGCACCCGGAGTAGGTCGGGGTGATCGTGACCGTCACGCGGTCGTCCTGTTCGGACACCGAGCGGATCACGCCGAGGTCGTCGAGGGTGAGCATCGGCATCTCGGGGTCGACGACCTGCGCGACGACCGTGCCCGCCCCGCTCACCACGACGCCCCGGGGTGCCGGCGCGCGAGGCTCTGCAGCACGACGAGCGCGGGCTCCAGCTTCTCGGTGTGCACGCCCTGGCGGCCGCCGCGGCCCCCGACCGTGCCGGTGGGCGGGAGCTGCGGCACGGTCAGCGTGGCGCGCCCGATCACCTGCGCGAGCACGGCGTCGACCTCCTCGCGGGTGTCCGCCGGGTCGACGGCGACACCGGCTGCGACCAGGCGTCGCTCGGTGTCGGTGGTGCGGAACAGCTCGCCGAGGTGCGGCCACACCCACTCCAGCGCGTCCTGCATGCGCCGGTGCGACTCCGGCGTGCCGTCGCCGAGGCGCAGCGTCCACCGCGCGGCGTGGTCACGGTGGTAGGTGACCTCCTTGACCCCCTTCGCGGCGACGGCGGCGACCACCGGGTCGGCGGAGTCCGTGAGCCGGTGCAGCAGCGCGAGCCGCCAGGTGGAGAACACCAGCAGCCGGGCGATGGCGCGGGCGAAGTCCAGGTCGTCGGACGGCTCGACGAGCCCGACGCAGCGGAACTCCGACACCTCGCGCCAGTAGGCCAGCGCGTCCTCGTCGCGGCCGGTCAGGTGCCCGGCGCGCGACAGCAGCACCCGGGCCTGGCCGAGCAGGTCGAGCGCGGTGTTGGCGAGCGCGACCTCCTCCTCCAGCTCCGGGGCGTTGGAGACCCATTCGGTCAGCCGGTGGGACAGGACCAGCGCGTCGTCGCCGAGCATCAGGCAGTACTCCGCGAGGTCCGCCGGATCGGTGCCCGCGGGAACCGGCGCGACGATGTCCGCCTCGCTGTCCTCGAACCCCGACCCGAACGCCCAGCGCGGGTCGTCGCCCTCCTCGGTGAGGCCGTCGTAGACGGAGCCGCTCACAGGTGCGGCACCTCCTCCGGGATCGCGTAGAACGTCGGGTGCCGGTAGACCTTGTCCCCGCTCGGGGCGAAGAACGGGTCCTTCTCGTCCGGGCTGGACGCGGTGATCGCGTCGGCGCGGACCACCCAGATGCTCACGCCCTCGTTGCGGCGGGTGTAGACGTCGCGGGCGTTGTGCAGGGCCATCTCGTCGTCCGCGGCGTGCAGCGACCCGACGTGGACGTGGTTGAGCCCGCGCTTGCCGCGGACGAACACCTCGTAGAGCGGCCAGGCGCGCCGGCTCGGCTTCGCACCCCGCCCGGTCTCGACACCCGTCGTCGGGACGGCGCCGTGGCCGCCCTCGGCGGTCATGCTCGTTCCGCCTGCGCTGCTCTCGGTGTTCATGCCCGTGCCCCCTGCTTCCCGGCCTGCTTCTCGGCGTAGGCCTGCGCCGCCTCGCGCACCCACGCCCCGTTCTCGTGCGCGCGACGCCGGTGGTCCAGCCGCTGCCGGTTCGCCGGCCCCGCCCCGGAGACCACGGCGGTGAACTCCGACCAGTCCGGCTCGCCGAAGTCGTGCGCCTGCCGCTCGGGGTTCCAGCGCAGGTCAGGGTCGGGAAGGGTGACGCCCAGTACCGCCGCCTGCGGGACGGTCATGTCGACGAAGCGCTGGCGCAGCTCGTCGTTGGTGTGGCGCTTGATGCCCCACGCCATCGACCGGTGGGTGTTGGGGGAGTCGCCGTCGGCCGGGCCGAACATCATCAGCGACGGCCACCACCAGCGGTCCACCGACTCCTGCACCATGCGCTTCTGCGCCTCGGTCCCCGCGGTCAGGGCGAGCAGCGACTCGTAGCCCTGACGCTGGTGGAACGACTCCTCCTTGCAGATGCGGATCATCGCCCGGGCGTAGGGCCCGTAGGAGCAGCGGCACAGCGGGACCTGGTTCGCGATCGCCGCGCCGTCGACCAGCCACCCGATGACGCCGATGTCCGCCCAGGACAGCGTCGGGTAGTTGAAGATCGAGCTGTACTTCTGCTTGGAGTCGATCAGCTTCTCGGTGAGCTCCTCGCGGTCGACGCCGAGGGTCTCGGCCGCCGCGTACAGGTACATGCCGTGACCGGCCTCGTCCTGCACCTTCGCCAGCAGGATCGCCCGGCGCCGCAGCGACGGCGCCCGCAGCAGCCAGTTGCCCTCGGGCTGCATCCCGATGATCTCCGAGTGCGCGTGCTGGGCGATCTGGCGGATCAACGTCCTGCGGTAGGCCTCGGGCATCCAGTCCCGCGGCTCGATCCGCTGGTCCGCCGCGATCGTCGCGTCGAACCGCTCCTCCAGCTCCGCCGGGGATGGCGCGGTGCTCGTCACTGGACACCTCCGTACCGAATGTTCGTTCGGCTACGAGTGTGGCGGATGACCGGGGGATCCCGCAACCCCGGCCCGCGGGGAACGTCGATCAGCACCTTTCCGCCCTGCACGGGGCGAGAACGTGCTGATCGACGCGCGGCGGCGGGTGCCGGACCGGGGACGTCGGGGAACCGGTCGGCGGGCGAGGCGGTCCAAGGGGCATGGATCTCACGCGACCGTTCCTCGGCGCTGCGGCGGTGCGCGCCGGGGTGGTCACCTCCAAGCAGCTGCGGGGGCCCCGGTTCCGCCCGGTCGTGCGCGGGGTGTTCGTCGCCGCTCACATCCCGGACTCCTTCCTGCTGCGGTGCGAGGGCGCGGCGGTCGCCGTGGGGGCGATCGGGGCCGGGACCGGCCGGGCGGCACTGCGCGGGTGGGCCGCGGCCGAGATGCTCGGCGCGGACTGCGCACCGCGCGGGGTCCCGGTGGAGGTCGTGGTGGCGCTCGGGCACCGGCGCAGCCGGCCCGGACTGGTCCTGAGACACCGCGACATCCCGGCCGCGGACGTCGTGACCGGTGTCCGGATCCCCGTCCCCGGTGAGCGGAGGCCCCGCTACCTACCGGGCCGGACGGTCGTCACGACGTCGCCGGTGCGGACCGCGTTCGACCTGGCCTGCCGGGTCGGGCGGACCGACGCCGTGATCGCGCTGGACGCGCTGGCCAGGGTCGGCGGCTACCCACCGGGGGAGGTCCTGGCGTTCGCCGCCGCCCGTCCGGCCGCCCGGGGGAGCCGGCGGCTCGCGGACCTGGTCGCCCTGGCGGACCCGCTGGCCGAGTCCCCGATGGAGACCCGGGTCCGGCTCGCCCTGCACGACCACGGGATCCGGCGGCCGGTGCTGCAGCACCCGGTGGGCCCGTTCCGGATCGATCTCGCCTATCCCGACCAGCGCTTCGGTATCGAGTACGACGGGGAGCACCACCTGGACCGCAGCCGAGCCCGGGCGGACCTGCGACGGCAGGCGTTCCTGACCGTGCAGGGCTGGGAGATCCTCCGTCCCGAGGCCCGCGTGGTCCTGGCCCACCCCGACCTCCTGGCCGTCGAGGTCCGTCGCCGCCTGACGTCCCGAGGCGGTCACGCGTGATCGATCAGCACGTTTCCGTCCCGTCGCGGGCGAGAACGTGCTGATCGACTGCTCAGCCGTGCAGGCGCAGGAGGCCGGCGTCGGTGGGAGGGAGGGCGCAGGAGCGGTAGAAGGGGGTCAGGTGGGGGGCGAAGTCCACGTGCAGCCAGGTGCAGCCGGCCGCGGTGGCCTGCTCCACGGCCCCGGCGACCAGCGCCCGGCCGATCCCGCGGCGGCGGTATCCGCCGGCGACGACGAGGTCGAGCAGGAACGCGTGACGGTCGCCGTCCCAGGCGAGGTTGACGAACCCGGCGAGCGCGTCGCCGTCGCGGGCGTCGAGCCAGCTCAGACTGTGTGCGGCGAGCTGGGCGGACCAGCGTCGCAGGCGTGGGGTCTCGTCGAACCCGGCGGCGTGCAGCGCGGAGAGCGCGACGTCGTCGACCTCGGGGCGGACGCGGACCCGGACGTCGGTCACGGCGCCGGGACGATGCCGGAGAACGCGGCGCGGACGACGTCCTCGGGCAGGGTGGCGGTCCCGGGGCGGCCGGGGCGGTACCACTCGACGATCGAGTTGATCGTGCCGGACAGCAGTCGTGCGGCCAGGGCGGGGTCGACGTCGGAGCGGACCTCGCCGGCGTCGACGGCGTCGCGGACCAGGGCGCGCACGGCCGCGTCGAACGCACGGCGGCGTTCCAGCGCCCAGCGCTCGGTCTCGGTGTTGCCGCGCACCCGGAGCAGCAGGGTGACGTACGGCAGCTCGGCCATCAGCACCCCGACCTGCGCGGCGACGATCACCCGAAGCCGGTCGGCGGGGGAGCCGGTGCGGGCCTCGGGCAGGTCGAGCACGCCGAACAGCCCCTCGACGGCGCGTTCCAGCGCCGCGCGCAGCAGTGCCTCCTTGCCCGCGAAGTGGTGGTAGAACGACGACTTCGTGATCCCGGCGGCCCGCGAGAGGTCCTCCATCGACGTCGCGTCGTAGCCGCGGTCGATGAACTCCCCGACCGCGGTCTCGAGCAGCGCGTCGCGGCCGCCACTGGGCCGCCGGGCCCGCTTGACCGGCGAGCTCATCGGCCCTCGAAGACGGGCTTCTTCTTCGCGAGGAAGTCGCTCACGGCCTGCTGGTGGTCGCGCGTGGTCGACAGCCGGACCTGGGCGTCGGCCTCGTACTCCAGGACGGCGGGGAGCTCGTTGACCGCGCCGAAGCGCAGCGCGCCCTTCACCTCGGCGTAGGCGCGGGTGGGCCCGGCGGCCAGCCGGCGCGCGAGCTCCAGTGCGGTGCCGAGAACCTCGTCGGCCGGGACGACGTCGCGCACCAGGCCCCAGTTGCGGGCGTCCTCGGCGGTGAACTGCTCGTTCAGCAGCACCAGCTCCGTCGCCCGGGAGACGCCGACGGCGTGCGCGAGCGACGCCGCGAGGCCGCTGTCGGTGGACAGCCCGATCCCGGTGAACGCGGTCGCGAACTTCAGCCCCTCCGCGGCGATCCGCAGGTCGGTGGCCAGCGCGATGCCGAGACCGGCGCCCACACAGGGTCCGTTGATCGCGGCGACCACCGGCTTCGGTGCCTCGTTGAGCGCGCGGATCAACGGGTTGTAGTGCCGGCGCACGGTGCCCAGGGCGTCGACCGGGTCGGCGTCGAGCGCTGCGGCGTGCTCGCCCAGGTCCTGCCCGACGCAGAACGCCTTCCCCGCGCCGGTCAGCACGACCGCACGCACCGTCTCGTCCGCGGCGACCTCCACGGCCGCCGCGAGCAGTGCCTCCTTGAGCTCGACGGTGAGCGCGTTGTACTTCGCGGGCCGGTTCAGCGTGACCACCGCGACCGAGGGGTCGGTCTCGTCGCGGGTCACGAGGACGGCGGGATCGGTGCCGGCGGCGGGGGAGGTCATCCGGTGAGCGTAGCGGCCGACCGAACGATCGGTCCCCGGTGCGACGTGAGTCTGGTGCGTCGGCGAGGTCCGGTGCTACGTTTTCCCGAACGAACGGTCGGTTCAATGCTGACTTCGACGACGAAGTGCGACGGAGGCTCGCCGATGACCCTGCTCCGCAGCCACCTCTCCGGTACCTGGCAGACCGGATCCGGGGACGGCCGCCCGTTGTACGACGCGGTGACCGGCGACGAGGTCGCCCGTGTCTCCGCCGAGGGTCTGGACCTCGGCGCGGCCCTGGCCCACGGTCGCCGCACCGGTGGCCCGGCCCTGCGCGAGCTGACCTTCCACCAGCGCGCCGCGCTGCTGAAGGCACTCGGCGGGCACCTGCGCGAGCACCGTGAGGAGCTCTACGCCGTCTCCGCGCGCACGGGCGCGACCCTCGGCGACTCGAAGTTCGACATCGACGGCGGCATCGGGGTCCTGCTCGCCTACGCCTCGAAGGCCAAGCGTGAGCTGCCCAACGACACCGTGTTCGTCGAGGGCGCGGTCGAGCCGCTGGGCCGCGGCGGCAGCTTCCTGGGCCAGCACGTGCTGACCCCGCGCCACGGAGTCGCGGTGCAGGTCAACGCGTTCAACTTCCCGGTCTGGGGGCCGCTGGAGAAGCTCGCCCCGGCGTTCCTCGCCGGTGTCCCCACGCTGATCAAGCCGGCGTCGCCGACCGCGTTCCTGACCGCGAGGCTGGTCGAGCTGATCGTGGACTCGGGTCTGCTCCCCGACGGCGCGGTCCAGTTCGTCGCCGGGTCGCTGGGGGACTGCTTCGACCACCTCACCGGGCAGGACCTGGTGAGCTTCACCGGCTCGGCGTCGACCGCGCAGACCCTGCGCAGCCACCCCGGGATCGTCCGGAACTCCGTTCGGTTCTCCGCCGAGGCCGACTCGCTGAACCTGGCTGCGCTCGGCCCGGACGCGACGCCCGGTACCGAGGAGTTCGACCTGTTCGTGACGGCCCTGACCACCGAGATGACGGTCAAGGCCGGACAGAAGTGCACCGCGATCCGGCGCGCGTTCGTGCCGCGCGCACACGTCGACGCCGTCGTCGAGGCCGTCACCGCACGGCTCGCGTCGGTCGTGGTCGGCGCCCCCGGCGCCGAGGGCGTCCGGATGGGGGCGCTCGCGAGCCTCGACCAGCGCGAGGAGGTCCGCCGCAGCGTGAAGGCCCTGCGCGACGCCGGCCGGATCGTGTTCGGCGACCCCGACCGCGTCGAGGTGACCGGCGCCGACGCCGATCGTGGCGCGTTCGTCTCCCCGCTGCTGCTGGTCGGTGACCCGGACCGCGCCGAGCCGCACGAGGTCGAGGCGTTCGGCCCGGTGTCGACCGTGCTGCCCTACGACACTCCTGCGCAGCTGATCGACTACGCCGCCCGTGGCCAGGGCTCGCTCGCCGGGTCCGTCGTCTCCGCCGACCCCGGGTTCGTCCGCGAGGTCGTGCTCGGTGTCGCGCCGTTCCACGGCCGCGTGCACGTGCTCAACGCCCGCGACGCGGGCGAGTCCACCGGGCACGGGTCGCCGCTGCCGCAGCTCGTCCACGGCGGCCCGGGCCGGGCCGGCGGCGGCGAGGAGATGGGCGGCGTGCGCGGGGTGTTCCACCACATGCAGCGCACCGCGGTCCAGGCCGACCCCGACTCGCTCGCCGCGATCACCGGCCGCTGGGTCACCGGCGCGCAGCGCCACACCACCGACGTGCACCCGTTCCGCAGGCATCTCGAGGAGCTGCGCCCCGGCGACTGCCTGGTCGCCGGCCCGCGCCGGGTGACCCGGGAGGACGTGGAGCACTTCGCCGAGTTCACCGGCGACACGTTCTACGCGCACATGGACGAGGCCGCCGCCGCGGCGAACCCGCTGTTCGGGCAGCGCGTCGCGCACGGCTACCTGGTCGTCTCGCTGGCCGCGGGCCTGTTCGTCGACCCGGACCCGGGCCCGGTGCTCGCGAACTTCGGCGTCGACGGGCTGCGGTTCCTCACCCCGGTCCGCTTCGACGACGAGCTCACCGTGACCCTGACCTGCAAGCAGCTCACCCCGCGCGAGTCCGCCGGCTACGGCGAGGTCCGCTGGGACGCCGACGTCACGCGGCAGGACGGCGAGTCCGTCGCCCGCTACGACGTGCTCACCCTCGTCGCGAAGAAGGACGCGTGATGACGACCGCCACGAAGCGCCCGGGCGACGCGCCCCCGGCCGAGCTGCTGGACCCCGCCGAGCGGATGTCGGTCGACGAGCTGCGCGCGCTGCAGCTGGAGCGTCTGCAGTGGTCGCTGCGGCACGCCTACGACAACGTGCCGCACTACCGTGCGAGGTTCGACGCCCACGGCGTCCACCCCGACGACTGCCGCGAGCTCGCCGACATCGCGCGGTTTCCGACGACGACCAAGGCCGACCTGCGGGAGAACTACCCGTTCGGCATGTTCGCGGTGCCGCGCGAGCGGATCGCGCGCATCCACGCGTCGTCGGGCACCACGGGCCGCCCGACCGTCGTCGGCTACACCGCGGGCGACCTCGACCGGTGGGCCGGGCTCGTCGCCCGGTCGATCCGCGCGGCGGGCGGCCGGCCCGGGCACCGTGTGCACGTCGCCTACGGGTACGGCCTGTTCACCGGGGGGCTCGGCGCGCACTACGGCGCGGAGAAGCTGGGCGCGACCGTCATCCCCGTCTCCGGCGGGATGACGCCGCGCCAGGTGCAGCTCATCGGCGACTTCTCACCCGAGGTCATCATGCTGACCCCGAGCTACATGCTCACCCTGCTCGACGAGTTCGAGCGCCAGGGTGTCGACCCCCGGTCGACGAGCCTGCAGGTCGGGATCTTCGGTGCCGAGCCGTGGACCGAGCAGATGCGCGCCGAGATCGAGGAGCGGGCCGGCATCCACGCCGTCGACATCTACGGGCTGTCCGAGGTCATGGGACCCGGTGTCTCGCAGGAGTGCGTGGAGACCAAGGACGGCCTGCACATCTGGGAGGACCACTTCCTGCCCGAGGTCGTCGACCCGCTCGACGGCACCCCGCTGCCCGACGGCTCCGAGGGCGAGCTGCTGTTCACCAGTCTCACCAAGGAGGGACTGCCGATCATCCGTTACCGCACCCGCGACCTCACGACGCTGCTCCCGGGCACCGCGCGGCCGCAGATGCGGCGGATGGCCAAGATCACCGGCCGGTCCGACGACATGATCATCCTGCGCGGGGTGAACGTGTTCCCGACCCAGATCGAGGAGATCGTGCTCCGCACGCCCGGGCTCGCGCCGCACTTCCAGCTAGAGCTGACGACCCAGGGCAGGCTCGACGCGATGACCGTGCGCGTGGAGGCCCGCGGCGATACACCCGCCGACCGTCGCGCCCCGGCCGCCGCGGAGCTCGTGCGCGCGGTGAAGGAGACCGTCGGCATCTCCGTGACCTGCGACGTCGTCGACCCCGACACCCTGGAGCGCTCGGTCGGCAAGCTGCAGCGGCTCAAGGACCACCGGGAGCCGAAGGCCTGACCCGTCAGCGGGACTCGTCCTCGAAGATCAGGATCGTCCGCGTCGACACGACCGCCGGCAGCGCCTGCAGGCGTTCGAGCACGACGCTGCGCAGCGCGTCGTTGCCGGTGGTGCGCACCAGCAGCAGCACGTCGAAGTCCCCGCCGACCAGTGCCATGTGCCGGACCTCGGGGATCGCGCGCAGCTGTTCGCGCAGCTCGCGCCAGCTGTTCTGGCGCACCGTCAGCGTCACGTACGCCGAGGTGTGCAGCCCCACCTTGTCCGGGTCGACGAGTGCGGTGAACCCGGTGACCACGCGATCGTCGACGAGCCGGGCGAGGCGGGCGTAGGCGTTCGCCCGCGAGATCGTCAGGCGCTCGGCCAGCGCGCGCCCGGTCAGCCTGCCGTCGCGCTGCAGCTCCGCGACCATCCGCCGGTCGATGTCGTCGAGCACCGGCCCCTCCGTTCGTCTCGCCGCGCCCCGCCGGGCACCGGTGACCCGGACCACTCGTCCGGAGCGGTGCCGCGCTGCGGGCCGTTCGTCTCGTCATCTCACTGTTCGCAGTCGATCGTACGGATCATGCGCCATTCTCGAGGCACTGTGTCCGCACGGAGGGGAGTCATCGTGGACGACCGGCGCGAGACCGTCCGTCTGCTGGAACCGGACGGCACCACCGTGCCCGGCGCGCAGCTCCCGCCGCCGGACCGGCTGCTCGCCGGCTACCGCGGCCTGGTGCACGCCCGGCGGCTCAACGAGCAGGCCGGTGCACTGGTCCGGCAGGGACGCCTGGCCGTGTACCCGTCCTCGCGTGGCCAGGAGGCCTGCCAGGTGGCCGCGGCGATGGTGCTGGCCGACGGCGACTGGCTCTTCCCGACCTACCGGGACACCGCCGCGATCGTCGCCCGCGGCGTCGACCCGGTCGAGGTGCTCACGATGCTGCGCGGGGACCGGCACTGCGGGTACGACGTCGCCACCCACCGCGTCGCCCCGCAGGCGACCCCGCTCGCGACGCAGCTGCTGCACGCGGTCGGCGTCGCCCACGCGGCGCGGCTCAAGGGCGAGCCCGACGCCGTCCTGGCGCTCTGCGGCGACGGCGCCACCAGCGAGGGCGACTTCCACGAGGCGCTGAACTTCGCCGCGGTGTTCCGCGCCCCGGTCGTGTTCCTGGTGCAGAACAACAAGTACGCGATCTCGGTGCCGCTGCACCGGCAGAGTGCCGCGGCCCGGCTCGCGGACAAGGCGCTCGGCTACGGCATGCCCGGGGTGTGCGTCGACGGCAACGACCTGCCCGCCCTGCTCACCGTGCTCGACGAGGCGCTGCGCCGCGCCCGCGACGGGGGCGGCCCAACCCTGGTCGAGGCCGACACCTACCGCATGGAGGCCCACACCAACGCCGACGACGCCGGCCGCTACCGCGACGAGAGCGAGGTCGCCTCCTGGGCCGGCCGCGACCCGCTGCTGCGTCTGCGCGCCCGGCTGCGCGCCGACGACCTGCTCGACGACGACGCCGAGCGCGCTCTCACCGACGACGCCGAGCGGATGGCCGCCGACCTGCGCACCGGCATCGCGGCCGAGTCCCCGGTGGACCCCGAGGACCTGTTCGCACACGTCTACGCCCACCCCACCCCGCAGCTGCGCGAGCAGCGCGACCGGCTGCGCGCCGAGCTGGAGGTCACGCCGTGAACACCGGACCCGTGAAGCTCACCATGGCGCAGTCGATCACCACGGCGCTGCGCGAGGCGATGGCCGCCGACCCGACCGTCGTCGTGTTCGGGGAGGACGTCGGTCCGCTCGGCGGGGTCTTCCGGGTCACCGACGGGATCGCCGCCGAGTTCGGCGAGCACCGCTGCTTCGACACCCCGCTCGCCGAGTCCGGCATCGTCGGCACGGCGGTGGGGATGGCGATGAACGGGCTGCGGCCCGTCGTCGAGATGCAGTTCGACGCGTTCGCGTATCCGGCGTTCGAGCAGATCGCGAGCCACGTCGCGAAGTTCGGCAACCGCACCTCGGGCCGGATGCGGCTGCCGATGGTCATCCGGGTGCCCTACGCCGGCGGGATCGGCGGCGTCGAGCACCACTGCGACTCCTCCGAGGCGTACTACGCCCACACCGCCGGGCTGACCGTGCTCGCCCCGGCCACGAACGCCGACGCCCACGGCCTGCTCCGCGCGGCGATCGCGTACCCGGACCCGGTGGTCTTCCTGGAGCCGAAGCGGCACTACTTCACCAAGGAGGAGGTGGACACGACCGTCCCGGTGCCGCCGATCGGGCGGGCCGTCGTCCGCCGCCCCGGGGTCGACGCGACGCTCATCGCCTACGGCCCGACGGTGCCGGTCGCGCTCGCCGCCGCCGAGGAGGCCGCCCGCGAGGGCCGTGACCTGGGCGTGGTCGACCTGCGGTCGATCGTCCCGTTCGACGACGAGACCGTCTGCGCGCAGGTCCGCCGGACCGGGCGGGCGGTCGTCGTCGCGGAGGCCCCGGGTTTCGCCTCGGTCGCCTCCGAGATCGCCGCCCGGGTCTCCGAGCGGTGCTTCCACCACCTCGAGGCGCCGGTGCGCCGGGTCACCGGGTTCGACGTGCCCTACCCGCCGCCGAAGCTGGAGCAGCACCACCTGCCCGGGGTGGACCGGGTGCTCGACGCCGTCGACTCGCTCGGCTGGGAGGACGCGGCGTGAGTGCCCAGGTGTTCACCCTGCCCGACCTGGGGGAGGGACTGACCGAGGCCGAGCTGGTCCGCTGGCTCGTGGCCGACGGGGACACCGTCGGCGTCGACCAGCCCGTGGCCGAGGTGGAGACGGCGAAGGCCGTGGTCGAGGTGCCGTCGCCGTACGCGGGCACGGTGCTGACCCGGCACGGCGCGGAGGGCGAGACCCTGCGGGTCGGGGAGCCGCTGGTGTCGGTCGGGGACGCCGAGGAAGCCGGGTCGGGCAACGTCCTGATCGGGTACGGCACGTCCGGCGGGCACGAGGGGGCCCGCCGGCGCCGCCGGGCCGCGATGCGTGCCGCCACGCCCGCGGCTCCGCCCGAGCCCGAGCAGGCGCCCGCGCCCGCGGCTCCGCCCGAGCCCGAGCAGGCTGCCGCGCCCGCGGTCGTGGCGGCGTCCGTTGCCGAGCGCGCGCCGGGGGAGCGCCGGCCGGTGCAGTCCCCGGTGGTGCGGCGGCTCGCCCGCGACCACGGCATCGACCTCGCGACCGTCGAGGGGACCGGCCCCGGCGGCATGGTGCTGCGCCACGACGTGGCGCTCGCCGCCGCCCGCGCGGCGGAGAGCGCCGCCGCGCCGCCCGCCGCCGAGCCGCCTGCTGCTGCACCGTCCGCTCCGACGACCGGCACCGCACCGGGCCGCGACCCCCGCACCGGGCTCGCGGTGCGGGGGATCGTGCCGCTGCGCGGGGTCCGCCGCGCCGTCGCCGAGACCCTGACCCGCAGCCGCGCCGAGATCCCCGAGGCCACGACCTGGGTCGACGTCGACGCCACCGACCTGCTCGCCCTGCGCCCGCAGCTCACCGGCGCCGACGGCCGCCCGGTCGGGCTGCTCGCGATCCTGGCCCGGTTCGTCGTCGCCGGTCTCGCGCGGTTCCCCGAGCTCAACGCCCGGGTCGACACGCAGGCGGGGGAGATCGTGCACCTCGACGGGGTGCACCTCGGTATCGCCGCGCAGACCGACCGTGGCCTGGTCGTCCCGTCGGTGGCCGACGCCCATCGCCTCGGGATGCGCGGCCTCGACACCGAGATCCGCCGGCTCACCGCAGCCGCCCGGGACGGCTCGGTCACCGCCGCGGAGCTGACCCGCGGCTCGTTCACCCTGAACAACTACGGGGTGCTCGGCGTCGACGGCAGCGCCGCGATCATCAACCATCCCGAGGTCGCGATGATGGGCGTCGGACGGGTGTTGCCGCGGCCGTGGGTCGTCGACGGCGCGGTCGTCCCGCGGTCGATCACCCAGCTGTCACTGGTGTTCGACCACCGGGTCTGCGACGGCGGCACCGCGGGCGGCTTCCTCCGCTTCGTCGCCGACGCCGTCGAGTCGCCGCTGTCCGCGCTCGCCGACCTCTGATGGGTCGTGTCTGAGCCCGCCCGGTGCTCAGCGGCGGCGGGTGATCACCACCGGCTCGATCCGCTGGGGCACCTGCGCGAACGCCGACTCGGGCACCCCGAACGACGCGGCCAGCACGTCCCGGGGGATCGCGTTGAGGCTGCCGACGATGCCGATGTCGTCGTCCGGCTCGGCGGTCGAGGTGTTGAAGACGATGAGCACGTCGAGCGGCTCGGTCGTCGACGCGTTCTCGAAGTAGTGGAACAGGCCCGTCGGCGCGAACACGAGATCACCGCGTTCCGCGGTGAAGACGTCGTTGTGGTACTCGCCGTCGGGGTGGGTGCCGAGGATGGTCCACTTCGCGGTGCCGGAGACGATGTAGTTCAGCTCCCACGCGGTCGGGTGCCAGTGCGGCTCCCGGATCCCGCCGGGGTCGAGGTGGGCCAGGTACACCGACCCCTGCTGGCCGGCGAGCACCGGGAAGTTCTGCTCGTTCGCCCCGCGCAGCCATCCGCCGTCGAAGTTGTTGGGCTCGGTCGCCGCGAGGTGGAACAGGTGGCCGGGCTGCCCGGTCCGCGGCGGCGTCGGAGCACCCGCCCCGGCGGTCCCGCCCGTCGCGGCCAGTCCCGCCATCCCCGCGACACCCGCGCCCAGGGCCCGTCGCCTGCTGATCCCTGTCATGGTCTGCTCCTTCCACCGAAATCGTTGCCAGTCGCAACGGTATGGCGGACGGTGATCCATCGGGGTGATCACTTTCAGCGGCTTCCGTGATGGCGCAGTCACAGATCGGCGCAGCTCAGCGTGCCGGGACGACCGTCCAGGCCGGGGCCTTCGCCGGACGGCCGTCCCCGGAGGACCGTCCTCGGAGGCGTCGTCCGACCCAGGGCAGGACGTGGGCGCGGTAGTAGGCGAGTCCCGCGGCCGGCCCGGTCGGCGAGGTCGCGGCGACGGTCGTCGCGGGCGTCGCGCCGCGCACCCCGAGTGCCTCCAGCACCAGCCCGGCGGCGCGCAGGTGCCCGGGCGTGCCCAGGTGCAGGCGGTCGTCCGACCAGTAGCCCGGCCTGCGGATCTCGGCGTCGCCGAACACGTCGACGAAGGTGAGCCCGTGTGCGGCGGCGAGCGTGCGCACCGTCGCCGACAGCTCGGCGCCGCGGCGGTGGACGACCCGTCCCAGCGGGAGCCGGTCCGACGGGTCGGCGCCGCTGAGGAGCACCAGCCGGACCCCCGCCGCCGCGCAGCGGTCGACGGCGCGGGCGGTCAGCGCGGCGAGCCCGGCGACGTCGGTGCGGGGCCGCAGCATGTCGTTCCCGCCACCGTTGAGCGTGATCAGCGTCGGTGCGGGGTCCAGCGCCAGCGCGGCGTCCAGCTGTGGCCCGACGACGTCGGCCAGCAGCCGGCCCCGTACGGCCAGGTTCGCGTAGTGCACCGGTTCGCCGGAGGCGCCGGCCAGCCCGGCGGCGACCCGGTCGGCCCAGCCGCGGGGGATGCCCGCCGCGTCCTCGTCGCCCACGCCCTCGGTGAAGCTGTCCCCGATCGCCACGTACCGCACGGGGTCAGCATCCGCGTCGCGGCCGCCACGGTTCGGCCCGGGGGTGGTGACGGCTGTTACCCTCGGCTCGTGCGCGGTCGGATCATTACCCGGCGCGCCGGCTGAAGCCAGGGAGCCGGCGCGTGGCACGTCGTGCCCGCCGGACCTGGCCGGATCCTGACGTTCGCCCTCGAACACCGGAGATCCGATGAACGCCCCCACCGCCGAGCGCACCCGTCCCGGAAGCGATCCCGCCGAGCACGGTCACGTCGTCTCGCTGCTGCTGACCGACGCCGACGACGGCCTGTACAAGGTCCTCACCACGCTGCGGTCGCGCCGCTGGAGGGTCCGCTCGCTGCGGGTCGACATGTCCGGCGAGATCGGCAGGGTCGACCTCGTCGTCACCCGCGACGGCCGGGACGCCGACCTGCTCCTCGAGCAGCTGCGCCGGGTCGTGCCGGTGGTGCGCGCCGACCTGGGCTGATCCGGGGCTACCCCCGAGGGGTCAACCGCGCGTTCGGCAGCTCCGGCGCCGGCAACGTCGACTCCCAGACGTCCGGGAACACCCCGAAGCGCCCGCCGTCCCGCCCCCCGGCGGCACGCTCGTCCTGCCACTGCTCCCGGAAGGCCGCGATCTCGTCGTGGGTGGAACCGACGAAGTTCCACCACATCACGATCTGCTCGCCCAACGGCTCCCCGCCGAGCAGCACCAGGCGCGCGCCGTCGTCGCCGGCGTGCAGGTCCAGGGTCGTACGGCCCGGCGGGAGGTACACGAGCTCGGCCGACGCGGCCGCCGTCCCGCACACCCGCGCCGCGCCGGTGTCGACCAGCACGCCGTGCTCGAACCCGGCGTCGACGTCGAGCGTCACCGCCGCCCCGGCGGGCAGCACGACCTCGGCGCCCAGCAGCGGGGTGAACGTCTCCACCGGCGACGACGACCCGGCCAGCGACCCGAGGAACACCCGCAGCGCGGCGTCCCCGGCCCGCACCCGGGGCGGCGCGTAGTGCTCGAAGCGGGGTGCGGTGTCCCGGTGCGCGGCGGGCAGCGCCAGCCACAGCTGCACCCCGTGCAGCACCTCGGTACCGGGTGTGGAGAACTCCGAGTGTGCGATGCCGGACCCCGCGGTCATCAGGTTCAGCTCGCCCGGGCGCACGACCGCGTGCGCGCCGGTGGTGTCGCGGTGCTCGACCTCCCCGGTGAACAGCCACGACACCGTCGCCAGCCCGGTGTGCGGATGCCCCGGCACGGCCATCCCGCCGGTGTCGGCGACCCGGTCCGGGCCGTAGTGGTCCAGGAAGCACCACGCCCCGATCAGCGACCGGGTGCGACGGGGCAGCGTGCGGCGCACCGTCATCGCACGCGGCCCGCCCAACGGCACGTCGCGCGGGGTCACCAGCTCCGCGGCGGCGGTGTCGCCCCCGCAGACGACCTCCTCCGGCACGGTCTCGACGTTGCTCACCGCGCCCTCCGCCGGACGGTGGCGACGGCGTCGGGCGTCACCAGGTCGAGGATGTCGGCGTAGCCCTGGTGGGTCGACACCCAGCGCCGCACGTACGGGCAGACCGGCACGATCCGCTTCCCGGCGGCGCGGGTGTCGTCCAGCGCGAAGCGGACCAGGGTGCTCGCGAGCCCGCGCCCGGACAGCTCCGGGTCGACCTCGGTGTGGTGGAAGATCCGCTGCTCGTGGTCGTCGACGTACTCGGCCCGGCCGACCACGGTGCCGTCGAGCAGGATCTCGTAGCGGTGGTGGCCCGTGTCGTGGGTGACCACGGTGTCGTCGGTGTCGCCGGACATGTGCTCAGCCTCTCAGGACGCCCGGCGGCGCACCACGCGGCCGTCGGTGTCGCGCTCGGGGACGGGGTGCGCCGACAGGATCGAGACCCGGTTGAACGCGTTGATCGTGATCGCCGCCCAGACCAGCACCGACACCTCGTCGTCGGTGAGGTCACCGCGGACGGCGGCGTAGGCGTCGTCGTCGAGGTGGGTCCCGGCGGTCCGGGTGACGGCCTCGGCGAGACCGAGTGCGGCGCGCTCGCGGTCGCCGTAGAGGGCGCTGTCGCGCCAGGCCGGGAGCAGCGCCATCTGCTGCGGGGTCAGCCCGGCCGCGAGCCCCGACCGCCAGTGCGTGTCCAGGCAGGTCTCGCAGCCGTTGATCTGTGAGACCCGCAGGTTCACCAGCTCCAGCAGGTCCCGGTCCACCCCGGCCGCGGCGGCGCGCTCGCGCACGACCGCGACGACGTCGGTCATCGCCCGGAACACCTCGGGGGTCTGCTTGTCGATCCACACCCGGCCCATGTCACCTCCGAACCCGTCACGCGGCGACGGTGTTCCGGGCGGGTGCTGTCTCGACGGTCACGACCACCGCCACCATCACCACCGCGGCGACGACCGGGGTGAACGGCGCGAACGCCGACAGCCCCAGCAGCCCCGCCAGCACGACGACGGCGGCGCTGCGCCCGGCGGTGAGCGTGGGGCGCAGCGCGAGCGCCCACACCCCGAGGACGAACAGCGCGACCGGCACGGTCAGCGTCGCCCCGGCCGCGGCGGCGGACAGCCCGGTCGCGGTGGTGTCGACGTCGACGGCCACCTCGATGCCCGCCGAGAACGCCCCGGCCGCGGCGAAGACGAGGTAGTGGCCGTAGCCGTGCACCAGCGCCCGCGGCATGGCCCGCAGGTGCTCGTGCTGGTCGCGGGCGAAGTAGACCCACCACATGCCCGCGGCCAGCACGAGCCCGCACGCCGAGAGCAGCAGCAGCGGGCCGAGGTGCTCGGCAGAGGACAGCGCGTCGACCACGGCCGTCGTCGACGCGAGGACCGACTCGCCCAGCAGGATCAGGGTGAACAGGCTGTAGCGCTCGGCGATGTGGTGCGGGTGCCACGGCGTCGTCCGCGCCCGCTCGGCGACCACCGGGACCGCCAGCTCGGCCAGCGCCAGCACGACGAACCCCACCGGGTGCGGATCGACCAGCACCCAGGCGATCCACAGCAGCTGGACGACGACGATGCCGCCCGCGTAGCGCAGCGCCGTGACCCGCAGCTCCGGGTGCGAGCGGGCCGCCCGCAGCCACTGCGTGACCATCGCCAGGCGCATCACCACGTAGCCCGCGACGAGCACGCCGTAGCCCTCGCCGGCCATCGCCGACGGGGTCCCCGCGGCCAGCACCAGCGCCCCCGCCATCTGCACCAGGGTGGTGACGCGGTAGAGCCAGTCGTCGACGTCGAAGGCCGAGGCGAACCAGGTGAAGTTCATCCAGGCCCACCAGATGCCGAAGAACACCAGCAGGTACGACCCGACCCCGGCACCGATGTGCCCGCCGGACTCGGAGTGGTGCAGCGCGGCCGACGACAGCGACACCGCCACCACGAACACCAGGTCGAAGAACAGCTCCAGCGGACTGGCCGCCCGGTGGGGCTCGTCCGGGTCGCGGGGGCGCATCGCGCGCAGACCGAGGTTCACACCGGCCATCGTTGCGCGCCGCACTACCCTTCGGCTGCGCCGACACGGGGAAGGACCCACCGATGACCACACCGGACACCACACCGGACACCCGGCCACGGGTGCTGCGCCGGGCGGGCGACTCCGAGGTCGCCCCGATCGAGCTGTTCTTCGACCTCGTCTACGTGTTCGCGATCGTCCAGGTCTCGCACACGCTGCTGTACCACCTGACTCCGGTCGGGGCGCTGGAGACGGCGGTCCTGTTCGCCGCGGTCTGGTGGCTGTGGAACTACTCGGCCTGGGCGATGAACTACCTGGACCCGGCCCGGCCGTCGGTCCGGATGCTCAACGCCGGGCTGATGCTCGCGGCACTCGGGATGGCCCTGGCGCTGCCGGGCGCGTTCGGCGACTCGGGCCTGCTGTTCGCGCTGTGCTTCGCCGCCGCCCAGATCGGCCGCCCGCTGTTCCTCGTCGTGACCGTGCGCGGGCACGTCATGGCCCGCAACTACCGCAACCTGCTGGTGTGGAGCACGGCCGCGTCGGTGCTGATGGTCCTCGGCGCGTTCCTCCCGCCGGTGGCGCGGCTCGTGGTCTGGGCCGTCGCCGTCGCCGTCGACATGGCGGGCCCGCGGTTCGAGTTCCGGGTGCCGGGGCTCGGCCGCACCCCGATGGAGGAGTGGCCGACCGACGTGGAGCACCTCGCCGAGCGCAACCGGCTGGTGTTCATCATCGCGCTCGGCGAGTCGATCCTGATCATGGGTTTCACGCTGTCGGAGATGGAGGTCGTGACCCCCTCCCTACGCGGTGGTGATCACCCTGCTCGGGTTCGCCGGACTGGTCGCGCTGTGGTGGTCCTACTTCGCGCTCGCCGGACACGGCACCCGGGCGGCCTCCGGCGACGGGTCGACCCGCGCGGCGCGGGCCGCGTTCGCCTACGCACACGGCCTGATGGTGGCCGGCGCGGTGCTGTTCGCGGTCGCGATCGACCTGCACCTCACACACCCGGAGAACACCCCGGCCCTGGTGCTGACCTCGGTCGGCGGTCCGCTGCTCTACCTCGTGGGCAACAAGCTCTACCTGCAGGGCCGCACCGGGACGGTCGGGCGGTCGCGCTACGTCGCCGCGGCCGTGCTGGTCGTGGCCGCGGCGGTCGCGCTCGTCGCCGGGCACGCGCTGCCCGCGATCGTGATCGGCCTGGTCGTGCTCGCCGTGGTGGTCGGGCTGGCCGTGGTCACCGAGCTGACCGAGCGGCGCGCCTAGTCCTCCTCGACGGCGTCGCGCAGCGCGTTCTCCAGCACCTCGGTCAGGGCGGGGTGGATCCAGTACTGGACGTCGGCGAGCCGCTGCGCGGTCACGCCCAGCGCCATCGCCTGCACCAGCTGCTGGACCATCGTCGACGCCTGCGGGCCGAGCAGGTGCGCCCCCAGCAGCGTGCCGTCGGGGGCGACGAGGACCTTGCAGAACCCGCGCTGCTCCTCCAGCGCCCAGCCGAAGGCGACGTCGGCGTACTCGTGGAACCCGACCCGGAACTCCAGGCCCTCCTCGCGGCACTGCTGCTCGGTGCGCCCCACGGAGCCGATCTGCGGGGTGGTGAACACCGCGGCCGGCACGAACCCGTGGTCGACCTCGCGCAGGTCGTCGGGGTGGGCGAGGTTGTGCCCGACGACCTCGGCCTCGTGGTTCGCGACGTGCTTGAGCGGGTGCGGGGTCGAGACGTCACCCAGCGCCCACACCCCGTCGGCGGTGGTGCGGCCGTAGGCGTCGACGACGACGCGGCCGGCGTCGTCGGTGTCGACCCCGGCGTGGTCCGGGTCGAGCCGGTCGGAGTTCGGACGGCGCCCGGCCGCGACGAGCAGCCGGTCGGCCCGGACCTCGGTGCCGTCGTCGAGGTGCAGCCGCACGTCGCCCTCGCCGCCGGTGACCTTCTCCACCGTCCGGCCGGTGTGGACGGTGAAGCGCTCGCGGGCGGCGTCGGTGAACCGCTTCACGACGGTCTCGTCCATCCCTCCGAGCAGGGTGTCGGCGCTCTCGACGATCGTGACCTCGCAGCCCAGCCCGCCGAACACGTGCGCGAACTCGGCCGCGATGTAGCCGCCGCCGATGATCGCCAGGTGCTCGGGCAGCTCGTCGATCCGCATGATCGTGTCCGAGGTGTGGAACGGGACGCCCGAGTCCGCGACCGGTGGCGGGACGACCGGCCGTCCCCCGACGGCGAGCACGATCCGGTCCGCGGTGAACTCCGCGGTGCCGCCGTCGGCCAGATCCACCGTCATCGCGCGCGGCCCGGTGAAGCGGGCCGTGCCGTCGTAGACGGTGCCGTGGGCACGGCGGTGGTCGCGGCCCTCGTCGCCGATCGGGTCGAGCCGGGCGAAGACCCGGTCGCGGATGTCGCTCCAGCGGATCCGGTCGATCCGGGCGTCCACGCCGTAGGACGACGCCGCCCGCACGGTCTCGGCGACCTCGGCGGTGTAGGCGAGCATCTTGGTCGGGATGCAGCCGACGTTCAGGCAGGTCCCGCCGAACCGGGTCGCCTCGACGTGGGCGACGTCGAGACCGTCGAAGCGGTCGTCGACGATCATGTTCCCGGATCCGGTGCCGACGATTGCGAGATCGTGATGGGCCACCCGCCGAGCGTAGGAAGACCGGCGGCGTCCCGCGCGTCGACGGGGCGTCGACACCGCCGCCATCGGGCGATCAGCGTGCGGTACTGGCACTCTGGCCCCGGCGGTGGCGCGGCGCCCCGCGGGAGGCGGCCGGTGATGACCGATCCGACGGAGGGCCCGGGAGGAGTGCCCGGCCTGTCCGCCGCGACCGCGGAGGGCGGCGGCCTGGCCCTGGAGGCGGTGCCGCACCCGTCGGGGCCGGTGGCGCTGCACGCCGTCGGCGACGTCGACGTCGCGACCGCGCCGTTCCTGGCCGAGCAGGTGGGCGCCTGGTTCGCCGCGGCCCCGCGGATCGTGCTGGACCTGTCCGCGGTCGGCTTCCTCGGCTCGGCCGGGATCGCGGCGCTGCTGGACTGCCACCGCGACGCCGCCGCGGCCGGGGTCGTGCTGGAGCTGTACTGCGGCGCGGCGCGCCAGGTCCGCCGGGTCCTGCAGGTGACCGGCACGTGCGAGCACCTGCGGGTGCTCGACCCGCACCCGCCGCCGGAGAGCCCCGGGGGTCACGCCCCGCTGTTCCCGGTGCCCGACTGACCCCGGCCCTCAGCCGAGCAGCTCCCGGCCGGTCCGGTGCCGGTGCAGCACCTGGACGTCGGTCGTGCCCTCCCGCAGCGACGCCGAGGTGTCGGACATGTGCTCCAGCAGCGTGTCCGCGAAGGCGATGACGGCCGGGGTGGGGGCGATGTCGGCCCGTCGCGCCAGCGCCACCGTGCGGTGGATCGCCGGGTTGAGCACCGTGCGCCGCAGCCGCGGCCGCCCGATGAACGTCAGGTCCGGCACCACCGCCACCCCGGTGCCGGCCTCGACCATGCGCAGCACCGCGTCCATCTGACCGCCCTCGACGGCGATCCGCGGCGTGACCCCGGCGACGGCGTAGGCCCGCAGGGTCACCTCCCGCAGGTCGTAGCCCCGGCGCACCATCACCAGGTCGTGCCGGGCGAGCTCGGACACCGTCATCGACCCGCGCGGGGTCAGCGGCCTGCGCGCCCGCGGCGAGGCGACCGAGAGCCGTTCGCGCAGCAGGGGAGCGGTGTGCAGGGTCGGGTCCACACCGTCGGGGGGCACGATCACCAGCGCGACGTCCAGCTCCCCCTGCACCAGCGCCGCCTCCAGCGGCTGCGAGCCGTCCTCGGCGAGCTCGACGGCGATCTCGGGGTGCCGGGCGTGGAAGACCCGCAGCACGTCGGACAGCACGCCGATGCACAGCGACGGCGTCGCCCCGACCCGTACCCGGCCGCTGCGCAGGCCGACCATCTCGGCCACCGTCGTGCGGACCATGTCGGAATCGGCGAGCATCCTGCGTGCCAGTGGCAGCACCGCCTCACCGGCCGGGGTCAGCGTGACGGCCGACCCGCGGTTGATCAGCGGGGAGCCCAGCTCGTCCTCCAGCGCCCGCAGCGCGCGGCTCAGGGTCGGCTGGGCGACACCCACCTGGTCGGCCGCCCGAGTGAAGCTGCGCACGTTCGCCACGGCGACGAAGTACATGAGCTGCTGAAGTGTCACGTGCATAGCTTACGGCTATGAGCGGAGACCGTTTCATGCATTGGACTGCCTTACCCGTTGGTATGTCCACTGGAGGACGTGGTCACGATGTCCGAGAAGTCCCGGGCCGGCGGCGGAGCCAAGCCCGCCGCACCCCGGCGCCCGCGCACGCCCAGTGCGCTGTTGAAGTTCGTGATGGCGGTGAGCGGCGTCGTGCTGCTCGGCTACGTCACGCTGCACATGATCGGGAACCTGAAGATCTTCTTCGGCCCCGAGGCGATCGATCACTACGCGGCCTGGCTGCGCACCATCCTGGAGCCGGCGCTGCCCTACTCGGGCATGCTCTGGATCGTCCGCGTGGTGCTGGTCGTCGCGGTGGTCGCCCACATCTGGTCGGCGACGATGCTCGCCCTGCGTGCGCGCAGGGCCCGCCCGATCAAGTACGCGGGTGGCTCCTACCAGGTCAAGGGCAGCTACGCGGCCCGCACCATGCGCTGGGGCGGCGTGATCATCGCGCTGTTCGTGATCTACCACCTGCTCGACCTCACCGCGGGCACGCTGAACCCGAACGGCGTGCACCTCGCGGTGGCCGACAACCTCGCGGCCGACTTCACCCTCGCCCGCTGGTACGTCACCCTGTTCTACGTCCTCGCGGTGGTCGCGCTGGGCTTCCACGTCCAGCACGGCATCTTCTCGGGCATCCAGACGCTCGGGTGGTCGTCGAACAGCCGTGAGCGCACCATCAAGGTGGTGTCGACGGTCTTCGCCGCCGTGCTGACCCTCGGCTTCATCTCGGTGCCCCTCGCCGTCACGTTCGGAGTGGTCTGATCCCATGACTGACAGCACTGACGCCTCGTCCCACCACGTGGCCTACGCCGACTACGCGACCGGTGAGCCGGTCGTCGACAAGGCGGTCCCCTCGGGCGCCATCGAGACCCGCTGGGAGCGCCGTCGTTTCGGCGTCAAGCTGGTCAACCCGGCGAACAAGCGCTCGAAGAAGATCATCGTCGTGGGCTCCGGCCTGGCCGGCGGCTCCGCGAGCGCCACGCTCGGCGAGGCCGGCTACCACGTCAAGACGTTCTGCTACCAGGACAGCCCGCGGCGCGCGCACTCGATCGCCGCGCAGGGCGGCATCAACGCGGCGAAGAACTACCGCAACGACGGCGACAGCGTCTACCGGCTGTTCTACGACACCGTGAAGGGCGGCGACTTCCGTGCGCGGGAGTCCAACGTCCACCGGCTCGCCGAGATCTCCCGCCAGATCATCGACCAGTGCGTCGCGCAGGGCGTCCCGTTCGCCCGCGACTACGCCGGTCTGCTCGACAACCGCTCGTTCGGCGGCGTGCAGGTCTCCCGCACCTTCTACGCCCGCGGCCAGACCGGCCAGCAGCTGCTGATCGGCGCCTACCAGGCGCTGGAGCGCCAGGTGAAGGCCGGCACCGTCGAGATGTACGCCCGGCACGAGATGCTGGAGCTGATCGTCGTCGAGGGGCGCGCCCGCGGCATCGTCGCGCGCGACATGGTCTCCGGCGAGATCGAGGTGCACACCGCCGACGCGGTCGTGCTCGCCTCCGGCGGCTACGGCAACGTCTTCTACCTGTCGACGAACGCCAAGGGCTGCAACGTGACCGCCTCCTGGCGGGCGCACCGCAAGGGCGCGCTGTTCGCGAACCCCTGCTTCACCCAGATCCACCCGACCTGCATCCCGGTCTCCGGCGACCACCAGTCGAAGCTGACCCTGATGTCGGAGTCGCTGCGCAACGACGGCCGCGTCTGGGTCCCGAAGAAGCTCGGCGACGACCGCGGGCCGAACGAGATTCCGCACGAGGAGCGCGACTACTTCCTCGAGCGCAAGTACCCGGCGTTCGGCAACCTGGTGCCCCGCGACATCGCGTCCCGGGCCGCCAAGGAGGTCTGCGACGAGAAGCGCGGCGTCGGACCGTCGGGCCTGGGCGTGTACCTGGACTTCGACGACGCCATCCAGCGGCTCGGCCGCAAGGCCGTCGAGAACAAGTACGGCAACCTGTTCGAGATGTACGAGCGGATCACGGGTGAGAACCCGTACGAGGTCCCGATGCGGATCTTCCCCGCCGTGCACTACACGATGGGTGGCCTCTGGGTCGACTACGACCTGCAGTCGACCGTCCCGGGTCTCTACGTGGCGGGCGAGGCCAACTTCTCCGACCACGGCGCGAACCGGCTCGGTGCGTCCGCGCTGATGCAGGGCCTGGCCGACGGCTACTTCGTCCTCCCGGTCACGATCGGCGACTACCTGGCCAAGAACGAGCTCGACGCCGTCCCGGACGACGCGCCCGAGGTCGTCGAGGCCGTGCAGTCGGTCACCGACCGGATCGACCAGTTCCTGTCGATCAACGGCACCCGCACGGTGGACTCGTTCCACCGCGAGCTGGGCCAGATCATGTGGGACTACTGCGGGATGGAGCGCACCGAGGAGGGTCTGCGCAAGGCGCTGGACCGCATCCCCGAGCTCCGTCGCGAGTTCTGGAACAACGTCAAGGTGCCGGGTACCGGCGCGGAGCTCAACCAGAGCCTGGAGAAGGCCGGCCGGGTGGCCGACTTCCTCGAGCTCGGCGAGCTCATGTGTCTCGACGCGCTCGTGCGTCGCGAGTCCTGCGGCGGTCACTTCCGCGGGGAGAGCCAGACCGAGGACGGCGAGGCGCAGCGCGACGACGAGAACTTCTCCTTCACCTCGGCCTGGGAGTACACCGGCCGCGGGCAGGCTCCGGTCCTGCACAAGGAGGAGCTCACGTTCGAGTACGTGCACCCGACCCAGCGCAGCTACAAGTAAGAGGACCGACGGACATGAAGCTCAACCTGAAGGTCTGGCGCCAGCGCGACGCGGTCGACAAGGGGCGCCTGGTCACCTACACCGTCGACGCCGACGAGGACATGTCGTTCCTCGAGATGCTCGACGTGCTCAACGAGAAGCTGATCCTCTCCGGCGACGAGCCGGTCGCGTTCGACCACGACTGCCGCGAGGGCATCTGCGGCTCGTGCAGCATGGTCATCGACGGCCGGCCGCACGGCCCGCAGCGGGCGACCACCACCTGCCAGCTGCACATGCGGCACTACTCCGACGGCGACACGATCGTCATCGAGCCGTTCCGCTCGGGCTCGTTCCCGGTCATCAAGGACCTCGTCGTCGACCGCGCCGCGTTCGACAAGATGATCCAGGCCGGCGGCTACGTCTCGGTGAACACCGGGTCGGCGCCGGAGGCCAACTCCAACGCCGTGCCGAAGGTCGCCGCGGACCGCTCGTTCGCCGCGGCGAACTGCATCGGCTGCGGTGCCTGCGTCGCGGCCTGCCCGAACGGGTCGGCGTCGCTGTTCCTGGGCGCCAAGCTGACCCACCTGGGTGAGCTGCCGCAGGGCCAGCCGGAGCGCTACGAGCGCGTCGTCAGCATGGTGGAGGAGCACGAGGCCGCCGGGTTCGGCGGCTGCACCAACACCGGTGCCTGCGCCACCGCCTGCCCGAAGGAGATCCCGCTCGACGTGATCTCCCAGCTGAACCGCGACTACCTCGCGGCCACGGTGGGCGGCCGGAAGAAGTAGGACACACCGTCGCGACGGCCCGGCCACCCCTTCCGCGGGGTGCCCGGGCCGTCGTGCGTCGTGGGGGAGGGGTCGTGGACGGACTGTTCGGACGGGAGCGGCGTGCGCTCGGGCCCGGCGCGGTGCACGTCCCGGACTGGCTCGACCTCCCCGGGCAGCGCAGGCTGGCCGACGCCTGCCGGGAGTGGGTCCGCGACGGCCCCGGTCTGCGCACGGTGACGTTCCCCGGCGGTGGCGTGATGTCGGTCCGCAGCGTCTGCCTGGGATGGCACTGGCTGCCCTACCGCTACTCGCGCACCCGCGACGACCAGGACGGCGGTGCCGTCCCACCGGTCCCGTCGTGGCTGGCCGACCTCGGCCGGGCCGCGCTGGCCGCGACCGGCCACCCGGACGCGCAGGCGTACCGGCCGGACGTCGCGGTGGTCAACTTCTACGACGGCGACGCCCGCATGGGCCTGCACCAGGACCGCGAGGAACGCTCGCCCGCCCCGGTGGTGTCGCTGTCGGTCGGGCGGGCGTGCCTGTTCCGGCTCGGCTCCGCCGGGCACCGCGGGCGGCCGTGGACCGACGTCGAGCTGTACTCCGGTGACCTCGTCGTGTTCGGCGGGGCGAGCCGGCTGGCGTTCCACGGGGTGCCCCGGCTGCTCGACGACCCCGGACCGCCCGGTACCGGCCTGCGGTCCGGGCGGCTGAACGTCACGCTGCGCGAATCGGGTCTCGACGGCCCGTGACGTGTGAGCCACGTCTCGATGCGACGCCCAATCACCGTCCCGACGTAGATCACATGTGATCTGGGTCGTACTCTCTGGCGACCACCGCACCGTGTGTGCGGCGGGTGTTCACGAGGACACGACGTCGTGTCAGGTCTCTTCGGCGTCGTCGAGACGACAGGAGCTCCCGTACGTGTCATCCACCACTGACGCGTCCACCGGCCGGGCCACCATCGCCGCGCGCACGCTGCGCACGGACCGATGGTGGCTTCCCCCGCTGGCCACCTTCGTGGCGTTCGTCGCCTGGGTCGCCTACGCGACCGTGCGGGCGTTCATGCAGAACTACTACTTCGTCCCCGAGTACGGCTATCTGACGCCGTTCTACTCGCCGTGCGTCTCGACGGGCTGCGTCGAGGAGGCGTCGCACTTCGGCCGGTTCCTGCCCGACGTCTGGTGGCTGCCCTACGCGGCGGTCTCCCTGCCGTTCCTGCTGCTGTTCCGGCTGACCTGCTACTACTACCGCAAGGCCTACTACCGGGCGTTCTGGCTCTCCCCGCCGGCCTGCGCGGTGGCCGAGCCGCACCGCCGCTACACCGGTGAGACGCGCTTCCCGCTGATCCTGCAGAACGCGCACCGCTACTTCTTCTACATCGCCGGGATCATCACGCTGATCAACGCCTACGACGCGGTGCTGGCCTTCGCCAAGCCCGGCGGCGGGTTCGGCCTGGGGCTGGGCAACATCATCCTGGTCGTGAACGTGGTGCTGCTGTTCGGCTACACGCTCTCGTGCCACTCGTGCCGCAGCGCCGTCGGCGGGCGGCTCAACCACTTCTCGAAGCACCCGGTCCGCTACAAGCTCTGGACCCAGGTCTCGAAGCTGAACACGCGGCACAACCAGTTCGCGTGGGCGACGCTGGTGAGCCTCGCCGTCACCGACTTCTACGTCATGGCCGTCTCCGCCGGCTGGATCAGCGACCTGCGGATCGTGGGGTGAGCACCGAGATGGACGAACAGATCGAGCGGCACGACTACGACGTCGTCGTCATCGGGGCCGGCGGTGCCGGCCTGCGGGCGGCGATCGAGGCGCGGCTGCAGGGCAAGCGGACGGCGATCATCTCCAAGTCGCTGTTCGGCAAGGCGCACACCGTGATGGCCGAGGGCGGCTGTGCGGCGTCGATGGGCAACGCCAACCCGAACGACAACTGGCAGGTCCACTACCGCGACACCATGCGCGGCGGGAAGTTCCTCAACAACTGGCGGATGGCCGAGCTGCACGCCAAGGAGGCCCCGGACCGGGTCTGGGAGCTGGAGACCTACGGTGCGCTGTTCGACCGCACCACGGACGGCAAGATCAGCCAGCGCAACTTCGGCGGGCACACCTACCCGCGGCTGGCGCACGTCGGCGACCGGACCGGCCTGGAGCTGATCCGCACCCTGCAGCAGAAGGTCGTCTCGCTGCAGCAGGAGGACCTCGCCGAGACCGGCGATGCCGAGTCCCGCATCCGGGTCTTCCACGAGTGCACGATCACCGAGCTGTTCACCACCGACGGCGCGATCTCGGGCTGCTTCGGCTACTTCCGCGGCGACGGCCGGTTCGTGCGTTTCGACGCCCCGGCGATCGTGCTCGCCACCGGCGGGGTCGGGAAGAGCTACTCGGTCACGTCGAACTCCTGGGAGTACACCGGCGACGGTCACGCGCTGGCCCTGCGCGCCGGCGCGACGCTGATCAACATGGAGTTCCTGCAGTTCCACCCGACGGGCATGGTGTGGCCGCCCTCGGTGCGGGGCCTGCTGGTCACCGAGTCGGTCCGCGGCGACGGCGGCGTGCTGCGCAACACCGACGGCAAGCGGTTCATGTTCGAGTACGTGCCGGACGTGTTCAAGGAGCAGTACGCGACCTCCGAGGAGGAGGGCGACCGCTGGTACACCGACCCGGACAACAACCGGCGCCCGCCGGAGCTGCTGCCCCGCGACGAGGTGGCCCGGGCGATCAACTCCGAGGTGAAGGCCGGCCGGGGCACCGAGCACGGTGGGGTGTTCCTCGACGTGTCCACCCGGCTCAAGCCCGAGGAGATCCTCAAGCGGCTGCCGTCGATGCACCACCAGTTCAAGGAGCTGGCCGACGTCGACATCACCAAGGAGCCGATGGAGGTCGGCCCGACCTGCCACTACGTGATGGGCGGGGTGGAGGTCGAGCCGGACACCGCGATGTCGAAGGTGCCGGGGCTGTTCGCCGCGGGCGAGGTCGCGGGCGGCATGCACGGCTCCAACCGGCTCGGCGGCAACTCGCTGTCGGACCTGCTGGTGTTCGGCCGTCGCGCCGGGCTGCACGCCGCGCAGCACGCCGACGCCGGCCGGCCCGCCGTGGCCGAGTCCGACGTCGCCGCCGCGCTGGAGCGGGCGATGCTGCCGTTCTCCAGCGCGACCGAGGGCGGGGAGAACCCGTTCGTGGTGCAGCAGGAACTGCAGAAGACGATGCACGAGCTCGTCGGGATCATCCGCAAGGGCGACGAGATGGAGCTCGCCCTCAAGAAGCTCGAGGACATCGCGACCCGGACCCGCACCGTCTCGGTCGAGGGGCACCGCCGGTTCAACCCCGGCTGGCACCTGGCCCTGGACCTGCGGAACATGCTGCTGGTCGCGCTGTGCACCGGCAAGGCCGCGCTGGAGCGCCAGGAGTCCCGGGGCGGGCACACCCGCGACGACTTCCCGGTCATGGACTCGGACTGGCGGCACCTGCTGCTGGTGTGCCGGGCGATCGGCGAGGACGACGTCGAGCTGACCCGTCAGGAGCAGCTCCCGATGCGGTCGGACCTGTTCGACCTGTTCGAGATGGACGAGCTGAAGAAGTACTACACCGGAGACGAGCTGGGCGGTCACCGCGCCGACTCCGCGGAGGGGAACCAGTGAGCAGTCACCTGCACCACTTCCGCGTCTGGCGCGGCGACGACACCAAGGGCGAGCTGGTCGACTACCCGGTGGAGGTGAACGAGGGCGAGGTCGTCCTCGACGTCATCCACCGGCTGCAGGCCACCGAGGCCGGCGACCTGGCCGTGCGGTGGAACTGCAAGGCGGGCAAGTGCGGCTCGTGCTCGGCGGAGATCAACGGCCGGCCGCGGCTGATGTGCATGACGCGGATGAACACCTTCGACGACGCGGAGGTCGTCACCGTCACGCCGCTGCGCAGCTTCCCGGTGATCCGCGACCTCGTGACCGACGTGTCGTTCAACTACACCAAGGCCCGCGAGATCCCCAGCTTCACCCCGCCCGAGGGCGTGGCTCCGGGCGAGTACCGGATGGCGCAGGTCGACGTCGAGCGGAGCCAGGAGTTCCGCAAGTGCATCGAGTGCTACCTGTGCCAGAACACCTGCCACGTGGTCCGCGACCACGAGGAGAACAAGGAGGCGTTCGCCGGGCCGCGCTACCTGATGCGGATGGCCGAGCTGGACATGCACCCGCTCGACGCGCACGGCAACCGCGCCGTCGAGGCCCAGGAGGAGCACGGGCTGGGGTTCTGCAACATCACCAAGTGCTGCACCGAGGTGTGCCCCGAGCACATCAAGATCACCGACAACGCGCTCATCCCGCTCAAGGAGCGCGCGGTGGACCGCAAGTACGACCCGCTGGTGTGGCTGGGGGACAAGATCTTCCGGCGCTCCGGGAGCTGAGCGTGCCCGCGCACCCCGGCGGCGGGCGCCGCACCCGCCGCACGGGGTGCGGGGACCGCCCCGGGGGTGCGACGGGTCGCTCAGCGCTCCATCGACCGGCGGATCTCGGCGAGCCGGTCGGCGGCCTTGCGCTCGCGCTCGGCGAACGCGTCCTCCGCCTCCGCGGCGCGCGCGTCGCCGCCCGCGAGCTCCTCGGCGGCCGCCGCGGTGGCGGCGCGGCCCTCGATGCGGTCGCGCACGTAGGAGAACGTGGGGACGCCGTGGTCGGTGTAGTCGGTGACGGGCTCGACCGGGTCGGGGACGGCAGGGTCGGGCACGGCCGGTTCCGGGTCGGGGACGGCGGGCAGGTGGGTCGGGTCGGTCATCGGGCCTCCTCGGTTCCGCCCCCGACGGTAGGCGATGAGAACGCCCCCGGTGGGCGGTCGTCACCGGCATGACGACCTTCGCACTCGTCCCCGGGGCGGGGACCGACACCTGGTACTGGGGTCCGCTGGAACGGGAGCTGACCCGGCGCGGCCACCGCGCGGTGCCGGTCGAGCTGCCCTGCGACGACGACACCGCCGGGCTGGAGACCTACGCCGACGCCATCGTGGCCGCGGTCGGCGGTGCCGACGACCTCGTGGTCGTCGCGCACTCCTTCGGCGGGTTCAGCGCACCGCTGGTGTGCGACCGGATCGCGGTGCGTGGGCTCGTCCTGGTGACGGCGATGGTGCCGCTGCCGGGCGAGTCCGCGGCGCAGTGGGGCGACGCGACCGGCGCCGGGGTGGCGCTCGCCGAGCAGGACGCCCGCGACGGGCGCGACCCCGACGACGTCGTCGGGCTCTTCTACCACGACGTCGAGGAGTCGGTGGCGAACGAGGCACTGCGTCACGAGCGCGACCAGTCCGCGACGCCGTGGACCCAGCCGTGGCCGCGTGCGGCCTGGCCGGACGTGCCGACCCGGTACCTGCTGTGCCGCGAGGACAAGCTGTTCCCGGCCGCGTTCGTCCGGACGATGCTCGCCCGGCGGCTGCGCGGCGTCGTGCCCGAGATGGTCCCCGGCGGGCACCACCCGATGCTGTCGCACCCCGGCGCGCTGGCCGCGGCGGTGCTCGCTCGCTGAGGGCAGGCGATGATGGCGCCGTGGCACGCACGCGGATCCGGGAGCTGGTGGTGGTGCACGACGCGGCCTGCGCGCCGTGCTCGCGGATCGCACGGGAGCTGCCGGGCTGCGTGACCGTCCGGGTCCGTGCGCGGTCCTGCCACGAGCCACGGCTGGCCGAGATCTACCCGAACCTGCCGGCCGCCGTCGCCGGGTGCCGGGCGCCCGCGGTCGGTGTGCTCCGCACCGACGGGCAGGTCCGCTGGTGGACCGGGATGCGCGGGATCGTCGGGCTGGCGCCGGTGCTGCGGCCCGGCGCGCTGCCGGTCGCGGTCCGGCTGCTGCGGGAGGCGGCCGCGGTACGGCGCTGAGGCCGGGCCCCGGTGAGCCGGCCGTCGACGCACCGGAGATCCTGGTCGGACCCGACTCGCCGTCCGACCGGAGGGACCCACCCGTGGACACCGTCGCCCGCCCCCTCGACCACGGGCCGGCCCTGCTGTTCTGCCCCGGCGACCGGCCCGACCGGTTCGCCAAGGCGCTCGCCGCGGCCGACGCCGTCATCCTCGACCTGGAGGACGCCGTCGGCCCGGACGACAAGGACGGCGCTCGGGACGCCGTCGTCGCCGCGCTGGCGGAGCTGGACCGCACCCGGGTGGTCGTGCGGGTCAACGCGCCCGGCGCCCCCGCCCACGACGGCGACGTCGCCGCGCTGGCCGCCCACCCCGACCTCACCCTGATGCTGCCGATGGCGACGAGCGCCGCCGCGGTGGAGGCGCTGGCCCCGCACCCGGTGATCGCGCTGTGCGAGACCGCGCACGGGGTGCTGGAGGCGCCGTCGATCGCCCGGGCGTCGAACTGCGCGGGCCTGATGTGGGGCAGCGAGGACCTGCTCGCCGACCTGGGCGGGCGCACCGGGCGCGCGGCCGGCGGCGGCTACGGACCGGCCCTCGCCGAGGCCCGCACCCGGATCCTCTACGCCGCCCGCGCCGCGGGCCGGGCCCCGGTCGACACGGTGCTCACCGACATCGCCGACACCGACACCCTGCTCGTCGACTCCGTCGACGCGGCGAACGCGGGGTTCGCGGCGAAGGTGTGCATCCACCCGTCGCAGGTGGAGGTCGTCCGCCGCGGGTTCCGGCCCGGTGAGGCCGAGACCGAGCACGCCCGCGCCCTGCTCGCCGAGGCGGAGCGGCACCCCGGGGTCTTCCGGTTCGGCGGGGAGATGGTCGACGCACCGGTGCTCGCCCGGGCCCGGGCGACGCTACGACTGGCCGAGGCATAGACGGCGTCTATCGCAGCGCTCGGAAGCATCGATCGCCCGACGGGACTGCGCGACGGTCCGGCGGCGCTGTACCGGGCATGGACATCACCACACTGGCCGGACAGGACCTGCTGATCGTCGGCGGCGGCTCGGGCATCGCCCGCGCGCTCGCCGCCGACGCCGTCGCCGAGGGGGCCACGGTCACCCTCGCCGGGCGCGACCCGCAGCGGCTCGCCCCGGTGGCCGCGCAGGTCGGCGCCGCCACCGCCCGGATCGACCTGACCGACGAGGGGAGCATCGCCGCCTTCGCCGCGACCTCGGGGCCGCTGGATCACGTCGTGTCGTTGGCCGCCGCACCGGCGAACGGGCCCGTCGCCGAGCTGGACCGCGACGCCGTCCACACCGCGTTCGACGCGAAGGTCGTCGGCCCGCTGCTGCTGGCCAAGCACCTCGCCCCGCTGGTGCGGGGCTCGTTCCTGCTGTTCTCCGGGGTCGCGGCCTGGCGCCCGGCGCCCGGACGGTCGGTGATGGCGACGACCAACGGCGCGGTCGCGTTCCTCGCCGAGGCGCTGGCCGTCGAGCTCGCCCCGGTGCGGGTCAACGCGCTCTCGCCCGGCATCGTCGACTCCGGCCAGTGGGACCGGCTCGGCGACGGGAAGGACGCCTTCCTCGCCGCCACCGCCGCGGCCAACCCGGCACGGCTCACGGGGACCCCGGCACAGGTCTCCGCGGCGGCCCGGTCGCTGCTCACCAACCCCTTCGTCACCGGCACGACCCTGCACGTCGACGGCGGCGGCCGGCTGGCCTGACCGGCGGCGCAGTTCTAGGGGGTGAGCTGCGCGGCGACGGCGGCGTGCACGGGCACCCCGCGCCGTCGCAGCGCGGCGACGAACGCCGTCACCACCGGGTCCCGGCCCGGCCGGGTCAGCGCGACCACCTCCCGGTCCTGCGCCGGGTCCAGCGCCCGCACCACGCCCGGGGCGCCCGCGGGCAGCGCCGTCACCGGCACCACCGCGACGCCCAGCCCGGCGTCGGCGAGCCGGGCCGCGGTCGTCGCGCTGCGGGTGCGGGTCACCGCGTCGAGGGCGACGCCGTGCCCGGCGGCGAGGGTGTCGAGCCAGCCGGCCAGGCCGTTGCCGGGGTCGTAGTGCACCACGGGCCCGTCGCCGAGCGCGGCGACCGGGACCGGGCCCGGTGTGTCGGCGAGCGGGTGGTGACGGGGGAGCACCGCGACCAGCGGCTCGCGGCCGAGCACCTCGGCGTCGACGCCGTCGCGGCCGGGGCGCGGGGACACCCCCACGTCGGCCGCGCCGTCGGCCACCCGGGCCGCGATCTCGTCGGCGCTGGTCAGCTCGGTGAGCTCCACCCGGGTCCGGGCGGCGGCGCCGGAGGAGGCCCGCAGCACCGGTGCGAGCAGCCCCGCGGTCATCGTCTCCGCGCACGCCACCCGCAGCACCCCGGCGCCGCCGTGGGCGACCGCGCGCCCGGTCGTCAGCACCCGGTCCGCGGCCGCCAGCGCGGCGACGGCGTCGGCGTGCACCGCCCGGCCCGCGACGGTCGGGCGCACCCCGCGCGGCAGCCGCTCCAGCAGCGGGGTCCCCACCTCCCGCTCCAGCTGGGCGAGCTGGTGCGACAGCGCGGGCTGGGACAGGTGCAGCGCGGCGGCGGCAGCGGTGACCGAGCCGTGGTCGAACACGGCCACCAGGCATTCCAGCGCTCGCAGTGTCGGCACGGCGACAACCTACGGGCACGGCGGCCCGGCGATGACTAGCGTGGGCGCCGTGACGATCTCCGGGTACGGGTCGTGGCCGACACCGGTCACGTCCGAAGTGGTGGTGACGGCCGCGGTGCGGCTCGGGGAGGTCCGCCCCGACGGTGCACCCGGCACCGAGGACACCGGCGTGGTCTGGGCCGAGGGCCGCGCCGCGGAGGGCGGCCGGACCCAGCTGGTGCGCCGTACCGGCGGCGACGCCGCGGGCTCGCGCACCGACCTGCTGCCCGAGGGCGCGAACGCCCGCTCGGCGGTCCACGAGTACGGCGGCGGCGCGTGGTGGCTGCACGCCGGCAGCCCCGGCGTCGTCTGGTACGTCGAGTGGGCCGACCAGCGCCTGTACCGGCTCGACCGCGGCGCCGCCCCGGTCGCGCTCACCCCGGAGCCCGCGGTGCCCCGTGGCGACCGCCACGCCGACGGCGACGTCGCCCCCGACGGCACCTGGATGGTCGTGGTCCGCGAGCGCCACCACGCCGCGCACACCCCGGCCGCCGAGGTCGTCAACGAGATCGTGCGGCTCGACGCCCGCGCCCCGTCGGAGCCGGAGGTGCTGGTCGGCGGCCCGGACTTCGTCGCCGCGCCGCGGATCTCCCCGGACGGCGGCACGCTGGCCTGGCTGTCCTGGAACCACCCGTCGATGCCGTGGGACGACGTCGAGCTCACCGTCCGCGACCTGGCGTCCGGGGTGGACACCGTCGTCGCGGGCGGGCCGGGGGAGTCGGTCACCGAGCCGCAGTGGCAGCCCGACGGGTCGCTCACCTTCATCAGCGACCGCACCGGCTGGTGGAACCTCTACCGCTGGCTGCCCGGCCACGACATCGAGGCGCTCGTGCGCATCGACGCCGAGATCGGCGTGCCCGGCTGGGTGCTGGGCGGGTCGCGCTACGCCGTCCTGGAGGACGGCCGCGTCGTGTTCGCCCGCTCCTCGCGGGGCTTCGACGCGCTGGTCGTGCGGGAGGTCGACGGCCGGATCATCGAGCTCGACACCCCGTTCACCGCGATCGGCTCGGTGCGCGCCGACGGGCCCTACGCCGTCGTCTGCGTCGCCGGGTCGCCCACCGCCGAGCCGGGCGTGCACCGCGTCGTGCCCGCCCCGGACGGCGCGGGGGAGCCCGGCGCGGCCGGGGTGCAGACCCTGCGCGCCCCGCGCGACCTCGGCCTGCGCCCGGAGACCGTGTCGGTGCCCGAGCCGATCACGTTCCTGTCCTCGGACGCCGCGGGCAGCCCGCGCACCGGCTACGCGCTGTTCTACCCGCCGCCGGCCGGCCACGACGCCCCCGAGGGCGAGCTGCCGCCGCTGCTCGTCGTCATCCACGGCGGGCCGACCGGCTCCGCGACCCCGGTCCTCTCGGTCGCCGTGCAGTACTGGACCAGCCGCGGGTTCGGCGTCGTCGACGTCGACTACGGCGGCTCCACCGGCTACGGCCGCGCCTACCGCGAGCAGCTGAAGGGCGCCTGGGGGATCGTCGACGTCGCCGACTGCCTCGCCGCGGCCCGCACGCTCGCCGACACCGGCCGCGTCGACCCGGCCCGGATGGCGATCCGCGGCGGCTCCGCGGGCGGGTTCACCACCCTGGCCGCCCTCGCCCGGGACGACACCCCGTTCTCCGCCGGGGCCGACCACTTCGGCGTCGCCGACCTGGCCGCCCTCGCCCGGGACACCCACAAGTTCGAGTCCCGCTACCTCGACGGCCTGGTCGGGCCGTGGCCCGCGGCGGAGGCGGTGTACACCGAGCGCTCCCCGCTCACCCACGTGGGGCGCTTCCGCACCCCGCTGATCGTGCTCCAGGGCGACGAGGACGCCATCGTCCCGCCCAACCAGTCGGAGATGATCGTCGACGCGCTGCGCGAGCGCGGGGTGCCGGTCGCCTACCTGCTGTTCGCCGGGGAGCAGCACGGCTTCCGGCAGGCCGCGAACATCCGCCGGGCCCTCGACGCCGAGCTCGCGTTCTACTCCCGGGTGTTCGGGTTCGCGCTGCCCGCGGAGGAGGGCATCGAGCCGGTGGACATCGAGAACCTGTGAGCGCCGGGCACTTCGTCGCCCGTGTGACCCTCGACCCCGACGCGCCCGCCGACGGCTACCCGTTCGACCTCGGCGTCGTGCGGTGGCTGCGCGCGCACGGCGGCCTCGCGCTCTACCCGGGCGTCACGTTCCTGGTCGGGGAGAACGGGTCCGGCAAGTCCACCCTGCTGGAAGCGCTCGCCGTCGCGCTCGGGCTCAACGCGGAGGGCGGCTCGGCGTCGTTCCGGTTCGCGACCCGGGCCAGCGAGTCCGACCTCGGGACGCACCTGCGGACGGTGCGCCGGCCGGGGCGGGAACGGACCAGCTTCTTCCTGCGCGCGGAGTCGTACTACAACGTGGCGACCGAGGTCGAACGCCTCGACCGGGAGGGCGGCGGCCCGCCGCTGTCGCCGGCGTTCGGGGGCTCGCCGCACGAGCGCAGCCACGGCGAGTCGTTCGTCGCGCTGCTGAGGCACCGGTTCTCCCCGCGCGGGCTGTACCTGCTCGACGAGCCGGAGGCCGCCCTGTCGGTCACCGGGGCGCTGGCGGTGCTCGCCCGGATGACCGACCTGACCGCGCAGGGCAGCCAGTTCGTCGTCGCCACCCACTCGCCGGTGCTGCTCGCGCTGCCCGGGGCGACGATCCTGGAGATCGGCGACGACGGCGCGGTCCGCCGCGTCGGGTACGACGAGGCGCTCCCGGTCGTCCTGACCCGGGGGTTCCTCGCCGACCCCGACGCGTTCCTGCGGCACCTGTAGGGCGACGGGCCTCAGACCGACGCGCCGCCGGTGGGCACGGGTTCCGGAGCCGCCTGCGCGGTGGCCTTGCGCGGGCCCTGCGACAGCCGCTTCTCCACCAGCCGGGACAGCCCGGTCAGGATCAGGCACAGCCCGATGTAGATGACCGCGACGACGAGCGCGACCTGCAGGATCGGCGACCCGAGCTGTACCTGGCTGCCGAGCTGGCGGGCCACGAGCAGCAGCTCCTCGTAGAGGATCAGGAAGCCGAGCGCGGTGTCCTTCAGGACCACCACCAGCTGCGACAGGATCGTCGGCAGCATCGAGCGGACCGCCTGCGGGAGCAGCACCGAGGACATCACCTGGGTCTTGCGCAGCCCCAGGGCGTAGGCGGCCTCGCTCTGCCCGCGCGGGACCGCGTTGATCCCGGCGCGGAACACCTCGGCGAGCACCGAGCCGTTGTAGAGCATCAGGCCGAGCACGACGGCCCAGAACGCGGTGATCTCGATGCCCGCGCCCTGCGACATGCCGTAGTACATGATGAAGATCAGGACGAGCAGCGGGACGGCGCGGAAGAACTCCACGATCACGGTGCACGGGACCCGGATCCACGCGTGGTCCGACAGCCGCCCGGCGGCGAACACCGCCCCGAACAGCAGGGACAGGACCGCCGCGACGGCGAACGCGCGGATGGTGTTCCACAGCGCCTCGAGGATCCGGATCTGGATCGCCTCGTAGGTGATCCAGTCCCACATCCGGCCGCTGAACTGGCCGGTGGCCCAGAAGCGGTAGACGACGAACCCGAGGATCGCCACGATCACCGCGACGCCGACGACGCCGATCGTGCGGTTGCGGGCACGGGCCGCCGGGCCCGGGATGTCGTAGAGGACCGAGCTCATCGGGCCACCCCCCAGCGGGCGTCGAGGCGGCGCTGCATCCAGGTCAGCGGGGCCACCAGGATCACGAAGATCAGCGCCACCCACAGCAGCCCGACGAGCACGTTGTAGCCGCGCTCGGAGAGGTTCTGGTAGATGCCGCCGGCCTGGAACACCGAGAAGCCGGACGCGATCGTGGTGTTCTTCAGCAGTGCGATCTGGATGTTCGTCATCGGCGGGACGGTGGCGCGCACCGCCTGCGGGAGCACCACCTGGCCGAGGGTCTGGGTGAAGGTGAAGCCCAGCGCCCGGGAGGCCTCGGCCTGTCCGACCGGGACCGTGTTGATGCCCGACCGCACGACCTCGCACACGAACGCGGCGGTGTAGAGGATCAGGCCGACGCTCGCCAGCGCGAAGAAGCTGAGCTGGACGAGCTCGAGGCGGGGGTAGGCGAACGCGAAGAAGAACAGCACCAGCGTCAGCGGGGTGTTCCGCAGGATCGTCACGTAGCCGGTGCCGAAGGCACGCAGCGCGGGGACGGGGCTGACCCGCATGCCCGCCACCAGCGTGCCGAGCAGCAGCGACCCGATCGCGGCGACGACGAAGAGGCCGATCGTGCCGGCGAACCCGCCGACGTAGAGGTCGAGGTTGTCCAGCAGGACATCCACCGGGCGGCTCTCCTTTCTCTGGTCCCGACGTGTCTGGACCCGCCGCGGCCCGGCGGGGCGGGGGCGCGGGCACCGCCCCGCCGGGCCGCGGGCGGGATCAGTAGCGCTCGATGGCCGGCGGCTCGGTCTGGGTACCGGACTTGCCCAGGGTGCCGTCGTAGATGGTCTTCCAGGTGCCGTCGTCGATCGACGCCTGCAGCAGGTCGTTGATCTTGTTGCGGAGCGCGGTGTCGGCCTTCGGGACGCCGATGCCGTAGGGCTCGGAGGAGAACTTCTCGCCGACGACCTTCAGCTGCTGCGGGTTCTGCGCGGCGTAGCCGAGCAGGATCGCGTCGTCGGTGGTGACGGCGTCGACCTGGTTGTTGATCAGCTGGTCGACGCACTGGGTGTAGGTCTGGAACTCGACGACCTGGTCGGTCAGCTTCTGGTCCTTGACCCGCTGGATCGGGGTGGAGCCGGTGACCGAGCAGACCCGCTTGCCCTGCAGGGTCTGGGGGCCGGTGATCGTGTCGTCGTCGGCGCGGACGAGCAGGCTCTGCCCGGCGACGTAGTACGGACCGGCGAACCCGACGCGCTGCTTGCGCTTGTCGTTGATCGTGTAGGTACCGACGTAGAAGTCGACGTCGCCGCGCTCGATGTTGTCCTCGCGCGCCGCCGACGGGATGACCTTGTAGTCGATCTGGTCGGGGGAGAAGCCGAGACCGCCCGCGACCATCCGGGCGATGTCGATGTCGAACCCGGAGAACTCGTTGGTGGTGGCGTCGCGGAAGCCCAGGTTCGGCTGGTCGTCCTTGACACCGATGACGACGCGGCCGCGCTGCTTCATGGCGTCGAAGGTGGGAGAGCCCTCGACGGTCACGTTCTGCGCGACGGTCGGCTGGTAGCCCGAGCCCTCGGCGCCGGGGGCTCCCTCGCGGCCGCAGCCGGCCAGGGCGAGGGTGGCGGCCAGGGCGGCAGCCACCAGGATGCGGGTTCTCTTCACGGTTCGCTCCGCTCGTCGGGGGTGGTGGTGGAAGGTGTCCTCAGTGCGAGAGGATCTTGCCGAGGAAGTCCTTGGCGCGGTCGCTGCGCGGGGCGGTGAAGAACTCGTCCGGGGTCGCGTCCTCGACGATCTCGCCGTCGCTCATGAACACGACGCGGTGCGCGGCCCGGCGGGCGAAGCCCATCTCGTGGGTCACGACGACCATCGTCATGCCCTCCTTGGCCAGCGAGGTCATGGTGTCGAGCACCTCGTTGACCATCTCCGGGTCCAGCGCCGAGGTCGGCTCGTCGAAGAGCATCACCTTCGGCTTCATCGCCAGCGCGCGGGCGATCGCCGCGCGCTGCTGCTGGCCGCCGGACAGCTGCGCCGGGTACTTGTCGCGCTGGTTCGCGATGCCGACGCGCTCCAGCAGCGCCAGCCCGGTCTTCTCGGCCTCGGCCTTGGAGGCGCCGCGGACCTTGAGCGGGGCCAGCGTGACGTTCTCCAGGATCGTCTTGTGCGCGAACAGGTTGAACGACTGGAAGACCATGCCGACGTCGGCCCGCAGGGCGGCCAGCGCCTTGCCCTCCGCCGCCAGTGCGGTGCCGTCGATCTCGATCGTGCCGGTGTCGATCGGCTCGAGCCGGTTGATCGTGCGGCAGAGTGTGGACTTGCCGGAACCGGAGGGGCCGAGGACGACGACGACCTCACCACGGGCGACGTCGAGATCGATGTCGCGCAGCACGTGGAGGTCGCCGAAGTGCTTCTGCACCCCGGCCATCCGCACCATGGGAGTGCTGGACGCGGGCGGGCTGGTCATGCTGCCTCCGGACATGGCGAGAGCCTGGACGGAACGGACATGCGAGTCCACCACCTTGAGGAACCTTTAGGGTCTCGGCCACGTAACGGAAAGGGCGGGCAGCGGTGCACATCCTGCTGATCGAGGACGACGACCGGGTCGCCGCCGCGCTGCGCCCGGCGCTGCACCGGCACGGGATGACCACGACCCGCCTCGACCACGGCCGCGGCGCCGTCGACCACCTCGACGGCGTCGACGTCGTGCTGCTCGACCTGGGCCTCCCCGACGCCGACGGGCTCGACGTCTGCCGTGCGATCCGCGCCGTCTCCGAGGTCCCGGTGCTGATGGTGACCGCCCGCGGCGAGGTCACCGACCGCATCGCCGGGCTGCACACGGGCGCCGACGACTACCTGGTCAAGCCCTACGACATCGGCGAGCTCGTGGCCCGGGTGCACGCGGTGCAGCGCCGCCGCAAGGTCGGTGACGACGGGTCGGTCGCCCCGGCCGGGTCGGCCCCGGTGACCGTCGGCGACGTCCGCGTCGACCCCGAACGGCACGAGGTCACCGTCGCCGGGGAGCAGGTGGTGCTCACCCGCAAGGAGTTCCAGGTGCTGTCGCTGCTCGCCCGCGCCGACGGCGCCGTCTGCACCCGCGCCCAGATCGTCGCCGAGGTGTGGGGGCGCGGCTGGGCGGGCGCGAACCGGACGCTCGACGTGCACGTGGCGACCCTGCGGACCAAGCTCGGCCGCCCCGAGCTGGTGCGCACCGTGCGCGGCGTCGGGTACCGCTTCGCCGCCACCGAGGACTGACCCGTGCGCAGCCGGCTGCTGCTGGTCGTGCTCGTGCTCGTCGGCCTGCTCGCCGCCGGGCTGGGCGTCCCGCTGGCCTGGACCGCCGCCCAGCGCGCCCAGGAGGAGGTCTTCACCGACCGGCTCACCGACACGATCTCCTTCGCCTCCACCGCGCAGCGCCCGCTCATCGAGGCCCCCGCGGGCAGCTCCGCGCTCACCACCTTCACCGACGAGATCACCCGCTACGACGACGTCTACGGCGTCGCGGTGCTCGTGCTCGACCGGACCGGCCGGACACTGACCGCGTCCCGCCCGGCAGACCGGCTGCCCGAGCTGGGGGACTACGCCACGGAGCGGACCGCGGTCGCGCTGGCCGGGCGCCGCTCGTCGACCTACCCGCTGCTGATGCCGTGGGACGCCCGGCCGCTGGTGCTGGCCGAGCCGGTGCTCGTCGACGGCGAGGTCGTCGGCGCGGTGGCGACGGTGTCACCGACCGACGCACTGCGGGCCGAGGCGGTGCGCACCTGGTCGCTGATCGCCGGGGCCGCGGTGTTCGCGCTGCTCGCCGGCACCCTGGTCGCGCTGCCGCTGACCGCCTGGGTGCTGCGCCCGGTCCGCCGGCTCGACGAGGCGATGGGCCGGGTCGGGACGGCCGTCGTCGCCGGGGGGCCGCCCGGTCCGCCGTCGCGGCGCAGCGGCCCGCCGGAGCTGCGCTCGCTGGCCGGGTCGTTCGACCGGATGACCGAGACGGTGCGCGAGGCGCTGGCCGCGCAGCGCGCGTTCGTCGCCGACGCCTCCCACCAGCTGCGGAACCCGCTCACGGCGCTGCGCCTGCGGCTGTCCAACCTCGACGGGCACGTCGACCCGGCCGCCGCCGACGACCACCTCGCGGCGATGGAGGAGGCCGAGCGGCTGTCCCGGGTGCTCGACGGGCTGCTCGCGCTGGCCCGCGCCGAGCGCGCGGTGGAGGACCCGGGTGACGCCGAGGACACCGACCTCGACGTCGTCATCGCCGAGCGGGTGGACAACTGGCGGCCGCTGGCCGAGCACTCCGGGATCGAGCTGCGCCGCAGCGGCCCGCACGGCCTGCACGCCCTGATCGGCGAGCCCGCGCTGGAGTCGGTGCTCGACGCGCTGCTGGACAACGCGCTCAAGTACACCCCGGCCGGGCGACGGGTGCGGGTCGCGACGCTGCGCACCGCGGACCGGATCGGCGTCAGCGTCGTCGACGGCGGGCCCGGCCTGGCGCCGGAGGACCGGGCCCGGGCCACCGACCGGTTCTGGCGGGCGCCCGGTCAGACCAACGTCGAGGGCAGCGGGCTGGGTCTGGCCATCGCGGTGCGGACCGCCGCCGCGGCCGGCGGGAGCCTGCAGCTGGGCGCCGCCCCGGGCGGCGGGCTGCGGGTCACGCTGTGGCTGCGCCCGGGGGCGGCTCAGTAGCCCTTGGTGGCCCGGTAGAACGCGACGGCGCCGTCGTGCAGCGGGATCGGCTGGGTGCCGATCGCCGAGCGGGAGTCGACGGTCACCGCGGCCGGGCTGGCCTGGGCCAGTCGCGGCTGCTCGTCGAAGGCGGCGCGGATGAGCGCGCCCGCCAGGTCGGCAGCCATCCCCTCGGTGACCAGCAGAGCGTTGCGCACCGACAGGCACGACACCGGGCCGGGCAGGCCGTAGGTGTTCGCGGGGACCGTCGCCACCGAGTAGACGGGGTACCGGTCGCGCATGCGGTCGAGCACGCCGCCGAGCTCCAGCAGCCGGATCGGGACCTGTGCGGCCAGCTCCCGCACGCCGTCGGTGGGGACCCCGCCGGACCAGAAGAACGCGTCGAGGCCGTTCTCGCGCAGCGCCGCCGCCGCGTCCGGGAGGCCCAGCTCCGCGCGGGTGCCCAGGCCCGCGACGCCGATCCCGGCCACGTCGAGCAGCCGGATCGCGATCGGCTGGTAGCCGCTGCCACCCGGGCCGATCGACACCCGTCGTCCGCGCAGGTCGGCGATGCTGCGCAGGCCGGAGTCGGCGCGCACGACGATGTGGGTGACGTCGTCGTAGAGCCGGGCCAGTGCGCGCGGCTCGGCCGGGCCGGTGGTGCGGGCGGCGACGTCGGCGGCCACGTCGACCTGGCTGATCGTGACCGCGGCCGCCCCGGTGGTCAGAAGCTCCATGTTCTGAGCGCTGCCCGCGGTCTCCAGCACCTGCGGGGCCGCGGCGAGCCCGAGCCGTTCCCGCCAGATCTCCGACAGCGTGCGCGCGAGGTTGATGTACACCCCCGGCTGCACCCCGCCGGCGATCACCAGCGGGGCGGCGGGCCGGGGCCCGGTACAGGCGGCCAGCCCCGCCCCCAGACCGAACGCCGCCCCCGCGCGCAGCACGGTGCGCCTCGTCAGCGGGGGCCCGGGCCGGTGCACCCGCCCATCATCCCCGACGGCCCCGTCCCGGCGTCGTCGCACCGGGCGCCTACCCTCGGGTGTGTGAGCCGCAGCTACACCGTGCGCACCTACGGGTGCCAGATGAACGTGCACGACTCGGAGCGGATGGCCGGTCTGCTGGAGGACGCCGGGTACGCCCGGGCCGAGGACCCCGACACCGCCGACGTCGTCGTGTTCAACACCTGCGCGGTGCGGGAGAACGCGGACAACAAGCTCTACGGCAACCTCGGGCACCTGCGCCCCCGCAAGGTCGCGAACCCGGACATGCAGATCGCCGTGGGCGGCTGCCTGGCCCAGAAGGACCGCGACACGATCACGCGGCGGGCCCCGTGGGTCGACGTCGTGTTCGGCACGCACAACGTGCACGCCCTGCCGACGCTGCTGGAGCGGGCCCGGCACAACGAACAGGCACAGGTCGAGATCGCCGAGGCGCTCGAGGTGTTCCCCTCGACGCTGCCCGCGCGCCGCGACTCCGCCTACGCCGGCTGGGTGTCGATCTCGGTGGGCTGCAACAACACCTGCACGTTCTGCATCGTGCCGTCGCTGCGCGGCAAGGAGCGCGACCGGCGCCCCGGCGACGTGCTCGCCGAGGTGCAGACCCTCGCCGCGGACGGCGTGCTCGAGGTGACCCTGCTGGGCCAGAACGTGAACGCCTACGGCTCGGACATGGGCGACAAGCAGGCGTTCTCCAAGCTCCTGCGGGCCTGCGGCGAGGTCGAGGGGCTGGAGCGGGTGCGCTTCACCAGCCCGCATCCGCGCGACTTCACCTCCGACGTGATCGCCGCGATGGCGCAGACCCCGAACGTCTGCCCGCAGCTGCACATGCCGTTGCAGTCCGGCTCCGACGACGTCCTGCGCCGGATGCGCCGCAGCTACCGCTCGGAGCGGTTCCTGTCGATCCTGGCCGAGGTGCGGGAGTCGATCCCGCACGCGGCGATCACCACCGACATCATCGTCGGTTTCCCCGGCGAGACCGAGCAGGACTTCCAGGACACCCTCGACGTCGTCGAGCGGGCCCGGTTCGCCGCGGCGTTCACCTTCCAGTACTCGAAGCGCCCCGGGACGCCTGCCGCGGACCTGCCCGACCAGCTGCCCAAGGCCGTCGTGCAGGAGCGCTACGAGCGCCTCGTCGCGCTGCAGGAGCGGATCTCCTGGGAGGAGAACCGCAGGCAGGAGGGCACCGAGGTCGAGCTGCTGGTGTCCACCGGCGAGGGCCGCAAGGACGCGGCGACCGCCCGGCTCACCGGCCGCGCCCGCGACGGGCGTCTCGTGCACTTCGCGCCCGGGGACGCGACCGGCATCCGGCCGGGCGACATCGTCACGGTCCGGATCGACCGCGGTGCCCCGCACCACCTCGTCGCCGACGGCGGTGTGCTCACCCACCGCCGCACCCGCGCCGGTGACGCCGCCGAGGCCGGCGAGCGCCCGTCCGGGGCACCCACCACCCTGGGACTGCCCGCGTTCGGCGCCCCGGCGCCCGAGCCGGCACCCGCCGCGCCGTCCTGCGGCGTCCCCGCCACCACCGGAGGTACCCGATGAGCGACGTGTCCCCGGAGACCCGCGCCGAGATCGACCGGGCCGGGCGCGGTGTCGCCCGCCGGATCGACCCGGGCGCGCGCGCCATGCTGATCGCGGTGGCGATCGTCGCCGCCGTCGCCGCGCTGCTGCTCCCGTGGGTGGCGGGCACCCCGGGCTGGCAGGTGCTGGCCTCCGGCACCTCCGGGCCGCTGCCGACGCTGTTCTCGTTCACGATGACCGGGTTCGCCGTCGTGGTGTCCGCGGCCGCGCTGCTGACCCGGCTGTGGGCGCTCGCGTGGCTCGCGGCCTTCGGCTGCGGGATCTCCTCGGTGAACGGGCTGTGGGCGATCTGGTCGCAGCAGACCGGCGCCGAGGCCGGCCCCGGGTTCGGGATGGTCCTCGGCGTGATCGCGGTCGTGCTGCTGACCTTCGTGTGGGCGGGCGCCGCGCTGCAGCGCGACTGACCCCCTACCGCTCGTCGACCGCCTGTTCGGCGGCGGTCAGCCACTCCCGCCACTGCGCCGCCTGCGCACGGGCCTGCTCGGCGCGCCTGCCGTCGCCGGCCGCCTCGGCCTTCTCCGCCTGCGCCTCGAACTGCTCGACCCGCACCCGGAACTGCTCCACGCGGGCCTGGGCCTCGGGGTCGGTGCGGCGCCACTGCGCGTCCGCGGCGGCGGCGACCTTGTCCTCGATCCCGCGCAGCCGCCCCTCCAGGGTGCGGATCTCCTCGCGCGGGACCTTGCCGATGGCCTCCCAGCGCTCCTGGACCTCGCGCAGCCGGGCCCGTGCGCCGTCCGGGTCGGACAGGTCGATCGTCTCGGCCTCGGCGAGCAGGGCCCGCTTCGCCTCGGCGTTCTCGGCGAACTCGGTGTCGCGGGCGGAGAAGTGCTCCCCGCGGCGGGCGAAGAAGCGGTCCTGCGCGCCGCGGAAGCGGGCCCACAGCGCGTCGTCGGCCTCGCGGTGGGCGCGGCCCGCCGCCTTCCACTCGGTCATCAGGTCGCGGTAGGCGGCCGCGGTCGCGTTCCACTCGTCGGAGTCGGCCAGGGCCTCGGCCCGGTCGACGAGCTCCTCCTTGCGGGCCTTCGCGGTGACCCGCTGGCGGTCGAGGTCGGCGAAGTGCGAGCCGCGCCGCCGGTTGAACGCCTCACGGGCCTTCGAGAAGCGCTTCCACAGCTGCTCGTCGGTCTTCTTGTCGACGCCGCGGACGGTGCGCCACTCGTCGAGGATCGCCTTGAACCGGTCCCCGGCCTGCTTCCACTGGGTCGAGTCCGCGGCCATCTTCTCGGCCTCGACGGCGAGCGCCTCCTTGCGGGCGACGGCGTCGTGCCGGGCGCGCTCGCGCTCCTCCTTCGCCGCGCTGACGCCCTGCTCGGCCCGGCCGACCAGCTCGTCGAGCCGCTCGCGCAGGGCGGGCACGTCCCCGACCACGTGCGCCTCGCCGAGGCCCTCGCGCAGCGCGGTGAGCGCGGTGAGCGACGCCTTCGCGTCCCCGCCGCCGGCGATCCGGGCGGCGAGCACCTCGGTCTCGGTGACCAGCGCGTCGAACCGCTTCGCGTAGTGCTCCAGGCCCTCCGCGGGCGGACCGGCCTGGTAGGAGCCGACGACCCGCTCGCCGTCGGCGGTGACCAGGGTGATGGTCCCGTCGTCGTCGGCGCGGCCCCAGCGCCCCGGGTCACCGGCCGCCGAGGGCACCGGCGACGGCAGCGCTGCGGGCGGCGCGGGCGGTGCGACCGCGGCCGGGGTGGGCGCGGGTCGCGCGGCGGGCGGCGGTCCGGGCCGTGGGCCGGGCCGGGGCGGCCCCGGCTTCGGCGGGGTGGGCCGGGTGGGCTCGGCACCCTGTCCTGCAGCGTCGGTCGCGTGGGTCTCGGACACCGGTAGGTCCTCCTCGTTCGGCCCGCCGCGGGGGCGGGCGCCCCGGTGCGGATGTCCGTCCGGGGCCGTGCGCGCACCGGGCCCCTCGCGCGGTGCGGAGGCCGGAACGGCGATTCAAGCAGGTCCACCGCCCTCGGGGGAACCGCGCGCCCCCGGCCGGGTACGGGCGTCGCGGCGGGGGAGCGCTGATTACCCTCGGATCCCGTGCCCGCCGCGATCGCCGTCCTGCCCCAGCCCCCGCTCCTCGTCCCCGCCCTGAGCGGCGACGCGGCGGTCGAGACCGAGGGGCTGCGCGAGGCCGTCGCCACCGCCGTGACGGGTCTGGCCGCGGCCGCGGACAGCTGGGTCGTCGTCGGCGCCGATCCCGGCGGGCGGCGCACCGTCGCCCCGGGTACCCGCGGCACCTTCGCCGGCTACGGCCGCGACGTCCCCGTCGCGCTGCCCGGTCCGGCCGGTCCCGACGAGGGCCCGGAGCTCCCGCTCCCGCTGCTGGTCGCGGCCTGGGCCGCGGTGCCGGCCGGGGTCGGGTCGGCGCGCGGCGAGCTCGTCGCGCCGGACGCCCCGGTCGCCGACTGCCTGGCGCTGGGCGCGGAGCTCGCCGGCGAGGGGGTCGGGCTGCTCGTCGTCGGTGACGGCGCGGCCAAGCACACCGCGAAGGCCCCCGGCGGGTTCGACGGCCGCGCCGAGGCGTTCGACGCCGTCGTCGCCGCCGCGTTCGACGCCGGTGACCCCGAGACGCTCGCCCGGCTCGACCCGGACGGCGCCGCCGCTCTCTGGGCGTCCGGCCGCGCGCCCTGGCAGGTCCTCGCGGGTGCCGCGCGCGGGCGGGCCTGGACGGCGGCGCACCGGCACACCTCGATGCCCTACGGCGTCGCCTACCACGTGGCGCTGTGGGAACCGGCGTGAACGCCCCTCCGTCGACGGCACCGCCGCTCGTGGTCGTGGTCGGGCCGACCGCGACCGGCAAGTCCGACCTCGGGCTGGAGCTGGCACTGGCGCTGGGCGGGGAGGTCGTCAACGCCGACGCGATGCAGCTCTACCGCGGCCTGGACGTCGGCACCGCGAAGCTCGCCCCGCACGAGCGGCGCGGCATCGTCCACCACCAGCTCGACGTCCTCGACGTCACCGAGACCGCCTCGGTCGCGGCCTACCAGCGCGAGGCCCGGGCGGTCGTCGAGGAGCTGCGCGCCGCCGGACGCACCCCGGTGCTCGTCGGCGGCTCGGGTCTCTACGTGCAGGCCGTGCTGGACGAGCTGGAGTTCCCCGGCACCGACCCGGAGCTGCGCGCCGCGCTGGAGGCCGAGCTGGACCGCGACGGGTCCGGCGCGCTGCACGCCCGCCTCGCCGCGGTCGACCCGGTCGCCGCGGAGCAGGTGCTGCCCTCGAACGGGCGGAGGATCGTCCGCGCGCTCGAGGTGATCGCGCTGACCGGCCGGCCGTTCCGGGCGACGCTGCCCGGCGCGGGCACCCCCCGCTACGACGCCGTGCTGCTCGGCGTGGACCGCGACGTCGCCGAGCTCGACGAGCGCGTCGCGTTGCGGGTGGACCGGATGCTCGACGACGGTCTGGTCGACGAGACCCGCACCCTGCTCCGCCACGGGCTGGCGCAGGGCCGCACGGCGTCCCGCGCGCTGGGCTACCGGCAGGTGATCGAGGCCCTCGACCGCGACCCCGCCCACCCCGACCTCGCCGGTGTCCGGGAGGAGACGGTCCGGGCGACCCGGCGGTTCGTGCGCCGCCAGCGCTCCTGGTTCCGCCGCGACCGCCGCATCCACTGGCTCGACGGTGCCGACCCGGACCTGGTGGCCGCGGCGCGCGCGGTGCTCGCTCGTAGGCTGGTGGCATGACCGGCGGCATCGCGTTCAGCAAGGGGCACGGCACGCAGAACGACTTCGTGGTGCTGCCCGACCCGGACGCCGCGCTCGACCTCACCCCGGCGCGCGTCGCCGCCCTGTGCGACCGCCGCCGCGGCCTCGGCGCGGACGGGGTGCTGCGGGTCGTGCGCTGGGCGAAGCTCGCCGGGGAGCCCGGCGTCGGTGAGCCCGCCGACGGCGTCGAGTGGTTCATGGACTACCGCAACGCCGACGGCTCGCTCGCCGAGATGTGCGGCAACGGCCTGCGCGTGTTCGCCCGCTACCTGCACGAGCGCGGCTGGGCCACCGGCGGGCCGGTCGGCACCCGCAACGGGGTGCTCGACACCGCGGTCGGGCCGGACGGGGTCTCGGTCGGGCTCGGCACGGTCGGCGTCGGCCCGGCGTCGGTCGCCACCAGCGGCGACGCGCGTGTCGACGGCATCGCCCTCGACGTCGGCAACCCGCACCTGGCCTGCGTCACCGCGGCCGACCCGGACACCCTCGACCTGACCCACGCGCCCTCGTTCGACCCGGCGCTGTTCCCGAACGGGGTGAACGTCGAGTTCCTGACCCCGCTGGACGGTCCCGCCGACGGCGGCCGGATCCGGATGCGGGTGCACGAGCGCGGCGTGGGGGAGACCCGTTCCTGCGGCACCGGGACCGTCGCCGCCGCCGTCGCCGCGCTGCGGCACGCCGGGCACTCCGCCGGCGACGTGCAGGTCACCGTCCCGGGCGGGCTGCTGCGGGTGACGGTGGAGGCGGGTACCGACGAACGGACCGGGCCCACGACGCTGCACGGCCCGGCCGTGCTGCTCGCGTCCGGGGAGCTGGACCGGGCGTGGTGGGACGCGCCCGCCTGAGCGTCGCGAATCCGGGCGGACACGGGCCCCGCGACGTGGGAGGATGGGGTCGAGATGACTGATGCCCACACGCACCCCTCCGTGACCCCCTCCGCGTCGAACCCGGTTCCGACGGGTGGCGAGCTCGACCTGGAGGAGCGCACGTCGTTGCGCCGGATCCACGGGCTGTCCACCGAGCTCACCGACATCACCGAGGTCGAGTACCGCAAGCTCCAGCTGGAGCGGGTCGTGCTCGTCGGCGTCTGGACCGAGGGCACGGCCGAGCAGGCCGAGAACTCGATGACCGAGCTGGCCCGCCTCGCCGAGACCGCCGGTTCCGAGGTGATGGACGGCCTGGTCCAGCGCCGCTCCAGCCCGGACCCGGCCACGTTCATCGGCTCCGGCAAGGTCGAGGAACTGCTCGGAACCGTCCGCGCCACCGGCGCCGACACCGTCATCTGCGACGGCGAGCTGTCACCCGGCCAGCTCCGCCAGCTGGAGGAGCGGCTCAAGGTCAAGGTCATCGACCGGACCGCGCTGATCCTCGACATCTTCGCCCAGCACGCCCGTTCCCGGGACGGCAAGGCCCAGGTCGAGCTCGCGCAGCTGTCCTACCTGCTGCCGCGGCTGCGCGGCTGGGGTGAGGCGCTGTCCCGGCAGGTCGGTGGCCGCGCCGCGGGCGGTGTCGGTATCGGTGGCCGTGGCCCCGGTGAGACGAAGATCGAGCTGGACCGGCGCCGGATCCGCGCGCGCATGTCGAAGCTGCGCCGCGAGATCGGTGCGATGCGCCAGGTCCGCGAGACCCAGCGCGGCAGCCGTCGCCGCAACGAGATCCCGTCGGTCGCGATCGTCGGCTACACCAACGCGGGCAAGTCGAGCCTGCTCAACCAGCTCACCGACGCCGGCGTGCTGGTGCAGGACGCGCTGTTCGCGACGCTGGACCCGACCACCCGCAAGGCGCAGACGCCCGACGGGCACGAGTACACCCTCACCGACACCGTCGGGTTCGTGCGGCACCTGCCGCACCAGCTCGTCGAGGCGTTCCGCTCCACGCTGGAGGAGGCAGCCCGGGCCGACCTGCTGGTGCACGTCGTCGACGGGTCCGACCCGCTGCCCGACGACCAGATCGCCGCGGTCCGCCAGGTGCTCGTCGAGGTCGGTGAGGCTGCGGGCGACACGATGCCGCCCGAGCTGCTCGTGATCAACAAGACCGACGCGGCCGGTGACCTCGCGCTGGCCCGGCTGCGGCACGCCCAGCCGGACGCGGTGTTCGTCTCCGCGCACAGCGGTGACGGGATCAGCCGGCTCCGGGAGAGCATCGCCGAGCGACTGCCGCGCCCGGAGTACGAGGTCGACCTCCTGCTGCCCTACACCGAGGGTGCGCTGGTCGCGCGGCTGCACGACGACGGCGAGATCCTCGCCGAGGAACACACCGCCGACGGCACCCGGATCCGGGCGCGGGTGAAGCCCGAGCTGGGCACCGCGGTGCTGCCGTTCGCGGTGGCGGGCTCGGCCCTGCCGACCGGGACCGGCACCGACCTGCCGGCGACGGCGGCGGGCCACTGAGCGTCCCACCGGCCGGGCGGCCGGGTCCCGGGACCGTGGCCCGCCGCCTGACCGCGGTCCTCTGCCTGACCGGCGCGCTCACGGGTGCGGCCGCGCCGCCGCCCGGGGCGATCCCGGCCTGCTCGATCGACGACCCGCGGCTGGCGGAGCTGTCCGGGCTGGTCGCCGAGGGCCCGCCCGGCGCGGCCCCGCAGCGCTACCACGCCGTCGTCGACGGCGGCGGGACCGCGCGGACGTTCACCCTGGACCCGGCCGGCTGTGCGGTCACCGGCACCCGGCAGGCCGACGTCCCGGTCACCGACGTCGAGGACCTCGGCCTCGGACCGGGCGGGGAGCTGTGGCTCGCCGACACCGGCGACAACGGGGCGCGTCGCGGGTCGGTCCGGCTCGTCGTGCTGCCCCCGTCCGGGCCGCCACGGGTGCACGACCTCGTCCACCCCGACGGTCCGCGCGACGTCGAGGCACTGCTGGTCGGCGACGACGGCGTGCCCCTGCTGGTCGACAAGACCACCGGGGCCGCCGGGGTGTACCGGCCCGCCGCGCCGCTGCGCGACGGCGGGGGCCCCGTGGAGCTGCGCCGGGTGGCACAGGTGGTGCTGCCCTGGTCCGGCACCGGCGGCGGGCCGCTCGGGGCCGCCGGGTCGCGTACGGTCACCGGCGGCGGGCTCTCGCCGGCCGGGGCCGGCGGCGGGCGCGCCGCCGTGCTGCGGACCTACACCGACGCCTGGGTGTTCCCGCTGCCCGCCGGCGGACCGGCGACGGCCGACGCGCTGGTCGCGGCCCTGGGCGGGGCACCGCTGCCGGTGCCGTTGCCGGGGGAGGCGCAGGGTGAGGCGATCGCCCCGGACGGCCGGGGCGCGCTGCACTCCGGGAGCGAGGCGCGGGGCCTGACCGCGGCGGCGGTCACGGTCGTCCCGGGCGCGGTGTCCGCGGCGACCGTTCCGCAGGCACCGGTCGTGCCTCAGCCCGCCGCGGTGCCCGAGTACCGCACGTACCCGTCGTGGCTGCCTGCCGCGGGCGGGGCCGCGGCGCTCGGGGCGCTGCTGGCCGCCGGCGCCGTCGCGATGTCCCTGCACGGACGGCGCCGCCGGTCCCGCTGATCGCGGGAGCGGGCGCCGTCCGAGGAGGTCAGAGGCGGCGCAGGACCGCCACGACGCGGCCCAGGATCGACGCGTCGTCACCCGGGATCGGGTCGTAGGCGTCGTTCGCGGGCATCAGCCAGATGTGCCCGTCCTTGCGGCGGAACGTCTTCACGGTCGCCTCGCCGTCGATCATCGCGGCCACGACCTCGCCCTGCTCGGCCACCGGCTGCTGGCGCACGACGACCCAGTCGCCGTCGGTGATCGCGGCGTCGACCATCGAGTCGCCCTTGACGTTGAGCAGGAACAGCGTGCCCTCGCCGACGATCTCGCGCGGCAGCGGGAACACGTCCTGCACGGCCTGCTCGGCCAGGATCGGGCCACCGGCGGCGATGTCGCCGATGAGCGGCACGAACGCCGGGGCCGGCCGCGCGGAACGCAGGTCGGCGGTGTCGGTGTCGGAGTCCGTCCCGTCGGTACCGGCGATCTGCTCCGGGCTGCGGACGTCGACCGCGCGGGTGCGGTTCGGGTCGCGCCGGAGGAAGCCCTTGCGCTCCAGGGTGCGGAGCTGGTGGTGCACCGACGAGGTGGACGTGAGGCCCACCGCGTCACCGATCTCGCGGACGCTGGGCGGGTAGCCGTACCGGTCCACCCAGTCCCGGATGACGGCCAGGACCTTCTTCTGCCGCGGGGTCAGGCCGCGGGTGTCGGCCGCGGGGTCGGGGAACTCCCGGACCTTCGCGGATCCCCGGTCCGCGGCGGTGCCGGTCACGCCGGGACCACCGTGTCCGGTGTCGTCCGCTGCCATCGCATTCGCCTCCTCGGGTACTTACGGCGACGACCCTAGCCGCCACGGGCCCGTTCGCCAAACATGCGTTCGAAGTCGCCCGGGGCGTGTCGTGGATTCCGTCGGGCCGCGGTGGTACAACATCGCACACGCGTTCGATCGAACACTGGTTCGATCGAACGCGGTCCGCGTCGCCGTCCGGCCGCGCGGGGGCGACCGGCAGCGGGAACGGCAGCGGGGGTGGCGATCGTGGGTGCGGCGGTCATCGGGGACGTGACGGTCATCGGGCGGGTCCCGGGGCGCACCGCGACCGACGGGGTGCGGCCCGGCCGGGTGCCGGGCGTCGTGCGCCGTGCGGTGGCCGCGTCGGGTGTCCTGCTCGCCTCGGCGGCCGCGGTCGTCGCGCTCGGGGTGCTCGCCGACGTCGCGGTCGCCTCCCACGGCCCGGCCGGGCCGCCCGCGGTCGGCGCACCACGCTGAGAACGTCCCCGGCACGGGCGACGACCTGCGAAAACGCGGTTGTTGTCGGTGCCGGGTGCTACACCGCTCGTACGCCCGTTCGACCGGGCTCGGGGAAGGGCCGGTCGGGAGCGGGGGAGACGAGACCGCCCGGGGGACGGGCGGTCCGACGGCAGGAGGAACCATGCGAGAGCTCGACGAGCGGATCCGCGACCACGGCGCGGTCGGCTGCCTGACCGGCGCCCCGGCGCCCGGCACCCCCACCTCGCGCGCCCGGCGCGCCGCCCGGGAGCGGGTGCGGGCCGCCGACGGTCTCGCCGGTGCGGCCGGTGCCGGCTCGTCGGCCGCCGCGCGCGCGGCCCACCGGTGGGCCGCCCACGGGGCGCGCGAGCGCGCTCTGACCGAGTCGGTGGCCCGTCATCCCGCCGCCCGTTCCCGGCGCGCTCCGGTGTCCGGCGCCCCCGGGGCCGGTGTCCCGGTGTCCGGTCCCGCCGGCGGTCCGAACCCCGCGGTCCGGACGCCCCGCTGCACCGCCGCGGACCCGGCCCCGAGGGCGACGGCGACCCTGACGCGGCCCGCGCCGGCCGCGGCGCCGCCCCGTCCTCGGTCGGTGGCCGTGCCGGCACCGCGCACCGTCCGTCCGCCGTCCCGGCGCTGCCTGGTCCCGGCGCGCCCGCGTCCGGCCCGCAGCCGCGCCCGCGGGCGCCTGGAGCGGTTCCTCACCGGGGTCGCGGCCCTGCTCTGCGCGACGACCGCGGTGGTGGCGCTCGGGCTGCTGGGCGACGCGGCGGCGGGCTGGAACGCCCCCGCGGCCGCCGTGCCGTCGGTCGGCGCCGTGCGCTGACGTCGGCCGGCGCCGCGCAGCGCGACGCCGCTCCCCGTGGTTCGCACGGCTGTGCACTGCGGGGCGGTCCGAGGTGGTGACGGTGCGGAGCGACGGACGCCGCGTCGGCGTCGCATCGGGTGACGGCGTGCGCGGGGTGGCGCGCGGGTGTCGGGACGTGGTCGCCGGGATGTCGCCGGAGGAGTCGGCGACGTGCCGCCGGGCGCGTCCGCAGGGCGTGTCCCCGCATCGGGTGGCCGCCGGTCGCGGTCCCTCCGGCGCGACGGACGGCGCCGCCCGCGACGTTCCTCGGCGCCACCAGCGCCGATGCCCCGCTCCATGATCGTCGGCGACGGACCGGTCGCGGAACGTGGTGTGCGAGGCTCGGTTCCCGATCGGGCGAAGCTCGGCGTGGCACCGGGCCCGGGATGGCGTACCCCTAGATGTAGGGGTTACATTGGTGTCGTTCCGCCACTGGTTGGGGGGACGGATCGCTGCGGAGAGTTTCTGGAACGTCACGGAAGAGGGGTGTGAGCGTCCATGCGCTGCCCGTTCTGCCGACACCCGGACTCCCGCGTGATCGACTCCCGGACCGCCGACGACGGGACCTGCACCCGCCGGCGCCGGTCCTGCACCTCGTGCGGACGACGGTTCACCACGGTCGAGGAGGCCGTGCTCGCCGTCGTCAAGCGCAGCGGGGTGACCGAGCCCTTCAGCCGGCAGAAGGTCGTCGGCGGGGTTCGGCGGGCGTGCCAGGGCCGGCCGGTCGACGAGGACGACCTGCAACAGCTCGCCCACCGGGTCGAGGAGACGGTGCGGGCGCGCGGGGCGGCGGAGCTCCCCAGCCACGAGGTCGGGCTGGCGATCCTCGGGCCGCTGCGTGAGCTCGACGAGGTCGCGTACCTGCGGTTCGCGAGTGTCTATCGGTCCTTCTCCTCCATCGAGGACTTCGAGAAGGAGATCGCCGACCTGCGTTCGGCGGCTGCCGGGGAAGCAGCCGACGACGAGGCCGGTCACCACCCGGACGGCTGAGCGGCGCGTCGTCGTCGCCGGTCGTACCGGGAAGAGAGCCGTCCGCGCACCCCAGCGTGCGGGCGGAGAAGCGTCGGATGTGCGGAGGCAGTTCATGACCGAGACCGTCGGGGGCCCGACGACAGACACCGGTGAGAGCGCGGCTGCCAAGCCGTCGCGTGGCCGCGGGAAGACCGGCGCCAAGCGCGCGCCCGGCCTGACCGTGCAGCGTGTCTTCACCACCGAAGGGGTCCACCCCTACGAGGAGGTGGAGTGGGAGCGCCGCGACGTCGTCATGACGAACTGGCGCGACGGCACCGTCAACTTCGAGCAGCGCGGCGTCGAGTTCCCGCGCAGCTGGTCGGTCAACGCCACCAACATCGTCACCAGCAAGTACTTCCGCGGCGCGGTGGGCTCGGACACCCGCGAGTCCAGCCTCAAGCAGCTCGTCGAGCGGGTCGTCGGCACCTACAAGCGGGCCGGTCTCGAGCACGGCTACTTCGCCACCGACGGCGACGCCGAGATCTTCGACCACGAGCTGACCTGGATGCTGATCCACCAGGTGTTCAGCTTCAACTCGCCGGTGTGGTTCAACGTCGGGACCGCCAGCCCGCAGCAGGTCAGCGCCTGCTTCATCCTCTCGGTCGACGACACGATGGAGTCGATCCTGAACTGGTACCGCGAGGAGGGCCTGATCTTCAAGGGCGGCTCCGGTGCCGGCCTGAACCTCTCGCGCATCCGCTCGTCGAAGGAGCTGCTGTCCTCCGGCGGCACCGCCTCGGGCCCAGTCTCGTTCATGCGCGGTGCCGACGCCTCCGCGGGCACCATCAAGTCCGGCGGCGCCACGCGGCGCGCGGCGAAGATGGTCGTCCTCGACGTCGACCACCCCGACATCGAGGAGTTCGTCGAGACCAAGGCCAAGGAGGAGGCCAAGGTCCGCGTCCTGCGCGACGCCGGCTTCGACATGGACCTGGGCGGCTCCGACATCACCTCGGTGCAGTACCAGAACGCCAACAACTCCGTCCGCGTCACCGACGAGTTCATGCGCGCCGTCGAGGGGGGCACCGACTTCGGTCTGCGTGCCCGCATGACCGGTGAGGTCATCGAGCGCGTCGACGCCCGCAAGCTGTTCCGCGGCATCGCCGAGGCGGCCTGGAACTGCGCCGACCCCGGCATCCAGTACGACGGCACGATCAACGACTGGCACACCACCCCGGAGTCGGGGCGCATCAGCGCGTCGAACCCGTGCTCGGAGTACATGCACCTGGACAACTCCAGCTGCAACCTGGCGTCGCTGAACCTGCTGAAGTTCCTCGACTCCGACGACCGGTTCGACGCCGAGACCTTCGCCAAGGCCGTCGAGCTGATCATCACCGCGATGGACATCTCGATCTGCTTCGCGGACTTCCCGACCGAGCCGATCGCCGACACCACCCGGAAGTTCCGCCAGCTGGGCATCGGCTACGCCAACCTCGGCGCGCTGCTCATGGCGACCGGCCACGCGTACGACTCCGAGGGCGGCCGCGCGCTCGCCGGGTCCATCACCTCGCTGATGACCGGTGCCGCGTACAAGCGCTCCGCCGAGCTCGCCGGCGTCGTCGGCCCGTACGAGGGTTACGCCCGCAACGCCGAGTCCCACCAGCGCGTCATCCGCAAGCACGCCGCGGAGAACGACCGCATCCGCACCTTCGCCTCCAGCACCCCGGTGCAGAAGCTCGCCACCGAGGTCTGGAAGCAGTGCCAGGACATCGGGCAGGTCAACGGCTGGCGCAACGCGCAGGCGTCGGTGCTGGCCCCGACCGGCACGATCGGCCTGATGATGGACTGCGACACGACCGGCATCGAGCCGGACCTGGCGCTGGTCAAGTTCAAGAAGCTGGTCGGCGGCGGCTCCATGCAGATCGTCAACCAGTCGGTGCGCCGCGCCCTGGACAACCTCGGGTACCAGGCCGAGCAGGCCGAGGCGATCGTCGAGTACGTCGCCGAGCACGGCCACGTGGTCGACGCCCCGGGCATGAAGCCCGAGCACTACGAGGTGTTCGACTGCGCCATGGGCGACCGGACGATCGCCCCGATGGGCCACGTCCGCATGATGGCCGCCGCGCAGCCGTTCCTGTCCGGTGCCATCTCCAAGACGGTCAACATGCCCGAGCGGGCGAGCGTCGAGGACGTCGAGCGGATCTACCTCGAGGGGTGGCGCCTCGGCCTCAAGGCCCTGGCGATCTACCGCGACAACTGCAAGGTCGGCCAGCCGCTGTCCGCAGGCAAGGGCGGCGACAAGAAGGCCGACGCCGAGCCGGAGAAGCACGTCGTCGTCGAGCAGCGGCCGGTCCGCAAGCGGCTGCCGAAGAAGCGGCCCAGCGAGACCGTGTCGTTCACCGTCGGTGGCGCCGAGGGCTACCTCACCGCCGGCAGCTACCCCGACGACGGCCTCGGCGAGATCTTCGTCAAGCTCGGCAAGCAGGGCTCGACCCTGGCCGGCGTGATGGACGCCTTCTCGATGTCGATCTCGGTGGGTCTGCAGTACGGCATCCCGCTGGAGTTCTACGTCTCGAAGTTCTCCAACCTGCGCTTCGAGCCTGCCGGGATGACCGACGACCCGGACGTCCGGATCGCGACCTCGGTGCTGGACTACCTGTTCCGCCGCCTGGCGCTGGACCACCTGCCGTACGAGAAGCGCGCCCAGCTGGGCATCTTCTCCTCCGACGAGCGGTCCGCGCAGGTCGAGAACGACTACGGCACCGGCGAGAAGCTCGACATGGAGGAGTTCCGCTCCTCCGTGCCGACGACCGAGGAGCGCAAGGAGGCCGGTGTCGATCCGGCGCCGGTCGAGGTCGGCAGCTCCACCGAGCTGCTCGAGCTGCGTCTGGGCAAGGCCGCCGACGCACCGCTGTGCATGACCTGCGGGACGAAGATGCGCCCCGCCGGGTCCTGCTACCTCTGCGAGGGCTGCGGCTCCACCAGCGGCTGCAGCTGACCGACACCGCACCACACCGGGGCGGCTCCGACACCGGAGCCGCCCCGGCGCGTGTGATGGAGGCAGGGATCGGGGACCACGTGACCGAGGACCGCACCGCGGAGGTGGCCGGGCGCCTCGGCGTCGACCCGCGGGTGCTCGCCGTACTCGTCGCCGCCCCGTGGCGCGTCGCGGAAGGCCACGACACCGGGCCCGTCCCGGAGCCGGCGGGGGAGCGCGGGACCGTCTACGTCGGCGTCCCGTCCCCGACGGAGCTGCGCGAGCTCGACCTGCCCGCCGACGGGCTGCGGCACTTCGGGCTGACCCCTGCCGACCTGCGTCGCGGCGGCTGGACCGACGCCGACCTGCGCTCGGCGGGGCTCCTCCCGCCCGGCGCGACGCCGGACCCGGTGGCCTGGTTCGTCGCCGGGGAGCCGCCGCAGCTGATGCTCGGGTTCGCCCCGGCGGGTCCGGTGCTGCTGGCCCGCCCGGAACCACGACGGGACGGCCGTCTCCCGGTGCTGGACCCGGCGGACGCGGTGGAGGTACCCGTCCTGCCCGGCTGCGACGACCCGGACGGCGACGCCGGGCTCGCCGTCCGCCAGGTGCGCGACGGTCTGCTGCGCCGGGCCCGGCGCCGGCTGACCCACTGCGTGATCTGCCTGCGCCCGGTGCACCGCGCCGCGACGACGCACGGCGCCTGCCACGGCTGTGCCGGCACCTGGCTGGGGTTCGTGTTCTGACCGCGGGCCCGGGTCAGGTCGCCGAGACCGGTCCCGGCCGCGCCCCGGCGACGCCGGCGGGCGGGGGAGCGGGGCAGCGCAGCAGCTGGCGCCACTGCTCCGGGCTCCACCGCGCCGGGTCGGTGGACCCCAGGAACTCCTCCAGCACCCCGACGAACCGGGCCGGGTCGCTGTGGTGCGGGAAGTGCCCGGCGTCGTCGAAGACCTCCAGCCTGCTGCCCGGCATCGCGGCGTGCGCGGTGCGGGCGTGCGCCAGCGGCACGACGGCGTCCCGGGCGCCCCACACGAGCATGGTCGGCATCCCACGGGTCAGGTAGCAGCGATCGAGCATGGTCACCACCTGCCCGCGCCAGTCGACGACGGCGCGCAGCGTCCGGATGAACGCCGTCCGCGACGTCGCGTCGGGCAGCGCGTCGACCAGCCGGAGCAGGTCGGCGGCGTCGCGGCCGAGGTCGGCCCCGACCAGGCGCAGCGCGTCCAGGGCCCACCCGAGCTGCCACCGCAGCGGTGGCAGCTGCGAGGCCGCCAGCACCGCGTGCGCGCCGGGCAGGCTCACCGCGCGCAGCAGCGGCGTGACCTCCGGTCCCGCCCCGCCGGTGCCGACCAGCACGAGACGCTCGGTGCGTTCGGGGTACTGGTAGGCGAACTGCATGGCGACGCCGCCGCCGAGCGAGTGCCCCACCAGCGTCGCGCGGGGCACCCCGAGGACCCCGAGCAGGTCGCGGACCCCGTTGGCGTAGGCGGCGACGGAGTAGTCGGCGCGCGGCTTGTCCGAGTGCCCGTGCCCGAGCAGGTCCGGGGCGATCACCAGATGCCGCCGGGCCAGTGCGGGGAACACCGCCTCCCACGTGGCCGAGCTGTCGCCGATCCCGTGCACGAGCACGACCGCGGGCCCGGAGCCGGCCACCCGGAACGCCCGCCGGTAGCCGTGCACGGTGCGGAACCGCAGCTCCGAGTCCCGCGGCGGCACGACGCCGAGCCGGTCGCCGACCGGTGCCGGGCGCGAGGTGGGGGCCGCCATCCGCCCGACGGTAGGACCGCCGGGTTACCCCGGTGTTGCCGTCGGCGAACGGCGGTACGGCACCTAGGGTCGACGGCGTGAGCGAGCGCTACCGGGTCGTCCCGGCGTCCTACGTCCTGCTGCTGCGCGGCACCGGTGAACGCACCGAGGTACTGCTCCAGCTGCGTGCGGGCACCGGGTTCATGGACGGCCACTGGGCCGCCGCCGCGGCCGGGCACGTCGAGGCGGGCGAGGACGCGGCCGCCGCCGCGGTGCGCGAGGCCCACGAGGAGCTCGGTGTCACCGTCGACCCCGCCGACCTCGTCCCGCTGACCGCGGTGCACCGCACCCGGCGCAACGGGAACCCGGTCGACGAACGCGTCGACTTCTTCTTCACCTGCCGACGCTGGGCCGGCGAGCCACGTCGCGCCGAGGACGGGAAGACCGCGGGCCTGGACTGGTTCGCCCTCGCCGACCTGCCCGCCGACACGGTCCCGCACGAACGCGCGGTGCTCGAGGCCCTGCGCGACGGCGGCGTCGCCGCGGTCCGCAGCCACGGCTTCGACCAGCGGACTACTCCGGGTCGACGAGCTGGATCTCGACGGTGACGTCCGGGCTGTCGGTGTCGTCGGGGTCGATCGCCCAGTGCAGCACCCAGTCGACCTCGTAGTCGTCGCGCCGCCGGCCGGGCGGGGCGAAGTTGACCCACTCGCCGGCCCGGGGCAGCGTCTGGAACAGGCGGACGAAGTCGGGCTGCTGCCCGATCCTGACCCGCGCGGTGATCGGTGTCTGCGACGACGGGGAGCCCACGGCCGCGATGCTGCCCGACCGGCGCCCCGCGCGCCACGCCCGCCGGTTCAGGGCCGGACGGCGCCCAGGAACCAGCGGTCCACCGAGAACGGTTCGTCGCCGCAGGACGCGACGCCCGACGCCCACGCGTCGACGTCGGCCCGGGTGAGCCCGCACCGGCCCGGCGCGGCGTCGGCGACCATCTCCCGCAGTGCGGCGCCGTAGCCGGTGGAGGCCGGTCCGCGCATCGGCATCCGGCGCGTCCACTCCCCGCCGAACCCGGCGCGCTGCAGCAGCGGGCCCAGCTCGTAGGGCAGCCGCGACCGCGGCACCGTGGTGCACCACGCGTCGCGGATGCGGCGGTGCCGGTCCTGCCCGGGCCCGGGCCAGTGCAGCGAGGTCCAGTCCGTGTCCAGGACCAGCAGTCGCCCGCCCGGGCGCAGGACCCGGTACAGCTCGGCGACGGCCGCCGGCAGGTCCTCCAGGAACTCGAGCACCTGCAGGCAGGCCACCGCGTCGTACGGCCCGCCGGGCAGCGAGCCCGGACCGGCCAACGCGCGCTGCGTGACGACGGCCCGGGTGCCGCACCGGCGTCGCGCCAGTGTCACCATCACCGGGTCCGGGTCGATACCCGTGGCGCCCGGACCGACGGCCCGGGCGACCTCGTCGAGCAGCTGTCCCGGCCCGGTCCCGACGACCAGGATCTGCTCACCGGCCCGCGGATCCAGCAGCTCCAGGGTCCGCTCCCGTTCGGTGCGGGCCTCGGCGGTGTCGTAGGTGTCCGCGACCCGCCGCGCGCTCGCGGCGTCGATCGGCATCATTCCGGCTCCGTGTCTCACCCGCCGGTGTAGCGCGCCGACTCGATCAACGCCTCCACCGACTCGGGTGGCACGCGGAACGAGCGCCCGAAGCGCACCGCGGGCAGCTCCCCGGAGTGCACCAGCCGGTACACCGTCATCCGGGAGACCCGCATCCGGTCCGCCACCTCCGCCACGGTGAGGAACGGCGCGTCCTGCCCGGACCGTTGCTCCGGGATCCCTGCCGCCATGCTGCGCCCCTCCTTCGCCGACCCGCCCCCAGGTCGACCTCTGATCACCGAACGCAGGGACGGTAGCGCGGATCGGACCACCCTCCCGGTGCGAACATGTCCCACCCTCGGGTGGACTGTCCGGAAACTGTCGGCTCTCGGTGTCCGTCCGGACACGCGGGGTGATGATGCGACCCCGTGGGGGGAGCCACCGGCCCGGACGCGCGTGCGCGGTCATCTATCGTCGGGAGGTGACCGCCGCTCCCACCGTGACCGATGACGACCCGGACGGCGACTGGACCGCGCCGGGCGTGTTCCGCAGCGCCCCCGGCGTCTACCGGATCCCGTTGCCGCTGCCGCAGGACGGGCTGCGCGCCGTGAACGTCTACGCACTCGCCGACGACACGGGCTGGACCCTGATCGACTCCGGCTGGGCGATCGACGAGGCCCGCGACCTGCTCGGCAAGGCGCTGGCCGCGCTGGGCTCCGGTTTCGGCGACGTCCGTCGCTTCCTGGTCACCCACGCCCACCGGGACCACTACACCCTGGCGGCGGTGCTGCGCCGCGAGTACGGCACCCGTGTGCTGCTCGGCGCGGGGGAGCGGCCCAACCTGGAGGTCATCACCGATCCCGACCGCCCGCAGGGTGAGCCCGACCGGACCCGGCTGCTGCGTGCCGGCGCCGCCGGCCTCGTCGACGAGCTCGGCCGGGCCGGGCCGTGGCCGCGTCCGCTCCCCGAGGAGTGGGAGGCCCCCGACGAGTGGATCGCCGACCGTGCCGCCATCGCCGTCGCCGACCCGGCGGGTACCCGCACGCTGACCGCCGTGGAGACCCCGGGGCACACCCGCGGGCACCTCGTGTTCGCCGACGAGGCCCACGAGCTGCTGTTCGCCGGCGACCACGTGCTGCCCCGGATCACCCCGTCGATCGGCCTGCAGCCGTCGCCGGTGGCGAGCCCGCTCGGGCAGTTCCTCGACTCGCTGCGCCTGGTCCGGTCCCGGCCGGACGCGACCCTGCTGCCCGCGCACGGCCCGGTCGGCGGCAGCGCGCACGCCCGCACCGACGAGCTGCTGGCCCACCACGACGTCCGGCTCGCCCAGTGCCGCGACGCCGTCGCCGCGGGCCACCCGACGGCCGACGCCGTCGCCCGAGTCCTGCGCTGGACCCGGCGGGAACACCGGCTGGAGGACATGGACCTGTTCAACCGGACCCTCGCGGTCCTGGAGACCGGGGCGCACCTCGACGTGCTCGCCGACCTCGGCGAGCTGCGCCGGACCGAGGTTCCCGACGCCGCCACCGGGGTCGCCGTCGCCACCTACACCGCCTGACCCGCGCGCCGGGCCGCGACACGCCGGGCGCCGTTCACCCGGTCGTCGTGTCGGGGTGGCTCCCCGGAGCGGAATCGGGCAGAGTGAGGCCACCGAAGTCCACTCACGCCACGGAGGTCACCACACCCACATCCAGCACATCAGTACCGCGGGTCCGAGCACCGGCCGCGCTGCGCCGAGGACGTAGGGGAAGACGATCCTCGTCGACGACAGCGGAGGTTGGCAGTGAGCACACGCGGAGTGGTGTTCGTCCACTCGTCGCCGACTGCGGTCTGTCCGCACGTCGAGTGGGCGCTCTCGGGCGTTCTCGGAACGCGGGTCTCCCTCGAGTGGTCCGCACAGCCGGTGGCGTCCGGTCAGATGCGGGCCGAGTGCACCTGGAGCGGTCCCGCCGGTAGCGGCGGGGCTCTCGCGGGGGCGCTGAGGGCCTGGTCGATGCTGCGGTTCGAGGTGACCGAGGAACCGAGCCCCGGCGTGGACGGGGAGCGGTTCATGCACGTCCCCGGCCTCGGCATGTGGCACGGGCGCACCAGCGCCAACGGCGACGTCGTGCTGCCCGAGGACCAGCTGCGCACGGTCATGGCCGAGCACGGCGGCGCCGGGCTGTCCCGGCGTCTCGACCAGCTGCTGGGCACGGCCTGGGACGACGAGCTGGAGTCCTTCCGCTTCGCCGGCGACGGCGCGGCGGTGACGCTGCTGACCCACCGGGTCGGCTGAGCCGAGCCGGGCCGGGCAGACTGTCGTCCCATGGGGGGCGAGGAATGAACGGCCGGGCCGCGATCACGGTCGGCGTCCTGCTGGTGGCGCTCGTGGCCGTCGGCGGTGTCGCGTGGACGGTGTCCGGGACGACCCGTTCCGGCGTCGCCCCCGCCTCCGCGCCGCAGACCGTGCCCGACAGCGGCGCGGGCAGCAGCGAGGTGACGATCAGCGCGGGCGCGGCCGAGCATCCGGCCGCCCAGCTGGTGATGCAGCAGGTGCAGCTCTACTTCAACGCCGTCAACGGCCGCGACCACGCCACCTGGACCCGTGTGGTGAACCCCGAGACCGCCGACCGGCAGCCCCGCGAGTCGTGGCTGGAGGGGATCGGCTCCACCACCGACGGCACCATCCGCATCGACCGGATCGACTCCGCGACCGGCGGCGGTGTGCTCGCCCTGGTGCGCTTCATCAGCGTCCAGGACCCGAACGACGGCCCGCCCGGCCTGCATGTCGGCCGGATCTGCTGGCAGGTCGCCTTCCCGATGGCGGGCTCGCCGCCGCGGATGGACGTCGGGAATCCCGACGGGATCCTGCGCGCCCCCTGCTGAGCGGGCGTGCGGGTCCCCGGCCGGGGACCCGCACGGAACCGTCAGGCCTTGGTGAACACCAGCGAGGCGTTGTGCCCGCCGAAGCCGAACGAGTTGTTGACGGCGGCGTCCACGGTCATCTTCCGCGGCTCGCCGGCGACGACGTCCAGCTCGACCTTCGGGTCCTTGTCGGTCAGGTTGAGCGTCGCGGGGACGATGTCGTCGCGCACGCTGAGCAGCGCGATGATCCCCTCGACGGCCCCGGCCCCGCCCACGAGGTGCCCGAGCGCCGACTTCGGTGCGGTCAGCACCGGGTGGTCGCCGAACGCCCGCTTCACGGCGGTCGCCTCACCCACGTCGCCGACCACCGTGGAGGTGGCGTGGCAGTTGACGTGGACGATGTCGGAGGCGGTCAGACCGGCCCCGGCCACCGCCTTCTTCATCGCCCGGATCTGGCCCTCGCCCTCGGGGTCGGGCCCGGTGATGTGGTACGCGTCGGACGTCAGACCGATCCCGGCGAGGCGGCCGTGCACGGTGGCGCCGCGGGCCTTCGCGAACTCCTCGCGCTCGAGCACGAGCACGCCCGAGCCCTCACCGAGGACGAAGCCGTCCCGCCCGGTGTCGAACGGCCGGGAGGCGCGCTCCGGGTCGTCGTTGCGGGTGGACAGGGTCCGCGACTGCACGAACCCGGCCACGGTGATCGGCACGATGCAGGACTCGGCGCCGCCTGCGAGGACGACGTCGACCTCCCCGTCGCGCAGCAGCTTGTAGGCCCAGGCCAGTGCCTCGGCGCCGGTGGCGCACGCCGAGGCGGGGGAGTGCACCCCGCCCTTGGCCTTGTACTCCAGGCTCACCAGCGCGGCCGGCCCGTTGGGCATGAGCATCGGCACGGTCAGCGGCGAGACCTTGCGCAGCCCGTGCTCCTCGAGCAGGTCGTCCTGCGCGAGCAGCGTCGGCGCGCCGCCGATGCCCGCGCCGATGACGACGGCGAGCCGCTCGGCCTCGACCGCGGCCCCGTCCTCGCCGGGGATCGCGCCGAGCCCGGCGTGCGCCCAGGCCTCCTTGGCGGCGACCATCGCGACCTGCTCGCACCGGTCCATCCGGCGGGCCTGCACGCGGGGCAGGACCTCGGTGGGCTCCACGGCGAGCTGGGCCGAGATGGACACCGGCAGGTCGAACCGCTCGGTCCAGTCGGCCCGGGTGGTTCCCACCCCGGACTTCCCGGCGAGCAGCGCCTCCCAGGTGGAGGCGGCGTCCCCGCCGAGCGGGGTGGTGGCCCCGAAACCGGTGACGACCACTCCGTCGGTCATGACGTCTCCTTCTCCCCGGCGGACAGCGCTACCGGTGCGTGCCCGCCGGTACGGATCACTGGTGCTTGGCGATGAAGTCGACGGCGTCGCCGACGGTCTTCAGCTCGGCGAGCTGGTCGTCCGGGATCTTGGCGCCGAACTTGTCCTCGGCCTGCACGGCGATCTCCACCATCGACAGCGAGTCGATGTCCAGGTCGTCCACGAAGGACTTCTCGGGGGTCACCTCGGCGGTGTCGATGCCGGCGACCTCCTCGACGATCTCGGCCAGCCCGGTGAGGATCTCGGCGTTGTCAGCCACGATGGTTCTCCTTGCGCGGTGGATGGGTGCGGGTGCCAGGTCTCCGGTGCCCCGTCAGGGACAGACGACGACCTGTCCGGCGTAGGACAGTCCTGCGCCGAAGCCTACGAGGAGCAGCACGTTGCCGGACCGTACCCGGCCGGCCGTGCGCATGTGGTCCAGCGCCATCGGGATGGACGCGGACGAGGTGTTGCCGGAGTGCACGATGTCGTCGGCGACGACCATGTCCTCCCGGGCGCCGTGGCGGCGCAGCTTCTTCGCGATCGCCTCGACGATGCGCAGGTTCGCCTGGTGCGGGACGAGCACGTCGATGTCGGCGGGGGTGAGCCCGGCCCGCTCGACGGCGTCCAGCGCGACGGGGGAGATCGCCGTCGTCGCCCACCGGAAGACGGCCTGACCCTCCTGGTGCAGCTTGTTCGTGGTCTCGCCGAGGATCCGGATGGTCGACGCGTGGTCGCCCGCGCTGCCCCAGCTGACCGGGCCGACGCCCACCTCGTCCTCGCCGTCCGCCGGTCCGAGCAGGGCGGCGCCCGCGCCGTCGGCGAAGATGATGCAGGTCGAGCGGTCGTCCCAGTCGACCCAGTCCGAGAGCTTCTCGGCGCCGATGACCAGCACGTGCCGGGCCGAACCGGCGCGGATCATGTCCGAGGCGACGGCCGTGGCGTAGCTGAAGCCGGCGCAGGCCGCGTTCAGGTCGAACGCCGCGACGCCGTTCGCGCCCAGGCCGGTCGCCACCTGGGCGGCGGCGTTCGGGATCGGGTTGGGCATCGTGCAGGTCGCGACGATCACGGCGTCGAGCCCGGCCGGGTCGAAGCCGGCGTCGGTCAGCGCCGCCGCCCCGGCCGCCGTCGCCATGGCCGTCAGCGAGGTGTCGGCGTCGGCGATCCGGCGCTCGGCGATCCCGACGCGGCTGCGGATCCACGCGTCGTCGGTCTCGACCCGCTTCTCCAGGTCGGCGTTGGTGACCACGTGCTCGGGCTGGAAGCTGCCGAGGCCCAGGAAACGGGCCCCGGCGACGGTCGGGGTCGCTCGCATGGGGCTCACTTCCCGTGCTCGGAGATCAGGTCGACGGCGGCGTCGAGCTGCTCGGGGGTCTTGAGCGCCAGCGTCGGGGTGCCCTTGACGGCGCGCTTGACCAGCCCGGTCAGCGTCGCGCCCGGGGGCAGCTCGAGGGTCGCGCCGGTCCCGCGGTCGGCAAGGGTCTGCATGCAGGCGTCCCAGCGGACCGGCCGGGTGACCTGCGCGACGAGCCGGCGCAGCGCCTCGGCGCCGGTGTCGACGGTCCCGCCGTCGGCGTTGGACAGCAGCGTGAGCGTCGGGTCCGACACCGGCACCGACGACGCGTGGCTCTCCAGCGCGGCACGCGCGGGCTCCATGTGCGCGGTGTGGAACGCCCCGGCGACCGGGAGCTCCTTGACCCGCGCCTTCTCCGGCGGCGACGCGACGAGCTCGGTGATCGCCTCCTTCGCCCCGGCGGCGACGATCTGGCCCGCCCCGTTGCGGTTGGCCGGGTCGAGACCCAGCTCGGCGAGGCGGGCCAGCACGACCTCCTCCTCGCCGCCGAGCACGGCGGCCATCGAGGTCGGCGCGACGGCGCAGGCGGCGGCCATCTCACGGCCGCGGACCCCGGCGAGGGCGACGGCGGCGTCCTCGGTCAGCACGCCCGCGATCGCGCAGGCGGTGATCTCGCCGATCGAGTGCCCGGCGACGACGGTCCCGGACGGCAGCTCGACCCGCTCGCGCAGGCGGCGCGCGGCCAGCAGACCCAGGGTGACGATCAACGGCTGGGTGACCGCGGTGTCGGTGATCTCCTCGGCGTCGGCGGTGGTGCCGAGACGCGCCAGGTCGAGCCCGACGGCGTCGGACCAGCCGGCCACGGCCTCCGCCGCGGCCGGGTCCTCCAGCCACGGAGCGAGCATGCCGGGGGTCTGGGCCCCCTGGCCGGGTGCGAGCAGGGCGATCACGGGGACATCACACACCTCTCGGGGGCGGCGCCGGGATACCGGTTACGACGAAGTCGGACCACCGAAGTTGTAGGAAACCTACGAACCGCAGGTGTGACCGGGGCCTCGTTACCGATCCGTAGGGGCCGGATTTTGTAGGGTTCACGACAACGCCCCGCCCACCGGGACACGGACGCCGTCGACCTCCTGATCATGCTCCCCGGTCGGGTCCAGAGGAGTCAGCGGGGTGTGCGCGGCGACGGCCGGGCCGTCGGACGCGCGGGCGGTGCGGTCGGCGACGAGCGCGGCGCGCAGCACGAACGCCTCCCGCGGGTCGGTGGGGGAGCGCCCGACGAGCTCGCCGATGCGGCGCAGGCGGTAGCGCACCGTGTTGGGGTGCACGTAGAGCGCGCGGGCGCAGCCCTCCAGGCTCGCCCCGCCCTCCAGGTACGCGGCCAGGGTGCGCAGCAGTTCGCCACCGGTGTCGTGGAGCGGGGCGAGGACGTCCTCGGCGAGCCGGCGCCGCGCGGCCGGGTCGCCGTGCAGGGCGCGTTCGGGCAGCAGGTCGGCGGCGTCGACCGGGCGCGGTGCGTCGGGGTGACCCGGGGCGGCGGCCAGCCCGGCCAGTGCCTCGGCGACGGCGGCACCCGCGGTGGCCAGATCGGTGCTGGGCGGGCCGGAGACGACCGGTCCGGCCCCGAAGTGCGCCGCGACCTCGGCGAGCACCCGCGCGGTGACCGCGCTCGTCCCCGGGGCCGGCCCGGGCCCGGTCGGCGCCGCACGCGCCGAGGTGGTCTCGGCGAGCCGGTCGGCGACCCGGCGCGCGGGCCGCCCGGTCAGGTGCAGCAGGACCACCAGCCGTCGCCCCTGGACGCCGACGAGCACGTCGTGGCCGAGCCGCGCCGCGACCCGGCGCAGCTCGACGATCAGCTGCGGGGACTCGGGGCCGGAGCCGGGGGCGGAGCCGACCAGGCAGTGCACCGGGGCGGCGGGGTCCCAGCCGAGCGCGGCGGCCCGGGACACGAGCGCACCGTCGGTGTCGCCGCGCAGCACGGCGTCGACGACGAGCGCCTCCAGCCGGGCGTCCCAGGCGCCGCGGGACTCCGCGGCGCCGGCGTACACGGTGGCGGCTGCGAAGGCGATCTCCCGGCCGAAGCGCAGCACGGCCTCGGTGAGCTCGTGGCGCTCGGTGCCGTCGTCGGCGAGCGGGGGCAGGTGCTCCTCGAACACGTCCGCGGCGATACGCACCAGCTCGACGGTCTGGCGCAGGCTGATCCGCCGGGCCAGGTCGCGCGGCGCGATCCGGAACGCCTCGGCGGTGAGCGGGGTGGTGCGGTCGGGCTCGCGCAGCCAGGACACGAAGTTCGCGACGCCGGTCTGGGTCACCAGGGCCACGCCCGCGCGCTGGTCGGCGGGCAGCCCCGCGAACCACGGGCAGCGCCGCTCCATCTCCGCCAGGCAGGCCGCGGCCAGCCGGGACGAGGCGAGCTCGAGGCGGCGCAACGTCGCGTCCGCGACCGGGTGGCGGTGCACGTCGGGCAGCATGACACGACGATGGACGCACCCACAGGACACGTCACGCTGTACCGCGCCGGCTCGCGGGCGCGCACGGAGACCGGCTGGCTCGACTCGCGGCACAGCTTCTCCGCCGGGGCGCACTACGACCCGGCCAACACCCACTTCGGGCTGCTGCTGCTGCACAACGAGGACCGGCTCGTCCCGGGGCGCGGCTACGACGAGCACCCGCACCGCGACACCGAGATCCTCACCTGGGTCCTCGACGGCGAGCTGGAACACCGCGACAGCACCACCGGGCGTACCGCACGGGTCGGGCCGGGCGGGGTGCAGTACCTGGGCGCGGGATCGGGGGTGCGGCACTCCGAGCACGCGACGCCGGACGGGGGCGTGCGGTTCGTGCAGATGTGGGTGGTGCCCGAGGAACCGGGCGGCGACCCGCGCCACCTCGTGCGTGCGGCGCACGCGGGGGAGCGCGGGGACACGGTCGTCCTGGCCTCGGGCCTGGAACGGCACCGCGAGTCGACCCTGCTGCCGCTGCGTCAGCGCGCGGCGGCCCTGTCGGTGGCACGGCTCGCGCCGGGCGCGGCGACGGAGCTGCCGACCGCCCCGTTCGTGCACGCGTTCGTGGCACGTGGGCGCGCGACGCTGGAGGACGTGCCCGGTGACGAGCTCGGTACGGGCGACGCGGCCAGGGTCGTCGACGACGGCGGCCGGCGGATCACCGCCGGACCGGACGGGGCCGAGATCCTGGTGTGGGAGATGCACGCGGCGCTGGGGTGGTGACACCCGGGCACCGCGGAACCGGCCGGGGCGCGCGGGGCCTCGGCCGTGACGGGCTGCTGCCGGTCACCACGACGGACGGGTGACCGGACGGCTCAGAGCGGCGTGACCCCGCTGGCCTGCGGCCCCTTCTGCCCCTGCTCGATGTCGAACGACACGCGCTGCCCCTCGTCGAGGCTCTTGTAGCCGTTCGTCTGGATTGCCGAGTAGTGCACGAACACGTCCGCACCACCACCGTCGGGGGCGAGGAAGCCGTAGCCCTTCTCGCTGTTGAACCACTTGACGGTGCCTTCTGCCATTCCTGCTCCCTGGAGATCATCGGCCCGGAGCACCTCGCCCGGAACCGCGGGCCAGCGACGCACACGGTCGACGCCCTGGTCAGGACGGCGAGTCGCGAGGACGAGTGATCACCGCCACCGCCGTCGCGCGGAGCCTATCGTGATCTGCGCCGCCCTGGGAGGGGCGAAAATCGGCGACGGCCCGCCACCCCGTGCGGGGCGGCGGGCCGTCGTGTGCCGGTGGGGTCAGGCGGCCCCGCCGTCGCCGATCTGCGGGCCGGCGGCCTGCGGGTCGTCGATCTTGTAGCCGGCCGCGGCCTCGGCCGCGGTCTCGGTCTTCACCAGGCCCTGCTTGGCCAGCACCGATAGCGCACCGACGACGATCGACTCGGCGTCGACCGCGAAGTGGCGGCGCACGGCCGGACGGGTGTCGGACAGGCCGAACCCGTCGGTGCCCAGCGACAGGAACGGCGCCGGGGACCACTGGCGGATCTGGTCGGGGACCGCACGCATCCAGTCCGAGACCGCCACGACCGGGGCGTCGCCGTGCTCGCCGTCGCCCAGCTTCTGGGTCACGTACGGCACGACCGGCTCGTCACCGGGCTTGAGCAGGTTGGCGTGCTCGGCCTCGACGCCGTCGCGGCGCAGCTCGCCCCAGGACGTCACCGACCAGACCTCGGCGCGGACGTCCCACTCGTCGGCCAGCATCTTCTGCGCGGTCAGCGCCCACGGCAGTGAGACACCGGAGGCGAGCAGCCGCACCACGGGGCCGTTGCCCTCGGGCGCGGGGGCGAAGCGGTGCATCCCGCGCAGGATGCCCTCGCGGTCCACGTCCTCCGGCTCGGCCGGCTGGCGGTAGGGCTCGTTGTAGACCGTCAGGTAGTAGATGACGTTCTCGGGCTTCTCGCCGACCATCCGGCGCAGCCCGTCCTGGACGATGTGCGCGACCTCGAAGGAGAACGCCGGGTCGTAGGCGACGACGGCCGGGTTGGTCGCCGCGAGCAGCAGCGAGTGACCGTCGTTGTGCTGGAGGCCCTCGCCGGTCAGCGTGGTGCGACCGGCGGTGGCGCCGACCAGGAAGCCGCGGGCCATCTGGTCCGAGGCGGCCCAGATCGAGTCGCCGGTCCGCTGGAACCCGAACATCGAGTAGAAGATGTAGACCGGGATCATCGGCTCGTCGTGCGTGGCGTAGGACGTGCCCGCCGCGGTGAACGACCCGACCGACCCGGCCTCGTTGATGCCCTCGTGCAGGATCTGGCCCTGCTCGGACTCCTTGTAGGCGAGCATCAGGTCGGCGTCGACCGAGGTGTAGTTCTGGCCGTTCGGGTTGTAGATCTTCTGGCTCGGGAACATCGAGTCCATACCGAAGGTACGGGCCTCGTCCGGGATGATCGGCACGAAGCGCGCGCCGATCTCCTTGTCCTTGATGAGCTCGCGCAGCAGCCGGACGAACGCCATCGTCGTGGCGACCTCCTGCTTGCCGGAGCCCTTCTTGACGAAGTCGTAGACCTTGTCGCCGGGGAGCACCAGCGGCTTGCTGGCGGTCCGGCGCGACGGCAGCGGCCCGCCCAGCTGGCGACGGCGCTCCCGCAGGTACTGGATCGCCTCGTCCTTCTCGCCGGGGTGGTAGTACGGCGGCAGGTACGGGTCGGCCTCGAGCTGCTTGTCCGAGATCGGGATGCGCTGCTCGTCGCGGAACTGCTTGAGGTCGTCGAGCGTGAGCTTCTTCATCTGGTGGGTGGCGTTGCGGCCCGCGAAGTGCGTGCCCAGGCCGTAGCCCTTGATGGTCTTGGCCAGGATGACGGTCGGCTGGCCGTGGTGCGCGGTCGCGGCGGCGTAGGCCGCGTGCACCTTGCGGTAGTCGTGCCCGCCGCGCTTGAGCTTCCAGATCTCGGCGTCGCTCATCGGGTCCACGAGCGCCTTGGTCCGCGGGTCGCGGCCGAAGAAGTGGTCGCGGACGTAGGCGCCGTCGTTCGCCTTGTAGGTCTGGAAGTCGCCGTCCGGCGTGGTGTTCATCAGGTTGATCAGCGCGCCGTCACGGTCGCCGTGCAGCAGCGAGTCCCACTCGCGGCCCCAGATGACCTTGATGACGTTCCAGCCGGCGCCCCGGAAGAACGCCTCCAGCTCCTGGATGATCTTGCCGTTGCCGCGGACCGGGCCGTCGAGGCGCTGCAGGTTGCAGTTGACGACGAAGTTCAGGTTGTCCAGGCCCTCGTTGGCCGCGACGTGGATCAGGCCGCGCGACTCGGGCTCGTCCATCTCGCCGTCGCCGAGGAAGGCCCACACCTGCTGCTGGGAGGTGTCCTTGAACCCGCGGTCGCCCAGGTAGCGGTTGAACCGCGCCTGCATGATCGCGTTCATCGGGCCGATGCCCATCGAGACCGTGGGGAACTCCCAGAAGTCCGGCATCAGCCGCGGGTGCGGGTAGGACGGCAGCCCGCCGCCCGGGCCGGCGTGGGACAGCTCCTGGCGGAACCCGTCGAGGCGGTCCTCGCTCAGCCGCCCCTCGAGGAAGGCGCGGGCGTAGATGCCGGGGGAGGCGTGACCCTGGATGTAGATCTGGTCGCCGCCGCCGGGGTGTTCCTTGCCACGGAAGAAGTGGTTGAAGCCGACCTCGTAGAGCGTCGCCGAGGAGGCGTAGGACGAGATGTGCCCGCCGACGCCGATACCCGGGCGCTGCGCGCGGTGCACGGTCATCGCGGCGTTCCAGCGCAGCCAGCGCCGGTAGGTGCGCTCGACGTCCTCGTCGCCGGGGAACCACGGCTCGCGGTCGGTCGGGATGGTGTTGACGTAGTCCGTCGCGGTCAGCGACGGGACGCCCACGTGCTTCTCACGGGCGCGCTGCAGCATCGTCAGCATGAGGTAGCGGGCGCGCTGCTGCCCGGCGTTGTCCAGGACCGCGTCCAGGGAGTCCAGCCACTCGGCCGTCTCCTCGGGGTCGATGTCCGGCAGGTGGGCGGCCAGCCCGTCCCGGATGACGTTGACGCGGCGCTTGTCGTCGCCGGGCGTGCTGCTCTGCGCGGTCAAGGGTTCTCCCTGCCTGATTCCGTCGGTGGCCGGGATCGCCCGGCCCTGTCTTTCCGCCGCCGGCTGTGGGGCGACGTCGCCGGCCGGACTCGGCGGTCGTGGCCGTGGCTCGGTCCATCGTGCCTGTTCCGGCGCGGTCCCGAAACTCGTCGTTCACGAAGTCGGGCTCTGGCCGCGAGGATAGGTACTACTCGTACGTAACTGAACGGAGGGCGGGGTGACCTGCGCGTCACCGCGCCGCGCACCGCGAGCCGGTTGCATCCGGTCGTGCCCCCGTGATCGGATGCCCCATCCGATTTCGCGCGAAGGGTGGCGCCCGCACGCGGAACCGAAGACGATGGACTGCGTGAGCAGCGTGAAAGGGGAACGAGTGGTGACCGCGGCAGATGCCGGTGCGTCCGACATCGCGGCAAAGCTCGGCATCGAGCCGGGCATGATCGTCCAGGAACTCGGGTACGACACCGACATCGACGACCAGGTCAGAGAGGCCGTCGAGGACACGACCGGTGAGGAGCTCCTCGACGAGGACGCCCAGGAGGTCATCGACGTCGTCCTCCTGTGGTTCCGCGACGGGGACGGCGACCTGATCGACACCCTGGTCGACGCCCGAACGCCCCTCTCGGACGAGGGCTTCGTGTGGGTCCTGACACCCAAGACCGGCCGTGACGGCCACATCCAGCCCTCCGAGATCGCCGAGGCGGCTCCGACCGCCGGACTGTCGCAGACGTCCAACGCGACGCTCGGGGACGACTGGGTGGGGTCCAAGCTCGTGCCACCGAAGCAGGGGAAGGGCAAGCGCTGAGCCCAGTCGTCGAGGGTGCGGCCGCCCCGGACTTCGAGCTCCCCGACCAGAACCGACAGCCGGTCTCGCTGGCGTCGGTCCTCGGGTCGGGGCGCTCGGCGCTGATGGTCTTCTACCCGTTCGCGTTCTCCGGGATCTGCGGCGGGGAGCTGGCGGCGGTCCAGGCGTCGCTCCCGGAGTTCCAGAACGACGCCACCCAGGTGCTGACGATCTCCTGCGACCCGACGTTCTCGCTCGGGGCCTGGGCCTCGTCCGCGGGGTTCGGGTTCCCGCTGTTGTCGGACTTCTGGCCGCACGGGGCCGTGGCGTCGGCCTACGGGGTGTTCGACACCGCCAAGGGGATGGCGCGGCGGGGGACGTTCCTGGTCCGCCCGGACGGCACCGTCTCGTTCGCCGAAGTGAACGGGCCGGGGGAGCCGCGGGACCAGGACGGGTGGCGTCGGGCCCTGCGGGCCGTGTGAAGATGTCCGTCCCGGGCGCGTAGCTCAGCGGGAGAGCACTCGGTTTACACCCGATAGGTCGCAGGTTCGAGTCCTGCCGCGCCCACTCTCATCGGTCGACCCCGGCCATATCGATGGCGACGGGTCACGTGCGATCGATGGCTTGGGATTCGGTTCGGTCGATCACCGCGCTGGTCGACCGGACCGAGCCAGCCGGGCATCGAGAACGCCGGCCTCACCCACCGGCAGGCAGCGACGAGCCGTCGTCGTGACGGATCCGGTGATATGGGCCGCGCCGAGGACCGCATGCCCGGAGCACGGCCAGGCGGGCGACGTCACTGACGTCAGTGGCTATTCCGGCTGGCTCAACGTGTGCTCGTCGCCAGGATTGAGGACCGCGGCTTCTCGCCGTTGAAGGTGCTTGCCGAGATGGGCCAGCAAGTACACCTGTGCCACGATCGCGGCCGAACCGACAAGTGCGGCGGTCAGCGACGAGGGCAGCATGAATGCTGTGTGCGACACAAGGATCCCGCCGATGAGCCAGACCTGGTGCCGGTCACCCCACTGGGGCGCTGTCTGCCAGCGCAGGACCAGCCAGCCGAACGGGAGCGCGGTCATCAGCCCGACGACCAGCCGCTGGACGGGGGACATCAGGTCGCCGAGCAACATCGTGGAACCGAGGCCGAGCGGAAGTAGCGTAGTGAGGAATGCCATGGTCAGATACCCGGACACGACCCCGACCACGGCCGGGCAGGGCGCGCTCCGCGCTCCTCGAACGTGTCCGGTGACGCCGCGGCGCGGGAAGACCACCAGTGCGACCACGCCGAGCCCGGCGATGAGAGCGACGAACAGCATCGTGAAACCCCACGGGGTCTGGTAGCCGGGGTCCTCGGTCGCGGAGATCAGGTAATGGAGCCCGAACACGCCCAGGACCGCGAGGGCGCCCGCGCCGGCCAGGCCGTGGTTGCTGAGATAGGGCCGGGCCCGTTGTTCCGGGAAGAGGAGATTGGTGATGGTGATCGGCACCAGGACGCTGAGCACGACGTGCACGCCGATCTGCGATTCCCAATAGGTCCAGTTCACGCCGAGCGCCCGGAATCCCCAGTCGGCGGCGCCGTACATACGGGGGCTGGTCAGGGCCTGTAGGCCCAAGCCGTCCTCTGCGAGCTGGTAAGCCACGGCCAACAGTGCGAGGCTCGGCCAGGTGCCACCGACCCGCACGGTCGCCTCGCGGAGCACGAGGACTCCCGCGCCGTACATCACCATCAACAGCGGCACGAGCAGCCAGGTGAACGGCACCGCGATTGCGGTGAAGGTGAGCTCCGCGCACACCGTGGTCAGGAGTGCGAGCGTCCACGGCGCTCGATTCCACTGCCGGTCCCTGATGCAGTTCATTCAGTGGTCCCCCTCTGCGTTTCAGGTGGTGCGGACCCGGTCGGGTCAGCGACCTTCGTGCGTGCGCAGGAGCTCTTCGAGCTTCGCGTTCTGGGCCCGGGCCATGGCCGTGGACTGCTGCTCGACGATCGCGCGTTCGGCCGGGTCGTCCGGCATCGGCGGGGCAAGCTCCGGGTGCAGGCGGGAGGCCCGAAGCCAGGCGTCGATGTCCGGGTTCGCTGCCCAGCGCAGCTGTTCCGTGTTCGCCGAGAGGGCGAACCGGAGCCAGTCCACGTCGCTGCTCGGATTGGGTGTGACCGGGCAGAGCTCGTTGCGCACGGTGTCGTCGGGACCGGTCGCCTCCACGTGTGCGACGAGTGCGGCGCTGAACACCGGCTGGCACGCGCGGACCGGCTGCAGGGTGATCAACCCGTCCTGGAAGATCGGCACGACGGGCAGCTGCCTCACGGCGTCGGCGGTGCAGTCCACGTGCAGGACGCGGGGGCCGGTCGGGAGCGTGCCGCCGTCGAGCTCGATGGCCGTCGCGTCGACCCGCTTGACCCGGCCGAGGTGGACGACGTCGGTGATTCTGCGCAGCTGTTCCAGCTCGGCCCGCGAGACGGTGGCGCAGCGGAACGCCGTCGGCCGCTCGTCCGGGGAGATCCTCAGCAGCGCGCCGGCCGCGTCGAGCCGGTCGAAGAGGTCGCGTACCGACTCGGCGCCCATGATCGCGGAGTGCTTCGCGGCGTGGTCCGCCGCGATGTCCGCGGCGCGGCGCAGCGGCATCGGCTGCACCGTCGCACGGTCGATGAGCCACGGTGCGCGGGGCATGATCCAGGTCAGGTCCACGGGGTCGACGCCCTGCTCCAGCAGCCAGAGGCAGGCATCGATCCCGGTCTTGCCCGCTCCGACGACGACGTAGCGGTCGTAGGGCTCGCGAACGTCGGGTAGCTCGTTCGGCGGCACGACGGGGATCCCGTCGGCGACCGGGAACTCCGGCGGCTGCATCGCGGGCACCGTCACGCCTTGGTAGGTGGTGTCCACGATCCTGCGCCGCACGGTCACCCGGTACTGCGTGCCCGAGGTCGTCAGGTGGAATCGTCCTCCACCCTGGTACTCGGCCATCGGGAAGTAGGAGACCCGCCCGGACGGCAGGAACGTCCGCCGCATCACCTGGTCGAAGTAGCTGCAGATCTCGGCGGCGCCCGCCAGTTCGTACATCTCGGCGTTCCAGCCCGTCCGGTCAACCCGGTCCTCGCCGAGCGGGCGCGAGTTCACGCCGTACATGGCGGAGGGCTGGTGCAGTCGCACGAAGGGGTATGCGACGGTCCAGTGTCCGCCCGGCTGGTGGTAGCGGTCGACCATGGTCACGGTCGCCCGCGACTCGGTCAGCAGCGTGTCGACGAACGCCATCGCGGTCGCGCCTGCGCCGATCACAAGGTAGTCGGTGTCGATCTCGGTCACCATCGTGTCGCTCCTGTCTGTCAGTCCGGTCGGTTCAGCTCGAGGCGGCCATTGCGGCGATGGCGCCCTTCGTCCGGGCGATGGCCTTGCGCACGGCGGGACCGACGGCCTGCCCCTTCGCGATATCGCCCATCCGTGTGCGGACCTGCCTGCGGCGGCCGGCGGGCAGCGCGCGGCGCCACAGCCTCGCGGCGTGCAGCACACCGATCAGGGCGGCGGTGCGCTCGTCCGGCTCGTGCCCGTCGAGGACGGCGTCGGCGAGCCTGGTGCGGATCTCGGACCTGGCCGAGGCGTCCTGTGTGGGGTAGCGGTGCGCCGGGACGAGACCGAGCAGCCGGGTGCGTCGGCGCCGAAGCACACCGCGTTCGACGAGCGCGGCGATGGTGCGCCCCGGCGCCCCGGCGCGTGTCCTTCGCAGCAGCGTCGAAACCTTCACCTGGCCTGCGGCCGCCTCGGCGAGGACGGTGTCGAGGTGCCCGGCTCCTGTCGGAGTCGGGTCCACGACCGTGACGACGTCGTCGCCCCCCACGGCGATTCGCTCACCGAGGGCCAGCTCGACGACGACCGCACCGGCCACGGCCCAGTCCAGGCCGAGGCGGGTCCCGCCCCCGCCGGTGTCCCCATCGAGGGCGATCAGGACGACTTCCTCGGCGACGGTGAGCATGGGGATGTCCTTCCGGCCCGGCGGGCGGTGCGGGGCGGATCGCCGGGTGGCGAAGCCCCGCGTCGCTGGCTGCGTACGCTGTAGCGAACTACGCTGACACTGTCTCCGGGACGACGTATCGCGGTCAATCAATCCTGCTCAGGAGCCTTTGTGAAGTGAACTAGTGCGGCGGAAATGAACTAGTGCACTCCCGCCGTTGTCGACGACTACGCTCAGGAGGCCCGCATGCCGGAGGACGCTCAGATGGAGCCGCTCTACCGACGGATCGCCGGGGAGTTCGCGGCCCGAATCCGATCTGGTGATCTGAGGCCGGGGGACCGGATTCCGTCCATCCGGCAGATCGCCGACCGATGGAACGTCGCGATCGCGACCGCGACGAAGGTTCTCGCTGTCCTGCGCGATGAGGGCCTGGTCGAGGCGAAGGTGGGCTCTGGCACCGTCGTCAGCGCCTCCACGAACGGACCGCGCCGGCCGGGCCGGGCGCACACGTCCGCTTCCCGGCCGTACCCGCCGCGTCCGGCCGGCGGAGCGAAGCAGGCGCTCAGTCGCGAGCACGTGCTGCGGACCGCTGTCGCGATCGCCGACGTCGAGGGTGCGGGCGCAGTGTCCATGCGGCGGGTCGCCGCCGAGCTCGGCGTGGGGGCGATGTCCCTCTATCGCCACATCGCGAACAAGGACGACCTGATGACTGAGATGGCCGACCTGGTCTTCGGGGAGCTGGAATTACCCGAGCCGGGCCCCGACGGCTGGCGAGCCAAACTGGAGCTGATCGCGCGGCGGCAGTGGGGGCTGTGCCGGCGACACCTCTGGCTGCCCCGAGCGGTGTCGTTCACCCGGCCCTCGCTGGCACCGAACATGATGGTGCACACCGAGTGGACCTTGCGTGCGCTCGACGGTCTCGGCCTATCGCTGCGTACGCGGATGCAGGAGGCATTGGCGCTGCATTCGTTGGTGATCAACGCCGCACTGTCCACGGCGGACGAGGTGGAGGCCGAACAGGAGACAGGTGTCTCGCTGGCCCGGTGGCTGCATGCGCAGCGTGCACGGATCGACGAGCTGTTCGCCAGTGGGCGGTTCCCCCTGCTCGCACAGGTTCACGAGCAGGTCGTTCCCGACATCGATGAGCTGTTCGACTACAGCTTGGCCCGGCACCTGGACGGATTCGCAGTCCTGGTGGACGAACCACCATCCGCCGGCTCATGGCTCACTGATCGCGACAACTGATCTGACCAGGCGACGGCCGGTACATCAAAGTGTCTCAACGTGTACTGACTTCGTCGCGACGATCCGAGCTACGTCGCGGCCGATGGGAGCGTCTGTCCCCCTGAGCTCGCTGTCACGACCTAGTGAGAGGAATCGTCGCGATTCTCCGGTGATCGTCCATGCCCCCTCGACGACCCAGCCCGCGTGACACCGCTCGTGACACGAACTCTGGTCATCGGAGGTGGCTGTGGTCCTCCGACGGGACCGTCGCAGAGAACGTTGTCGCAGGTCGTGGCCCCTGGGCGACGTCTTCCGCGCGCTTTACACCCGATAGGTCGCAGGTTCGATTCCTGCCGCGCCCACCATCAGCAGTCGGCTGTCGCCGCGTTAGGTGAGCGCCGTTTGCGTCGGGTTGAAGATTGTCACCGGCGAACGGAGTACCGTGACAGCCGGCGATAAGACCAACGCGGTGGTTCTCCCAGAGATGATATGTCCCCCTGAGTGGTCGGAGCTCGATGGTTCACGGGTCCCGGTGGGATACACATGGGAGAGGTGTTGCCCGCAGTCGTGCGGCGATCTCTTGCCGTTGTGGGTCTCCTTCGATCTGTCCGTGTGGTTGTCGTCGTCGATGGCGGCGAGGAGGCGGGTTCGCTGGTCGGTACCAAGCTGAGTCGACCAAGCGGCCGAAGTGGCGCACAGGATGTAGTGCTACGCGTTGGCTGAGCCCGGCCGGCGTATCGAGCGGAGGACTGCTGCGCCGTCGAGCGAGGGGTTGCCGGTCATTGCTGCCAGCGCGACGGTCCGGTCGTCGCTGTCGCCGTCGAGGAGGGCCCCGATCTGTGTGATCGGGAGGTCGCCGTCGCGGGCGCGGTGATAACGGCAGTGAGCAGTTCGTCGACGATGGCTGTGCCTCGCTCGCCGGAGGGCAGCAGGCGGCGGACAGGCCGGACCGCTACCGGATTCACTCGGACCCGACGTGTTGCTGGAGGACGAGCAGTCCTGCAGCCGTCGAGCGACGAGATCTCGGACCGCGGGCGGCGGCCCGTACGGATGCCGCGCTGAGGCGCTGCCGTGGCGCTCACGCGGCCGACGCTCTCGAGCCGGCTGCTGTCGGTCGGCGCTCGTCCGCGTGTTCGACCGGTCGCGAATCGGATCGGCAGGGGCTCGCGCCGGGAGCGGCGGGCCGGTCATCCAGGGGGACCACCTCGTCGGACTCGACGTCGATGCGCTGTCCGACGCGATCGCCACGGCGGTCCGGTACCGCCACCACGATCGGCGCCCTGTCGGGATCGAACGACCGTTGCGAGCGACCTCGACCCACGAGAAGTCGCCGAGCGGTGATCGCCCCGCTGATCCGGGACCGCGATGTTCGACGCCTGAAAGCTCAGACGCGACCACAGGCAACGTGAGATCCTCGCCCCGGGATCGGGGGAGACATTCCTGACTGTCAGTGCGGCGCCTCCTGGTCGTCGGATTCTCGGAGCTGGGCGCGCCGCCGTTCGTCGCTCCTGAACAGCCGGTCCAGGTGCGCGTCGATTGCGGCGAGGGCGTCCTGGGGTTCGATCACGCCGAGTTCGATCAGGGGGGTGAAGCCAGTGAGGGCGAGGAGCAGGTTTGTCTCGGTTGCCGGGTCGCGGTCGGTGTCGATGTGCCCGTCGGCGATGGCCTGGCGGACCAGCTGCTCGACGAGGGTCCGCCCTTGGGTGAGGCCGTGGCGTGCCTGCTCGTGTACGGCGTCGTCGTGCAGTGCCTCCAGGACGTAGGCGGCGCTCATGCGGCTTGTCGCACGGGCGTCGGCATGCAGGGGCAGCATCTCCGCGAGTGTCACCCGCAGCACGTCGCGGGGGTGCGGCTGGTCCCCGAGCTTCCCCAGTCCTCGGCCTATGCGTGCGGAGGTCTGCTCGGATGCGAAGTCCATGGCGAAGGAGAGCATGGCGGTCCGGGAGGCGAAGTAGTGCTGCAGCTGCCCGAGCGACATGCCCGCCTCCTGTGCCACCACGCGCATCGTCAGCTGTGCGACGCCGCGTTGCTCCACCACCCGCCACAGTGCGCGGGCGATCGTCTCGCGGCGCCTGCGGTGGTCCACCTGCTTGGGCATGCCGGTTCCTCCCTCGTGCCCGGGGGCTCGCCAATACGGTTGACATAATACACTTGACCTATAATCCTGGTTCTACCGGCAGGAAGCGGAGCCCGTGTCCGAGCGGGCACGGGTACGGATCGCGGAGGCACGTGCAGGAGCGCCGGGGGAGGGACATGTGGTGACCGGCGGTATTCATGACGACCGGCCCCCTCAGGACCCTCCGCTCCGTCGTGCCCGCCCCCTTCGACCAGGTGGTCTGGGACGCGGTGATGCCGGGACCAGGCATGAGGTGTCCGTCGCGACAGGAGGATTGCCGTGGACGGGGTGGTGAGGACGAGGTCCGGCGCGGTGAGGGGTGTGCCGGATGTCGATGTGGTGGCGTTTCTGGGGATCCCTTACGCCGCTCCGCTGCACGGGGCGTTGCGGTTCCGGGCGCCGCGACCGGCTCCGGGGTGGGCTGGTGTGCGGGAGGCACGCGAGTTCGGGGCGTGGGTTCCGCAGCAGGCGATCCCGTCCGCTGTCTCCGGGGCCACCACCGGTGAGCTCGCCGATCTGCGTGGTGCGTCCGGCGCGGAGTGTCTGACGCTCAACGTCTGGACACCGCGAGCACGAGACGGTGCCGGCGGTGACGGATTGCCGGTGCTGGTGTGGGTGCACGGCGGAGGTTTCGTCGGCGGCTCGGCGAACACCCCGGGCTTCGACGGCACACGGCTGGCCCGGGACGGGGTGGTGCTGGTGTCGGTGAACTACCGGGTCGGCTACGAAGGATTCGGCTGGGTGCGCGACGCCCCCTGGAACCGCGGGGTACTCGACCAGCTCGCCGCGCTGCAGTGGGTGCAGGACAACATCGTCGCGTTCGGCGGTGACCCGGGTCGGGTGACGGTGTTCGGTCAGTCCGCAGGTGCGACCTCGATCGCCGCGGTCCTCGCCGGGGGCCGCGCGGACGGGGTGTTCCACCGCGGGATCGTCCAGAGTCCCGGCCACGTGTTCGTCCCGCCGGAGGAAGCGCGCGCCGTCTCCACGATGATCACCGAGGAGCTCGGTGTCGCCCCGACTGCCGAGGCCCTCGCCGCCGTCCCCGCTGAAGCGATCCACGACGTGCAGTGGAACCCGGTGGCGCTGATGTCCGCCGATCCGGATGCCTGGAGTCATCCGAACAGTCCCTACGGCGTGGTCCTGGACGGTGAGCTGCTCGGCGAGTTGCCGTGGGCGGCGATGCGGCGGGGCGTCGGCCGCTGCATCGACCTGATCTGCGGATGCACCGCGGCCGAGGCGCGCATGTTCACGGCGAACCTGGACCCGGCCGCGGCCGATCCGGCCGGTGTGGCCCGTGGTGTCGGCCTGGATCCGGCTGCGATGGACGCCTATCGCCACGCCCGACCCGGTATCGGCGACAGTGACCTGTCCACGTTGGTGCTCTCCGATGCGTTCTTCCGGCTGCCCGCGCACAAGGTTGCCCGTGCCCACTCCGAGGCCGGCGGTCGCACGTTCTTCTATGAGTTCGGCTGGGTCGGGGATCCGGTGTTGGGCGCCTACCACGGTCTCGACCAGTCGTTCGTGTTCGGTCTCCCGACCGGCCCGCTCGGCTGGGACCTCGGTGCCCAACCCGGCGAGTTCGTCACGCTGTCCACGGCGATGCGGTCGGCCTGGACGCAGTTCGCCGCCAGCGGGGATCCGGGCTGGCCGCGGTACCGGCCCGACGAGTGGCTGACCCGGATCTGGGACCTCCCGCCGACCGTCGGCGCGGACCCGACCGCGGTCTCGGCCGAGATCTGGCAGCGACACCACCGCACCACGACATCGCAGTGAGGAGGTGCAGGTTCCACATGGCCGCAGTGAACGCGACCGTTCTGGCCGTGCCGGGGGCCGCCGAGCCACCCGCGGTGTTCGTGCACGGTGTGCTGTCCTGGGGCACCGACGACCGCTACGGGTTCGGCCACCAACGCCCACTGGCCGCACACCGCCGGCTGATCCTGATGGACCGCCGCGGTCACGGCGACAGCCCCGACCTCGAGGGCCCGTACCGGACCGACTACGCGGTCGACGCCGAGGACGTCATCGCGCTCCTCGGCGACGGCGCCCACCTCGTCGGACACTCCTACGGCGGGGTCGCCGCGATGCTCGCCGCCTCCGCCCGGCCCGATCTCGTCCGGTCGCTGTGTCTGATCCAACCCGGGGCGCTGCGTGTCGCCGAGGACGAACCGGTGGTGCGGGACATGCTCACCCGGGCCCGCTCCTCCACCGCGTCACTCCCTGCCGACCTCACCGCCGCGGACTACCTGCGCCTGTCCACCGAGCCGCTCGGGATGCCCACACCGCCCGCGACTCCGCAGCGGCTGCGTGTGGCCTGGACGTCCATGGGGGAGCGGCCCTGCTGGGACGCCGAGATCGAACTGGACCCGCTCGCTGCCGCATCGTGGCCGGCCTCGGTGATTGTCGGCGACTGGGCTGGGGCACCCGCAGAGTATCGACGCCTGGCCGGCGAACCGTTGACGGCGGCGGCCCGCGTCCTCGCCGAGCGCATCGGCGCCGAGCTGCTCACCGTGCCGGGCTTCTACCCGCAGACACAACAACCGGATGCGATCAACGACGCGCTGACCACCCTCTGGGCCATGGCGTCGTGAGCGCACTGCGCTGTGACACCCGCCGGGAGACGGCCGGGATGCGCCGCGTCGTCACCGATGTCTCCGCCGATGCAGCGCAGCGTCGAGGCTCCGCGCAGCCGGCAGGTGTCCGTACTCCGACCGTACGACGCCCCCGAACGTCGTGCTGCCGGGCCGACCGGCCCCGCCCGCCGAGCTCGGGCGCGCCGAAGCGGCGCTCACCGCGGATCCGGCCACCAAACCCGTCAGATGTTCGTCCACCACTCGAGATGGAGCAGATTCCCATGACGCAGTACTTCCTGACCCTCCCGCACGACACCGCCGACGAGCCGACGATGGAGTCGATGCAGGACATGGACCCGGCCGAGCTGGAAGCGATCATGGCCGCAGTGGAGAAGTTCAACACCGACCTGAACGAGGCCGGCGCATTCGTCACCGCGGGCGGTCTGGAGCCGCCGTCGACCGCGGTCACGGTCGAGGTGACGAGCACCGGAACGATCCGCATCCTGGAGCCGTTCGTGAAGGCCGACCAGTACGTGGGCGGCTTCTGGATCATCGAGGCGGCCGACCAGGAGGCGGCATTGGTCTGGGCCGAGCAGGCTTCGGCTGCTCTGCAGTCCCGGGTCGAGGTTCGCGCTCTGCAGTCGGCACCGGAGTAAATCCCGCTCCGATACGAGGACGCGCCCGCCGAACCAACGACGGTTCGGCGGGCGCGGGTGCAGGACTGCGCACCTCGGCGACTTCGGCAGCGGATGGCACTGTTCGACAGTGAGGCAGAGCGGTCGCGTAGCAGGCCTCGTCGGCAAGGGTCTTGAACGCGGAGGACCGAGGCGCTCGCCGACCCGGTGCGTGCCCCTCGGCTCCGCTGGCCGTGTCGCGGGCGTACACGGCCGAGTCGCCTCCCGAACGGGGTCTCCAGCCTTTCGAGACGGGTGCGGAGACATCGGGAACGTCAGTCTGCGGGGCTCTGCGTCCCCAGGGGGTCCGCGCACTTGGCGGCCGGTTCGAGGGCAAGGACGGCGAGAAGCGTCCGTCGTCTCACGATTCCCCCGGTCCCGCGCGGTGGTGGCCGAGGTGACCGAGTGGTGGGCTTGCGCGGGATCGTCCCGTAGCCCCGGCAGAGCCGCTCGGCCATGTCTTGCAGGACGAACCGAATCTGATCGGGCGTGGCGGTGGCGGCGAGCGCCAGCGTGGCCATCCCGTGCTGCATGGACCACAGCTGTGCACTCCACACCCTGGCGAGTGTCGGGTTGCCACGGAAGCGGCCCGTGTCGAGGCAGCGACGGACGTGTCCGGTCATACGGCCTCCCCGGGGTCGGGGTCGGAGTCGTGCTCTTTCGGTGTTGGGGGTCGGCATGAGACGACGAGAGACGAGTGAGGGGCGCTACTTCGCGCTGCGGACGTTCGGTGTCGACGGTCGTGGTCGTGTGACGCCGGTCTGGCTCGCCGCGCGCGGCGACGGTCGGCACTACCTGCTCACGCCAGAGCGCTCCCGAAAGGTGAGACGGCTCCGGCGGGATCCCCGGGTACAGGTCGCGTTGTCGGACTTTGATGGCACGGCCCGGGGAGAGTGGCGCCATGGCCGCGCCTACGTGGTGGACGGGGCGGAGCGCGAGGTGGGACTGTCGCTGCTCGGTGCCCAGTACGGGCTGTCCTTCCGGTGGTTCCGGCTGGTTCTCGCGCTCGGGCGCCCGCGTCGTGCAGGTGGGCGGGCCGTCGTCGTACGCATTGACCTTGAGGCTGCTCCGTGAGGCGCGGCCGAGTCGAGGAGCTCGTGGCCTCGGCGGTGCCCTCCGCGGTGTTCGTCGCAGTTACGACCTGGTCCGGCCTGGTCGTCGGCGTCCTGGTCGCAGCGGCGACAGCACTGCTGCTCACCGTTCTCGCCACCCTTACCGGTCGGTCGGTCGTGCGCGTGGCCTCGGGTCTGGTCGGAATCGGCGTGACCGCCGCGATCGCCTGGTCGACCGGGTCGGACGCGGGGATCTTCCTGCCCGACATCTGGTGGAGCCTCGGCGCGGGCGTTGCCCTCCTGGGGTCCGTGGCCATCGGGTTCCCGCTGGTCGGCGTGCTGTGGAGTGTTGCCCGTCGAGAGCCGATGGCGTGGCGTGGCGATCGGCCGTCCCGCCGTGCAATGACGACAGCGACCCTGGCCTGTGCCGCAATGTTCGGCGCGCGCTTCACGGTGCAGGGCGAGCTCCTGGACGCCCACGAGATCGGCAGGCTCGCCACGGTGAAGATCGCGATGGGGCTGCCGTTAACTCTCGCTGCGCTCGGCGTGGTGGCGTGGGCGATCCGCACGGCGGAGCGCCGCCGCAGGTCGGCGTGGCGGTCGTAATCGTGATGGCGATCAGCGCCGGAATCGGCGGTCTCACGCTGGCACACGGGCTTCCACGAGCAGGTTGTCCCCGACATCGACGAGCTGTTTGATTACAGCCGTCGCGGCCGGCGGGAGCGTCTGTCCCCGAGTTCGCTGTCACGACCTACCTATAGAGAATCGCCGCGATTCTCGGGTGATCGTCCACGCCCCTCGACGACCCAGCCCGCGTGACACCGCTCGTGACACGAACTCTGGTCATCGGAGGTGGCTGTGGTCCTCCGACGGGACTGTCGCAGAGAACGTTGTCGCAGGTCGTTGCCCTGGTGGCCGTCTTCCGCGCTCTTTACACCCGAGCGGTCGCAGGTTCGAACCCTGCCGCGCCCACCATCAGCAGTCGGCTGCCTCTGCATTGGTCGAGCGTCATTGCGTCGGGTCGGAGCTCGCCGCCGGCAAACAGAGCACCGTGGCAACCGGGCGATGGACCGACGCGTTGGTTCTCCCGGGGATGAGATGCCCGCCCGAATGGGCGGAGCTGGACGGTTCACGGGTTCCGTTGGCGCTGAAGCGGCAGTCCTGTGAACGCGCTCGAACTCCGCCTACGACCAGCCGGTGTCCGGCTACCGGGATCCGGTGCGAGCTGCTTCTCAACGATCACTCAACGCATGGAGCGACAGTCGGTTCCGACATCGAACACTGTTGGAAGGACACCTCATGCGCCGCTCGCTCGCAGCCCTCGCTCTTGTCGTTGCCGTTGCCGGGGCCGGGTTCATCACCGGCCAGGCTTCAGCAGCCGAGGTCTCGTCGCCGCCGGCGACTGCACACCGGGAGACGGCGACATCGTTCATCGGTGTCGTCACGACCGGGATGATCGCCTCCGACGGTTGCCACTACGTGCAGCGTGGGTCGGAGTGGTTCGTCGACGCCTGCATTGCGCAGGGCACCGAGAACGGGCAGGTCGTGCCCGGGCGCGTGGAGTTTCGCGCGTTGAACAAGGACGACACCCTCGGGACCGTTCTGGCGACCGCCCAGGAGGACGGGGCGTGGACCTACTGGTACGTCCCCGGCAACTCTGCGCGGCGCGTACTCACCGCGGATCCAGCTGTCGTGCAGGTCGAGACCCACACGTCGGCAGGGGAGACCATCTGGCTGGCCCCGGCGGTGACGACGACACCCGTGCAGCTCAGTGGCGCACCGACGACACCTGCACAGCAGCAGCACCTGCAGCTCCAGGAGGAGATCCGGCGAGCGAATCAGGCCGCGATCGATCGCATCCTCGCCCCGGCCTGCAACTACTCGTCCAACGGATGCCGGTGATCCTCCGAGTAGACGGCACGTCATAGGTAACAGGTCAGGCCCTCCCGACGAGAGCGTCGATGCGATCGAGGGAGGCCTGTCGTGTCCGATGTCCTGCCCGGGGCGATCGTCGGGGGGTACCGACTCCTCGATGAGCTGGGCCGAGGCGGGATGGGCGTGGTGTTCCGCGCCGTCGAGCCGGTCACCGGCCGGACCGTCGCCCTCAAGGTCGTGGCGGAGGGCATCGCGGAGGACCCGGTCGTCCGCCGCCGATTCGCCCGGGAGGCGGAGGCCGCCGCTGCACTGGACCACCCCCATGTGCTTCCGGTCCTCTGCAGCGGGGAGGACCGCGGGCAGCCGTATCTGGTCATGCCGCTCGTCGACGGGACGGACCTCGCCGGCGTCCTGAGGACTTCGGGACCGTTCACCCTCGACAGAGCAACTCGAGTAGTTGATCAGATCGCGTCCGCCCTCGACGCTGCTCACCGGGTCGGCCTCGTTCATCGTGACGTCAAGCCCAGCAACGTGCTGCTCGATGGTGACCACGTTCTGCTCGCCGACTTCGGGCTCACGACCCGTACCAGCTCACAGACCGGCTTGACCGGTACGGGTAGCTGGGTGGGGACGCTGGACTACGTATCTCCGGAGCAGGTCAAGGGCGATCCGGTCGACGGTCGTGCCGACGTCTACGCGCTGGGATGCCTGCTGTTCGAGTTGCTGGCGGGACGTCCTCCGCACCGCCGGGACTCCGATGTCGCGACGATCTGGGCTCATGTCGCTGACCCGGTTCCGTCGCTGACGGCGCTGGTTCCGGAGCTACCGATCACAGTCGATGAGGCTGTCTCCGCGGCGCTGGCCAAGAATCCCCATGACCGACCGGCGACAGCCGGCGAGTTCGCAAGCATGCTCAGGGGTGCTGCTGATCAGGCGAGGAAACGTGCTCCTGCGGTGCCGACGACGCGATCCTGGGGAGGAATCGCGAGTGGGGTCGGTTGTGCTTTTCTTCTCGCGTGGGGCAGCGCGTTCATGGTGCCGCCCCATGTTCTCCCGGACGGCTCGTCCGGTGCGTCCGAGCTCCTCGTCTACTACACCGCCGATCGTGCGGCGCCTCTGTCCGACGCCGCGATCACGTTGACGGCGGTGGCACTTCTCGCGGGCTGGCTCTGGGCTCTCCCGGACCTCCTCGGCCGCCCGGGCCGAGGAGTGACCGTCGGGATCCGGTACACCGGCGCGGCCGCCGCCGCAGTGCTCGCGGTCGGCGAGATTCTGAGGGTTGCGCCGACCTTTCGGATCGCCGAGTCGGGCAACGGGGCACTCGTCGATGCCCTGTGGGCCAGCGCCTGGACGGTGTCGGCGGCCGGCGCGGTGCTAGTCGTCGTCTGCGCCGCTCTCGGGAGCGTCGCATCGTGTCGCGTAGGCGGTCTCTGGTCCGTCCGAACGGCCGCCTGTGTCGTGGCAGTGCCCGGGGGTTCGGTTCTCGTGGTGGCGGGATGGGAGCGAGAGTTCTTCCTCTGGGCGGTCGGGTGCGGCGCCGTCGGATTGTGGGTCGCAGTGGTGTCCCTGCGGGCTGTGGTCGTGCTGACATCGCCGGGTCGGCGTCTGGCACTCGGTGGCGCGGTGATGGGGTTCCATCCGCTCCTCGGAATGCTCATGCCCTTGCCCTCCGCGCCGGTCTACGATCCTGCGGACTCCTCTCCGGAACAGATCGCCGACTACTACATCTCGGCTGGTCCGGCAGTGTTGCCGCCCGCGGTGGTGAACGCAGCGTCGGCGATTGCGCTGCTCGGGTTGTGGTGGGTCCTGGGCCGTCTGTGCGCCGCCGCGGGAACGTGGTCCCGCATCGGCAGAGTGGGAGGAATTGCCGGGTCGACCTTGGTGCTGGTCTCCGTACTGCTCGTGATCGCAGCCGGGCTCACACCCCCTGGCGAGACCACTCGAATTGTCACTCTGGACTCGCTGTCGACGTTCGCCGATCAGGCGGGGACGGTTCTTCTGGCGATTGCGGTGGGTGCCTTCTCCATCGCGTGGTCGCGTACGACGACGAGCGCACGGTGGCTGGGTTACTCGGGCCTCGTCGTCGCCGGCCTCAGTCTCGGGCTCGGTGCCCTCGCCCTGGCCCTCGGTGAGCTCACCCCGTGGGCGCCGGCGGTGATCGGCGCGAACAGCCTGTGGTGCGTCAGTGCGTCCGTTATGGCGCAACGGTGGCCCCGATGATCCGCGTCGCCGTCCTCGGACCGGTGGAGGCCGACCGCGACGGCACATCCGTGCCGCTGGGCGGGCAACAGCAGCGCGCGGTGCTCACCATGCTCGTGTTGCAGGCCGGCCGGGTGGTGCCGGTGTCGTCACTGGTCGACGGCTGCTGGCAGGGGCGCGTACCGGGTCGCGCGGTGAACACCGTGCAGGTGTACGTCTCCGCGCTGCGCCGCGCGCTAGGACGCGCGGTGATCAGCACCCACGGGCGGGGGTACCGGCTCGAGCGGGACACGGTCGCCGTCGACCTGCACGAGTTCCTCGACTGCGCTGCCGAGGCCCGTGTCCTGCATGCCGCCGGCCGTCACGACGACGCCGCAGACGCGATCACAGGCGCCCTCGCCCTGTGGCGTGGACCTGCTCTCGCCGAGTTCGCCGACCTGCCGTTCGCCGGACCGGAGGCCGTCGCGCTGGAGGAGGCGCGGCTCGCGGCATTGGAGACCCGCGCAGGCGTCGATCTCGACCGCGGCGCGCACGCCGAGGCCGTCGCCGCGCTGACGGGGCTGGTGGCTGCGCATCCGCTTCGCGAGCGGTTCCAGGCCCGGCTCGTGGAGGCGCTGTACCGCGACGGTCGCCGTGCCGACGCGCTTGCTGCCTACCGGACTGCCCGCACGATGCTCGCTGACGAGCTGGGGGTCGAACCCGGCCCTGAGCTGCGCGAGCTGCACCGCCGGGTGCTCGCCGACGACGCCCTCCCCGCGCCGCGCGGGGCGCACCTGCTTCTGCAGGACGGCGGAGGCGGTCCCGTCGTCGTCTCACTGGATCCGGCGCGGGGAGCGGTGAGCGTCGGGCGTCGGTCCGGCAACGACCTGTGCCTCGGCTGGGACCAGGAGGTGTCGCGTGTCCACGCGTGGTTGGAGCACGACGGCACCGGGTGGTCGCTCGTCGACAACGGCCTGTCGCGCAACGGGTCCTTCGTCGACGGTCGACGGGTCGAGGGCGCCGTCGCCCTGCTCGACGGGCAGGTCCTCCGCTTCGGCGCGACGACCGCGATCTACCGGGACCGTGGTGGTGGGTCGGACGTGCGGGTGTACTCGGGTGTCACCTCGGACGGGGTCGTGCGATCCGCGGCGCAGCTGTCCGACGCGGAGCGCGACGGGCTCGGCGCGCTCGGGGCGGGGCGAGTCGTGGACGCTGCCGTCCGGGTGGCGTTGTACCGGCGGTTCGGCGTAGTGGACCTTCCGGTCGAGGAGCGGGACGGGGTGTTGCTCGCGCGTGCGCGGGCGATCGGCCTGGCGCCGGTGGATGGCGCTAGTCCGAGTAGGTCCGCCTGAGATCGTGACCGTGGTGCGCCGCTCCAAGAGGCAGCACGTCGGAGCGCTCGTTCGCTCCGAATCGGCGCGGGGCGTCTGTCGGTCCGGGGAGCGCGCGGCCCTCCACGCGCAGGAGGACCAAGGGGAACGACTTCATCGTCGCCAACGCCACCGTCGGGTGTCACGGCATGACACGTGTGGGGACGTGGTCCTCGCTGGCAGGACCGTTGTCGTTCCCGAGCCTGACCCGGCCGGTTCCGACGTGACGTGATCGCGGTCGCCCGTCACGGCGACCAGTCGACGGTCCAGGCCCGGCGGTTGCTCGTGTCCAGCCTTGTCGTGCCCGGCAAGTCTTCCGGACCTGAGATTCCGCGTCGGCTTCCCCGACGCGCCGATCGGCCGCTCGCGACTCCGTTCGGACCCACTGACCGGGCCCGGTGAGATCTGACGATCGCGTGCCCCGCCGGGGGACAGGACGACATCCGGGCGACCGGGCTGACGGCGTTGTCCCAGATCTCGTGCTCCTGGAATCGATGTCAGTCCTCGGCGGCCCCGGCGCTCGGCGAGAGATAGGACATCGCGAAGCCGAGGAGTCCGGTGACGGTGGCGATGACGGTCATCGGCAGGCCGAGCACGCCGACCACGCCCTCTACCAGCGGTCCGTCGGCGGTGAGTATGCCGACGGCCTGTACACCCACGACGGCGACGCCGAGCAGTAGGAAGGTGACCAGGACGGTCTTGAACACGGGTAGCAGTCCGCGGTGGAGGTGTTCACGGGGGCTGGGGGCGTTGTCGGTCACGGGAGGGCTCCGATCGTCAGGTGGTTCGTGGTGGTCAGACGACGAACAGCGGTAGGAGGCCGGTGGCGATGAGTACACCGATGAGCAGGATCGGCAGCACGAACCAGACGATCAGCCGCACGAACAGCCGGGCGGGGTCGACGCCGGCGATACCGCTGGCGATGTAGATCGGGGCGGCTCCGGGTGGGGAGGCACCTTCGGTGGAGGCGAAGATGAGGATGGCGACCGCAGCCGCGACCGGGTTCACCCCGACCGCGAGCAGCGCGCTGAAGCTCACCCCGCCGACGGCGGCGATGGTGGCCGTACCGGTGAGCGGTGCGGACACGATGATGATCAGTAGCCCGACCAGGGCCGCGACGACGAAAGGCGGCGCGTCGATGCCGTTCATGAGTGCGGACAGCTGTTCGACCAGGCCGAGTTCGCCGAGCGAGGCGGCTGCGGCGAAGGCGAAGAACAGGGTGGCGCCGATGACGGCGTAGCGCGGTGCCATGGCGGCCAGCAGGTCGTTCCAACCGCTCGCGGAGCGGGGGAGCCGTCGCCACGCGACCAGCATCGAGCCGAGGATCATGAGGATCGGGATCCAGACGATGATGCTGATCTCGCCCGCCGCGTCGGAGCCGATCAGCCCGGCCAGGAGCGCCTGGCCGCTGTCGAGGGTGAGGAACACCGGGATCGCGATGCCGAGGTAGACGAGCAGCGAGGTCCAGCCCTGCCGCCACGCGGCGGCGAACGGGAGGACGTGCTCGGCGTCCATCGCCTCGATGCGGTGGCGTCGCACCCAGACGAACACCACGAGGAAGCGGTACAGCACCGTCCACAATCCGCCGACGAACGCCCCGACGAGGAGCTGGTCTGCGGTGAGGACGGGTGCGACGGCAGCCGAACCGAGCAGCAGGAACATCGAGGAGCTGGGCGGGATGGAGATGCCGAGCCCGGCGTTGCCGGCGACGAGGCCCGCGGCCAGGTCGGGGCGCCAGCGGGACCGGATCATCCACGGGATCGTGACCGAGCCGACCGATGCGGCGATTCCGGAGCCGGAGCCCGCCGGGCCGCCGAGCAGGGCGGCCGCGGCGGTGGAGACGTAACCTGCGCCACCGCGGACGCGGCCGAACACGGCGTTGAGCAGCGAGACCTGGCGGTCGATCAGCCCGAGCTCGGTGAGCAGGTAGCCCATGAACACGAAGGCGAGCGCGGCGAACACGACCTCCTCCGACGCCGCGTCGAGAAGGCCGGTCCCGGCGACGGCGAGTGCGTCGCCGCCGCCGAACAGGCACACGACGAGGAAGCCGAGCAGCATCGCCTCGCCGATGTTGCGGCCCAGCGCGGCGTTCCAGACGACGATGACGGCGATGTAGGTGATCAGGGCCCAGACGGCGACGCCCATGGGTACTCCTTCGTAGCGAGGGCGTGGGCAGCGGCAGAGCTGCCCGGCGGTGACGGTGCTCAGGCCGCGGTACGGGCGGCGAGGTCGAGGATGGAGCGGGCCCGGTCCACCACCGGCCGGTCGACGAAGGTGCCGTCGTCCAGCGCGACAGCCCCGCGGGCGCCGGCGCGGCCCGCGGCCTCGACGACGGCGAGTGCCCACTCGGTCTCGTGGGCGGTCGGGGCGAAGGCGGCCCGGACGACCGGGACCTGCCGCGGGTGGATGACCGACCGGCCGAACAGGCCGAGGTCCCGGCCGTGGCGGGTGGAGCGGAACAGGCCGTCGTCGTCACGGACGTGCGGATGGACCGACATGGGCGGCGCGGGCAGGCCGGCGGCCGCGGCGGCGAGCACGGCCCGCACCCTCAGGTGGTCGAGCGCGGTGTCCGAGCCCAGGTGCAGTGCCGCGGCGAGGTCCTGCTCGCCGAGCGCGATGCCGGCGACGCGCGGGTGCGCGGCGATCGACTCGATCGTTGCGCACCCGCGGGCGGTCTCCACGAGCGGCCAGAAGCGGACGTGGGCGGGCAGGACGGCGTCGAGCGCGTCCAACGCGTCGGTCGACTCCACCTTCGGTACCCGCAGCCCGCCCAGCCCGGACAGACCGGCCAGGGCCGCGACGTCGTCGCGGCCGGTGCCGTCGTCGTTGATCCGGACGTGTACCGGGGGGCCGTCGGGGACACCGGTCAGGTACTCCACGACCATGGCCCGCGCGCGGGCCTTGTCCGGTGGGGCGACGGCGTCCTCGAGGTCGACCACGACGACGTCGGCACCGCTCGCCGCGGCCTTCGCGAACCGTTCCGGGCGGTCACCGGGGACGTAGAGCCAGGTCAGGGGTGCGCTCACGCCACGGCTCCGGTGGTGCGCAGCGCCGAGATGCGTTCGGTGTCGTACCCGAGGCCGGTGAGGACCTCGTCGGTGTGACTGCCGACGGCCGGGCCGGGCCAGCGCACCTCGCCGGGGGTGTCGGAGAGTCGGAAGGTCACGTTCTGCACCGTCACCTCGCCGAGCTCCGGATCGGGCAGGTCCACGAAGGTGCCCAGTGCCTGGTACTGCGGGTCCTTGACGATGTCGGAGGCGTCGTACACCAGCGCGATGGCCGCCTGCGCCCGTTCGAACTCGGTGAGCACCTCGTCGCTGTCGCGGTCGGCGATCCACCCGGCGACCGCCGCGTCGAGCTCGTCGACGTGGGCGACCCGGCCCTGGCCGGTGGCGAACCACGGCTGCTCGACGACGTCGGGACGCCCGACCAGGTGCATGACCCGTTCGGCGACGGACTGGGCGCTGGTGGACACCGCGACCCACCGGCCGTCGCGGGTGCGGTAGGTGTTGCGCGGTGCGTTGCTCGCCGACCGGTTCCCGGTGCGCTGCGGGAGCACACCGAGTGCCTGGTAGGCGGTGACCTGGGGGCCGAGCAGGCTCAGCAGCGGTTCGATGATGGCCATGTCGATCACTTGTCCGCGCCCCGTCCCGGTGCGGGCCTGGACTGCGACCATGATGGCGTACGCCATGCTGATGCCGGCGACGCCGTCGGCGAGTGCGAGCGGCGGCAGTACCGGCGGCCCGTCGGGCTCGCCGGTGGCCGCGGCGAACCCGCTCATGGCCTCAGCCAGCGTGCCGAACCCCGGGCGTGCGGACATCGGCCCGAACTGTCCGAACCCGGTCATCCGGGCCACGATCAGCCCCGGATTGAGTTCGAGGAGGTCCTCGGGCCCCAGGCCCCACCGCTCCAGGGTGCCGGGCCGGAAGTTCTCGACCAGCACGTCGGCGTCGACGAGCAGATCGCGCAGGATCTGCTGACCCTCGGCGACCGACAGGTCCACGGCGACCGTGCGCTTGTTGCGCGAGATCGACTTCCACCACAGTCCGACCCCGTCCTTCGCCGGTCCGTGCCCGCGGCTGGGGTCGGGCCGACGGGGGTGCTCGATCTTGACCACCTCCGCGCCGAAGTCCCCGAGCAGCGCGGCGGCCGAGGGCCCGGCGAACAGGGTGGCGGCATCGACCACGCGAAGCGACGACAATGGGCTCATGACTCACAAGTTATAAGATATAAGCGATGAAGGGAAGGGTGGTGCGGAGGGGAGGGGAGCGGGGCCCGGTAGCGTCGCCCGCAGGAGGGGGGCGGTGGTATGAGCGGACCCGCTGCGGACCGTACTGGTCCGCCGACCAGCAAGGCAGACTACGTCTACCGGTCGTTGCTCGACGACCTGCGCAATGCCCGTATCCCCGGCGGGACTCCGCTGCGTGCCACCGAGGTCGCGGACCGCCTCGGGGTGTCGATCACTCCGGTGCGCGAGGCGCTGCGACGGTTGGAGAACGACCGTCTCATCCGGTACGAGCAGAACCACGGGGCGACGGTGATCGACCTGTCCCCGGACGCGCTGCTGGAGTACTACCAGGTCCGCGCCGTCGTCGAGGGCCTCGGTGCCCGGCTGGCCGCCGAGCGGATCACCGACGAGCAGCTGGCATCGCTGCGCGCGCTGCACCGCGAGATGGTCGAGGACGAGCGTGCGGGCCGCCACGACCGGCTCGGTGAGAACAGCCGGGTCCTGCACCTGGCGATTGCCGACATCGGGGGGCCCGCGTTCCTCGGCGAGCACGCCCGGGCCGTGCGCAACAGCTTCCCGGTGCCGGCGGACACCTCGTTCTGGCTCGACCCGGAGCACGCGCGCCACCATCTCGACGTGCACGAGCGCATCCTCGATGCGCTCGCCGCACGCGACGGTGCCGCCGCGGAACGGATGATGATCGACCACGTGCGGTTCGCCGGGGCCTACCGCGCCGGAGGCGGCCCGGGATGACCGGCGGTCGCCCGGCTCCGGGCCGACCCGCGCGCCACGTCTCCGCCCGGCGGTGTGTCGTCCGGCGCGGTCGAGGAACCGGCCACTGGCGGGAGTGCTCGTCCTCGACGTCGTAGCCGGCCCGCCCCAGGCGTGCCAGCACCTCGCGACGGTGCCCGGCATCGGGTGTCTCGACCGGTACCTCGTTCACGTCGAGTGCGGCAGCGGTGCGTCCGTGGTCGATGGCGAGCAGGTCGAGCTGCAGCTCCGCCGGTGTCGCGAGCAGTCGGGCCATCTCGCCGGGCCGGTCGGAGAGCCGTCCGCGGAGGGTCGGACACCGGCCGGCTGAGGCCATCCCTGCCGGACGACGCCGAGGAGATCCTGGTGAGGGAGCCACCATCGAGCAACTCGCGGTCGGCCCCGTGACCGCCGGCTCCGTGCCGGGCCTCCTCGACGGGTCAGCCCCTGACGGGTTCGAGCAGCACCACCGGCACCTCCCGGCCACCGGTCAGGGCGGCGCGCTCGCGCAGGTCCGCGAAGAACGGGTACAGCCCGTCGGCGTAGGCGAGCCAGTCCGCGCGTTCGGTGCCCTCGGCGACGCGCGCGGTCATCAGCGCCCGGCGGGCCCCGTCCTGCAGCTGCACCGTCGGATGGGCGGTCAGGTTGTGGAACCAGCCCGGGTGCCGGGCCTGCCCACCGGCCGACGCGCCGAGGGCGTAGACGCCGCCGCGCTCGATCCGCATCAGGGCGGTCTTGCGCAGCGTGCCCGACCGTCCCCCGCGGGTGGTCAGGACGACGACGGGGCCGCCCAGCATGGTCGCGCCCTCCCGGCCGTCGGTGCGTTCGTAGAGCTCGACCTGGTCGCGGGTGGTGGGGTCGGAGCTGGGGACGTACTCGCCGTCCAGCAGGTTCGGTGTCATGCCGGGTCGTTCCTTCCGTGGTGGGGTCCCGGGCCCTGCGGGCCGGGTCAGAGGGTGATCACGGTCTTGCCGACGCTCCGGCCGCTCTCGACGAGCGTGTGTGCGGCCCGCATGGCCTCGGGGGTCAGTCCCCGCAGCGTCGTCGTCCCGATCGGACGCAGGCGGCCCGCCACGACGTCGCCTGCCGCGCGGGCGAGGATCCGGCCCTGACGGGCGTCGTCGCCGCCGGTGAGGATCGTGCTGAACACCATCTCGCCGTGCAGCGACAGCGACCTGCCGGCGAGCGCCTCCAGGTCCCAGCGCCCCGGCGCGTCGACGAAGGAGAGGTGCCCGAACGGGCGCAGCAGCTCGACGAGCGAGGTGAGCCGGCTGCCGGTGTCCGAGGTGGACAGCACGAGGTCGACGGGGCCGACCCCGGCGTCGCGCAGCTGGGCGGCGAGGTCGCCGTGGTGGTCGACGACGAGGTCCGCCCCCATGGCGGTGGCCCACTCCCGTGACTCGGGCCGCGACGCCGTGCCGATCACGAACGCCCGCGTCCACCTCGCCAGCAGCTGCGTGGCCATCGAGCCCACACCGCCCGCGGCGCCGACGACCAGGACGGTCCCGACTCCGGCGGGCAGTGCGTCGCCGTCGCGGACGAGCGCCTCCCACGCGGTGAGCACGCCGATCGGCAGGGATGCGGCGTCGGCGAACGTGAGCCCGTCGGCGATCGGGGCGACGACCCGGTGGTCGACCGCGACGCGTTCGGCCCAGCTCCCGTCGCGGGTGATGTCGCCGGTGCCCATCACCCGGTCCCCGACCGAGAATCCGGTGGTCGCGGGCCCGGTCGCGACGACGAGGCCGGCGAACTCCCATCCGAGGACGACGCGACCGCCCGGCGGCGCACTGCGGGTCCGCCGGATCGTGGCCTCGCCGGGGTTGATGCCGATCGCCCGCACCTCGACCAGCAGGTCACCGGCCCGCAACCGCGGTTCGGCGACGTCGACCAGGTCGACGGCGAAAGCGTCGAGCGGGTGCGCCCGCTCGTAGGCGAGTGCCTTCACCGCGCCTCTCCGTCCGGGTCCTGGCGCAGGGCGTGCAGGGCCGAGAGGGGGCCGCCGACCTGCATCAGCCGTCCGCCGTCGCGCAGCGGTCCGACGTCGACCGGGGCGAACCCGATACGGTCGGCGAGCTCGTGGAACGTGGCCTTGGCCGCGGTGTCGTCGCCGGCGTGGAACAGCAGCTGCCGCCCTTCCGGGTGCCGGGGGTCGGCGGCGATGTAGCGGGCGTGGAGCGTGTTGAAGGCCTTGACCACGCGTGCGCCGGGGGCCAGCGCCGCCACGAGCTCGCTCGGCGTCGCCGCGCCGGGACCGACGTCCGCCGACTCCGGCATCCGGTTGGTCGTGTCCACGAGGATGCGTCCGTCCCAGGGCGGGAGCCCGGCCAGTGCCTCGCCGACCCGCGGCCACGGCACGGTCAGGAACACCATGTCCGCCCGCGCGGCGTCCTCGACCGGCGCCGCCCGCACCGACGACCCCAGCCGTGCCACGACATCGCGCAGCGAGTCGGGGCCGCGGCTGTTGCTCAGGGTGATGGTGTGCCCCGCCCTCACCAGATGACCGGCGACCGCCTGCGCGACCGTCCCGGCGCCGATGGTTCCGAACCGCACGAGAATCCCTCCTTTGATGATGGACGACATCAATAACTACACGGCCCGAGGTGGGTGCCGTCAAGCCGGACGGCCGTTTTTGATGGTGGACATCATCGAAAGTCGTCTAGACTCGGCCGGGTCCTGGCCTGGGAGGTGGTCGACGTGCCCCGCGTCACACGGGAGCAGAAGCAGCGCAACCGCGAGCGGATCCTGGCCGCGGCGGGCGAGGGGTTCCGGCTGCGCGGCATCGACGGCACGGGCATCGACGGACTGATGAAGTCGGCGGGCATGACCCACGGCGGCTTCTACAACCACTTCGCGTCCAAGAGCGACCTCGCCGTCGAGGTCCTGCACCAGGGCTTCATCGACTCGCTGGCGGTGCTCGACGGCCTCCGCGCGGCACACCCCGGCTCGGCGCGTGCCGCCCTGGACGGCATGATCGACCAGTACGTCGACGCCGAGCACCGGGACCACCCCGAGGCCGGATGCCCCTCGGCTGCGCTCGTCTCCGACGCCGGACGGCACGGCGCCGACGCGCAGGCCGAGTACCGCCGCGGTCTGGACGGCTACTTCGACGCCATCGCGGACATGGTGATCGAGTACGGCCGCGAGACCGGTACCGGGATCACCCCGGCCGAGGCCAGGGAGCAGGCGGTGGCACTGTTCAGCCAGATGGTCGGCGCGCTCCTGCTCTCCCGGGCGGTCGCCGACGTCGCCCCGGACCTGTCGGACGAGGTCCTCGCCGCCAACCGGAACCGGCTCAAGGGCCGGTGAGCCCACGCCGGCTCCTCCCGGATCGCGACGCGTCCCCGGCGGACGTCACGGTCGCGAGCGCGCTGAGAACACCAGGGTCGACCCCCATGGGCAGGACGCCGGAACGGCCGGAGCCCTCCGTCGACGGGTCGGAGACCTGCGGGCCGCTGGCCCACGGCGAGCGGGTGCCGGCGCACTCCCACGAGTTCGGGCAACTCCGGTACGCCGTGTCCGGGGTGCTGGTCACCTCGACCGCGGCGGGTGTCTGGATGGCGCCGACCGATCGCATCAGCTGGGTTCCGCCGTTCCACGCGCACTGGAGCCGCTCGTACGGCGAGACGCACGTCCGGTTCGTGACGGTGCCTGCGCCGCATGCCGCGCAGCTTCCGGCGCACCCGTCGGTCTTCGTCGCGAGCGCCCTGATGCGCGAGGCCTTCCTGGCCCTCGTCGACGACCAGGAGCCCGCGGACGGCGCACGGGGCCGCCTCCTGCTGCAGGTCGTGGTGGCGGAACTCGCCCGGGCGCCGGAGGAGCCTCTGCGACTGCCGGAGCCGCGCGATCCGCGACTCCGGGACGTCATCTCGCTCCTGCACGACGATCCCGCCAGCGGCGCCTCGCTCGCGGAGCTGGGCCGGACGACGGGTTCGAGCGAGCGGACGCTGAGCCGCTTGTTCCGCGCCGAGCTGTCCATGGGCTTCCAGCAGTGGCGGACGCTCCTCCGTGTCCAGCGGGCAGTGGTCGAGCTCAGCGGCGGGGCCTCGGTCACCGATACCGCCGTCGGACTGGGCTGGGCGAACCCGAGCAGCTTCATCGAGGCCTTCACCCGGCTCGTCGGCGAGACGCCCGGGCGGTACCGCGCCAGGAGGCACTCGGGCCACGGCTGAGGCGCGTGCTGCCGGTCCGGTCGACCCCGCGGGACGGTCGTCGGTGTCGGGCCGTGCCGCCCTGAGGCCCCGGTGGGTTCGGGAGGAGGGGTGGTGCCACCGCCGACGCGGGCGCCCGCACGTATGGCGGGTAAGCCGTATTCGCTGTCGGGAGGACGGTGGTACGCCACCCTCCCGCTCGTCGACGCTGGTGTCGTGGGAGGGGCGGGCATCGGCAGCAGTGCGGTTCCCGACTCCGCCCGGAGCACCGGAGGAGAACTCATGCGCATCGTCACCCAACAGGAGTTCGGCGGCCCCGCTGTCCTGTCCGTCGTCGAGGCACCCGTGCCTCGCCCCCTGCCCACCGAGGTGCTCGTGCGGGTCCGGGCGGTCGGCCTCAACCCCCTGGAAGCCCGCCTGCGCGCGGGTGAGTCACCGATGCTCGGCCGGCCGCCGTTCGTTCTCGGGTGGGACGTCAGCGGTGTCGTCGAGCAGGCGCTGACCTGGAGGTTCCGGCCGGGCGACGAGGTGTTCGGGATGTCCCTGTTCCCTCGTGCAGCCGAGGCCTATGCCGAGTACGTCGCCGTCCCGGCGCTGCACCTCGCCCGCAAGCCGGCCTCGCTCTCCCACGTCGAGGCCGCGGCATTGCCGATCGTCGGGTTGACGGCGTGGCAGGGGCTGGTCGACCTCGCGCGGGTGGCCGCGGGCGACCGGGTCCTGATCCACGCCGGTGCTGGTGGGGTCGGCCACGTCGCGATCCAGATGGCGAAGGCCGCGGGCGCGCACGTCATCACCACGGTCGGCGCGGACAAGCGCGAGTTCGTCGAAGCCCTCGGCGCGGACGAAGTGATCGACTACCGGTCCGGCGATTTCGCGGAGTCGCTCCGCGACGTCGACATCGTTCTCGACACGGTGGGCGCCGGCATCGCGGAGCGTTCCCTGCGCGTGCTCCGGCGTGGGGGGCACCTGATCACCGCGACCGCCGAGGACGACGCCGCGGTGATCGCTCACGCGGAGGCCGCCGGCGTGCGGTTCAGCGGCATCGCGGTGGACCCCGACCCGGTGGCTCTGCGGGGCCTGGTGGACCTCGCCGAGAGGGGCGCGCTCCGGGTGCACGTGGAGGAGACATTCCCCCTCGAGCGGGCGGCGGACGCCCACCGGGCCCTCGACGACGGTCATCGTCGCGGCAAGCTCGTCCTCACCGTCTGAGGCCCCACGGGGTGGTGCGCCGCCGGGCGGCGCCGCGCCACGCGTCCGGGTGGCGATCGTCGGCGGCTCAGGTCCCCGCGCGCTCCACCGGCGCCTCCCGGCGAGGTGGGTAGGCATCACGGATGCGGTGCAGGGTGTCCGTGACGACGGCGCGGACATCGGCCTCCTGCAGCGGGGCCGGGCTCAGCGCCGAACCGAGCGAGAAGCCCTCGACCAGGGTGAGCAGCAGCAGCGCCTCGCGGTGCAGTGCCTCCTCGTCGATCACACGGTCGGCCAGTGCCGCGCGCAGGAGCGACCGGATCGCCTCCGCGGCCGCGAGCGAGGTCGCGGCGACCTCGGCTGCGAACCCCGGGTCCGTGCGCGCCATCACCCGGTACTCGACGAGTGCGATGTTCTCCTTGCGTTCCTGCTCGCTGGTGGGTGCGACGAGGACGACCAGCTCGGCGACCCGGCTCGCCGGATCCCCGGAGAGCCCCGGGTTGCGGTGCTCCGCGCGCTGGAGCAGGACGCCCAACGTGAACGACATGACCTCCCGCAGGTTGTCGCCGAAGTAGTGCCGGATGCTCCCGATGGCCAGGCCGGAGCGTGCGGAGATCCGGGCGAGGGTCACCGAGCGGAGTCCGTGCGCGGCGATCTCGTCGATCACGGCGTCGGCGACCTGCGCTCGCCGGGCATCCGGGTCCACACGTCGGGGCACGGCCCCACTCTATCGCCCGAGGTGGCACGAGCATGCTACGTTTCTAGCACGTTCATGCTAGAAAATGCGTCGGTCAGGGCGTAGCACCCACCCGGCCCGCGCCGCCGTCGAGCCCACAGCGGTTCGCGTCCGGCGCATCCCGGTCACGGTCGGCAGGTCCTTCCACACCTGCGGGTCGTCGACCCGGGCGAACGTCATCGCCGCCGCACCCGGACCCGACCAGGAGAGACATGTCCTCGTACCGCCGACGCCCGCACCGATCGCGACGGACCGTGCCGCGTCTCGCCGCAGCCATCACCGTCATCCCCCTCGTCCTGTCGGCGGCCTGCACGTCGGCGACCCCTCCGGATCCCGGTGGGCAGGCGGACATGGCCGCCTACCTGACGCAGGAACCGGACTGGGGCAGCTGTACGGACACCGCGACCAACGCCGCGGACGCCGAGCTGTTCGCGAACCCCGCACTGGAGTGCGCGTCGGTCGAGGTCCCACTCGACTACGACGCTCCGGCGGGGGAGAGGGCGCAGCTCGCCCTCACCCGTCTCCCCGCCAGGGGGGAGGCCGAGGGATCGCTGCTGGTCAACCCCGGCGGCCCCGGCGGATCCGGCACCAGCTTCGTGGCGTCCTTCCTGCCCCAGTGGCAGAACGGTCCCGTCGCCGAGCGCTTCGACATCGTCGGCTTCGACCCGCGCGGGATCGGAGCGTCGACCCCGGCCCTCGACTGCTACACCGACGAGGAGTACGACGCCGGAGACGTTCCCCGGTTCGGCGCCGTCTACGACATCACCAGCGCCGAGCAGGCGGTGGACCACGCGCAGCGCTGCATCGAGGGCTCCGGAGGCGTCGAGAACCTCGTCAACGCCGGATCGGCGAACGTCGTGCGTGACATGGACATCATGCGGGAGGTCCTCGGCGACGAGCGGCTGACCTACCTCGGCTACAGCTACGGCTCCGAGATCGGCGCCATGTACCTCACCGCGCACCCCGACAAGGTCCGTGCCGTCGTGCTCGACAGCGCCGTCGGCCCCGACTGGACACCGAGCGAGCTCCGCCTCGCCCAGTTCACCGCCTCCCAGGCCCGGTTCGACGAGGTCGCCGCGCTCTGCGCCCGGTCACCCGACTGTGTCCTCGGCCCCGACCCCGCGGCGGCGAACGAGCGTCTGCACGAGATCGTCGCGCCGCTGGTCCGGACGCCGGCGCCCACCGCCGAGGGCAGGAACGTGAGCGTCTGGGACGTCTACCTCGGCATCACCGCGGGCCTGGCGGCGGAGGCCCACTGGCCCTCGCTGATCTCCGCTCTGACCGCGCTCGACGCGGGGCGGGCCGAGGAGATCCTCGCCCTGCGCGACGGCTTCTACAGCCGCACCGCCGACGGCGTCTACACCACGGACATCGATACGAACATCGCCGTGCGCTGCATGGACTGGCCCCGCCTGACACCGGAGGAACAGACCGCGCACGCGCGCGAGGTCGCGAACGTCGCGCCGATGTTCGGCATCGACCTGCTGACGGCGGGGACCCACCACAGTGAGTGCGAGAGCTGGCCGTCGCCACCGACCCGCGACGACCCGTGGCTGCCCGCCGAGGTCGAGGGCCTACCCGAGACGCTCGTCGTGGGGGTCACCGGTGATCCGGCGACACCGTACGAGGGCAGCGTCTCCATGGCGCGAACCCTCGACGCGAGCCTGCTCACCGTCGACGGCAAGCAGCACGGCGCCTACCTCCTCGGTGGCAGCACGTGCGTCGACGATGCGGTCAATGCCTACCTCCTCGACCTCGAGACCCCGCCGGCCGACGCCCGATGCAGCCTCTGACCCGCTCGGGACCCCGTGCCCGCAGACAGGAGAAGGTGACGATGGCCCTCCGACCCGTTCGACTCCACCAGGTACTGAGCCGCACCGTCCACACGATCACGCTGCCGGGCCCCGACGGCCCAGCCGTCTGGGCCGTCGAGACCCGTACCACCGAGGACCACCGCGCCCGGCTCCACCGGGACGGGCAGTGCACCAGCACGGCCGAGATGCCCGCCACCTTCACCGTCCCCGGAGGGAGGATCGAGGTCGACGCCGGGTTGTACGGCGTCACCCGGGTCCATCTCGTCACCCCCGACGGGCGGGAACGCAGACTGGCCCCGGCCCCGGGGACCCTGGAGTACCGTCGCGCAGCCCTGACCCGGGACCACCCGCGGACGAGCCGGGCGATCGCCGTCACCGCCGTGTTGATCCTGCTGGTCAATCTCGTCCTCGCCGCACCCGTATGGCTCGAGATGGTCACCTCGATCCCGGAGGTGGCGGACCGGGTCGGGACGTTCACCTCACCGGTGCTCCTACCCGGCTGGCTGCTCGGGACCCTCACGGTCGCCGGTGTCGTCGCCGCCGTGGAGCGAGCAGTCACCTGGCGGCACCACCGCGTCGTCGACGCCGAGACCCTCTGGACCTCGCTCTAGCTCGCCCCCTCCGTCCCGCAACCCCATCGGCCCCGGACCGGAGCCGCACCGATGTCCGTCCCGGTGATCGGCGCGCCCGTCCCTGCCACAGTGGCTCGCACACGTGCGCGAGGGGGCACGTGTGCGAGCCACCACTCCCCGTCGACTCGTCGACGTTCGCGACCCGCTTCCCCGAGTCCGCGGTCACGACCTACCCGCGAGGGGACCGCCGCCGTCCTCCGCCGACGGTCCGGGCCCCGACGAGAGGTGCGGACCTCTACGCGGTACCCGGGTCAGCGGTGGCCGGTCATCGCCGGTCCTGGACCTGGGAGGGGTCCAGCGGTGCGTTGTCGCAGTAGCGCATGCCGTGGTGCTGGTCGGCGTGCGGCCCCTCCGGTCCCCATCCCCAGCAGTAGTCGTTGCCGGCCAGGACGGACGCCGACTCCCCGGCGGCGGGGGTCACGACCGTGACCCCCGCCGCCAGGACCCCGGCGCCGATCCCGACGGCGAGTGCGACGGCCGCCGACACCCTGCCCACCGTCGACCTGACGCTCGTGCGTGATTCTGCTCGATCCATGCCGGCAATGGTCCGGACGTCGCTCGGGAGGGGTCCCGAACGTGAGGCGGGGGCAGGCGCCCGTCAGCTCGCGGCCGGGGTCGCGAGCCGACGGGCCAGACGGGTCGCCTCCGGACGCGACAGCTTTCCCACCCGGTTCTGGGGCAGGGCGTCCACGACGAGCACGTGTTCGGGCCACTTGCCCTTCGCCAGACCCTCGGCGTCCAGATGTGCCCGGACGGCGTCGAGGTCGATGTCGGGCCGTGACGTCACGAGCAGGGCGGCCACACGTTCCCCGAGGACGTCGTCCGGGACGGGTACCACGCACACCTGCTCGACCGACGGGTGCCGGGCGAGGGCGCTCTCCACCTCGTGGATGTCGATGTTGCGCCCGCCGCGGATGATGATGTCCTTCTCCCGGCCGCGCACCGACACCCGGCCGTCGGCGTCGACGGACATCAGGTCGCCGGTCGTGAGGTAGCCGTCCGCGGTCAGGTCGGGCGGTGCGAGCGCGCCCGCCCCGGCGTAGCCGGCGAACAGCGACGGGCCTCGGACCTGGGCCCGCCCGACCGTGCCCGCCGGGACCCCGGCCCCGTCGGCGTCGACGACGCGCAGGTGGGTCCCCGGGAACGGCACACCGTCGGTCCCGAGCCGCACCTCCTCGGGGTCCGACGGCGAGGACGTCGTGTGGCCCAGACACTCGGACATGCCGAACACCCGCAGGAACCGGGTGCCCAGCCGCTGCTCCGCACGGGCGAGCGCACCGCGGTCCATCGGTCCGCCGCCGACGGTCATCGCCGTCATCGCCGACAACATCCCGGCCTCGGGAGCCTGCATCCCCATCTGCAACGCCATCGTGGGCACGCACATCGTCCACCGGGCCCCGTGCGTGGCCAGGAGCTCCACGGCCTCCGGCGGGCTCCAGCGCTCGGCGAGCAGGATCGGTCCGCCGAGCATGAGCGGCAGGTAGAGCCCGAAGCAGACGGCTGCGGCGGAGGACAGGGGGACCAGGGCGCCGACCGGATCGCCCGCCCGCAGGCCGACCGCCTCGACGGTGGCACGCCCGGCGTAGCGCAACGCCGCCTCGGTCTGGACCACCCCCTTCGCGCGGCCGGTCGACCCCGAGGTCAGGCCGATCACCACGCCGTCGCCCCACCGGCCGGGCCGGGTCTCCGCCCGCCCGGTCAGGGTCCATCCGTCCAGCACCGTGGCCCGTGCCGGACCCACCGAGCCGGTGTCCCAGGTCGAGGCACTCCGTGGTGAGGTGATCGCGACGTCCGGGTCCAGGTCCTCCTGCGCCGCGGCGAACTCCGGCGCGGTCGCGTGGCCGCTCAGCAGGGCGAGCGTGCCGTCCACCCGTCCGACGGCGAGGGCGCAGACCACGGTCCGCCAGGTGTTCTCGGCCTGGAGCAGGACGGTCGGGCGTGGGTCGGTGCAGCCCGCGAGCACCTCGGCGAGCTCTCCGGCCGCGGCGAGGGTGGTCGCGAGGTCGTGCGGGCCGGCGCCGTCGATCGCGACGACCTGGCCGGGGTCGGCCCCGGCCCGGCGGTCCAGTTCGGTGACCAGCGCGCGCATCTCAGCCCTGCACCATCTCGCGCTCGTCGCCGAGCAGGGCGATCCGCCTGCCCCGCATGGACCCGACGTGTGCCACGGCGGCCTTCCACTCGTCGCTGGCCAGGGCCGCCCGGGCCGACTCCTCGTCGTCGAAGCTCAGGACCGACAACCCGTCCCACCCCTCGGAGCGTTCCTCCAGTGCGCTGCTGACGGCCGTGTGGCGCCACGCGCGCAGGCCGGGCAGCGGGTAGGTCATCTCCGCGTGCTCGCCGCGCCACCAGGTGATGAACTCGTCGTGGGTCCACTCCGGTGGACGGGCGGCGAGCAGGACGAGATTGAACATGACGCCTCCTTGCGCAATGGCCGGCGGTACCGCCGGCTCAGATCGACTCGATGTCCAGCTGCGGCGAGCGACCGATCATCAGGGCCACGACCCGGTCGTCGGCGTCGAGCCGGGCCGAGGCGACGAAGGTCGACTCGAAGTCGCCGGCGCGCCGGGCCTGGCCGAGGACCAGCTCGTCCCGGCCGACGACGGCCTCGGACAGGACGTGGTGGGTCAGCACGCCCTTCTCGCGCTGGGCGAGATAGCCCTCCAGCTCGGCACGCCCACCGTGGAAGTCGGTGGCGGCCCCGCCGCCGGTGCCGAACACGATCGAGAACCGGAACCCCGGTGCGATCAGGTCGAGGATCCGCTCCGGGGTGTCGGAGTCGATGGTGCCGAACCAGCGGGACAGCACGGTCGGCGTCGCCGCGCTCACGCCGCCGCCTCCGGCTGCGGGTACAGGGAGAAGCTCGGGTGGAAGAAGACCTGGTAACGGGCGATCAACCCGCCCGGCGAGACGAGCGCGACCCCGGAGAACGCCCCGGTCCGACGACCGTCCTGTTCGGTCACGACGCCGTACACCATCTCGAGGTCGCCGTCGACCGAGCTCCGGAGCACCCCGTGACGCCGTCCGACGGGGGGACGCCCGGAGATGTAGGCGGCGAGGTCGGCACGCCCGGACCCCGTCACCTCCCCGCCCGGGAGCGCGATCAGGAACTCGATGTCCGGCTCGACCAGGTCGAGCCCGCGCAGCGGCTCGGCCCCGTCCAGCCGGGAGTAGTAGTCGACGATGACCATGCGACCGTCCTCTCCGACGGGGGCGTGTGAAGAGAATGACTTGAATTCAATTCAGTACGAACATACGACCCGGCCCGGGTCGGGACAAGAGGGCTCGGCCCGCGGACGGACTCAGGACCCGGAGGGTCCCTCGTCGACCATGCGGACGCAGCAGCCGCCGATGAACCCGGCGATCGCCGGCAGCTCCAGCGAGCCGTCCGGGCGGTACCACCGCCAGACGCTCACGACCAGGCCGAGCAGGCTGCGCGCCATCATCAGCGGGTCGTGCCGGGCGAACTCGCCCCGGTCGATGCCGTGCTGCACGAGGTCGGCCCAGTTGCGCTCGATGCGCGCCACGAGCTTGCGGCACGCCTGGCGCTCGGCCTCCTCCCGCTCCGAGGAGCGGCGACCGGCCAGCAGCGCGATGTTCGCCTGCAGGATCCGGTTCTGCTGCACCTCCTGCGGTGACACCTCGAAGGCCGCCCGCACCGCCGCACGCAACCCGTCGTGCGCCGTCGACGACTCGGCGACCGCGGCCCGGAACGCCTCGTCGGAGTTGCGCAGCCCCAGTCGCATGATCGTCAGCAGGCAGTGCGTCTTGGACTCGAAGTAGTGGTAGAGCGCCGGCTGGCCGATGCCCACCCGGGTGGCGACCTCGGACCACCGGGTGGCCTCGAAGCCGACCTCCCCGAAGCACTCGACGGCGGCGGCGAGGATGGCCGGCCGCTTCGAGCGGGGACCGTCGTCGGGCTCGGTGAGCGCGGCGATGCTCATCGTCGGGCCCCTTTCGCGTGGCGGTCGCGCCAGCGTAGCCGTTCGCCCGAACCGGCTTCGGGTCACGTCCGCGTGGCACCGAGCACCTCGTCGAGCAGGGCCGCGGCGCCGGCGGGCTCGCCGTCCGGCAGCACCCGGCTGGTCGCGGCACGCCGGACGTGCAGGTGGGCCGGATGCTCCCAGCTGAACCCGATGCCACCGTGCACCTGGACGTTCTCGGCCGCCACCCACGTGTACGCCCGGCCGCAGACCAGCGCGGCGGTGCGGGCGGCGATCGGGAGGGCGGCCGCGTCGTCCGCCGCGCAGGCCGCCGCCCAGAGCGACGCCGACCGGGCCGCCTCGAGCTGGACCAGCATGTCCGAGCACCGGTGCTTCACCGCCTGGAAGGTCCCGATCGGCCGGCCGAACTGCACACGGTCGCACGCGTGCCGCACGGCCATGTCCAGGGCCGCACCGGTCCCGCCGGTCTGCTCGCAGGCCAGCGCGGCGAGGGTGCGGTGACGGGCCCTGGACAGGACCGCGGCGGCGGTGTCGGGGCCCGCGACGAGCCGGGCCGGGCTCTCGTCCAGACCGACCTCGGCGAGCGGCCGGGTCGGATCGAGCGCGCGGACCCCGGCGGCCGTCGTCCCGGGGGACCCGGCGTCGACCGCGAGCACGACCGGCCCGTCCGGCGAGGACGCGGCGACCAGCAGGACGTCGGCCTCGGCCCCGTCGACGACCAGGTCCTTGCGACCGGTCACCCGCCAGCCGTCCGGGGTCCGGACGGCCCGCGCCGGGGCGTCGGCCGACGCGTCGTGCACCGCGACGGCCGCCGTCGTCCCGCCCGACACCAGCCGCCCGATCAGCTCGTCCTCGCCGGTCCCGGCCAGCACACCCAGCGCCGTCACCGACGTCGACAACCAGGGGAGGCGGGCCAGCGAGCGGCCCATCTCCTCGGCGACGACGGCGACCTCGCGGAACCCCGCGCCGGCACCGCCGAGGCGCTCCGGGACGTCGAGGCCCGCGGCGCCGAGCTCCCCGGCGAACCGCCGCCAGACCGTCCGCCGCTCCTCGGGGCCGGCCGGGCGGCCGTGCAGGACCCCGTCGGCGTCGCCGTGGCGGGCGAGGAAGTCGCGGACGACCTCCCGCAGCGCCTCGGCGTCGCCGTCGGGGGTCAGGGTCGGGACCGGAGCCCGGGCCGGGGCCGGGGTCGGCGCCGCGGTCATCGGACGGGCTCGGCGTCGTCGGCGACCTCGGCGAGCACGTCGGCGAAGCGCTCGCGGGCCCGGGCCCGCAGCGTCGGCCGGATGTAGGGCGGGAAGAGGCCGTCGTCGGGCTCGGTCCCCCGCAGCAGCGCCTGCGCGAGGTTGATCTTGTGGACCTCGGTGGCGCCGTCGGCCAGTCCCATGTGGAACGACTCCATGACCCACTTGCCGAACGGGAGCTCCTGGGAGATCCCCAGCGACCCGTGGATCTGGATGGCCCGCCCGGCGATGTCGGCGAGGACCTTCGGCATCGCGGCCTTGACCGCCGAGATGTCGGCCCGGACCCGCTTGTAGTCGTCGTAGCGGTCGATCCGCCACGCGGTGCGCAGCACGAGCAGCCGGAACTGCTCGAGCTGGATCCACGAGTCGGCGATCATCTCCTGGACCAGCTGCTTGTCCGCCAGGCGCGTGCCCTTGCTGCTGCGCGACACCGCACGGCGCTTCATCATCTCGAAGGCCGACTGCACCAGACCGACGGTGCGCATCGCGTGGTGGATGCGGCCGCCGCCGAGCCGGGTCTGGGCGACGGCGAACCCCTCGCCCCGCCCGCCCAGCAGGTTCTCGGCCGGTACCCGCACGTCGGTGTAGCGCAGGTACTGGTGGGTGCCGACCGGCTCGTCGTGGCCCCACACCGACACGTCGCGCACCCGTTCCAGGCCCGGCGCGTCGGCCGGGACCACGAACATCGACATCGACCGGTGCGGCGGAGCGTCCGGCTCGGTCACCGCCATCACGATGAGGAACTCGGCGAACAGGGCGTGGCTGGAGAACCACTTCTCGCCGTTGATCACCCACTCGTCGCCGTCGAGCCGGGCGGTGGTCCGGAACCCGGTCGGGTCGGACCCGCCGTGCGGCTCGGTCATCGAGAAGCAGGACACGATGTCGCCCTCGACCAGCGGGTCGAGGTAGGTCCGCTTCAGGTGGTCGGTGCCGTAGTGCGCGAGGATCTCGGCGTTGCCCGAGTCCGGGGCCTGGCAGCCGAACACGACGGGCCCGGAGTGGGTCCGGCCCAGCTTCTCGTTCAGCAGGGCGAGACGCAGCTGCCCGTAGCCCTCGCCGCCGAGCTCCGGACCGAGGTGGCAGGCCCACAGCTTGCGCTCCCGGACCTGCTGCTGCAGCGGTCTGATCAGCGCGTTGCGGACCGGGTCACGCGGGTTCCACGCGTGCTCGACCACCTGGTCGACGGGCTCGACCTGCTCCCGCACGAACGTCTCGACCCAGTCGAGCTCGGCCTGCCATGCCTCGTCGGACTCGAAACCCCACGACATACCTGGTCCTCCTCAGCGTGTGAGCACCGTGCAGGCGGAGATGCCCGGTGCCCCGTAGACGTGTGTGAACCCGACCCGCGGCCCGCCCGGGACCTGTCGGGGGCCGGCCTCGCCGCGCAGCTGCAGCACGTTCTCGTGCACCTGCCGCAGGCCCGACGCCCCGATCGGCTCCCCGTTGGCCAGGCAGCCGCCGTCGGTGTTGACCGGTAGCCGGCCGTCGACCGCGGTCGCCCCGGACCGGATGAGCTCGTCCTGCTCGCCGTCGGCGCACAGCCCGGTCTCGGCCATGTGCATCAGCTCGGCCCCGGACTCGGTGTCCTGCACCTGCGCGAGGTCCACCTCGGACGGGGCGATGCCGGCCTGCTCGAACACGGCACGGGCGGCCTCGACGGTGGGGGAGTCGGCGCGGTCGGTCGCCAGCCACGGGGAGAAGACCTCGAACGAGCCGTAGCGCCGGCTGCGGAACGCCGCGCCGCGCAGGAACACCGGGCGGTCGGTGTGCTCGCGGGCCCGGTCGGCCCGGCACAGCACCAGCGCGACCGCACCCTCGCCCGGCGAGCAGTACATGTACTGGGTGAGCGGGTCGGAGATCATCGTCGAGGCGGCGATCTCGGCCGCGTCGAGCTCCTTCCGGCGCCAGGCCATCGGGTTGGCGGCCCCGTTGCGGAACGCCTTCTCCGCGACCAGGGCGAGCAGGTCCGGCTCCATGTCGTGCTCGTGCAGGTAGCGCTGGATCTTCATCCCGAAGAACTGGGTGGTCACCATGAGCCCGGTCTCGCCGTACCAGGAGCCGATGCCGTGGTCGGCCGGGTCGGTGTCGAACGCGCCCCGGGGATGCTTGTCGAAGCCGATGACGATGCCGAGGTCGTGCGCCCCGGAGGCGATCGCGGCCTGGGCGGCGATCAGCGCGGAGCCACCGGTCGCGCAGCCGTTGTGGACGTTGATGAACGGCAGGCCGGTGAGCCCGAGCTCGGACACGAGCGTGTCGGCGTCGCCGGCCGAGTGCGAGCCCCCGAAGCCGAAACCCATGTCGGAGAACCGGAGGCCGGCGTCGGCGAGCGCCGCGCGCGCGGCGTGCACGGCCTGCGCCCGCCCCGGAACGCCCTCGGTGCGGCCGAACCGGTGCATCCCGGCCCCGATGATCGCGACTCCGGTCATGAGAGGTCTCCCGCGGGGGCGAAGGCGAAGGTGTGCGTCGGTCCGTCGTCGGCCTGCCGGAACGGGACGATCGCGAGCTCCATCGGCATGCCGATCCGCAGCCGGGCCGGGTCGGACTCGGTGAGACGGGCCTCGACCAGCAGCTGCCCGTCGAGCTCGACGTAGCCGACGCCGTAGGGCTCGTGGCCCGCGGTCCCGGTGTAGGGCGGCTTGGGCCGGAACCCCTGCACGGTCCAGGTCCACAGGGTCCCCGTGCGGTGCAGCGGCACGTCGGCCATCCGGTCGCCGGAGCAGCGCGGGCAGCCGGTCTGGCGGGGGAAGGTGTGGGCCCCGCAGTCGGTGCACCGGCTGCCCAGCAGTGCCGGGCCGTCGGGGGTGTCGGTCAGCAGCCCGTCGTCCACGAACGTCACGGCGCGGCCAGCCGTCCGCCGTCGACGGCCAGCAGGCTGCCCGTCGTGTAGCTCGCCGTGGGCCCGCACAGGTAGAGGGCGGCGCCCACGATCTCGGACGGTTCGCCGACCCGCCGCGACGGCCAGCTCCGGGCCATCTCGTCGACGGCCGCCATGTCCCAGGAGGCGCTGATGTCGGTGCGGAACGGCCCGGCCACGATGGTGTTGACCCGGACCGTCGGGCCGTACTCCTGGGCGAACCCCGCGGTGAGCGTGTTGAGCGCCGACTTGGCCGCGGCGTAGGGGAGGTCGCCGGCGGTGGGGCGGCCCGAGGCCATGGAGGAGATGTTCAGCATCGCGCCGCCGCCCCGTGCGGCCATCCGCCTGCCGGCGACGGCCATCATCCGGAACGGGCCCTTGAGGTTGACCGAGACGATCTTGTCGAACAGCTCCTCGGTGACGCCGTGCAGGCTCGGGTACACCGGCGCGATCCCGGCGTTGTTGACCAGGACGTCGACCGGCCCGAGGCCGTCCTCGACCTCGTCGAGCAGACCGTCCAGCCGGTCCCACTCGCCGACGTGCGCGCCGTGCCCGGTCACCCGCCGCCCGGTGGCCTCGGCCAGCTCGGCGGCCAGCCCGGTGCAGGCGTCCTTCTTCCGGGAGACGATCGCGACGTCCGCACCCGCGGCGGCGAACGCGATCGCGATCTCCCGGCCCAGGCCGCGTGAGCCGCCGGTGACCAGCGCCCTCCGCCCGGTCAGCGGGGCGCCTGCGGCGCGGGCCCGTGCGACGGCCTCGGTGACGGTGCTGCCCGTCGCGGTGGTGCTCATCGGGGGACGTCCTTCCATGCCACACCGCGGTCGGCGCGGGGTTCCGGCGGGAGGCCGAGCAGCCGCTCGGCGATGATCGTGCGTTGCACCTCGTCGGAGCCCCCGGCGATCCGGTAGCCCGGTGCGCCGAGCACGTGCTCGACCCAGCGGTGGGTGCCGTCCCCGGCGTCGGCGACCAGCCTCGGACCGAGGACCTGCGCGGCGGCGTCGGACACGAGCGCCAGCCGCTGGGCCCAGACGAGCTTGCGCAGCGAGCCGACGGCTCCGACGTCGGTGCCGGCCAGCCTGGCCTCGCGGTCGCGCTGGGCGGAGAGCTCGGCGATCCGCTCGGCGACCCAGACCTCGCCGAGGATCCGGCGGACGTCGGGATCGTCGGTCCGGCCCAGCGCCCGCGCGTCGCCGAGCAGGTCGGCGAACCCGCCGCCGAGGTCGGCGTTCGCGCCCGAGTGGCCGCGTTCGAAACCCAGGGTGGCCAGGGTGACGCCCCACCCGCCGCCGACCTCGCCGAGGCGCAGCGTGTCGGGGATGCGGACGTCATCGAGGAACACCTCGCAGAACGACGTCCCGCCCGACATCTGGCGCAGCGGCCGGACCTCGACGCCGGGGGTGTCCATCGGGAGCAGGAACGCGGTGAGGCCGCGGTGCTTGACGGCGTCGGGGTCGGTGCGGCAGATCAGCTCGCCCCAGCCGGCGAACTGCGCCCCCGAGCTCCAGACCTTCTGCCCGTTGACGACCCAGCCGTCGCCCTCGCGGACGGCCCGGGTGCCGAGCCCGGCGAGGTCGGAGCCCGCCGAGGGCTCGGAGAACAGCTGGCAGGCCAGCTCGTCGCCGCGCAGCAGCGGGGTGACCAGCAGCTCGCGCTGGGCCGGCGTGCCGAACAGGCGCACGGTCGGGGCGACGAGTGCGGTGCTGACCGAGGTGAGCTCGTGCTGGCCCGGGGTCTCGAACTCGCGCTCGACCTCGGCGAACACCTCCTCGTGCAGGTCGCTGAGCCCGGCGCCGCCGTCCTCGACGGCCCAGGTCAGAGCGCCGTACCCGGCGTCGTACCGGGTCCGCGTCCAGTCCTGGACGCGTGCGATCAGGGCCCGTTCCTGCTCGTGCGGCAGATCGTGGAACACGGCCACCGAGCGGTCGTGGCGCTCGCGGCGCGGGGGCAGGTGCCCGGCGACCCAGGCGCGGGCGGTACGGCGGAACTCCTCGAGCTCGGCGCGGCTCGGCGGGGCGGTCGGCGTCATCGGGCGGTCCACCCCCCGTCGACGGTCAGGACCTGACCGGTCAGGTAGGAGCTCGCCGGCGTCGCCAGGAACAGCAGGGCGGTGTCGAGCTCGTGCAGACGTCCGGGACGTCGCAGCATCGTGTTCCTCCCGATCCAGCGGACGGACCGCTCGTCGGCGAACAGGTCGGTGTTCATCTCGGTCGCGAACCAGCCCGGGGCCAGCGCGTTGACCCGGACCCGGTCGCCGCCCCAGTGGCCGGCCAGCTCGCGGGTGAGCCCGAGGAGCCCGGCCTTGGAGGCGGCGTAGCTCGCACCGCCGAGCGGCGCGGCCGACACGAGCCCGAGCACCGAGCCGATGTTCACGATGGACAGGCCGTCCGGCCCCGGGTGCCGGGCGGCGAGCTGGGACAGGTGGAAGGGGGCGACGAGGTTGGTGTCCAGCACCCCGGCGAAACCGGCGGCGGTCTCCTCGGCCGGCGGGCCGGAGCCCTCGACGCCGGCGTTGTTGACCAGGACGTCGACCGTCCCCGAGCCGAGCGCCCGCGCCGCCTCGATCAGGTTCTCCCGGTCGGCCCCGTCGGCGACGTCGGCGACCACCGGGTGCAGGCGGTCGTCGCCGTCGGCGACCTCGGCCAGGCGCCCGGCCCGCCGCGCGGCGACGACGACGGTCGCGCCCGCCGCGGAGAGCACGCGCGCGAACCGTGCGCCCAGCCCGGAGGACGCACCGGTGACGACGGCGGTCCGGCCGGTCAGGTCGAACAGCTCCGCCGGGGCGGGGGCCCGGCCTTCGGCGGTCACGACGGGCTCCGGTCGAGCAGGGCGGCGGCCGAGCCGATGAGCGCGCGGATCGTGGGCGGCAGCTGCTCCTGGACCGGGTCGTGGTGGCGGCCCTCGCGGTGCCGGCGCAGGTTGTGCCCCATGATCGCGGCCATCTTCAGCCGCCCGAGCGCGCGGAACCAGGTCGTGCCGGCGGCGGTGCCGCCGTCGTCGCCGCGGGCGGCCCGGTAGGCGTCGTCGAGCTCGTCCTCGTCCGGGAGGCCCGAGACGACACCGCCGACGCCCGGGAACAGCGCGCCGTCGGTGAACACCCCGAACCAGCCGAGGTCGACGCGCGGGTCGCCCAGCCCCCAGATCTCCCAGTCCACCAGCGCGGTGGGCGTGGTGCCGGTGCACAGCAGGTTGCCGAGCCGGAAGTCGCCGTGCACGAGCACCGGGGGAGCGGGCTCGGGCACGGTCGCGGCGAGCCGGTCGAGGAGCTCCGCCGCTCCCGGGCGGATCCCGGCCGGGACCGCGTGCATCGTCCGCGTCCAGCGGGCGAGCTCGTCGGCCGGCCCGGCGACCTCGGGCCGGACGCCGCCGGCCCGGACGACCCCCGCGACGAGCCCGTCGACCGGGACGGCGTGCAGCGCCCCGAGGACACGCGCGGCCGCGAGCATCCGCAGCCGGCCGAGCACGTGATCGGTGTCGGACGGCTCGAGGACGGGCTCGGACGCCGTACCCTGCGCGAACTCCATCGCGAACCAGGCCGGTGCCTCGTCGCCGTGGGCGACGACGGCCGGCACCGGTACCCCGCTGCCGGCCAGCGCCGAGAGCACGTGGGACTGGCGCAGGACGTCGTGGCGCCCGACCGGTTCGCGGCCGGGCGGCACCGCCTTGACCACCAGCGGCATCCCGCCGGCGTCGATGCGGTAGGTCAGGCCCGAGCGGCCGCCCTCGAGCGCCGTCAGGGGGCCTGCGGCGCCCGCGCCGAGCTCGGCGCGCACCCGGGCGGCGAGCTGCGGATCGGCGTCCGCCGGGGTGTGGGTCCGGGGCATCGCTGTCCTCCTCCTCGAGGTCGGTCCACCGGGACACGGGCGCCGACGACCAGCGCGGTGCGCCGGACCGCCGACACCACTCGCGTGCGGGTCAGCGGCCCGTCCACTTGGGCTCGCGCTTCTCCAGGAACGCGGCGACGCCCTCGGCGGCGTCGTCGGAGTTCAGGGTGACGCCGACCGCGAGGTGCTCGAGCACCATGAGGGACGCGATGTCGGCGTCGAGGCCGCGGTCGACCGCCATCTTGGTCAGCTTCATCTGGAACGGGCTCTTGTCCGTCAGGTGGCTGATGAACTCCTCCACGGTCGCGTCGAGCTCGTCCGCGGGAGCGCTGGCGTTCACCAGGTCGAAGTCCGCGGCCTCGGTGCCGCTGAGCAGCTTGCCGGTGAGCATCAGCTCCTTGGTCTTGCGGATGCCGAGCATCCGCGGCAGCCGGTAGATCGGGCCGGCGCCGCCGAACAGGGCGCGGCGGATGTGGAAGTCACCGATCTGCGCGGTGTCCTCGGCGATCGCGAAGTCGCAGGAGATCATGACCTCGAACCCGCCCGCGGTGACGTAGCCCTCCAGGACCGCCACCGACGGCGTGGACATGTTGTAGAGCCGGTCGCAGACCTTCGCCGAGACGACGGCGACGTCCATCGCGGTGCTCGTCCCGATGAAGTCCGCCTGCAGGCTGTCGAGGTCGAAGCCGGAGGAGAAGGTGTTGCCGCGCCCGCGCACGACGGCCACCCGCAGCTCCGGGTCCGCCTCGATCTCGGTGATGATCTCGTCGAGCCGGTGCAGCATCGGGACCGTGATGCAGTTGCGCTTGTGGGGGCGGTTGAGCCAGATCCGCGCCACGTGACCGTCACGCTCGAACTGGATGTCGTCCTCGACCGTCATGCCGTCCTCCGTAGTTGAATTGAACTCAGTTAAGGTTGCGTGACCGATCTGGTCGTGTCAAGGGGTCGGGTCCGGCCGGTCGGGGTCCAGCAGCCCTCGGACCGGTTCCGGACCTGGTCGGCCCGTGTTCCAGCCGTCCCAGTGCACGACCTCGTCGGGTCCGGGGCGGACGGCCGGCCGGAAGTCGGTTCCGACGGTGAACGCCAGCGGCGTGAGGCAGACCTGCTGCACCCGGTCGAAGGGGATGTCCAGGATCTCGGCGACGTCCCGTTCGCGCGCCAGGTGCATCGTCGTCCAGCAGGTGCCGAGGCCGCGGGCGCGGGCGGCCAGCATGAAGCTCCACATCGCCGGGAGCACCCCGCCGAGCAGCGAGCTGCTCGTCATCGCCGACGCCCCGTCCAGCCGTGCCCCGTCCAGACAGCCGATCACGATCGTCCCGACCTCGTGCAGGGCGCGTTCGAGGGCGTCGGCCGAGCGCGCGGTCCGCTCCTGCATCCGCTGCTCGGCGGGATCGGCGCGGGAGACCCGGCCGATGTACCCGGCCGACTCCCGGTAGCTGTCGCGGTAGACCTCGGAGTAGATCCGGGCGACCGCCCGGCGACGTTCCCCGTCCCGGACGACCACGAACCGGGTCCGCGCCACCGCCGACCCGGCCGGGGCCTGCATCGCCAGCGCGACGCACTCCCGGACGAGTGCCACCGGGACGTCGCGCGTGGTGTCCAGTCTCCGGCGCACGGCTCGGGTGGTGGACAGTGCCTCGTCGATGAGCATACCTTGAACCAATATCAGTTCAGGTTGTGTGTCAAGCGTGCGGAGGGAACGGATGACCGAGCGTCGGTTCGAGGGCTCGACGGTGCTGCTGACCGGGGCGACCGGTGGTCTCGGCGCGGCCGTCGCCGAGCGGCTGGTCGGCGAGGGGGCGGAGGTCGTGCTGACCGACGTCGACGAGGCCGGCTGCGTCGCGCTCGCCGGGCGTCTGGGCGGCCGGACCCGGACGGCGGCGCTCGACGTCTCCTCCGAGAGCGGCTGGGAGCGCGTCGTGGCCGGCGCGGGACCGCTCACCGGGCTGGTGAACAACGCCGGGATCGGCAGCCTCGGCACCGTGGTCGACGAGTCCCGCACGCGGTGGGACGAGGTCGTGGCCGTCGACCAGCTCGGCACATGGCTGGGCATGCGGCACTGCGGGCCGGTCATCGAGCGGTCCGGCGGGGGATCGATCGTCAACGTGGGGTCGATCCTGGGCACCACCGGCGGCCTCGGCAACAGCTTCGCCTACGCCGCGGCCAAGGGAGCGGTCCGGTCGATGACCCGCAACGCCGCCCTGCACTGGGCCGGGGCCGGGGTGCGGGTCAACGCGGTCGTCCCCGGCTTCGTCGGCACCGACCAGCTCCTCGGTCGCTTCGCCGGCACCGACCGGCACCGGGCGATGCTGGCGAACACCCCGATGGGCCGGCTGGGGCGGCCGGAGGAGGTCGCCGCCGCGGTCGCGTTCCTGCTGAGCCGCGAGTCCGGCTACACGACCGGGTCGGAGCTGGTGGTCGACGGCGGGTGGTCGGCCCGCTGACCGGTGGCGGGGTCCGGCCCGGGCCGGTCGGGCACGAGCACGGCCCGCCCGAGCACCCGCCCGGCGCGCAGGTCGTCCAGCGCGCGGGTCACGTCGGAGAGCGGGTAGGTGGTCGTCCGGGAGCGGATCCGGCCCTCCCGGGCCAGGCCGACGGTCGCGACCAGCTCGTCGCGCGACCCCCAGAACGGCAGGCGCAGCCGGGCCCCGGACGGCAGCGGCCCCGGCTTGCTCACCGGCAGCACGCCCCCCGCCCCGCCGACGACCACCAGCTCGCCCGCGGTGCGCAGCAGCGGCCCGGCCCCGTCCAGGGTCGCCTGGGCGCCGACGAAGTCCAGCACGACGTCCGCGCCGCGCCCGTCGGAGACGACGTCCACCACGGACGCCACCTCGGCCGGCCCGCAGACCGCGTGTGCGCCGCACTCGCGGGCGAGGTCGAGCGCCGCGGCGCGGGTGTCCACCGCCACGACCCGGGCGCCGGTCAGGGCGCGCAGCACGCCGACGGCCAGGTGCCCGAGCCCGCCGACCCCGACCACGACCGCGACCGCCCCGGGACCGCCCAGGAGGTCCACCGAGCCGGCCACCGCCCGGTACGACGTCAGGCCGGCGTCGGTGAGCGCCGCCGCCTCGGCGGGGTCGAGCCCGTCGGCGTCGACCAGCCGGGCCGCGTCGACGGCGATCTCGTCGGCCATCCCGCCGTCGACGCCGAGCCCGAGCCCCGCCGGTAGCTCCCGGCGGCGGTCGCAGTCGTTCGTGGCCCCCGAGGCGCACCGGCGGCAGCGCCCGCAGCCGTACGGGGCGTGCACGACCACCTGCCGGCCGAGCAGTCCCGGGTCGGTCCCGGCGCCGAGATCGGTGACCGTCCCGCAGATCTCGTGCCCGAGGGTGAACGGGGGCTCCCACATCGCGGCCGGCGCGTCGAGGACGTGCAGGTCGCTGTGGCAGACGCCCGCGGCGAGGACCCGCAGCCGGACCTGGTCGGGACCGATCGGCGGGGGCGGCAGCTCGACGAGCCGGGCCGTCCCCGTCGCCGTCATCCGGTAGGCACGCACGGTGGCTCCTGAGGTGATCGGTGGTGGTCGGTCATATCGCGGTGTACCCGCCGTCGACCGGGACGGCCGCCCCGGTGACGAAGGCGGCGGCGTCGCTCAGGAGGAACACCACCACGTCGGCGACCTCCCGCGGCTCGGCGGTACGGGCCTGTGGCGGCGTCACCCGGCCCGGCACGCCGGTACGGGACTCCGGGGCGAGCCCCGGGTGCCGGGTGCTGTTGCGGGCGAGCCCGGTCCCGACCGGGCCGGGGCAGACGCAGTTGGCCCGCACACCCCGGTCGGCGTACTCCGTGGCGATCGACCGGGTGAGGGCCAGGACGCCGCCCTTCGACGCGTCGTAGGCCGCCGACCGGCCCGCCGCCACCAGCGACGCGACCGAGCCGACGGTGACGACGGCGCCCCCGCCCGCCCGGACGAGGTGACCCGCTGCGGCGCGCACGGCGAGGAACGTGCCGGTCAGGTTGACGCCGACGACCGTCTCCCAGGTGGCGAGCGTGGTCTCGCCGGTCGGCGTCCCGTCGGTGACGCCGGCGCAGGTGACCAGGCCGTCGATCCCGCCCAGCTCGCGCGCCGCCCGGTCGAACGCCCGCGTCACCGCGTCCTCGTCGCGGACGTCGCACCCGATGTGCCGGCGCCCGCCGACCGCCGGGGCGTCGCCGTCGAGGTCCAGGCCGGCCACGGAGGCACCTGCGGCGCCGAGCCGGTCGCAGACGGAGCGCCCGATACCGCTCCCGGCGCCGGTGACGACCACTCTGCGACCCGCCATCGGCAGGCTCACGCCGGCTCCGCGGCCCGGCCGGTTGCGTCCTCGGCGAGGGTGCCTCCCGAGGTCTCCCGCAGGACCGCGATCACGCCGAGTCCGACGAGCGCGGCGAACACCAGGTAGAACGCCGGGGCCAGGGTGTTGCCGCTCAGTGACACGAGCGAGGTCGCGATGACCGACACCAGTCCGGACCCGATGACACCACCGATGTTGAACCCGATCGAGACACCCGTGTAGCGGACCCGGGTGGGGAACAGCTCCGAGTAGAGCGTGTAGATCACGCCCTGGCAGATCCCGAACGGCACGTTCAGCACGAGGGCGGCCACGACGGCCAGCCCGATCGACCCCTGCTGCATCACCCAGTAGCAGGGCACCGCGAGTACGGCGAAACCGACGAGTCCGGCGGTCAGGACGGTCCGCCGGCCGAAGCGGTCGCTCAGCGCGCCCGCCCACGGGATGAGCCCGATCGGGAGCAGCACGATGAGCACGATCAGCCACAGCGCCCCGGTGAGCGAGTACCCGAGCACGGCCGAGAGGTGGACGAGCAGGTAGACCGAGCTGAGCCCGCCGGCCGTCATCGTCGCGTAGGCGACGCCGATCACACCGAACACCGACCGCCGGTGGTCGCGCACGACCTCGGTGATGGGCGCCTTGGGCGGCTCGGAGGTGTCGATCATCTGCTGGAACAGCGGCGAGTCCTCGACCCGCATCCGGTACAGGACCGCGCCGACCAGCAGCGGCCCGGCGATGAGGAACGGGATGCGCCATCCCCAGGCCGCCAGCTGTTCGGGCGTGGTCAGCGCGGTCACGGTGCCCACGACGGCCGCCGCCCCGGCGAGACCGAGCGCGATGCCCACCGAGGTGGCCGATCCGAACAGGCCCCGTCGTCGCGACGGGGCGGATTCGGTGGCCAGCGAGGCCGCCCCTCCGATCTCGCCACCGGCGGAGAAGCCCTGCCCGATCCGCAGCACCGTGAGGAGGATCGGGGCGAGTACCCCGACCTGTGCGTAGGTGGGCAGGAGCCCGGTGAGCACGGTGGCGACGCCCATCACGGCGACGGTGACCATCAGTACCGTGCGGCGACCGCGGCGGTCACCCAGGCGGCCGAAGAACAGCCCACCGATGGGCCGGGCGAGGAAGCCGCTGGCCACGACCGTCAGCGTCGCCAGGACCCCGATGAGCCCGTCCTGGGAGGGGAAGAACAGCGGGGCGAGCACCACCGCGAGGTAGCCGTAGATGGCGAAGTCGTAGTACTCGATGGCCGTGCCGACGGCCGCGGCCGTACTGGCCCGGCGACCGATCCGGGCGGCGTCCTGGGAGGTCGTGCTCGACATGGCGCTCCTTTGCGCGCTGGAGGGATCCGGGGTGATGGTGCGGTCAGTGCGGGGCGGTGCCCGGTGGGAGGCCGGTCCGCCGGCGGGCGGCGTCCGCGGCGGCGAGCCCGAGGACGACGGCCGGTGCGAGCCCGCCCGCATAGGCGTTGCGGTAGAGGCCGCCCACGTCCGCGCCCGCGGCGTACAGCCCGTCGATCACACCGCCGCCGGAGGACCGGACCCGCCCGCGTCCGTCGGTGTCGATCCCGGCGAACGGGAAGGTGATCGCCGCGGTCGCCTCGACGACGTAGTACGGCGGTTCGTCCAGCGGGCGGGGCAGGACCGACCGCGCCGGGCTCGGGCGCCCGCCGGAGGCGAGCCGGGCGATCTCGGCCGCGATCCGCGGACCGTCGTAGCCCCACTCCGGCGGCACGTGGGCGAAGTCCTCCGCCGACCCGGCCACCACGCAGCGGGCGCCGCGCCGCCGGGCCAGCTCGAACTTGTCGTTCGCCGGGCCGCCTGCCACGTAGGGCGCCCGGACGCGTTCGCGGTGACCACGGGCGTCGGTCACCAGCAGGCCCCGGCACTCCGGCTGGTCCACCAGCGCGATCGTGGTCAGGTGGTCCCCGAGGCTCTCGTCGACGAACCGGTCGCCCGCGAGGTTGAACAGCAGGGCGTGCTCGCTGTAGTACAGGGCCGCCTCGACGTACAGCTCGGGCGTGAGCTGGACGCCGGCCGGCACGAGGTGGCCGTAGAAGCCGCCGCCGGAGCCGGTGACCCGGGCGCCGGCGGCCGTCGCGAGACGCAGGCCGTCCCCGGTGCTCCACGGGGTGGACCGTGCGGCGATGTCGCGGGCCCGCGGGTGCACGAGCTCGGCCCGCAGGTCCGGGTCGGCGGGGAACCCGCCGGTGGCGAGCAGCGTCGTCGTCGCGGTGACGTCCTGCCGGGTGCCGTCCGCGGTCACGATCCGTGCGCCGTCGACGCGGCCGGTGGGGTGCGTCAGCAGCCGCTGGGTGCGGGCGCCCAGGAGGATCTCACCGGCACCCGCGACGCGTCGGCGGCAGGCGGCGACGAACGCGCCGGTGTCGACCCGGTGGCCGGTGCCGTAGCGCAGCACGGGCACCGCGGGCCCGAGGTCGACCCCGAGACCACGGACGAAGTCGAGAGCTGCGGGGAACCCCGCGACCACGGCGTCCCGCAGCTCGGGGGAGCCGCCGGGGTTGACCTCCGCCATGACCTCGGGGGTGGCGGCCGTCCACAGGTAGCCGGCGTACCGCGCGGACCCGCCCAGGTCCGGGGCGCGGTCGACCAGGACCACCCGCAGCCCGTGCCCGGCGGCACGCGCCGCCGCCGACAGGCCCGCCATGCCGCCGCCGAGGACCAGGAGATCGGCCCGGGATGCGGTCCGCGGCTCGTCCATGGTCCCCCCGTCGGCACAACGTAGCGAGTCCAGATGAATTGACTTCAGTTAGGCTAGGAGTCCGAGGAGGGGGCGTCAAGCGGTCGGGCTCGACGGACGCCCGCGTCCGCGCAGCTACGGGACCGGGCGCAATGCGATGGGCGGACGCGTACGGCGGCATCGCCTCGCGGGGTTTATCCGCGCCCACGACGGGTCACCCCGACGGGTGGAGTTGACACGGCCAGAGCCGATCGGGACGCCGGACGAGTCGGAGCGCAGCACCGACGGCGCGTCCCCCACCCCGTACGCCGCCACGGTCGACGACGCCGACGTCGTCGACCAGTTCCGGCGTCTCGCACCGGCGCTGCTGGACTGCGCGACGGTCGCCGAGGTGCTGGACCGGGTGCTCGACGCCGTGACACGCGTCGTGCCCGTGGCGGCGATGGCGAGCGTGACGATGCGCGACGACGAAGGCCACTACTACACACCGGCGTCCACCGGCGGGCCGGCCGAGGAGATCGACGTCGTGCAGTACCGCAGTGGTCGCGGTCCCTGCGTCGACGCCGCCCGGGAGGACGGCCCCGCGTCCGCGGTGTCGGACGACCTGCGGCGCGAGGAGCGGTGGCCCGAGCTGGCCGGGACCGCGGTGGGTCACGGGTTCCTCTCGGTGGCCGCGGTCGAGCTGCTCCCCGACGCCCGGCCGCCCCGGCTGCCGGGGGCGCTCAACGTGTACGCCTCCGAGCCGCAGGCCTTCGGCCGCGCCGACCTCGACCGCCTGACCATCCTGGCCGGCTACGCCTCGCTCGCGCTGGCGACCACCGACGCGATCTCGGCCGCGGAGCTCAAGCAGGCACATCTGCGGACGGCGATCGAGACCCGTGACGTCATCGGTCAGGCCAAGGGCATCCTGATGGCCCGCCGCGGGCTGGACGCCGACGAGGCGTTCGACCTGCTGCGCCGGACCTCGCAGGACATCAACGTGAAGCTGGCGCGCCTGGCCCGCACCGTCGCCGAGCGTCCCCAGGACATCGACTCCCTCTAGCGGCCCCGGACCGGCGTTTGGGCGCCCGTGCAGCGGGCAGACGCGCCGCATCCCGAGCATCGACCCCGGGGCGGTGCGAGGGCCAGGCCGGGGCGGTTGAGTTGGTACAGCCGTCCCGGCCGAACGCTCCTGCCCGGCCGGGTCTCAGGCGGGCACGCCCTGCCGTCCCACCGACGCGGTGGCGATCTCACCCGTCGACCGGCCCTGGACGAACTCCTCGAGTGTGGTGGCGTTGCAGCTCAGGTACAGGGTGGCGAGGTCGTCGCCGCCGAACGCGCACGCGACGGCCTGCGCCCCGGTCACGGCCACCTTGTCGGTGAGCTCGCCGCCCTCGACCACCCGGTAGAAGCCGGCGTCGTCGCCCGTGGTGAGCGCGTTGCCGAACCACACCCCGCCCTCGGTGTCGAGCGCGATGCCGTCCGGCATGAACGTCTCGGGGAGCTGCGCCCAGACGTGCGGGTTCGACAGGGTCCCGTCGGGTGCGCGGTCGTAGGCGGTGATCCGGTGCAGGAAGGTCTCGGCGAGCAGGAGGCGCCCGTCGGGGGCCAGCGTCATGCCGTTGGGGAACAGGACGTCGCCCTCGACCCGCCGGACGGCGCCGTGCGGGTCGACATGGGCCAGCGCCGTCGGCCGGGGGTCCTCGGTCCCGACGGCGAACCCGAAGTTGCCGGCGTAGGCGTGCCCGTCGGAGGTGACGAGCAGGTCGTTGCCGGGACCTCCGGCGATGGCGCTGAAGTCGGCGTAGGTGCTCAGCGTGCCGTCCGTCCCGATCCGCTGGATCGTCGCGTCGCCCTGCGAGACCACCAGCGGGGTGCCGTCGGGCAGGAACCCCAGCCCCGACGGCGCGCCCGGGACCCGGGCGACCGTCGCGGCGTCCCCGTCGGGGGCGAAGGTCAGCACCGTGCCGGCGAAGAAGTCGCTGGCCCAGAGGGCACCGTCGTGCCAGCGGAGGCCTTCGAGGAACTGGTGTCCGGTGGCGAACCCGGTCGGGGTGTGCTGCTTCATCGCGTCACTTCCGTGTCGATTCGAGGGTGGTGTGCTCGCGCGCCAGCTCGCGGAGCCGGAACTTCTGGATCTTGCCGCTGGGGTTGCGGGGCAGGTCCTCGAGCAGGATCAGGCGCTCGGGGAGCTTCTGGCGGGCCGTCCGCCGCGCGGTGAGCCATGCGACGAGCCCGGGCAGGGTCACCTCGCGACCGGTCTCCGGGACGACGACGGCGCAGACCCGCTCGCCGAGCACCGGGTCGGGGGAGGAGACGACGGCGACGTCGGCGACGTCGGGATGCTCGAAGAGGTGGTCCTCGATCTCCTTGGCGCTGATGTTCTCGCCGCCGCGGATGATGATGTCCTTCTGCCGCCCGGTGATCTCGACGTAGCCGTCGTCGTCGATGCGGGCGAGGTCGCCGGTGCGCAGCCAGCCGTCGTCGGTGAAGGCGGCGGCGTTGAGCGAGGCGTCGAGGTAGCCGAGGAACAGCTCGGGCCCGCGCACCTGCAGCTCGCCGTCCGGGGCGAGCCGGACCTCGGCGGGGCCGATCGGCCTGCCGTCGGTCCGCGCACGCTTCGCGACGGGGTCGTCGGCGTTGCAGGCCGTCGCCGTCGGGTACTCGGTGGACCCGTATCCCCGGCCCACGGTGCAGCCCAGCGCCGTGGTCGCGGCCCGGACCAGCTCCGGCGGGACGTCGGCGCCGCCACAGGCGAACACGCGCAGCGAGCTCACGTCGCGTCCGGGCAGGGACGGGTGGTGGACGAGCCCGTGCAGGAACGGCGTGGCCGCGACCGTGAACGTGCACCGGTGCTCCTCGATGAGCTCCAGACCCCGGCCGGGATCCCAGACGTCGAGCAGGACGACCGCACCGCCCAGCATGAACGGCAGCTGCAACCCGTAGAGGACACCGATGATGTGGCCGACCGGGGAGGGCATGAAGACGACGTCGGCGTCGGAGAGCCCGAAGAACTCGATCATGCTGCGGTTCTCGTGGTCGAGGGTGTCGTGGCTGTGCAACGCCCCCTTGGGTGCCGAGGTTGTGCCGGAGGTGTAGAGCAGCAGGGCGATGTCCCCCGCGGTGCGGGGCGTCCGGACCGCCTCCGCCCGGCCCTCGTCGAGGAGGTCGTCGAAGCCCAGCCGGCCGTCCCCGCCGTCCACCACGACGACGGTCTCCAGCCCGGGGACCTCGCCGCGGATCTCGTCGAGCATGGCCGGGTAGTCGAAGTTGCGGAACAGCCGCGGGACCACGGCCACCTTCGAGCCGGCCTGGCGCAGGATGAACGCCGTCTCCCGGTGCCGGTAGATCGGGATGATCGGGTTGCTGACCGCGCCGAGCCGGATCGCCCCGAGGTGCACGACGACGGCCTCGACCCGGTTGGGGAGCAGCCAGGACACCACGTCCCCGGGGCCGACACCGCGCCCGCGCAGGGCGGAGGCGAACCGGTTCACCGCCTCGTCGAGCTCACGGTAGGTCCAGCGCCGGTCCCGGTCGACAACGGCGGTCGCCCCGGGGCTGCGCGCCGCGGCGGCGGCCAGATAGCCGTCGACGAGGTTCCCCGCCCAGTGCCCCGCCTCGGTGTTCCGCCGGGCGTGCTCGTCGTCGAGCCTGGTCGCCTTCATGGCTGCCTCCCGGGGGCCAGGAGCGCTGCGCCGATGTGGTGCCGCAGCTCGGTCTCGTCGCCGTACCAGCCGCGCAGCGCCAGGGCGCGCCGGTAGTACCAGCTGACGTCGGTCTCGGTGGTGAATCCCATGCCGCCGTGCAGCTGGATCGCGTCCTCGCAGACCCGGACGGCGGCGTCCGCGGCGTGTGCCTTGGCCGTCGACGCGATGAGGTCCAGCTCCGGCGGGGACGCCCCGCCGGCGTCGTCGAGAGCGGCCAGGCAGAGGTTGTGCAGGCCGGTCGACCGGGCGGACATGTCGGCGGCGAGGTGCTTCACGGCCTGGAAACCGCCGATCGGCCTGCCGAACTGCTCGCGCCGGCCGACGTGGGCCACGGTCCGGTCCAGTGCGCCACGGGCGAGGCCGCCGAGCTCACAGGCGAGCAGCAGCCGGGCCCACGACCGGATCCGGTCCCCGAGCCCGTCGTCGGGGACCAGGGTGTGCGCCACGGCGCCGTCGAAGGAGACGGACCCGAACGCGACCCCCGGATCGGCACTCGCCAGCGGCTCGACGTGTACTCCGGGCGCGGCGGGGTCGACCAGGCACACCATCGCGCCGGCGACGACGACGAGCACGCCCGCCTGTGCGGCGAACCGGACGGCGGCGACGGACCCGGCGAGCTCGCGTCCGGTGAGCGTGACGGACCCGAGGTCGCCGGTGACCGACGCCCCGGGGTCGACGAGTGCGGGAGGTGTCCCGTCGGCGGCCGGGGCGAGTTCCTCGACCAGTGCCGGGAGCAGGCTGTTCTCCAGCAGCGGCCCGGGGAGCAGGTGCCGCCCGTACTGCAGGAACACCGGGCCGAGACCGGCCGGTGGGGCGCCGAGCCCACCCCGGACCCGGGGCACGGCCAGGGAGTACCAGCCCAGCTCGGCGAGCTCGGAGGCCAGGCCCGCGTCCCAGCCCCCGCCGTCGAGCAGCGCACGCCGGCGGTCACCGGGATGGGACCGGGTCAGGTAGTCGTCCACCGCGGACGCGAAGTCGTCGTCGTGTTCAGCCACGGGGCAGCCCCAGGAGTCGTTCGGCCACGATGGTGCGCTGGATCTGGGCGGAGCCGCCGTAGATGGACGCGGCCCGCGAGTACAGGTGCTCACGTGCCCAGCGGTCGGACCGCAGGCCGCCGGGCCGCGCGCCGGGCACCGCACGCAGGGCGCCGAGCAGCCCGGCGATCTCGGCGAACACGGTCTGCTCGACGTCGTTGAGCACGAGCTTGTCCACCGAGTCCAGCGGAGTCGGGCCCGCCCCGGCGACGAGCCGGGCGGTGGTCTGCCGGGTCTGCGCGTCGAGGACCCGCATGGCGACCTGGGCCCGCCCGAGAGCGGCCCGGGCCCGGTCGCCGGACACCCCGTGCGCGCGGAGCTCGCCGACGGCGTCCTCCAGCGCGACCTCGAGCTCCACCCGGCGGCGCAGGGTGGCGGCCCCGCGCTCGCTGCCCAGGGTGTGGGTGGCGATCGCCCAGCCGTCGTTCTCGGCGCCGAGCAGGTTCTCCCGCGGCACCCGGACCTCGTCCAGGAAGACCTCGCAGAACTCCCGGTCGCCGGTCATCTGACGGATGGGCCGGGCCGTGATGCCGGGGCTCGACATGTCGACGAGCAGGTAGCTGATCCCGGCCTGTTTGCGCACGGCCGGGTCGGTGCGGACCAGCAGCGCACACCACTGCGCCTCGTGTGCCCAGCTGGTCCAGATCTTCTGACCGCTGACCACGAAGTCGTCGCCGTCGGCGACCGCGCGGGTGCGCAGGGAGGCGAGGTCGGAGCCGGCGTCGGGCTCGGAGAAGCCCTGGCACCAGATGTCCTCGCCGGAGAGCATGCGGGGGAGCAGCTCGCGGCGCTGCCGATCGGTGCCGTAGCGGTCGATGGACGGCCCGACCACCTCCAGTCCGATGAGGCCGACGGGCTGGGGTGCGCGGGCCCGTACGAGCTCCTCGACGAACACGAGCTGGTGGGCGTGGGTGAGCCCGCCACCGCCCGCCTCCCGCGACCAGGCGAGACCGACCCAGCCGGCGTCGGACAGGGTCCTCTGCCAGCGGCGCAGCACGGCGAACCGCTCGTCGGGGTCGAGCGGGACCTCGGGGGCCCCGGTCGCGGCGAGCCAGGCCCGGGCCCGGGCCCGGAAGTCCTCCAGGGATTCCACGGTCACCGTCCCGTGTAGACCGGTTCGCGGCGCTCGAGGAACGCGTTCACGGCCTCCTTGGAGTCCTCGTAGCCGGACAGCTCACGGGTCCGGTCCTGCTCGAACTCGTAGCCGGACTTGAGGTCGCGGTACTCGATGCCGTTGAGGCTGCGCTTGGCCAGCCGGAGGGTGACGGGACTGTGCCGGGCGATCGACCGCGCCAGCTCCCGGGCCGTCCCGAGCAGCTGCTCCTCCGGGACGATCTCGACGATGCCGCCGTAGGGCAGCAGCGTCTCGGCGGGGTAGAGGTCGCCGGTGTAGTGCATCAGCCGGACCACGCCCTGCGGCACGAGCCGGGACAGGTGCTTCGCCCCGCCCAGCACCCCGACGGTGACCTCGGGGGTGGCGAACCGGGCCCCCTCCGCCGCGACGACGAGGTCGCACGAGGCCGCGATGGCCAGACCGGTCCCCACGGCGGCCCCGTGGACCGCCGCGATGACCGGGCAGGGGGAGTCGTAGATCGCCCAGAACGCCTCCCGGGCCTGCTCCAGCTGCTCCGGGGCGTTGTCCGGGTCCAGGGTCCGGAAGGCGGCGAGGTCGTTGCCCGCGCAGAAGTGCCTGCCCCGCCCGGCGAGCACGACGACGCGTGCCCCGGGGAGGTGATGGTCGAGGTCGCCGAAGAACGCGCGGATCTCACGGTAGAACTGCTGGTCGACCGCGTTCACCGGCGGACGGTCGAGCCACACGGTGGCGACCGGACCCTCGGTCTCCCACGTCAGGAACTGCATGTCGCTCACAGGGTCTCCTCTGCTCAACGGTGGTAGGCGGCGGCGAACGCCTCGAGCTCGCGGGGGACGTCGCTGCCGGCGGGCTGGAAGTGGACCCAGTCGCAGCCGGCCTTCTCCAGCTCGGCGAACCGGTCCCGCCACTGGTCACGGGTCAGCGCGAGCCCGGCCGCGGCCATCACCGGGCCGGTCACGAAGGGCCGGTCGACGTCGTTGACCCCGACCACGTGCCGGTCGTGCAGGGCGATGTGGCGGACGTTCTCGGGAACGTGGTCGTAGGCCGCGGCCCACGCATGGCCTGCCTCGCCGAGCAGCTCGTCGATGACGCCGTGCTCGACGGCCCAGTGCAGGAACAGTCCCGCGCCGTGGCCCGCGGCATCGATCACGCGCTCGGAGCCCGGGTCCTCACCCTCGTCGAGCACGGTGCCGATGAGCATCATCATCTGCGGCCCGAAGCCCGGCTCGGGCGCGGTGATCCGGAACAGCTCCGCGCCGAGGGTCCGCGCGACCCCCGTCCCCTTCGGACCCTCGCCCGCGACGCCCCAGGGGACCGTGATCGGCAGGGCCGGGCCGAAGCGCTCGTCGGGCTGGATCAGCTGCATGATCGCGCCCTCCCACTCCACCTGCTCACCGCGCAGCAGGGCCCGCACGACCTCGGTGTAGTGCTCGACCCGGGCCCACGGCACCGGTGGCCTGCCCATGGCGAGGCGGCCGGTGAAGCCGCTCCCGATCCCGATCAGGACGCGGTCCGGTCCGGCGGTGTGCACCAGTGTGGTGATCGCCGAGGCGGTGACCATCGGGTGACGCAGGCTCGGGATCAGCACCCCCGGCCCCAGCACGATCCGGTCGGTCCGCTCCGCGGCCTGGTTCAGGATCATCCAGACGTCCGGGTACAGCGCGGGCGAGTCGTAGCACAACGCCCTCTCGTAGCCCAGCTCCTCCGCGATGCGGATGTGCTCCGGAGTCTCCAGCGACGTGGCGAACGAGCATCCCAGCTTCATTGTCGGGTCTCCCGGTCGAAGGTGTCGGGAGCTGGAAGTTAGGGGTGATGGACATATCTTGTCAATCGTCGATAACTGGCTAGCATGGTGCGACTGCGCCTGGAGCGTGCTCCTGGGCAGTGATGTCCATCAATGCTCACTGCTCGACAGGGAGGTCGACATGCTGGTCCATTGCCTGACGCTCACGTTCACGGAGTCCGCGACCGCGGCCGACGTCGAGGCGTTCCGGGCCGCGATCGCGCGGCTGCCCGACCAGGTCGGCGTCCCCCTGCGCACCCGGCAGGGGGCCGACCTGGGTGAGCGCCCGGCGAACGCCGACTACGCGGTCGTCTCCGAGTTCGCGAACGCCGAGGACTTCCGGGCCTACCTGGCCCACCCGGCCCATCTCGCGGTACCCCGGGACCACGTCCGTTCCGTGCACAGCGTCCAGTTCCTGGTGACCGACCCGGGCTGACCCGGGGCGGGCGGGTCAGTCGCGCGGGTCGCGTTCGGTCCGCTCGCGGCGGAGCCGGTCGAGGTCGTCGTTCGCCAGCGCGCTCCAGAACCTGAGCGCGGCGTGCTCCATCTCCAGGCCCAGCTCGATCGTGATCATGCGCGGCTCGGCCCACTCCTCGCGACCGTGCCGGGCGACCATGTCCTCGTAGTCGGCGATCCGGCTCTCGTGCTGGCGGATCTGCTCGCGGGCGAGCTTCCCGACGTCGTCGGGGGATCCCGCCTCGTTGAAGAACAGCTTGAGCTCGGCGATGTCGCGCATCTGGAAGTGCTCGGCGGTGGGCGCCGCCAGCCACTCGCGCAGGGCCGCCCGGCCCTCGTCGGTCAGGGAGTAGGTCTTGCGCCGCCGTCCGTGCTCCTCGGTGTCGAGGGCGAGCAGGCCGGCGTCGGCGAGCCGGTCCGGCTCGGAGTACAGCTGCGCGTGCGGGAAGTGCCAGAAGTAGCCGACGGAGCGGCTGACCGCGCGCTTCAGGTCGTACGGCGTCGAGGGCCCGCGCAACGCGATCATGCCCAGGACCAGATACGACGTCGTGGACAGTCGCATCCGCGCTCCTCTCGTGCCGGCCGGTGCTCCGCGGACTCTAGACGAGGCGGGTCGTCGATCCGCGGATGCGGCTCGACCCTCGCACGTGCGTCCCGCCACCGACGACCGCCCCTCCTCCCGTCGGATGCCGCCGGACGGGGTCGCTCCCGACGCCGGGGGAATCCGGGGCTTCCCCTCTGACAGTCTGAACCGTATGGTCTGAAACAGACTAACGACGAGGGGGTCGGATGGACCTGGTGACGACGCTGCGATGGGCGGTCGAGCGCAACCCCGATCGGCCGGCGGTACGCGGAACCGGCAGGTGGCTCTCCTACCGGGAGTGGGACGCGCGGACCGACCGGCTGGCCGGAGCCCTGCGGAGCCTCGGCGTGGAGCGGGGGGCCCGGGTGGGCCTGGTGATGCACGGCGGCGAGCAGCTCGCGAGCCTGCACCTGGCCGTGCAGAAGCTCGGCGCGGTCTCGGTGCCGCTCTCGACCCGGTTCGGGGTCGAGGAGCTCGGCTACTGCCTGGGCGACGCCGACGTCCGCCTGGTGGTCGCCGACGCCGCGCACGCCGAGCGGGTCGCCGCCGCCGGCCTGGGGGACCTGCTGCGGGACGTGGCGTCCGTCGACGAGCGCGCCGAGCGGCTCGACAGCCCCGTCTGCGTCGCCCCGGACGAGTCGGACCTCAGCGTCATGCTCTACACGTCGGGGACCACGGGGAAGCCGAAGGGTGTCCCGCGTACCCACCGGGCCGAGCATCTGGCAGCGGTCGCGCACGTGATGCAGACCCGGCAGCGGCAGGGGGTCGCGACCCTCGGGGTGATGCCGCTGTTCCACACGATGGGCCTGCGCACGCTGCTGGCCTCCGTCGTGGTCGGCGGCACGTGGGTGGGTCAGCCCGCCTTCGACGCCGACGAGTCGATGCAGCTGATCCTCGAGGAGAACGTCGGTTCCCTGTACCTGGTGCCGACGATCTACTGGTCGCTGCTGCGGACCGGACGGCTCGGGGACGCCCGTGCGCTCGACAACCTCGCCTACGCCGGCGCCGCCATGACCCCGTCGCTCGCCGAGAAGCTGGTCGACCAGGTCGCGCCCACCTCGTTCGTCAACCACTTCGGCTCGACCGAGATCTACACCTTCACCATCGGGCCCGACGTCGCCGCCAAGCCCGGCTGCGCAGGCCGGGCCGGGCTGTTCTCCCGGGTCCGGCTGATCGCGCCCGACGCGGGTGCCCCCGTCGACGAGGAGGTCCCGCGCGGGACGCAGGGCCAGGTGATCGTCTCGATGGCCTCGCCCGAGGCCTTCGGCGGCTACCGGAACCGGCCGGACGCGAACGCCAAGGCCATCCGGGACGGGTGGTACCACACCGGTGACCTCGCCGTCGCCGACTCCGACGGCGACCTCTGGGTCTCCGGCCGCACCGACGACATGATCAACTCCGGTGGCGAGAACATCTACCCGGACGAGATCGAGTCGGTCCTGACCCGCTGTCCCGCCATCGACGACGTCTGCGTGGTCGGGCTGCCCGACGAGCGCTGGGGACACGCGGTGACCGCGTTCGTGGTCCCCGTCCGCGGGACCGACCCGCTGGCCGCGGCCGAGCAGGCCCTGGCCTGGGCCCGGGAGCAGCTGCCGTCGCTGAAGCGGCCGAAGCGGGTGATCGCCGTCGACTCGATCCCGCGGTCCGGGGTCGGCAAGACGCTGCGCCGCACGCTCGTCGCCGGCGAGTACGACCTGAGGGGAGAAGCACGTGTCTGACGGGTCCGATGTGTCTGATGTAGGTGAGGCCGCCCGCACCTGGGTCCCCAGCCGGGACGAGGACGCCGCGCTGGTCACCGGCCGGGGCGCGTTCCTCGACGACCTGGACCCGCTGCCCGGCACGCTGGTCGCCACCGTCGTGCGCTCCACCCGTCCGCACGCCCGGCTGCGCTCGGTCGACCTGAGCCGCGCCCGGGCCCATCCGGGGGTGGCGGCGGTGATCGGCCCCGACGAGGTGCGCGCCGCGCTGCGGCCCTTCCCCCTGTCGACCGGCGCGGTGATGCCCTACCTGCCCACCGGTGTGGACAAGGTGCGCTTCGTCGGCGAGCCGATCGCCGTCGTCGTCGCCTCGGACCGCTACGTCGCCGAGGACGCCGCCGAGCTCGTCGCCGTCGAGTACGACGACCTGGGTGCGGTCACCGCGGCCCGCGCCGCGCTGGAGCCGGACGCGCCGCTGCTGCACGAGGACGCCGGGTCCAACGTCGCCACCGACCGGACCTTCTCCTTCGGCCCCGTCGAGGAGCGGTTCCGCGACGCCGCGCACGTGGTGACCGGCCGCTACGACTTCCCGCGCTACTCCTCGGTGCCGATGGAGTGCTACTCGGTCATCGCGCAGTGGAACGAGGGCGACGCCGGCCCCTCGGTCGAGGCCTGGGCGAACTTCCACGGACCGTTCTCGATGGTCCCGGTCATGGCCGGCGCGCTCGGGATCCCGACGTCGCGGGTGCGGCTGCACGTCCCCGCCGACATCGGCGGCAGCTTCGGGATCAAGGCGGGCATCTACCCGTACGTGGTGCTGATGGCGCTGGCCTCGAAGCACTCCGGCACGCCGGTGCGGTGGGCCGAGGACCGCGTCGAGCACCTGATGGCGAGCTCCACCGGTGCGGACCGGGCGATGACCTTCTCCGCCGCGGTCGACGCCGACGGCACCGTGACGGCCCTGCGCACCGACCTGATCGACAACGTCGGCGCCTACCTGCGCCCGCCGGAGCCGTCCACGCTCTACCGCTGCTACGGCAACATCACCGGGCCCTACCGCATCGACGCCGTCGAGATCCGGGCCCGCGCCGTGGTCACGAACACCATGCCGACCGGGCTGAACCGCGGCTTCGGCGGCCAGCAGCTCTACTTCGGGCTGGAGCGGCTGATGGACGCGGTCGCCGCGGCGACCGGGCTCGACGTCGTCGAGGTGCGGCGCCGCAACCTGGTGTCGGCGTTCCCGCACGAGACGGCGACCGGGGGCGTGTACGACTCCGGCGACTACGCCGCGGCGCTGGACCTGGCCGTGAAGAACGCCGACCTGGCCGAGCTGGAGCGCCGGCGGGAGGCGGCCCGGGCCGAGGGCGCCTTCTACGGCATCGGCACCGCCCTGGTCGTCGACCCGTCCGGCACCAACATCGGCTACGTCGGGCTGGCCACCCCCGCCGAGGACCGCAGGCCGGGCCGGGACAAGTCCGGCTCCACCGAGCACGTCCGGATGTCGGTGGACCTGCAGGGGATCGTGACCGTGCTGCTGGGGTCGGTCCCGCAGGGCCAGGGCCACGCCACGGTGGCGCGCAAGGTCGCGGCGCAACGGCTCGGTCTGCCCCCGGAGCAGGTGCGGGCGGTCGTCGACATGGACACCGCGACGACCCCGTGGACGGTCACGTCCGGGTCGTACTCGTCGCGGTTCGCGCCGCTCGTCACGAGCGCGGTCGTCGCGGCCGCGGACACCATCGCCGCCACGGTGAAGGCGGCCGGGGCCACGCTGCTGGAGGGGGCCGACCCGGGCGAGCTGACCCTGCTCGACGGGAAGGTCGTCCACCCGGACGGCCGTTCGGTCGCCTTCCGGCACGCCGCAGGCGTCGTGCACTGGGACCCGGCGTCGCTGCCCGACGGCGTCCCCGCCCGGCTCTACGCCGAGGCCGAGTTCTCCCCGCGGGAGACCCGCGCGGCCACGGCGGACGACCGGATCAACTCCTCGCTCTGCTACGGCTTCGTGGCCGAGATCGTCGCGGTCCGGATCGACCCGGACACCCTGGAGATCGAGGTCGACCGGGTGTCCTCGGTGCACGACGCCGGGACCGTCCTCGACCAGACCCTGCTCGACGGCCAGGTCTACGGCGCGCTCGTGCACGGCCTCGGCGGCGCCGCCTACGAGCAGTTCACCCACGCCGACTCCGGGCAGCCGACGGCGGCGACGTTCCTCGACTACCTGTGCCCGACCAGCGCCGAGGCCGGGTTCGACCTGCGTACCGACCACGTGGTGACCCCGTCACCGCTGACCCCGCTCGGCGCCAAGGGCTGCGGCGAGGGGTCGTCCATGAGCTTTCCCGTGGCCTACGCCAACGCCGTCGCCGACGCGCTGGCACCCCGCGGGATCGACATCACCCGCCTGCCGCTGCACGGCGAGGTACTGCACCAGCTGCTCACCGAGAAGGAGAACTCCTGACATGGCACTCACCGGCGGCGACGTCGTCCTGACCCGCGAGCACGACGGGCGGGTCGCCTACCTGACCCTGTCCCACGGCAAGTACACGGTCGTCACGATGGAGATGCGCAGGCTCGTCGCCGAGCGCTTCGCCGAGATCGACCGGGACCCGCAGGTCCGTGTCGTGGTGGTCCGCTCCGACGGCCAGCACTTCACCTCCGGCGGCGACATCGCCGGGTTCATGGAGGTCGACCCGATCGACCTCACCGACCTCGGCCAGGACGTCACCGCCCCGGCCCGCAGCACCAAGCCGGTCATCGCCGCGATCGACGGCTACTGCTTCGGCGTCGGGCTGGAGATGGCGCTGTCCTGCGACATCCGGCTCGGCACCGGCCGCACCCAGCTCGCACTGCCCGAGATGAACCTCGGCATGATCCCCGGCTCCGGCGGCACCCAGCGCCTGGCCCGGCTGATCGGCCTGTCCCGGGCGAAGTTCCACATCATGACCGCGACCCGGATCCAGGCCCAGCAGGCGCTCGACTGGGGCATCCTGGCCGGCCTGTACGACGACCGCGACGCGCTCTACGCCGAGGTCGACGCGCTGGCGCTGAAGATGGCCGGCTTCTCCCCGGCCGCGCTGCGCACCGCCAAGGAGGTCCTCGACCGCGGCGTCGACGGCCCGCTCTACACCGGCATCGAGCTGGAGCGGAAGGCCTACTCGATGCTGCGGGCGACCGAGGACTTCGCCGAGGGCGTGAAGGCCTTCGGGGAGAAGCGCACCCCGAACTTCACGGGCCGCTGATGAAGGCCGCACCGTTCGCCTACGTCCGCCCCGGCCGGCTCGACGACGTGCTCGGCGAGCTCGCCGGCGGCGACGGCAAGGTGCTGGCCGGCGGCCAGTCCCTGGTGCCGGTCCTCGCGATGCGCCTGGGCCGCCCCGGCACCCTGGTCGACATCACCGCCGTGCCCGAGCTGACGTCGGCGGGACCGGACCGGGACGGGTACCGGATCGGCGCGGCGGTGCGGCAGCGCGCGGTCGAGCACGACCGGGCCGCCCACGCCGTCCCGCTGATCGGGATGGCCATGCCGTTCGTCGGGCACCGGGAGCTGCGCAGCCGGGGCACCGTCTGCGGCAGCCTCGCCCACGCCGACCCGGCCGCCGAGCTGCCCGCCGTCGCCTGCTGCGCGCAGGCGACGGTCGAGCTGGCCGGCCCGGCCGGGCGGCGGAGCATGCCCGCCGAGGAGTTCGTGACCGGCGCGATGACCACCGCGGCCGGGCCGGAGGACGTCGTCGTCGCGGTGACGTTCCCGCACGCCCGGCCGGGGGAGGGGTTCGGGTTCGCCGAGATCGCCCGCCGGCACGGCGACTTCGCCCTCGCCGGCGTGGTCACCCGGGTCCGGGTCGGTGACGACGGCGCGGTGACCGAGGCCCGGCTGACCGGGTTCGGGATCTCCGACCGCGCCGTGACCCGCGACGTGACACCGCTGCTCACCGAGCACGAGGACGATCTGCGCCCGGCCACCGCCGCGCTGGCCGACGACGTCGTCGACACCGGCGGGGACACCCACGGATCCACCGGCTACCGGCGCCGGTTGTTCGGGGTCCTCGCCGCCCGCGAGCTGTCCCGTGCGCTGCACCGCGCCCGGGACCGGAAGGAGCGTTCATGACCACGGTGGAGCCGAGGCGGGCACGTACTGCGGAGCCGCGGGAGCGCGTCGCCGCCGACGAGACCGTCGGGATCACGATGACGGTGAACGGCACCGGGACGACCGTCACCGTGCCGCCCCGCGCGCACCTCGGTGACGTGCTGCGCGAGCAGCTCGGCCTCACCGGTACCCACCTCGGCTGCGAGCACGGCGTCTGCGGCATGTGCACCGTGCTCGTCGACGGCGAGGCCGCCCGCGCCTGCCTGCTGTTCGCGGTGCAGTGCGAGGGCGCCGAGATCGTGACCGTGGAGGGCCTGGGCACCCCCGAGGACCAGCACCCGCTGCAGCAGGCGTTCTCCGCCCACCACGCGCTGCAGTGCGGGTTCTGCACCCCCGGGATGCTCATGAGCAGCTACGACCTGCTCAGCAACACCCCGGAGGTCGAGAGCGAGGAGCTGCCCGAGCAGATGTCCGGCGTGCTCTGCCGGTGCACCGGCTACCGCGGGATCCTCGCGGCCGTCGACGACGTGCGGCAGCGCCACCCGGACGGCGTCCCCGGGCCCCGGGCGTGCGGCACGCGCACCCTGGTCGGGCGGGGGACCGGTGGCGGCAGCGGCGCCGGAGCCCCCGCCGAGGAGATGCCGGCGGCGGCGCTCGCGCAGGAGGTGCGCCTGCCCTCCGGTCCGCCGTCCGCGGTCGTCGACGTCACCAGCGCGCTCCGGCAGCCGGTCGAGCGGGTCTGGGCGGTGCTCGACGACTTCGACCTGCTCGCCCGCTGCCTGCCCGGTGCCCGGCTCACCGAGGTGCTCGACGGCGACCGCTACCGGGGCCGCGCCGTCGTCGCGCTCGGCCCGGTGAAGCTGTCCTTCGACGGCCTGGCCCAGGTCGTCGAGCGGGACCCGGCCGCCCACCGGCTGCGGTTCCACGCCCAGGGCGCCGACGCCGGCGGCAGCGCCACCCAGGCCGACGTCGTGCTCGCGGCCGAGGCCGGGCCGGACGGTGGCACGGTCCTGACCGCGCACGCCGACGTCCACCTCACCGGCCGGGTCGCGCAGTTCGGCCGGGCGTTGGCGGGCGACGTCTCGCGGCGGCTGTTCGAGCAGTTCGCGACGAGCGTCGACGAGGCCGCCGAGACCGGGTCGGTCACCGAGCCGGGCCGCGGCGCGCAGCTCCGCCTGGTGGCGGGCACCGTCCGCGACACCGTCCGCGCACTCGTCCGCCGCGGGTTCGCCCGCGTCCGCGCGCCGCGGCGCCGGTAGCCGTCCCGCCCCCTGTCCGGTGAGTGATCGCAAGGAGGCGACACGATGACCGCACCGACCGACGAGCCCGCCGAGGGCTCCACCGCCGCACCGCCCACCCCACCGGCCGAGCCGCGGCCGACCCGGCGCATCGAGCCCGGTCCGGGCATCCGGTCCGGGTTGCGCGGCCTGCCCCGGCGGCTCACCCCCGCGACGATCGGGGCCGGCGTGGTCGCGGCCGTCTTCGGCTGCACCGGCCCGGCGCTGATCGTGATCGACGGCGCCGCCGCGAACGGGCTGGACGGCCGGCTGATCGCGTCATGGATCTTCGGGATCTACGTCTTCGGTGGCCTGATCTCGCTGTTCCTCGCCCTGCGCTACCGGATGCCGGTCGTCGGCGCGTACTCCATCCCGGGCGCGGTGCTGGTGGTGGGGGCGCTGGGGACGTTCCCGTTCTCCGCCGTCGTCGGGGCGTTCCTCGTCGCGGGGCTGGTCGTGCTCGTGCTCGGGCTGTCCGGCCTGATCGGCACCGTGTCCCGGTGGCTGCCGCAGCCGATCGTGATGGCGATGATCGCCGGGGCGCTGATCCGGTTCGGCACCGGGGTGGTGACCGCGGCCGAGTCCGCGCCCTGGGTCGTCGCGGCCGCGGTCGCCGGGTTCCTGCTGCTGTCCCGGTTCGTGCCGGCGGTGCCCGGCGCGCTCGGCGCGCTGGTCGCCGGGCTGGCCGCGGCCGCGGTCACGGGCGGGTTCGCCTCGCAGGCCACCGCCGTCGACGGCTGGACGGCACCGGTGCTCGTGGCGCCGACGTTCGACCTCGCCGCGATCCTGGCCGTCGGGATCCCGCTCGCTGTCCTGGTGATCGCCGCGGAGAACGCCCAGGCCTACGGTGTGCTGCTCAGCCAGGGCTACCGGCCCCCGATCAACGCGATGACGGTCGTCAGCGGAGTGGGCGGGCTGCTGGCCCCGCTGACCGGCGGCCACAACGCCAACGTCGCGGGCCCGATGACCGCGATCTGCTCGGGCCCGCAGGCCGGGCCGGACCCCGAGGCCCGGTACGCCGCGAGCGTCGTCAACGGCGTGCTGTTCATCGCGTTCGGCGTCCTCGCCGGGATCGCGGTCACCGCGGTCACGGCGCTGCCGACCGAGCTGGTGGCGGTCGTCGCGGGGCTCGCCATGATCGGGGTGCTGGTGTCGTCGTTCCGGGGGGCGTTCGGTGAGGGCCGGTTCCGGACCGGTGCGCTCACGGCCCTGGTGGTGGCGATGAGCGGGGTCGCGCCGCTGGGGATCTCCAGCCCGTTCTGGGCGCTCGTCGCGGGGGTCGCGATCTCTGCGGTGGTCGAGCCGGGTGACTTCAGGGTGCGGGCCGCGGCCGGATGAGCCCCGGGACGCGGCCCGGTCAGGCGGTGACGGCCGGAGCCGGCCAGACGAATCGGTCGTCCTCGGCGTAGTCCTCGCACCGGGCCCGCAGCGCGGCGGTGACCTGGTCGGGGGCGTCCGCCCCGACCAGGAGCCGGAACGGGCCGTCGGACGCGTGGACGTGCCGGCGCAGGGCGTCGACCGCCTCCGCGACGGGCGCCCCGAGCGGCCCCTCGGCCCGCCACGGCACCTCGGCCGTCCCGAACAGCTCGCGTCGCAGGTCGTCGTAGGCGGGCGACGGGGTCGCGAAGTGCATCCCCGGGCCGGCCCAGTCCGTGTCGAACCCGCCGAGCTGGGCCACGGTGACGCGGACGCCGAACCGGGCCACCTCACCGGCGAGCGCCTGGGAGAAGCCCTCCAGCCCCCACTTGCCCGCGTTGTACAGACCCAGGGTCGGCATGGCGCCGACCGCGCCGGTCGTGGAGATCTGGACGATGTGTCCCGCACCGCGGGCGCGGAGATGGGGCAGCACCGCCTGGGCGACCCACAGCGGTCCCAGCAGGTTCGTGTCCACGATGTCGCGCGCCTCCGCCTCGCCGGCCTCCTCGACCGCTCCGACGAGGCCGTAGCCGGCGTTGTTGACGACGACGTCGAGACGCCCGAACCGCGCGACACCGGCCGAGACCGCGGCCCGGACCGCGTCCCGGTCGCGGACGTCCGCCGTCGCGACGTGCAACGCCGACGGGAACTCCGTCCGCAGGTCGGCGAGCGCGTCGGCCTGCCGGACGGTCGCCACCACCCGCTCGCCGGCGGCGAGCGCGGCCTGCGTCAGGGCCCGGCCCAGCCCGCGGCCGGCGCCCGTCACGAACCACACGGGTCGTTCGGTCACGGGGCTCTCCTCGTCGCGACGCACACTCATGACACCTACGATACGGAACGTTCCGTTTCGATTGCTATCCTGATCGCGTGGACGACGACGGCCGTGACCGACCGCCGGTGCCGACCGGCCGCTCCGAACGGGCGCGTACGGCCGCACTCGAGGCGGCCCTGGCACTGGCGGTGGAGCTGCCGTACCCGCAGGTGACGATGGAGGCGATCGCGGCACGTGCCGGCGTCGGCAAGGCCACGCTCTACCGGCGGTGGCGCCACCGGGGGGCCCTGCTGGTCGACGCCGTGGCCCACCGCAACGCGCGCGCGGCCGTCGGCGACGGGGGGATCCCGGACACCGGTGACCTGCAGGCCGACCTCTCCGCGGTGCTGCGCGCGGTCGTCGACGAGCTCGCGGTGCCCGCATGGGACGCGCTGCTGCGGGCGCTGTGCGTCGAGGCGCTCGTCGACACCGCGGTCGGCGCGCAGGTGCTGGAGGAGGTCTTCGCCCCGCAGATCACCCTGTTCGCCCGGCGGTTCGTGACGGCGAGGGCCACCGGCCACATCGACGGCTCCGTGGGGGACGTCGAGGCGTTCGAGCTGTTCGTCGCGCCGCTCTTCCACCGGTGGCAGCTGCGGACCGGGGCGCTCGACCACGCCTACGCCGACGCCGTCGTCCGGCGCGGCTGTCGCGCGCTCTCGCCCTGAGCACCCCTAGGAGGAGAAGCGGGGGTGCAGCGTCGGAGCCGTCCGGTCGTACTCCGCGAGCCAGTCCCGGCCCGCGGGGGTGAGCCGCACCCGTCGCAGGTCGCCGTCCGGCCCGCCGGCGGGCTCCACGTGGCCGAGCTCCCGGACGGTCGCGGCGAACTGCAGCGCGATCGACTCCTGCACCTCGGAGACCTCGCCCGTCCCGAAGACGACGGCGGCCGGAGCGGCGTCGTCGCCGCTCGCCTCCACCCGGCGCAGGAACTCGGCAAGCCGGGAGTCGGACTTGGCGCTCATGGGTCGACGGTAGCCGTCGGCAGGGTGTAGCGGGGACCACCGGTCGAACGGAGGTCCCCGCCGAGAGCCCACGCACCCGCCGTACCCGTGCCGCTCATGATCACCCGGGCCCAGATCGGCCGGATGGACGTGGTCCGGGATCAGCCGGGCGTGCCGGCCGATCAACGGGATCGCGTGATGCCGTCGATGCCGTGTTCACCAGGTCGGGGTCCAGGTACCGGCGGTACACGTCGCGCGGCCACGAGTCCGTCGTCGCGAGCGAGGCCGCCTGCACGAGCGCGTCGAGGGTGTGGGCCTCGAAGGTCCGGCCGTCGGTCAAGCACTGCCGATAGGCACGGGCTGCGGTGGCACAGCGTTCGTTGCCAACCGGGTACAGGAGCACGAAGGTGCCCGCGTCCCAGCGATCCTCCGGCTCGTCGAGCATCCGGAGCGCGAGCAGGTGGTCCAGCCAGATCTGTTGGAGGGGGAGTGTCGACAGACTGGGGTACGACGCTTCGTCGAACACGGCGGTGCGTCCCGCGATCGTGCGGTAGAAGCCGTCCTTGTCCGACGCCGGCGTCCCGGCGAGGTCCTCGTGGTACTTGACCTCGATGCCGAGGAAGCTGCGGCCCCGGTCGCCGTCGTACTCGACGAAGACGTCAAATGCGGACCGGTTCGCCGTGTAGGCGGGGTTGCCGCGGCCGGGCGACCACTCGAAGCGAATGTCGCGGACTCTGCGGATGTCGGGCCAGATCAGGCGCAGCGTCGCGGTCGCCAGTGTCGGATCCGATGCCAGGGGGCCGAACAAGTTGAAGCACAACGGTTGGCTCGAGAGCAGGTCGACCCACAGCCGTGGCCGGGACAGTAGTGCGCCGGTGCGGGGTGCGTCCGCCACAGCTTGTTGCACCTGTTCCCGGGCCTGCGGCGAGAGGAAGTTGTGCAGCTCCGGTGGATCGGCGACGGAGGTGTGCAGGCGGGAGCCGAGCTCTTCCCCATCGTGTCGGCCGATCGGGAGCGACTGCTCCTCCCGCCACAGTGCCTGATGCAGGCGTGCCCGTTGCTGCCACGGGTTGTCTCCGCGGATACGGGCCCGGTGCGCATCGAGGACGTCCCGCCTCACCATGCGCGTAGTAGATCGGACGGGACCTTCCGGCGGTAGCCCAGCGGTGGTCACGGGCACAGGTCACGGCTCGGCGCGTCGGCACCTGAGCAGAACACGTCAGTCGCGAGTGGAGGTACGGCGCAGAGCGATCTCGGAAGCGGTGAGGAGATTCGCCACCGCGGTGACCTCGGCGGAGAGACCGGCGATGCGGTCCACCTCGTCGTCTGCTCCCGGGTCGAGGCCGGTCGGGGCGTCGTGGAGCAGCTTCTGCCGCAACCGTCGTTCCTCCGCCCGGCGGCTCCTCTCGATCGCGTCCTCCGCAGCCATCCGCTCCCGGTGCTGCGTCAGCCGTCTTGATGCGCCGAGGATCTCGGTCAGGTGGCCTTCGACTGCGTCGAGTCGCCGCGCCTCGTCCGCGACATCGGCCAGCGTCGTTCTGGCGATGTCCTGCAGCGCCTCGTGCTCCAGTGCGGCCTCGGCATCGCGACGCCGCCGATCCACTGTGAGGCAGCGTCCGGCGCCCGACCAGAGCAGGACAGGCAGCTGTCGAGCGATGTCGATCGTCCGGTCCTGCCACGGCGCGGTCACAGCGATCTTTCCGGCGAGGATGCACAGCCGCCACGCCGCGGCGTCGTCGGGTGTCACGACATACGACCGCGGCTCACGTAGCCGTCTGGTTCGTGCGAGGGCGCGCTGGTCGGCGATCCGGTGGATTCCGCGAATGCTGGGGCGCATCAGCAACGGCACCGCGATCAGGAGGACGACCACGCCGAAGAGGAAGGGACCCGGTCCCGTCCCTGTGATCATCACCAGGACGACACCGATCAGTGCGATCCATCCGAGAGCCACCGCGGCCCGTTCCGTGACGCCCGTCCGATACGGGGGAAGAGAGGCCGTTCCGTCGGACCGTACGCCGAGACCGAGCGTCGGATCCGCCACCACGAACCAACCGCGCTGGTTCCCGGGGGTGCGGAAATGCGCGAGACAGGGGAAGAAGGGGACCGTCTCCCGCTCAGGAATGTCCTCCGACCACCATGCTCGTTCCCGAGGATGCATCGTCACTGCATTCGCCTCACCGCCGCGCCCGATGCGGCGCCCGGAGGACGTCGCGATGCCGATCTTGGCGGGCGCCGAGCCTGATTCCGCACGAGGCTGCGAAGTCTCATCAACTCTGATGATGTCGGCGGCCGATGCCGGAACAGTCGGCACCTCACCGCGCGACGACGACGATCCCGTCCTCGTCGGAGTAGAGGATCTCGCCCGGGGTGAAGTCGACCCCGCCGAGCGTCACGGTGCCGTCGACCTCCCCGGCCCCGGTCTTGCTGCTCTTGCGGGGATTCGTGCCCAGCGCCTTGAGGCCGAGGGGGAGCGCGGCGAGCGCCACGGTGTCGCGGACGACCCCGTTGACGACGATCCCGGCCCAGCCGTTCGCCACCGCCAGGCCCGCGATGACATCGCCGATGAGCGCGCAGTGGGTCGAGCCGCCGCCGTCGACGACCAGGACGGCTCCGTCACCGGGGCCGTCGAGCGTGGCGCGGAGCAGGGCGTTGTCGTTCTCGCACCGCACGGTCCGCACGGGACCGGCGAAACGGGAGTGTGCGCCGAAGGAGCGGAACTGGACGTCGCAGGAGCGGACGGCGTCGCCGAGGTCGTCGGCGAGGTCGGCGGTGGTACGGCGGCCCAGGAGGAACTGCGGGTCGATCGACATGGTGCCCACTCTCGTCCGGACCGGGCCCGGTGTCAGCGTGCGGGTCCCGGCGCGTCCGAACGGGGCGACGGAGCGGCCGAACGGGACCCCCGCTCTGTGACCGTGACCGCGCTCCGTAACCGGCGCGCGTCCGAATCGTTGAATCGGCACGGCTACCAAAGGGGGGCGTCGTGCCAGGACCGAGATGGGACCCGGACTCGGGTCGCTGGGTGCTCGGGGACCAGTCGTCCCCGGTGACCCGACGTGGACGACGCCGATCGGTCGAGGTGATGGACCGGTCCGACGACGTCGTCGAGGCGGCGGCTCGGGACCTCTCGCCCGAGGACCTCGTCGCCGGGATCGTCTTCCCGTCCGCCCGGGAGCCCGAGCCCCGGCCGGTCGCGCCCCGCGGACGTCCCCGGTCGATGACGGAGCGTGACGATCTGGCCCGGCCAGGAGCGGACCGGACCGACCACGGCTCCCGGCGCGGGCGTCGTCGCGCACCGGAGGCTCCCGGACCGGACGCGCCCTCGGCCGATCCGTACCCCGAGAGCCCGTATGCCGGCGAGCCGCGCCCGAGCGTGACGACTCCGCCTCGGCCGTTCCCGGTGCGCCGGCCGCCGGCGGTCGCGTCGCCGCCCGGGTACGACCACGGCGGGCGTCCCCGGCACGGCGGACGGCGTCGGGCCGAGGAGCGCGACGCCGGGCCCTACGGCGTGGACGGGTTCGCGGTCGCCGGTCCCGGCGACGCCCCCGCCCCGTGGGGCGGCCCGGAGGCCGGACCGGGCCCCGACCCCCGCGACGGCCGGCCCCGGCCGATGGATCCGCACGACCTCGGGTACGACCCGCGCGACCTCGACCTCGATCCCGACGGGGACGGAGCGGAACCCGACCCGGCCCCCGGGCCCGACGACGTCGAGGACCCGCCGCGCCGCGGACGCCGCCGCGCCGTGCAGGAGGGCGCCCGTCGCCGCCGATGGCCGTGGGTCGTCGGGGTCGCCGCGGCGGCTGCCGCGGCCGTGCCGATCGGGCTCGCCGTGTTCGGTGGCACCGAGGACGAGACCCCGGCCGCGTGGCGCGAGGGTTCGGTCGCGTTCGGTGCGTCGACCGGTGGCGGCCAGCCCGGCGTCGTCCCGGCCACCGAGGTGTCCGCGGCACCCGCGGCACCCGCGGAGGCCCAGATCACCTACGAGGTCACCGGGTCCGGCTCGGGGGTCACGATCACGTTCGGCCGCGGCACCTCGGTCGCCCAGGTCTCCGGCGCGGACCTGCCGTGGGAGCGCACCGCCCCGGCCGCCGGCGAGCCCACCGACTACTCGGTCACCGCCGCAGGCGGGTCCGGCGAGCTCTCCTGCCGGATCCTCGTCGACGGCGCCGTGATCTCCGAGGAGTCGGCCGACGGCGACTACTCCGCGGTGTCCTGCAACGGACGCCGCTGACGGCGGTGCTCAGTGCGGCGTCTCCCGGAACCGCTTCCGCGACGCCTCCAGCTCGGCCTCGGCCGCGGCCCGGTTCGCCCAGTCGGCGCCCTCGACGCTCTTGCCCGGCTCCAGGTCCTTGTAGATCTCGAAGAAGTGCTGGATCTCCCGGCGGTGGAACTCGGGCAGGTGGTGGATGTCGCGCAGGTTCTCCAGGCGGGGGTCGTGGGCCGGGACGCAGAGCAGCTTGTCGTCGCCGCCCGCCTCGTCGGTCATCCGGAACATGCCGATGGTGCGCACGAGCACGAGAACGCCGGGGAACAACGGCTCGCCGGTGGTGACGAGCAGGGCGTCGAGCGGGTCGCCGTCCTCCCCGAGGGTGTCCTCGACGAAGCCGTAGTCGCCCGGGTACTGCGTGGCGGTGAACAGCGTCCGGTCGAGCCGGATGCGCCCGGACTCGTGGTCCACCTCGTACTTGTTGCGGCTGCCCTTCGGCACCTCGACCAGCATGTCGAACTCCACGGGGTCCTCCTCGACGCGGCGGCGGAACGGCAGGTTCAGTCAGTACACGGTCGGCCGCCCCGATGCACGTCCCGGCGCGCCGGACGGCCGGGTCAGGAGCGATTCCGCTCCCACGACTCCCATGCGGAGAAGTCGCCGAGCCCGGCCCGGGTCAACCGTCGGGCGAAGGCGAACAGCGCCGGGCAGTCGTCCGGGTACACGTCCAGGGACTCGCGCAGCTGCGGCCCCAGGCACGGCAGGTCGGTGAACAGTCGTCGGGTCCACACGGTGCGCACGGCGTCGTCGGCACCGGTCAGGGGGCCGAGATCACGGACTCCGGTGAGCAGCGCGACGAGGGCGTCGTGGACGGCGACGGTGCGGGCCGCGGCGGCGACCTCGCCGAACCCGGTCCAGGCCAGTTCCTCCAGACGGTCTTCCGGGTCGTCCCGCCGGGCCCGGAACGGCGCGGCGAACCGGGCCACCGCGGTGTCCCGGTTCGCCCGTCCGCCGATGAGGTCGGCCACCACGTCCCGGAACAGGACCGCGTCCTCCGCCATGGGACGAGCCTAGGCGCCCTGGTGCGCCCCCCGAATGTGCGCTGCCAGCCGGGCCCGGACGTCCGCCACGACGCCCGGAGGGCCACCGCGCAGGTCGTAGGCGTGGTCGGCGCCGGGGACGTCGATGTGTTCGACCAGCGCACCGGCCGCCCGGAGACGGTTCGCGTACCGGACGGCCTCGTCGCGCAGCGTGTCCAGCTCGGCGGTGACGACGACGGCCGGCGTGATTCCGGTGAGGTCGGCGTCGTCGCCGGGAGCGGCCGGGGAGGCCAGCGGGTTGCGCGCGGCCTCCGGCGCCGGGAGGTAGGCGGCGTTGAACAGCCGGGAGATCCGCGGTCCGATGAGGGGCTTCGCGGTCCGCGCCCGCTTCGTCCCGGGCTCGCTGGCGAGGTCGAGTGGCGGGTAGTGCAGCACCTGCAGTGCGATCCGGGGTCCGCGGCCCGTGGCGAGGACGTGGCGTGCGGCCGCGGCGGCCAGACCGCCGCCCGCGCTCTGTCCGCCGACCGACAGGCGGCCTCCGTCGCCGCCGTGCGCCGTCTCCGGGGCCGCGGCCCAGGCCAGGACGTCGAGCGTCTGCTCGACCGCAGCCGGGAACGGATGCTCGGGAGCGAGGACGTACTCGACGTCGAGCACGGTCACTCCGGTCGCGGCGAGTGTCCGGCACCATTCCTGGTCCTGGTGACGGCCCGGCAGAACGTAGCCGCCGCCGTGCAGGTTGACGTGCACCGGGCTCCCGTCCCCGCCGGGGTACACCGTCACCGGAGCCGCACCGTGCCGGGTGGGCGCGCTCAGCGTGCGGGTCCCGGCGGGCGCGACCCGCGACCGTGGCCCACCGGGCGCGTGCCGGAGCAGCCCGATCGCGGCCCGCACCAGCAGCGGGTTCACGCGTGTACCCGGTCGGATCCGGGATCGGTGCGCGCGGCGAAGCCGGGGGGCAGCTCGTCGGGGCCGACGGCGACCACGGTCTCGTCGTCGACGCCGACGAACTCGAACAGGGTGATCTTCGCGAACTCGGGGATCGTCTCGATCGGGTGGGTCGGCCCCGCGTCGCGCAGCTCCCGCATGCGGTCGAGGTGGTCGTTCTGGAAGCAGACGGTCTCCGTGCCGTCGTCGGCGACCCAGCGCGGGAAGAAGATGGTGCCGTGCAGACGCCGCCGGGCCGGCATCACGCAGACCACGACCGAGGTGCCGGTCGGCTCGTTCCAGGACAGCTTGTAGACGCCTTCGTCGAGCCGGACCAGGTCCACCTCCTGGTCGCGCACCCAACGCCCGCCGACGTGACCGCTGTGGATCCGGTAGTCGATGGTGTGGTCGTTCTTGACGTACATCTCGTACTGCCAGCCGGTGTCGTAGGTGTAGATGAACCGGTGCCCGACGAGGGCGGTCAGATCCTCTTCGTCCATGACGATAGTACTGCCTCAAAACTATTTTGTGGGCAATGCGTCGTGCGACACTGCCCCGGTGACGACGACCGCCGCGCTGATCGGCCGCGAGCTCGGCCCGCTGCGCCGGACCCTGCTGCGCCGCACCCGCATCGCCGCCGATCTGCCGGACCTGTCCGAGGCCCAGATCGAGCTGCTCCGCACGCTGGCGGCGGAAGGACCGCTCGCGCCGAGCGAGCTGGCGGCGGCGCTGCGTCTGGCACGGTCCACGGTGAGCAACCTGCTGCGCACGCTGACCGCCGCCGGGTTCGTCGAGCGGCGGGCGGGGGCGAACCAGCGGACGGTGGTCGTCACCGTCTCCGCGCGGGCGGCCGGGGCGCTGGAACGCTACGACGCGGCGGCCGAGGCCCTGCTCGGTGCGGCGCTCGACCGCCTCGCCCCCGCCGAACGCGCCGCCCTGGCCGCCGCCGCTCCTGTACTGGCCCGGCTGACCGGCGCGCTCGACGCCGGCTGACCCGGCCTCCTCCCTGCGGTGGAGACCCGGATCGTCCTCCGGACCGATTCGCCGGGCCGCGCCGACGGGCAGGCTCGCAGGTGTCCGTCCCCGAGCCACCGGCGAAAGGCCCCACGATGACCACCACCGAGAGCCCGGCCATGGTCCGCCTGCGCGACGCCGTCGGCCGCACCGTCGCGGCCGGCACCGCCCGTGCCACCCTGCTGATGGACATGTCCGGGACCCGCGCCGTGGGCGAGGCGCTCCCGCGGCGCCTGCGCCCGCTCCCGGCCTTGGCGCGGGCCGTCCTGCGCCGGGTGCCGCGGCAGGTCGTCACCAGCGGAGTCCTCGACCTCCCCCGGCGCCGCGCCATGGTCGGCCACGACCACATCGCGTTCGTGCAGATCGAGGACCGGGTCTGGAGCGGGCGGCCCGGCCGCAGGCTCGACCGGCTGGGCCTCACCGATCCCGGCCGGATCGTCACCCCGCTGGCGGCGTTCGACCGGCTCGCCGACGTCACCGAGGCCCACGACCACGGCGTCGTCGCCGACCGCGGCGAGCGGTGGCGACGCCTGACCGTCACCACCGGCGACGGCGAGCCGGGCGAGGTGTGGCTCGACGGCGCCCACGTGCGCCGGATCCGGCTGCCGGAGCAGCGCCAGGACTCGACGACGGTGACGCTCGACGCGTTCGGCACCGACGTCGACGACCGGGACTGGACCCGGCTGCCCGGCTGAGAGCCCGGGTCAGCCGGCGGCCGCGGTCATCCGCTCGTTGTCCCGGCGCACCGTGCGGGCGGCGAGGAACAGCCCCGCCGACGCGATCGCCATCGACAGCGGCACGATCACGGCGAGGGCCTGCCGCAGCCCGTTCGCCGCCGCGTCGGCCGGGCTCGCGCCCGCGGCGAGGGCGTCCGCGGCGAACGCGTCCGACAGGGCACCGGCGATCACCGGCCCGACCGCGCCGCCCAGCAGGTAGAACGCGGCGAAGAACACCGCCGTCGCCGTCGACCGCAGCCGCGGCCCGACGACGTCGGCGACGGCAGGGTAGGCCGAGGTGTAGTACAGGTACTGCAGCAGCCAGCCGGCGCCGAACAGCACGACGAACGTGCCCGTCGCCTCCGGCCCCACGGACAGCGCGAACCAGGTCAGCGGGACCGACACCAGCGTCGCCACCGCGCCGACCAGCACCCGCGCACCCGTCGAGCGGCGGGCGGCCCGGTCCGACACCCAGCCGCCGACGAGCAGCCCGGCCAGCCCCGTCACGCCGACGACGACGCCGGTCAGCACCGCCGCCCCGGTCAGGGACGCACCGAAGTAGCGCTGGAACAGCGGCACGGTGAACGTGTTGACCGAGTAGGCGGCGAGGTTCGCGCCGATCCCGGCGACGATCAGGAACCACATCGTCGGGACGGCCAGGATCCGCCGGAACGGCCGGTCGACCGGTGCCGGTGTCGCCTCGACCGTGGTCGTCGACGCCGGTTCGGACGCCCCGCGGCGGGGCTCGCGCACCAGGAAGAACCCGGCCGCGATGAGCAGCCCGGGGATCGCGGCCAGCACGAACGGGGCCCGCCACGTCCCGAACGCCTCGGCGATCGCACCGACCGAGAAGTAGGCGAGCACGAGCCCGACCGGCAGCCCGAGCTGGAACAGCCCGAACGCCCGCGCCCGCTTCCCCGCCGGGTAGAGGTCGGCGATCGTGGAGTTCGCGGCGGGCGCGTAGCTGGCCTCGCCGATACCGACGCCGACCCGCATCAGCAGCAGCGAGACGTAGTTCCAGGCCGCGCCGCTCGCGGCCGTCAGCAGGCTCCACGCGACGATGCCCCACCCCATGATCCGGGCCCGCGAGCGGTGGTCGGCGAGGCGCCCGAGGGGGAGCCCGCACAGGGCGTAGACGACGGTGAACGCGGCGGCCAGGACGCCGATCTGCAGGTCGGAGAGCCCGAACTCGAGCTTGACGGGCTCGGCGACGATCGCCGGGACGGCCCGGTCGTAGAAGTTGAACGTGTTGGCGGCGAACAGCAGCGCCAGCACCCGGCCGGCGTTGGGGGCCTGTTCGCCCTGCCCGGTGGGCAGGAAACGTTCCCGTTCGGTCGTCATGTGACCCCCGGTCCTCGGCGTGGACGCGTCGTTGCGGCCACGCCGGTCAGACTGCCCGACGGGGACGAATCCGTCACCGTCCGCGGCTCACGCCCTGGTCGGAGTCACCACCATCGACCGGGTCCGGGCCGCGGTGTGGCCGGCCGGGCGCAGCCCGACGGCGCGCCGGGAGCGCGCCGAGGCCAGGGCGAGCACCGTCGCGGCGGCGACCAGGGCCACCGGCACGGCGACCACTCCGGCCGGGAGGACCCGGTGCAGCGAGCCCGTCGCGGCGACGGCGAGCACGAAGACCGCGATGCGGGCTCCGGCGCCGGGGTTCCAGCTGCGCCCGGCCGGGTCGACCATGCCCGACACCCAGTTGGTGACGACCCCGGTGAAGTAGTTGGTGGGAGTGCCGGCCGGACCGATCCGGCGCAGCGCCGCCCCCTGCAGCCCCATCGCCAGCGTCGCCGTCCCGATCATCGGCTCGACGGGGAAGGCGTGTCCCGGCCCGCCGAGCAGCCACGCGAGGCCGAACGCGGACAGGACCGCGAGCTCCAGGCCGAGCGTGACACCGACGGCGCCCCGGGCCGGAAGCCTCCGCTCGGCCAGACCCGCCGTCACGGTGCCGGCGACCAGGCCCAGCACGTAGCCGCCCAGTGCCCAGGCCGCGGGGGCGAGCGCCGCGACCGACCCCAGCCCCCGGCCGAGCGCGACGAAGCTGCCGGTCATGGCGCTGACGACCACGTCGTGGAACGCCGTGAACGAGGCCCCGTCCAGGGCGCCCGCCGCCGCGGCCAGCAGCAGCGGTACCGCCGCGAAGATCCGGGTCGTCCGCTTGTCATGATCTGTGGTGAGCACGGCGGCAGCATTCGGCCGTTCGGCCTAAGGGGACGCTAAGCGGCGGGCAATGATCAGCTCGCCGCCCGGCCGAGTCCCCGCCCACCCGGCCTGCGCGGTGTGCCGAGGACTCGGATGGTTCGATCACCCCATGCTGCGTGCCGAGCGGACGAGCGTATGGCGCCGCGACTACGAGTTCACACTGGACGGCACGCCGGTCAGCACCTTCAGCTCGCACTGGTGGCGCTCCGGCGGGCAGATCCAGGTCGAGGGCCGCGAGTACCGGATCGGATCGACCGTCTGGGGCAGGACCTACACGATGACCGACTCCGCGGGGACCGTCGTCGCCACGGCGGAGCGGGCTGGTCGCAAGCACTGGACCGTCACCGCCGACGGCCGGTCCTACCGCTTCCGCCGGGCCTCGGTGTGGAGCTCCGAGCAGCACCTCGTCGAGGGCGACCGGACCGCCGGGACGATCCGGAAGTCGAGCTGGTGGCGCGGCGGGGCCGAAGCGACCTTGCCGGGTCTGAGCCTGCCGGCGCAGCTGTTCGTCGTCGCGGTCGTGCTCTCGGTGTGGGAGCAGCAGAACGCGGCCGCCGCGTCGAGTGGGGGAGGCTGAACCGGAGGGCGAGTGTCCGGACGGATCTGTCCCCGGCCGGCGATCCCGCCTCCGGCACGTTGCCCGCTCCGGGTCAGGACGCCACGACGCTCGCCGCCCGGAACGTCTCGCCCGGCATCGCGCGGCGCAGCTTCCAGGTGATCGCGATCGGCTTGCTGCCCTGGTGGGAGACGTACCGGCAGGCGCCGAGGCACAGGAACGGCGCGCCCGGGCCGATGTCGTCGCCGGGGGAGTCCCGGACGAACAGCACCACGTGGCTGCCCTGCTCGGCGTGGGTCAGGTAGCGCCGGCCCGTCCCCGTCTCCGGGGAGGCCGCGTTCTGCGACTCCCAGTGGAACAGGTCGGGCTGCAGCGCGAAGTCCCGGTACATCGTGGTGGGGGAGAAGTCCCGCTCGGTCTTCTGCAGGTTGACCAGCAGCGCGTCGACCCGCGGGACGTCGGCCCAGACCACGCCGGTCGCATGCCCGGATGCCTTGCGGTCGAAGGAGGCCCAGTCCAGGGCGGCCAGGATCTCCTCGCGCCGGTAGTGCGCGTGGCTCTGCAGCGGCACGTTCTGCAGCCCCTCGCCCAGCGAGCGCGGCAGGTGCCGGGCCTGGTCGAGCGTGTACGCGGTCAGCTCGCGGATCTCGGCGCAGACCGCGGGGTGGCGGCGCAGATGGTCGACCCCGGCCTGGTAGCTGTCGAACCCGCCGCGGTCGGGCCAGAGCTGGAAGAACAGCATCCGGGCCAGCCGCTGCTCGCGCGCGGTCAGCTCGGCGTAGCCCGGACCGGCCGGGTCGGCGACGCGGGCGTAGACGGCGGCCCGCTCGGGGTCGTCGACGTGGGTCAGCATGGCGAGCCGCCGGAGCAGCGCGGTCTCGTCCGGTCCGGTGGCCGGGACGGCCAGGCCCGCGTCCCGGCGGAGCGCCGTCCAGGAACCCTTGCCGCGGTAGACGTCGGCCAGCTCGCCGCCGGACTCGTGCAGGTAGCGGGCCAGGGCCGACTCGCCGTGCGAACGGACGTCGGCGATGAGGTCCCTGCGGGACAGGCGTAGCCGGCTGCGCACGTTGTCCAGCACGATGTCGCGGGCGACCGGGTCCAGCACCATCGCCGAGCCCGACGGCAGGAACGGGAAGCCCTCCTCGACGTCGCGGACGACCCCGGCCCGGCTGCTGCCGGTCAGAGCCCGGAAGCGCAGGTCGAAGCGGAACTCGCGGCGGTGCTGGCCGATGAAGTCCAGGACGGTGAGCACCGCCTTGTCCGGAGCGCGTCGCAGCCCGCGGCCGAGCTGCTGGAGGAACACGGTCGCGCTCTGGGTGGGGCGCAGCAGCAGGACGGTGTCGACCTGCGGCACGTCGAGCCCCTCGTTGAACACGTCGACGGCGAACAGGCAGTTCACCCGACGGTCCCGCAGCCGCCGCAGGGCGCCGTCACGGTCGTCGCGGGCCGTCTGCCCGGTGACCGCCTCGCTGGGGATGCCGGCCGCGGCGAACACCCGCGCCATGTACTCGGCGTGCGCGACCGAGACGCAGAACCCGAGCGCCCGCATCGCGGTCACGTCGGTGACCTTGGCACGGGTCTCGCGGACGACCTTGGCGGCGCGGGCGTCGTTACCGGTGTAGAGGCCGTCGAGGGAGACGGTGTCGTAGCTGCCGCGCTTCCACTCGATCCCGGTGAGGTCGACGTCGTCGGCGACCCCGAAGTAGTGGAAGGGCACCAGCAGGTCCGCCGACAACGCATCCCACAGGCGCAGTTCGGCGGCGGTACGCCCCTCGAAGAACAGGTCACGGACGTCGACGCCGTCGGAGCGCTCGGGGGTCGCGGTCAGACCCAGGAACTCGGCGGGCCGCAGGTGGTCGAGCAACGCGCGGTAGGTGGGCGAGGCCGCGTGGTGGAACTCGTCGATCACGACGACGTCGAAGTGGTCGGGCGGGATGTTCTCCACCCCGTAGGACGCCAGTGACTGCACCGAGGCGAACACGTGGTTCCAGCGCTGCGGGCGGTCCCCACCGACGTAGGTCTCGCCGAAGGCGCCGTCGGCGAGCACGGTGCGGTAGGTGCGCCGGGACTGGTCGAGGATCTCCTTGCGGTGCGCGACGAACAGCAGCCTCGGGTGCGCGTGGCGCAGCCGCGCGTAGTCCAGCGCCGCGACGACGGTCTTGCCGGTCCCGGTCGCGGCGATGACGAGGTTGCGGTGCCGGTCGTGCACCTCGCGCTCGGTCGCGAGGGCTTCGAGGATCTGCTCCTGGTGCGGGAACGGGCGGACCTCCAGCCCGGACAACGGGGTGGTGTCGTCCTGGTGACGGCCCAGGGCGTCGGCGAGACGCTGCGAGTCGGCGGGCAGGTCCGGGTCGTAGGAGACGAAGTCGGGCGCAGCCCAGTAGGAGTCGAACGTCGAGGTGAACTTGCGGATCAGCTCCGGCGTGGCCACCGAGGACAGCCGGACGTTCCACTCCAGACCGTCGACCAGCGCGGACCGCGACAGGTTCGAGCTCCCGACGAACGCGGTGTCGAAGCCGGACTCCCGGCGGAACAGCCACGCCTTCGCGTGCAGCCGGGTGGTCGCGCTCGCGTAGCTGACCCTCATCTCGGCGCCGTGCCGCCGGACGAGCTCGTCGACCGCCCGCTGCTCGGTGGCGCCCATGTAGGTGGTGGTGATGACCCGGAACGGGACGCCACGCTCGTGCAGGACGTCGAGCTCGGTCTCCAGCAGCCGGATGCCGTGCCAGCGGATGAACGCGCACAGCAGGTCGACCCGGTCGGCGCTGGACAGCTCGGACTGCAGCGCGGTGTGCAGCGTCGGTTCGCCGGCGGCGTTGGTGAACAGCGCCGCGTCCGACAGCGGGGTCAGGGGGCGCCGGACCTCGTGCACCCCGGGTGCGATCTCGCGGGTGAGCGCGATGAGCTGCTGCAGGTCGGCGGAGAGCTGTTCCTCGCGCTCGACCTGGGCGAGCAGCCGGTTGACCAGCGCGACCCGCTGCTCCGGATCCCGGTCGGCCAGCGCCTGCTCGACGACCCCGGCCACGTGCCGGGACAGCACCCGCGGCTGGGTGGCCTCCTCGACCTCGTCCCAGCGCGGGGTCAGGTCGCCGACGGCGGCGAGGGCGGTGTCGAGCCGGGCGGTGCGCAGACGTTCGTGCGCCCCGGCGCGCAGGGGTTCGCTCACGCCGTCAGCGTGCCGGGTGACCCCGGCGGACACGCGGCCGTCGCGCATCGTCGCCGGCCAGCCGGCGTGTCATCCCGTCGTCCCCTCCCCGGCCCGCACGCCGGTCCCGCCGCCCACCCGCGGGGGCCAGGAGGCACGCCGCGTCCGCACCCGCACCCCGTCGGTGACCCGGCCGCCCGACAGGTCCCCCGCGCGCAGGCAGAAGTGGGTCCACATGTGCAGCTGGATCTCCTTGCCGACACGCAGCACGTCGAACACCAGCGCCGAGGGCCGGTCCCCGGGCCGCGACCACGTCTCGATCCGGAACGCGACGTCCCGACCGGTGTCGTGGGCGGAGAACTCGATCTGCCCGGCCTCCAGGTGCCCGGCCAGCGTCGCGAACCGGAACGAGGTCGCGTCGCGGTGCACCACCCGGACCGGCCCGTTCCACGGCGCCGGCATGTGCACGACGTACTCGTCACCGACCGCGACCTCGCCGAGCCGCCCGCGCTTCTTGCGGAAGGTCACCACCTCCGACGGTGCGGCACGGTCGAGGTCGGCGCACACCCGGTCCATCAGCGCGGCGGCGTCGAGGCCGCTGTCCCGGACGTCGACGGTGAACACCCGGTGCAGCAGGGGACCCGAGCCCTCGCCGACGGTCTTGAGGTGCGCGTCGACGAACTCCTCCGGCAGCGCCGGCGGGAGATCGGAGGCGTCGCCGGTGTCCTCGGCGCGGTCGACGTGCGGGAGGCGTCGCAGGTAGCGGGTGGCGGTGAGTGCGAGGCCCGCGGGGTAGCGGAGCACGGCCCCGGCGCGGGCCACCGGGCCCGGCTGGGGGGTCGGCTCCGAGCGCCGCGCGGTGGTGAGCCGGGTCCGCCCGGCGTAGTGCTCCACCGCGTCGACCAGCCGTTCCGGCTCGGCGACGGTCACGGTGACCCCGGGGTGGCGCAGCGCACCGAGGGGGTCGAGCGCCGGGACGGGGCGGTGGAACCGGATGCACGCCCCGCGCTCGGTGGCGCTGCCGAAGGTCACGCCCCGGTCGGCGAGCGACAGCCGAGCCCCGAGGGCCTTGGCCGCCCGGAACGGGCCGGTGACCTGGGCGCCCGCGAGGTTGCGGACCGGCGTGACCAGCGAGAAGTGGCCGAAACGGACCCGCAGGCCGTCGTCGTCGAGGTCGACGTGGGCGTCCGTGGGGTCGCACACCCCGAACGGCAGCAGCGCCGCGCCGAAGCGCGGGTCGAGGTCGAACGGGTGGCGTCGTGGCGACGCGGCGAAGTCGGGCACGCCCGCGGGTACCCGCTGCACCCGGATCGACGCCGGTCGTCCGTCAGCCCCGCGCCCGCTTCATGATCACCACGACCTCGAGTGCCTGCCCGTTGCCCGTCGAGGGCACGAGGGTCCCGACCGCCTCCCACCCCTGCGAGCCGAGCTCGTTAAGCTCCTGCTCCATCCCGGGGTAGTCGAAGCCCTTCCAGCCGAGCTTGTACTTCAGCACCTTGTGTTCGAACATCGGTCGTCCTCTCCGTTCAGGGGTGGTCAGGTCAGGGGGTGGTCCGCAGCAGCGCCGCGAGGCGGACCAGGACGTCCACCTGGGCCGGGTTGTAGAGCTCCCGCATCGCCGCGCTCGTCGTCTCCGCGAGGACCTGTGCTCCCCGCGGGGCGTCGTCGTCCGGGCCGACCAGGCCCGGATGGGCCTCCCGTATCCGGCGCACGTGCGGCGCCATCCGCTCGGCGAGGCCGGCGCGGACCTCCTCACCGGAGTCGGCGGGCAGACGGTCGAACTCGCCGTCGGTCGGGTCGGCCGGCAGGTCGCGCAGCAGCTCGCCGTAGGCGGTCAGCTTGCGTGGCCCCATGAACCGGCTCATGAGCAGCATCACCGACCGGTCGGACTCGGTCAGCGCGGCCGCCTGCGCCGGCGCCATGGCCACCGGCAGGTCCGCCGGAGCACGTCGGTCGATGATCGTGGCGAGCTCGAGGCGGGCCCGCTGCAGCCGTTCGATCGTGGCGGCGAGCTCGGCGTCGAGCGTGCGCAGCGCCTGCTCGGGATGGTCGCCCTCGTCGAGGGTGTCCGCGATCTGCGGCAGCGAGAAGCCGAGGTCGGCCAGCCGCTTGATCCGCAGCAGCCGCACGAGGTGCTCGACCCCGTACTGCTTGTAGCCGTTCGCCCGTCGTGCGGGCTCGGCCAGCAGCCCCACCTCGTGGTAGTGCCGCACCGCCCGCAGGCTGGTGCCGGCCAGCTCGGCCACCTCCCGGGTGCTCCACGTCATGGGGTGAGCCCACACCGTGCCGTCGCGGCACGGTCAAGCCGGCAGTGACCTGAACCACACGACGGGTCCTCGGGCTTGAGTGTGCCGTGGCGGCACGGCCTTCCCTCGTTGCAGCACATCACGACGAGGGAGGACGGCATGACCATGACCGAGCCGCAGCACGACCGGACCCGCGACCGCGCCACCCCGAGCCTGCTCGACCAGATGGGCGGGACCGCGGGGTTCGTCTACTCGACGATCCCGGTGATCGTGTTCGTGACGGCGAACGCGTTCCTGTCCCTGCCGCTGACCATCGGCATCGCCGTCGCGACCGGCCTGGCCCTGTTCGGGTACCGGCTGCTGCAGCGGGAGAAGTTCAGCTCGGCGGTCGGCAGCCTGCTCGGCGTCGCGCTGGCGGCCGGCATCGTCGCCTGGACCGGGTCGGCGCGCGACTTCTTCGTGATCGGCATCTGGGCCTCCCTGGCCGGGTTCGTCGTCACGGCCGGGTCGCTGCTGGCCCGCCGGCCGATCACCGGCGTGATCTGGAACGCCGTCCACGGGGGCACGCACCCCTGGCGCTCGACGCCCGCGGTCCTGCGCGCCCACGACCTCGCCACCGGTGCCGCGGCGCTGGTGCTCGGCGCGCGGTTCGGGATCCAGCAGTGGCTCTACGTCGCCGAGGCGACCGGCGGGCTGGGCATCGCCCGGGTCGCCATGGGCACCCCGCTGACCGTGCTGGCCGCGCTGGTGGTCCTCTGGGCGTTCCGGCGCAGCACCAAGGCCCTGGTCCGGTGAGCACGCTGCGACGCAGCCCGGCACTGTGGCTCGCCGCCTACGGGCTGACCCTGCTCGGCGGCGGGATCATGGCGGCGGTCCTGCCGCTGCTGGTCCTGCAGCGCACCGGGGACGTGCTGGCCGCGGGCGTGCTGGCGACGGTGACGACCACGGCGTCCGCGCTGACCGGGCTCGTGTCCGGGCTGGTCGTCGACCGCGTCGACCGCAGGCTGGTGACCGTCGTCGCCGGGGTCCTGGGGGCCGCGGTGGTCGCGGCGCTGCCGGTCGTCGACGCGCTGTGGGGGCTGGGGATGACCGCCTTCCTGGTGCTCGGCGTGCTGGGCGCGGTCGTGCGGGTGCCCGCAATGACCGCGCAGGAGGTCCTGCTCCCGGCGCTGGTCCGGCTCGACCCGCGGCCGGGCCGCCTCGACCGGCTGATCGCGCTGCGCGAGAACGTGGCCAACGTGCTGCTGCTGGCCGGCCCGGCGATCGGCGGCCTGCTGGTCGCGCTGGTCGGCCCGGCGTCGACGGTGCTGGTGGTGACCGCGTCGACGAGCCTGCTCGCGGCGCTGACCGCGGCGCTGCTGGACCCGCGGGCCGGACGGGTCGAGGGGGTTCTGCGCACCGCTCCGGGGGGTGCGGTGCGCAGGGCCGTGCGGGATCTCGCGGCGTCGTGGGTGTTCCTCGCCGGCCAGCGGCTGGTGCTCGGGGCGACGCTGGTGTCGGCGGTGCTGGTCGCCGTCATCGCGGCCCTGCAGACGACGCTGATGCCCGCCTACTTCACGGCGCTGGACCTGCCCGCGCTCGCCGGGCTGACGCTGAGCGCGCTCGCCGCGGGCGGGCTGGCCGGCTCCGTGCTGTACGCGGCGCTGGTGAACCGGGTGCGGCGCAGGACCTGGTTCGTGGTCGGGATGCTCGGCTTCGGCACCGGCTTCGCGCTGGTCGGGAGCCTGGCCTCACCGTGGGTGGTGCTCGGCGCCGCCGCGCTCGTGGGGTTCACCAACGCCCCGGTCGGCGCGGTGCTCGGGGTCCTCACCATCGAGGCCACCCCGGACGCCCTGCGCGGCCGCGTCCTCGGGGCGCAGAACACCCTGCTGCTCGCCGCGCCCGCACTGACCGCGGCGCCGGTCGCGGCGCTGGCCTCCGCGGTCGGCCTCGGCGCCGCCGGGATCGCGCTCGCCGCGGTCGCGGTCGGCACCGCGCTCGTCGCGCTGGTGGCGCCCGCGTTCCGTGACCTCGGCGAACCGGGTGCGGCCGACGCCGCCGCCCCGGCCCCGGCGACAGCGGGTGCCCGGTGAGCCGGCGGCTGCGGCCGCTGCGCCGCCACCAGATCCTGACCCGCTCGCTGTACGCGGCCCCTCTCCCCGAGCCCGGCGGGCCCGGTGCGATGTGGACCGTCGAGGTCGACCAGGCACAGGACTGGGACGCGCGCCTGTACCGCGACGGCGAGCAGGTCGCGCGGGCGGAGATGCCGGCGTCGCTGCCGGTGCCGGGCGGCCGGATCGAGGTCGACGCCGGCCTCTACGGCATCACCCGGATGCACCTGGTCACCGACGACGGCGGGGAGCGGCGGCTGCCCCCGGTGCCCGGCACGCTCGAGTACCGCCGCGCGCGGCTCGCCCGCCGCTCACCCGCGGTGAGCCGCACGATCGCCGCGGTCGCCGTCGTCGTGCTGCTCGTCAACCTCGTCCTGGCCGTCCCGGTGGCGCTGGAGATGCTCACCGGCATCGACGCCGTCGCCGCACGGTTCGGGACCTTCACCTCACCGGTCACCCTGCCCGGCTGGCTCAGCACGGGCCTCCTGGTCGCCGGCGTGGTCGCCGCGGCCGAGCGCGCCCTCACCTGGCGCCGGAACCGCGTCGTCGACGCCGAGACGATCTGGACCGCGCTGTGACCCCGACCCCGGAGACCACCATGGCCCTGCCCGACCCGATCCCCGCGCGTGACCTGCTGCGCATGCCCGACCGCACCGCCGCCACGATCTCCCCGGACGGCACCCGCATCGCCTTCCTGGCCCCGTGGCGGGGACGCCTGAACGTGTGGGTGTCCGATGTGGATGGCGGCGACGAGCGCTGTGTCACCGCCGACGAGACCCGCACCGTGCTGCGCTACCTCTGGACCGACGATCCCCGCTACCTGCTCTATCTGCAGGACACCGGCGGCGACGAGAACTGGCACGTGTTCCGTGTCGACCTGACCGCGCCGGACGCGCCCGCGGTGGACCTCACCCCGTTCGAGGGCGCGACGACCTTCGGCCTCGAGCAGCGCCCGGAGCGGCCCGGGACGCTGCTGCTGCAGAGCAACGCCCGCAACCCCGTCGAGTTCGACCTGTGCGAGCTCGACGTCGCGACCGGGGAGATGACGGTGCTCGCGCAGAGCCCCGGCCCCGGTGACGGCTGGACCCTCGTCGGGGACGAGCTGCTGCGCGAGACGCTGACTGACGACGGGACGGCGCAGGTGTGGCGCGGCGACCAGCTCGTCGCGACCTTCGACGGCGACGCCCATCCGCTCGGCGCGTACCCCTACGAGCCCACCCCCGACGGCACCGGAATCTGGATCGGCACCTACGGCGACGGCGACCGGCTGCACCTCGGCCGGCTCGACACCAGGACCGGCGAGGTCACCGAGATCGACCGGCACCCCGAGCACGACATCGACATCCGTGCCCAGATCTTCCCCAGCCTCCCGTCGGCGCTGATCCGTCACCGCGGTACCGGGGAGCTGCTCGGTGTGCGCTACCTCGGTGCGCGTCAGGAGATCCGGGCCGTCGACCCGGACTTCGCCGACGTGCTCACCGCGCTGCGCGCCCTGTGCGACGGCGACCTGTCCAGTGTCTCCGGCGACGTCGACGGCCGTCGGTGGGTGGCGACGTTCGCCCACGACCGCGACCCGCAGACCTGGTTCCACGACCGCGTCACGGGGGAGTCGCGGCTGCTGTTCCGCGCGCGCCCCGACCTGGACCCGGCCGCGCTGGCGCCGGTCGAGGCGGTCACGATCACCGCCCGCGACGGTCGGGAGATGCTCGCCTACCTGACGCTGCCGGTCGGCGTCGCACCCGAGGGGCTCCCGTTGGTCCTGATGCCGCACGGCGGGCCGTGGGCTCGGGACTGGTGGGGCTTCGACGCGAGCGTGCAGCTGTGGGCGAACCGCGGCTACGCGGTGCTGCAGCCGCAGTTCCGGGGGTCCTACGGGTTCGGCCGTGCCCACATGGAGGCCGCGGTCGGGGAGTTCGCCGGCGCCATGCACGACGACCTGATCGACGCCGTCGACTGGGCCGTCGCCCGCGGGTACGCCGACCCGGACCGGGTCGCGATGTTCGGCGGCTCCTACGGTGGCTACGCGACCCTGGTCGGGGTCGCGTTCACCCCGGACCGCTTCGCCGCGGCGGTGGAGTACGTCGGCATCTCGAACCTGGCGGACTTCCTGCGCACCGTGCCGGAGTTCACCCGGCCCGGCCTGGTCAACAACTGGTACCGCTACGTCGGCGACCCGGCCGACCCGGCGCAGGAGGCCGACATGCTGGCCCGCTCGCCGATCACCCGGGTCGACGACATCCGCACCCCGCTGATGGTGGTGCAGGGCGCCAACGACGTCCGGGTGGTGCGCGCCGAGTCCGACAACCTCGTCGCGGCGCTACGCGGACGCGGGGTCGACGTCGACTACCTGGTGTTCGACGACGAGGGGCACGCCATCGTCAACCCGGAGAACCTGGCCACCATGTTCGAGGCCGCCGACCGCTTCCTCGCCACCCACCTGGCGCCTCGCGCGGACCGATGAGTCCGCCCGCCCGGCGCGGTCCACCCCGGTGGACCACCCACCCCGCCGGAAGGACCCGTCCATGACCACCCCCGAGCTCGTCGAGGTCACCGCCCGCCCCACCGCCGTCGTCCGCGGCACGGTCCCGGTCACCGGCCTGCCCGCGTTCTTCGACCGCGCCTTCTCCGTCCTCCCCGGGACCGTCTCCGGGCAGGGCGTGACGGTCACCGGCCCGGCGTTCGCGCTGTACCGGGGGCCGCTGACGGCGACCGCCGACCTCGAGACGGGGTTCCCCACCGACCGCGAGGTCACCCCGGACGGCGACGTCGTCGCCGGCGCGCTGCCCGCCTGCCGGGTGGCCCGCGTGGTGCACGCCGGTTCGTTCGACGGGCTCGGCGCCGCCTGGCAGCGGCTGGGGGAGTGGCTCGCCGGCCAGGGCCTGCGCGGCGGCGACGTGTTCTGGGAGGTCTACCTCACCGAGCCGTCGCCGGACATGGACCCCGCCGACCTGCGCACCGAGCTGAACATGCCGGTGGTCTGACCGAAGCGGCACCGGTGGGCAGGAGTGGGACCGCGGATCGCGGGTAGGCGCGGTCCGATCCTGTCGCCGCCGCAAGAGGACGTGTTCGTGACCGATACCGCCGCCGTGGTCGCCCAGCTCCGTGTGCTGGAGCAGCTGACCCGCACCGAGAACCGGATCGCGGGCCTGCGCACCGTGCAGGCCCGCACCGACGAGACCCGCCGCGAGCTCACCGACAACGCCCGCCGCGCCGAGGCCCGCCTCGGCCGCATCCAGGACGCCCTGCGCGAGCTCGACGCCGTACCCGATCTGGTCGGTGCCGTCGGCGGCCGGATCCTCGCGTTCGTGAAGAGCCAGGTCGAGCAGGCCCAGCGCTTCGACGAGGCGCTGCTCGGCGACCTCGCGCTGGAGCGGCAGCTGCAGGACCGCGCCCGCTATCTGCAGGCGCTGACCGCGTCGGGGCCCGACCGGGTGCACCGCCTCGCCGGTGAGCTCGTCGAGGCCCACACCGAGACCGTCGAGTGGCTGACCACCGTGCTCGCCGAGGAGGCCGTCGGCGGGCCCGCGCCGCTGCGGGCCACCCCGCTGCAGGTCGTGCGCGGCGCCGTCACCGACGTCGTGCGGCTCCCGGCCCGCCTCGGCGCCGTCGGCCTGAACCGGGCCGGGCACGAGCTGTCCCGGGCCGGGGAACGGGTGCGGCGCACCGCGTCGGCGCTCGGCGACGGGGCCGACCGCGCCGGGCGCGACGCCGCCGACGTCCTCGGCTCCGGGCTGGACGCCGCCCTGGAGCGCGCCGAGGACATCGCCCGCCGCGAGCGGGCCGGCGACGCCGCCCGGGCGCTGCACGGCACCCGCCGGGCCCGCGGCGCGCTCGGCGCCGGCGAGCTCCCGGTCGACGGCTACGACGACCTGTCCGTCCCCGACGCGGCCCGCGCCGTCCGCGAGCTCGACACGCCCGAGGACGTGCAGGCCGTGCTGCGCTACGAGGAGCAGCACAAGAACCGGGCGGGCGTGCTCACCGCGGCCCGCACCCGGCACGCCGAGGTGGCCCGCGAGACGGTCGCGCACTGACGTGGCGCCCATGCTCCTGACCCCGCCCGGGGTCTACCGGCCCCAGTCGGACTCGCAGATGCTGGCCCGCGCCGTCGCCGTCTCCGGGCGGGCCCGTGGGGCCGTGCTCGACCTGGGCACCGGCACCGGGACCGTGGCGCTCGCCGCGGCCCGCTGCGGTGCCGGCGCGGTCACCGCGGTCGACCTGTCACGGCGCGCCGTGCTCGCGGCACGGGTCAACGCCCGGCTGCACCGCACCGCGCTGACGGTGCACCGCGGTGACCTGTTCGGCCCCGTCGACGGCCGGCGGTTCGACCTGGTCACCGCCAACCCGCCGTACGTGCCGTCGCACACCGACCGGCTCGTCCGGTACCGCCGGGCCCGCAGCTGGGACGGCGGCCGCGACGGCCGCGCCGTGATCGACCGCATCTGCGACGGCGTCGCCGCCCACCTCGGACCGGGCGGCGCGCTGCTCATGGTGCACAGCGCCGTCTCCGGGGTGCAGGCCTCGCTGGACCGGCTCGCCGCGGCCGGGCTCACCGTGCGGGTCGCCGACCGGTCCCGGATCCCGCTCGGCCCGGTGATGCGGGCCCGCACCGCGCTGCACGAGGCCCGCGGCCTGGTCGAGCCCGGCGCCGCCGACGAGGAGCTCGTGGTGATCGAGGCCGTCCGTGGGTCGTGAGACCGGCGCCGGCCCCGCCCGGGTGCGGCTCACCGACGACGGCCCGGTCCTGGTGACCGGCCCGGTGGAGGTCGAGCTGCCCGACGGCACCCGGGTGACGTCGCGGCGCCCGGTCACCGCGCTGTGCACCTGCCGGCGCACCCGCCGTCCGCCGTTCTGCGACACCAGCCACCGCACCCGCGTGCGACAGGAGGACCCGACGTGACCGCACCCCCGCACCCGGGCACCGGGACCGCGCCGCTGCCGGCGGCGCGCGGCCCGCTGTCCGGCGCCGTCCTGGCCCGGCTGGGCGGCGACCCCGCCGCGCTGCCCGCCGCGGGCGATGCCGACCCGTGGGGCGAGGACCTGCACCTGGCCCTGCACTGCTGCTACGAGCTGCACTACCGCGGCTTCGCGGGGGTCGGCGACGAGCACGAGTGGGACGTGGCGCTGCTCGGCCTGCGCGTGGCGCTGGAGGACCGGTTCCTGGCCGCCCTGCGTGCTGCGGTCCCGCCCGGCGACGACGTCGACGCGACCGTCGCCGAGCTGCTCGTCGAGCCGGTCGGGCCGGGCGCGGAGACCGGCGTGACCCACCACCTGCTGCGCCGCGGCGAGCTGTGGCAGCTGCGCGAGTACGTCGTGCACCGCTCGATCTACCACCTGAAGGAGGCCGACCCGCAAGCCTGGGTGATCCCGCGGCTGCCCCCGGCCGCCAAGGCGGGCCTGGTCACCGTCGAGCACGACGAGTACGGCGCGGGCGACGCCGCGGGCATGCACGCCGTGCTGTTCGCCGGCATGATGCGCGACCTCGGCCTGTCCGACGCCTACGGCGCGCACGTCGACGCCGTCGGTGCCGAGACCCTCGCCGAGGTCAACTTCATGTCGCTGTGCGGGCTGCGGCGCAGCCTGCGCGGCGCGCTGGTCGGGCAGTTCGCGCTGGTCGAGCTGACCTCCTCGCCCGGGTCGGAGCGCCTGGTCCGCGCGATGCGCCGGCTCGGCTGCGGCCCCGCCGCCCTCCGCTTCTACGACGAGCACGTGGAGGCCGACGCCGTGCACGAGCAGGTCGTGCGCCGCGACGTCCTCGCCCCGCTGCTGCGGACCGAGCCCGGCCTGGCCGCCGACGTCGTGTTCGGGATCCGGGCCGCCGGGCTGCTCGGCGACCGGCTCGGCGGGCACGTGCTGGCCCGCTGGGCGGCGGGGGAGCCGAGCCTGCGCCGGCCGCTCGACGACGGGCCGGGCCGGTGACCGCCGCCCCGGTCGAGCTGGAACAGGGCTCCTTCTGGGACGACACCGACGAGCTGCGCGCCCGCCTCGCCGAGCCGCTGCCGCGGATCCCGCCCTGGTTCGGCTACGACGCGCTCGGCTCGGAGCTGTTCGAACAGATCACCGAGCTGCCGACCTACTACCTGACCCGGTGCGAGCGGGCGCTCCTGGAGCGGTACGGCACCGACATCGCGGCCCGGCTGGGCCGCCCACGTGTCGCCGAGCTCGGGTCCGGGAGCGCGAAGAAGACGCGGCTGCTGCTCGAACACTGCTCGGCGGCCCGGCCGACGACCTACCTGCCGATCGACGTGAGCCGCGAGATGCTCGTGCTCAGCGCCGAACGCATGGCGGACCTGCCGGGGCTGACCGTCACCGGGCTGCGGGGGCGTTACGAGGCCGGCCTCGACCGGCTGCGCGACGACGGCGGCGCTCCGGTGGCGGTGCTGTTCCTCGGCGCCAACATCGGCAACACCACGGCCGACGAGCGCTCCGCACTGCTCGCCCGGATCGGCGCCACGCTCCGCCCCGGTGACGCGCTGTTGCTGTCCGCGGACCTCGTCAAGCCCGCCGCGGTGTTCGAGTCCTGCTACAACGACCCGCCCGGGTACGACGCCTTCGCCCGGTTCCGGCTCAACCACCTCGACCACCTGGCACGCCGGTTCGGCGGGAGCGTCGCCCTCGACGCGCTGCACCCGGCGGCGCACTACGACGCCGCCGCCGACGTCGTCGACGGGCGGCTGTGGGCGCGCCGGGACCAGACCGTGGTGCTGCCGGGCCTGGACCGGACGCTGGAGCTGCGTCGCGGTGACAGCGTCAACGTCGGGTTCTCGGCGAAGTTCGAGACCGACCGGCTGCGCACCGACGTGGCCCGGCACGGGTTGCGGGCCGAGGCCGAGTGGGTCGACGACGAGCACCGCTACGGGCTGTTCCTGTTCCGTCGGGACTAGAGCACCAGGACGACCTTGCCGGTCACGTGACCCTGTTCGACCAGGGCGAGCGCCGCACCGGCCTCGGCCAGCGGCCGGACCTCGCGCACCAGCGGGTCGAGCTCCCCGGCCACGACGAGTGCGGCGAGCGCGTCGAGCACCGCGGTGCTGCGGTCGCGGGTGACGTCGCGGCCGCCCAGCTGCGCGACCAGCGGCTTGTCCGCGATCGAGTACAGCGTCGCGGGCGGGACGAGCCCGGCCACCGCGCGCAGGGCGTCGCCGCCGACCAGGTCCAGGGCGCCGTCGACGCCGCCGGGAGCGGCCGCGCGGATCCGGTCGGCGACGCCGTCGCCGTAGGCCACCGGGACGGCGCCGAACCCGGCGAGCAGGGCGTGCTTGCCGGGGCTCGCCGTGCCGACGACCGTCAGCCCGCGGCGGCGGGCCAGCTGCACCAGCGGCAGGCCGACCCCGCCGCCCGCCCCGTTGACCAGCAGCGTCGCCCCGGCGGGCAGGTCCAGGTTCGTGAGGGTGTCCCAGGCGGTGCCCGCGGCGACCGGCAGCGCCGCCGCCTGCTCGGGCGAGACCTCCGGCGGGCGGTGCGCGGCGAACCCGGCGGTGACCCGAGCCCGCGGCGCCCAGCCGCCCTGCATGTCCGGGCAGCCGCCGAACACCTCGTCGCCGGGGGCGAACCCGGTGACGCCGTCGCCGACCTCCAGCACGGTCCCGGCGACCTCGCGGCCGAGCACCGCGGGCCCGGCGACGCCGTAGTCGCCGTCGCGCATCCGCCAGTCGCCCGGGTTGACCCCGGCCGCCCGGACCCGCACGAGCAGCTCACCCGGCCCGGGCCGCGGCTCTGCGACCTCGACGAACGCCTGCTGCTCCGGGCCACCCGCCGCCACGAACCCGTACCCGCGCACCCGCCACCTCCGTGATCGGTCCTGGGCGCCCACGCTACGTCCGGCGGGCCCGGGATGCGCGAAGATCACGATCCGGTATACCGTTAGCATATGCAACGGACTGTGCCGACCGCGTCCGACCGCCTCCTCCGGGCCCGTGACCGGTTCGTCGCCTCCGACCCCGGCCTCGTCCGGCTCGTCTCGGCGGTCCGCGCCGTGCTGGCGATCGCCAGCACGCTGGGCGTGGAGTACCTCGTCGCGACGACGACGGGCACCCCGCCACTGGTGCCGATGATGCTCGGGGCGGTGGTGGCGATGCTGGCCTCGTTCGGGATCTTCGACGCCACCCGCGCCGGGCAGGCGGTCACGCTGTGCTTCCTGGCCCTGTCGATGCTCGCCGGGATGAGTGTGGCGCTGCTCGTCGACCGGAACCGGCTCGCGTCGCTGACCGCGTTCGTCGTGGTCGTGTTCGTCGCGGTCTGGGTACGCCGCTTCGGGCTGCGGTACTTCGTCTGCGGCATGGGCGGGTTCATGGGCTACTTCTTCGCCCTGTTCCTGAGCCTGCGTCCGGAGATGCTGCCGGGGGTCGCGTTCGTCGTCGCGGTCGCGATCGTCTGGGTGATGCTGCTGACGCTGGTGCTGCTCCCGATCCGCAACGACCGGGTGCTGCGCCGGATGCTGCGCTCGTTCGAGGCGCGGCTCGCCGGTCTCGCCGGGACCGTGCTGGCCCTCGACGGGCACGCCCCCGGCACCGCGGAGCGGGAGCGCGCCGAGGCCCGGCTGGCGAGCCTTCTGGTCCGGGTGAACGAGGCCGCGCTGGTCATCGACGGGCAGCTGGGGACCCCGGCCGCCGTCGCCGACGACGACGCCGCCCGGATCGTCCGCCGGGCGGTGTTCGACGCCGAGCTGGCCGTCACCGCGCTGACCCGGGTCGGCCCCGGCGCCCTGGACTGCGACGACGCCCGCGCGGTCCTCACCGCGCTGCACGGCGGCCGCTGGGACGCGGTGCGCGAGCGGGCCGGACGGGTCGCCGACCGGGTGGCGGCCCCGGGGCCGCGCCGGCTCGCCGTCGACGCCACGGTGCTCGCCGACGCCCGCGCCGACTGGACCGCCGCCCTCGACACCGCGCCGGAGGGAGGTCCCGCGACGGTCGGGGAGGCAGCCGCGTTCGCCCCCGCGGTCCAGCTGTTCGCAGGCAACCTGCCCGGCTCGGCGGGCACGGTGACCCGGCTGCACCGCCCGCCGGACCCCGGCCGTCCCGCCTCGCGGCTGTCGCTGACCACCCGCCAGGCCGTGCAGGTCGCGGTGGCCACCGCGGTCGCGATCGCGGTGGGCGACGCGCTGTCCGAGCAGCGTTACTACTGGGCGGTGCTGGCCGCGTTCATCGCCTTCACCGGCACCGCGACCGTCGCCGAGACGGTGCGGAAGGCCGCGCACCGCATCGTCGGCACCATGATCGGCCTGGTCGGCGCGATCGCGCTGGTGCCGGTGCTGGGACCCGACGTCGCCGTGGTGCTGCCGGTGATCCTGCTCAGCATCTTCGGCGCGCTCTACCTGTTCCGGCTCTCCTACGCGCTGATGATCTTCTTCATCACGCTGATGCTCGGCGAGCTCTACGCGCTGCTCGGCACCTTCACGGTGGACCTGATGGTGCTGCGCCTGGAGGAGACCGTGGTCGGCGGTCTGATCGGCTGCGCGGTGTCGGTGCTCGTGCTGCCCACCCGCACCCGGTCCGCCGCCGAGGAGGCCCGCCGCGGGCTGCTCGACGCGCTGGCCGAGCTGCTGGGCACGGTCGACCGGGCGTTGCGCCGGCCCGGCCCGTGCGAGGACCTGCGTGCCGGGGCGCGCGCGCTCGATGCCGCGCTGCACCAGACGCTGCTGCTGGGGCGTCCGCTGACCCGGACCTGGCTGGGCTCCACCCACCGCGACGTCGTGCACGGGCTGACCGCCTGCACCGCCGTCGCCGAACACGCGCGGCGCCTGGCCCGCTCCGCCGAAGGGGTGTCGGGGACCCCGGCGCTGACCGCGGGCTGTGCGCGCCTCGCGCAGCTCACCGCGGACGCCGTCGCCGGGCGGCCGGTGCCCGCGGGCAGCTGCGCGGCCGTGCTCGACCTGCTGATCGGCCCGGCCGGCGGGACCGGACGCGGCGCCGCGCTCGCCCGCGAGGCCGGGCTGCTGGCCGCCGAGCTCCCGGCGCTGCTGGAGACCGGCGACGACGGGCCCGCCCCGGCCACGGTCGGGCGGGTCCGCGGACCCGACGGCGCACCCGCCGCGGCGACGGTCACCGTCGTCGACGGGGCGGGCCGTCAGCTGGACCGCGTCACCACCGGCGACGACGGCGGGTTCGCCGTCCGCGTGCCGGCCGGGACGCACCTGCTCGTCGTCGCACCGGCCGTCGCCGGGCCCGCGCCCTTCGGCGAGCACGTGCACGTCGGGCCGGGGACGGTGCTGCCGGACGTGGTGCTGGCCGCGCCCCTCGCCCGTCCGGTGCCGCTGCCCGTGCCGGCCGGTGTCGGCGCCCCGCTGCGCGGACCGGCGCGGGCGGTCGGGCGGGCGTGCGTCCGGCACGCCTGAGCGCGGGCGGGCTCAGGGCGGTGGGGCCAGCTCCGCGTCGAGCCCGTCGTTCACGGTCGCGAGCGTGTCCACGTGGTGGGCCAGCCACACCATGAACTGGGTGTCGGAGGACCGGATGTCCATCCCGATCGCCCGCGAGACCCGGTCGAGCTTGTAGAGGGTCGTGTTGCGGTGCAGGCCCAGCCGTCGCGCGGCCGCGTTGAGGTTGCCCGACTCGGCGATGTAGGCGAGCACCACGCTCTCCAGGCTGCGGTTGTGCCCGTCCGCGCGGCGCAGCGGGGCGAGCACCTCGCGGGCGAACCGCCGTCCGTTCTCGGAGTCGGCGACCTCGCGCAGGGCGACGAAGATCCGCAGGTCCTCGTAGCCGATCACCGGGGCGGCATCGACCCGCCGGGCCAGTGAGAGCGCGGTCCGGGCCTCGCGGTAGCTCTGCGCGGTGCCGCTCGCACCGGGACCGGGGGCGCCGAACGCCACGCGTGCGGTGCCGGACAGCTTCGCCTGCACCGCCGTCGCGACCGCACCGGCCAGCGCGCGCGGCTCGTTCCCGTCGGCTCCGGTGCCGACCGGCGCGACCACGACGAGGTTGCCGCCGAGCTGCGCGGCCAGCACGGGGGCGCTGCCGCGGTGCTCGATGCGCTCGGCCGCCCGGGCCGCGGCCTGGAACCGGCGCACGGTCCGGGCGTCGTCGGACACCGGGGGGTCGGGTTCGACGACGAGGGTCACGTACCGCTCGTCGGGCACGAAGCCGTGGTGACGGGCGCGGGCGAGCAGCTGCTGGCCGTCGGCGAAGCGTCCGTGGACCAGGTCCACGACGAAGTCGCCCCGGGTCCGTTCCTCCGCCTCGGTCATCGACCGGATCCGCAGCATCTCGGCGCCGATCAGGACGGCCCCTTCCTGGACCACGACTCGGCGCTGGGCGCGGTCGTGGGCCGTGGCGTCGACCGGTTCCAGGACGGCGACCAGGCCACAGGGCTCCCCACCGATCGCGACCGGTGAGACCAGCGGCACCACCGCCCCCGCCGGGGTGCCGACGGGTTCGAGCGAGACCGCGTGCTGGTGACCCCCGGCGGCGACGCCGACGGTGTCGGAGTAGCGGTGGAGCACCTGCACGACCTGCTCCGGCGCCCGTGCCACCCGCCCGACGGCGGACTCGTGGGCCAGGACCGTGCCGTCGAGGTCGACGACGAGCGCGGGGACGCCCGCCATCCGGGACATGCCGTGGGCCAGCGCGGGGATCCCGGTGCCGCGGGCCAGGATCTCGCCGAGCGAGCGGTGCACCCGGTCGCTGTACTCCAGGACGTGCGTCGACTGGGCCAGCACCTTGGTCGCCACGAGCCGGCTCACCGACCGGAAGTCCGCGCCGGACGGCAGCAGCGCGAGCGGCAGCCGTGCCTCGTCGGCGGCGGCCCTGGCCTCGGGCAGCAGGCGGGCGAGCACCGCGGGCGCGGCGGTGTCGACGGGATCGAGGCGGACCAGCAGCGCGACCGCCCCCGCGGCGACCACCTCCCGCACCAGGCCGGCACCGTCGGGTCCCCGCAGCCGTGTCACCGGGGCGTGCACGACCAGGCCCGCCTCGGCGGGGTCGGCGCCGTCGGCCAGCTCGGACAGCGGCACGCACCACCGCGCGACCGCGGACGTCCCGTCCCGGCCCGCCACCAGCGTGTTGCGCAGCTGTGGCTCCGCCAGCAGGTCGGTGACGGTGACGGTCTCGGCCTCCTCGCCCCGGGCGGCCGGGACGTCGTGCTCCTCGACGGGTCCTGCGCTCTGTGCCATCTGCCTATATCCGATCCGTGGGCGGCTGCACTTCGTCCAGTGCCGGTCATGCTGGCCCCGCCCCAGAATCGGCGGTAGCCGTCACACTCCACAATCCGCCGGAGGTTCTTCGTGCACCCCGCACCGACACGTCCCGCCCCGGATGCGTCCGGGTCCGAGGCCCGGACCGTCGATCCGGCGCGTCCCGGCCGCACCGTGAGCCACTACCGGCCGTCCACCCCGGAGGACGTCCGTGCCGCGGTGGACCGCGCCGCCGGCAGCGACTGGCCCGCGACCACCCCGGCCCGCCGGGCGGCCGTGCTCACACGCCTCGCCGAGGATCTGGAGCAGTCCCGCGACCGGATCGCGGCCCTGATCACGGCCGAGGAGGGCAAGCCGCTCGCCGCCGCCCGCGGCGAGGTCGGCAAGGCGGCCGAGCAGTTCCGGCTCGCCGCGCAGCTGGCGTTCCTCGTGGAGGGCACCACGTTCCCGGCCGAGACCCCCGGCACGACCGCGCACACGCTGCGCGGACCGCTGGGCGTGGTCGCCGCGGTGACCCCGTGGAACTTCCCGCTGTCGCTGGCCGCCCGCAAGATCGGCCCGGCGCTGGCGGCGGGGAACACCGTGCTGTTCAAGCCCTCGCCGGTCACCGCCGGGGTCGGTGCGGCCCTCGCCGCGGCCGCGTACGACGCCGGACTGCCCCGCGACGCGATGCCCGTCCTGCACGGCCACGACCCGGACGCGATGGACGTGCTCCTGGGCGACCTGCGGGTCCGCGCGGTCAGCTTCACCGGCTCCGACCGGGTCGGCGCGCTGATCCGCGACCGCGCGCACGGCCAGGCCCGGCTCCAGCTGGAGCTCGGCGGGCGCAACTGCGCCGTCGTGTGCTCCGACGCCGACCTCGAGCGGGCCGCCGACGACATCGTGACCGGCGCGTTCGGGCTCACCGGACAGGCGTGCACCTCGACCGACCGGATCCTGGTCGCCACCCCGGTCGCCGCCGAGCTCATGGCGCTGCTCGCCGAGCGGGTCCGCTCGCTGCGGGTCGGCCCGGGCGACCACCCGGCGACCACCACCGGCCCGGTCGCCACCGAGGCCCAGTTCCACCGGCTCGGCGCGCTGCGCACGAGCGCCCTCGCGGCGGGGGCCCGGGTCGTGGCCACGGCGTGGGACGTCGAGGGCCGCGACCCGGACGGCTACTGGGTGCCGCCGACCCTGTTCACCGACGTCCCGGCCGGGCACGACCTGCTGACCGAGGAGGTCTTCGGGCCGTTCGCCACGGTGCTGCCCGTCGCCGACCTCGACGAGGCGCTCGGGATCGTCGGCGCCTCGACCCACGGGCTGGCCGCGTCGGTGCACACCCGTGACCTCGCCACCGCCCACCGCTTCGCCGCCGAGGTCCCCTGCGGCGTCATCAAGATCAACGGGCCGACGACCGGCAACGGCGTCGCCCCGCCCTTCGGCGGGCACCGCGCGTCGTCCGGCGGGGCCTTCCCCGAGGGCGGTCGCCAGGCCCTCGACTTCGTGACCGACACCCGGACCGTCTACCTCACGCCCTGACCGCGACCACCCGCCCCGGAGGCAACCGTGCACACCGTCCACCGCCTGACCCTCGACGACGCCCTGGTCCTGCTGCGTGCGGCCGAGGCCGAGGCCGAGCGCATCGGCGTCCGTCAGACCATCTGCATCGCCGACGACGGCGCCCACCCGATCGCCCTGCACCGGATGACCGGCGCCCGCCTCACCGGCGTGGAGATCGCCATCGCCAAGGCGTTCACCGCGGCCGGGCACCAGCGGGCGACCCATCTGTTCAACGAGGCACCCGACGGCCCCGCCCTGCCCGGCAACGAGGCCTTCGGCATCCAGCACATGCACCCCGGCCGCTTCACGGTGTTCGTCGGCGGCTTCCCGCTGGTCCACGACGGGCAGGTCGTCGGAGCCGTGGGCATCAGCGGCGGCAACGGGGAGCAGGACAAGGCCGTCGGCGCCGCGACGCTCGCGGCCTTCGCGGACCTGGTCGCGGCCGTCCCGGCCTGACCCGTTCCCACCCCACCGGCCCCCGTCGCCCGCGCGCGACGGGGGCCGTCCCGCGTCAGCGGACGCGACCCGCGAACGACACACCCAGCGCGACCAGCGCGCAGCCCGCGCAGACCAGCGCGACCACGACGGTGGACAGGCGGTCCGCGGGCGCGTCGCCGACGGCCAGCGCGACCACCACGCCCCCCAGTGCCGCACCGACGAAGCGCAGCGCGTTGAACACCCCCAGCCCGGCCCCGGAGTCCGCCTCGCGCGCCGAACGCGCCGCGCCCGCCGCCGCCGGCGTCTGGGTCAGCGCCATACCGACACCGACCACACCGCACACCACGGCCAGCGCCACCGGGCCGGCGCCCCGGCCGACCGCGACGGCCAGGCACGTCTCGGCGGCGACGAGCACACCCAACCCGTGGCGCAGGGCCAGGCGGGGCCGCCAGGCCTCGGTCAGCCGCCCGACGACCGGCGCCAGCACCGTCATCACCGCCGGCACCGCGACGACGAGCAGACCGGCCTCGGCGGTCGACATCCCGCGGGAGGTCAGCAGGTACAGCGGGACCACCAGCAGCGTCGCGGTCAGGCACAGCATCTGCGCCAGTGCGGCGACCGCGGAGCGGGCGAACCGGGCCTCGCGCAGCAGCGACAGGGGGACGAAGGGCTGCTCCACCCGCCGTTCCACCACGACGAAGGCGACCAGCGCCAGTACGCCGGCAGCCACCGGCACCCAGACCGCGGGGGAGGAGGGGCCCGCCGCGGCCGCCGTCGCGGCACCCCCCAGCAGGCCGAGCGTGCCGAGTGTCGACGTGAGCGCCCCGGAGACGTCGAGCCGGACCGGCCGCGGGGCGTCGCGCTCCAGCAGCCGGGCCGCACCCGCGAACGCGACCAGCGCGAACGGGATGATCACCACGAACACGCTGCGCCATCCGGTGGCGTCGGCCAGCACCCCGCCCACCGAGGGACCGGCCGCCTGGCCCGCGCCGTTCGCGGCGGCCCACCAGGAGACCGCGCGGGCCCGGTGCTCCGGGCCCGCGGTGGTCGTGAGCAGGGCCAGGACGGTCGGCAGCACCAGCGCACCGGAGAGCCCCTGCACCGCACGGAACGCGACCAGCGCCGACAGCCCGGGAGCCAGGGCGGCGCCCGCCGCGCCCACGGCGACCCCCACCATCGACACCAGGAACAGCCGGCGCCGCCCGACCCGGTCCCCGAGCCAGCCGGCCAGTGGCAGCATCGCCGCGCAGGTCAGGTTGAACGCGACGACGACGAGGCTGCCCGCCCCGAGCGGGGCGCCCAGGTCGGTCACGATCCGGTCCAGCGGCACCGTCACCAGCGTGTTGGCGATGGTGCTGGCGAACGTCCCGACGACGAGGTACACCGTCGCCGGCGCCGCCGCCGGGCGGGTCACCGGGGTCGGTCCGGGGCGAGGGCGACGACGAGCGCCACCTCCACCGGGGAGCCCCCGGGCAGCGAGCACACCCCGACCGCGGCACGGGCGGGGAGCCCGTCCTGACCGAAGTGGTCGGCCAGCACCGCGGACGCGCCGTCGGCCACCGCGGAGTGCGCTGTGAACGCGTCGGTGCACGCGACCCAGACCGTCATCGCGACCGGGCGCAGCAGGGTCCGGCCGGCGCATGCGGCGGCGTCGGCGCAGGCGGCGAGGGCGTTGCGGGCGGCGAGACCGGCCGCGTCGACGGCCGTGGCGAGGTCGGTCCCGGCCCCCACCCGGCCGGTGACGAGCAGGACCCCGTCGCTGCGGCGGGGCGTCATCCCGGCGCTGTGCGCGGCGTCGCCGTGCACCACCGCCGCGACGTAGCGACCCCGGGGCGCGGGTGCGGCGGCCTCAGACACCGAGCGCCACCCCCTCCTGGCGCCCGTCGCTGCCGCCGGCGAGACAGCCGGTGTCCGGGTCCACCGACACGACCTGCGCGCTGCCGCCCGCACCGTGGTCACCGACCCCGACGACCCGGTGCCCGAGGTCGGCCAGACCCGCGAGCACGTCCGCGCCGAGCCGGTCCTCGCACCGCAGCTCGGCGGGTCGGCCGAGGTCTCCGGCGTCGCTGCCGGGGAACACGGTGAACCGAGGGGCGTCGACCGCGTCCTGTGGTCCGGCCCCGTGGTCGAGCAGGTGCGAGAGCAGCTGGGTGTTCCACTGGACCTGCCCGTCACCGCCGGGGGTGTTGCCGACGTGGCGCAGCCGGCCCGCGTCGTCGGTGACGATCCAGGTGTTGAGCGTGTGCAGGGGGCGCCGCCGCGGCCGCACCTCGTTGGGGTGCCCGGGGATCGCGTACGCGCCCCGGCCGAGCCGGTTGTTCAGCACGACACCGGTGCCCGGGACCGCGTGCCCGGAGCCGAAGGTGAACGCCAGCGACCCGATGAGACCGACCGCGCGTCCGTCGCCGTCGACGGCGACCATCGAGGTGGTGTCCCCGTCCGGACGGGCGCCCGCAGGATCCGGCAGCGGACCGGTCCCCAGCAGCTCACGACCCCGGGCCAGCAGCACCGGGTCGAGCCTGCGGTCCGGGGCGGGCCGGTCGGACCCGGCGAGCCGGAACCGGTCGTCGAAGGCGATCCGGGCCGCCCCGGCCAGCCGGTGCACGGCGTCGACGCCGAGGGGCGCCCCGGCCGGACCGCCGGGGCCCAGCAGACCGTCGCAGAGGGCGAGCTGGTCGAGCACCATCCAGCCGGGCGTCGGCAGCGGGGTCTGGTGCACGACGTGGCCCGCGTAGCGGGTGGAGACCGCGTCCTCGGCGACGACCCGGCCGGACTCGGCCCACTCGTCGCCGGAGAAGGGGGCGCCGCCCGCGACGAGGTCCGCGACCGCCCGGTCGGCGAGCGCCCCGGTGTAGAACGCGGCCGGGTCCCGGGCCAGCATCGCGACCGTGGCCGCCAGCCGCGGGTGGACCAGCCGGGTCCCGACCCGCGGCGGCCGGCCACCCGGGAGGAACGCCGCGGCGGTGTCCGGGTCGGCGGCGAGCCGGTCGCGGTGTCCGGCGATGTCGTCGCGGGTCCGCGCCGTGCAGGGCAGCCCCCGGGTCGCGATCCGGACCGCCGGTTCCCACAGCTCGGGCAGCGGCCGGGAGGCGCCGTGGGCGTGCAGGGCGGCCAGCGCCGCGACCGCACCGGGCGCGGTCACCGACGACGCCCCGTACCGGGGGAGCAGCCGTCCGGACCCCGCGCGGCGGTGGTGCTCCGGTGTGCCGCCGTCGGGGCCGAAGCCGCTCCCGCAGAACGCCCGGACCCGGCCGTCGGGGTCGCGGACCAGGACGAACGCGTCGCCACCGACGCCGCACTGGCCGGGCAGGGCGAGCCAGGCCACGGCCGCCATCGCGAGCGCGGCGTCGACGGCGTTGCCACCCGAGGACAGCACCTCGGCGCCGGCCCGGCTGATCGCCGGATGGCTGGCGGACACCATGCCGTCGGCGCCGAGGGCGGGGACCCGGGTGGACGGGGGGAAGGACGCGGGCGCGAGGACGGTCATGCGCGGGACCCTCCCCGCGCGACGACCCGGCGCCTATGGCGAAGGTGCACACCGGCACGGCCCCGAGGTGGGCATGGTGCCGTAACAGCACGGTGCACAATCGGAAACCCGCTGCCTGTGCACTGTGGGCCTTCTCGGGGTGGCGACGGGGTGTGAGTGTGTTCCGTCACACCACCACCACACACCACCGCCGGATCCCGGCGGGAAGGAGGCCGCAGTGGCCTTGTCTGCTGCGCACTGGGTCTATCTCGGCGGGATCGTGCTGATCCTCGGCACGACGATCGCCCGGAGGAACGTCCTCGTCCCGGCACTCCTGGCGACGGTCGCGACGGCCGCCGCGATGACGGGTGACCCCGTCGTCGCGATCCAGGCCCTGTTCAACGCCACGCTCACCGCCGCATCCGAGCTGTTCAACATCTTCCTGATCATCGCGATGGTGACGGCGCTGCTCGGGACGCTGCGGGCCATGCACGCCGACCAGCGGATGGTCACGCCCTTCCAGAAGGTCATGCGCGGCGGGTGGTCGGCCTGGACGGTGCTGATCGTCGCGACGTTCGTGATCAGCCTGTTCTTCTGGCCCACCCCGGCGGTGCCGCTGATCGGGGCCATCCTGGTGCCGGCCGCGATCCGGGCCGGGCTCCCCGCGATGGGCGCCGCGATGGCGATCGCGGTGGCCGGGCAGGGCATGGCGCTGTCCAGCGACTACGTCATGCAGGTGGCGCCCGGACTGTCGGCGACGGCCGCCGGTGCGGACCCCGGCCGGGTGGCCGACATCGCGCTGCTCCTGTCGCTCGTCACCGGCGGCACCGCGCTGACGATCATGGGGCTGATGCTGGCCCGCCAGATGCGGACGCCCTCGGACGCGTTGCTGGAGGAGTGGGAGTCCGGTGTGGTCACCGGGCCACGGCCGTCGACTGGGCTGCTCCGGCGGCTGCGCCGACGGTTCGGCGGAGGTCCCGGCGCCGCCGAGCCGGTGACGGTCGTCGAGGAGGTCGAGGAGCGTGTCGCGGTGGGGGTCGGCGGACCGCCGCCCGCGTCCGGCGACGTCCCGCACGTCCCCGGACCCGCCGGCCCCGCCCCCGGCGACGGCCCCGCCACCCCCGGCCCCACCACTCCCGGCCCCGCCCCGGACGGCGCCCCCGACGACCCGCGCACGCAGCGGCTGGCCCGCGTCTTCGCCGTCGCCGTGCCCGCCGCGTTCGGCCTGATGATGGTCTACCTCGTGCTGGGTCAGGTCGGTGTCGTGCCCGCGGTGCAGAGCGGGTCGGCGGCGGCCCTGGTCGGCGGGCTCGCGACCGTCCTCGTCGTGGTCGCCTGCGTCGCGCTCGACGGCCCGCGGGCCGCGCTGACCTCGGTCGGCGAGCACGTCACCGACGGACTGGTGTTCGCCTTCCGGGCGATGGGCGTCGTCCTGCCGATCGCGGGGTTCTTCTTCCTCGGCAACGCCGAGTTCGCCGGCCGCATCCTGGGGCTGCCGGACGGGACCCACGCCCCCGGCCTGCTGGTCGACCTCGTCGTCGCGGCCGAGCGGTTCATCCCCGGCAACCCCGTGGTCATGTGCTTCGGGGTGCTCGTGATCGGCCTGCTCTGCGGGCTGGAGGGCTCCGGGTTCTCCGGGCTGCCGCTGACCGGGTCGCTCGCCGGTGCGCTCGGGCCCAGCGTGGGGGTGGACCCCGCGACGCTGGCCGCCGTCGGGCAGATGGGCTCGGTCTGGGCAGGCGGTGGTGTCCTGGTGGCCTGGTCGTCGCTGCTCGTCGTCGCCGGGGTGACCCGGGTCCCGGTGATCGAGCTGGCCCGGCGCTGCTTCCTGCCGGTGATGGCCGGGCTCGCGGTCTCGACCCTCGTGGCGGCCCTGCTGCTCTGAGTCCCCGCGGCGCCCACCCGGCCCCGGTCCCCGCAGCGACGGTCTGCGGGGACCGGGGCCGTCGTCGTGCGCCCGCCCGCCGGCGGTGCCAGTGCGTCCTGCTGCAACTCCTCGCCGATCCTTGTGCTGTCTGACCAGGGAGGACGGGGGTGCCGACGCCTAGCGTCGAGGTCACCGGAGAGGCGGAGCGACGCCCCCGGTTCCACCCCACATCCCTGATCTGGAGGGTTCGTCATGACCCTGACCGTGGACGAGACCGCAGGCACCCCGGTGCCGGGTCTGCTCTCCCGCGAGGACTTCCGGGCCGCACTGGAGGACGCCATCAAGGGCCGCGAGGCCAAGAACGCGTCGTTCTCCCAGGCCTGGGCGGACGGGACGCTGACCCGCGAGCACTTCAGCCGGTGGGCGGAGAACCACTACCACTACGTCGGGCCGTTCGCCGACTACCTCGGCTACATCTACGGCAACACCCCCGACCACTGCACCGACGCCAAGGACTTCACCCTCCAGAACATGTACGAGGAGGAGCTCGCCGACATCCGGCACACCGACCTGCTGATCCGGTTCGGCGAGGCCTGCGGCACGAGCAGGGAGCGCATCGAGAACCCGGACAACATGAACGCGGTGACCCGCGGGCTGCAGTCCTGGTGCTACGCCGTCGCGATGCGCGAGCACTTCGTGGTCGCCACCGCGGCGCTGGTCGTGGGGCTCGAGTCGCAGGTCCCGGGCATCTACCGGAAGCAGATCGTGCCGCTGCGCGAGACCTACGGGTTCACCGAGGACGAGATCGAGTTCTTCGACCTGCACATCACCTCCGACGAGGTGCACGGCGAGCGCGGCTACCAGATCGTGCTCGACCACGCCGACACCCCCGAGCTGCAGCAGCGCTGCCTGCAGTTCGTGCGCTGGGGCGCGGAGATGCGCTTCTCCTACACCCGCGCGCTGTACGACACCTACGTCGCTCCGTCCCTCTGACCGACCACCGCGACGGGCGCGCACCCCGCGCGCCCGTCGCGGCCCGACGCCCGGGAGTGCACGTGAGCGACATCGAGACCACCCGGTGGGTCGCCACCGTCCCGCTCGCCGACCTGGCCCGCCGCCGTCGCCTCCGCGTGGAGGTCGACGGCAGGCCGGTCGCCCTGTTCCTGGCCGGGGACCACGTCGTCGCGCTCGACGACGTCTGCATCCACAAGGGACGGTCCCTGGCCCGGGGCGTGCTGTGGCAGGGCCGGGTCGTCTGCCCCGCCCACCAGTGGGCCTTCGACCCCGTGACCGGCCGGGCCGACGGACGTGACGAGTGCCAGCCGGTCCACGACGTCCGGGTCGTCGACGGCGTGATCCACGTCGACGCCCGCCCCCGCAGCCAGGAGGAGAACTGATGTCCGAGCCGGTACGCAGCCTCGTCACCGTCGGGGCCGGGCAGGCCGCCGTGGCCACCGTCCGGATGCTCCGCCGTCGTGGCTTCGACGGCCCGCTGACGGTGCTGTCCGACGAGCCGCACCTGCCCTACCAGCGGCCGCCGCTGTCGAAGGAGTTCCTCCGCGGCGAGGCCGGCTCCGCCGACCTCGTGCTGCTCGACGAGACCTGGGCCGCGGCCCACGACGTCGAGCTGCGGACCGGGGCCGCCGTCACCGCCGTCGCGCCGGGCCGGGTGGAGCTGGAGGACGGGTCGCACCTGGGTGCCGACGCCGTGCTGCTGGCCACCGGGGTACGGGCCCGCACGCTGCCCGGGGTGTCCGGCGACCGGGTCGTGCACCTGCGGACCGTCGGCGACGCCGTCCGGCTCCGCGACGCCCTGCCCGGGCTGCGGCGGCTCGTCGTCGTCGGCGGCGGGCTGATCGGCGCCGAGGTCGCGTCGTCGGCGCGGGAGCTCGGGGTCGAGGTCGTGGTGCTGGAAGCCGGACCACTGCCGATGCTCGGTGCGCTCGGGCCGGACATGGCCGCGTTCTGCGCCGGGCTGTACCGCGACCACGGTGTGGACCTGCGGTGCGGCCAGGAGATCTCGGCCGTCTCGCCGACGGCTGCGGGAGTCGTGGTCGAGACCTCGTCCGGACCGGTGGAGGCCGACCTCGTCGTCGTCGCGGTGGGGTCGGTGCCCCGCGACGAGCTCGCCCGCGCGGCGGGGATCGCCGTCGACCCGGTCCGCGGGGGAGTGGTCGTCGACGAGCTCTGCCGGACCTCGGCTCCCGGCGTGTTCGCGGCCGGGGACGTCGCCTGCCGTGCCGTCGGTGACGGGTTCGTCCGCGTCGAGCACGTGGACAACGCGACGACCCAGGGCGGGACCGTCGCCCGGGCCCTGCTCGGGAAGGCGGTGCCGCCGCCGGAGGCGCCGTGGTTCTGGTCGGACCAGTTCGACCTCAACCTGCAGGTCGTCGGACACGCCCCGGCCGGGGCGGAGGTCGTGGTCCGCGGCAGCGTCGCCGACCGCGACTTCACCGCCTTCTACCTGATCGACGACCGGGTGCGCGCCGCGTTCTGCGTCGAGCGCGGCGGTGACGTCCCGGCCGTCCGGGCCCTGCTCGCGCTCGACGCCCCGGTGCCCCGCGCACAGCTCGCCGACGACGACCACGACCTGTTCGACCTGCTCGACACCATCAGCGCCTGAGGAGAGACGCCGTGGACTTCCACAAGATCGCCCGTTCCGGTCAGGTCCCCGAGGGGGTCGTCCGCCGCTTCTTCGCCGGAGAGGTCGAGGTCGCCGTCTCCCGCTCCGACGGCGAGGTGCACGCCACCTCGAACTACTGCAGCCACCTCGACTGCCTGCTGTCCAGCGGCAAGGTCACCGACGAGGGACTGCTGTGCTCGTGTCACGGCAGCGTCTTCGACTACACCTCCGGCGAGCCGCTGTGCCCGCCGGCGACCCGGCCCATCACCGTCTTCCCGGTCCGGGAGGAGGAAGGCGCCATCTGGGTCGGCGTCGACGACGAGCTCGCCGAGGCGGCCATGCGCCGGCGTGCGGTCGGGGCCCGCAGGCTGGGCGACGCGGCGGGCTGATCGCTCCCGCCGGCAACCGGTCGTGAGCCCGGAGACGATGATCGTGTCGGCGTAGGACTGCGCGGAGGGCGACGGTGCTTCCGGGTAGGAGGTCCCGAGCGTCTCGCCGGCGACGACGACGGGGTCGGCATCGATCATCACGAACGCGACCGTGGCCGGTCGGGTACCGCGATTGACCCACGCGTGACCGGAGCCCCGCACGATCGCGCAGTCACCGGCGGCGAGGCGGACGGAGCGGCCGTCGTCGAGATCCAGATCGATCTCGCCGGTGAGGATGATGTCGTAGTCCACGGTCTCGGTGCGGTGGAAGACCGGGGCGTTGTCGACGGGGAACTGCGTGACGCGGAAAGCGGTGCCGTGACCGTTGCCGACGAACAGGTTGCGGTGGCGTGCGAGGGCGCCCTCGGCCTGACCGGTCGACGCCGAGGGCGAGTTGTCCACCGGACTGTCCGAGGTGGTCCACATCTCGCATCCGGTGATGTCGAGGTGGGGCCACGGGGCGACGGCGGTCAGGGTCTCGTCGGCGGTGACGACCGACCGGCCGTGGTCGTCGTGTTCGACGACGACGCGGCGAGCGGCGAACGACATGGGGTGTGCCTCCTTCATGCGATGGTGGTCAGCGGTCGGGAGCGCGACGTCAGTGCTCGTGGGTCCAGCTGTCGGGCTCCGGGTCGAGGTCGACGTCCAGGACGACGGTCAGGAGCGCGACGGTGATGTAGTGGCCGACCAGGACGATGACCGTGGTCAGGTCGCGATCGGACAGGACGGCGCGGGTGGCGTCGAAGAGCTCGTCGCCGACCGGGCCGCCGTCGACCAGCGCGTCGACGAACCGCAGGACACGGGCGACGCCGTCCGGCAGTCCGTCGTGATCACCGGCTTCGATCGCGGCGATCGCGTCGTCGCTCCAGCCGGTCAGGCGGGCCTGGTCGAGGTGCTGCATGCGCTCGTAGGCGCTGCCGGTCAGAGCGGCGACGCGGAGGATGACCCCCTCGCGCAGGCCGGCATCCAGGCCGGAGGTGCGCAGCGCGTTGGCGGTGGCCGGGAGCGCTTCGGACAAGCGGGGATCCAGCAGGGTCAACGTCCGGGTCAGGTTGGACGGGAACCGTTCGTACTGCGCCCGTTGTCGGGAGTCCATGTCCTCGACGTGGACGAGCGGGATGCGGGCCATCGTGATCCCCCGATCAGGCGACGGTGTCGAGGAAGTCGGTGATGTGCCGGGTGACGACGTCCGGTCGTTCCAGGGGCGCGAGATGCGCGGTGTGGGGGACGACGCGCAGTCGGGCGTCGGGAATCCTCTCGACCAGCAGCCGAGCCGAGGAGACCGGGGAACTGGAGTCGTGTTCGCCCACGATCGCCAGGGAGGGACATGCGATGCCGGGCAGCTCCTCGGTGATCTCGAACCCGGCGATCATCTCCCACATCGCGGCGTGGATGAGCGGATCGTCGCCGAGGACGGTCGTGGTCACCCGCTCCAGCAGGTCGGGTCGCTCGATCCGGGTGGCCGGGGTGAACCAGTGGTCGAACAGCGACTCCAGCACGGCGGGCATGCCGTGCTCGCGGGCGACGCCGGCCCGGGTGCGCATGGCTGCGCGCCCGGCGGGCGCGAACGACGACGCCGTGTCGATGAGGGTCAGTGACGCGACCGAGTCCGGCGCGGCCAGTGCGGTGGCCTGGGCCAGCATCCCGCCCAGCGACAGTCCGACCAGGTGCACCCGGTCCACCTGCGCCTGCTCGAGGACGGTGCGGACGAACTCGACCATCGTGCCGATCGTCCAGTCCTCGGGCACCCCGGATGTGCGCCCGTGGCCGGGCAGGTCCGGGGCGATCACGTCCCGATCGGTCCGCAGCACCTCGATCTGGCGGTCCCAGTAGCTCAGGTCCAGGCCCGCGGAGTGCAGCAACACCACCGGTGTGCCACCCCGCGGACCGGTCCGCACCACATTGGACGAGCGCGACATCGCTGGTCTCCTCTTCTCGGCTACCGCACCATGCTGCGCCCGTCGTTCTATCGATTCCAACGAACGTTCGCGATACTTTTGATCGCTCTGGTGCATGAATGCGGAGGCGGAGATGGAGCTGCGGCAGCTGGAGGCCTTTCTGGCCGTCGTCGACGAGGGGACGTTCACCGCGGCCGCAGACCGGTTGCATCTCGTCCAGTCCGCGGTGTCGGTGGCCGTCCGCGGGCTCGAGCGCGAGCTCGGGGTGGGCCTGTTCGATCGCACCACCCGCCGCGTCCGGCTGACCGAGGCCGGTCGGGCGCTCGTCGAACCCGGGCGGGCGACGCTGGCCGGGGCGGCGGCCGCGCGCGACAGCGTGGCCGAGGTCGGCGACGGCACACGGGGCACGATCCGGATCGGGATCATGCACGCGCAGCCCGGCGTCGACCTGGCCGCACTGCTCGGTGAGTTCCATCGTCGACGGCCCCGGGTCCGGCTGCTTCCCGCGACCTCACCCCAGGGCTCCGAGGGGCTGGTTCGCGATGTCGTCGAGCACCGCCTCGACCTCGCGATCGCCGCGCTCGACCCGTCGTCGCCGCGACCGGAGCTGCACGTCGACGAACTGTCCCGGGAACCCATCCGTCTGGCCTGCCCGCCCGAACATCCGCTCGCCGGCCGCAGCCGGGTCGATCCCGTGGAGCTGAGCGGCGAACCCTTCATCGACGTGCCGCTGGGGTGGGGCAGCCGGGCCAGCGTCGACCGGTTCTTCGCCCAGCGCGGGATCGACCGCGATGTCGTGGTCCAGGTAGGGGACGTCGCCACCGTCACAGCGCTGGTTCACGCCGGGCTCGGCATCGCCCTGGTGGCGCCGTCCTCGGCGCCGGAATCCGTCCGTGCGCAGCTGATCGAGCTCGAGCCGCACCCGTCGTTCCGCGTCTGCATGATCATGCGCCGCGACCGGCCCCGATCCGCGGCCGTGTCCCACCTCGTCGATCTGGTCCGCGCGCGCCATCCCTCGTCGGAGGCCGTGACCCCGGCGGGTCCGCCCCGCGCCTGAGCCGGGCCGACGGCGGCCGACGCGGTGGCCCGACGCCTCAGATCCGCGGTGTCCCCGCGTCGTCGCCCGGCTCGGGGAACGGTCTCGGGCCCCGGGCCGCGATGACGAGCTGCAGGGCGAGCCGCAGCTCGGGGTCGGTGAGGTCGAGACCGGCCACCTCCTCGATCCTGCGGATCCGGTAGCGCAGCGAGTTGGGGTGCACGTGCAGGGTCGCGGCGGCCTTCCGCACGTCGCCGAACGCGTCCAGGTAGACCGAGAGCGTGTGCACGTAGTCGGTTCCGCGTTGCCGGTCCTGATCGATCAGGGGGGCGATGACCCCCTGCACGAGGGTGGGACGCCCGCGCAGCGCCTCGACGACCTCGGACACCACGATCGCGGCGCGCAGGCGGTCGAACGTGCCGGTACGGACATCCGTCGCGCGCCCGCGCAACACGCGCATCGCGTCGTCGGCCTCGCCTCGCGACTGCTCCGCGGCTCCCACTCCGCGGTGCACTCGTCCGGCGGTGGCCAGCGCCGTCACCCCCGTGCCGCGCTCGACCTGCTGCACGAGCCTGTCGAGCAGGTTGTCCACCGACTGCGCGGTCAGGGCCGGGTCGGCGTGGAGCAGGTAGACCTGCTGGTCGATGCTGCCCACCAGGCATCCCGGCAGGTGCAGCTCGGTATGGAGGGCGAGCGCCCGCACCGCACGCGACCGCATCGCGACGGCTTCGGCGGTCGTGTTCTCCGCCTCGGCGGAGGCGGAGAAGGTCAGCACGATCGTGGGCACCGTCGCCTCGTCGACCTTCAGGTGGTCGGCCACCCGGGACGCCAGCAGGCCCCCGGCCAGGAACTGGCGCAGCAGCTGCCCTCCCGGATTCTCGGTGAAGGCCTTGCTGCGGCGGGCCAGCTCGGGGGTGAGCTGGGCGGCGGTGTCCTGGGCGATGCGGGTGAAGTCGCGCTCGGGCCGGAGCCGCCGGACGACCCGGCACCGCGGGCGGGCGTCCGTGCCGCGAGCTGCAGCCCGGCTGAGGCGGGTGGGTCAGTCCGCGTCGCGCTCCGCGGCGAGTGCCTTCCCGGCGCGCACGAGCACGTCGAGCTGGGCGCGGTTGTACAGCTCCCGCATCGCCCGGCCGAGGGTCTGCTCCGCCCGCTGCTCACCGACGGGTGCGTCGGTGTTCGGCGCGACCAGGCCGGGATGGGTCTCGTAGAGCGCGCGCATGTAGGGCACCATCCGGTCGGCGAGCTCCTGGCGGGTGGCCTCGTCGGCGTCGGCCGGGAGCGTGTCGAACCGGTCCTGCGTCGGGTCCGGGCGGGCGTCGGCCAGCATGTCCGCGACGGCCTGCAGCCGCTCCGAGCCCAGCACCCGCGGCAGGACGAGGGTGAGCGACCGGTCGGCCTCGGACATCGGCTGGTCCGCGGCCGCGGCGAACTCGGTGGGCAGGTCGGTGGGCGCGGTACCGTCCAGGATCAGGGCCAGCTCGGTGCGGGCCTGCTGCAGCCGCTCGATGGTGGCGGCCAGCTCGGCGTCGAGCGCGCGGGCGGCCTCCTCCGGGTGGGCGTCGGCGTCGTTCATCTCGGAGATCTGGGCCAGCGAGAACCCGAGGTCGACGAGCCGCTTGATCCGCAGCAGCCGGACCAGGTGCGCCACCCCGTACTGCTTGTAGCCGTTCGCGCGCCGATCGGGCTCGGCCAGCAGCCCGATCTCGTGGTAGTGCCGCACCGCCCGCAGGCTGGTCCCCGCCAGCTCGGCGACCTCACGGGTACTCCAGGTCACGACGTCCCCCTCGTCCGGTTCCCGCTCCTTCCTGCAGCCTGCCGTATCCGGCGGGTCAGCGTCCCGAGTGGGCCTCGGCGTAGTGGTCGAAGAACAGCGCCGCGGTCAGCTCGCCGCGCCCGGACACCCCGAACTTCGCGAACAGCCGCTTGACGTGGTCGAGCACCGTGTACTCGCTCATCCCGCACTCGCGGGCAATCCGCCGGTTCGACGCGCCCCGGGCGAGCGCGGCGAGCACCTGCCGTTCACGCGGGGTGAGCCCCTTGCTGCGCACCACGAGGTCGGCGACCTGGTGCGGGCGCACCTCCTCCACCACGACGGCGAGCGCCCCACCCAGCGGCGACGCCCGGAACGACAGCCACCGGCCGTCGGTCAGCGGGACCGTGCCCTCGGCCGGCAGGCCTGCGGCCCGGCGTGCCGCGACCGCCTGCACCACCTGCGGGACGGCGTCGCCGCCCAGCAGGGCACGGGCGTCGTCGGACAGGTCGAGCACCCGGCCGTCGGCGTCGGTGAGGATCGTCCCGGCCGGGGCACCGCCGACCAGGTCGCGCCCCGTCCGCACCAGCGCGTCGCGCAGGGCCTCGCCGAGCGGGCGGGCGACCGCCGAGGCCGCGGCGACGTCCGCGGCGGCGAACGTGCCGCCCGCCCGCAGCAGCACCGCCGCGCCCCAGGTGGTGCGGCCGTCGTGCAGCGGCACCCGCATCTCGTCGGTGAACCCGCGCGGGGCCAGGACGTCGCGGTAGCGGGCGCTGGCCGCGGGGTCCCCGCCGGTGACGGCGCTGAGCGCCCCGGCCCGGCCGGTCGCGGCGACGTCGGTCAGCTTGAGCACGTCGTCGACGCGGTACTCGTTGTCGAACACCGCGTTCTCGAACGCCACGTCGCGCTCGGCGCCCACCAGCACGCAGTCCGACCACAGCAGCGTCGCCGGGTCCAGCACCGCCCACACCGCGAGGTCGGCGGGGACCCGGCGGGCGAGCGCCGCGGCGGCACGGCGACGCAGCTCGGCGTGATCGGCCACGGGGCCACCCCCCTGGAAGCAGGGATGGGACCGGCACCCGCCGCTCCCTACGGTCGTCCCAGCAGCACACCCCACAGGAGGCCGCCATGGAAGCCAGGATCATCACGACTGACGACGCCGACGCGTTCGGCATGCCGCACACCCGCGCCGTCCCGCTCGCGACCGGCGCCGACACCGGCGACGCCTGGGAGGCACTCGAGCTGACGCTGGGCCCCGGGGCCGCGTCGCCGCCGCACACGCTGTCCGCGGACAAGATGTTCTACCTGGCCGCGGGCGAGCTCGACGTCGACCTCGACGGCGTCACCCACCGGCTGCGCGCCGGGGACGTCGCACACGTCCCGGCCGGGGTGCTGCACCGGTACCGGGCCGACACCGACGCCCGGCTGGTCGTGCTGGTGACGGGTGCGACGCAGGTGCCGTTCCTGCGCGGGATGAGCGAGCTCGGGCGCTCCGGCCCGCCCGCGCCGGACGCGGTCGCCGCGCACGCCGCCGGGCACGGGGTGCGGATCGCGGCGCCGTCGGCGGGCTGACCCGAAGGTCCCCGGGATGCCAGACTGCGCCGGAGGAGGTCGGCATGGCGGTGGTGGTGATCGTCGGCTGCGGCGCGATGGGCTCGGTGTACGCCGGGCTGATGGCCGACGCCGGGCACGAGGTGCACGCCGTCTGCCGGCGCGCCGGGCACACCGCGGCGCTGCGGGAACGCGGCCTGCGGGTGACCGGGCACAGCGGTGACCGCACGGTCGCACTCGCCTCGGCGGTCCTCGACGCCGCCGACGTCGCCCTCGACCGGCCCGTGGACCTGGTGGTCGTCGCGACCAAGGCCTACGACGTCGCCGTCGCCGCGCGGTCGTGCGCGCACCTGGTCGGCCCGGGCACGGTCGTGCAGACCATCCAGAACGGTCTCGGTTCCCCGGAGGTCGCGGCCGCCGAGCTGGACCCGGGGCGGATCGCGGTCGGCGTCGTCGGCGGGTTCGGGGCGTCGCTGCCCGAGCCGGGCGTCGCGCACCACAACGGCATGGAGATGGTCCGCTTCGGCCCCTACGACGGGCTGCCCGCGGCACAGCTGGAGGCCTCGGCGGAGATCTGGCGCTCGTCGGGCTTCGGGGTCGCGCTCCACACCGACCTGGGCCGGATGGTGTGGGAGAAGCTGGTCATGAACGCGGCGTTCTCCGGCTCGACCTGCCTGACCGGTCTCACCATCGGCGGGGTGCTCGAGGACCCCGACGCCTGGGCCGTCGCCCGCGCCTGCGCGGCCGAGGCCGTCGCGGTGGCGGCGGCGTCCGGGGTGACCCTGCAGGTCGGCGACCCGATCGACCACGTCCGCCGGCTCGGCGGCGCCATCCCGCACGCCCGCCCGTCGATGCTGCTCGACGCGCTCGCCCGGCACCGCTGCGAGATCGACGCCATCAACGGGGCGGTGGCCCGCGAGGGCGCCCGGCTCGGCGTGCCGACCCCGGTCAACGACACCGTCGCCCGGACCGTCCGGGCCCGCGAGAGGACCTGGCTGTGACCGAGCACCTCATCCGCTACTCCGGCCGCGGGGGCTTCACCCCCGGCGTGATCGCCCGGGCCCAGGGGAGCACCGTCACCACCGAGGACGGCCGGGAGCTGCTCGACTTCACCTCCGGGCAGATGAGCGCGATCCTCGGGCACTCGCACCCGGAGATCGTCGCGACCGTCCGCGACCAGGTCGGCCGGCTCGACCACCTCTACAGCGGGATGCTGTCGCGGCCGGTGCTGGAGCTGTGCGAGCGGCTGTGCGCCTCGGTCGGCGGCGGACTGGACCGGGCGATGCTGCTGACCACCGGCGCGGAGTCCAACGAGGCCGCGATCCGGATGGCCAAGCTCGTCACCGGCCGGCACGAGATCGTCTCCTTCGCCCGGTCCTGGCACGGCATGACCCAGGCCGCGGCGAACGCGACCTACGTCGCCGGCCGCGCCGGGTACGGGCCCGCCGCCCCCGGCAACTTCGCGCTGCCGGTGCCCGACCGCTACCGCCCCGACCTCGTCGACGACGCGGGGGAGCTCGACTGGCGCCGCCAGCTCGACCTCGGGTTTGCCCTGATCGACGCCCAGTCCGTCGGCAGTCTCGCCGCCTGCATCGTCGAGCCGGTCCTGTCCTCCGGCGGGGTCGTCGACCTGCCGCCGGGCTACCTGGCGGCGCTGCGCGACAAGTGCCACGAGCGCGGCATGCTGCTGATCCTCGACGAGGCACAGACGGGTCTGTGCCGCACCGGCGACTGGTACGCCCACCAGCGCGACGGCGTGGTCCCCGACATCCTCACGCTGTCGAAGACGCTCGGGGCCGGCCTGCCGCTCGCCGCCGTCCTCACCACGGCCGCGATCGAGCAGGTCGCGCACGAGCGCGGCTTCCTGTTCTTCACCACCCACGTCAACGACCCCCTCCCGGCGGCGGTCGGGCTCACCGTGCTCGACGTGCTCACCCGCGACCGGCTCGACCTGCGCGCCCGCGAGCTGGGCACGCTGCTGCAGGACGGTCTGCGGGACCTGGCCCGCACGACCGGGACGATCGGCGACGTCCGCGGCCGCGGCCTGCTGGTCGGGCTGGAGCTGGCGGGCTCCGACACCGACGCGCTCGGGGCGGCCGTCACCGCGCGGTGCGCCGAGCTGGGGCTGCACATGAACATCGTGCAGCTGCCCGGCATGGGCGGGACGTTCCGGATCGCGCCGCCGCTGACCGCGACCGAGGCCGAGATCCGCCGCGGCGTGGACATCCTCGGCACGGCCCTGGGGGAGGTGGCTCAGCCCTCGACGGCGGCCGCACGCCGGTCCGGCGTCGCAGCGACGTGACGGCCCGCGCTCGGCGACCTCCCGGTCACGGGGCCCGGGTATCCGTCAGCGCGGCGTGACGATCGTCAGCTTCCCGTCGGGCCGGACCCGGACCGCCGCCCCGGCCGGGTCGCCAGCGAGCAGGTCCGGCAGCTCGTCGTCGCGACCGCATCCGATGAACCGCGCACCGCCGTCGTCGAGCCTGCCGACGACGACCGCGTGCCGGCTGCCGTCGCGGTCGTGGCGCACCGTCCAGGTCTCGACGGTCGCCGTGCCGTCGGCGGCGGTTGTCGTCGGGACGGTGGGAACGGCGTCGAGCCGGGCCTGGAGTGCGGCGCTGTCGTCGTCGCGCCAGGGGGCGGGGCGGGTGGAGTAGACCCCCGCGGAGTACTTGGACAGGAACCCGCCGTTCGCGCCGACCAGACCGTACGTGCCCGGGTCGGCCCGCAGGCGTCGCACGACCTCGGCGACCGCATGCATCGAGTAGTCGTTCCCCGGCCCGCCGAAGAACGGCAGCCCACCGGTGACGGTGAGCCCGCGGGGGTCGTCGGCGGCCAGCCCGAGGGGGTCGGCGACCGAGGACACCGCGATCGGGAAGCAGGAGTACAGGTCGATCGCGGCGAGGTCGTCCACGCGGGTCCCGGCGCGGTCCAGGGCGTGCCGGACGGCGGCCTCGGCGGCCGGGTAGGCGCCCAGGTCGGGGCGGTCGAGCACCGCGCGCTCGGTGAGGTCGGCGTGGCCGTGCAGGAACACCCACCGCTGCGGGTCGATCCCCAGGTCGTGGGCGGTGCCGACCGAGGTGAGGACGACCGCGGCGCCCTGGTTGACCTGGTCGCGCGAGACGAGGAACCGCGGGTACGGATCGGTGATCATCCGGTTGCGGTCGTCGGTCGTGACGAGCTCCTCGGGCGTTCGGACCCGCGGCGCGGCGGCGTGCGGGTGCCCGGCGGCGACCCGGGTGAACGGCGCGAACAGCTCGCCCATCCCGTGGGCGTGGGCGTCCCGGCCGAGGCCGAGCCGGGCGCGGCGGGCGTTCTCGCACAGCGCGTAGTAGGCGGCGGGGGAGAGCACGCCGTGCGCCTCGGCGACCGGGCTGCGCAGCTCCGAGCCGTACCCGCGGTCCTCCAGCGTGCCGCCGACGTGCTCGCCGTGGTCGGGCCGCTCGGCCTCGGGGCGCGACATCAGGTCCCGCACGGTCGACATCGCCTCGGCCCCGACGAGCAGCACCGCCCCGGCCTCCCCGCGGGCGATCGCGCCGGCGAACTCGCTGACGAGCCGTTGCGGGGACTGCCCGCCGACGACGTCGAGCACCGCCCGCCGCGGGTCGGCGCCGACGCGGCGGGCGACCGCGCGCGGGTAGTTGTCCGCCCGGCCCAGCGGCGCGACCGCCCCGGGCACCGACATCTCGAACTGCCGCACCCCCGCGACGACGGTCAGCGCCGCCGCCACCGCGGCCGGGTCCGCACCGGTGTCGGCGAGCGCCGCGGCGGCCGCGGCGGCACCGAGCCCGACCGGTGACAGCGCGGCGTAACCGGGCTCGCCGATCCGCTCGGAGGCCTCCCCGACCCCGACGACGACGGGTGTCCGCGGGTCGAGGCTCATCCGACCAGCCCCGCGAGCGCGGCGATGCGCTGCTCGCAGTCGTGCGCCATCTCCCGGGTGATCTCGCCCGCGCCGCGCAGCTCGGTGAACGCGCCGACGACCTGCCCGATGAAGAACGACTGCAGCTCTGTCGCGCCGGGGTTCCCGGCGTCGGCGGCGGCGTCGATGCTCGACCAGGCCTGCAGGGTCAGCAGCGGCTGCAGCGGCATCGGCAGCGGCGCCGGCGCGCCGGGTGCGGACCACGCGTCGTGGTAGGCGCTGCGCAGCTGCCGGGCGGGCTTGCCGGTCCGGGCGGGGGAGCGGACGGTGTCGCCGCTGCCCGCGGCGAGGAACTTGCGCTTCACCGACTCCGGCGCCACGTCCTCCACACTGGACAGCCACACCGAGCCGCACCACACCCCGGCCGCGCCGAGCGCGAGCGCGGCGGCCATCTGGTCGCCCGAGGCGATGCCGCCCGCGGCCAGCACCGGCCGGTCCCCGGCGACACCGACGATCTCCGGGGTCAGCACCGTCGTCGCGATGGTGCCGGTGTGCCCACCGGCCTCGGTGCCCTGCGCGACGAGCACGTCGACCCCGGCCGCGAGCTGCCGTTCGGCGTGCCGGCGGGTCCCGACCAGCGCGGCGACGACCGTCCCGGCGTCGTGCGCGCGCTCCACGAGGTGCGGCGGCGCGGTGCCGAGCGCGTTCGCGACGAGCGCGGGCCGGTGGGCGAACACCGCGTCGAGCTGGGCCTCGGCGCCGCGCCGGCTCATCCCCGCCGCGATCGCGTCGCGCCCGGGGTCGACCGGCACCCGCGGGATGCCGTAGCGGTCGAGCAGGTCGTCGACGAAGGCGAGGTGCTCGGCCGGGAGCTGCGCACGCAGCGCGGCGACGAGGTCCTCCCGGTCGGCCCCGGTGTCGGCGGTCTTCTCCGGGACGAGCAGGTCGACCCCGTAGGGCCGCCCGTCGAGCTGCTCCTCGATCCAGGTCAGCTGCGCGTCGAGCTCCTCGGCGGTGTAGGAGACCGCGGCGAGCACCCCGAACCCGCCGGCGCGGCTCACCTCGGTCACCACCGCGGGGGACCGGTTGAACCCGACGATCGGGTGCTCGACGCCCAGCAGATCGGTCAGCGCTGTCCTGATCACACCGGTGAGCGTATTACGGACGGACACCGTCCAGAAGTGGGTCGGTGGTCACAGCCCGTCTGGCAGGATCGCCGCCGTGCCCCCGCCGTCGCGCCGCAGCGGACGTCCGCGCGACCCGGACGTCGACCGTCGCGCCCTCGCCGCCGCCCGCGAGGTCTACGGCGAGCGCGGCTGGTCCGGGCTGTCGCTGGAGGAGGTGGCCCGCCGGTCGTCGATCGGGAAGGGGTCGCTGTACCTGCGCTGGCCGACCCGGGCGGCGCTGCTCGTGGCGGCGGTGCGCGACCGGGCCCGCTTCGTCGCCGACATCGACACCGGCTCGCTGCGCGAGGACCTGGTGACCTTCGCCGAGCTGTGGACGGCGTTCGCCACGAGCGACGACGGCCGGCTGGTCGAGCGGCTGCTCGTCGACTCCCACCGGGTCCCGGAGATCGCGGGCGCGCTCGCCGACGACGCCTATCCCGAGCACGTCCGCGGCGCCCGGACGATGGTGCGCCGCGGCATCGAGCGCGGCGAGCTCCCGGCCGGGACGTCGGTGGCGCTGGTCGCGGACCTGGTCGCGGGGGCGGTGCGCAACCACGTCGCGACCACCCCCGCACACCTCGCCGCCCGCGACGACGCCCGGGGTCACGCGGTGGCGGTCGTCGACACCGTCCTGGCCGGGGTACGGGCGCGGGCTCAGCCCTCGCCGTAGGCGGCGGCGATCTCCTGCGGCCCGGCCCACCGGCTGTAGGTGGGGCCCTGCGGCCAGCCCTGCGGCGAGTCCTGCCAGACCTCCTGGCGGCCGTAGGGCAGCACGTCGACCAGCGGGAACAGGTAGGACAGCTGCTCGGTGCCGCGGCCGTCGGTGTGCCAGGTGCGGAAGACGCGGTCGCCGTCGCGCAGGAACACGTTGACCGCGAAGCCGCCCCCGGGCGGGGCGCCGACGTCGGTGCCGAAGCTGCTGTCGGCCGTCGAGTACCAGGTCATGGTGTTGCCGACGCGACGCCGGTAGGCCAGCGCCTCGTCGATCGGGCCCTGGGTGACGATCACGAAGCGGGCGTCGAACTTCTCCAGACCGGCGAGCCGGGTGAACTGCGAGGTGAACCCCGTGCACCCGCCGCACTGCCAGTCGGCGCCGTCGTGCCACATGTGGCTGTAGACGATCAGCTGCGGGTGGCCGTCGAAGATCTCGGCGAGGCGGACGGGGCCGTCCTCGCCGCGCAGGACGTAGTCGGGCATCTCGACCATCGGCAGCCGGCGACGGGCGGCGGCGATGGCGTCGAGCTCGCGGGTGGCGGCCTTCTCGCGGACGCGCAGCGCGGCGAGCTCGCGCTCCCAGGTGGCGGTGTCGACGACGGGGGGCAGGGCGGTGGTGGTCGGCTCGGTCATGTGAGGGGTGACCGGCGTCGCGCCCGGAACTCATCGCTCACAGACCGCGCACAGGAACCGGACAGGAGTGCGACAGAGCCGCGGACGACGGTGGTCCGCGTACCTCCACGACTCGAGGAGACCCCCGTGAGCACCGCGACCCCGGTCCGACCGGGACGGCACCGCGACACCCCGCCGCCGTCCGTCCCCCCACCCGTCCCGCCCACCGGCTCCGGCCCGTCCGTCGCGCCGCCCGGGCGGGTGGCGCGGCTGCTCCGCGGGCCCCACGACGGCCCGCGCTGGGCGCGGCCGGGGCTGCTGGTACTGCTCGCCGCGACCGCAGTGCTCTACCTGTGGAACCTGTCGGCCTCGGGCCATGCCAACGACTTCTACGCCGCCGCGGTGCAGGCCGGGACGCAGTCGTGGAAGGCCTGGCTGTTCGGGTCGCTGGACTCCGGGAACGCGATCACCGTCGACAAGCCGCCCGCGGCGCTGTGGGTGATGGTGGCCTCGGCGCGGCTGTTCGGGTTCTCGTCGTGGAGCCTGCTCGTGCCGCAGGCCCTGATGGGTGTGGCGGCGGTGGGGTTGCTGCACTCCACGGTGCTGCGGTGGGCCGGGCCCGCCGCGGGCCTGTTCGCCGGTGCAGCGCTGGCGCTGACGCCGTCCGCGGTGCTGATGTTCCGGTTCGACAACCCGGACGCGCTGCTGACGCTGCTGCTGGTCGTCGCAGCCTGGGCCGGCTCGCGCGCCGTCGACGCCGCCTCGGTGCGGGCGTCCACCTGGTGGCTGGTCGCGGCCGGGTCGGCGGTCGGGTTCGCGTTCCTCACGAAGATGGGGCAGGCGCTGCTGGTCGTCCCGGCGCTCGGGCTGGTGTACCTGGTCGCCGGCTCGCCGCGGCTGCGGACCCGGATCGTGCAGATGGGCGCCGCGGTGGCGGGGATGGTCGTCTCCGCGGGGTGGTTCATCGCGCTGGTGGAGCTGTGGCCCGCGTCCGACCGGCCCTACATCGGCGGATCGACAACGAACTCGCTGCTCGAGCTCGCGCTGGGCTACAACGGCCTCGGCCGGCTGCTCGGCGGCACCGGCAACGGTGCTGGCCCCGGCAGGGGAGGCGGTGGTGGCAACACCGGCTTCGGCGGTGCGGCCGGTCCGTTGCGGCTGTTCACCGGTGAGCTCGCCTACGAGATCTCCTGGCTGCTGCCGGCCGCGCTGATCCTGCTCGTCGCCGGGCTGTGGGTCACCCGGCGGGCGCCGCGGACCGACCGGACCCGTGCGGCGCTGCTGCTGTGGGGTGGCTGGACCCTCGTCACGGCGGCGGTGTTCTCGATGATGAGCGGGACGATGCATCCGTACTACACGGTGGCGCTGGCCCCGGGGCTCGCCGGAGTGGTGGCCGTCGGCGGGGCGGCGCTGTGGCGGGAGCGGGGTGCCCGGTGGGCGCGGATCGTCGCCGCGACGACGGTGCTCGTCACCGGTGGCTGGGCGGTCGCGCTGCTGGTGGTGAGCGCGGAGTCGTTCTCCTGGCTGTGCTGGCCGGTCGGGGTGGTCACGGTGGTCGCGGCGGGGCTGATGCTCGCGCCCGGCCGGGGGCGAGCGGTGGTGCGGTCCGGTCTGGTCGCGGTGCTGGTGGCGGGGATGCTCGGGACCGGAGTGTACGCGGTGGCGACGGCGTCGACCGGGCACACCGGCAGCATCCCCTCGGTCGGGACGGTGTCGAGCTCGTTCGGCACCACCGCCGGTTCGTCCGGCGGTCCCGGCTCGGGCCCGGCCGGCCCGGGTGCGGCCGTCGGCGCGGACGGGTCCGGTGGTGCCGGGGCAACGCCCCCGGGGCAGGGCGGTGGCGGGCCCGGCTCCGGCGGCGCGACCTCGTTGGAGCTGACCTCACTGCTCACCGCGACCCGGTCCTCGTCCGGGACGACCTGGGCGGCTGCGGTCGCCACCTCCCAGACCGCCGCGTCGCTGGAGCTGGCGAGTGGGACCGCGGTCATGTCGACCGGTGGGTGGGCCGGCAGCGACTCCGCCGTCACCCTCGCCGAGTTCCGGTCCTACGTGGAGCAGGGCCGGATCGCCTACTACGTGGCGGGCGGCCAGGGCGGCGGCCCCGGTGGGCAGAGCGACTCGACGAGCAGCCGGATCGCGACCTGGGTCGCCGAGCACTACACGGCGACGACCGTCGGTGGTCAGACCGTCTACGACCTGTCCGCCCCGACCTCCTGACCCGCTCGCCACCACCTCGCGCACCCCATCGGATCGGTGGGGTGCGCGCGGCGTCGAGGTCATGTCGGTGCACGCGGTGGCGGTTGTGGTGCCGGACCGCAGTACCTGTGTCCGGTCGGTGTCACGGTGACCACGATGCCGTCGGGCGCGCGGAAGACGTTCCAGCCGGGTTGTTCGCGGACGTGGTTGTGCAACTCGCACAGTCCACGCCCGTTCTCCAGCTCGGTGCGTCCGCCGTCGGCGTCGCGGTGGATGTGGTCGAGATGGCGGACGGGAGCGTCGCAGTAGGGCTCGGTGCACCGGTTCTCCGCGCGTGCTTTCACGAGGGTGGCGAGGAGTCCGGTGAAGGTGCGCTGTCGGGAGTCGCCGCCGATGACCAGACCGCGGTCGGTGAGCAGGCGGCGCAGGGACTTGGCGCCCTCGGGGTTCGCGAGCAGGTCGGCCGGGACGGGCCCCAGGCCGGGGATCTCGGCGGGGAGTGGGGACCGTGGGTCGAGCAGGGCCTGGACCGGGACGGTGACCTGCACTTCGAGGTTCACAGCGGTCGCGGTGGCCTGCCCGGTGACGCGCTCGACGAGGGTGTCGGCCAGGACCTGCCCGCGGGTGCGGGTCAGGGGCTGCGGGTCGACCTGGACCTCGACGAACGCCTTCTGCAGCGCGGCCAGGCAGGCGGCGCCCTGCTCGACCGGCACGTACGCGGTCAGGTAGCTCATCGCATCCGGCGCGGGCCGCAGGATGACCCGGCGCTCGACCCTGGCCGCGTGGACGCGGGCGCGGAACCGGTCGGGAGCGATCTCGGCGACCAGACGCCGCGTCATCGCCCGCAGGCGCCCGATGCCGTAGCGGGTGAGGTCGTGCACGGCAGCGAGCCGGGCGTCGACCCGCGCGCGTTGGGTGGTGTCGAGGTCGCGGCATTCGACGGCGATCGCGGTGACCTTGGCGGCGCTGAGCTGCCCGGTCTCATGGAGGCGCCGGACGTCGTCGAGCCCGGCGTGCAGATCGCGGGCGTCGGCGACGCGTGTGCGGGCCTCGGTGGTGGAGACCCGGCAGGCCAGCTGGATCTGGGCGACGACGCTGCGGTGGATCTTGTCGACGTCGGTCCGGTCGTCGACGCGGTGGCTGTCGACGTGGGCCTGGGCGAAGGCGCGGATCCGGTCCGTCTGCAGGGCGGCGAGGGAAGCCCGGAGCGACTCGATCTCCTGGATCTGGTCGATCAGCTCGGCTTCGGACAACGTGGAGGTGTCGGCGGCGAGGGCGTGGTCGAGGTGGAACCGGAGCAGGGTGAGGTCACCCGAGGGGAACCCGCCTGCGAGCACGCCGGTGGCGTGGGCGGGTGGTTCCTGGGTGGCGGTCACACCGTCGACGATACTCGAACGTGTGTTCGATCGCTAGTTTTCGTTCGCTATCGCGAATCCTTGAGCTGGGGTGATGTCTCCGGCACGAGAGGGAAGCGCCTACATACCGGTTCTCACCTGGACGGCGCGACCACCGCCGGCCAGGTGGCGGGGGACGGGATCACCCGACTCCCCGGGGGCGGCTGGTGGGGTGGAGATCGCGCATCAACCCGTTCGTCGTCGGCCCCGCCGGCAAGGCCCACGACCGACGGCACGAGCACGACGCAGGTGCGACCAGGGGGCACGCCGCCCGACGACCGACCTCGGTGCCCCTGAACAGCGGCGCTCCGACAGCCCCACCCGGTCGGGACGGTGGGCTCGACCGGGCCCCAACGCGAACCCCGGGACCTCAGCCCCACTTCTCCCGCACCGAGGTGAACACCTTCTGCCCGTACGAGAACTCCACGACGTTCCCGTCCGGATCGGTCAGCGCGCAGATGTACCCCACCGGCCCCGGCATCTGCCGCGGCTCCCAGTGCAGGCACCCCGCGTCCCGGGCGCGGTCGGCGGCGGCGTCGACGTCGTCGCGGGTCGGCACCTCGATCCCCAGGTGGGCGAAGGGGCGCAGCAACCCCAGCTCGCCACCCTGCTCGGCGTCGAACGACACCAGGACCAGCACCATCGGCGTCTCCACCTGACCGGCGTTGGACAGCCAGGCGCTCCGCCCGGCGTCGTCGGAGAAGCGTTCGACGACGGTGAGGGGTGTCATCGTCGTGTAGAAGTCGATGGCGGCGTCGAGGTCGCCGGTGGGCAGCGCGACGTGGGTCCACCGCGCCTCGGTCAGCTGTGCGTCGGTCACGGGCATTCTCTACCCGACGACGCCGCGGTCGTGCAGCCCGCCGATGGTGCGCTCGTCGAGACCGAGGACGTCGGCGAGTACCTCGTCGGTCTCCCGGCCCAGCTCGGGGGCGGCGCCGGGGTCACCGTGGTCGGCGTCCCACCGGATCGGCGAGCGCGCGGTGATACCGGTGGCGCCCCCGGGGAGCGCCAGATCGGCGAGCAGCGGGTGCCCTCCGGCGCGGTGCTCGGCGACGACGTGGGTCATCCCCTGGTAGCGGCCCCACAGCACGCGGGCCCGGTTCAGCTCGGACTCCACGGTCGCCGAGTCGCGCGCGGCGAACCACGGCCGCAGTACCGCCGCGATCGTCTCGCGCAGCCGGTAGCGCTCGGTCTCCGAGGTCAGGTCGGCGTCGAGGGCGGGCTCCAGTGCGGCGAACACGTCACCGGTCCCGGTGACCGACACCAGGGCGTTCCACTGCGCCGGGGTCAGCGCGACGACCATCACCCGGTTCCCGTCGGAGCAGGCGAAGTCGACACCGAAGCTGCCGTAGACGTGGTTGCCGTGCCGCGGCCGCTCGTGCCCGCGCTCGTCGGCCTCGGAGAGCCAGCCCAGGTTCGCGACGCCGGCCAGCGCCACGTCGGACAGCGCGATCTCGGAGTACACCCCGGCGCCGGTGCGGGAGCGCTGGTACACCCCGGCGAGCACGGCCGTCGCGACCGACATGCCGGTGACCAGGTCCCACGCGGGCAGTACGTGGTTGACCGGGGCCGCGCCCTCCTCGCTGCCGGTGATCTGCGGGATCCCGACCTCGGCGTTGACGGTGTAGTCGACGGCGGGTCGGCCGTCCGGGTAGCCCTGCACGCGCACGTGCACCAGGTCCGGGCGACGCGCGACGAGCGCGTCGTTGGCCATCCAGCGGCGGCCCACGACGTTGTCGACGAGGACACCGCGGTCCGGGCCCGGCGCCGTCGCCAGGCCCAGGACGAGCTCACGGCCCTCGTCGGAGCGCAGGTCGATGCTGATCGACCGCTTGCCCTTGTTCAGCGAGGCCCAGTAGTAGGAGTCGCCGGTGCCGTGCCCGGCGGCGGGCCAGCGACCGTGGTCGGGGCCGCCCCCGAGCGGGTCGATGCGGACGACCGAGGCCCCGAGCTGCGCGAGCGTCATGCCACCGGTGGGACCGGCGACGAAACTCGCGCACTCGACGACGTGCAGACCGGACAGCGGACGCGACATGGCGACCATCCTGCCCGGCGACGGGGCCGGACGGATCAGAGGTGTTCGATCAGCCGCTGACGGGCCAGGCGCTCGACCATCTCGGGGAGCGCTGCGGCGGAGACGACGTCGAGGTCGCGGCGGGAGCCGCGCACGACGTGGTCGACGAGGTCGGGGGAGAAACGACCGGCGAACTCGGCGGTGAGCCGGTCGACGGCGCCCCGGACGGTGGGGTCGGTGACGGGTGGGTGGACGGAGGCCTGCACAGGAATGGTCGTTTCGGTCGAGGTGGTGTCCGGTACGCGGCGGAGTGCCGCGCCGCGCGGGATCGCGCGGTGCCGGTACGGGGTCGGTGGCACCGGCCGTGGCCGGGGCGCCGGGTGGGCGCCTCCCGGGGACGGTCCGGGCGGTTCGTCGCGGCCGGCGTGTCACCGGGCGCGATCGACTGGCACCACCGTATCGGACGTACGGGTCGCGCGTCGACCGATTACGCGGGCCCCGGCTGATCGCGGTCCAGGTGGACCTCGCGGTCGGGCTCGACCGCGGCGACCCCGGTGACACCCCGCAGGACGTCCGGGTCGTCGCACGTCCCGACGACCACCCCGACCCCCGTGAGCACCTTCTCCACCTGCAGCCCGGCGGCCGCGCAGGCCCGCGCGACGTCGTCGGCGACGTGCCCGTCGGCCACCGACACCAGCAGCCTCCCGGTCGTGCTCATCGGCCCGGGGCCCGGACGAGTCCCGCGCCGACGTCGCCCGAGGGCAGCGGCAGCCGCTGGGCGGCCTGCGTGAGCTGGGTCCACAGGTCGCGCCCGCGGGCTCCGGTGCGCTGCGACCACAGCGCCGCGATCCCGGAGACGTGCGGGGTGGCCATCGAGGTGCCCGAGATCGTGTTGGTGCGCTGGGGCATCGGCCACGACGAGTAGACGTCCACACCGGGGCCGGCGATGTCGACCTGCCCGCCCTCGACCGCGGAGCTGGCCGCGGAGAAGTCGGCGATGGCCAGCGCGGCGTCCACCGCGGCGACCGCCATGATCGACGGGCTGTTCGCCGGGACACCGACGAAACCGACGTTCCCGGCCGAGCGCTCGGCGTTGTTGCCGGCCGCGGCGACGATCAGGGTGCCCGCGTCCAGCGCGCGCCGCCCGGCGTTCTCGTAGGCGGCGGAGACCTCGTCGAGGTCCGCGCCCAGCGACATCGAGACGACCTGCGCGCCGGAGGAGATCGCCCACTCGATGCCCTCGAGGATGCCGGCGTCGGTGCCGGAGCCGTCGTCACCGAGCACCTTGCCGACCAGGATCCTCGCCTCGTGGGCGATGCCGTAGCGGCGTCCCGAACCGGGGGCGAGCGGCCCGCAGGAGGTGCCGATGCAGTGCGTGCCGTGCCCCTGCACGTCGGCGACCTCCTGGCCGTCGACGAACGAGCGCGACTCGATCTGCCGCCCGGCGAAGTCGGGGTGCCCGAGGTCGAGGCCGGTGTCGAGGACGGCGACGGTGATCCCGGCGCCGGTCTCGGCGGCGAGGTCCGCACCGGTGGCCTGCAGCCCCCAGGTGACCTGGTCGTTGTCGGCGAACCGGGCCGCGACGGGCGCGTCGGCGGTCTCCGACGCGGCGGCGCGCTCGGCCAGGAAGCCCGCCGCGTCGGCGAACCCGCGCAGGTAGTCGGCGCTCAGCCCGGGCCCGGACAGGGCGCGCAGCACGCGTTCGGGCTCCACCGACAGCACCCGGCGGTCGGCCCGCACGGTGCGCAGCCGGGCCGGGTCCAGCTCGGCGACGGCGACGCCGAGCCGGGCGAACAGCGTCGGGTGGGCCCCCGGGGTGTCGTCGCGGCTGCTGGTCACCTCGGACAGGCCGGTCAGCTCCGCCACCGCCGAGCGTGCCGTGTCGTGGTCGGCCACCAGGTCATCGCTGAGCACCAGCAGGTACCGGCCGGTCAGCGTGCCTGCGGTCCGGCCCGGGACGGCCGCGTGCGGGTCCACCATGTCGCCTCCGTCGATCGACTCGTGACCACCCATCGTGCCCCAGTGATCGCGCTCCGGCACGGTCTGCGGGCGAACGGGTGGTGACGACTCAGGGCCGCTGCCCGACCGTGTCCGCCAGCAGCGCCTCGGCGACCACGTGCAGCTTCCGGTTCGTCTCGTGCGAGAGCCGGCGCAGCAGGCTGAACGCCTCGTCGGCGGAGCAGCCGCGCTGGGCCATGAGGGCCCCCTTCGCCTGCTCGATGCTGACGTGCCGGGCGAAGCGGGCCCGCAGGTGGCTGTTCTCGGTGTCCAGGGCGCGGGCCAGCGCCGCGGCGGGGAGGTCGCTGCCGTCGGCGCCGGGGCTGATCAACCCGGTGACGTCCTCGACGTGGTGCAGCACCCCGATGACCCGCCCGTCCGGGGCGGCCAGCGGGGAGTTCACCGTGACCCACACCCGTTCGACGAAGCCGGGCGTGCCCGTCGCCGCGGGCACGTCGTGACGCTGCACCGGCAGGTGGTCGCGCAGCCCGAGGCGCAGCACCCGCGACAGCGACGCCGTCAGCCTGGCGACGCCGTCGGCGCCGGGCCGGTGGGGGTCGTCCGGCAGCGCGGCCGTCAGCGGCCTGCCGACCAGCTCGCCGGACGTGCGCAGGGTCGCCGCACAGAAGGCCGCGTTCGCCCCCACGACCGTGAGCTCCCCGTCGACGACCAGGTACGGGGAGCGCGTGGCACGGAACACGGGATCGTCGCAGCAGGCGCGCAGGATCTGCGCGTCCGAGGGCCCGGAAAGCATCTGACCTCCGCCGCGCCGGAACGCGACGGTTCGGCGGGTGCCGCGGCGAGCGGCACCGGAGACCTGGCCCGGCGCGTCCGGCAGATGATGTCTGCGGAAACGGTTCCCGGGGTGGACCCCGGGATGCCGGGCCGGTTGCTTGACCCTGCGTGCTCGCGTCCGGAACCTGACGGTTCGCGGACGTCGGGAAGAACGTTAGGACAGTGCGTCACGCCTGCTGACAGTGGGTGTCCGATTACTCCGGACGCCGCGTTCCCGACCCCCGGATGCAGTGACCGGATAGTCCAATCCATATCTCGAGTTACGGTAGGGTCGGGCCGACCCCACCCCGGAAGCCCCCAGGAGCAACGATGCTCGGTCTGATGCAGGACCGTCCCCTGACGCTGCCGCACGTCTTCCACCGTGCCGAGCAGTACTTCGGACACAAGGAGATCGTCACCGCCACCCCGGCGGGGACGGTCCGCACCACCACGGTCGCCGAGTGGGCCGTACGCACCCGCCGGCTGGCCACCGTGCTCGACACCCTCGGCGTCTCCGCCGACGGCCGGGTCGGGACGTTCTGCTGGAACACCGACCGGCACCTGGAGCTGTACCTGGCGGTGCCGTGCACCGGCCGGGTCCTGCACACGCTCAACCTGCGGCTGTTCCCCGACCAGCTCGTCTACGTAGCCGACCACGCCGAGGACGAGGTCGTGTTCGTCGAGCGCTCCCTGCTCGGCCTGTTCTGGCCGCACGTGGACCGGATGACCACGGTGCGCCACGTCGTCGTCATCGACGACGGCGCGCCGACCGAGATCCCCGACGACCCGCGCATCCGGATCTACGAGGAGCTCCTGGCGGCGGCCGAGCCGTTCGCGGGCCGGTTCGTGGTGGAGGACGAGAACACCGCCGCCGCCATGTGCTACACCTCCGGCACCACCGGCAACCCCAAGGGCGTCGTCTACTCGCACCGCTCGACGCTGCTGCACTCGCTCGCGACCCTGTTCGCCGACGGCGTCGGGCTCTGCGAGCGCGACGTGGTCCTGCCGGTCGTCCCGATGTTCCACGCCAACGCCTGGGGCCTGCCCTACGGCTGCCTGCTCGCCGGCACCTCGCTGGTGCTGCCCGGGCCCGGCATGACCCCGGACGCGGTCCTGACGCTGATCCAGGACCACCGGGTCACCGTCGCCGCGGGCGTCCCGACGATCTGGATGGGCCTGCTGCCCAGGCTCGGCGAGTACGACTGCTCGTCGCTGCGGGTCCTGCTCTGCGGCGGCTCGGCGGTGCCGAAGTCGATGTCGGAGGGCTTCCGCACCGCGATCGGCCTGCCGGTCCTGCAGGGATGGGGGATGACCGAGACCTCGCCGGTGGCGACCCTGGGCGTGCTGCGCTCCCAGCACGACGACCTGTCCGACGACGACAAGGCCACCGTGCGCGCCCTGCAGGGACCCCCGGTCCCGCTCGTCGACCTGCGCATCGCCGACCCCGAGACCGGTGCCGAGCAGCCCTGGGACGGCACCACCAGCGGTGAGGTGCAGGTGGCGGGCCCGTGGATCGCCTCGGAGTACTACCGCGGCGAGGGCGGCGGCACGCAGTTCACCTCCGACGGCTGGCTGCGCACCGGCGACGTCGCCGTCGTCGACGGCTCGGGCTACGTCAAGCTCGTCGACCGCACCAAGGACCTGGTCAAGTCCGGTGGTGAGTGGATCAGCTCGGTGGAGCTGGAGAACGAGATCATGGCGCACCCGAAGGTCGCCGAGGCCGCCGTCATCGCGATCCCGCACGAGCGCTGGGTGGAGCGCCCGATGGCCTGCGTCGTGGTGAAGGACGGCGAGACCCTCACCGCCGACGAGCTCCTCGCCTTCCTCACCGGCCGGGTCGCCAAGTGGTGGCTCCCCGACGCCGTCGAGTTCATCGACGAGGTGCCCAAGACGAGCGTCGGCAAGTTCTCCAAGAAGACCCTGCGGGAGAAGTTCGAGGGCTACTCGCTGAGCTGAGCGGCCGCCTCGCGGTCCGTGGTCCCGGTGCGTGGCGCCGGGACCACGGCCGCGCCGCCCTGCTCGGGGATGACACCGTCCGGGACGGCCGCGGCGGCCCCGGCGAGCAGGTCGAGGCAGTGCACCTCGCCGCACCCGTCGCCGACGACCACCGTCCCGCCCCCCACCGCGACCGCGGTCAGCGGCGCGTCCAGCGGCACCCGGCCGAGCGCCGTCGCCGAGGTCAGGTCCCACAGCACCGCCGTGCCGTCCGAGCCCGCGGTCACCGCGCGGCACCGGCCCGCACCGGCGGCCGCGGTCAGGTGCGCCGCGTCGGCGCGCACCGTCGTCACCGCGGCCGACCCGGCCCGCCAGACGTGCACCCGGCCGTCGGCGTCGCAGACCACGCCGTGGCAGCCGTCGTCGTCGACGGCGACGGCGGTGACCAGCCCGGCCGGCAGCGCCGCCGTGACCACCTCCGCCGAGGCGGGCCGCCAGCAGGCCAGCAGGCCGTCCGCGGCGAGCAGCACCGTCGCCCCACCGGGGGTCGGCGCGGCCACCCGCGGTGCCGACGGCAGCCGGGTGGTGCGGAAGGCCCGCCCGCTGCGCGCGTCGCGCACGGCGACCGTGCCGTCCGGCTCACCGGTCACGACCAGCGCGCCCCGCCCGGCCAGCACACGGCCGGGCAGCGACACCGCACCGGCCCGCACCCCGGTCGTCGCGTAGCGCTCCTCGACGGTCGCGGCCCCGGTGACGGCGAACAGCCTCGTGCCGGACGGGTCGAACCACAGCGGGCCCGCACCGGCCGGGGCGCCCCAGCGGCGCGCGCCGGTGGCCGGGTCGTGCGCGAGCAGCCCGTCGGAGCGGCGACCGGCCGAGACGACCAGGCCCGGGCCCGCGGCGACCGCACCGACCGCGGGGGAGACCCCGGCGTGCCCGCCGGCACCCGGCCGGGCCCGTGCCGAGTCCCAGACCAGGACGCGGCCGTGGTCGTCCCCGGTCGCGACGACGGTGCCCGCGGCGTCGGCGGTGACCGCCCGCACCGCGGCGCCGTGCCCGGCGAGCTCGGCGACCGGGCCGGGGCCGCTGGTCGGGACGAGCTGCACGGTCCCGTCCACCCGCCCGACGACGACCCGGCCCTCACCGGCGCACGCGGCCGCGGTGACCGCGACGCCGTCGCCGGGGACGTCGAGCCGCACCGCGTCCTGCGGCACCCCGTCGACCAGTGCGAACACGTGCAGCGCACCGTCGGCGGTGGCCGCGAGCAGCTGCCCCGCGGTCGGCACCAGCACGGCGACCACGGCGGGCCCGCCCTCCAGCAGCCCCAGCGGGGCCCCGGTGGCCGGGTCCCAGGACCGCAGCGTGCCGTCCACCCCGCCGGACACGACGGTGCCCTGGCCGGTCGCGGTCAGCGCGGTCACCGGGCCGGCGTGGCCGCGGGCGACCGAGACGGCCGCGCCGCTGGTCACGTCCCACACCCGCACCGCGCCGTCGGCGCCGCCCGCGACCACCCGGGTCGGGGCGGTCCCGGTCACCGCGAGCGCGGTCACCGGGCCGGGCCGCCCGGCCAGGGTCGTGACCTCGGCGCCGCGGGCCGGGCCGTCGGTGGCCAGCACCCGCACCTCGGGGTCGTCACCGGCGAGGGCGACCAGGCCGCCGTCGGGGGACAGGGCGACCGTCCGGGCGTGGACCGCGGAGGCCGGGGGCCGCGGACCGCCGGGCCCGGCGAGCGGGTCCGGGACCGCGTGCCCGGTCCCGGCGTCCCAGGCACCGCTCTCACCGGAGGCGTCGAGCGACAGCAACAGGCCGTCCGGTCCGGCGAGCAGCGCGACGACCGCGTCCCCGTGGCCCTCCAGGACCCGGCTCAGCGCGGCCGACGGCGGCCGGGTGCGCCAGCGGGTGGTCAGCGCGGGGACGCCCTGGGCGGTGAGCCGGGCCCGGGCGGCCCCGGCCAGCGCGGCCTCCCCGGCCAGGACGGCCCCGGCGAGCAGGTGCTGGGCGACCGGCGCGGTGCCGGAGCGGCGCAGGTGGTGCGCCTCGAGGTCCAGGACGCGGCGCAGCGCCTCGGGTGTCACCCCGTCCGGCGCGACGCCCGGGTGCTCCCCGTACGGCGGTTCGCCGGCGGCGATGCGCCGTTCCAGCCCGTCCCAGAACGTCTCGACGGCCATGCGTGTGAGCCCTCCCCGGGGTCGCGTTCGGTTACCTGTCGTGGCCCCGCGCCCCATCGTTAACGCGGGAGGGGGTGTCGCCACCCGAACCGGCGGTGACCGGCGGCGAGCCCTCGGTGACCGGCGCGCGGCCCGTGGGTGTCGGGGGCAGGGGCTACCGTCCGTCCCGTGCCCGCCACCACTCGTGCCGTCCTCTCGCTCGCCGAGATCGCGGTGTTCGCGCCGCTGGTCATCGCGCGTCGCACCGCCCGGATGCTCACCTCGGGCTTCCCGCCCCCGGCGCGTGAGGTCCGCGAGTTCCACCGGATGTGGGCCGAGAAGGTCGACGGGTTCTCCCGGGCCGCGGTCGTCCTGGTCACCTCGAAGCCGGGGCCTGCGACCCTCGAGCGGGCGCTGGAGCCGATCCGCACCCGGGTGCGGGCCAACGCCCGCCGTCTAGGCTGACCGCCCGGCGAGCACTCGGGGGTGCGGTGTGACGGAGGGGACGGCGGTCCGGCGCGGACGGCGGCCGATGAGCGACCGTCGCCGCACCCTGCAGCGCCTGGAGATCTCCCGGGCCGCGATCCGGCTGTTCCGCGAGAACGGCGTCGCCGCGACCGGCGGGGAGCAGATCGCCGAGGCGGTCGGGCTGTCGGCGCGCACGTTCTGGCGCTGGTTCCGCACGAAGGAGAGCTGCGTCGAGCCGGTGCTGAGCCTGGCCACCGACGCGTTCACCGCGAGCCTGACCCGCTGGCCCGCGGGCGTCGGGCTGACCGAGCATCTCGCCGCGGACTACGCCGAGCACCCCGACGCGGGCCCGGACGACGGCGACCTCGTGCTCGCCGTGATCCGGATGAGCCGCGACGAGCCCGCGCTGCGCGCGATCTGGCTGGTCGTGCAGGAGCGGGCCGAGCCGGTCCTCGCCGGGATCCTCGCCGGCCGGTTCGGCCGTGATCCCGGCGACGTCGCCGTGCGGGTGCAGGCCGCCGCGCTCAACGGGGCGCTGCGGGTCGCGACCGAGGACATCGCCGCCGCCACCGCCGACGGGCGCCGCCCACCGGCCGCGCAGCTGCGCGAGCGGCTGTCGGCGGCCGTCGACGCCGCGACCCACGGCGTCGACGGCGAACGCGCGGCCGGTCAGGAGCCGACCCGCAGCACGTAGCCCGCGCCGTTGACCGCGACGAGCACGGAGCCGTCGTCGGCCGCGGCGACCCCGGCGAACGGGGCGGGCCGGGCTGCCGCACCGCTGCGGCAGTCCGCGGGCACGTGCGGTGGGCGCACGTCGAAGGGCAGCCCCGACGCCGCGACGGTGACCGTCCGGTCGGCCGGGTCGATCCGCAGCAGCCGTCCCGCGGCGGCCTCGGCGCACCACAGCGCGCCCCCGGCCACGGCGATCCCCTCCGGCCGGTGCAGACCCGCGGCGAGCACGGTGGCGTCGCCGTCGCGGGTGAGCCGCACGACCTGTCCGCCGCCGGTCAGCGTGGCGTAGCCGGTGCCGGTCCCGTCGACGGCCACGTCCACCGGCCCGTCGAGACCCGTGGCGAGCACGGTGGCGGTGCCGTCGTCGGCGAGGTGCAGGACCCGCCCGGCGCCGGTCTCGGCGACCAGCAGCCCGTCCCGGCAGGAAGCGACGCCGGTCGCCCCGGCCAGCCCGTCGGCCAGCGGGGTCCAGGAGCCGGGACACCCGCGCCACACCCCGGGGCCGGTGGTCACGACCGTGTCACCGTGGTGCCGGGCGAGTCCGCGGACCCCGCCGCGGACCTCGGTGACGACGTCGCCGAGCGCGGTGACGGCGCCGCCGGCCACCCGGGCCAGGGAGAAGTGGTCGGCGACGAGCGCGCCCGCACCGTCGGCGGCCACGCCCCAGGGGCCGCACAGGCCGGCCGGCAGCGCCGTGGTCACCGTGCCGTCGACACCGGCCCGGACCAGCCCGCCGTGGAAGGCGCCGGTCACCCAGGCCGCGCCGTCGGCGGTGAACACGACGTTGTCCGCGCCGCCGACGCCGGTGTCGAGGGTGGCGGTGACCCGCCCGCCGTCGGCGGTCCACAGGGCGCCGCGGTCGCCGTTGGACAGGATGCGCAGCCGTCCCGCGGGGTCGAAGCGCACGGCCACCGGCCGGTCCAGCCCGGTCAGCAGCCGTTCGGGGGTGCCGCCGTCGGGGTCGACCCGCCACACCTCGCCGGAGAGCAGGTGCGGGTAGTACAGGAGCCCGTCCGGGCCGACCTCCATCGCGTTGCCGAGCGCGAGCCCGGTCGCGAGCACCCGCGGCGGCCCGCCCGCCGGGTCGATCTCCAGCAGCCGTCCGTCCGGGCACAGCTCGTTGACGAACAGCCGCCCGCGGTGCCAGGCGATCCCGTCCGGGGCGGTGATCCCGTCGGCGACGACGGCCGTCGCCCCGTCGGGGGCCCGGCGCCACACCAGCCCGGCGGGCAGGTCGACCACGAACAGCTCGCCGTCGGCGCCGAACACGAGGTCGTCGGGGGCGGTGAGCGGCCCGTCCGGCCCCAGCACCGTCTCGAGCCCGCCGGTCGCCGGGTCGAAGGCGGACACGGTCCCGCCGAGGAACTGCGCGATCCACAGCCGGCCGTCCGGACCGGTGACGATCCCGTTGGAGGCCCACAGCGGGTTCGGCGGGCACAGCGGCGCGGCGCGCAGCCCGGGTGCGGTCCGCACGGGTCCCCGGTCCGGTCCCGCGACCGGGCGCACGCTCACGCGTCCCCGCCGGAGAGCACGTCGTCCATCCCACCGGCGCGCCAGTCGCGCAGGATCTCGTGGAACTCGACCGGGCCGCCGCCGAACTGCTCGCTGCGCGTCCGCGGGCGGCCCTCGAAGTTGTAGTAGCCGGGCGTGCACCCGGCGAGGAAGGCGTGCTGGTCGCGGGCCCGCTCGCGGATGGTGGCGACCCACGCCGCCTCCGCCGCCGCGGTCGGCTCCACGACCCGCACCCCGCGCCGCGCGGCCTCGGCGCAGACCGCCGCGATGTGCCCGGCCTGCTCGTCGAGCACGTGCGCGAAGTTCACCGACGCCGAGTTCTGCCCGGCGCCCACGTGGAACAGGTTGGGGAAGCCGCGGCTGACCCAGCCGTGCAGGGTGGACAGCCCGTCGGCCCAGTGCTCCGCGAGGGTGACGCCGTCGCGACCGCGGATGTCGGCGCCGGCCCGGGTGGCGGGGTCCGCGCCGAGCTCGAACCCGGTGGCGAACACGATCGCGTCCACCGGGTACTCGACGCCGTCGACCACCAGGCCGTCGCGGGTGATCCGCTCGACGCCCTGCCCGGCCGTGTCGAGCAGGGTCACGTCCGGTCGGTTGAAGGTCTGCAGGTAGGTGTCGCTGAAGGTGGGCCGCTTGCACATCTGGCGGTACCAGGGCTTGAGCGCCGCGGCCGTCACCGGGTCGGCGACGATCTCGTCGACCCGGGACCGGATCTCGTCCATCTTCTCGGCGTCGGCGATCTCGAGCGCCTCGGCCGGATCCTCGGTGCCCCGGGTCCGGGCGAGCCGCTGCGCGCCCCGGATCGGGGCGGTGTCGGTCCACCTGTCCGCGACGCCGTCGGGGCCGGACGAACCGTGCGGCGCCGGGCGCATGTCCATCAGGTGCAGGAAGTCCTCGCGACGGCGGCGCTGCCAGCCCGGGGTCAGCGCCCGCCACCAGGCCTCGTCGTAGGGGGCGTCGTCGCGGGTGTCGACCGACGACGGCGTCCGCTGCACGACGTAGAGGTGCCGCGCGGCCCCGGCCAGGTGCGGCACGCACTGGATCGCCGTCGCCCCGGTGCCGATCACCGCGACAGTGCGGTCGCCGATCCGGTCGAGCGGGCCGCCCCGTTCGTCGCCGCCGGTCCAGCCGTAGTCCCACCGGCTGGTGTGGAAGGTGTGCCCGGCGAAGTCGGCGATGCCGGGGATCCCGGGCAGCTTGGGCCGGTTGAACGGCCCGGAGGAGATCACGACGAACCGGGCGGTGACCTCGTCGCCGCGGTCGGTGCCGACCTGCCAGGCCCGCGCGTCGTCGTCCCAGACCAGGGTGGTGACCTCGGTGTGGAACAGGGCGTCGCGGTAGAGATCGAAGCGCTCGCCGATGGCGCGGGCGTGCGCCCGGATCTCCCCGCCCGGTGGGTAGCGGCGGCTCGGCATCCCGCCGATCTCCTCCAGCAGCGGCAGGTAGATCGAACTCTCGATGTCGCAGGCGATGCCGGGGTAGCGGTTCCAGTACCAGGTCCCGCCGAGGTCCCCGGCGACGTCGACGATCCGGATCCGCTCGTGGCCGGCCTGCCGCAGCCGGGCCGCGGCGACCAGTCCGCCGAAGCCGCCGCCGACGACCAGCACGTCCACCTCGTCGTCCACCGGGTCGCGCTCGGTGGGCCCGGACCACGGGTCGTCGGCGTAGAAGCCGAACTCCCCGGTCGACGCCCGGTACTGGGCGGTGCCGTCGGGGCGCAGCCTGCGGTCGCGCTCGGCGCGGTAGCGCTCCCGCGGCCGGTCCAGGTCGGCCGCGGTGGGGTCGGTGGTCCCGGTCGTCGTCACGCTCGTGGCTCCCTCGACGTTGCATGATCACGTGCTCGACCAGCGTGGCACAAACTGCCAAAAAGGCATTGTGAGACGATCGTCTCGTGGTCGGTCCCGGCCGATCTCATTACTGTCAGGCAGTGACATGAAGACACTCGACGACACCAGACGCGGGCGGGCGCCGATGAGCGACCGCCGGCGCGAGCTGCAGCGCCTGGAGATCTCCCGTGCGGCTGTGGCGCTGTTCCGGGAGCACGGCGTGCACGCCACCAGCGGCGAGCGGATCGCCGAGGAGGTCGGGCTGTCCGGCCGGACGCTGTGGCGCTGGTTCCGCACCAAGGAGAGCTGCGTGGAGCCGCTCCTGGCGCGCAGCATCGACGCCGTCGTCGCGACGCTGCGGCGCTGGCCGGCGGGGGTGGGCCTCGACGAGCACCTGCTCGCCGAGTACCGCCCGCCGGATGACCCGGTCGACGCCGCCGACGCCGACGCCGCGATGGCCGTCATCGCGCTGTCGCGCACCGAGCCCGGGCTGCGGGCGGTGTGGCTGGCGGTGCACGAGCGGGCCGAGCCGGTGCTCGCCGAGGTGATCGCGGCCCGCGCCGGCCGCGAACCCGGCGACCTGGACGTCCGGGTGCACGCCGCCGCCGTCGCCGCCGCCCTGCGGATCAGCGGCGAGGACCTCGCCGTCGAGCTCGCCGCGGGCGTCCGGTGCGCCGACCCCGTCGACCGACTCGGCCGCGCCCTGCGCGCGGCCACCACGACCCTTCCCCGGGCAGGAGATCCCGCGTGACCACCACCCCGTCCCGTACCGAACCGGTACCGGCGATCCGGACCGGACCGCTGATCGCCGTCCTCGTCGGCGCCGCGTTCGTGATGATCCTCAACGAGACCGTGCTGAGCGTCGCGCTGCGTGACCTGAGCGTCGACCTCGGTGTCCCCGCCACCACCACCCAGTGGCTGACCAGCGGCTTCCTGCTGACGATGGCCGTGGTCATCCCCACCACCGGCTACCTGCTGGACCGCTTCACCCCGCGGCAGGTCTTCCTCACCTCGCTCGGGCTGTTCACCGCGGGGACCGCGATCGCCGGCTTCGCGCCCGGGTTCGCGGTGCTGCTCGTCGGCCGCATCGTGCAGGCCGGCGGCACGGCGATGATGATCCCGCTGCTGATGACCACGATCCTGCGTCTGGTGCCCGCGGAGCGCCGCGGCGCGACGATGGGCACGATCACGATCGTCATCGCGGTCGCGCCCGCGATCGGCCCGACGATCGGCGGCGCGATCCTGTCCGGTCTGGGCTGGCGCTGGATGTTCTGGCTGGTCCTGCCGCTGGCCGTGCTCGCCACGGCGGCCGGCGCCCGGTGGCTGCGCATCGACGGCGGCGGCCGCCCGGTCCCGCTCGACGTGGTCTCGGTGCTGCTGTCCGCCGTCGGGTTCGGCGGCCTGGTCTACGGGCTGTCCTCGCTGGGCGGCCACGGCGGCGGGGGGCTCCCGCCGTGGGCGCCGGTCGTCGTCGGGCTGGTCGCGCTGGCGGTGTTCGTGCTGCGCCAGCTGCGGCTGATGCGCTCCGACCGCGCGCTGCTGGACCTGCGCCCGTTCCGGCGCCGCCAGTTCGTCGTGGCGCTGGTGCTCACCGCGCTGGTGCTGCTGTCGCTGATCGGCGTCGCCGCGGTGCTGCTGCCGCTCTACCTGCAGACCGTGCTCGGGACGAGCACGCTGGTCTCCGGGCTCGTGGTGCTGCCCGGCGGGCTGCTGCTCGGACTGCTCGGCCGCCCGGTCGGCGCGCTGTTCGACCGCGTCGGCGCCCGCCCGCTGGTGATCCCCGGCGCGGTGCTGATGGCGACCGGCCTGCTGCTGTTCTCCACCCTCGGTCCGGGCACCCCGCTCGGCGTGGTCGTCGGCTTCCACCTGGTCTTGATGGGCGGGCTCGCGTTGATGATGACGCCGCTGATGACCGAGGCGCTCGGCTCGCTGCCCGACGAGCTGTACTCCCACGGCAGCGCGATCCTGTCCACGCTGCAGCAGGTCGCGGGCGCGCTGGGGACGGCGCTGTTCGTCACCGTCGCCGCGCTGGGCTCGGCGAGCGCCGCCGGGGCCTCCCCGGACGCCGACGGGCTGCACGCCGCGTTCGCCGTCGCCGGCGGGGTCGGGGTGCTGGCCGTCCTGCTGTCGCTGCTCGTCCGCCGCCGCACCGTGGCGGAGGCCCCGGTCAGCTGAGGGCGGCGCGGTGCTCGCGCTCGGTGGCGGCGCTGAGCACCTGCACCTTGTCCCCGACCCGGAGCCCGGCGAAGAACTCCTCCGCCGGCTCCGGGTCGAGCTTCACACACCCCGCCGACGCCCGTTCCCGGTCGCCGCCGTGGAACGCGACCCCGCCGTCGGCGAAGAACACCGACCACGGCATCGGGGCGGGCTCCCCGTCGGGTGTCTCGAACTCGCCGCTGCGGTGGTCGGCGGCCTTGCGGTACACCCGGAACGAGTGTCCGACCGGCGTCTCCTGGCCCGCCCCGCCGGAGGCGACCGGGACCGGGCCGTAGGACACGACGCCGTCGGTGACCAGCCAGGCCCGCTGCGAGTCCAGGTCGACACACGCCCGCGCCGACACCGAGCACGGCGTGCCCGGCACCTGCGCCTCGGCGTGCGCCTGCCGCGCGACCTGGCTGTTCTCACCCTCGGCGGCACCCGAGGAGGTCTCCGAGGCGGCGGTCGCGCCGGCGTCCGCCGCGGCGACCCCGGCGCCCGCGACCCCGGCCAGGACGACCAGCCCCGCCACCATGCCCGCCGCCCGCCGGCGCCCGATCGGATCCGTCACCGGCGCTCCCCGCTCGTCGAAGTCCGTCACCTCTCCAACGCACGTACGGGGATCCCGTGACGGTCGGCAGGCATTCCGCGTCACCGACGGGTGACCGTCGGTGACCGGACGAGTCACGTCCCGGCGGGCATGTGCACCGGGTCGCCGACGGCGATCGCGCCGGAGGTCAGCACCCGGCAGACCGCGCCGCCGCGGTCGTGCAGCGCGCGGCGCGCCCCCGGCCCGACGGCGGTCTCCATCACCCGGCACGGTGCGGCCTTCCGCACCACCTCCAGCTCGACGTCGCCGAGCCGCAGCAGGGTGCCGGGCGTCGTCGGGACGGTGCCGTGGTCGACGGTGACGGTGCGCCGGGTGCCGCCCGAGGGCACCGGGGCGCCGAGCGCGTCGGCGGCGGCGTCGAGCTCGTCGCGGCTCTGCACCGAGACGTGCCGGTGCCGGGTGCCGAAGTACCGGTCGCCGACGACACCGCTGCCCGCGACCACCTCGACCCGCTCGACGTCGTGCATCGGCGCACCCCGCTCCGCGGCCACGTGCAGCCCGAGGACCCTCACTCCACCGTCACCGACTTCGCGAGGTTCCGCGGCCGGTCCACGTCGCGTCCGAGCGCGACGGCGGCGTGCCGGGCCAGCAGCTGCAGGGGGATCCCGAGCAGGATCGGCGCCAGCTCCGGCTCGGTGCGCGGCACCCGCAGCACGGCGTCGGCGAGCCCGGCGGGCAGCTCGGCGTCGGTCACCGCGATCACCGGCCCGCCCCGGGCCCGGATCTGCTCGATCGTGCCGACGTTCTTCGCGAGCAGCTCGTCGTCGGGCACCACGACGACGCTGGGCATGTCCGGGGTGACCAGCGCCAGCGGGCCGTGCTTGAGCTCGGAGGCGGGGTAGGCCTCGGCGTGGCAGTAGGAGACCTCCTTGAGCTTCTGCGCGCCCTCCCGCGCGACCGGGCTGCAACGGGTGCGCCCGACGAAGAACATCGACGACGCGTGCGCCCACCGCTGCGCGACCGCGGCGACCGTGCCGTGGGCGGCGTCCTCGGCCAGGACGGCCTCGACGTGGCGGGGCAGCGCCGCCAGCCCGTCGAGCAGCCGCCGCCCGTCGGCCACCGAGAGGTCCCGCACCCGGCCCAGCAGCACCGCGAGCATCGCGAACGACACGCTCATGGTCGTGACGGCCTTGGTCGAGGCGACCGACACCTCCGGCCCGGAGTGCAGGAACACCCCGGCGCCGCACTCGCGGGAGATCGCCGACCCGATCACGTTCACCGCGCCGATCACCCGGCCGCCCTTGCGGCGCAGCTCCTGCACCGCGGCGAGGGTGTCGGCCGTCTCGCCGGACTGGCTGACCGCGACGTAGAGGCAGTCCGGGTCGACGACCGGGTTGCGGTGGCGGAATTCGCCGGCCGGTTCGGCCGCCGCCGGGATCCGGGCCAGCTGCTCGACCAGCCCGGCGCCGATCTCCCCGGCGTAGTACGCCGACCCGCAGCCCAGGAACAGCACCCGGCGCACCCCGCGCAGCTCTCGCGGGTCCATCCCGAGCCCGCCCAGGCGGGCGGTGGCGAACCGGGTGTCGAGCCGCCCGGCCAGCGCGCGGCGCAGCGCGTCGGGCTGCTCGGCAATCTCCTTGGCCAGGAAGTCGGGGTGCCCGCCGAGCGCGTAGTCCTCGGAGCCGGTGTCGACGGTGGTCGGGCTGATCCGGGTGGAGCCCTCGACGCCGTCGGCGCGCACGGTGACGATCTCGCCGTCGTCGAGGAACACGACCTTCCGGGTGTGCCGCACGACCGCGGCCAGGTCGGAGGCGACGACCATCTCGCCGTCGCCGATGCCGAGCACGATCGGGCTGCCGTTGCGCGCGACGACGATCTCGTCGGGGGTGCGGGCGTCGAGCACCGCGAGGCCGTAGGTGCCCTCGACGCCGGCGAGCGCCGTGCGCACCGCATCGGCGAGGGTCGCGGCCCCGCCGTCGAGGGCCTCGGCGACCAGGTGCGCGAGCGCCTCGGAGTCGGTGTCGCTGCGCAGCACGACCCCGCGGGCGGTGAGCGCGGCACGCAGCGCGTCGGCGTTCTCGACGATGCCGTTGTGCACGATCGCGACCCGCCCGGACGCGTCGGTGTGCGGGTGCGCGTTGGCCTCGCTCGGCTCGCCGTGGGTGGCCCACCGGGTGTGCGCGACGCCCGACCGGCCCGGGGGAGGGGCGTCACCCAGCAGCGTGCGCAGGTCCTCCACCCGCCCGGCGGTGCGCCGCACCGTCACCCTCCGGCGGTGCGCCACGGCCAGGCCCGCCGAGTCGTAGCCCCGGTACTCCAGCCGGGACAGCCCGTCGAGCAGCACGCCCGCCGCCTCCCGCGGCCCCACGTAACCCACGATCCCGCACATGCACGTTCCCCCGTCGTCCGCTCAGCCGTAGACGATCCGGCGCAGCCGCCGCTGGGAGACGTCACCGGGGCCGACCACCCGCGCGGCGAGCTCGGCCGCGATCCGCGGCCAGATCTCGTCGTTGCGCCGGTCGCGGGCCTGCAGCTCGCGGTGCCGGCGGCGGACGAACTCCTCGGTGGTCTCGCCGAAGTAGGCGACGACGTCGGCGACCACGCGGGCCGCCACCGGCTCGGCGAGCCCGGTGGTGGCGGCCACGTGCCGCACGAGATCCGGATCCACGCCGCCGATCCTGACCGGCCGTGGGGCGGAGAGCCAGGAATCTGCCCGGAATCGGGCAGGAATCAGCGATCGCGGGCGATCCGGAAGGTGAACTCCAGCAGCCGCCACTCCCCGTCGGGCTCGACGCCGTCGGGCATCGGGCCGCTGCGCGGCGCGAAGTCCACGACCAGGTCCTCCTTCACACCGAACACCGTGTCCGAGTCGAGGTGCTCCCCACCGGCGACGAACAGCTGCGTAATCAGCTGCCGGTGCCCCGGCGCCTGGATGAGGAAGTGCAGGTGCGGCGCCCGGAAGGGGTGCCGTCCGGTGGCGTGCAGCATCTCCCCGACCGGTCCGTCGGCCGGGATCGGGTAGGCGGCGGGCAGGATCGAGCGGAACCGCAGCCGGCCCGCGTCGTCGGTGCGGAACCGGCCGCGCAGGACGGGGCCCTCGGTCTCGGGCAGCTGCAGGTCGTAGAAGCCGTCCTCGTCGGACTGCCAGATGTCGACGACCGCCCCGGCGACCGGCTCGTCACCGGTGTCGGTGACGACCACGTCCACCCACAGCGGGGTGCCCTTCTTCCCCGCGGAGACGTCGGTTCCCTGGTCCAGCTCCGGCGGGCCGTCGGTGTAGAACGGCCCGAGCACGGCCGAGGACGTGGTGTCCGGGGTGCGGGAGTTGGTCAGCACGTCCACCACACTGGACAGCCCGAGGGTGTCCGAGAGCAGCACGAACTCCTGGCGCCGCTCGTCGGTGAGGTGCCCGGTCCGGGTGAGGAAGTCGATCGCGGCCTGCCACTCGTCCTGGGTCAGGTCGTGCTCGCGCGCGTAGCCGTGCAGGGTGGCCGCGAGCGCGGCCAGCAGGGTGCGGAGCCGCTCGTCGGGCCCGCCGAACGACGCGGTGACCTGCGCGGTCAGCGCGTCCAGGGTGGCGCGCACCGGGTCGCCCGGCCGCTCCCCGGCCCAGGCCCGCCCGAGCAGGGCGCGCACACCGTCGCGGGTCACCGGCACCGGGTTCGGGTACGGCCGCGCGACGGCCTGGTCGGCGAGCCGGTCCAGGTCGGCCTCGTCGACGCCCAGCCCGGCCAGCGACGTCGGCCCGCCGGCGGCGACGAGCAGGTCGAACACCGTCCCGGCCGGGTCCGGTCCGAGCGCCTCGGCGATCCGCGGTGCGGCGGCGGCGTTGTGGGCGATCACGTGCGGCAGCAGCACCGCGTGGGTCGGGGCGTGCGGCAGGTCCAGGGAGCCGCCGACGGTGTGGGCGAGCTTGTGCTGCAGCGCCATGCCGGCCCGGTCCAGGCAGGTCCCGGCCAGCCACGCCCCGCGCAGCAGCGCGTCGGTGTCGCCGTCGCGCAGCCCCGCGGTGAGCAGCCGCACCGACTCCAGGGCGGCGGCGTCGGTCAGCGGGTCGCGGTCGGTGCTCCACAGGGCCTCGACGGCGTGTGCCAGCGCGTTCACCGCGCTCGGCACCCCCACCCGCGACGGCAGGTCGGCGACGAGCGTCGTGTCGTAGACGACGGTCTCCGGCCGGATCGCCGGGTCGGTCCGGGTGGTCTTCACCCCCGGCGTGTCCACCCCCAGCTCGCCGAGCACCGCGGTGCACTCCGAGCCCGAGTACGTCGTGGGGACGACGACCTGGTCCGCACCGGTCCGCACCGCGAGCGCCTTGGACAGCCCGATCTGCGAGCCGCCCCCGATCGCGACGACGCAGTCCGCCCCGGCCGCGGTGAACGCCGCCAGCGCCTCGTCGGTCACCGTCACCGGGGTGTGCACGGCGGCCCGGTCGAAGTGCCCGGCGAGCAGCGACCCGAGCGCGGCCCGCGCCCGGTCCGCCGCGCCCGCGGGGTGGCGGCCGCCGACGAGGAACACCCGCGACCGGCCGAGCCGCGTCACCTCCGCGGCGAGGTCGTCGAGCGTGCCGGGGCCGAACACCACCCGCGCGGGGGAGGGGTCGTGGACGAAGCCGGTCATGCGGTCACCTCCGGGGTCCGGTCCAGGATGCTCCCCAGCACCTCGCGCAGCGCGGCCGCCGGGTCGGCGACGAGCGCGTCGCTGCGCCAGGCGACGTGGGCGTCCGGGCGGACGAGGACGCAGCCGTCCTCGCCGACCTCGCGCAGCCGGGCCCAGTCGTCGTAGAGGTCGGTGTGCTCGCGGCCCGGGCCGACCACGTGCGCGGCCAGGTCGATCCCCAGCTCGGCGGCGACGGTGTCCGCGGCCGTGGCCCAGGCGCCGCCCGCGATGCCGGTGAGCAGGGCGAACCGGCCCTTGCCGGTGATGTCGTGGGTGGAGACCCGGTGCCCGTCGCGGCCCAGCCAGCAGTGCGGCAGCCGGTGCCCGGGCCGGGTGGTCGGCCGGTAGAACAGCTCCGGGTCGCGCTCGGGCGGCGGCTCGGGCGTGCCGTCGGCGACGACGCCGGGGCCGGTGTAGGCCTGACCCATCTCGACGCCGTGCGCGTTGAACTCGTAGTCCTTGGCCTCCAGCGCCGCCCGCAGCTCGGCGCGCCGCCGGGCCCCGGTGGGGGAGTCGTCGGCGCGGGCCGCCATCGAGGTGCGCATGGCCTCGGGATCGGCGCCCGGGGTGAGCCCGAGCGCGGTGAAGATCGGGCCGAACTCCTCCACCGAGCGGTTCGCGCGACGCACGATCTGCTCGCCGATGGGGGCGCGCTCGGCGTCGTAGGAGTCCAGCAGCCCCGGCCCGGCGGTGCCGCGCAGCACCATCGCGAGCTTCCAGCACAGGTTGTAGGAGTCCTGGATCGAGGTGTTGGAGCCCAGCCCGTTCGACGGCGGGTGGCGGTGCACGGCGTCACCGGCGCAGAACACCCGGCCCGACCGGTAGCGGGTGGCCCACTGCTCGTTGACCGTCCACACCGAGGTCGAGCGGATCGTCACCGGCACGGAGTCGTCACCGATCAGGTCGTGGACGATCGCCGTCGCCGCGGCGTCGTCGAGCTCCGGCGGGGGACCGGCGAGGTCGTAGCCCCAGATCGCCATCCAGCGGGTCCACGGCCGCACCATGCGCAGCACGCCCATCCCGATGCCGCCGACGTCGGCACCGGGCTGCAGCACCCAGTACAGGACACTCGGCCGGTGCTCGACCAGCGCGGTGAGGTCGGCGTCGAAGACGATGTTCATGCTGCCCGCGAGCTCGCCGCGGCCGTCGAAGGGCAGGCCCGCGTCCCGGGCGACGGCGCTGCGCCCACCGTCGGCGCCGATCACGTAGCGGGCCCGGATCGTCAGCTCCGCCCCGGTGAGCCGGTCGCGCGCGGTGACGGTGACGCCGTCCTCGTCCTGGACGTGATGCAGGTACTCGGTGTCGAAGCGGACCCGGCTGCCGCGCTCGGCGGCCCGGCCCACCAGGATCGGCTCGAGGATGTTCTGGGGCAGGTCGCAGTGCGACGACGGGCTGGCCAGGGTGTAGTCGGCGCGCCGCGCGGGGTGGGTGCCCCAGGTCCGGACCCGGCCGAGCTCGTCGCCGGCGAGCGCGGTGCAGAACACCGTCTCGCCCATGAGGTGCGACGGCGTCCCCTCGGCGACGACGTCGGCCTCCACCCCCTGGTCGCGCAGGATCTCGACGGTGCGCTGGTTGGTGATGTGCGCTCGCGGGGTGTCGGCGGTCCACCGGTACTTGGTGATCACGAGGTGGTCCACGCCGAGACCGGCGAGGAACAGGGCGGCCGAGGAGCCCGCGGGCCCGCTGCCGATCACGAGGACGTCCGTCGTCACGGTGCTCACCGGCGCATCATCGTTGAAGAGTCAACGATCGTCCAGGTCCGTCGTCCGGATCCCCATCGCGCGTCCGGCCTCGGGGGAGATGTCGTCGGAGATCCGGGTGATGAAGGCGTCCATCGCGTCCTGCATGCGCGAGCGGAACGACGACAGCAGCGCCAGCGTCGCGACCGGCTGCAGCTGCTCGACGGTCTGCTGGATCCGGGGCGCGTCGCCGGCGGGCAGCCCGGCCTCGACGTGCTCGTCCCACACCTGCCGGGCGAACAGCTCGACGAACATCTCGGCGACGGCGCCGGTGTGGTCGTCGAGGCGCCGGCGCAGCCCCACCAGCGCGGCGGGCGGGATGCCCAGCCGTACGGCCTCCGCGGCGGCCCGGGCGAGGTCGGGCCGCAGGATGCGCAGCCTTCCGTGCGCCGCGGTCTCGACGACACCCGTCGCGCACAGGTGCCGGACCAGCTCGTCGGCCGACACCGCGTCCGGGTCGAGCCCGAGGTGGGTGGGCAGCTCCGTCCCGTCGACCTCGACGGGCTCCTCCGGCTGCCACGGGGCGAGCATCCCGCGGTAGAGCCGCAGCGCCTCCTCGGCGGTCCGTTCGGGGTCCTGGGTGACGAGCACCTCGATCGCCCCGAGGGAGAAGCCGCGCCGGCGCAGCCCGTTGACCAGGTCCAGCCGGTCGAGGTGGGTGTCGGTGTAGCGGGCGGCCCGGCCGGCCCGCTCGCCCGGCGGGAGCAACCCGCGCGTGATGTAGGACCGCACCGTCCGCACGGTCATCCCCGCCCGGCGGGCCAGCTCCTCGATCGGGAAGTCCGCCACCCGGACGATCCTAGACAGTCGATCTCGACATCGTTGACGGAGAAACCGATGTAACGTTCCCGCAGGTCGGAGGCCGACGCCGTCGTCACTGGTGACGGGGGTGTCGCCGTCCCAACTTGCCGTCGCCACCGAGATCGGGTCCGATGGTCCCCGACCGCGACGACGAGGTGGGTCATGACCGACGCCGTACTGCCGAGGGGGCTGCGCCGCGCACGCAAGGCGGCCGCCCGTTTCACCACGCCACTGCTGCCCGACGACTACCTGCTGCTGCTCAACCCGCTGTGGTCGGTACGGGAGCTGCGCGGGCGGGTGGTGAAGGTCGTGCCCGAGACGGCCGACGCCGCGACACTGGTCATCCGCCCCGGCCTGGGGTGGTCGTTCGACCACCGCGCCGGCCAGTACGTCGGGATCGGCGTCGAGGTGGAGGGCCGTTTCCACTGGCGTTCCTACTCGCTGACCTCCGAGCCGCGCCGCGACCGCAGGCACATCTCGATCACCGTGAAGGCGATGCCGGAGGGCTTCCTGTCCCGCCATCTCGTCGACGGCGTCGGGCCCGGCACGGTGGTGCGCCTGGCGCTGCCGCAGGGCGAGTTCGTGCTGCCCGACCCGCCACCGGAGCGGCTGCTGTTCCTCACCGCGGGCAGCGGCATCACCCCGATCATGGCGATGCTGCGGACCCTGGACCGCCGCGACACCGTCACCGACGTGGTGCTCGTGCACTCGGCCCCGCGCGACGGCGACGTCATCTTCGCCGACGAGCTCGACGCCCTGTCCGCGCGGCACCCGTCGTTGCGGGTGCAGCTGCACCTCACCGGTGAGCACGGCAGGCTCACCCCCGACGGGCTGGCCGAGTACTGCCCGGACTGGCGCGAGCGCAGCACCTGGGCGTGCGGCCCGGAGGCGATGCTCGACGAGGCCGAGGACCTGTGGGAGTCCGCGGGCCGGGGCGCGGCGCTGCACGTCGAGCGCTTCTCCGCGTCGTTGCGCGGGGGTGAGGCGGAGGGCGGCACGGTCACCTTCGTCCGGCGCGGCTCCGCCGCCACCTCCTCGGGCGACGCCGACGCCACCGTCGACATCGACGGCGCCACCACCCTGCTCGACGCCGGGGAGCAGGCCGGCCTCGACCTGCCCTACGGCTGCCGGATGGGCATCTGCCACACCTGCACCGTCGGCCTGCGGTCGGGTTCGGTGCGCGACCTGCGCGACGGCACCGAACGCCGCGGCGACCCCGACACCCCCGCCGAGAGGATCCAGACCTGCATCACCGCCGCCGCCGGTGACTGCGTCCTGGAGATCTGACACCGAGACCCGACACCGCTCACCCAGGAGGAACGTCGTGGCCATCTCCGACGTCAAGGAGTTCGCCCACCTCACCGAGGCCGACGTGGAGGCGATCGGGCACGAGCTCGACGCGATCCGCGCCGACGTCGAGGAGCGTCGCGGCCAGCACGACGCCGACTACATCCGCACGATGATCACCTGGCAGCGGCGGCTGAACGTCGCCGCGCGGGTCACGCTGTTCGGCAGCCGGATCCCGCCGCTCTGGCTCGCCGGCACCGCCATGCTCTCGGTCGCGAAGATCCTGGAGAACATGGAGATCGGGCACAACGTCATGCACGGCCAGTGGGACTGGATGAACGACCCGGAGATCCACTCGTCGACGTGGGAGTGGGACAACGTGTGCCCCGCCGAGCAGTGGCGGCACTCGCACAACTACCTGCACCACACGTACACGAACGTGATCGGCAAGGACAAGGACGTCGGCTACGAGATCCTCCGGGTCCGCGCCGACCAGCCCTGGCACCCCGCCTACCTGGGGCAGCCCTTCTGGAACGTCCTGCTGATGCTGCTGTTCGAGCACGGTGTGTCGCTGCACGACCTCGACGTCGACGGCCTGCTGAAGATGCAGCTGGAGGACCCCGAGGAGTTCCGCCGCAAGCTGCTCGACGTCGGCCGCAAGCACGCCCGGCAGATGCGCAAGGACTTCCTGCTGTTCCCGCTGCTCACCGGCCCCGCCGCGGTCTCCACGCTGACCGCGAACGCCACCGCGAACGTCGTCCGCAACATCTGGTCCTACGCGATCATCTTCTGCGGGCACTTCCCCGACGGCGCCGAGGTCTTCACCGAGGAGGAGCTGGAGGGGGAGACGCGCGGCGAGTGGTACCTGCGTCAGCTGCTCGGCTCGGCCAACTTCACCGGCAACCGCCTGATGCACGTCATGTCCGGCAGCCTCGGGTACCAGATCGAGCACCACCTGTTCCCGGACCTGCCGTCGAACCGGTACCCGGAGATCGCGGTGAAGATCCGGGCGCTGTGCGAGAAGTACGACCTGCCCTACACCACGGGCCCGTTCCCGCGGCAGTTCTGGCAGGCCACACGGTCGATCTGGCGGCTGTCGCTGCCCGCCCGCGGGATCCGCGAGTCCGAGCACCGCCGGGAGCGCCGCGGGCTGCGGCGCCGCCCGGCGGCGGCCCGGGCGGCCTGACTCAGCGCGCTCGCGGCCGCCGTCCGGCGGCCGCGAGCGACACCGCCAGCACCGCGACGAGCACGAGCATCCCGGCCGGTGCCAGCACGGCCCAGGGGGCGCGCTCGACGTAGGGCATGCCGTCGGCCAGCAGCCGTCCCCACTCCGGGCTCGGCGGCTGCGGGCCGAGGCCGAGGAACCCGAGCGAGGCCAGCGCGAGCGCGGTGCCCGGCAGCCGCAGCACCGCGTGCCGCACCAGCGGGCCGGCCGCGGCGGGCAGCACGTGCGCCCCGAGCGCGCGGGCGGGCCCGACGCCCAGCACGGGCAGCACCCGCACGTGCGGCTGCGCCCGGATCTCGGCCACCAGCGACGCCGTGTGCGCGGCCAGCGGCGCCCAGCTCACCAGGGCGACGCCGACCGCGGCCCCGACGGCCGAGGGGCCGAGCACCGCGGCGACGACCAGACTGGCGAGCACCGGCGGCGCCGCGTTCGCGACCTCGGCGAACCCGGTCGCGATCCGTGGTGCCAGCCCGATCAGCACGCCGACGACCAGCGCCACCAGCACGACCAGCAACGCGGTCCCCGTGGTGAGCAGCGCCCCGTGGGCGACCCGGGCGAGCAGGTCGCGCCCGACGGCGTCGCTGCCGAGCGGCAGGGCCGCCGAGGGCGAGGCCAGCCGCGGGTGGGCGGAGGTGAACGGGTCGCGCGGCAGCCCGGCGAGCACGACGAGCGCGAGCACCCCGCCCGCGACCCCGGGCACGACCCAGCGGGAGCGGCGCACCGCCGTCACCGCGGTGGGGACGGGTACGTCACCGGTGCGGGCGGCCCGGCCGAGCACCGCCCGGCGGGCGGCCCCCGCCCCGGCGCCGGCGAGCACGGCGACGGCGAGCAGGGCCAGCACCCCGCCCTGCAGCAGCGGCAGGTCCAGGGTGGCCGCGGCGCCGAGGGTCGTGCGCCCGAGCCCGGGCACGGCGAAGACCTGCTCGACGGCGACGGCCCCGCCGGTGAGCCCGACCAGCACCAGCCCGATCTGGGGCAGCACCGGTGCGGTCGCGCGGCGCAGCACCGCCGCGGCGGTCCGCCGACGCGGCAACCCGGCGGTCTGCCAGGTGCCGACCCACGGTTCGGTCGCCGCGGACGCGACGGACTCGGCGAGCAGACGTCCGACCAGGCCGCCGGCGGGCAGGCCCAGCGCCAGCGCGGGCAGGACCGCGTACCGCGGGCCCGCCCAGCCGTAGGGTGGCAGCCAGCCGAGCCAGACCGCGACGACCACCAGCAGGAACGTCGCGAGCAGGAACTCCGGCAGTGCCGTCAGCGCGGCGCCGGCCGCACCCGAGCCCCCCGCCGTCCCGGCGCGCGCGCCGCGCACACCGCGGCGCAGGGCCGGGACGACCAGCACCGCCGCCACCAGCGCGGCGACGACGAGCGCGAAGCCCACCAGGGTCAGCGACACCCCGAGCCCGGACAGCACCGACCCGAGCACCGGCGCACCGGAGGCCCACGAGGAGCCCAGGTCCCCGGTCGCGACACCGGACAGCCAGCGCCCGACGACCACCCACGGCCCGGCGTCGAGCCCGAGCTCCGCGCGGATCGAGGCCAGCGCCGCCGGTGTCGCCTCCTGCTCGGCGGAGCGGGCCCGCAGCACGGCGAGCTCGGGGGAGCGCTGCGACAGCCAGGGCAGCACACCGACGCCGGCGACCACCGCGGCCCCGGCCAGCACCCGCGACAGCGCGACGACGGCGCCGTCGCGCGGCCCGGACCGCCGCGGCCGGACCGGTGCCGGGACGGCCACCGCGGTCACGGCGCCCCCAGCACCGTGTCCGTGGTGACCAGATCGCGTTCGCGGGGGTCGCGGGCGACCCCGTCGACGCGCGCGGACTCGCCCTGGATCACGCGCTCGTGCAGCAGCGGTACGGCGGCGTCGGCGGCGAGGACGGCGGCCTCGGCGCGGGCGGTCGCGGCGCGGCGCTCCGGTCCGGCCTCGGTGCCCGCGGCGCGCTCCAGCGCGGCCTGCACACCCGGGTCGCAGAACTGGGAGATGTTGAACCCGCCGCCGCAGCCGAAGTCGCTGGCCAGGTAGGCGACGGGGTCGCCGGAGTCGAGCACGGTCGCGCGGGACAGCACGAACGCGTCGAACGCGCCGTCGAGCGCGTCGGCCTCGATCGCCGCGTACTCGCGCACGTCCTGGGTGACGACGAACCCGGCCGCCTCCAGCTGCTGCTCCAGCAGCACCGCGACCTCGGGCAGCTCGCTGCGGTCGGTGAAGGTGCCCAGCGTGATCGGCACGCCGCGCACCGCCGCGGGCGCGGGGCGGGCGGCGAGCGCCTGCGCGTAGGAGGGGTCGTCGCGCAGCGGCGCGGCCCACGGCAGCGCGGGCCCGAGCAGGCCCTGCGCGACGTCCGCGCGTCCCTCGTAGGCGCTCGCGACCAGTGCGGCGCGGTCGACGGCGGCACGGGCGGCGGCGCGCACGGCGGGGTCGGCGAACGGGCCGCGGGCGGTGTTCAGGTAGAGCGTGTTGGTGCGCGGCATGGGGACCTCGTGCACCAGCGCGGGGTCGAGCAGCGGGTACTGGCCGGGCGGGACGGCCTCGACGACGTCGGCGGTGCCGGTGCGCAGCGCCGCCGCGCGGGCGGTGCCGTCCGGGACGAAGGTGACGTCGACGCCGGCGACGCGGGCGGGCTCGCCCCAGTAGCCGTCGTGGCGGTCGAGGGTGGCCGAGGTGGTGCCCTGCACCGCGGTGAGCCGGAACGGGCCGGAGCCGTGCCCGACCGGGTCCACGCGGTCCCCGGTGTAGGCGGCGGGGGCGAGCACGGACAGCTGCGGGCTGGACAGGCGCTGCGGGACCAGCGGGTCGGCCACGCCGGTGGTGACCAGCACCGCGTCGTCGCCGTCGGCGCGGGCGGCCAGGTCGACGCCGTCGAGGATCCGCGGGGGCGGCGAGGCCCGGGTCGCACGGGTGAGCACGTCGGCGACGTGCGCGGCGGTCAGCGCGGTGCCGTCGTGGAAGACGACGTCGTCGCGCAACGTGAACCGCCAGGTCGTGGGGTCGACGCGGGACCAGGAGGTGGCGAGCATCGGCAGGGCGTCGCCGGCGGCGTCGAGCTGCACCAGGGTCTCGGCGGTGCGCCAGCGGGACAGCTTGAACGCGTCGTCGCTGAAGGGGGTCAGGCCGGAGCGGGGCGGCTGCAGCATCGCGACGGCGACGCGGTCGCCGACCGCGCCCGTCCCGCCGGTCTGCGGTGGGGCGGCGAAGCATCCGGTGAGCAGCAGCGCGGACGCTCCGAGCGCGAGGGCTGCCGCGATGCGGCGGGGTCGGGACACAGGTGTCCTCCGGGTTCGTGGGTGGCGGGACGGTTCAGACGGACAGGGGAGCCGTGGCGCCGACGAGCGCGGCGACGGCGGGGTGCTGCGGCGCGGCGAGCAGCTCGGCGGTCGGCCGGTCCTCGACGACCAGGCCGTCGTGCAGGACGACGGTGCGCGGGCAGAGCGCCGCCGCGACCGCCAGGTCGTGCGACACCAGGAGCAGCCCGGTGCCGCGAGCGGCGCAGGTGTCGGCGAGCAGGTCGACGACCTGGTCGCGCAGCGCCGGGTCGAGCCCGCTCACCGGCTCGTCGGCGAGCAGCAGGCGCGGCCCGACGACGAGCGCGCGCGCCAGCGCGACCCGCTGGGCCTGGCCCCCGGACAGCTCGCCCGGACGCCGGTCGGCCAGCGCCGCGGGCAGGCCGACGTCGTCGAGCGCGGCCGCGGCCGCACGGGTCCGCCCGGCCGCGGACCGGGTGGCCGGGCCCTCGAGGCGGCGCAGCGGTTCGGCGACGAGCTCGCGCGCGGTCATCCGTGGGTCGAGCGACCCGGCGGGATCCTGCGGGACGTACTGCACGGCGCGGCGGAAGGCACGCAGCCGCCGCACGGGTCCGGGACGGACGTCCGCGCCGTCGGCGGTGACCGACCCCGCGTCGGCGGGCTCGAGGGCGAGCAGGATCCGGAGGAGCGTGGACTTCCCCGCCCCCGACGTCCCGGCCAGGGCGACGCGCTCGCCCGCGTGCACGGTGAGGTCGACCCCGCGCAGCGCGGGCACCGGCGCCGGGCGACGCCGTCCGGGCCCGGGGTGGACGCGGTGCAGGCCACGGGCGACGAGCAGCGGGCCACCGGGGCCGGCGGACGCCGCGGGAGCGGGCCGCGGGGTGTGCGCCGGCAGGGGAGCGGGATCGACGACGCGCCCCCCGCGCAGATGCACGGCGCGGTCGCAGAGCTCGTGCGCGGCGGCGGTGTCGTGGCTGATGAACAGCAGAGCGGTCCCGGAACCGGCCAGGCCGGACGCCAGCAGGTCGAGCACGCGCCGCCGGTTGACCGGGTCCAGGGCCGTGGTCGGCTCGTCCGCGACCAGCAGGTGCGGGCGGCAGGCCAGGGCGAGCGCCAGCTGCACGCGCTGGCGCTGCCCGCCGGACAGCTCGCCGGGATGCCCGCCCAGGACGCGGCCGGGGTCTTCGATGCCGGTCGCCGCGAGGGCCTCCCGCAGGGCCCCGGGCCGGTCGTCACCCCCGTTGGCCCGCACCGCGGCCCGCAGCTGGGTCCCCACCGCCACCAGGGGATTGAGCGCGGTGCGGGTGTCCTGCCCGACGGCCGCCAGCCGGACCGCGCGGTCCCGCCGCGCGGCCGGGACCGCGCCCACGTCGGTACCGCCCAGCAGGACGCGGCCCCGCAGCGATGCGACGGCGGGGAGGCGCCCGAGCACCGCGGCAGCGGTCAAGGACTTGCCGGACCCCGACGGGCCGAGGAGCGCGACCCGCTCACCCGGTCCGACCCGCAGGCCCACCCCGTCGACGACGTCGCGACCGCCGACGGTGACCGTCAGCGCCTCGATCGCGAGCAGGGGGGTGGCGGAGCCGGGTCCGTCCGAGTGTGTCACCGGAACGATAACCACGACGGTTATCGTTTGTCCCCGATGTCCCGATCACACGCGCCGGCCCGGTCCCGGACGGGGTGCGACGACGCCGCGCCTGCGGCCCGTCGGCCCAGCGTGCCGGGGTGGCGGGGTGGCGGCGCCATGAGGTCGCTGACCTGCGGCGATGCGGAAAATCGACCCCCCTGTGAACGGCGTCCGACGGACCGTGTAACTTTCTTTCC
>NZ_JAMQOF010000007.1:0-391190 GCF_023717215.1 Pseudonocardia sp. DR1-2 | reverse complement strand
TCGAGGACCGGGCCTGATGGCCGTCACCCCGGGGCGTCAGAGTTGGCCCCGCTAGGAGGCAACTCTCTTATGCTACGTGTACCGGAGAGCAGCGTCAAGCCTTACTCCGGGCGGCCGGATCTCCACCGAGGTGGAGTTCGTGGGCCGTCGCCTCCGGGCCGGATCAGCGTCCCTGGCCTCTCGGCCGGTCTCGCTCTCGTCCGTCCCGTCCTGGCGACAACGAGAAAGTTACAGGACGGCCCGGAGGCGATTCACAGGGGGGTACCTGTTCAGCGTTCCCGCAGGTCAGCGGCCGATCACGCCGATCCGACCCGCACACCGGCCAGGTTGCGCTTCCCCCGCCGCACCACCAGCCAGCCGCCGTCGAGGACGTCCCCGGCACCCGGGACCCACTCCTCGTCGACGACCTTGACGTTGTTGACGTACGCCCCGCCCTCCTTCACGGCGCGGCGCGCGGCTCCCTTGCTGTCGGTCAGACCGGTGGCGACGAGCAGGTCGACGATCGTGTCGCCCGGGCCGGCGTCGGCCGTCGGCACCTCGGCGAGCGCAGCACCGAGGGTGGCCGCGTCCAGGTCGGTGAGCTCCGCGCGGCCGAACAGGGCCTGGCTCGCCGTCGTCACCTGCTTCGTCTGCTCCTCGCCGTGCACCAGCGTCGTCAGCTCGGCGGCGAGACGTCGTTGCGCGCCACGCAGATGCGGCTTCTCGGCGAGCTCTGTCTCCAGTGCCTCGATCTCGGCGCGGTCGAGGAAGGTGAACAGCTTGAGGTAGGTGATCGCGTCGGCGTCGGCGACGTTCACGAAGTACTGGTACCAGGCGTACGGCGAGGTGCGCTCCGGGTCGAGCCAGACGTTGCCGCCCCCGGTGGACTTGCCGAACTTGCGACCCTCGGAGTCGGTGACCAGCTGCAGCGTCAGCGCGTGGACGTGGTCGCCGGTCACCCGGCGGACGAGGTCGACACCGCCGACGATGTTGCCCCACTGGTCGGAGCCGCCGATCTGTAGCCGCACCCCCAGCTCGCGGTACAGGTGCAGGTAGTCCTGGGCCTGGAGCAGCAGGTAGCTGAACTCGGTGTAGGACATCCCGTCGCCGGCGAGGCGGCGCTTCACCGTGTCCCGCGAGATCATCGTGCTGACCGGGAAGTGCTTGCCGAGATCGCGCAGGAACTCCAGCACCGTCTGCTGCCCGGTCCAGTCCAGGTTGTTGACGGCGACGGCGCCGGTCGGCCCGTCGTCGAAGGACACGAACCGCTCCAGCTGGCCCCGGATGAGCACCGTCCAGTCGGCGACGGTCGAGGCGTCGTTGAGCGTCCGCTCCCCCACGTCGCGCGGGTCCCCGATCATCCCGGTCGCCCCGCCCGCGAGGATGACCGGACGGTGCCCGGCCTCCTGGAAGCGACGCAGGGTCAGCATCGGGATCAGGTGCCCGGCGTGCAGGCTCGACGCGGTCGGGTCGAAGCCCGCATAGATCGACACCGGGTCGTCGGCGGCGAGCTCCTTCGCGAGCGCGTCGCGGTCGGTGCTCTGCGCGATCAGGCCGCGCCACTCCAGGTCGTCGAGGATGTCGGTACCCACGGTGCCCATCTTGGTCGGGCCGCCGCGGCCCGTGCACGCGGGTGCCTCAGGCGCTGCGACGACGGCGCGTCCCGGCCCGGTACGGACTGACCGCCGGTGAGCCGTCGACCCAGTGGCGCCACGGCAGCTCGGCCGCCGCTGCGACGCCCACCCGGGGGCCGGTCCGGACGAGCTCCGGGGCGACCGGGGCCCCGGCGCGCAGCCGCACCCGGGAGGCAGGGTCGGTGACGTCGGCCCCGTCATCCTCACGGCGCAGCCCGAGGAGCGCGGCGAGGCGCGCGGGCCCGCGGGCCAGGTCCGCATCGCGACGGGCGGTGGGCCGGCGCTCCCGGGCCACCCCCGGGTCGGTGAGCAGCTCCCCGGCGCGCAGCAGCACCGCGCCCGGCTCGCCGTCGGACAGGCACGAGACGTTCGCGCAGAAGTGCATGCCGTAGACGAAGTAGACGTACAGGTGCCCGGGTGGGCCGAACATCACCGCGTTGCGCGGGGTCCGGCCGCGGTAGCAGTGCGACGCGGGGTCGTCGCGGCCCCGGTAGGCCTCCACCTCGACGAGGCGCACCGCGACCGTGCCGTCGGGGGTGTCGGCCTCGAGGACGCAGCCGAGCAGGCGTCGTGCGGCGGGCAGGACGTCGACGGCCAGGGCGGACCGGTCCAGCAGACCGGCGGGGCCCGGCCGGTCGTCCCGGCCGGGCCCCGCCATGTGGTCGTCCACCGTCAGCGGCGCGCGAGCGCCAGCTGCACGCAGGTCACGACACCGGCCATGGCCTTCTCGACCTCGTCGAGCGGGGGCAGGGTCGGGGCGAGGCGGATGGTCGCGTCCTGCGGGTCCTTGCCGTAGGGGTGCGTCGCACCGGCCGGGGTCAGGACGACGCCCGCCTCCTTCGCCAGCCGCACGACCTCCGAGGCGAGGCCGTCCGGGACGGTCAGGCTCACGAAGTAGCCGCCCCGGGGCTTGGTCCAGGACACGCCCTCGACGTCGGAGAACGCCTCGGTCAGCAGCCGGTCGACCGCGGCGAACTTCGGCGCGATCAGCTCGCGGTGGGCGGCCATGTGCGCCCGCAGCCCGGCGGCGTCCTTGAGGAACAGCGCGTGCCGCAGGTGGTTGACCTTGTCCGGGCCGATCGTCTTCTTCGACGCCAGCTTCAGCCACCAGTCGACGTTCGCCGGCGAGGCACCGAAGAACGCGACGCCCGCACCGGCGAGGGTGATCTTGGAGGTGGACCCGAAGACGAACGGGCGGTCCGCGTTGCCCGCGTCGGCGGCCAGGGTGAGGACGTCGGCGATCTCGACCTCCTCGGTGGTCAGGTGGTGCACCGCGTAGGCGTTGTCCCACATGATCCGGAAGTCCGGCGCGGCGGTCGGCATGGTGGCCAGCCGGCGCACGACCTCGTCGGAGTAGACGACCCCGTCGGGGTTCGAGTACTTCGGCACGCACCAGATGCCCTTGATCGACGGGTCCTCGGCGACGAGCCGCTCGACCTCGTCCATGTCGGGGCCGTCCGCGGTCATCGGGACGGTGACCAGGTCGATCCCGAGCCGCTCGCACACGCCGTAGTGGCGGTCGTAGCCGGGGACCGGGGCGATGAACGCGACCCGGCCGGCGTCGACCCAGCGGGTCGGGGCGCCGGGCAGCGCGGTCAGCAACGCGTGCACGAGCGTGTCGTGCATCAGCTCCAGGCTGGAGTTGTTCGATGCCACCAGCTGCCCGACCGGGACCTGCAGCGACGGCGCGAAGATCTCCCGCAGCTCGGGCAGACCCTGGCCGCCGCCGTAGTTGCGGGTGTCGGTGCCGTCGGCCGCGCGGAACTGTCCCGCACCCGGCAGACCGAGCAGCTCGTGGGACAGGTCCAGCTGCTGCGCGGACGGCTTGCCCCGCGTCAGGTCGAGCTGCAGGCCGGCGGCCTTGAGCTCCTCGTAGGCTGCGGCAGGGTCGGTCATGCGGTTCCTCCGGTGAACTCTCGCGCTGCTGCGACCGCGGTACGCAGGTCGGTGAGCTGCTCGGCGACCCGGTCGCCGGCCGTCCCACCGCGCGCGTTCCGCGACGCGATGGAGCCTTCCACGGTCAGTACGTCGCGGACACTCGGGTCGAGTGCCGGGTGCACGGCGGCCAGCTCGGCGTCGGTCAGGTCCTCCAGCCCGACGCCGCGGGCCTCGGCGGCGCGGACGCAGCCGCCCGCGGCCTCGTGCGCCACGCGGAACGGGACGCCCTGCCGGACGAGCCACTCGGCGACGTCGGTGGCGAGGGTGAACCCGGCCGGGGCCAGCTCGGCGAGCCGCCCGGTGTGGAAGGTCAGGGTGGCCACCATCCCGGCGACCGCGGGGAGCAGGAGCTCCAGCTGCGCGACGGAGTCGAACAGCGGCTCCTTGTCCTCCTGGAGGTCCCGGTTGTAGGCCAGCGGGAGCCCCTTGAGGGTGGTCATGAGCCCGGCGAGGTTGCCGACGAGCCGGCCGGACTTGCCGCGGGCCAGCTCGGCGACGTCGGGGTTCTTCTTCTGCGGCATGATCGAGCTGCCGGTGGAGAACGCGTCGTCGAGGGTGACGTAGCCGAACTCGGCCGTCGCCCAGAGGATGATCTCCTCCGACAGCCGCGACAGGTCGACGCCGATCATCGCGAGGACGAACGCGGCCTCGGCGGCGAAGTCCCGCGAGGCGGTCCCGTCGATCGAGTTGGCCGAGGACCCGGTGAAGCCGAGCTCGGCGGCGACGGCCTCCGGGTCGAGCCCGAGCGAGGACCCGGCGAGCGCGCCGGAGCCGTAGGGCGACCAGGCGCTGCGCCGGTCCCAGTCGGCGAGCCGGTCGACGTCGCGCAGCAGGGCCTGGGCGTGCGCGGCCAGCTGGTGGCCGAGCAGCACCGGCTGGGCGTGCTGCAGGTGGGTGCGGCCGGGCATCGGCGTGCCGGGGTGGGCCTGCGCCTGGGCGACGAGGGCGTCGACGACGTCGAGCACACCGGAGCCGACCCGTCGCGTGGCGTCGCGCAGCCACATCCGGAACTGGGTGGCGACCTGGTCGTTGCGCGAGCGACCGGCCCGCAGCTTGCCGCCCAGGTCGGCACCGGCCCGCTCGATGAGGCCGCGCTCCAGCGCGGTGTGCACGTCCTCGTCGCCCGGGTCGGGGCCGAACGCCCCGGAGGCGACGTCGGCGGCGAGCTCGTCGAGCGCCTTGTGCATCCCCGACAGCTCCTCGTCGGTCAGCAGACCGGCGCGGTGCAGGACCCGGGCGTGCGCCTTCGAGCCGCGGATGTCGTAGGGGGCCAGTGCCCAGTCGAAGTGGGTGGACTTCGACAGCGCCGCGAGCGCGTCGGCCGGACCGGACGCGAACCGGCCACCCCACAGCGCTCCGCCACCGGCGACCGCGCCCTGTCGGGCGTCCGCGTCGGTCATGTCGGGTCTCCTTCTCGTTCGTCGTGCGTCCCGGCGGCCGCGTGGGCCCTCCGGGGCAGGTCCTGCAGCCGTTCGGCCAGCTCCGCCCCGGTGAGGGGCTCGCGGGCGACGACGATGACCGTGTCGTCGCCGGCGATGGTGCCGACGACGTCGTGCAGTGCGGCCCGGTCGAGTGCGCTCGCGAGGTAGTGCGCCGCGCCCGGCGGGGTCCGCAGGACCGCCAGGTTCCCACTCGCGTCGGCGGACACGAGCAGCTCCCCCAGCAACCGGGCGACCCGCCCGGTGCCGCCCTCGACCCCGCGCACGGGGCTGCCGTCCTCGGGGATGCGGTAGACCGGCTGCCCGCCGTCCGCGCCGCGGAGCTTCACCGCGCCCAGTTCGTCCAGGTCTCGCGAGAGCGTGGCCTGGGTCGTCTCGATGCCGTGCCGCTCGTGGAGCAACCCCATGATCTCCACCTGGCTGCTCAGCTCGTAGTTCCAGACCACGTCGAGGACGGCCGCCTGCCGGCTGGCCCGGCTCACCGGGTTCCTGCGGTCGCGGTCCGCCTCACCCATGCCGCAGGAGCCAGGTGAGCAGCGCCTTCTGCGCGTGCAACCGGTTCTCGGCCTCGTCCCAGACGGCGCTGGCGGGGCCGTCGAGGACCTCGTCGGTGATCTCGTCGCCCCGGTGGGCGGGCAGGCAGTGCAGCACGATCGCGTCCGGTGCGGCGCGCTCCAGCAGGGCGGCGTTCACCTGGTAGGGCCGGAACGGCGCCACCCGGTCCAGCCCGTCGTCCTCCTGGCCCATCGAGGTCCAGGTGTCGGTGACGACGACCTGGGCGCCGTCGACGGCGGCGACCGGGTCCGCGACGAGCGTGACCGATCCCCCGGTCTGCTCGGCCCGGGTCTTCGCATCGCGCAGCACGTCGTCGTCGGGGGTGAACCCGGCGGGTGCGGCGATCCGGACGTGCAGCCCGGCGGTGGCCCCGCCGAGCAGCAGCGAGTGGGCGATGTTGTTCGCGCCGTCGCCGAGGTAGGTCAGGGTGAGCCCGGCGAGGCGGCCGAACCGCTCCCGCACGGTCTGCAGGTCCGCCAGGATCTGGCACGGGTGGAACAGGTCGGTGAGCGCGTTGACGACCGGCACGGTCGCCGCGCCGGCCATCTCCCGGATCCGCTCCTGGCCGCTGGTGCGCCACACGATCGCGTCGACGTAGCGCGACAGCACCCGGGAGGTGTCGGAGATCGTCTCGCCGCGCCCCAGCTGGCTGGTGGTGCCGTCGAGGATGATCGCGGTGCCGCCGAGCTGAGTGATCCCGGCCTCGAACGACACCCGGGTGCGGGTGGAGGACTTGTCGAACACGACCCCCACGGCGCGCGGCCCGGCGAGCGGGCGCTCGGCGAACGGGTCGGCCTTGAGCCGGTCGGCGAGGTCGAGGACCTCGGCCTGCTCGGCCGGGGTCAGGTCGTCGTCGCGGAGCAGGTGGCGGACCATCAGTTCCCCTGCCCCTCGTGCTGGGCGGCGGCCGCGTCGAGGACGGCGGGCAGCGCCGTCAGGAACTCCTCGGCCTCGTCGTCGGTCAGGGTCAGGGCCGGGGCCAGCCGCAGCCGGTCCGGGGTGGCGTTGTTCACCAGGATCCCGGCGTCGCGCGCGGCCGCGGCGGCCTGGGCGGCGACCGGCGCGGTGAGGCCGACGCCGATGTGCAGACCGGCGCCGGAGACGTCGCCGACCAGGGGGTGGCCGAGACCCTCGATCCGGCTGCGGATCTCCTTGCCGAGCCGGTCGACGTGGGCGAGCAGCCCCTCGGCGGCGACCGTGTCGAGGACGGCGAGCGCCGCGGCGCACGACACCGGGTTGCCGCCGAAGGTGGTGCCGTGCTGGCCGGGCTCGAGCAGGGCTGCGGCGTCGCCGAACCCGACGCAGGCCCCGATCGGGAGACCGCCGCCGAGGCCCTTGGCCAGGGTGATCACGTCGGGGACGATGCCGTGCGCCTGGTGGGCGAACCAGTACCCGGTACGGCCGATGCCGGTCTGCACCTCGTCGAGGACCAGCAGTGCGCCGCGCTCGGCGGTGATCCGACGGGCCTGCGCCAGGTACCCCTCGGGCGGCACGATCACCCCGGCCTCGCCGAGGATCGGCTCCAGGAACACCGCGGCGGTCCGTTCGGTGACGGCGGCGTCGAGTGCGGCGGCGTCACCGAACGGGATGTGGGTCACCCCGGCGGGCATCGGCTCGAACGGGGCCCGCTTGGCGGGCTGCCCGGTCAGCGCGAGCGCACCCATCGTGCGGCCGTGGAACGCGCCCTCGCAGGCGACGATCTCCGGCCGGCCGGTCCGGCGGGCGATCTTGAAGGCGGCCTCGTTGGCCTCGGTGCCGGAGTTGCAGAGCAGGGTCCGGGCGTCGTCGCGGCCGAGCAGTGCCTGCAGCCGCTCGGCGAGCTGCAGCGCGGGCTCGGTGATGAAGAAGTTCGAGGTGTGGCCCAGGGTGCGGACCTGCTCGGACACCGCCTCGACGACGGCCGGGTGCGCGTGTCCGAGCGCGTTGACCGCGATCCCGGAGTAGAGGTCCAGGTACGCGCGACCCTCGGCGTCCCAGACGCGGGCGCCCTCGCCGCGGACCAGGGTCAGCGGCGGGGTGCCGTAGTTGTTCATCAGTGCGGCCTGCCACCGCTGCGCGTGCGTGGTCATGTCGTTCCCCCAGCTGTGGCGTCCGGCAGCACCATGGTGCCGACGCCTTCGTGCGTGAACACCTCGAGCAGGACCGAGTGCGGCACCCGCCCGTCGATCACGTGGGCCTGTCCGACGCCCGACCGCACGGCGCGCAGGCAGGCCTCCATCTTCGGGGCCATGCCGCTCTCCAGGCGGGGCAGCATCGGCTCGAGCTGGTCCGCGGTCAGCGAGGTGATGATCGACTCCGGGTCGGGGTAGTTCGCGTAGAGCCCCTCGACGTCGGTGAGCACCACGAGCTTCGCGGCGTCCAGCGCGCCGGCGAGCGCCGCGGCGGCGCTGTCGGCGTTGATGTTGTGGACCTGCCCGTCGGCGTCCGGCGCGATCCCGGCGACGACCGGGATGCGACCCGCCGCGATGATGTCCAGCACCGCGTCCGGGTTGACCTTCGTGACGTCACCGACCAGGCCGATGTCGACGGGCTCGCCCCCGACCAGCGCGGTGCGCTTCTCGGCCGTGAACAGGCCCGCGTCCTCCCCGGACAGGCCGACGGCGAGCGGCCCGTGGGCGTTGATCAGCCCGACCAGCTCGCGCCCGACCTGGCCGAACAGCACCATCCGGACGATCTCCATCGTCTCCGGGGTGGTGACGCGCAGGCCGCCGCGGAACTCGCCGGGCATGCCGAGCCGCTTCAGCATCGCCGAGATCTGCGGCCCGCCGCCGTGCACGACGACCGGGTGGATGCCCGCGAGCCGCAGGAACACCATGTCCCGGGCGAAGGCCTGCTTCAGCTCGTCGTCGATCATGGCGTTGCCGCCGTACTTGACGACGACGATCCGGCCGTGGAAGCGCTGCAGCCAGGGCAGCGCCTCGGCGAGCACACCGGCCTTCTCCCCCGCCCGCTTCAGCCGCGCCGGGGTCTCCGGGGACGGCGCGATCTGCGGCTGCGGCAGCGCGTCCGGGGCGACCGGCTCAGGAGGAGTAGGCACTGTTCTCCTCCACGTAGGCGTGCGACAGGTCGGTGGTCCGGATCTCGGCGGTGTGCCCGTCGGCCCCACCGGACAGGCCCAGCTCGACCTCGATCAGCACGTCCTTCCCGGACAGGTCGCAGTCGGCCCGGTCCCCGGCGACGACGGCGCCCTTGCACAGCAGCACGCCGTTGATCGTGACGTCGAGGCGCTCGGGGTCGATCTCGGCGTCGGCGTACCCGGCGGAGGCCGCGACCCGGCCCCAGTTCGGGTCGGACCCGAACATCGCGGTCTTGACCAGGGAGTCGCGGGCGATCGTGCGGGCGACGGTGACCGCGTCGTCCTCGGAGGCGGCGCCGGTGACCCGCACGGTGATCCGCTTGGTGACGCCCTCGGCGTCGGCCTGCATCTGCTCGGCGAGGTCGCGGCACACGCGGGTGAGCGCGGCGGTGAACACCGCCTGGTCGGCCTCGACGCCGGACGCGCCGGAGGCCAGCACCAGCACGGTGTCGTTGGTGGACATCGAGCCGTCGACGTCGAGCCGGTCGAAGCTGTAGCGGACCGCCTCGCGCAGCGCGGCGTCGAGCGTCGCCCGGTCGAGGACGGCGTCGGTGGTGAGCACGCTGAGCATGGTCGCCATCGACGGGGAGATCATCCCGGCGCCCTTGGTGGTGCCCCCGACGGTCCAGCCCGCCGGGTCGGTCACCGCGGACTCCTTCGGGACGGTGTCGGTCGTCATGATCGCGGCGGCGACGGCGGACCCGGCCTCGGGCCCGGACGCCAGCTCCGCGGCGGCCGACCGGACCCCGGCCAGCACGGTCTCCCGCGGGAGCTGCTCACCGATCAGGCCGGTGGAGCACACGGCGACGTCGATCGCGCCGCAGCCGACCACCTCGGCGACCTGCTCCGCGGTGGCGTGCGCGACCTGGAAGCCCTCGGCGCCGGTGCAGGCGTTCGCCCCGCCGGAGTTGAGGACGACCGCGCGCAGCGAGCCGGTGGTCAGCACCTGCTGGGACCAGAGGACGGGGGCGGCCTTGACCTTGTTGCGGGTGAAGACCCCGGCGGCCTCGGCGCGCGGGCCGTCGTTGACGACGAGCGCCAGGTCGGCCCTCCCGGACTTCTTGATCCCGGCGGCGATCCCGGCGGCCCGGAAGCCCTGGGCTGCGGTCACGCTCACGGCGCCACTCCCGTCGTCGGCAGGCCGGTGGTCTCGGGCAGACCGAGGGCCAGGTTCATGCACTGGACGGCGCCGCCCGCGGTGCCCTTGGTGAGGTTGTCGATCGCGGAGACGACGACCAGCCGGGCGGCGTCGACGTCGACGGTGACCTGCAGCGCGACCATGTTGGAGCCGAGGGTCTGCGCTGTGGTGGGCCACTGCCCCTCGGGCAGCAGCCGCACGAACGGCTCGTCGGCGTAGGCCTTCTCGTAGACCGCCCGGACCGCCTCGGCGTCGGTCGCCGGGTCGGCCAGCGGGGCGGAGCAGGAGGCGAGGATGCCGCGCGGCAGCGGCGCGAGCACCGGGGTGAAGCTCACCGACACGGGAGAACCGAGCGCGGTGGACAGGTTCTGCGCGATCTCCGGGGTGTGCCGGTGCACGCCGCCGACGCCGTACGCCGACAGCGACCCCATGACCTCCGCGCCCAGCAGGTGCGGCTTGGGCGACTTGCCCGCGCCGGAGGTGCCGGTGACCGCGGTGATCACGACCTCGGGGGCGACCAGGCCGGCGACCAGGGCCGGGACCAGCGCGAGGCTGGTGCCCGTCGGGTAGCAGCCCGGCACCGCGACCCGACGGGTGCCGGTCAGCGCGGCCCGGGCGCCGGGCAGCTCGGGCAGCCCGTAGGGCCAGTGCCCGGCGTGCTCGCCGCCGTACCAGCGGTCCCAGGCGGCCGGGTCGGTGAGGCGGTGGTCCGCCCCGCAGTCCACGACGAGCGTGTCCGGCCCCAGCTGGGCCGCCAGCTCGGCGGACCTGCCGTGCGGGAGTGCGAGGAACACCGCGTCGTGTCCGGCGAGGTTCTCCGCCGTGCTCTCGCCCAGGACGCGGTCCGCGAGCGGGGTCAGGTGCGGCTGGTGCTCGCCCAGACGCGTCCCCGCGTTGCCGCCGGCCGTGAGGGCGCCGATCTCCACATCGGGATGTGCGAGCAGCAGCCGGAGGAGCTCTCCCCCGGCGTAGCCACTGGCTCCCGCCACTGCGATGCGTACCACGTGGATGAGTATGCACGCCACCGGAAAGCCATGCAATCGGGATTCACGATCGCGACCGGCCGGTGCGGAACCGGCCCGGCGGCCGCGTGCGACGCCTAGTTTCCCGCGGGTGCGGCGACGGGTGACACGCGGGGTGGGACCGGGCGCGGGAGCGCCCGCACGGGGACGGTCGGTGGCGCGCACGGCGGCCGTCGCGGCGGTGCTCGCGGGGCTGCTCGGCGGCTGCGCGTCGACCGTGTCCGGGACGCCGTGGCCGACGGGGCAGGGACCCGCGCTGCCGCCGTCCGGGGCGGCGCCGGTGGAGCCCACGCGACGGCCGCCGACGTCGTTCACGGTGCCGGGGCCGCTGTCGAGCGGGCCGCTCGCCGCCCCGACCACCGACGGCCGTCCGACGGCGACGGTCCCGCCCGTCCCGGTGCCGCCCCCGTCCGGGGTCCCGTCCGGTCCGCCCGACGGCGGGGCCGGTGTGGCGCGCACGGTGCCGCCGGTGCCGGTCGGGGACGGCGCGTCCCGTGTCCCGGACGGCCGGGTCCGGCCCTCCCCGGGTACGGCGCGCGCCACGGCCCGGCCCGCCTCTCCGGCCGCTCCGGCCCCGCTGACCTCGGACGTGGTGGCCGACGAGTGCCTGCTCGACCGGGCGGCGCTGACCGGCCTGCTGGGCGGGCCGCCGGTCGCGCCGGCGACGAACGCCGTCGTCACCCGCACCGACGGGACCCGCACCCGGGCCTGCTTCGCGCTCGCCGACGGCGTGACGGTGTCGGTCAACGTGTACACGACGAACCGGGGCACGCCGGCCGGCTACGTCGCCGGCGCCCGGCACGGCAGCGCGGTGACCGGGCTCCCGGCGGGGACCTCCGCGACGGTGCTCGACACCGTCGCCGGGCCGACCCTGCAGCTGGCCACCGCCCGGTACCTGGTGACGGTGGCGGTCGCGGGGCGGACACCGTCCCGCGACCGGTGGCGGGCCGCCGCGGTCGCCGCCGTCGCGGCGGCCCCGCGCTGAGCCGGCCGTGGCCCGGCGCGGGCCCGCCGCGGACCGGGGTCAGCGCAGCGCGGCTCCGTGCCGGGCAGTGGCCTCGGCGACCGCCGCGTCCCGCGCGGCGTTCGCCTCCTCACTGGTCAGCGTGCGGTCCGCGGCGCGCAGGCGCAGCGAAAACGCCAGCGAGCGGCGGCCCTGTCCGACCTGGTCGCCGGTGTAGACGTCGAACAGCCGCACCGACTCCAGCAGCTCCCCCGCGCCCGCGGTGAGCGCGTCGGCGAGGTCTGCGGCCGGGACCGTCTCGTCGGCGACCAGCGCGACGTCCACGGCGACCGGCGGGAACGCCGACACCCGCGGCACGGGCAGGTTCTCCCGCAGCGGGACCGCGTCGAGGTCGATCTCGGCCGCGGCGGTGCGGGCCGGCAGCCCCAGCGCCTCGACGACCTTGGGGTGCAGCTCGCCGGCGTACCCGACGACGGTGTCGGTGCCCACGACGACGAGCTCCGCGCACCGGCCCGGGTGCCACGGCGCCCGCTCGGCGCGACGCGGCCGCAGCTCCACCCCGGCGGCGGCACCGGTCAGCCGGGCCGCCTCGACGGCGTCGGACCAGGCGGCGGGACGGCCCCGGCCCCACCAGCCGCGCGGCTCGCGGTTCCCGGCGAGGACGACCCCGACGTGGACGGGCTGGTCGGGCAGCGCGGCGCGCAGGGCGGCGTACTCGGCGTCGGACGGACGGCCGGTCACGGCCGGGTCGGGCATCGCGGGGGTGCTCTCCCCCGGCTGCACGACCTGCGCGATCGCGTACAGCGCGAGGTCCTCGGCGCCGCGGGAACGGTTGCGCACCAGCATGTCCAGCAGACCGGGGAGCAGGGTCGTCGTGAGCCGGGACCGCTCGGCGTCGAGCGGGTTGGTGACGGCCACGGTGCGGCGGCGCTCGTCGTCGGCGGGCAGGCCCAGGTCGTCCCAGACGGCGTCGGAGACGAACGGGAACGGCAGCACCTCGACGTGGCCGGCCTCGGCCAGGGCGCGCGACACCGCGCGGCGGCGCCGCTGGGCGGCGGTCAGGCCACGGCCGGCCGGGGCGGTGGGCAGCACGGAGGGGATGGCGTCGTAGCCCTCCAGGCGCAGCACCTCCTCCACGAGGTCGGCGGCCATGGTGAGATCCGGGCGCCAGGTCGGCGGGGTCGCGACGACGACGCCCTCGCCGCCGGCACCGGTGTCCAGCGAGACGGCGCAGCCGACCTGGGTCAGGCGGCGCACGGTGGCCCCGCGCGGGTAGTCGACGCCGGCGACACGGTCGGGCATCGACAGCGGCATCCGCACGCTCGCGACGGCGGGGACCCCGCCGGCGTCGGTGCGGCCGTCGGCGAGGGTCCCGCCGCCGAGCTCGACGAGCAGCTGCGCGGCGCGCTCGGCCGCGACCGGCGGCAGCGCCGGATCCACCACCCGCTCGAACCGCTTGGACGCCTCGCTGGGCAGCTTGTGCCGGCGCGCGGCGCGCGCGATCACCGGTGGGGAGAAGTGCGCGGCCTCCAGCAGCACGTCGACCCGGGCGCCGTCGGCGAGGTCCTCCGGCGCGGGGATCTCGGTGGACGCGCCGCCCATGACGCCGGCGAGCCCGATCGGGCCGGAGTCGTCGGTGATGAGCAGGTCGTCGGTGTCCAGGGCGCGGGTGTGGCCGTCGAGGGTCTGCAGCTTCTCCCCCGTCGTCGCGCGGCGGACCTCGATGGCGCCGGTCAGGCGGGTGGCGTCGTAGGCGTGCAGCGGCTGGCCGAGGTCGAGCATCACGAAGTTGGTGACGTCGACGATCAGCGAGATCGGCCGCATCCCGGCCGAGAGCAGCGCGCGCTGCATCCACCAGGGGCTGGGCGCGGCCGGGTCGACGCCGTCCACCCGGCGGGCGACGAACCGCGGGCAGGCATCGGTGTCGGCGAGCCGCACCGGCCACGCGTCGCCGGTGGTGTCCGGGACGGTGACCCGGGTGACCGGGTCGGTGTAGTCGGCGTCGAGCGAGGTCGCGAGCTCGCGGGCGAGACCGCGGACGGCGAAGCAGTAGCCCCGGTCCGGCGTGACGGCCAGCTCGACGACGGGCTCGGACAGGCCGAGGACGTCGAGGGCGTCGTCGCCGGGCTCGGCGGTGCCGGGCGGCAGCACGAGGATGCCGCCGCTCTCGGCGCCGAGGCCGAGCTCCTTCGCCGAGGCGATCATGCCGTCGGAGACCTTGCCGTAGGTCGTGCGCTGGGCGATCGCGAAGTCACCGGGCAGCACCGCACCCGGCTCGGTGACGACGACGAGGTCGCCGACCGCGAAGTTGCGGGCGCCGCACACCACGTAGCGGTGGCGCTGGCCCTCGAAGCCCACCCGGCAGTACCGGATCGGCTTCTTGAACCCGGTGAGCTCCTCGATCTCCTCCACCCGGGCGACCGTGACCGGCCCGGTGACCGCGGGGGCCGGGTGGATCTCCTCGACCTCCAGCCCGACGCGGACGAAGGCGTCGCCGATCGCCTCGGGACCGGCGGGCAGCGCCGCCGGGTCGATGTGCCGGGCGAGCCAGGACGCGGACACTCGCACTGCTCAGAACTCCTCGTGTGGAAGCGGGGTGGGCCGGGTCAGACGCCGAACGCGGTCGAGAAGCGCACGTCGCCCTCGACCATGTCCCGCATGTCCGGGATGCCGTTGCGGAACATCAGGGTCCGCTCGATGCCCATGCCGAACGCGAAACCGGAGTAGACGTCGGTGTCGACGCCGCAGGCGCGCAGGACGTTGGGGTTGACCATGCCGCAACCGCCCCACTCGACCCAGCCGGGGCCGCCCTTCTTCTGCGGGAACCACAGGTCCACCTCGGCCGACGGCTCGGTGAACGGGAAGTACGACGGCCGCATCCGGGTGCCGGCCTCCGGGCCGAACACCGCGCGGGCGAACGCGTCGAGCGTCCCCTTGAGGTGGGCCAGGGTCAGCCCGCGGTCGACGGCGAGGCCCTCGACCTGGTGGAACACCGGGGTGTGGGTGGCGTCGAGCTCGTCGGTGCGGAAGGTCCGGCCGGGGCAGGCCACGTAGACCGGCAGCTCGCGCTCCAGCAGCGACCGGACCTGCACCGGCGAGGTGTGCGTGCGCAGCACCGTGCCCGAGTCCTGCCCGCGCTCGGGGTCACCCAGGTAGAAGGTGTCCTGCATGGTGCGGGCGGGGTGGTCCTTGCCGAAGTTGAGCGCGTCGAAGTTCAGCCACGACGCCTCGACCTCGGGACCCTCCGCGACCTCCCAGCCCATCCCGACGAAGATGTCGGCGATCCGCTCGGACAGCTGTGTGATGGGGTGGCGCGCGCCGCGCGGGCGACGGTCCCAGGGCAGCGTGACGTCGACGGCCTCCTCGGCCAGCACCCGGGCGTCGCGCTCGACGAGCAGGACCTCGCGGCGCGCGTCGAACGCGGCCTGGGCCTCCACGCGGGCGGCGTTGACCCGCTTGCCGGCGTCGGCGCGCTCGGGGCCGGGCAGCTGCCCGAGCGACCGGCGGGCCATCGGGATCGGGGCGCGGTCGCCGAGGTGCGCGGGCTTCGCCGCGGCCAGCGCGTCGAGGTCGCCCGCCTCGTCGAACGCCGTGCGGGCGGCCTCCACCGCGGCCTTCAGTGCATCCGGGTCGAGAGGGCTCGCCGTGTCGTTCTCACTCATGGTGCCCACGATCGTAGAGGGCGGCCGCGAGGCGGTTTCAGTCGCGCGCCGGGGACAGCTGCGGGGCGACGCCCGCGCGGGCCCCGACCGTCGCGTACAGGCAGATCGCCGCGGCGGTGGCGAGGTTCAGCGACTCGGCGCGGCCGTGGATCGGGACGCGGACGCGGTGGTCGGCGGCGGCGTGCACCTCGGCCGACGGGCCGTGCGCCTCGCTGCCGAGGATCCAGGCGACGGGACCGGCGAGGGTCGGGGTGACGGCGGGGTCGTGCAGGTCGACCTCGCCGTGGCCGTCGGCGACGAGCGTGGTCAGCCCGGCCGCGCGGCACATCTCGACGACGGCGGGCGCGTCCCGGTCGCGGGCCAGCGGCAGGTGGAACACGCTGCCGGTGGAGGCCCGGACGGCCTTGCCGTTGTGCGGGTCGACGGTGTCCCCCGCCAGGAGGACCGCGTCGCAGCCCGCCGCGTCGGCGACCCTGATCACGGTGCCGACGTTGCCGGGGTCGGAGATGCCGTCGCAGACCGTGACGAATCCGGGGACCCCGGCCAGCGCGGTGGCGACCGGGACGTCGAGCAGGTCGCAGACGGCGACGATCCCCTGCGGGGTGACCGTCTCGGACAGACCCGCGGCGGCCTTGTCCGTCACCGGGGACACGCGGGCGCCGGAGCGCTCCGCGGCCTCGACCAGCTCGGGGTGGCGCTCGGCGGCGACGGCGGTGACGAACAGCTCGTGCACCGTCACGGCGGCGAGGGCCTCGCGGACGGCCTGGGCGCCCTCCACGAGGAAACGCCCGGCCCGATCGCGCCCCGCGCGCCGCAGCAGCTTGCGTGCTGCGGCAACGCGCGGAGTGCGTTCGGTACCGGGCGTGGAGTCCGCGGAGCGCTCGCCGGCGCCGCGCGACTCGATGTCGCCTCGGGTCACCTCAGGCCGCGGAGCCCTGCTCGGTGCCGACCGGCAGGTTCTCCTTCGCCACCGCGACGAGCGCGGCGAAGGCGGCCGGGTCGCTGACGGCGATCTCGGCGAGGTTCTTGCGGTCGACCTCGACACCGGCGGCCTTCAGGCCCTGGATGAACCGGTTGTAGGTCATGTCGTTGGCGCGGGCCGCGGCGTTGATACGAGTGATCCACAGCTGCCGGAAGTCGCCCTTGCGCGCACGACGGTCCCGGTAGGCGTAGTTCATCGAGTGGAGCATCTGCTCCTTGGCCTTGCGGTACAGCCGCGAGCGCTGCCCGCGGTAGCCGGCGGCCGACTCCAGCGTGGTGCGGCGCTTCTTCTGGGCGTTCACGGAGCGCTTCACGCGTGCCATGGGGTATCTCCTGGGGCTTCTCCGGCGCTACCGCGATGGGGGTACGGCGTGCCGGGGTTCGTGAAAGGGGCGGAAGGTCAGTGACCGAGCAGCTTCTTGACGCGCTTCACATCGGCCTTGGCGAGCTCGACGGTGCCCGACAGGTCGCGCTTCTCCTTGCGCGACTTGACCTCGAGACGGTGCCGCAGCCCGGCCTGCTGGCGCATGAGCTTGCCGCCACCGGTGATGCGGACGCGCTTCGCGGTCCCCTTGTGCGTCTTGTTCTTCGGCATGACGTATCCGTTCGATGTCGGCCCCCGAGGTTCCGGGGGTCGGTGCGGGTACTGCGTGTCCCTCCCGTGCCCGGCTGCGGCCGGGCACGGGAGCGGGACCTCACGCCTCGGCGTCTGCCGGGGCGTCGGAGCTGGCTGCCGCCGTCGTCTTGCGCGACGCCGGCTTCTTGGTCGGTGCCAGCACCATCGTCATGTTGCGGCCGTCCTGTTTCGGAGCGGCCTCGACGACGGCCATGTCACCGATGTCCTCGGCCAGGCGCTGGAGCAGGCGGTAGCCCAGCTCGGGACGCGACTGCTCGCGACCACGGAACATGATCGTGACCTTGACCTTGTTGCCGCCTTCGAGGAAGCGGATGACGTGACCGCGCTTCGTCTCGTAGTCGTGCTTGTCGATCTTCGGCCGGAGCTTCTGCTCCTTGATCACGGTGAGCTGCTGGTTGCGCCGGGACTCCCGGGCCTTCTGCGCGCTCTCGTACTTGAACTTTCCGTAGTCCATGAGCTTGCAGACCGGCGGGCGGGCCTGGCCGGCGACCTCGACGAGGTCGAGGTCGGCGTCCTGGGCCAGCTTGAGGGCGTCCTCGATGCGCACGATCCCGACCTGCTCGCCGTTCGGGCCCACGAGGCGGACCTCGGGCACGCGGATGCGGTCGTTGATGCGGGGCTCTGTGCTGATGGGGTCTCCTGTGTGACTCGCTGTGTCGCTACTACCTGCTGCCGGCGACGACAAGCGAAGACCCGTTGATCGGCCCGCGACAGAATGCTGCCGCGAAGCCGGACCATGGACCCGGACACCGTTACGATCACGGCGCGGGTGGGAGCGGGGCTCCACTTGACGCCCGGAACACACGTGTCAACGCGATCCCGGGTGGTCGCATTCCCGAGGGTAACAGGCCGCCGGTGAGCCGGGAACGCGGGGTCCGGGCCGGGACCTGCGCGGACTCCGGGCCGGGGCCGGGCTCAGCCCGCGCTGGCGGCCTTGGCCCGGCTGCGCCGTGCGGTCGCCGGCCGCCCCGCGCCCGCGGTGCCGTTGCCGTTCGACGACGAGGTCCGCCGCCGGACCGGCTTGACCGGTGTGTCGTCCGGGGTGACCAGGTCGCGCAGGAACCGGCCGGTGTGGCTGTCGGGGTGTGCCGCGATCTGCTCCGGTGTCCCCTGGGCCACCACGGTCCCGCCGCCCGAGCCGCCCTCCGGGCCCATGTCGATGACCCAGTCCGAGGTCTTGATGACGTCGAGGTTGTGCTCGATCACGATCACGGTGTTGCCCTTGTCCGCCAGCCCCTGGATGACGGCGAGGAGCTTGCGGATGTCCTCGAAGTGCAGACCGGTGGTCGGCTCGTCGAGGATGTAGACGGTGCGGCCGTTGCTGCGCTTCTGCAGCTCGCTGGCGAGCTTGACGCGCTGGGCCTCACCGCCGGACAGCGTCGGCGCGGGCTGCCCGAGCCGGACGTAGCCGAGGCCGACGTCGACCAGGGTCCGCAGGTAGCGGGCGATCGAGGTGATCGGCTCGAAGAACTCGGCGGCCTCCTCGATCGGCATGTCGAGGACGTCCGCGACGGTCTTGCCCTTGTAGTGGACCTCGAGGGTCTCCCGGTTGTACCGGGCTCCCTTGCAGACCTCGCACGGAACGTAGACGTCCGGCAGGAAGTTCATCTCGATCTTGATCGTGCCGTCGCCGGTGCACGCCTCGCAGCGGCCGCCCTTGACGTTGAAGGAGAAGCGGCCCTCGGCGTAGCCGCGGACCTTCGCCTCCGTGGTCGCGGCGAACAGCTTGCGGACCTTGTCCCACACGCCGGTGTAGGTCGCCGGGTTGGACCGCGGGGTCCGCCCGATCGGCGACTGGTCGACCCGGACGAGCTTGTCGAGCTCGTCGATGCCGTTGATCCGGGTGTGCCGGCCCGGCACCTGGCGGGCGCCGTTGAGCCGGTTCGCCAGCACCGTGGCGAGGATGTCGTTGATCAGCGTCGACTTGCCGGACCCGGACACCCCGGTGATCGACACCAGGCCGCCGAGCGGCACGTCGACGTCGATGCCGCGCAGGTTGTGCTCGCGGGCGCCGACGATGGTCAGCCTGCGGTCGTGGTCGAGCTCGCGGCGCTCGGGCAGCGGGATCGACTTGCGCCCGGACAGGTAGGCACCGGTCAGCGAGGTGTCGTGCGACTCCAGGTCGGCGATGGTGCCGGAGTGCACGACGCGCCCGCCGTGCTCACCGGCGCCGGGGCCGATGTCGACCGCCCAGTCCGAGGCGCGGATGGTGTCCTCGTCGTGCTCGACGACGATCAGGGTGTTGCCCAGCTCCTTGAGCCGGGTCAGCGTGTCGATCAGCCGCCGGTTGTCGCGCTGGTGCAGCCCGATCGACGGCTCGTCGAGCACGTAGAGGACCCCGACCAGGCCGGAGCCGATCTGGGTGGCCAGCCGGATGCGCTGCGCCTCGCCGCCGGACAGCGTGCCCGCGGCGCGGTCCAGCGACAGGTAGTCCAGCCCGACGTCGAGCAGGAAGCCCAGCCGGGCCTGCACCTCCTTGAGCACCGCGCCGGCGATCATGGCCTGCCGGTCGTCGAGGACCATGCCGTTCAGGAACTGCGAGCACTCGGCGACCGACATGTTCGACACCTGCGCGATCGACCGCTCCCCCAGGTCGCGGTGCGGCAGGGTCACCGACAGCACCTCGGGGCGCAGCCGGGCGCCGTTGCAGGCGGGGCAGGGGATGTCGCGCATGTAGCCCTCGTAGCGCTCCCGCTGCGACTCGGACTCGGTCTGCTCCAGGCGGCGCTCGAGGAACGGCATGACGCCTTCGAAGTTCGCGTAGTACGAGCGCTCGCGGCCGTAGCGGTTGCGGTAGCGCACGTGGACCTGGTCGTCGCTGCCGTGCAGGACCGCCTTCTGGGCGGCGGCGGGCAGCTTGCGCCAGGGGGTGTCCATCCGGAACCCGACCGCGGCGGCCAGGCCGGACAGCAGCCTGCCGAAGTACTCCGCGTTGTGCCCGGACGACCAGGGCGCGATCGCGCCGTCGCCGAGGGACAGGTCCGGGTCGGGGACGACCAGCTCGGGGTCGACCTCCTTCTTGATGCCGATGCCGGAGCAGGCCGGGCAGGCGCCGTAGGGCGAGTTGAAGGAGAACGTGCGGGGCTCGAGGTCGTCGACGGCGAGGGTGTGCCCGTTCGGGCAGGCCATCTTCTCGGAGAAGCGGCGCTCGCGCTGCGGGTCGTCGTCGGGCAGGTCCACGAAGTCCAGCACGACCAGGCCGTCGGCCAGCCGCAGCGCGGTCTCCACCGAGTCGGTGAGGCGCTGCTTGGCGGTCGCCTTCACCGAGAGCCGGTCGACGACGACGGAGATGTCGTGCTTCTCCTGCTTCTTCAGCTTCGGGGGGTCCGAGAGCGGGTGGACCGTGCCGTCGACGAGGACGCGGGAGTAGCCCTGGGCCTGCAGGTTCCCGAACAGGTCGACGAACTCGCCCTTGCGGGTGCGCACGACCGGCGCGAGCACCTGGAAGCGGCTGCCCTGCTCCATCTCCAGGACCTGGTCGACGATCTGCTGCGGGGTCTGCTTCTCGATCCGCTCGCCGCAGGTCGGGCAGTGCGGGATGCCGGCGCGGGCGTAGAGCAGCCGCAGGTAGTCGTGGATCTCGGTGATCGTGCCGACCGTCGACCGCGGGTTGCGGTTGGTCGACTTCTGGTCGATCGAGACCGCCGGGGACAGTCCCTCGATGAAGTCGACGTCGGGCTTGTCCATCTGCCCGAGGAACTGGCGCGCGTAGGCCGAGAGGGACTCGACGTAGCGCCGCTGACCCTCGGCGAAGATCGTGTCGAACGCCAGGCTGGACTTGCCGGACCCGGACAGCCCGGTGAAGACGATCATGCTGTCGCGGGGCAGGTCGATGTCGATGCCCTGCAGGTTGTGCTCGCGCGCGCCACGCACGACCAGCTTCGGCCCGTCCGGGACCGGCGACGCGCCCGGGGACAGGGCGGTGCCGGCGTCGCGGCGGTCGGTGCTGTGGTCGCTCACGTTTCGCGCCTCCTGGGGTGGCGGTGCCGTCCGGGTGATACCCCGTCGTAGCGCCCGCAGGGCTGGGGGACATTCCGCGACCGGGCACCTGTGGCCGGTGAGGTTCGTCCCCACGTCCGCCGCCGATGCTAGGTCGACCCACCGACAGCGAGCCCGTCGAGCCGGCTCCGCAGGCGGTCCGGCGCGGTGGATGCACACCGGGACGCGCCGGTCGGTCCGCAGCGCACGGTACTCGCACGTCCGTTCGATCCGTCAGCGGCCCCGTGGGTGCGACCGGCGGGTTCTCCCCACCGCGGGATGTCGGTGCGGGCCGCTACCCTCCCGCTCGTGGACGTCCTGGAGAACTACACCGGTCACACCGACCCGGGCGGCGCGGCCATCCGCCGCGACCTCGAGCGCCTGAGCATCAGCAAGGTCTCGGTCGGCGAGATGGACAACAACGCCTACCTGCTCGTGTGCAAGCAGAGCAACGAGGCGCTGCTGATCGACGCGGCGGCCGAGCCGACCCGCATCGCCGACCTCGTCGGCGCCGCCGACGAGCGCCCGGACCTGCGCCACCTGGTCACCACCCACCGCCACGCCGACCACTGGCAGGCGCTCGGCGCGATCGCGGGCATGTTCGAGCCGCGGCTGATCGCCCACCCGCAGGACGCCCCGGAGCTGCCGGCCCCGATGGACGAGTTCGTCGAGCACGGCGACACGATCACCTTCGGCGAGATCGAGCTTGAGGTCATCCACCTGCGCGGGCACACGCCGGGCTCGCTGGCGCTGCTCTACCGCGGGGAGGACCGGCCGCACCTGTTCACCGGGGACAGCCTGTTCCCGGGCGGGCCGGGGAAGACCTGGTCGGCGGAGGACAACGCACAGCTCATCGGCGACCTCGAGGAGCGGGTGTTCGACCGGCTCGACGACGACACCTGGTTCTACCCGGGCCACGGTGACGACTCGACGCTCGGAGCCGAGCGGCCGAGCATCCCGGAGTGGCGCTCGCGGGGCTGGTGACCCTCAGCGCACCGCCGGGCCGCTGCGGGCGTAGCGGCCCGGCGTGACCCCGACCAGCCGGACGAACCGGCGGTGCAGGTGTGCCTGGTCGTGGAACCCCGCCGCCGCGGCCGTCGCCGCCGGCGGGGTCCCGTCCAGCAGCAGCGACCGCGCCCGTTCGACGCGGCGGGCGTCGAGGTAGCGGTGCGGCGGCAGCCCGAAGCGCCGCGAGAAGGTGCGGACCAGGTGGCCGGGGTGGGCGTGCAGCAACCGCCCGGCCTCGGCGAGGGTCACCCCGTCGACCAGCCGGGCGTCGAGCAGGTCCCGCAGCCGGCCTGCCAGGTCGTCCGCCGGTGCCCGGCCGGGTCCGGCGGCCGGGTCCAGGTGCCGGGCGAGACGTTCGGCGACGAGCGCGAGCCTGCTCTCGGCGTGCAGCTCCTCCCCCGGCACGACCAGCGCGCGGTGCAGCTCGTCGAGCCTGCGGCGCAGGACCGGGTCGGCCACGCCCGGCCGGTCGACCGCGGGGCCGACCAGCCCGCCCGTCCCGGCCGCCCCCGGGTCGAGCGCGGCGGGGTCGAGGTAGAGGACCCGTTTGCGGAAGCCGGAGCCGCCCGCCGCGCGTCCGTCGTGCGCGACCCCGGGCGGCAGCAGCGTCACCGGGGCCTCCTCGGTCCCGTGCGGGCGCCGGTCCAGGTCGTAGCGGACGGCGCCGTCGTCGACGATCAGGACGGTCCACGTGGAGTGCGCGTGCAGCGGGTACCGGTGCCGGACGAAGCGGGCGTGCAGCACCTCGGCGATGCCCGGCACGCGCTGCGGCCGCCAGGCGGTGACGGCCTCGCCCGGCGCCCGCGGCCCGGCCCCGTTCATGTGAGGAACGTACAAGAGTGCGGGCGCCCGGCCGTCGAGGATCGACGACGTGACCCTCTCCCCCCTGCTCCCCTCCTCCCCCGCACGCCCCGCCACCAAGGTCGCCGTCGTGCTGCGTGACGACCTGCTCGGCTGGCAGGTCGCGAACGTGACCGCGTTCCTCGCCGCCGGGGTCGCGGCCGGCGTCCCCGAGCTGATCGGCGAGCCCTACGCCGACGCCGACGGCACCGCCTACCTGCCGACCCTCGGCCTGCCGGTCCTCGTCCGCGCCGGGGACGCGGCGACGCTCGCGGCCTGCCGGGCCCGGGCGGTCGGCCGCGGGCTGCCGGTGGCGGTGTTCACCGCGGCGATGTTCTCCACCGGCAACGACCACGACAACCGTGCGGTGGTCGCCTCGGCCCGGGCCGAGGAGCTCGACCTGGTCGGGGTGGCGCTGCACGGTCCGCGCAACGCCGTCGACAAGGTCCTCAAGGGCACGACGACCCATCCGTGACGGCCGGCGGGGCCAGCCCGGCGTCGTCGAACAGCTCCCGCCAGCGCGCCGCCGGGAGCCGGTCCAGCGGCCGGTCGGCGGACGCCCACGCCTCGGCGACGGCCCCGGGCAGCAGGTCCGCGCCGACCAGTCCGGCGTCGGTGAGCTCGGCGAGCAGCTGCGGCACGCGGTGCCCGCCGACCCGGGCGACGGCGGCGTCCCAGTCGGCCCGGGTGAGCGGGCGGTCGCGGTCGAGCAGCGCGTTGACGGTGATCTCGTACAGGGCCTGGCTCACGCGGTCAGGATGCCCTCTCAGCCCAGCTCCTCCAGCGCGAGTCCGGTGGAGCGCGGGCCGAGCAGGCCGACGTCGAGGCACAGCAGCACGATGAGTCCCGCCGCGCCGCCGAACACCGCGACCGGCCCGGCCGTGGCCAGCAGCGGGACGGCGACGAACGGGAGGAACGCCGACGTCGCCCGGGACAGCGAGTAGGCGATCCCGCCCGCGGTGGAGCGGATCGTCGTCGGGAAGATCTCGGCCTGGTAGATGTGGAACGCGTTGGAGAACACGTTGCTCACCGCGGTCAGCAGGAACCCGGAGCCGACGATCACCAGCGGTGTCGACCCGGCCGCGAACACGATGCCGAGCACGCCGATCGCCAGCGCCGAGGCGATGATCAGCCACTTCCGCTCGAACCGTTCGACCAGCGGGACCGAGGCGAGCGAGCCGAGCGGGTACCCGGCGAAGCTGAGCGCGGCGTAGCCGAGCGACTCGGTGATGTCGAAGCCCTTGGCCACCAGGACCAGCGGCGCGAGCGTGCCGAAACCGTAGTAGGCGACGGTCTGGAGCACCTGGAAGATCAGGAGCATCACCGTGCGGGTGCGGTGGACCCCGCTGAACGCGGTCCGCAGCACCGCGAGGGTCGAGCCGGCGCGCGGCTCCCCGGAGTCGGCCGTCGACACCTCCCCGTCGACCGGGGCACCGGCCCGCCGGGCCACGTCCGCCGCGACGGCGGCGGCCTCCTCGCGCCGCCCGTGGGTGACCAGCCAGCGCGGGGACTCGGGCAGCACGCGGCGCAGCACCAGCACGAAGAACGCGCCCAGGCCCCCGGCGACGAGCAGCCAGCGCCACCCGTCGACGCCCGCGATCGACTGCGCCGCGACGAGCCGGCCGCCGAGCAGCGCGGCCACCGGCACCCCGAGGAAGCCGACGGTGTACGCCCACGCCGTCCAGCGGCCGCGCACCCGCCGGGGCAGGAACTCCGCCAGGTAGGTGTCGACGAGCACCAGCTCGGCACCCAGCCCGAGTCCGGCGAGGAAGCGCAGCACGAGGAAGGTCTCCAGGTTCGGCGAGAACGCCGCCGCCACCGAGAACAGCGAGTAGGTCAGCAGGTTCAGCAGGAACACGGTGCGCCTGCCGAACCGATCGGCCGCGATCGACAGCAGGACCGCGCCGACGAACATCCCGAGGAAGCCCGACGACACCACCGCCGCCTTGCCGAACGGGCCGAGCGCCCACTCGCGCGCCAGGATCGGGGCGAGCACGCCGCCGAGGAACACCTCGTACAGGTCGAAGAACGACCCGATCCCCACCAGGACGACGAGTCGCCGGTGCCATCCCGACAGCGGCAGCGACTCCAGCACTGCCGCGGGTCCCCTCGTGGCCGTCGTGGGCCGTGCCTCGGTCATCGCCGCCTCCCTCGCCGTCGTTGGCGTTGCTCACCATTGCACATCGCAACGATGTCGTGCGGTGACCGGTACGGGACGGGCGGCGTCCGGCTGGACCGCCGGGAGGGGCGCGACGGACGGTCGTCGTGCACGGACGGTCACCGTGACGAGGCGACCGGCCGCCGTTACTGCTCCGAACGGCCGCTGTTCGGGGGCGGTCGGCCCGCTTAGCGTCCCGCACCGATGAGCGCTCCCCACGCCGACGACCGCACCCCCGCGCGCCCGGAGGGCCGCCGCAACGGGCATCCGACGACGCTGCTGACCGGCGCCGCACCCACCGACGGCGACCCGGCCCCCGGCACCGCCGCACCCGCGCCCGGCCCGGTCCCCGCCCCGCGCGCCGGGGACGGGACCACCGACCCCGCCGGGACGCCGCCGGAGCCCGCACCGGAGCCCACCGAGCTGACCGGGCCGGTGGACGTCCGGAACCGGCCGGGCCCGCGGACCCCGCCGATGCCCTGGCCCGCCGTGCCCGCCGAGGAGCGGTCGGTGGGCGGGGTCCCCGCACAGCGGACCGGTCCCGGCGGGGCCGGGAGCGACCGGACCGGCGGAGCCGCACCGTCCCCGCCCCGTTCGGCCGCCGGTCCGCACGCGCCGTGGACCGCGGTGCCGGCGCCCGGACGCGCCCCCTTCCCCACCGCGCCCCGGGCGGCACCGGTCCGGGGCGGTGGGCGCGCCGCCGCGCCCGTGCCGCTCGTGTACCCGCCCGGCCACGCCGCGTCCGGGACCCCCGCCGGCCGCTGGGACGCCCTGCGCGACCGGCTGTCCGCGGCCCGGCTCCCCGACGGCGGGCTGCGCGGCGCCGTCCCGCACCGGGCCGCGGCGATCGCCGTGGCCGCGACGCTCGTGCTGGCCGCGGCGGTGGTCGTCGCCGCCTACGTGGGATCCGAGCGCACCGGCGACCCCGGTGCGCCGCAGGGGTCCGGCACCGGTATTGCGCCGGTGGCGGCGCCGGCGGACCTGGTCGCGGGCACCACCGCCGCCGACCCGGCCGCATTCGGGTCGCCGGCGTCGTTCACCTCACCGACCGGCAACATCTCCTGCCGGATCACCGGCGGTGTCGGGGACGGCGCCGTCCGCTGCGACGTCACCGCCCGCACCTGGTCGGCGGATGACTGCCCGGACGCGGCGCTGGTCACCGGCGGGCCGGCGGGTGCCCGCACCGAGTGCGGCGGCGCGCCCGTCGGCTCCGGTGCGGCGGTGCTCGACTACGGCACACACCTCACCGAGGGCGACGTCACCTGTGTGAGCTCCCGGACCGGCGTCGAGTGCCGCGACGCCCGCACCGGCGCCGGGTTCACCGCGGCCCGGGCGGCGTACCGGCTCTACTGAGCCGACCGCTAGCGTCACCGGCCGTGAGCACCGCCGACCCGTCCGTCGTCGTCGAGATCTTCACCGATGGAGCCTGTGTCCCGAACCCGGGACCGGGCGGGTGGGGCGCGGTGCTGCGGTACGGCAGCCACGAGCGCGAGCTGCACGGCGGCGAGCCGGAGCGCACGACGAACAACCGGATGGAGCTGACCGCCCCGATCCGCGCGCTGGACGCACTGACCCGGCGCAGCGTCGTCCACCTGCACACCGACAGCACCTACGTGCGCAACGGCATCACCCAGTGGCTGCCGCGCTGGCAGGCCCGCGGCTGGCGGACCGCCGCCGGGGAGCCGGTGAAGAACGACGACCTGTGGCGCGAGCTCGACGCCGCCGTCCGCCGCCACGACGTCACCTGGTTCTGGGTGAAGGGGCACGCCGGGCACCCGGAGAACGAGCGTGCCGACCGGCTCGCCGCCCGCGGCTGCGAGGAGGCGGGCGGACGGGCGTCCGGGAAGCGGCCGTCCCGCACGCGGTGACGCCGGGGAGATAGCGTCGGCCGCGTGGCCGACTCGTTCCCCCGCCTGCACGCCCGCACCCGCCGCTTCACCCTCGGGGTCCCCCGCGGGTTCACCGTCGCCCCGGACGGGTCGCGGGCGGTGTTCCTGCGCAGCCGGTCCGGTACCGACCCGGTCACCTGCCTGTGGTCGGTCGACGCCGCGACCGGCGCGGAGCGGCTGCTCGTGGACCCGGCGTCGGTACCCGGGCTGCCGGGCGAGGAGGACCTGCCCGCCGCGGAGCGGGCCCGGCGCGAGCGGGTCCGGGAGCAGGCGGGCGGCGTCGTCGGGTACACCACCGACGCCGCGGTCACCCGCGCCGTGTTCGCACTGTCCGGGCGGCCGTTCACCGTCGCGCTGACCGGGGAGCCGGACGTGCGCCCGCTCGACGTCGGCGGGATCGAGGCCGTGGTGGACCCGCGGATCGACCCGAACGGGACCCGGGTGGCCTTCGTCGCCGCGGGCGCGCTGCACCTGCACGACCTCACGACCGGCACGACGACGGCCGTGCTCACCCCCGACGGCGACGACGTCTCCTGGGGCCTGCCCGACTTCGCCGCGGCCGAGGAGATGGACCGCCACCGGGGGTTCTGGTGGTCCCCCGACGGCGGCGCGCTGCTCGTCGCCCGGGTCGACGAGTCGCCGGTCGCACGCTGGCACATCGCCGACCCGGCGCACCCCGACCGCGTCCCGACCACGGTCCGCTACCCCGCCGCCGGCACCCCGAACGCCCGGGTGGGGCTGGTCGTCGTCGCGCTCGACGGCAGCCGCACCCCCGTGACCTGGGACGACGAGACCTACGAGTACCTCGCCACCGCGGGCTGGGACGCACACGGCCCGCTGCTGTCGGTCCAGCCGCGCGACCAGCGCGAGGTCCGCACCCTGGCCGTCGACCCCGCGACCGGGCGGACCACCACGCTGCACTCCCAGACCGACCCGGTGTGGGTGGAGAACGTGCCGGGCGTCCCGGCGCGCACCGCGTCCGGGGCGCTGGTGCGGGCCGAGGACTCCGGCGGGGCGCGCCGGCTCGTCGTCGGCGACGCCTACCTGACCGGCCCGGAGCTGCAGGTGCGCGGGGTCGTCGGCATCGACGGCGAGACCGTCCTGTTCCGCGCCTCGACGGAGCCGACCTCGGTCGCCGTCTGGTCGGTGACCCCGGGGTCCGAGCCGGTCGCGGTGACGCCGACGACCGGGGTGCACGCCGTCGCCGCAGCGGGGGGCACCACCGTGCGCGTGTCCCAGGACCTCGCGACGGCGCCGCACGCCGTGCTCGTCACCGCCGCCGGGCCCGAGCACCCGGTCGCCGGGCACGCCGTCGACCCCGGGTTCGACCCGGCCCCGGTGCTGCACTCCTTCGGTGAGCGGGAGCTGCGCACCGCGGTGTTCCTGCCGTCCGGCCACGTGCCCGGTACCCGCCTGCCGGTGCTGCTCGACCCCTACGGCGGCCCGCACTCCCAGCGGGTGCTGCAGGCCCGCAACGCGCACCTGACCAGCCGCTGGTTCGCCGAGCAGGGTTTCGCCGTGCTGGTCACCGACGGTCGTGGCTCCCCCGGCCGCGGCCCGGAGTTCGACCGCGCGATCCACGGCGACCTGGCGGGACCGGTGCTGGAGGACCAGATCGCGGCCCTGCACGCGGCCGCCCGGGCCTACCCCGACCTGGACCTGGGCCGGGTCGGGATCCGCGGCTGGTCGTTCGGCGGGTACCTGTCCGCGCTGGCGGTGCTGCGCCGGCCCGACGTCTTCCACGCGGGCATCGCCGGCGCGCCGGTCACCGACTGGACGCTCTACGACACCCACTACACCGAGCGCTACCTCGGGATGCCGGGCGGCGAGCCCTACACCCGCTCGTCGATCGTCGACGACGCCGCGACCCCGCCGACCGCGGACCGGCCGCACCGCCCGCTGATGGTCGTGCACGGCCTCGCCGACGACAACGTCGTCGCCGCGCACACCCTGCGGCTGTCCTCGGCGCTGCTCGCGGCCGGGCGTGCCCACCAGGTGCTGCCGCTGTCGGGCGTCACCCACATGACGCCGCAGGAGGTCGTCGCCGAGAACCTGCTGCTCCTGCAGGTCGGGTTCCTCCGGGACGCGCTCGGCGCCTGAGCGCGAACACGTGTTTCACCGATTCCGACGATCACCGACGCCGACCGGAACTGATCTACGGACACCGCGTCGTCGCAGGTGAGGGCGCCGCGCGTCCGTGCGTGACCGGACGCGCGGCGGTCACCGGTGCCCGCGACGGGGCTCCGGGCCCGCTTGCGACCCCGCTCACACTGTGGCTCCCTGGGCCGGAGGGACACCTCCGCCGGACCCGGTCACGGGCCACCGGCGGGCGTGGGCGACGACGCCGTGGGGAGCAGCATGACGATGTCCGACCAGGCCACGCGGTCCCTGTGGATCTGCGAGCCGTGCGGGTTCGTCTACGACCCGGACGAGGGCGACCCGGACGGCGGCATCGAGCCTGGCACGCCCTTCGAGGACATCCCCGACGACTGGATGTGCCCGATCTGCGGCGCCGCCAAGTCGGACTTCCGCCCGTTGGAGCCGGGAGAACAGTTCCCGGGGTGAGGACACCGAGACCATGGTCATGATCGCCGGATACGACCACTTCGTCCAGCTGGCCGAGTCGCTGCAGTGGGACGAGACCGACCTCGACCTGGGCCCGGACCGCGACGCGTGGGCCCGGCTCGCGCCGGACGAGGCGGCGACCGTGCGCGGGCTCGTCGCCGGCTTCTGCATCGCCGAGGCCTCGGTCGCCGGGCAGCTCGGCTCGTACCAGGCGGCGGCGCTCGACGACACCATGCAGGCCGCGTTCCGCGCCCAGGCCCGCGACGAGGCGCGGCACGCCCGGTTCTTCGACCTGGTCGCCGCGCAGGTGCTGGGCGTCCCCGGCGACACCCCGGCCGACCGGCTGGACGTGCTGCGACGCGAGGTGAGCTCCGAGCTCGTCGACCTGTTCGAGCACCGGCTGCCGGCGACCGCCCGTGGGCTCGCCGAGGACCACACCGGACTGACCGGGGCGGTCGGGCTCTACCACATGGTCATCGAGGGTGTGGTGCTGCTGGCCGGGCAGCACGCGATGCTCCAGACCCTGGACCGGCTGTCCGTCCCGCTGCCGGGCGTGCACCGCGGGACCGAGCTGGTCCTGCGCGACGAGCGCTGGCACATCGGCTTCGGCGCGCGGGTGGTGCAGAGCGCCGAGCTGGGTGGCGAGGAGGCCGACGCGCTGCTCGAACAGGGTGAGACCGCGTCGAAGGTCTGGGGCGGGCTCATCACCCCCGAGGCCATCGCGCTCGCGGTGAAGCAGCACCGCCGTCGGCTGAAGGCGGCGGGCATCAAGTTCTGGTGACACCCCCACGCCGGTCGCCGCCCTTTCGGGAAACATGTGTTTCATTCCTCCGGGACCGGCCGTGTGGCCTGCACGGAATGGGCACGGACGGTTCCGCGGGCGGGGACCGCGGGTGTCCACACCGGAGCCCGCGGCGCCGACCCGGGCGCGGCGTCGCACGTCACGGCGGGGACGGCCGCCCCGGCCCCCGCGACGGTGCTTGTCGCCGCACCGACGTCACCGATCTCCGGCGGCCACGATTTCCGGGGCGCCCGCCCGCATTTCCCACCATTTCCCGGACGACCCCACGGCACGGTCCGCAGAAAGTGTTCCGATGGTTCCCGGAAAATCGTTTCCGGGCAACGCGGCGACCCCGTACAGCCGGTCCTGACCTGCGGGGAGATCGTCCGAGCCGAGCCCGGGACCCTCGCGGGAGATCATTCCGCATTCGAACTCGCGCGTTCATGATCGTCGGCGCAGAATTGATGGACGCACGGGGTTGACGCTTACCACCGTGCGGTGTGAAGGTGATCACGTACCCACCGACGAATTGCGCTCGGGAGGAAAGTGTCAATGACGACCACCGAAGACGAACGCGCGGAACAGCTGGCCGCCGCGGGTCTCGACGGGCAGAACCGGCTCGCGCTGGGTCGGCTGCTCGGCAGCGGGACCATCGGCTACGCCGAGGAGGGACCCGACGGCGTGCTCCGGGCGACCATCCGGATCCCGGAGGACGAGATCTGCTACGAGCCCGGGGTGCTCATCCTCCCGCACGGCGGTGACATCGAGCTGACCCTCATCAACGACGACAAGAACACCCACTGCGCGGTGCTGCCCAGCAACGGCGACCCGAAGTTCATCTGGCTGGTGAACCACTCCAAGGGCACGGCGAAGATCAACCTCGACGGGCCGGGCACGTACTACTACGGCTCCGCGAGCGGCAACGACGAGGGCCGCGGTCTCACCGGCTCCATCGTCATCGGGGGCGAGGTACCCGACCACGCCAAGCTCGACCGTCCCCCGCAGCCGCGACCGTAGGAAGGATCCCGAGATGACGGACTACGTCGACGCGGGTGAAGCGATCCCGCACGTCCAGCTCAGCAACGTCCGGGGCGAGGCCCCGGCCACCTCCGCGGTGGACTACGACCGGATCCGCGGCGCACGCTCCGAGCCGCAGAACTGGCTGACCTACTACGGCACCTACGACGGCCAGCGCTACAGCGAGCTCGACCAGATCAACAAGGACTCGATCCGCAGACTGTCGCCCGCCTGGGTGTTCCAGGCCGGCGCCGTCGGGATGCAGTCCGGTGCGTCCACCTACTCGTTCGAGGCGTCACCGATCGTCGTCGAGGGCGTCATGTACGTCTCCGGCCCCGACGGCCGCGCCTGGGCGATCGACGCGAGGACCGGCGAGGAGCTCTGGCGCTACAAGCACGCCTCGCCCTACGACGTGTCGCTGTGCTGCGGCAACGTCAACCGCGGGCTGGCCGTGGGCCACGGCAAGGTCTACATGTACACGCTCAACGCGCACATCATCGCGCTCGACGCCACGACCGGGAAGGTCGTGTGGGACACCGTCAACGGCGACGTCCGCGCCGGGGAGAGCGGCTCGGTCGCGCCGCTGATCGTCAAGGACCTGGTGATCGTCGGCAGCGCCGGCGGGGAGTTCGGCGTCCGCGGCCACCTCGACGCGTTCGACGCGGAGACCGGTGAGCGGCGCTGGCGCTGCTACACCGTCCCGAAGCCGGGCGAGCCCGGCTCGGAGACCTGGCCCGACGACGGCGAGGCCTGGCAGCGCGGCGGCGCGAACTGCTGGGTGACGCCCACCTACGACCCGGAGCTGGAGCTGCTGTTCCAGGGCACCGGCAACCCGGCCCCGGACTTCGACGGCGGCGTGCGCCCCGGCGACAACCTCTACACCGACTCGACGATCGCGGTCGACGTCAACACCGGCGAGATCAGGTGGCACTACCAGTTCACCCCGCACGACCTGTGGGACTACGACTCCACGATGGAGAACGTCCTGTTCGACGCGCCGGACGGGCGCAAGCTGCTCGCCCACGCAGACAAGAACGGCTACTTCTTCGTGCTCGACCGGACCAACGGCGAGCTCGTGCGGGTGTTCCCGTTCGTCGACCGGATCACCTGGGGCGAGATCACGCCCGAGGGCAAGGTGACGCCGAAGATCTATCCCGACGAGGAGGGCGTCCCGGTGCACTTCTGGCCGGGCCCGGCGGGCGGCAAGGAATGGACGCACATGTCCTACAACCCGCAGACCGGGTTGATGTACGTGCCCGTCCAGGAGGTCGGGGCGACCGCCACCCGGCGTCGCCGTGAGTTCAAGGAGTCCATCCCCTACTGGGGCGCCGGCGTCGCCGTCGACATCGAGGACTTCTACGGGTTCGTCGCCGCGATCGACCCGCTCACCGGCGAGGAGAAGTGGCGCTGGAACAACGAGTACCCGATGTGCGCCTCGACGCTCACCACCGCGGGCGGCCTGGTCTTCCAGGGGACCCCGACCGGTGAGTTCGTCGCGCTCGACGCCTCGACCGGGGAGAAGCTCTGGTCGTTCCAGTGCGGCAGCGGGCACCACTCCAGCCCGACCACCTTCGAGGTCGACGGCAGGCAGTTCATCGCCGTGCCGACCGGGTGGGGCGGCTGGGTCGAGGGGTTCCTGCCGGGCCTGCTCGGTGCGGCCGCGGGCGACGCGTTGTTCTGCTTCGCGTTGCCCGAGCAGTAGATCCGGCCGACCCCGGGGACCCGAACGCTGTGAGAAGGGAGGTGATCGCATGGAGTCGACCACCGAGTGGGAGGCGCCGGAGTTCGAGGAGATCGGCTGCGCGCCCGAGGTGACGATGTACATCGCCCGGACCGAGGCGTGAGGTGACCGACGGCCGGGGGCGCGCACAGCGCGCCCCCGGCCGTCGCCGTGGAACAGGGGGTGTCATGAGGATCCGGATCCTCGGATCGGCGGCGGGCGGTGGCTTCCCGCAGTGGAACTGCGGCTGTCCGGGCTGCCGGGCGGTGCGCGACGGGTCGCGACCGGCGACGCCGCGCACCCAGTCCTCGATCGCCGTCTCCCCCGACGGGCGGCGGTGGTGGCTGGTCAACGCCTCCCCCGACGTCCGCACCCAGCTCGCCGACGCTCCCGCGCTGCACCCGACCGGCGACCGGACGACCCCGCTGCAGGGTGTGCTGCTCACCGACGCCGAGATCGACCACACCCTGGGGCTGGTGCTGCTGCGCGAGGGCCGCGGGGTGTCGCTGCACGCGACCGCGGCGACCGAGCGGACCCTGCGCGAGGGATCCGGGCTGCTGCCCACCCTGGAGCGGTTCTGCCCGGTCACCTGGACCGAGGTCGTCCCCGGCGCCGACCACGACCTCGGCGGCCTCGTCTACCGCGCGTTCGAGGCGCCGACGGGCAAGCACGACCGGTTCGGCGTCGCCGAGGGCCTGCCCGGGCGGGTGGTCGGGTACCGGTTCACCGACACCGCGTCCGGCCGGTACGCGGTGTACCTGCCCGGCGTGCAGGAGCTGACCCCCGCCGTGCAGGACGAGATCGACGGCGCCGACCTGCTGCTCGTCGACGGCACGACCTGGCACGACGACGAGCTGGTCCGGCTCGGGCTGGCCGCGAAGACGGCGCACGACATGGGACACCTGCACGTCGGCGGTCGTGGTGGCAGCCTGGAGGTGCTCACCGCCCTCGGTGTGCCCCGGATCGTCTACGTGCACGTCAACAACACCAACCCCGTCCTGCTGGAGGACTCCGCCGAACGCGCCGCGGTCACCGCCGCCGGGGTCGTCGTCGGGTTCGACGGACTGGAACTGGAGGTCTGACATGACCGCTCCGGACACCGCGCTGGTGCGACGGCTGCGGGCGCACGCCGCGCAGTACCACTCGGCGCACCCGTTCCACGTCCGCATGAACGACGGCACCCTCACCCCGGACCAGATCCGCGGCTGGGTCGCGAACCGGTTCGCCTACCAGGAGGCCATCCCGGTCAAGGACGCGGCGATCCTGTCGAACTGCCCCGACGTCGGGGTCCGGCGGCGGTGGATCCGCCGGATCACTGATCATGATGGAGTCCACGACGGCCGGGAAGCGGGCAGCGGGAACTCCGGACAGGGGGGCATCGAGGCGTGGCTGCGGCTCGGCGAGGCGTGCGGGCTGAGCCGGTCGGAGATCACCGACCACCGGCACGTGCAGCCCGGGGTGCGGTTCGCCGTCGACGCCTACGTGGGCTTCGCCCGCACGAGGCCGTGGGTCGAGGCGGTCGCGTCGTCGCTGACCGAGCTGTTCGCCCCGGACCTGATGGCCGAGCGGCTGGCGGCGTTCGAGAAGTACTACACCTGGATCGACCCGGACGGGCTCCAGTACTTCCGCAACCGGCTGTTCCAGGCCCCGCGGGACTCCGAGCACGCACTGGAGGTCGTCGTCGCGCACTGCCGCACCCCCGCCGAGCAGGACGCCGCCGAGGCCGCGCTGTCGTTCAAGTGCGACGTGCTCTGGGCGATCATGGATGCGATCGACCATGCCTACGCGTGACGGGTCGACCGCCACCGGCGCGGCACGGGTCCCGGCGCCACGACGCGGCGAACGGGCCGCCCGCACACCCGCGGTCACCGGGGACTCCCGGCCCCGGCTCGGCCGGCACGTGCGGATGCGGCCGGACCGCCCGACCGGCGGGTGGGTGCTGCTCGGGCCGGAGACCGTCGTCGTACTGAACCGGACCGGGCACGCGGTGCTGCGCCTGTGCGACGGCGAGCGCAGCGTCGACGACATCGTCGCGGCGCTGGTCGCGGACTTCGACGAGGCCGACGCGCTGGTCGTCGGCGACCAGGTGCGCGACTACCTGACCCGGCTCGTCGCCCGGAACCTGGTGGCGCTCGGATGAGCGCCCCGCGCCCGTTCGGGCTGCTCGCCGAGCTCACCTACCGTTGCCCGCTGGCGTGCGCCTACTGCTCGAACCCGATCGAGCTGGCCCGCTACGACGACGAGCTGTCCACCGCCGACTGGCAGCGCGTGTTCGGCGAGGCCGCCGCCATGGGCGTGCTGCAGTGCCACCTGTCCGGCGGGGAGCCGCTGCTGCGGCGGGACCTGCCCGAGCTGGTCCGCACCGCCTGCGACCTGGGTATGTACACCAACCTCGTGACCAGTGCGATCGGGCTGTCCCGGCCGCGGGCCGAGGCGCTGCGCGCGGCGGGGCTGGACCACGTGCAGGTCAGTGTGCAGGCCGACGAGCCCGCCACCTCCGACCGGATCGCCGGGATCCGCTCGTTCGACAAGAAGCTGGAGGCCTGCCGGCTCGTCCGTGAGCTGGGCTGGCCGCTGACGGTCAACGTGGTGCTGCACCGGCAGAACATCGAGCGGATCGGCGCGATCGTCGACCTCGTGGAGCGCCTCGGCGCCGACCGGGTGGAGCTCGCCAACACCCAGTACTACGGCTGGGCCTGGCGCAACCGGTCGTCGCTGCTCCCGACCCGCGAGCAGCTCGACCGGGCCGAGGAGGTCGTCACCGCCGCCCGGGCGCGCCTGGCCGGGTCGATGGAGGTCGTGCACGTGCTGCCCGACTACTACTCCCGCTACCCCAAGCCGTGCATGGGGGGCTGGGCGCAGCGTCAGCTCACCGTCGCCCCGAACGGCGACGCGCTGCCCTGCCCGGCCGCGCAGACCCTGCCGCTGCCGCGGGCCTCGGTCCGCGACAGCGGCCTCGAGGAGATCTGGACCTCGGCGCCGCTGTTCACCGCCTACCGCGGCGAGGACTGGATGCAGGAGCCGTGCCGGACCTGCGACCGTCGCGAGATCGACCTGGGCGGGTGCCGCTGCCAGGCGTTCCAGCTCACCGGCGACGCCGCGGCCACCGACCCGGTGTGCCACCTGTCGCCCGAGCACGGGCTCGTCGAGGACGTGGTGTCCGAGGCGAACCGGCCGGCGCGGGTGGACCTGGAGCTGGCGCCCCGGCCGCACCGCTGAGGCCGGAGCGGCAGCGGGCCGCGCCCGGTCAGCGCAGGTGCGTGGCGTCCCAGAAGCGGTAGGCCCGGTCCGAGGGGTCGACGACCGCGTCGTCGACCTCCGGTCCGGCGGCGATCAGCCGGCGCAGGTAGTCCCCCACGCCGGTCCCGACCACGCGGCGCTCGTCCTCGTCCGGACCGGCGACGACGATCTGCCCGACGGCGCCACCGGGCTCCGGGACGGTGTCGACGACCAGGGCGTTCCCGCCGCCGTCGACGGCCAGCGGCCACCAGCCCGCGTCCCAGTAGTGGGCCAGCACCGGGTCCCCGGCGCGCACGGTCACGTGGTCGTGCCCCATGTCGGCGACGACGTCGAGCCAGCCGCGGTACTCCCGCGTCGCCTCGGCCAGGGGCACGAACCGGTAGGTCGCGGGGAACAGGCTCGTCGCGACCTCCGGGTGCGGGCCGGGGGCGCGCGGGTGGTCGGCCAGCTGGCCGTCGGCGAGCGCGTAGAGGGCCCGCAGCGCGGCCGGGAACTCCCGGCCGAACACCGCCTCGGCGTCGGCCACCGCGCCGGGCTCCGCGGGCGCGCGGAGGTTGGACGAGGCCGGGATCCCGGCCCGTTCCAGCACGTCGAGCCAGCGGGGCCAGTCGGTCGCGACGCCGTCGTCGGGGGCGCCGCCGGAGAGGTCACGGTCACCGGTCACGGTGTGCAGCGTGCCACGACGGGCGGGCCCGGGACGCACCCGCCGGCGGGTTCTGGCAGGGTCGTCGCGCACCCCCACGGCCCGCCCCCCGCGGGCCGTCCCCGTCCGTGAGGAGCTCGTCCGTGTCCGCACCGCAGAAGCCCGCCGTCGAGATCGTCGACGGCCCGCTGCCCACCGACCTCGTGACCGAGGACCTGACCGTCGGCGACGGCCCGGAGGCCAAGCCCGGTGACACCGTCGCCGTGCACTACGTCGGGGTCTCGCAGTCCACCGGCCGCGAGTTCGACAACTCCTACGACCGCGGCCAGCCGCTGCAGTTCGGCCTCGGCGCCGGTCAGGTCATCTCCGGCTGGGACAACGGCGTCGCCGGGATGAAGGTCGGCGGCCGCCGCCGGCTCGTGATCCCGCCGCACCTGGGCTACGGCGCCCGCGGCGCGGGCGGCGTCATCGCCCCGAACGAGACCCTGATCTTCGTCTGCGACCTGGTGGGCGTGCGCTGACCGCGCTCCTGCTGATCTCCGACACCCACCACCCGAGCCGCGGGGCCGCCCACTCCGGTGGGCTCCCCGGGCCGGTGTGGGAGGCCGTCGACGCCGCCGACGTCGTCGTGCACGCCGGTGACTGGTGCTCGGTGGAGCTGCTCGACCGGGTCGAGGGCCGCGCGGCCCGGCTGCTCGCATGCTGGGGCAACAACGACGGCGACGAGCTGCGCGCCCGGCTGCCGGAGACGGCCCGGGCGACCCTCGACGGGGTCCGGGTCGCGGTGACCCACGAGACCGGCCCGAAGCAGGGCCGCGAACGCCGGGCGCTCGCCGCGCACCCCGACACCGACCTGCTGGTGTTCGGGCACTCGCACATCCCGTGGGACTCCGCGGCGGACGGGCTGCGCCTGCTCAACCCGGGGTCGCCGACCGACCGGCGCCGGATGCCGACCCACACCTGGATGACGCTGACCCTGCACGACGGCCGGATCGACGACGTCGTGCTGCACCACCTCTGACGCCGCTCAGCCGTCGTCGTCATCGTCGTCGGGCTGCTGTTGCTGCTGCCCCGGCGCCCGGTCCTGCGGGGCCGGAGCGGCCGGGGCCCGCCGGTCGTCGTCGTCCACCCGGGTGGCCGACGGCGGGCCGCCCGCCGGGGCGTCGTCGTCGTCGCGGGCGCCCTCGCCCGTGCCGAACACGAGCACGAGGCCGACCAGCGCGGCCACGACGACGAGCGCCGCGGCCATCCGGTCCTTCGTGAGCATCGGGTCTCCCTGCAGGTGCTCAGTCGTCGACGGGGACGCCGCCGAAGACGGTCAGGCTGAGGACGAAGTAGGCGACGTAGAGCCCCAGCAGCACCACGCCGTGCCAGCGGCGGATGCGTCCGGTGCCCAGGAACACCGCGGAGAGCACGGTGAGCCCGAGCAGCACCGGCAGGTGCCAGACCAGGGCCGTCGGGTCGACCACGATCGCCCCGCCGACCAGCAGGATCACGCCGAGCTTGCCGGTCACCGAGAACACGACGCTGCCGAGCACGTTCGCGACGGCGATCTCGGGCGCGCCGCGCCGGGCCGGCTCGACGGTGATCAGGATGTCCTCGAGGGACAGCGCGAGCGTCGCGATGGTGACCCCGAAGACCGTCCCGCTGATCGCCCAGGTCTCGAGGATGCCCTCGGTGCCCTGCCCGGCGATGAGTGCGCCGACGACCAGCCCGATCAGCGCGATGACGGCGAACAGGATGGTCCGCCCGGGCGGCTGGGCGCGGGCCTTGAGGAACCCGTCGTCGACGCGCAGGTCCTCGGGCAGCCGGAACCCGGGGCTGCCGGCCGCCGCGTCGGTCCGGGGCGGGCCGTTCGGCGCGACCGTCGCCGTCGTGCTCCCGCCCGCGGCGACCCCGGCCTTCTCCAGCTGCTCGTAGACCTCGGCGTTGCGCCAGACGGGCCGACGGGCGGAGTACTCGCGGTAGGCGATCCAGCCGACGAAGGCGACGAACAGCAGGATCAGCACGACGCCGGTGCCGGCGGTGAGCAGCCCGCCGAGCGCGAGCAGGAACATCACCACCGGGGCGGCGACGTAGAGCGCGAGGTAGTCGCGCGGGACCTCGACCCGGGTCGGCGCGATGATCGCGGCGAGCGCGAGCACGATGCCGGTCAGCGCGATCGTGGTGCCGATGACGGTGCCGAGCGCGACGTCGCTGAGGTCCTCCATGTTCAGCACGACCCCGAACGCGAGGTCGTCGAACTCGATCCCGGTGAAGACGACGGCGATCAGGAACAGCGAGATCGCCCAGCGACTCGCCACCCCGACCAGGTAGCCGATGAGCTTCTCCGCGCTGTAGACCAGCACGGCGACGCCCAGGACGAACTCGATCACCGGGATCATGCGTCAGCCCCTCGCTACGACGCCAGGATCACCCGATAGTGAACTGGACCACGTGGCGAAGCAACACTTGACAATCACCAGGCAGGACGTTTCGCCTGGTCACAGGCGCGGCGCGCCGGGCGGGGCGGGGCCGACACGGCCCCGCCCCGGTGTCCGATGCGGATCCGACGGGCCGGGGGCCTCAGTCGCGCGGGGGCGCGCTCACCCGATGGTCGGCCTGCTCGTCCTGGGCCTCGATCTGCGCGGCCTCCTCCTTGGTGCGGGCCAGCGGCGGCGCGGTGATCCCGCTGCCCTGCTCGGCCAGCTCAGGCTTCATCCGGACCGCCACGAGGCTGACGATCGTGGTGAGCGCGAGGACGCCGACGATGACGCCGAGCGAGAGTCCGATCCCGACCTCGGGGACCGGGACCGGCTCCCCGCCGTTGATGAAGGGCAGCTCGTTCTCGTGCAGGGCGTGCAGGGCGAGCTTGACGCCGATGAAGGCGAGCAGCACCGCGAGGCCGTAGGACAGGAAGACCAGCTTGTTGAGCAGCCCGCCGAGCAGGAAGTAGAGCTGGCGCAGCCCCATCAGCGCGAACGCGTTCGCGGTGAAGACGAGGTAGGGCTCCTGGGTGAGGCCGAAGATCGCCGGGATCGAGTCCAGGGCGAACATGATGTCGGTGACGCCGATGGCGATCATCACGATCAGCATCGGGGTCAGCCAGCGCTTGCCGTCGATCTTCACGGTGGTCTTGGCACCGTGGTAGTCGTCGGTGACCGGGAAGGCCTTGCGGACCCACTGCAGGACCCGGCCCTCCTTCCACTCCTCGTCGTCGCCGCCGGCAGCCTGCTTGACCAGCGAGACGGCGGTGTAGATGAGGAACGCGGCGAAGAGGAAGAACACCCAGCTGAAGCGGTCGATGACCGCCGCGCCCGCGGCGATGAAGATGCTCCGCATGATCAGCGCGATCACGATGCCGACCAGCAGCACCCGGTGCTGGTGGAGGACCGGCACCTTGAACGCGGACATGATGATGAGGAAGACGAACAGGTTGTCGACCGACAACGAGTACTCGGTCAGGTAGCCGGCGAAGAACTCGCCGGCGTAGGTGCCCCCGGAGAAGAACCAGACCCCGCAGCCGAACGCGACGGCCAGCGCCACGTAGAAGACGACCCAGCGGGTGACCTCGCCCAGGGTCACGGCGTGCGGCTTGTGGTCGTTGAGCCACAGGTCCACGCCGATCACCAGCACGAACCCGACGATGGTGACCAGCCAGACCCACAGGGGTACGTTCACGAAGTTCCTCCAGACCAGGGCAGCATCAGACAGCCCGAGGTCTCTCCCGCCACGGCAGACCTTGCTGCGGCTGCCGAGCGTGGCCGGTGGTGCCGGGTCCGCTCGCGAACCACGCTCGCGACGACACCGTGCTGACGACACCACCGCGGTAGGGATACTCCCCTGCGGTAGGTGAAGTGTCCTCCCTGGTCCGTTGCATGGCGAGTCGGGGTGACCCAGGGCACCCGGTCGGGGCCGGAAGTCGTCCGGTGTGTCCGGTTCAGCGGCGCGCGCGACGGCTGAGCCGGACCATGTCGATCTCCTCGCCGAGGTCGGAGATCGCGTGCACGACGAGCCGGGAGTCGGTGCCGCCGGAACCGGGGACCACCGAGCAGCGCAGGTAGGCGTAGCCGAGGTAGCGGGTCCGCGACCAGGTGACGGTCTCGGCCTGCTTCTGGTCGTCGGGACCGGCCAGGAAGCTCGTGACCGGCGCCTGCTCGGTCTCGTGGCCGCGGAAGCTGTCGGTCTCGCCGGGCTGCCAGCGGTAGCGGGGCCGTCCGCCGGAGCCGACACACACGTAGGTGGTGCCGTCGGTCTCCGGGTGGACGGTGGAGCGGTCCGGCGCCGGACGGGTGGGGCGGCCGTCGCGGATGGGGTCGGTGCGCTCGTACTGGTGGTTGTGGCCCTGCACGCACAGGTCGACCCGGTAGCGGTCGCACAGCGGCGCCAGCGCCCGTCGCACCCCGGCGTCGGAGGCGTGCGAGCCCGAGGTGGCGAACGCGCAGTGGTGGAAGAACAGCACGATCCACTCGACGTCCGGGTCGGCGCGCCAGCCGGCCAGGGTCCGCTCCAGCCAGGTCAGCTGGGTCCCGCCGGAGTAGCCGGCGTTGGTCGGGATCTCGGTGGAGAGGTCGTTGGCGTCCACGCTGACGACCCCGACGGTGCCGTGGGTGAACGCGTACACCGAGGGGCAGCCGCGGGGGCCGGTCCCGGGCAGCGCGAGCCGGGCGGCGTGACCGGCGTAGCCGTGCGCGGGGCCGTCGGCCCGGTTCAGGTCGTAGAGCGCCTCCATGTCGTGGTTGCCGGTGGCGAACATCCACGGGGTCGACGCGGCCGAGCGTTCGATCGCGGCGAAGTAGGTGCTCCAGACGGTGGGGTCGAAGCTGTCGTGGGCCTCGTCGTCCTGCGGGGCGCCGTTGCGGACCGGCCGGCCGGCGCCGGAGGGGTCGGCGTAGCAGATGTCGCCGGCGAGCAGGTGGAACGCGGGTGCCTCCGCGGCGACGAGCGCGGTCAGCGCCTCCGCGGGCGCCGGGCTGCGGTGGGTGTCGTCGGGCTTGTAGTGGTTCGGCTCCCCACCGGTGCTCACGCCCTGGTCGGCGAAGGCGGTGAAGGTGAACCGGTGCCGGGTGCCGCGGGGCGCGGCCGTGCGGAAGGTGCTGGTGGCGGTGGTCGCCGTGGTTCCGCCGGGGCCCTCGATGCGGAACCGGTAGACGTAGCGGCTGCCGGGGGTGAGGCCGTCGGGGCGGGCGTGGGCGAACCACTGGCGGGTGCCGCGGATGCTGCCGTCCACCTGCGGGACGAGGCTCTCCAGCGGGCGGACCTGCACCGGGAGCGTGAGCCCGAACCCGGAGTCGGTGCCGACGTCGACGACCATCCGGCCGGGCGGCGGGGCCGCGGTCAGCTCCCCGGAGAACGACATCGAGCGGGCCGGGTCGGGCCCGTAGGCCAGGTGCCGTCCGACGACGGTCACCGGCGCGGGTGCGGCGGCCGCGGCCACCCCGCGGGCCCACGGCGACCCGGACGCCGCGAGGGTCGCCAGGACTCCGGCGCCGCCGCGCAGCGCGGTGCGCCGGCTGACCGGGTGGCGTCGCAGGAAGGCGGCGAGCCAGTCCTGCTGGTCGGCGATCGTCATGTCGACGGCGAGTGCCCGCGGGACACCGACGCCGGGGGTCTCTCCGGTGGGGTTGACGCTCACACCCGGGGACGGTGCCGGGCTGCGGCTTCCGGTCGGCGTTGCACGGCGGAACGTCGGGTGAACGCCCGGCGACACCCCGGGGTCACGCGCCGTTGGTGCGGCATTCATCCCGGGTGCCCGGTTCGCCGGGGCCGGTGCCGGTTCCCGTGCCGGAACGGTGCCGGGCGGCGGGCGTGGCGGGACGCACCCGCCGACCGGCGACGCGGTCGCGGCGATCTGCGTAGTTTCGATGACGTGCACGTGCTCCCCCGGACCCGGTGGGTCCGTACCCCGATGGTGGCGGCGACGGTTGCCGCCCTGGTGCTGGCGTTCGCCCCGGCCGCGTCGGCCGCACCCGGTGTCCCGGTCGCCGCGCCGGCGCCCGCCGCGGCGGCGGCCGACGACGGCGGCGCGGTCGCCGTGACCGAGGAGGAGGTCGCCGTCCCGGCCGGCCCCGGGCAGCCGGGCACGATCGACCTGGACACCTCGCTCTACGTCCCCGCCTCGGCGACCGCGGCCTCCCCCGCGCCCGCGGTGCTGGTGGCGCACGGCTTCGGCGGCAGCAAGGACTCCGTCGACTCCGACGCCCGCGAGCTCGCCGCCCGCGGCTACGTGGTGCAGACCTGGACCGCGCGCGGTTTCGGCGCCTCCGGTGGCTCGATCGGGCTGGACGACCCCGACCGCGAGGTGGCCGACGCGTCGCGGCTGGTGGACCGTCTCGCCGCGCGCGCCGACGTGCAGCGCGACGCCGACGGCGACCCCCGCGTCGGTGTGACCGGTGGGTCCTACGGCGGTGGCCTCGCCCTGCTGCTGGCCGGCTACGACCGGCGGATCGACGCGATCGTGCCGGTGATCACCTGGAACGACCTGGGCCAGTCGCTGTTCCCCAACAACGCCGTCCCGGCCGGTGCGACGCCGCCGGGCACGCCGGCGGCCGGTGCGGGTGCCGGCGACGGGGTGTTCAAGAGCGGCTGGGCCGGGGTGTTCTTCGGCTCCGGTGGCCGGGTGCCCGCGGGCGGGGACTCCCCGGCGGGTGCCGCCGCCGGCTCCTCCGGCGGGCTCGGTGGCTCCGGTTCCGGCGGCTCCGGCGGTGGGGGCGGTTTCGGCTCGTCCTCGGGCGGGGCGTCCTCCTCCGACGGCACCGGCACCGGCACCGCGGGCGCGTCCGGGCCGGACGGCGCCGGCACCGCGGGACCGGGCACCGCCGCCGGCACCGCGGCCGGTCCGGGAGGCGCGACGGCGCCCGGCGCGGCCACCGGCCGGGCACCGGACGCGTCGCGGCCGGCGTCGGACCCGATCTGCGGACGCTTCGCCCGCGACGTCTGCGCCGCCTACGGCGAGGCCGCCCGCACCGGCCGCGTCTCCCCGGAGCTGGCCGAGCTGCTCCGCCGCTCCTCCCCCGCGACCGTCACCGACCGGATCACCGCACCGACGCTGCTGGTCCAGGGCGAGCAGGACACCCTGTTCGGCCTCGACCAGGCCGACGCGAACGCCCGCCAGATCGCCGCGAACGGCACTCCGGTGTCGGTGCTGTGGTTCGCGGGCGGCCACGACGGCGGCGGCCCCGACTCCGAGGTCCGCGCCCGCATCGCCGACTGGTTCGACCAGCACCTGCGGGGCCTGCCCGCGGCGCAGGGCACCACCGGTGGTCTCGCCGAGGCCCCCTTCGCCTACCAGGTCCGCAGCACCGTCCGCACCCGCGGCGACACCCCCACCGGCCGGACCGTCCTCGCCGGGGCCTACCCCGGTCTGACCGCGGGCTCCGGACCCGCTCCGACGACCGCGCTGCCCCTGGACGGCGGCGAGCAGACCGTCGTCCACCCGCCGGGCGGGAACCCGTCGGCGCTCACGTCGCTGCCCGGCCTCGGCTCGGCGCTCGGGTCGCTGGGCTCGCTCGGCGGCCTGTCCGGCCTGACGACGCCGGGCCAGTCCGCCCGGTTCCTCACCGCACCCGTCGCCGACGCGATGCAGCCCTCCGGGGCGCCGCGGGTGACGGTGCGCGTCGCGCGGGTCGCCGGACAGCCCGCCCCGGACACCGCGGTGCTGTTCGCGTCGCTCACCACGCTCACCCCCGACGGGCGCAGCACGCTGCTGGGCAACGCCGTCGCGCCGCTGCGGATCGCCGTCCCCGCCGACGGCTCCCCCGCCGAGGCGACGGTGACGCTGCCCGGCGTCGTCGCGCCGGTGCAGGCGGGCAGCCGCCTGCTGGTGCAGCTGTCGACGACCGACCAGGGCTACGACTCCGGCGCCGACCCGGCCGTGTGGCGGGTCGGGCTCGCCGGGGACACCGCGCTGTCGGTGCCCCAGGTGCCCGGCCGCACCGAGTCGGCGGGGACCGTCCCGTTGTGGCCGGTGCTCGGGATCGCCGCGGTGCTGGCCGCGGCACTCCTGGTGTGGCTGGTGGCGCGGCTGCGGTCGCGCCGGACCGAGCCCTCCGACGACGACGTGCCCGGCGACGCCCCGCCGCTGGTCGTCGGCGGGCTGGCGAAGACCTACCGCAACGGGTTCGCCGCGGTGTCGGACGTGTCGTTCACCGTGCCGCGCGGCGCGGTGCTCGGCCTGCTCGGCCCGAACGGCGCCGGCAAGACGACCGTCCTGCGCATGCTCATGGGCCTGATCGCGCCCACCGCCGGGACGATGACGGCGTTCGGCCGTCCCATCCGTCCGGGCGCGGCGGTGCTGTCCCGGATCGGCGCGTTCGTCGAGGGACCCGGGTTCCTGCCGCACCTGTCGGGCGCGGAGAACCTGCGGCTCTACTGGGAGGCCACCGGGCGCCCGCCGGAGCAGGCGCGGATGGAGGAGACGCTGGAGATCGCCGGGCTCGGCGACTCGGTGCACCGCCGCGTCGGCACCTACTCCCAGGGCATGCGGCAGCGCCTCGCGATCGCGCAGGCGATGCTGGGCCTGCCCGAGCTGCTCATCCTCGACGAGCCCACCAACGGGCTCGACCCGCCCCAGATCCACGCGATGCGCGAGCTGCTGCGCCGCTACGCCGCGGGCGGCCGGACCGTGCTCGTGTCCAGCCACCTGCTGTCGGAGGTGGAGCAGACCTGCTCGGAGGTCGTGGTCATGCACCGCGGCACGGTCGTCGCCGCGGGGACGGTCGCCGAGCTGATGGCGGCCGGGGGCGGCTCGTCGTTCACCGTGGACGACACCGGCCGGGCCCGGGCCGTGCTGGCCGCCCTCGACGGCGTCACCGACGTCGTCACCGGGGACCAGCCGGGCGTCGTGCACGCCCATCTCGACGGCACCGCCCGCGCCGACGCCGTCGCCGCGCTGGTGTCCGGCGGGGTCGCGGTCAGCGCGGCCGGGCCGCGCGGGCGGCTGGAGGACGCGTTCCTGGAACTGGTGGGCCCCGAGGGGCGCGACGTCGGAGGTACCTCGTGAGTGACGACCGTCAGCTCTCGACCCGCCGCGGGCACGTCGGCGACCTCGTGACCGGCCGGGCCGCGCCGCCCGCCGTCCCGGGACGGACCATGCCGCTGCGCACCGAGCTGGTCCGCCAGCTCCAGCGCCGTCGCACCCAGGTCGCGTTCGCGCTGGTGGTGGCGATGCCGATCATCCTGTGGGCGGCGTTCTCCCTCGGCGACGACGAGCCCGGCGCCCGTGGCCCGAGCCTGGTCGACCTGGCGTCGGGCAGCGCCGCGAACTTCGCGGTGTTCACGCTGTTCGCCTCGGCGAGCTTCCTGCTGGTGGTGCTGGTCGCGCTGTTCTTCGGCGACACGGTGGCCTCGGAGGCGTCGTGGTCGTCGCTGCGCTACCTGCTGGCCGTCCCGGTGCCGCGGGCGCGGCTGCTGCGGCAGAAGGCCGTCGTCGCGGGGGTGCTGTCGGTGGCGGCGCTGCTGCTGCTCCCGGTCGCGTCGCTGGTGGTGGGGGCGGTCGCCTACGGCACCGGGGACCTGGTCTCGCCGATCGGGGAGTCGCTGCCGTTCTGGAGCGCGGCCGGGCGGGTGATGCTCGGCGCGCTGTACGTGACCGTGCAGCTGAGCTGGGTGGCCGGGCTGGCGCTGCTGCTGTCGGTGAGCACCGACGCCCCGCTGGGCGCGGTCGGCGGCGCGGTGATGGCCTCGATCGTCTCCCAGATCATCGACCAGATCGAGGACCTGGGGATCATCCGGGACTTCCTCCCGACCCACTACGGCGACGCCTGGTCGGCGCTGCTGGCGACCGACGTCGACTGGTCGGACATGACCTACGGGACGTTCTCCGCGGTCTGCTACGCCACCGCATTCCTGGGGCTCGCGGCGTGGCGGTTCCGCACCAAGGACATCACCAGCTGACCGTGGTGCCGGGCCGGCCGCGCGGCCCGGCACCCGGTGGACCCTCAGACCATGACCACCCCACCGTCGATCATGACGGCCTGGCCGGTCATGTAGTCGGAGTCCGGGCCGGCGAGGTAGGAGACGAAGGCGGCGACGTCGTCGGCGGTCTGCACCCGGCCCAGCGGGATGGCGGCCGCGTACTGCGTGAGCGTCTCGCCCTTCCCCGCGCCGCTGCGGGCGCCCATCTGCTCGTCGATCAGGTCCCACATGTCGGTGCCGACGATCCCCGGGCAGTACGCGTTCACGGTGATCCGGTGCGGCGCCAGCTCCTTGGCCGCGGCCTGGGTGAGGGCACGGACGGCGAACTTGGTCGCCGAGTAGTGCCCGAGGAGGTCGAAGCCCTGGTGCCCGGCGATCGACGCGGCGCTGACGATCTTGCCGCCGGTCCCCCGGTCGATCATCACGCGGGCGGCGGCCTGCAGGCAGTAGACGACGCCGAACACGTTGACGTCGAAGATGGTGCGCAGGTCGTCGGGTGTCACCTCGAGCAGGGGCTTGACCTGGGCGATACCGGCGTTCGCGACCATCACGTCCAGACCGCCGAGCTCCTCGGCGACCTGGCCGACCATCGCGGTGACCGCGTCGGGGTCGGTGACGTCGGCCGGGTAGGCCACCGCGGTCCCGCCCGCCGAGCGGATCTCCTCGGCGACCGCGGTGGCGCCGTGGGCGTCCCGGTCGTTGACGGCGACGGCGTGCCCGTCCCGTGACAGGCGCAGGGCGATGCCCCGCCCGATCCCGCGTCCGGCTCCGGTGACCACGGCGACACCCATGTCGGCCTCCCAGTTCGCTCGCGCGGGCCGCCGGGGGCGGCGTCCCTGCCGCGGCGGGACGTTCCCGCGACCCCAGTCCATCCGGTGACACGGGTCACGGACAGCGTTGCAGCCGGGTTGCAGCGACGGGGTCGCTCAGTCGCGACGCAGCGCGGCCACGCCCGGCGCGGTCGACTCCCGCACGACCCGGCTGCCGGCCAGCCCCGTCAGGTCCAGCTCGACCTCGGGGGCGATCCGGTAGGGGCGGGCCAGCAGGATCCCGCCCAGGTTCCGGCGCAGCCGCGACATCTCGGCGCGGACGGTGACCAGGTGCGCCCGGTCGCCGTAGAGCCCCTGGGACAGCGTGGCCGCGTCCAGCCCGCTCGCCCCCGCACGGGCGAGCAGCACCAGGACCTCGGCGTGCCGGGTCGACAGCGGGTGCACCCAGCGGGTCGTGCCCTCGATGACGGCCTGCGGCGGACGGCCGTCCAGGTCCAGGCGCAGCCGCATCCGTCTGCTCCCGCCGGACGCCGGGCGCAGCAGCCAGCCGCCGGGCACCGGCTCGGGCAGGCACGGCCCCAGCCCGTGGACGGCGATCAGGCGCTCCGGCACCGGTGCGGCGACCCGTTCGACACCGGGCAGCCCGGACGCGGCGGCGACCCAGCCGTGGTCGTCGACCACCAGGCCCGGCCCGGTGTCGCCGGCGAGCATCGGGGCGCCGATGGTGCGCAGCGCGTCGAGGCGGGCCTCGTGACGCTGCCACAGCCCGGCCTCGGCGAGCCGCACCGCGGTGTCGACGAGCGCGACGGTCGTCGGGTGGATGGTCTCGGCGGGCCCGGACAGGTCGACCACGCCGAGCAGCTCACCGCTGCGCGGGTCGTGCACGGGGGCCGCGGTGCAGGTCCAGCCGTGGTGGCTGCGCACGAAGTGCTCGGCGGAGAAGATCTGCACCGGCCCGCCCTCGGCGAGCGCGGTCCCGATCGCGTTGGTGCCGACCGACTGCTCGGACCACTCCGCGCCCTCGGTGAACCCGAGCGCGTCGGCGCGGCGGCGGACGGCGGTCGAGCCCTCCCGCCACAGCAGGACCCCGTCGGCGTCGCAGACGACCATCACGTGCCGGGCGTCCTCGGCGACCGAGGTCAGCGCGGCACGCAGTGCGGGCAGCACCGGCACCAGCGGCGACGTCGCGCGACGCTGCTCGACGACGGCGGCGTCCAGCGGGCCGGGCGGCTCACCGGCGTCGGGGTCCACGCCCTGGGCCCGGACCCGGTCCCAGGAGCGGGTGACCAGCCGACGTCCGCGCGCCGTGTCGTCGGGGCGCGCGTCGCCGGACAGCACCGCGTCGTGCAGCCGGGACAGCATCCGGGCGTGCCGACCGAGGTCGGTCCCCGGGCGGACGGCGCACACGCCTGCCCGGTTCCGGTCGTCGTCGACTGGCTCCACCGGCACCTCCGGCTCCCACAGTAGGCGGGTGTCCGTGACCCGCGCCATAGTCGCGGGCGGTCGTGCCCGGGCCGGCCCCCGCCGGAGGGTCAGGACCCGACGTGACGCCGCTCGGGGTGCGGGGCCCGCGGACCACCGGGACGGCCCGGGCCCCGGGTGACGTACCAGCAGCCCAGTCCGAGGGTCAGCGCGGCGGGGATGACGTAACTGGCCCCGAGGAACTGCTCCCAGAGGCTCCACTTCATCTCGACGCCCCACACGTTGGGCATCCAGCGGAACGGCGCGATGTAGAAGATCGCGGCGATCACCGCGCCGACCGCGGCCCACCCGGCGCTGCGGTACCGCAGGGCGTGCGCACCGATCCCGATCAGCGCGGGCACGACCCACACCCAGTGGTGCGACCAGGCGGTCGGGGTCGCCATCAGCACGACGGCGGCCGTCGCCGACATGGCGATCACCGGCTCGGAGCGCCGGACGACCGGCACGGCCAGCGCCAGCAGGACCGCGACGATGCCCAGCCACAGGATGTGGAACCAGGGGTCGGGGACCTCCTGGCGGGCGAGCACGGCCTGCACGGTCTCGTTGGAGAAGAACGTCGAGCCGCTGACCCCGGCCGCCGGTCCCCCGACGAACCAGTACCGCACCGAGGAGTCGAGATCGACGACGAACCCGAGGCCGGTCGCGAGGATGCCGGTGACGACGGCGACGCCCGCCGCCTTCCAGTCCCGCCGCACCAGGAAGTACAGGACGAACCCGCCCGGGGTCAGCTTGATCGCCGCGGCCAGGCCGAGCAGCAGCCCGCGCGGCCACCAGGTCCGCGGGGCGAGCAGGTCGACCAGCACGAGCAGCATCAGCACGAGGTTGATCTGGCCGAAGGCGAAGGTCTGCGCGACCGGCTCCATGAGCAGCGCCGCGGCCAGCACCGGCACGCCCAGCACGAACGGGGCCCGCCGCCCGCCCGCGGGCCACGCGACGCGGATCGTGAGCGCGATGCAGACCGCCAGCGACAGCACCGAGGCGACGAACTGGGCGGTGAACGCGACGGCGTAGGGCACCACGGTCAGCGGCACCATCGTGATCGCCGCGAAGGTCGGGTAGATGAACGGCAGTTCGGGCCCGTGCAGGGGCAGCGGGAGCCGACCGTACATGTCACCGCCGTCCAGCCAGACCTGCACGCCGATCCGGTAGACGTCGAGGTCGAGTGCGTAGTCGCGCAGCCGGAACCAGGACCAGTACAGCGCCGCGGCCAGCAGCGGCACCGTGACCACGAGTGTCCAGGGGGTGAGTGCCGCCGTCCGCAGCCGTCCGACGAGGACCGCGGCGGCCCCGCCGCGAGCGGCGGGCACGTCGGGGTCGTGCGGGGTGCGGGTGACGGTCACGCGGGCTCCTCCGTGTGCGGCCGGGCCGGACGGGTACGGGCCGCGCGACGGGCGGAGCCCGGCGGCCGCTTGGGGACGACGGTGGACCACGGTAGCGGGGCGCGACCCCGCGCCCCGCCGCGGGACCCGCCTACGACACCCCGGCCGCGTCCATCCCCCGCAGCTCCTTCTTGAGGTCGGCGATCTCGTCGCGGAGCCGGGCCGCCAGCTCGAACTGGAGGTCCCGTGCGGCGGTGAGCATCTGGTCGTTCATCTGCTGGATGAGGTCGGCCAGCTCGGCACGCGGCATGCCCGCCGTGTCCTTCGCCGCCACCCCGGAGCTGCCCGCCGCGGCCGGACGGCCCTTCTCCCCCGCCGCCCGCTTGCCGCGCGAGGCGTTGCGGCCCGACCCGCCGACCGGGACGGCCTCGGTGTCCTCGGCCTCGCGGTAGACCTGGTCGAGGATGTCGGCGATCTTCTTGCGCAGCGGCTGCGGGTCGATGCCGTGCTCGGTGTTGTAGGCGACCTGCTTGGCGCGGCGCCGGTCGGTCTCGTCGATGGCGTACCGCATCGAGTCGGTGATCCGGTCGGCGTACATGTGGACCTGGCCGGAGACGTTGCGCGCCGCGCGGCCGATGGTCTGGATCAGTGACGTGCCGGAGCGGAGGAAGCCCTCCTTGTCCGCGTCGAGGATCGCCACCAGTGACACCTCGGGCAGGTCGAGACCCTCGCGGAGCAGGTTGATGCCGACCAGCACGTCGTACTCGCCGGACCGCAGCTGCCGCAGCAGCTCCACCCGGCGCAGGGTGTCGACCTCGGAGTGCAGGTACCGGACCTTGATCCCGAGCTCGAGCAGGTAGTCGGTGAGGTCCTCGGCCATCTTCTTGGTCAGCGTGGTGACCAGGACCCGTTCGTCCTTGGCGGTCCGGTCCCGGATCTCGGCGACCAGGTCGTCGATCTGGCCCTTGGTCGGCTTCACGACGACCTCGGGGTCGACCAGGCCGGTGGGGCGGATGACCTGCTCGACGAACTCGCCGCCGGTGCGGTTGAGCTCGTAGGGGCCCGGGGTCGCGGACAGGTAGACGGTCTGGCCGATCCGGTCGGCGAACTCCTCCCAGGTGAGCGGCCGGTTGTCCACCGCGGAGGGGAGGCGGAAGCCGTACTCGACGAGGTTGCGCTTGCGGGACATGTCGCCCTCGTACATGCCGCCGATCTGCGGCACGGTCACGTGGGACTCGTCGATGACCAGCAGGAAGTCGTCCGGGAAGTAGTCGATCAGGGTGGCCGGCGCGGTGCCGGCGCCGCGGCCGTCGATGTGGCGCGAGTAGTTCTCGATGCCCGAGCAGAACCCGACCTGGCGGATCATCTCGATGTCGTACTGGGTCCGCATCCGCAGCCGCTGGGCCTCGAGCAGCTTGCCCTGGTTCTCCAGCTGTGCGAGGCGCTCCTCCAGCTCCGCCTCGATGGCGCGTACGGCGCGTTCCATCGCCTCCGGGCCCGCGACGTAGTGCGTCGCCGGGAAGACCTTGATCTCGTCGACCTGCTCGACCTCCTCGCCCGTCAGCGGGTTGAGGTAGTACAGCGCCTCGATCTCGTCGCCGAAGAACTCGATCCGCAGCGCCAGCTCCTGGTAGGCGGGGATGATCTCGACGGTGTCACCCCGGACCCGGAACGTGCCGCGGGTGAAGGACATGTCGTTGCGGGTGTACTGCACGTCGACCAGCAGCCGCAGCAGCCGGTCCCGCTCGACCTCCTCGCCGACCCGCAGCGAGACGGACCGGTCGAGGTAGGACTGCGGGGTGCCGAGGCCGTAGATGCACGACACCGAGGCGACCACGACGACGTCGCGGCGGGACAGCAGGTTCATCGTCGCCGAGTGCCGCAGCCGCTCGACGTCGTCGTTGATCGAGCTGTCCTTCTCGATGTAGGTGTCGGTCTGCGCGATGTAGGCCTCGGGCTGGTAGTAGTCGTAGTACGAGACGAAGTACTCGACCGCATTGTTCGGGAGCATCTCCCGCAGCTCGTTCGCCAGCTGCGCGGCCAGGGTCTTGTTCGGCGCCATCACCAGCGTCGGGCGCTGCTGCTGCTCGATCAGCCACGCGGTGGTGGCCGACTTGCCGGTGCCGGTGGCGCCCAGCAGGACGACGTCCTGCTCGCCGGCACGGAGGCGCCGGTCCAGCTCGGCGATCGCGGTCGGCTGGTCACCGGCCGGGACGTGCTCGCTGACCACCCGGAACGGGGCCGTGCTCCGCTCGACCGCACCCACCGGGCGGTGCTCGGAGTGCGCACGCGGGGTGTCCGCCGGGGTGGTGCCCGCGTCCGGGTGTGCCTCGTCCTCCCGGGCACGGGAGTCCGCCGCGCTGCCCGGGACCTCGGTCGCGAATGCCATGACACCAGGGTACGAGCGACCCCCGACACTTTCCCGCCGTGCGCCCCGCCGGATCCTCCGGAGGAGGCAGGATGGGCGACCGTGCACCCGCCCAAGACGCAGACCTTCGACCCCGGACGGGGCGTCCAGATCGACACCAAGGGGACCCACCGCGAGATCGCCACACTGCGCGAGGAGAGCTGGGGTCTGTACCTGTCCCGGCCCGTCGTCGCCCGGCCGAACGCCTGGTGGATCGAGACCTGGGTGCTCCCGGAACTGGGCGTGTGCCTGTCGGACTGGCGGTGGCGGCCGGGGCACGAACGCGACCAGGACGTGTACGTCGACGTCGCCGCGATCACCCGCGAGGGCAGGCGGCTGCACATGACCGACCTCTACCTGGACCTCGTGGTCCGCCGCGGCCGCGGGACCGACGTCATCGACGTCGACGAGTTCGTCGCCGCCGTGGCGCAGGGGCTGGTCGGGACCGACCTGGCCGAGTACGCCCTGGAGCGGTCGCACGCCGTGCTCGAGGGGCTGGTCCGCCACGACCACGACCACGTGGCCTGGCTGGCGTCCCTGGGGATCGACCTGGGCCCGCGGGACCGGCCGGAGGAGGCTCGGGACTGACCGTCGCCACCGACCGGTGACGGCGGCCGGTCCGTGCGGCGCGCCCGGGGCGCCGTCCGGCCGTGGCCGGACCGGCCCGGGTGGGTCAGAGCGCGGAGGACTGCGCCGGGCCGAGGCCGACGGCGCTGGTCGAGGTCTCCGGCGTCGTGGTCCCGGTGGTGGTCGTCGGGTCGGGCGAGGTCGTGGTCGGCGCGGCCGAGTTGGTCGTCGTCGGGACCGGGTCGGTCGTCGGCTCCGGGGTGCCCTCGTCGGTCGGCTTCGGCGTCGAGGTCTCCGGCGGTGGAGTCGTCGTCACCGGCGGCTTCGTCGTGGTCGGCGGCGTCGTCGTGGTGGGCGGCGGAGGCGTCGTCGGCTCCGGCGAACCCTCGTCGGTCGGCCGCGGCGGGGTCGTGTGCGGCGGCGGGGTCGGCTGACCGCCGCCGGTGGGCGGCGGCGGGACCACCGGCGCGCCGGGGGTGCCGGGCGCGGGGGCCGGACCGGGCGCGGGGGCGGCGGGCGAGCCGCCACCACCGGGCAGCGCGCCGCCCTGGGTCGCCGCGACGGTCGGGTCGAACGCCGGCGGGAGACCGCCCTGACCACCGGTCGCCGCGCCACCGGCGTCGCCGGTCCGGACCGGGTCCGGGGTCGGGCCGCTCTCCTGCGGCGCGGCGATGGCGAAGGGCGGGCCGACGAAGCTGCCGCCGGGTGCCGCCGCGGTCGCGACGGCGGTGATCCCGCCCAGCGACCCGACGGTGAGCACCGCCGCGGCCGCGGCCGAGGTGGCCCGGCGCGCACCGGCGGCTCGGGAGATCACGTCGTCGACGGCCGGCAGCGGCACCGCCGCGGCCAGGACGTCGTCGAGCCGGTGGAACTCCCGGTCGATGTCGGCGAACCCGTTCATACCCGTCCCCCCTCGGTGGCGGGTGGGTACCCGCCACGCAGGTCGTACAGCGGCGCCCCGTGACCCGGCGGCGGTCCCCCGACCGCGCCACCCGCCGGTCCGATGATCTCCTCCAGCACCTCGGCCATGCCCTCGGTCACGACCTCGCGACCGCGGACGAGCCGGCGCCGCACCTCGTGCTCGGTGACCCGCTCGAGCTCGGCGACCGCGCCGGTCGACAGGCCGGCCATGTGGTGCAGCACCACGGCCCGGCGGTCGACGGGTGCGAGCCTCCCGAGCGCCTCCAGGAGCGCACCGGTGCGCGGGTCGGTCTCCTCCGGCGACGGCCGGCGACGGCGGCGCAGGATCCGCCCCCGCATCGACGTGCGGATCGCGACCCGCCGGACCCAGCCGACGGCCGCGTCCTCGTGGTCCGGGCCCGCGGGCTCGGCGCGCAGCGCGGCCCAGCGCCGCCAGGCCCGCGAGTAGGCGTCCTGCACGGCGTCGTGCGCGTCGTGCGGGTTGAGTGTGATCGCGTAGAGCTGCGCGACCAGGCGCGGGTAGTGCGTCTCGAGGTGTGCGCCGAAGTCCGCACGGAGCTCACCGTGCGGGAGCGTGCGGTGCTGCTGGACGACCGCGCCGCTGATCGGCGGGGCCTCGTACTCGGCGCCGGTCCACGCGTCGTGGTCCGGCGCGCCCGGCTCCGGCGCACCGCCGTACTCGTCCGTGTGGGGGAACGCGGGCGCGCGCTCGGGCTCGACGAACTCGCCGTCCGCCCCGAAACGCTGGGCCACTGTGCTCAACCCCGTGTCCTCTCGTCGCCGTCACCGGACCCTGCGGTCCGGTGCCGATCACCCCGGTGACCGGCCCGATCGACGGGTACCCGCAGGTACCGCGGCCGATCCGGGCAGGAGCACCCTCTGCCCCGCCTGATCGACCAACGAGCGTGCGGCGTTACAGAAACGGGTTCGGCGCGACCCGATCGTCACGTTCCGCGTGATCTGCATCCCGGGACGCTCAGCCGTTCGGGTCGGATCGCCACTCCGCCGTGTACGCACGGTAGTGACGCGGGTCCGGGTCGTCGGCGTGCCGTTCCGCCGCCGCACGCTTGTGCGCGGCGTAGCCGGCACGGGCGATCGCGTCGGCGCGCAGCCGGTCCCGCAGCTCGATCGCGTGCCGCCAGGCGGGCGAGCCGTGCACCCGCACGGCCACCACGGCGGCCCGCCCCGGGTCGGCCGAGCGGTGCACCCGCACCGTGCCCGTGGTCTCCTCCGGGGCGGCGGTGTCGACCGGGAACCCGGCCGCGACCAGGGCATCGGTGACCGCACCGGCATCGGCGGGCGACTCCACCGCGAGCTGCAGGTCGAGCACGTCGCGGGCGGGGAGGCCCGGGACGGCCGTCGACCCGACGTGGTCCACCCCGCGGCCGGAACCGCCCGCGGCGACCGCGACCCGCTCGGCGAGCCGGTGGGCCTGCGCCGCCCAGTCCGGGTCGTGCTCGACGAGCCGGGGCGGCCCGTCCGCGGCCGGGCGGCCCGTGCGCAGGTTCTCCTCGAAGCCGGCGAGCCGTCCGTCCCACAACGCGTCCACCCGGCGACTGGTGTCGTCCGGCTCCCCCGAGTTGTCCAGCCAGACGTCGGCGGCGGCGCGGCGCTGCTCGTCATCGGCCTGGGCGGCGATCCGGGCCCGGGCGTCCTGCTCGCTCATCCCGCGTGCGGACACCAGCCGCCGGACCCGCTCCTCGGCGTCCACCCCGACCACGACGACCAGCGGGAACGCCGGAGCCATACCGCCCTCGACGAGCAGCGGGATGTCCTGCACGACGATCGCGTCCGCCGGGGCGGCGGCGATGAGCTCGTCGGACCGGGCCCGCACCAGCGGGTGCACGATGCCGTCGAGGGTGCGCCGTGCCCCGGCGTCGGAGAAGACGACGGCGGCGAGGGCGGGCCGGTCGAGCCGGCCGTCGGCGTCGAGGACGTCCCGGCCGAAGGCCTCGACGATCGCCGCCAGCCCCGCGGTGCCCGGTTCGACGACCTCACGGGCGATCACGTCGGAGTCGACCAGCACCGCCCCGCGTTCGACCAGTCGCGTCGCGACCGTCGACTTGCCCGCACCGATCCCGCCGGTCAGCCCTGTCCGCAGCACGTGATCACCGTAGCGGGCCGTGCCGGGGCGTCCCGGCCGCGCTCAGGTGGTGCCGCGTGCGCTGCCCGCGGCACCGGTGCCGGCCTGCGGGGCGGGCGCCGGCGGCGCGGCGGGCGTCGGCCGCGCGGACGGCGGCTGCGTCGGCGTCAGCGCCGGGATGATGCGCTGGGCCAGGTCGGGCAGGGTCTCGGCTGCGGACCGGGTCTGCCCGGGAGCGGCCACCGGCAGGATGAACGTCAGCGTGTCGACGCCGTAGACCAGGGCGAGGGTGGTCTCGTCCGGCCGTTCGACGAGGACGCCGGGGACCGAGCCGACGGTGATGTCACGCGAGGCGGTGGCCGAGCCGCGCTCGGCGTTGGTGTTGAGCTGCCACTGACGGGTCGCGGACGCGGTGTCGCCGTAGCGGCCGATGTTGAGCTGGAACAGCACCGGGCCGGAGTTGCGCGCCCCGCCGAAGGCCTGGGCCTGGCCGCCCGCGCGATAGGTGCAGGCGGTGCGCTCGGTGCGGTTCACCGACGCCTCGGGGACGCCGCGGACCGACTGGACCGACACCGACCCCAGGACCTGCCCGAACAGCGCTCCGGCCTGCTCGGGGTCCATCAGCTGCACGCAGTCGGTGGGCAGCGCGATCGGGATCGGTGCCCGCCCTGCCTGGGCGGCGCCGGACTGCTCGGCCGGGAACGTCGGGACCGCGATCCCGGTGTCCCCGGACGCCGTGCCGCATCCGGCGAGGACCGCGGCGAGCAGGACGCCCGCGAGCGCGGACCGCCCGCGACGCAGGAACGTGCGGTCGTGGGACAGGGACTCGCCGGAACGCGTCCGGCGGACGGTACGGCCGGCCATGCACCCAATCTAGGCCGACCCGAAGATCGACTCCGGACCGGTGCGCGCGCCGTGACCAACCGCAGCCGAACCGTGATCTGCACCTGGCGTGTCCGCTCTGACACGCCGGGCGACGTGAACCGGCGTCGACCGGGACCCGTAGGGCCCCGGAAACGGGCCGGGCCCCGGTGACCGTGACGGTCACCGGGGCCCGGTGTGGTGCAGTCGCCGGTCCGCGTGGGACCGGCACGGGACCGTCAGGCCCCGCCGGAGAGCTTCTCGCGCAGAGCGGCGAGCTGCTCGTCGCTGGCGAGCGAGCCACCCGACTCGGCCTGGCCACCGCCACCGCCGGTCGAACGGTCGTCGTCACCGCCGGAGGAGTAGTTCGCCGGCGCGATGTCGTCGCCGCCCTCCGCCTCGGCCTCGGCGGCCTTGCGGATCTGCGCCATGTGCTGGTCGTAGCGGGCCTGCGCCTCGGCGTACTGCTTCTCCCAGGCCGCGCGGGCCTCGTCGAAGCCTTCCTTCCAGTCGCCGGAGTCGACGTCGAAGCCCTCGGGGTAGATGTAGTTCCCCTGGTCGTCGTACTCGGCGGCCATGCCGTAGCGGGTCGGGTCGAACTCGGTGTCGACCGTCATGCCCTCGTTGGCCTGCTTGAGCGACAGCGAGATGCGACGGCGGTCGAGGTCGATGTCGATGACCTTGACCATCGCGTCGTCGCCGACCTGGACGACCTGCTCCGGGATCTCGACGTGGCGCTCGGCCAGCTCGGAGATGTGGACCAGGCCCTCGATGCCCTCCTCGACGCGGACGAACGCGCCGAACGGGACGAGCTTGGTGACCTTGCCCGGCACGATCTGGCCGATCGCGTGGGTCCGGGCGTACAGGCGCCACGGGTCCTCCTGGGTCGCCTTCAGCGACAGGGAGACGCGCTCGCGGTCCAGGTCGACGTCGAGGACCTCGACGGTGACCTCCTGGCCGACCTCGACGACCTCGCTCGGGTGGTCGATGTGCTTCCAGGACAGCTCGGAGACGTGCACCAGGCCGTCGACCCCGCCCAGGTCGACGAACGCACCGAAGTTGACCACCGAGGAGACGACGCCCTTGCGGACCTGACCGCGCTGCAGCTGGTTGAGGAACTCGCTGCGGACCTCGGACTGGGTCTGCTCGAGCCAGGCGCGGCGGGACAGGACCACGTTGTTGCGGTTCTTGTCCAGCTCGATGATCTTGGCCTCGATCTTGCGGCCGACGTACGGCTGCAGGTCCCGCACGCGGCGCATCTCGACCAGCGAGGCCGGGAGGAAGCCGCGGAGCCCGATGTCCAGGATCAGGCCGCCCTTGACGACCTCGATGACGGTGCCCTCGACCGGCTCGTCGGCCTCCTTGAGCGCCTCGATCGTGCCCCAGGCGCGCTCGTACTGCGCGCGCTTCTTGGACAGGATCAGCCGGCCCTCCTTGTCCTCCTTCTGGAGGACGAGGGCCTCGACGAACTCGCCGACCTCGACGACCTCGGCGGGGTCGACGTCGTGCTTGATCGACAGCTCGCGCGAGGGGATGACGCCCTCGGTCTTGTAGCCGATGTCGAGCAGGACCTCGTCACGGTCGACCTTGACGATGGTGCCCTCGACGATGTCGCCATCGTTGAAGTACTTGATCGTCTGGTCGATGGCGGCGAGGAAGTCCTCCTCCGACCCGATGTCGTTGATAGCGACCTGCGGCGTGGTCGGGGCGGCGGTGGTGTCGGTGGACATGTAGTGAGGTGCTCCGATGGATTTCTCTGGCATGGTCGGCCCGGTCGGCTCTGCTGCAGCAGTGCGCCCCGGTTCTGGTACGTGTAGCTGTGACGTTGTAACAGTCACCCTCTGGCGTCGATTCCCGTGGTCGGGAACATCGGTGCACGGACGTCCGCGAGACCGGCGCTGGAGTGGCGCCGCGCGGTCGGCCGACACGTTGACCACGGTGCGGGAAGAATGCTACGCGGCCCGCAAACCCCCCGGCAATGCGGGTCCGCCATCCGCGGGCGCGCACGGGCTTGCGACGATCGGGTGGTCATGAGCAGCCGCGACGAGTACTTCTCCGCCGAGGACGCCGTGGGGACCGCCGGTGTCGCCCGGCGCCGCGTCGGCAGCGCAGAGTCCGAGGCGGCCGGGCGCCGCTGGTGGGACGCCGACGCCGACGACTACCTGGCCGAGCACGGTTCCGACATCGGCGACGAGGCGTTCGTCTGGTGCCCGGAGAACCTGCACGAGGACGAGGCGGGCCTGCTCGGCCCGCCCGCGGACCTCGCCGGGAAGCGGGTGCTGGAGGTGGGCGCGGGCTCCGCCCCGTGCAGCCGGTGGCTGGCCCGCCGCGGGGCGCACCCGGTCGCGCTCGACGTCTCCGGCGGGATGCTGCGTCACGCGGCCCGGCTGAACGACGCGCTCGGGCTGCCGGTGCCGCTCGTGCAGGCCGGCGCCGAGCACCTGCCGTTCGCCGACGCCACGTTCGACCACGCCTGCTCGGCGTTCGGGGCGATCCCCTTCGTCGCCGACCCGGGTCGGGTCATGCGCGAGGTGCACCGGGTGCTGCGTCCCGGCGGGCGCTGGGTGTTCGCGGTGAACCACCCGATGCGCTGGGTCTTCCCCGACGACCCCGGCGAGCAGGGGCTCACCGTCGTCCAGTCCTACTTCGACCGGACCCCGTACCTGGAGGTGGACGGCGACGGCCGGGCCACCTACGTCGAGCACCACCGCACGCTCGGCGACCGGGTGCGCGACGTCGTCGCCGCCGGCCTGGTGCTCGACGACCTGGTCGAGCCGGAGTGGCCGGAGGGCCACGAGCGGGTGTGGGGACAGTGGTCGCCGCTGCGCGGCGCGCTGTTCCCCGGCACCGCGATCCTCGTGACCCACCGGCCGGGCTGAGCCGTCAGACCTCGAGGACCGCGCCGGTCTCCAGGTCGTAGCGGGCACCGATGATCGTGAGGTGGTTGTTGCAGACCGCCCCCGACAGCGACGGGTCGGCGGTCAGCTGCGCGACGACCCGGCGGACGTTGGCGTCGACCGCGCCGGCCACGGCGCCCTCGCCCTCCCCCTCGCACACCGGGACGATGTCGCCGACCAGCGCGCCCAGCGTCGACGGCGCCGGCGCGGGCTGCCCGGCGGCGACCGACACGGCCGCCTTCACCGCACCGCACTGGGAGTGGCCGAGCACCACCAGCAGCGGGATGCCCAGCGCCCCGGCGCCGAAGGCCAGCGTGCCGAGCACCGCGTCGTCGACGACCTGACCGGCCGTCCGCACCACGAACAGGTCTCCCAGCCCCAGGTCGAACACCAGCTCCGCCGGGACGCGGGAGTCCGAGCAGGAGAGGATCATCGCGGCCGGCGTCTGCCCCGCCACGGCGGCGGCGCGCTCCTCGGCGGACCGTCGCGGGTCCTCGCGCTCGTCGCGCTGCCAGCGCCCGTTGCCCTCCAGCATCATCTGCCACGCCTGGGCCGCGGTCGGCCTGCTGTCGTTCGCCATAGGGTCTCCCTCGGTCGGCTTCTCACCGACCAAGATCGGCGAACGGGTCCGCGCGGGCAAGCATGCACGCCGCTGCACCCCTCCCGTGTGACGAGACCCGCACGGCCGGCGGCCCGGAGCGTCCCGAGCCACTCCGCCCGGCCGGTGGCCGGGTCGTGGCGGGCACCGGCGACCGGGACCACGGGGCGCCACGTCGTCGCGGGCCGCGGCGCGTCGTAGGGTCGGCGGGTGCCGATCACCCCCGACCAGCTGCCGGAGCTGAGCTCCGAGCACGCCGACGAGCAGCTCACCGACCGGATGGGCATCGAGATCCTCAAGGCCGACCTCGACGAGGTCGTCGGCCGGATGCCGGTCGCGGGCAACCGCCAGCCCTACGGGCTGCTGCACGGCGGCGCCAGCGGCGTCCTCGCCGAGACCCTCGGGTCGACCCTGTCCGCGATGCACGCGCTGCCCGAGCGGTTCCCGGTCGGGCTGGAGCTGGCCTGCACCCACCACCGTTCCGCCACGTCCGGCTGGGTCACCGGGACCGCGCGGCCGATCCACGTCGGGCGGTCCACCTCGACCACCGAGATCGTCCTCGTCGACGACGACGGCCGCCGCGTCTGCACCGCGAAGCTGACCTGCCTGCACCGCGACACACGACCGCCGGTGACCTGACGCTCGCCCTGCGACACCGTCGCGTTACGTCTCGGCTACGTCCTGGTCCGAGACGTCCGTACCAGTTCTCTCCTCGGCTACGTTCGCCCCCATCACCCATCAGGGTGTCGCACAGAGTCGTGTCCGACGACCCCCCGAGGACGAACGTTGTCACCACCCCCGCTCCCGCGCCGACCGCGCGCCGACCGCGCGGCCACCCCGCCCGTCGGTGCGTCCCGGCCCTCCCCGATCCCCACGACCGCCCGGTGGCTGGTGGGCCTGCTCATCACCCTGCTGGGCGCGCTCGCCCTGTCCGGGACGGCCGCCGCGGCGACCGCTCCCGCCGGCCCCGTACCGGCCTCCCCCGGTGCCGTCGTCCCGTTCCAGCAGGCGGACGGCATCGACGTCAGCGGCACGCTGCGGGACCAGAACGGTCAGCCGCTGCCGAACGTACGGATCACCGCCGAGCGCGACGGTGCGCCGGCCGGTGAGACCCGTTCCGGGGCCAACGGCCGCTGGACCCTGACGGTCCCCGGCGCGGGCTCGTACCTGTTCCGGCTCGACGAGGCCTCGCTGCCGCCCGGCACCGAGGTCCTGCAGGGCGAGACCACCCGCGAGGTGACCGCCGGATCGCTGAACACCGTGGTGTTCCGCTTCGGCGCCGAGGTCGAGGGCACCGCCACCGGCGGGTTCGCGACCTTCCTGCGGCTGCTCGTCGACGGCATCCGGTTCGGTCTGGTCATCGGCATCTCGGCGGTCGGCTTGTCGCTGATCTTCGGCACCACCGGCCTGACGAACTTCGCACACGGCGAGATGGTCACCATCGGTGCCGTCATCGCCTGGTTCATCAACGTCGGCGGCGGCGTGCAGCTGATCCCCGCGACGATCGTCGCGATGCTCATCGGCGCCCTGCTGGGCGCCGCGAACGAGCTCGGCATCTGGCGGCGGCTGCGCCGGCGGGGCGCCGGGCTGATCGCCCAGCTCGTCGTCTCCATCGGCCTGTCGATCGCGCTGCGCTACCTCGTACTGATCATCTTCGGTGGCCGGTCGGAGTCCTTCGCCGACTACACCGGGCAGACCGTCCGCAACTACGGCCCGGTCGCGCTGACCGACAAGGACCTGTCGGCCATCGTGATCGCGATCGTCGTCCTCGTCGCGGTCGCGCTCCTGCTCCAGAAGACCCGGATCGGCAAGGCCATGCGCGCGGTGTCCGACAACCGGGACCTCGCCGCGTCGTCGGGTATCGACGTCGACCGCGTGGTGCTGTTCGTCTGGATGCTGGGCGGGGCGCTGGCCACCCTCGGCGGCGTGCTGTTCGCGCTGTCGGAGCTGTCCTCCACCGTCCAGTACGAGATGGGTTTCCGCCTGCTGCTGCTGATGTTCGCCGGCGTCATCCTCGGCGGCCTCGGCACCGCCTACGGCGCACTGCTCGGCTGCCTGATCGTCGGCGTCCTGGTGCAGCTGTCGACGCTGGTGCTGCCGCTGGATCTCAAGTACCTGGGCGGGCTGGCCGTGCTGATCGTGATCCTCGTGTTCCGGCCGCAGGGCCTGCTCGGGTCCCGGGCACGGATCGGCTGAGGGGGCGGACATGATCGACTTCGGACAGCTCCTCACGGTCGGGCTCTCGCAGCTGATCGGCCCCTCGGCCATCTTCTTCGCGCTGCTGGCCCTCGGCCTCAACATCCACTTCGGCTACACCGGGCTGCTCAACTTCGGCCAGATCGGCTTCGCGCTGGTCGGCGCCTACGGCATGGGCATCTCGGTCGCGAACTACGGCGCCCCGCTCTGGCTGGGCGTCCTCATCGGCATGGCCTGCGGGGTCGCGCTCGCCCTGGTGCTCGGCATCCCGACGCTGCGGCTGCGCGCGGACTACCTGGCCATCGTCACGATCGCGGCGTCGGAGATCCTGCGCCTGATCACCCGGTCGACCTCGCAGACCGGGTTCACCGGCGGCACCCAGGGCCTCACCGGGTTCGCCGACTCCTTCGCCCGCGCCAACCCGTTCGGCACCGGCACCTACGACTTCGGGGTGCTGTCGCTGCGGGGGCCGGACCTCTGGTCGATCCTCGTCGGCTGGACGGTCGTCGGGCTGTGCGTGCTCCTCACCTGGCTGCTCGTGCGCAGCCCGTGGGGCCGCGTGCTCAAGGCGATCCGGGAGGACGAGGACGCCGCCCGCGCGCTGGGCAAGAACGTCTTCGCCTACAAGATGCAGGCGCTCGCCCTCGGCGGGGTGTTCGGTGCGCTGGGCGGCATCGTGTTCGCCCTGGCGACCCAGTCGCTGACGCCGGACTTCTACTCGCCGCCGCAGACCTTCTTCGCCTACGCCGCGCTCATCCTGGGCGGCGCGGGACGGGTCTTCGGCCCGGTGGTCGGCGCGATGGCGTTCTGGTTCCTCCTGTCGGTCGCCGACGCGTTCCTGCGCCAGGCGACGGCCGGGGAGTCGCCGCTGCTGCCGTTCATCTCCTCCCAGGACGTCGGCGCGATCCGCTTCGTGCTCGTCGGCCTGTTCCTGGGGCTCATGATGGTGTTCCGACCACAGGGCATCTTCGGACGCCGCAGGGAGGTGCTGGGCGATGGCCGCTGAGGACACGACCCCCGACCCGACCGTGACCGACCCGGCCCGCACGCTGACCGGCGTCGCCCCGGAGCCGGGCGTCGCCAAGCCGGACCCGGTGCTCACCGTGGACGGCGTGACCCGCACGTTCGGCGGCCTGAAGGCCGTGGACGTCGCCCACCTGGAGTTCCAGCGCGGCGCCATCACCGGCCTCATCGGCCCCAACGGCGCCGGGAAGACGACCCTGTTCAACCTGCTGACCGGGTTCGACCGGGCCGACACGGGCTCCTGGATCTACGAGGGCAGCCCGCTGCAGAAGCTGCCGCCGCACCGGGTGGCCCGCAAGGGTGTCGTCCGCACGTTCCAGCTCACCAAGGCCCTCGCGGGCATGACGGTGCTGGAGAACATGAAGCTCGGCGCGGTCGGGCAGCGCGGCGAGAGCTTCCTCGGCGCGCTGTTCACCGGCTGGGGCGCGCAGGAACGGCGGATCACCGAGCAGGCCCGCGAGCTGCTGGCCCGCTTCAAGCTCGACACCAAGGCCGAGGACCTGGCCGGGTCGCTGTCCGGCGGGCAGCGCAAGCTGCTCGAGATGGCGCGGGCCCTGATGATGGACCCGAAGGTCGTCATGCTCGACGAGCCGATGGCCGGGGTGAACCCGGCGCTCACCCAGAGCCTGCTGGGGCACGTGAAGTCGCTGCGCGACGAGGGCATGAGCGTCGTGTTCGTCGAGCACGACATGGACGTCATCCGGGACATCTCCGACTGGGTCGTCGTCATGGCCCAGGGGCAGGTGATCGCGGAGGGGCCGCCCTCGGCGCTGTCGTCGAACCAGGCCGTCGTCGACGCCTACCTCGGTTCGCACCACGACCAGGTCCTCGAGTTCGACGAGCACGGCAACCCGGTCGGGCAGACCGCGGAGATCGTCGCCGAGATGGAGGCCGCCGAGATCGAGGGCGCCCTCGCCGACGACGGCGCCGGTCCGGCCCGCCCGGATCAGGAGGGGAAGCGCACATGAGCGAGCAGGCACCCGGTGCCGACCGGGCCATGACACCGGAGGAGGCCGCCACCCCGGAGGTCCACCGCGAGCTCGCCGAGGGCGCCGTGCTGCGGGTCGACACCCTCGTCGCCGGGTACGTGCCGGGCGTCGACATCCTGACCGGCAGCGACTTCTTCCTCCGCGACGGCGAGATCGTCGGCATCATCGGGCCCAACGGCGCCGGCAAGTCGACGCTGCTCAAGGCCATGTTCGGGCTGATCCCCGTGCGCAGCGGCACGGTCCGGCTGCGCGACGCCGAGATCACCGGGGCCAAGGCGCACGCCCTGGTCACCAAGGGGCTCGGCTACGTCCCGCAGCGCGACAACGTGTTCCCCTCGCTCTCGATCGAGGAGAACATGCAGATGGGCGTGTTCCTGCGGCCGAAGACCTTCGCGACCCGCTTCGACGTCGTCGCGGACCTGTTCCCGATGCTGGGGCAGCGCCGGAAGATCAAGGCGGGGTCGCTGTCCGGCGGCGAGCGCCAGATGGTCGCGATGGGGCGGGCCCTGATGATGGAACCGTCGGTGCTGCTGCTCGACGAGCCGTCGGCGGGCCTGTCCCCGATGCTCCAGGACGAGGTGTTCGTCCGCTGCAAGCGCATCAACGCGGCCGGGGTCTCGGTCATCATGGTGGAGCAGAACGCGCGTCGCTGCCTGCAGATCTGCGACCGCGGCTACGTGCTCGACCAGGGCCGCGCGGCCTACACGGCGGGCGGCCGCGACCTGCTGAACGACCCGAAGGTCATCGAGCTGTACCTGGGGACGCTGGCCGGCAGCAGCGAGAAGAAGTGACCTGACGCGCCGGTCCCCGCGACGGCCCCGCCCCCACCCACGGGGGCGGGGCCGTCGTGTTCCCGGCGCCGGTCCACCGGGACCACCGCGCCGGTGCGCTCCGGTCACCGCCCGGACGTCGTGGCCTGCGTCGCGCCGGGTGCCGGGCCGGTGCATCGTCCCGGTGGGGCCCGGCCGGTCCCGGGGGACGACGAGGGGGCGGGCCGTGGCGGCCCGCCCCCTCGTGTCGGTGCGTGTGGTGCGGTGTGTCAGCCCTGGGCGCCGACCCGGACGTAGGTGGTCGCCGCCTCGTCGATCTTGTTCTGGGCGTTGAAGGTCTGGACCCCGTACGACCCGGATCCCGGCTCACCGGCGTCGGTGAAGTCGAGCGTGCCGGTGGCGCCGTCGTAGTCGACGTCACCGCCCCGGTCGAGGATCGCCTTGCAGCCGGCGAAGTCGGTGCACTTCTCGCCGTCCTTGGTGATCCCGTTGATCTGGGTCGCGATGTCCGCGCCGTTGGTCGACTTCGCGGCCTCGGCGGCCAGCGCCGAGACCACGACGGCGTCGTAGGACTCGGCCGCGTAGTTGAAGTCGGTCAGGCTCGGGTCCTGCGCGGTGAGCCGCTGCCGGAAGTCACCCGACAGCTCGGTGAGCGGCAGGGTGCCCTTCATCCCGTTCAGCAGGCCCGCGGGCAGTCCCTCGCCCAGGGCGTTGCCCATGTTGCCGTCGGTGCCGTACACGGCCTTCTGGGCCGGTCCGATCTGCACCTCGCTCATGCGCGACAGGATCCGCTTGGACTCGTCGAAGCCGATGACCGCGACGGAGTCCGGGTTGAACTGGGCGACCTGGTCGATCTCGGGGTTGAACGACGCCGCGTTCGGGTCGTAGATGATCTTGGTGATCTGGTCCTGCGGGATGCCGGCGGAGACCAGGTTGCGCTCGGCGCTGTCCGCCAGGCCCGAGCCGTACGGGTCGTTGCGGGCGAGCAGCGCCACCCGCTGGCCACCGTCGGAGGTGATCAGCTGCGCGAGCGCCTGCCCCTGCAGGACGTCCGGCGGCGCGGTCCGGAAGTACAGGCCGCGGTCCTGCCAGCAGGTGAACTCGTCGGAGGTGTTGGCCGGCGAGAACTGGACGACACCCGCACCGGTGATCTTGTCGATGACCAGCTTCGACACACCCGAGGCGGCGGCACCGACGATGACCTGCGTCCCGGCGCCGAGCTGCCGGTCGACGGTCTGGTTCGCGATGTCGGTGGTGTCGTCACCCGAGTCACCGCGCAGGTGCTGGACCGGGTTGCCGAGGACTCCCCCGGCGGCATTGATCTCCTTGACCGCCACGTCGACCCCCGCGAACTCGGGCGGACCGAGGAACGCCAGGCTCCCGGTCTCCGGCAGCAGGGAGCCGATCTTCAGCGGCGCGGTGCTGGGATTGCCGGTGGCCTGTGCCTGCGGCGGGGTGCATGCCTGCCCCGCGGCGGCGGGCTCCTCCGAGCCGCCGGTGGCCCCGCCGGAACCGGTGTCCCCGCCACCGCATCCGGCCAGTACCAGCGACGCCGCCCCGGCGAGGGCGGCGAGTCGCCACGTCGTTCGCGTCATTCGAATCCCCTTCGGTTCTCCGCCCGCCCGAAGCAGCGCGGGAGGATGGCGGAAAAGTAGTACGCCCGAACCAGGAAAGGGGACACCGTCACCACTCGTGACAGGAATGTGATCCGCGGACACCAGCGTGACACAAGTGGATCTTTTCCGGTGCCCGGACGGCCACATTCGGTGACCGGAATTGTCTCGTGATGCATCGGAACGGGGGGCGCCGGTCCCGTCGACGGACCGTCGGCGCTCGGGGCCCGGCAGGGTGGCCCGCCGGTCGGCACGGACGACGCCGGCCCCGCCGCGCGGTGCGCGACGGGGCCGGAACGACGGTGCCGGGCGGCGGTGGTCGACCGCCGCCCGCGCCTCAGGAGGACTTGGCCGGGGCCAGCCCCTCGACGACCGCCTCGGCGACGGCCTTCATGGTCGTCCGGCGGTCCATCGCGGTCCGCTGGATCCAGCGGAAGGCCTCCGGCTCGGACATCTTCTGCGCGGTCATGAGCAGGCCCTTGGCCCGGTCGACGACCTTGCGGGTCTCGAACCGCTCGTTGAGCGAGGCGACCTCGTCCTCGAGCGCCTTCTTCTCGGCGAACCGGGAGACGGCGAGCTCGATGGCCGGGACCAGCTCGTGCCGCGCGAACGGCTTGACCAGGTAGGCCATGGCGCCGGCGTCGCGGGCGCGCTCGATCAGCTCGCGCTGGCTGAACGCGGTCAGCATGACCACCGGCGCGATCTTCTCCTCGACGATGGTCGACGCCGCCTCGATGCCGTCCTTCTTGGGCATCTTGACGTCCATGATCACCAGGTCGGGCCTCAGCTCGCGGGCCTGGGTGATGGCGGCCTCGCCGTCGCCGGCCTCACCGGCGATGCGGTAGCCCTCCTCGGAGAGCATCTCGGCCAGGTCCATGCGGATCAGCGCCTCGTCCTCGACGACCAGCACCCGCCACCCGGGCTGCGGGCCGTCCTCGGCCGGCTTCTCTGCGGGAACGTTGTCGGTCACCGGAGAACTCCTTCATCGGTCAGTGGGGTGTCCGGAGCGCCCAGGCTACCGGCGGTATGGGTGCACAGCCGAACCACTTCGGCCTTTCGTGTGCGGAAACACGATCCGCCGACCGCATTACCCGTCCGATCGGGCAGGAGCGGCGGTGCTCACGTCGTCGGGCCGATCGCGGCGTCCGGCGCGGCGACGGCGTCACGTCACGCGACCGACGGCGAGGTCGCGTGCGCCGGCCGGTGTGCGATCCCCGGCCGGTCCCGGGCCGCCGCCCCGGCGAGCCGCACGACGTCGTCGGAGGTGGTGTCGAGGAACCGGCGCACAGTGGCGTACTCGCACAGGGAACCGTCGGACCGGCGGCCCCGGACACGGTTCGTGGCGCGACCGTCGTCGGAAGGGGGACAAGCCGCGCGGGAAGCGGTCGGAGTGGGCGTCGACGGTGTGGCGCCGCCTTTACCGAGCCGGACCGGGGGGTGTGCCCACCACGTCCACCCGGAGGAACATGCAGGCCAGACGGCGAAGGCACCCCGGGACGCGGGTGCCCGGAGCCGTGGGCCGACACGTCGGCCGGAACGGCGAATGGTGCCCCCGGTGGGATTCGAACCCACACTGTACGGTGTTTGAGACCGCTTTCTCTGCCAGTTGGAATACGAGGGCGAAAGCAATTCACTGCATTCTGTGGTGAACCGATCCTAGCGGGTTCCGGGCAACCCGCGGCAGCCGACCCGCCTCACACCGGCCAGCTCAGGAACCGGCTGCGCGGCGGCCCGTCGCCGAGCACGTGCAGCACCCCACCCGGCGCCGGGACGGGGTCGCTCCCCCCGGTCCCGGGCACGTCCGGCCAGCGCAGGGCGGGCGCCACCGACGGGGCGACGACGAGCGGGTGCCCGGCGAACGTCGTCGCCAGCGGGGTGTGGACGTGCCCGCACACCACCAGCGTCGGGTCGCTGCGCGCGGCGAGCAGGGCCTCGAACACACCGGCCTCGAGCAGCCGCATCCCGTCGAGGACCGGGTGCCCGACCGCGACCGGCGGGTGGTGCAGGGCGACCAGCAGCGGCGCGGGGTCCCGGACGGCCTCGGCGAGCAGGGCGACCGCGGCGTCGGACAGCGCACCGTGCGGCGCCCCGGGGACGAGGGTGTCGAGCAGCGCGACGGTGGTCCCGCCGGTGCGGTGCAGCCGGTCGCCCACCGGTCCGACGGCGTCGGCCATCGCGGCGCGGTCGTCGTGGTTGCCGGGCACGTGCAGCGCACCGAGGCCGTCGAGCAGCAGTGCGGCGGAGGCGTAGGACTCGGGGGCGCCGTCGTCGGCGAGGTCGCCGGTGACGAGCACGACGTCCGGCGCCGGGTCCAGCGCACGGACCCCCGCGACGGCGCGGGCGGCCCGGCCGTCGGTGTCCGGGCGGCCGAGGTGCAGGTCCGACAGCTGGACGACGGTGGTCACCGCGGGATCCGCTCCAGCAGGGCGGCCGCCTCCATGTGGTGGGTCATCGGGAACGCGTCGAACGCCCGCAGCGCGGCGGTGCGGTACCCGGCGGCGGCGAACAGCGACAGGTCCCGGGCCAGCGCGGCCGGGTCGCAGGCGATGTGCACGATCCGCTGCGGGGCGCGGGCGGCGAGGTCGCGCACCGCGGCCTTCCCGAGCCCGGCGCGCGGCGGATCGGTGACCACGACGTCGGGGTCGGGGCCGAGCCGGCCGATCTCACGCTCGGCGCGGCCGCGGACGAACTGGACCTGCGGCAGGTCGGCGAGCGCGGAGGCACCGTCGGCGACCGCGGACGCGGCGGACTCGACGACCAGCACGGTCCCCGACTCCCCCACCTGGCCGGCGAGGACCGAGCCGAGCAGCCCGACGCCGCCGTAGAGGTCCCAGGCGACGCCGCCGGTGGGGGCGTCGGCCCAGTCGCGCACGACGGACGCGAGGGTGTCCGGCAGCGCCGGGTGGACCTGCCAGAACGTGCCGGCCGACAGCTCCCAGGTGCGGTCCGCGGCGTGCACGGTCGCGCCGGAGCCGACCCGGGCGGCGCCGTCGCCGACGACGGTGACGTCGAGCTCGGAGTCGGGCCGGAAGCGGCGCTCCAGCACCGGCGGCAGCGCGCCGGCCGGGACGAGCGGGCAGTCGCCGATCTCGCACACGTCGTGGCTGCGGTGGGCGCGCAGGCCGGGGACGCCGTCGTCGTCGACGGCCAGCCGCACCCGGGTGCGCCAGCCGAGCGGACCGCCGGGGAGCTCCTCGACCTCGACGGCGGCGAGGTCGGCGGTGGCGACGACCGCGGCGCCGGCGCCGAGGCGCTCCAGCTGCTCGCGCAGGACCGTCGTCTTCAGGGCGCGCTGGGTGGCGTGGTCGGTGTGCTGGAAGTCGCAGCCGCCGCAGCCCCCGGGACCGGCCCACGGGCAGGCGGGCTCGACCCGGTCCGGGGACGCCTCCAGCACGGCGACGGCGTCGGCGCGGCAGAACGCCCCGCCCGGGTCGTCGGTGACCACCGCACGGACCAGCTCGCCGGGCAGTGCGTGCCGGACGAACACGACCCGGCCACCGTCTCCGTCGCGGGCCACGCAGTGGCCGCCGTGCGCGACGGGGCCGACCCGCAGCTCCAGCATGCGGTCGGTCCAGTCGGTCGCCGTGTCGGCGTTCACCGGTTCTCCTTCCTCGTCACCCGGGGTGCGGACGGGGTGCCGCCACCCGTCCCGACGCCCGCGCCGTCGCGGCGTTCGCCGGGCAGCTGCTCCATGCCCGGGTAGCCGCGCCGGGACGCCCCCGGCGCCTGCAGCGGCGACAGCGCCCGTGTGCGCGACGACGACGGCAGCTGCCACGGCACGCTGGTCACCATCACCCCCGGCTGGAACAGCAGCCTCGACTTGAGCCGCAGCGCGCTCTGGTTGTGCAGCACCTGCTCCCACCAGTGCCCGACGACGTACTCCGGGATGTAGACGGTGACGACGTTGCGCGGGGAGTCGCTGCGGATGCGCTTGACGTAGTCCAGCACGGGCCGGGTGATCTCCCGGTAGGGCGACTCGACGACCTTCAGCGGGACCGGCAGGTTCCGCTTGTGCCACTGCTCGACGAGCTTCTTGGTCTCGGAGTCGTCGACGTTGACCGTGACCGCCTCGAGGATGTCCGGGCGGGTCGCGCGGGCGTAGGCCAGCGCCCGCAGGGTCGGCTTGTGCAGCGTCGAGACCAGGACGACGGCGTGGTTGCGCGAGGGCAGGACGTCGTCGGACTCGTCGGCGACCAGCGCGGCGGCGACCCGGTCGTAGTGGAGCTGGATCATCCGCATCAGCACGAAGAACCCGCCCATCGCGACGATCGCGATCCAGGCGCCGAGGGCGAACTTCGTGACGAGCACCGTGACCAGTACGACGCCGGTCATGCAGGCACCGAACCCGTTGATCGACTGGGCGCGGCGCATCCGGCGGCGTTCGGACGCCGAGGGGTCCAGCGCGAGCTCCCGGTTCCAGTGCCGGACCATCCCGGCCTGGGACAGCGTGAACGACACGAACACGCCGACGGTGTAGAGCGGGATGAGCCGGGTGACCTCGGCCTGGAACCCCACGACCAGCAGGATCGCGAACAGCGCGAGCGCGACGATGCCGTTGGAGAACGCGAGCCGGTCGCCGCGGGTGTGCAGCTGACGGGGCAGGTAGCGGTCCTGGGACAGGATCGAGCCCAGCACCGGGAAGCCGTTGAACGCGGTGTTCGCGGCGAGGACCAGGATCAGTGCCGTCATGACGATGACGAAGAAGTAGCCCGGCGGGAAGTTGTCGAACACGGCGTCGGCGAGCTGGGCGATCATGGTGTGCTGCTCGTAGCCGGGCGGCGCGTCGGGGAACTGGCGCGCCGGGTCCTCGGCGATCTGGACGTGGGTGAGCTGGGCCAGGGCGATCAGCCCCATGAACAGCGACACCGACATCACGCCGAGCAGCAGCAGCGTGGTGGCCGCGTTCCTCGACTTCGGCTTGCGGAAGGCGGGCACGCCGTTCGAGATCGCCTCGACACCGGTCAGCGCGGCGGCGCCCTGGGTGAAGCTGCGCAGCACGAGCAGCACGAGCGCCAGCCCGGTGAACGCGTCGCCCTCGGCGACCAGGTGCAGGTCGGCGCTCTCCGCCCGCACGGAGTCGCCGAGGATCAGCACCCGGGTCAGGCCCCAGATGATCATCGTCGCGACGCCGATGACGAAGGCGTAGACCGGGACCGCGAAGGCCGCGCCGGACTCGCGGATGCCGCGCAGGTTGACCGCGGTGAGCACGGCGATCGCCGAGACGGCGAACAGCACCTTGTGCTCGGCGACGAAGGGCACCAGCGCGCCGATGTTGGCCGCGGCCGCGGAGATCGAGACCGCGACGGTGAGGGTGTAGTCGACGAGCAGGGCGCTGGCGACGGTCAGCCCGGCGTTCTTGCCGAGGTTCACCGTCGCGACCTCGTAGTCACCCCCGCCGGAGGGATAGGCGTGGACGTTCTGCCGGTAGCTGGCGACGACCGTCAGCAGGACGACGACGACGGCGAGACCGATCCACGGCGACATCGCGTAGGAGGCGACACCGGCGACCGACAGGGTCAGGAAGATCTCCTCGGGGGCGTAGGCGACCGACGACATGGCGTCGGAGGCGAACACCGGGAGGGCGATCCGCTTCGGGAGCAGGGTGCTGGTCAGGCGGTCGCTGCGCTGCGGTCGTCCGACCACGAGCCGCTTGAGAGCGACGGCGAGCTTGGACACGGGGCGCAGCCTATGCCCCCGCTCCGTTGCGCTTCGCGATAGCGTTCACTCCGCGTCGTCGGCGTCCGCGTCGCCGTGCGTACAGAAGGAACGAATCGTACATCCCGGGCTCCCCACCCGGCGGAAGGACCCCTGACGCCATGCACGTCGTGATCATGGGATGTGGCCGCGTCGGCGCGTCCCTGGCCTCGGGCCTGGAGCGGCTCGGCCACGAGGTCGCGGTGATCGACCGCGACCCGCAGGCCTTCCGCAGGCTCGGCCCGGACTTCCGCGGGCGCCAGGTCGTCGGTTTCGGCTTCCACCGCAGCGTCCTCGACGAGGCCGGGCTGGAGTCGGCCGACGCGTTCGCCGCCGTCTCCTCCGGGGACAACTCCAACATCATCGCCGCCCGGGTGGCGCGCGAGAGCTACGGCGTCGGCAAGGTCGTCGCCCGGATCTACGACGCCAAGCGCGCCGCGGTGTACGAGCGCCTGGGCATCCCGACGGTCGCGACGGTCCCGTGGACGACCGACCGGCTGCTGCGCATGCTGCTGCCCGACGGCGTCGCCACCGCCTGGCGCGAGCCCACCGGCACCGTGGCCGTCCTGCCGCTGCCGCTGCACGGGGACTGGGTGGGGCGCCCGATCCGCGACCTGGAGCGGGCGACGAGCTCGCGGGTCGCGTTCATCGTGCGGTTCGGCACCGGCGTGCTGCCGACCAAGGACACCACCGTGCAGCACGAGGACACCGTCTACGTGGCGGCGGTCTCGGGCACGGTCAGCGACGTGACGGCGGCCGCCGCGGCGCCGCCCGAGGAGGACTGATGCGGGTCGCGATCGCGGGGGCGGGCGCCGTCGGGCGGTCCATCGCGCTGGAGCTGGTCGAGTCCGACCACCGGGTCATGCTGATCGAGCGCGAGCTGACCCACATCGACCCGAACGCCGTCCCCGAGGCCGAGTGGGTGCACGCCGACGCCTGCGAGCTGTCCTCGCTGGAGGACGCCGGCATCGAGGGTTGCGACGTCGTGATCGCCGCGACCGGCGACGACAAGGTCAACCTGGTGGTCTCGCTGCTGGCGAAGACCGAGTTCGGGGTCCGCCGGGTGGTGGCCCGGGTGAACGACCCGCGCAACGAGTGGCTGTTCGGCGAGAACTGGGGCGTCGACGTCGCGGTGTCGACGCCGCGGCTGCTGGCGGCGCTGGTCGAGGAGGCCGTCGCCGTGGGTGACCTGGTGCGGCTGCTGACGCTGCGCCAGGGGCAGGCGAACCTCGTCGAGGTGACGCTGCCCGAGGACACCCCGCTGGCCGGACGGCCGGTGCGGGTGCTGGAGCTGCCGACGGACTCGGCGCTGGTGACGATCCTGCGCGGCGGCCGGGTGATCGTGCCCCAGCCCGACGACGCCCTGGAGGGCGGCGACGAGCTGCTGTTCGTGGCGACGACGGCGGTCGAGGAGGACATCCGCGCCGCCCTCATGTGACCCCGCCGGGGACCGGCGCGCGGACCTCGCGCGCCGGTGCGGGTCAGGCGGTCGCGGTGCGGGCGCGTTCGGCGCGGCGCACGATGAGGATCGTGGCCAGGATCGCGACCCCGGTGAGCGGGTAGCCCATCGCGAGCCGCGCGACGCCCAGCCAGGTCTCGGAGTCGGCCAGGTACAGCCCGCCCTGCACGACGACCTTCGCGAGGAAGGTCGTCGCCCACACCGCGGTGGCCCAGCCGTAGGCGCGGACCAGGTGGGGGTCCCGGCGCCACTCCGTGCCGTGTCCGTTGATGCCGTGCCAGATCACCCCGGCCAGCGGCCAGCGGGCGACGATCGAGACCAGCGCGACGATCCCGAGGGCGCCGCTGTAGAGCAGACCGGGCAGGTAGAAGCCGCGGGCCTCGCCGGTCCGGCTCGCGACGAGCGCGCACACCCCGACGCCGAGCAGGCCGGAGATGGCCGGCATCACCGGGTCGCGCCGGACCAGGCGCCACAGGAGCACCAGCACCCCGGCGCCGAGCGCGGCGTACAGCGCGGTCCGCAGGTCGCCGAGGACGTTGGCGACGACGAACACCACGACCGGGATCGTCGAGGCGACGATCCCGGTGACCCCGCCCATCTGCTCGAGCAGGGTGGGGGTCGGAGCCCGGCCGCCGGCGTCCGTCGCCGGTGCCGCCGCGGGCCCGGTCCGGTCCGGCTCGGGCCCGGCGGCGTGCGCCGGTGCCGTCACCGGCCGGCCGAGGGGCGCGGTCCGGTCCTGCGGGTCCACGTCGGGGACACGCGGGATCCGGGTGGTCGGGGCGTCGTGGTGGTCGTTCAAGCCGGTCCGATCCGTCGGCTCAGGAGCAGACCGCGAGGGTCCCGCGGGTCACTGCGCCTGGCAGATCTCGTAGTACGGGTTGTAGAGCACCTTGCGACCGTCGCGGACCGAGATCCGGCCGCGGACCCGCATGGTGCGCCCGGCCTCGATGCCGGGAATGCTGCGCCGGCCCATCCAGACCAGGGTGACGCCGTCGGTGCCGTCGAACAGCTCGGCCTTCAGCGTGGCGTCGGCACTCTGCGGACAGAGGTCGACGCTGCGGATCCGGCCGAGCATCGTGACCTCCTCGCCGCAGGCGCAGTCGCGGGCCGGGCGTGCCCCGGTCTCCTCGACGTCCTCGGCGAGATCGCGCGCGTCGAGTTCGTCGACGTCGCTGGTGAGTTTGCGGAGCATCCGGCGGAACGCCCCGCCATCCGTGCTGCCCATGTCTCTCCTCGGCCCGCATCCGGTACCGGCCCGGGGTCACCGGACCCTCCGGTGACCCGCACTCGCGTGGCGACCCGACAGGGTGTCGTGGTGGCGCCGAGAGCGTAACGCGCGGACGCTCCGGTTTGTGCCCGTGGCGGCCCTGACCTCCCGGTCACCGCCCCGCCGACCGGTTCCCGGGCCGCGCCCGGTGGTCGGCGGGCGGGCGCGGGCCGGGCGTACCGGACACCCGCGCCCACCGCGCTCCGGCTCAGTCCCGGCGGTGCCGTCCGAGGTCGCGGGGACCGGTGCCGCCCGCGCGCCGACCGGACGACCACTGGCCGGTGAGCCCGGACCCGCCCGCGGCACGGCCGGCGTCGAGCGCGTCGGGGACGTCGTCGGTCTCGTCGTCCGCGGGGCCGGTGCGGGCCGGGTCCGCGTCCGCGGGGTCCTCGGCGGCGCGGGCCGCGGCCCGTCCGGCGGCGGCCCGGCTGGCCCGGTAGTCGGCCAGACCGGTGACGCCGCCGTGCCCGTTGCTGCGGTCGGCCCCCCGCCCGTCGGCGTCGGGTCCGCGGTCGGCCGACGCGCTGCGGAGCAGGTCCTGCAGGGCGCTGCGTGCCTCGTCGGCCGAGGTGGGACAGCCTCCGTGCCAGGGTCGGCCCGCGTCGCCCGCGGCCCGGAACAGGTCGTCCCCGCCCGGACCCGGCTCGGCCCTGCCGTCCGTGCCGGGCTCGGCCCGACCGTTCGTGCCCGGCTCGGCCGGGCCCGACTCCGGCCGGCCCGGTCTCGCCGGGTCGTCCGTTCCCCGGCCGGACGGGCGCGGCGACGCGGAGCTCGGCGACACGGGGCTCGCCGACACGGGGCTCGCCGACACGGGGCTCGCCGACACGGGGCCGGCGGGCGTGGGACCCGCGGTGCCGCTCCCGGCGTCGGGGGCGGCGTCGGGTTCGCGGCGTCGTCCGCCGCCCGCGGGGGCGTCGAGGGCGACGGCGGCGAGCAGGTCGGCCACCGAGGTGCCCGCCCCCGCTCCGTGCCGGCCGGAGCGGCGGCTGGCGGCGATCTCGGCGGACAGCCAGCCGTCGTCGTCCGGGGTGGGGTCGGCGGGTGCCGTGTGGCCGGGCGCGTCCGCGGTGGGGCGGGTGCCCCGCCGACGACGGGTGGGCGCGGGTGCGGCGGGCTCCGGCGGGGCCGGGAGCCGGTCGAGCGTGGCCTCCATCAGCGGCACGTCCGACAGCGGGATGTCCTCGATGGCCCCGGTGGGCTGCGCCGCCGGTTCGGGGGTGGCGGCCGGGGTGTCCCGGGTGCGCCCGGCGAGCAGGTCCGCGGCGTCGACACGGGTGGCGTCGGCGGCGCGGTCACGCCGGGAGCGACGGCCCGCCCCACCGGTGCCCGGTGCGGCCGTGCCCGCGGCACCGCCGGCGGTGGTCGCGCTGCCGCGGGTCTCCCGTCCGTCCGCGGCGTCACCGGTCCCGAGGCCGGTCCCGGTGCCGGCACCGCCGCCGAGGGCCGGGCCGCCACCGGGAGCCGTGCCGGGGTCGAGAGCCGAACGGCCGTCGAGGGCGGTGCCGGACAGGGAGGGGCCGTCGTCGAGGACGGAGGCCGGCACGGGGGTGCCGGTGTCCAGGATGTCGCCGGCCGACGCGCCCCGGCCGAAACCGGTGAGCGGGGTCGCGGACCGGTCGTCCTCGGCACCCGCGAGCAGGTCGGCGACCGACAGCGCGGTCACCGCCGGGTCCCGGCGGGCCGGAGGCTCCACCGGCTCGGGCTCGGCCGCCCGGACCGGGACGGCCGCGGACGGCGCCGGGTCCGGTGCGTGCAGCGGCGCCGGGGCGTGGATCGGCTCACGGCCGGGCAGCGGGCGCGCACCGGTGTCGGCCCCGGGCCGGACCGGGCCGGCCGCGGGGGCGACGCCACCCGTCGTCGGGATCGCGCCGGTCGGGGTCGCGCTGCCGGGGACGCTCCCGGCCGGTGCGGCACCGGCCGGGGCGCCGCCGAGCCGGTTCGAGCCGGTCCGGTCGGGCCGGGCCGGACGTCCGCGACGGCGGCCGGGCCGCGCCTCGGACCCGGGGGTGACCAGCGGGCCGCCGGTCAGCGCGGTGCGCTCGGCGGGCGACTCGTCGGCGCGGACGGCGGGGGTGAGCTCCGTGCGCTCCGCGGGCTGCTCGGCCGGAGCCGCCGCGGCGGGGCGGCGGACCTGCGGCAGCGCGCGGGTGCGCGGGTCGGCGTCCTCGACCGACGGGCGGGGGCCCACCGGCCCCGCGGGGGGCTGCGTGGCCCGGGCCGCGGGGGCGGCGGGCGCGGTGCGGCGCGGACCGGCCGGGCGGGCGGGCTCCACCGGCGTCGCCGGTTCCGCGGAGGCGGCGGCAGGCACCGGGCGGGCGCCGGTCGCCGGGCCGGACGGCACCGGGGTCGCGCCGGTGCTGCCCGACGGCACCGGGGTCGCGCCCGTCGCGCCGGTGGGGGCCGGGACGGAGACGGTGATGCTGGGCTTCTGGGGCGCGACCTCGGGCTGCTGCTCGCGCAGGTGCTCGGGCAGCTCCAGCGGCAGGACCGTCCGCGGCGGGTACGGCGACTTCCCGCGGACGACGATGATCCCCCGCAGCACGCGGCGGAGCTCGACGTCGAGGGCCTCGACGGTCTCCAGCGACGCCGTCGCCACGCCGTAGACCATCCAGCGCGGGCCGTCGCAGCCGACGAACACCGAGGCGGCGTTCTCGGTACGGGCATGGAGCTCGCGGCCCCAGTCGCCGCGGGCGTTGCGCACCCGGGCGCCGCCCTTGCGCAGGGACTGCTCGATCTCCGCGGACAGGTCCGCCCACAGACCGGACGACCGTGGCGCGGCCAGCGCGCTCACCGCGATCCGGCCCTCGGCCAGCAGCAGGTGCACGGCCTGGGGGCGCTCGGCACCCGCGGGCTCCAGCTTCAGCTCGGCGCCGTAGGGCACCGGGACCTGCAGGGCACCGAGGTCGACGCGGGCGAGCGCGTCGGTCATCGACGGGTCGAGCTCCTCGACGTCGGCCGGGCCCAGCGGGCGGCCGCCGCTGCCGGGCGGCGGGACCGAGAGCGGGGCGTCGCCGACGCCGTACTCGTCCTCGTCGTACTCGTCCTCGTCGTCGTAGTCGTCGTCGTACTCGTCGTCGAGGTCGTCGGACGGCGGCGCGGAGGGGCGCCGGCCCCAGGACGGGTCGTCGGGGTCGCCGCCGTCGAAGCCCTGCGGGGTGCGGTCGCGGGCGTAGGCGAGCTCGTCGTCCTCGACCCGGTGCGACAGCAGCGGCGGCTCCTCGTCGTCCCAGCGGCCGTCGGGGGCGACCCGGTCGTCGTGCGCGGCGGGTGCGGGGTCGGGCAGGCGCCCGGAGGCGCCGGTGGCCGGGGGACGGCCGGTGGTGTCGCGGCCGACCGCGCGCACCGCCGTCGTCGCCGCGGCGGGGCCGTCGGGGGCGGGGACGGCACCGGTCCGCGGGCCGGCCGGGCGGCCGTTCGCCGGTGCCGGGCGGGGGCCGGCGGGGGGCACGGAGCCGTTGCGCCCCGGCGCGGGCGGCCTGCCGTTCGGCGCACCGGGTCCGGAGCCGTTGCGCGGGGCCGCGCCGTTCACCGGCGGCGCCCCGCGACGGGCGTCCTGCTCGGCGTAGTGGTCGGCGTAGTCGTCGAAGTCGTCGATGTCGGAGTCGCCGTAGCCGGGATAGCCCGGATAGGCACCCGTCCCGGTGTCCTCGACCCCGTCCTCGGGACGGATGTCGAACATCCGACCGCGTGCGCGTCCCGGCATCTACTGGTCCCCTCCCCCGGCGACGAGCGCGGCGTTCCCGCCGGTCGAGCCGTGACCGGCGGCGCCGCGTGCCGACGTGGGCAGCGCGGTGACCTCCACGAACCGGGCCGTCTCGACCCGCTGCACCACCAGCTGCGCGATGCGGTCCCCCCGGTGCAGCTCCACCGGCGTGTCCGGGTCGGTGTTGACCAGGCACACCGTGATCTCGCCGCGGTACCCGGCGTCCACGGTGCCGGGTGCGTTGACGATCGACAGCCCGCAGCGGGCCGCGAGGCCGGACCGCGGGTGCACGAACCCGGCGTAGCCCTCGGGCAGCGCGATCGCCACCCCGGTCCCGACGAGCGCCCGGCGCCCGGGCTGGAGGACCACGTCGGTGGTCGTCACGAGGTCGGCCCCGGCGTCCCCGGGCCGCGCGTACGCGGGGTGGGGGACGTCGGGGTCGAGCCGCGTCAGCAGGACGTCGACGGACGCTGCTGCCGGCGGCTGGTCCGGGGGAGCGGGCACGGAACCGGGCACGGCGGGCGACGCTACCCTGGGCCCCGTGAGCGAACGGGTTCCGGAGACCGACTCTGCGACGGCTGGCCCTGCTGCGTTCGACGAGCGGTTGTCCGTCCCGGTGTGGTGGTACCTGCTCGCCGTCGGGCTCGGTGTCCTGATGGGCGCGCAGATCCACATGGGCTATCCCGGCCTGCGGGCGTGGCTGGGCTATCTGGTCATGGTGCCGCTGTGCGTCGGCGTCCTGTGGTGGATGGGCCGCAGCCGCACCACCGTCCGCGACGGCGTGCTGATCTCGAACGGCCGGGAGCTGCCGCTGTCCGCGGCCGGGGTCACCGACACCGTCGCGCGCGCCGACAAGCAGCAGGCGATGGGCCCCGACCTCGACCCGCAGGCCTACGTGCTGCACCGGGCGTGGGTGGGGCCGCTGGTGCGGGTCCAGGCGACCGGCCGCGACGAGCCCTACTGGGTGCTCAGCACGCGCCGTCCCGACGCGCTGCGGGCGGCGATCGCCGCGCAGGCGCCGCACCCGCAGCAGAGCTGACCCCGCGGACGCACGACGGGCCCCGGCGGAGTCCGCCGGGGCCCGTCGTCGTGGTCCCGCAGTGCGGGCCCGGTCAGGCCGCGCAGTCGCGGCAGAGGAACTGCCCGCCCGAGGTGCTGGCGAGACGGCTCCGGTGGTGCACCAGGAAGCAGCTCGCACAGGTGAACTCGTCCGCCTGCTTCGGCAGGACGTTCACCGTCAGCTCCTCGCCCGACAGGTCCGCGCCCGGGAGCTCGTAGCTCTCCGCGGTGTCGGTCTCCTCGACGTCGACGACCGCGGACTGCGCCTCGTTGCGGCGCTGCTTGAGCTCGTCGAGCGAGTCCTCGGCCATCTCGTCGGCCTCATTGCGACGTGGGGCGTCGTAGTCGGTCGCCATCAGGTCTCACCCTTGCCTTACGTCCGTGCTGCTCGATTCGGCCCTCGAACAGCGGTACTTCGCATCGGTTGGTCGTCGCGTGCCGCTGAGGAACGTCGCGGGAAGCGGGTTTGTGCCCGGCTCCCGGAGTGACGCCGGTCTCACCTGCCCCGGTGGTCCGGGTGGCTCGTCCGCCGTGCGTCCTGTCGCGGCCGGTCCGGCACCGGCGGCGGGGAGGGTAGCCCAGCGTCCGGCGGGCGTCGCAGCGAGTCCCCCGATCACGCCGGGTGTCGCCCGGGCGCGGGCGCCGCCGGGCGCACTAGTGTCGCCCGGTGTGACGACGAGCGCCCGCACGCCCACGCCCGGTGCCGACCCCGCCACCGTCGGCGCGTGGCTGTCCACGGCCCTCGGCGACGAACGGTGGCGCGAGGCGCAGCTCACCTCGATCGGCGCCGGGCGGTCCAACCTGACCTATCGGGTCTCCTCCCCCGCCGGCGCCGTCGTGCTGCGTCGTCCGCCGGTCGGCGAGGTCGCCGCGACCGCCCACGACATGGGCCGCGAGCAGCGCGTGATCTCCGCTCTCGGGCCGAGCGCCGTGCCCGTCCCCGCGGTGCTGGCCGCCGACGACGGCGACGTGCTCGGCGCCCCCTGCTTCGTGATGGAGCTCGTCGACGGCGTCGTGCCGCTGGACGACCTGCCCGAGGGCTGGGCGTCCACCGAGGCGCAGCGCCGCGCCGCGGGCGACGCGCTGGTGGACGTGCTGGCCGCGCTGCACGCCGTCGACCCGGCCGCGGCGGGGCTGGGTGACTTCGGTCGCCCGGACGGCTTCATGGAGCGCCAGATCCGGCGCTGGGGCAAGCAGTGGGCCGCCGCCCGCGACGGCGACGACCCGGTCCCCGTCGACGCCGACGAGGAGTCCGAGCTCACCCGGCTGTCCGAGCGGCTGGCCGCCGACGTCCCCGCCGCGCAGCGGCACACCGTCGTGCACGGTGACTACCGGCTCGACAACTGCGTGTTCGACGCCGAGGACCCCGGCCGCATCCGCGCGGTGCTGGACTGGGAGATGTCCACCCTCGGCGACCCGCTGGCCGACCTCGGGCTGCTGCTCGTCTACTGGAAGCAGGACGGCGACGACGCCGTCTGGTCCGCGGCCCAGCCGCTGCCGGGCCCGACGGGCCTGCCCGGCTTCCCGACGCGGCGCGAGCTCGTCGCGGGCTACACCGCGCGGACCGGCCTCGACGCCGGTCCGCTGCCCTGGTACGTCGGGTTCGGCGCGTTCAAGCTGGCCGTCGTGCTCGCCGGGATCCTGGCCCGGGTCCGGGCCGGGTCGGTACCCGAGGAGATGGCCGAGGGCCTCGACGGGTCGGTCGGCCCGCTCGTCGCGCTGGGGCACCACGTCCTGGACGGAGGGTCGTTCTGATGCTTCCCACCCGTACCCGCGGCGACCGTCCCTACGAGCGGCGCCGGACCCGCCCCATCCTGGTCACCACCGCGCTGCTGGCCGTGCTGGCCGTGGCCACGTGGGCGGTCGTGCTGGGCACCGCCTCGGACGGCTCGGCGTCGACGAACTGCCCGGCGCCGTCGTCGGGGACCCTGGCGGGCTCGAAGGTCGACCGCACGGAGCTGGAGTCGGCCGCCCCGACCGCGCCGGACGACGTCCGGTTCCAGGTCCGCAACGCCGGCGGGCAGCGCGGCCAGGCCAACCTGGTGTCGGCCGAGCTGAAGGACCTGCAGTTCGGCGAGGCCGGTACGCCGGGCAACGACACCGTGTTCCCCGACGGTGACCTGGACTGCATCGGACAGCTGCGGTTCGGCCCGGACGGTGCGGCGTCCGCGTCGACGCTGGCGCTCGCGCTGCCGTGCGTCGAGCTGATCCGCGACGACCGGCAGGGCGCGGTGGTCGACGTCGTCGTCGGGTCGGCGTTCACCGACGTCGCACCGGGCCGCGCGGCCCGCGACGTGCTGGACCAGCTGTCCGCGCCGGGGACCGAGGGCGGTCCCCGGGCGGACCCGGGCCTGCTGGCCCAGGCCCGCGCCGCGGTCTGCTGAGCCGCGACCGTCCGGGCGGGGGGTCCGGACCGCTCAGACGGTGTCGGCGCCGCTGCGGCGGGCCAGCGCGGCCAGGTCGGCGGCGACCCCGGGCGCGGCGGCGAGGGTGACGTCGGCACCGAGGGCGTCGTCGTCGACGGGACCGCGGACACCGGGGCTGCCCGCGACGTGCACGACGGCACCGGCCTCGGTCGCGATCAGCGCACCGGCCGCCCAGTCCCACCAGTTGCAGCCGTGCTCGAGGTAGCCGTCGAGCCAGCCGGCCGCGACCGCGCACAGGTCCAGCGACGCCGCGCCGGCCCGGCGCACGTCGCGGACCTCGGGGAGCATCGCCGCGACCATCCGGGCCTGGCGGGTGCGCCGCTCGGCGCGGTAGGCGAACCCGGTGCCGACCAGGGACTGGCCCAGCTCGGTCGTCGCCGCGGCGCGCAGGGGGCGCCCGTCGAGGGTCGCGCCGAGACCGCGCCCGGCCGACCAGAGCCGTCCGGAGGCGGGCTCGGACACGGCACCGGCGACGCCCTCCCCGTCGAGGACGGCGGCGATCGAGATCCCGTACCAGGGCAGCCCGTAGAGGTAGTTCACGGTGCCGTCGATCGGGTCGACCACCCAGCGGGCGGCGGCGGCGTCGCCCGCGCCCTCCTCCCCGTACACCGGCTCGCCGGGGCGCAGCTGCGCGAGCCGGTCCCGCACGAAGCGCTCCACCGACGCGTCGGAGGCGGTGACGACGTCGGTCGGCGAGGACTTCGTCGTGACGCCGTCGTCGTGCGGTGCGGGCAGGCCGCGCAGGTGCTCCGCGGCCTCGGCCGCGACCTGCTCGGCGACGGCGCGCAGGGTGGCGGGATCGCTGCTCTCGTGCGGGCTCACCACCCCATCCGACCACGTGCGGAGCCACCCGGACGCGCGGGGCGGCGTGAGGTGCGTCCCCCCGGCCGGTACGCAGTTACAATGGAACGCGTACCCCGTCTCCGGGACGCGCGGCGACCACCATCGACGCCGGCGACCGAGGCGGTGGCAGGACAGGACATCCCGGCCGTCGTGGCCTCGTCTCCCCCGACGAGCGCGCCGCGACCGGGCCGCGTAACGACTCCAGCGCACGTAGCGAGAGGGCCCAGGTGGCAGCCGCAGACTCCGCAGCACGCAGCGACTCGACCGTCGAACCGACGTCGGGTACCGCATCCCGCAGCCGCCGTACTTCCGGCACCACGAGCACCGCGTCGGCGACGACCGGCACCGCCAAGAAGCCGGCCGCACGCACCCGCAAGCCCGCCGCGGCGGGCGGCACGGCGACCAAGGCCGCGCCGAAGACCGGCCCGCGCAAGGCCGCCCCGAAGAAGGCCTCCACCAAGAAGGCCGACGGCGACGAGCCGGACGCCGACGGCGACGAGGTCGTCCTCGAGGACGGCGAGGTCGACGCCTCGGACATCGAGGCCGATCTGGCCGAGGCCGCGAAGGAGGAGACCGCCGACGAGTCGTCCGACGACGACGATGACGACGACTCCGACGACGAGACCAACACCGGCAAGAACCGGGTGGCACCGACCACCCGGGCGTCGCAGCAGAAGTCGGCGGACTTCGTCTGGGACGAGGAGGAGTCCGAGGCCCTGCGCCAGGCGCGCAAGGACGCCGAGCTCACCGCCTCGGCCGACTCAGTCCGCGCGTACTTGAAGCAGATCGGCAAGGTCGCGCTCCTCAACGCCGAGGAGGAGGTCGAGCTCGCCAAGCGCATCGAGGCCGGCCTCTACGGCGCCGAGCGCATCCGCAAGGTCTTCGAGTCCAACGAGAAGCTGTCCCCGCAGCTGCGGCGCGACCTGCGCTGGATCGTGCGGGACGGCGAGCGCGCCAAGAACCACCTGCTCGAGGCGAACCTCCGGCTCGTGGTCTCGCTGGCCAAGCGCTACACCGGCCGCGGCATGGCGTTCCTGGACCTGATCCAGGAGGGCAACCTCGGCCTCATCCGTGCGGTCGAGAAGTTCGACTACACCAAGGGCTACAAGTTCTCGACCTACGCCACGTGGTGGATCCGGCAGGCCATCACCCGCGCGATGGCCGACCAGGCCCGCACCATCCGCATCCCGGTGCACATGGTGGAGGTCATCAACAAGCTCGGCCGCATACAGCGTGAGCTGCTCCAGGATCTCGGGCGCGAGCCCACTCCCGAGGAGCTCGCCAAGGAAATGGACATCACCCCGGAGAAGGTGCTGGAGATCCAGCAGTACGCCCGGGAACCCATCTCCCTGGACCAGACCATCGGCGACGAGGGCGACTCGCAGCTCGGTGACTTCATCGAGGACTCCGAGGCCGTCGTCGCGGTCGACGCGGTGAGCTTCACCCTGCTGCAGGACCAGCTGCAGTCGGTGCTGGCGACGCTGTCCGAGCGCGAGGCGGGCGTCGTCCGGCTGCGCTTCGGTCTCACCGACGGCCAGCCGCGCACGCTCGACGAGATCGGCCAGGTCTACGGCGTGACCCGCGAGCGGATCCGCCAGATCGAGTCGAAGACGATGTCGAAGCTGCGGCACCCGTCGCGGTCCCAGGTGCTGCGCGATTACCTGGACTGAGCACCACCCGTCGCACGACGAGGGCCCCGCCGGACGATCCGGCGGGGCCCTCGTCGTCCGCGGTCAGAACAGGTCCGGCGTCGCGGGTGCGACGTCGTCGAGGAACGCGGTGACGGCCGGCACGAGGGTCGCCGACTCCCCCACCAGGCCGATGTGCGAGGTCGCGGGCAGCACCACCAGGCGCGCACGGGGGACCTCCTGCAGCATCCCGGTCGCCGCGGCCCGTTCGTCACCGCCGCCGAGCAGGCGGAACATCTCCACCGCGTGCTCGGGCCGCACGCCGTCGGCGTCGCCGACGATCACCATGGACCGGGCCGTGATCGCACGCATCCGGTCGTCGGGGATCTCCTGGTCCTCGGCGTTGAGGACCTTCACCTTCTCCACCCACGCCGCGAACGCGACGGGGTCCGGCGTGTGCTCCAGGAAGGCCGTCTCGACGGGCGAGCCGGCCAGTGTCGTCGCGTCCATCCCCGTGATCGCGGCGTGCACGGCGGGGTACCAGCCGTCGCGGCGGAACGTCGCGGCCATCACGACGAGCTTGCCGACGAGGTCCGGATGCCGGAGCGCGAGCTGCAGCGCCACGCCGCCGCCCTGCGAGTAGCCCATCACGTCCGCCCGGCCGACGCCCAGGCCGCGGAGCAGCGCCGCGGCGTCGTCGGCGAACTGCTCGTAGGACAGCGCACGGGGCACGTCCGGTGTCCGGCCCTGGCCCTGCATGTCGGCGACGACCACGGTGCGGTCGCCGGCGAGCCCGGCCGCCCACGCCGCCATCGAGCCGGCGGCCATGAACGCACCCGGCAGCAGGAGCAGCGGCGGCGACGTCCCGAGCTCGCCGTACACCTCGTGGTACAGGTCCAGGCCGTCGACCGGCAGGTGCCCGCTCGAGGTCGGCGACGGGGTGGTGGCCGCTCCGGTCATGGTGTCTCCCGCGGTGGGTCGAGGGTCCGTCCCCCTACCGACCGTGCCGGGGCCGCGGACTCATCGGCCCCGGCAGCGCCGTCAGCCCGTCTTGGACAGCTGCCCGCGCACCGCGCCGGTCCGGTACTGCTCGGTGTGGGTGTCCACGAACCAGGCCGCCGGGTTGGCCTCCAGGTCCTTGACCGTGAACCCGGTGCCGGTGTCGACGCCGCCGACGACCACACCGGTGGTGAACGGCCCCTGCAGGCAGCCCTTGCTGGTCATCGGGCCGCCGGGCGGGCCCTGCGGGTCCGGGAAGACCATCCGCGGGTTGCCGGACTCGTTCGGCTGCCCCTCCTGCAGGTGCGTGGCGGTCCGCGCGGGGCTGCTGAACGGCGGGGTGACCCCGGTCATCTGGATGTCGTAGCAGACGATGTCCTGCTGGCTGTTCAGGCGCAGGGTGAACTGTCCGCTCGCGCCCTGCTGGCCGGGCACCGGTGCGCCGTCGTCGGCGCGGACCGCGTCCGGGGTCAGGGTCGCGGTGAGCGTGCTGGTGAACGTGGGGGGCTCCGGTACGGGTGCGTCCTCGGCCAGCGCCGGTGACGCGGTGAGTGCCAGTGCCGCCACCGCGCAGAGCGCGCCCCCGGCCCACCTGGTCGACCACGGTCCCATCGGTTCCCCCTCGTGTTCCACGCGTCGCTGCGGGGCAAGCATGCGGACACCGGGGGCCCGGCCGCGCCCCCTCGGGGCGTTGTCGACCGCTTCGTGTGGGGCACCGCCCGATCCGGTTTCGACCGGCCGATCGGGGGCAGGGCCGCCGAAAACCGGGCGATTCCGTCGGGGGTCGCGGTTAACGTCGATCACCGACGGCGCCGGAGATCCCGTAGCGCGGTCTCGTCGGGGGTGTCGAAGGTGCGCGCGCTGTCCTGGCGTCGGCTGGGTGGACCGGTGTCGGTCGTGGCGGTGGGCGCCGCGGTGGTGGCCGCGGTGGCCGAGGCGACGGCGGCGACCGTGGTGGGGGCGGTGGTGAGCGGGCCGACGGCCACCCTGGTCGCCGTGCTGGCCGCGCTGCTGCTGGGCGCCGCCCTGCTGGACACCCTGGGCCGGGTCCTGTTCTCCGGGGTGGTCGGGCGCGCGGAGGGAAGGCTCCGGTCGGACCTCGTGGGGTCCGCGCTGGCGCAGCCGCTGCCCGCGCTGGAGGACCAGGCGGTCGGTGAGCTCCTCGACCGGGTCGACGACGACTGCCGCCAGCTCGCCCAGCTCATCCGGCGGATCGGCTGGGAGACCGGCCGCTCGCTGCTGCGTTCGGTCGTCGCCTGGATCGTCGCCGGACTGGTGTTCTGGCCGGCGTTCGTCGTCTTCCCGCTGGTCGCCGCCGTGATCGTGCTGGTGGCGCGGCCGTTGACGCCGCAGATCGCGCGGGCCAAGGTCGCCGAGGAGACGGCCTGGTCGGACCACGCGGCGCAGCTGGAGGAGGCGGTCGCCGGGCAGGACGACGTGCGCACCTCGCTGGGCCAGCCGCACGTGGTGGCCGGGTTCGCCCGCCGGGCCGCGACGGTCGTCGCACGCACCCACGAGGTGTGCCGGATCGCGACCCGGCTCGGGCTGCGGACGGGCACCGTCGCGCACGCGCTGCTCGGGGCGCTCGCGCTCGGCGGGGTGTGGCTGGTCGCCGGCGACCCGGGCGGGATCGCCGCGCTGGTCACGCTGTGGCTGCTGGTCACCGCGTTCGTCGGGCAGATCGACGCGGTCGTCGACCGGATGCCCGACATCCAGGCCGGTCTGGGCGCACTCACCCGGGTGTCGTCGATGCTGGAGACCGAGCGGGAGCCCGAGGGCGGCCGTCCGCTGCCGCCGGGGCCCGCGGCGGTGGAGCTGCGCGGGCTGACCGCCGGGTACGACGACGGGTTCCGCCTGGGCGGGATCGACCTGACCGTCCCGGCCGGGACGACGTGCGCGCTGCTCGGCCGCACCGGCTCGGGGAAGTCGACGGTCACCAAGGTGCTCTCGCGCGCCGTGGAGCCGCCGCGCGGGCAGGTGTTCCTGGCCGGGGTCGACGTGCGCGATCTCGACCTGGACGGGCTGCGCCGCGCGGTCGGGGTCGTCACCCAGCGCACCGAGATCCTGGCGGCGACGCTCGCGGAGAACGTCACCCTGTTCGACCCCGCCGTCCCGCGCGGCGCGGTCGAGGCCGCGACGGCCGCGCTGGGTCTCGACGAGTGGGTCGAGGCCCTGCCCGACGGCCTGGACACCCGCCTCGGCACCGGCGGGATCGCCCTGTCCTCCGGCGAGGAGCAGCTGGTGGCCTTCGCCCGGCTGCTGGTGCGCGACGTCGCCGTCGTCGTGCTGGACGAGGCCACCGCGCGGATGGACCCGCGCACCGAGGAGCGGGTGACCCGCGCGTCGCGGGCGCTGCTCGCGGGCCGCACCGGGATCGTCGTGGCGCACCGGCTGTCGACGATCCGCCGCGCCGACGCCGTCGCGGTGCTGTCCGACGGCCGCCTGGTCCAGCACGGTGCGCGGGAGCAGCTGGCCGCCGAGCCGGGCCGCTACGCCGACCTGCTCGCCGCGGACCGGTCCCTGCCCGGGGCCACGGGCGCCGCCGGCGCCGTCCGGACCGGGCCCGCGACGGCGCGGCGCGACGACGCGGTCGCCGTCGCCGACCCGGGGTCGCCGCTGCTGCACCGGGCGGTCCGGCGTGCGGTGCCGCCCGTGGACCCGGTGCCCGCTCCCCCGTTGTGGCGGGTCGTGCTGCGGCTGGCGCTGGCCCACCCGCGCTGGGGGCTGGCCGGCGGGTCGATGTTCACCCTCGCCACCCTGGGCTCGGCCACCGGTGTGCTCACCGGCTGGCTGTGGGGGCTCGTCGTCGCGGGGCTGGAGGGCGGCGGCACGCCGTGGGGGCCCGCCGTCGCGCTGACGGTGGTGCTGATGCTGTTCCCGGTGTGGATCGCCGTCGCGTTCCGCACCTACCCGCGCTGGTGGTCCGCGACGACGCTGCGGCTGCGGCTCGGGGTGCTGCGCGGGCAGACCATGCAACGGCGTGGTCCGCGCTCCCCCGCGGGCGAGGTCGTGGCGCGGGCGCTGGACTCGGACCGGATGATCCTCTACGTGGACCGCTGGGTCGACGTCACCAACTCGGTGGTCGTCGTCGTGGTGGCCGGGCTGGTGGCGGCCGACGTGCGGGCGGCCGCCGTCATCGGCGGGTTCCTGCTGGTCTGCGCGGGCGTCGCGGCGATCGGGGCGCCGTTCGCGGGACGCTCCGGGCGGATCGCAGCCGACGCCCGGGCCCGGTTCGGCACCGCGCTGGGGTCGGTCCTGGAGTCGGTGCGCACGGTGAAGCTCGCCGCCGCGACCGGCGCGCTGCGGGCCCACCTCGGCGCCGTCGACGGCGACCGGGTCCGGGCCACGGTCCGCGAGTACCGGGTGCGCACGCTGCTCGACGGTGTCCCCGGTGTGCTGCTGCAGGGCGCGGTGGTGCTCACCTGGTCGCTGTACCTGGCCGGGACCTGGCCGCTGGCGACGGCGCTGCTGGTGTCGACCACGCTGAACGGGGCCGGGTTCCTCGGGCAGGTGTGCGCGGCCGCGGTCACCGAGGCCCCGATCGCACGGCGCTGGCTGCGGGCCGTCGCCCCGTTCGCGGGTCCCGCGGACCTGACCCGGCTGCCGCCGGGGGTCAACCTGGCCACCGGGGCCGCGCCGGCCCCGGGGCCGGTGGAGCGCGAGCCGCTGCAGCGACTGAGCCTGGAGAAGGTCGCCGCCGTGCACGACGACGGCACCGTCGGCGTCGAGGGTGTGGACCTCGACATCGACGCGGGCTCGCTGGTGCTGGTCACCGGCCAGGTCGGGTCGGGCAAGTCCAGCCTGCTCGCGGGCCTGGCCGGGCTCGTGGGGCACGAGGGCGTCATCCGGTGGAACGGGCGCGCGGTCGAGGATCCGCAGACGTTCCTGCGTCCCGGGCAGGTCGCCTACGTCGGGCAGGTCCCGCGGGTGCTCTCGGGCACGTTCGGCGACAACATCGCCCTCGGGCACGACCGGCCGGTGCAGGACGCGGTCGGCGACGCCCGACTCGACCGGGACGTGGCCGCGGCGGGCGGGCCGGACGCCGTCGTCGGACACCGGGGCATCCGGCTGTCGGGCGGGCAGGTGCAGCGGGTCGCGATGGCCCGGGCGCTGGCGACCGGCGCCGAGCTCATCGTCGCCGACGACGTGTCCTCCGCGCTGGACGTCCGCACCGAGATCGAGCTGTGGGCCGCGCTGCGCCGCCGCGGCAGCACCGTGGTCGGCGCGAGCACGAAGCGGGCGGCGCTGGCCCGGGCGGACCGGGTGGTCGTGCTGGACCGCGGGCGGGTCGCCGACGAGGGCACCTGGGACGAGCTGTCGGTGCGGTGGTCGCACCTGGCGGGCTGAGCCCGGTACCGCGGGCCCGGCCGGCTCAGCCGGGCGGGAGCGGGTGCCGGACGAGGAACGTCAGTACCTCGTCGGTCGCGCGCCGCTCCAGGAAGTAGGCGTGCCGGGCCCCGGGCAGCACGACGAGTTCGGCGCCGGGGATGCGCCGGGCGAGGCGGAGTCCGTTGTCGGGCGGGGTGAGCTCGTCGTCGCCGCCGTGCAGCACCAGGGTCGGGGCGGTGATCGTGGCGACCGCGTCCCACGCGTCGTGCCGTGCGCTCGCGCGGCGGTGGCCCGCCCGCGCAGCCGGACTCATCGTGTCGTCGCCGAGGACGGGCAGCGGGTCCAGGATCTCTGGGCCGGCCATGAGGCGGCGCAGCTCGCCGGCGTGGGTCGCCGGCTCGGCCAGGCGGCGCGGTACGTCCGGGTCGGGCGCGACGGTGCCGGGTCCGCCCGCGGTGGTGCAGCCGAGCACCAGCGCGCCGACCCGGTCGGGGTGGTCGGCGGCCACCCACTGCGCGACCCGGCCGCCCATCGACGTGCCGTAGACGTGGGCGCGACCGATCCCAGCCGCGTCGAGGACGGCGACGACGTCGCGGGCGAAGCGGCGGGTGCTCCAGTCGTGGTCGGCCGCGTCGTCGCTGGTCCCGGTGCCGGCGGTGTCGACGGCGACGGTGCGGTACCCGGCGAGGCCCTCGCGTACGGAGCTCCACCAGTGCCGCGCGTTGGCCTGCCCGGCCAGCAGGACGAGCGGCTCGCCACTCCCCCGGACGTCGAACCCGATTCCGGTCCCGTCCGGTGCGACGGCCCGTGCACTCACCGGACCACCCGCGGCTCGGGCCAGCCGATGCTCGGGGTGTGGCCACGCATGTTCCGCAGCCACCAGGCGTAGTCGTCGGGGACGAGTGAGAACGGGTCGTCATGGCCGAGCTCGCGGGCGGCCCACACCGGCCAATGCGGGTTGGCCAGCGCCGGACGGCCCAGCAACACGACGTCCAGGGCGCCGGACCGGACGGCCTCGTCGGCGGTCTGCGGTACACCGAGGTTCCAGCTCGCCGCGACCGGGATGCCGATCTCCGCACGGATCCGCCGGGCCCGATCGACCCACGCGCCCTGCTCGCCGCGCATCGCGTCGCGCGAGTCGGGGGTGTTCCCGCCGAAGGACAGGTCGGCCAGGTCCAGGCCGTGCTCGCGCATCCAGCCGATCGCGGTGACGGCGTCGTCGAAGGTGGTGCCGTCGGGGTGCAGGTCGTCGGCGCCGAGCCGCATGGTCAGCGGGTACTCCTCCGGCCACGCCCCGCGGACGGCGTCGAGCGCCTCCAGCAGGAACCGCGCGCGGTTCTCCAGGCTGCCGCCGTAGGCGTCGGTGCGGCGGTTGGAGATCGGCGAGAAGAAGCTCGACCCGAGGTAGCCGTGGGCGAAGTGCAGCTCCATCCACCGGTAGCCCGCCTCGGCGGCACGGCGGGCGGCGTCGGCCCACGCGCGGTGCAGACCGTGGATCTCGGCGACGGTCAGCTCGTGGACGGCGTGGTCGTGCTTCGGCCCGCCGAACGGCACCGGCGACGGTCCGGAGGTCAGCCAGCCGTCGGGATGCTCGGGCGGGAGCTGGGCCTTGCCCTCCCAGGGGAGCTGCTCGCTGCCCTTGCGGCCGGTGTGGGCCAGCTGGATCCCTGCGACCCCGCCCATCGCCTCGACCATGGCGACGGTGCGGGCGTGCCCGGGGACCTGGTCGTCGCGCCAGAGCCCGGCGCAGTGCACCGAGGTGCGCCCCTCGGCGCAGACGGCGATCTGCTCGCCGAAGACGAGTCCGAACCCGCCCGCCGCCCGGGCGCCGAGGTGCATGAGGTGGAAGTCGCCCATGTGCCCGTCGTGTGAGCGGTACATGGTCATCGGCGACATCGCGATGCGGTTGCGCAGGGTCACGCCCTGGAGCGTGTACGGGCTGAACAGGTGCGCCATTCCACGGACTACCCCGGGCGGCGGTGGATCACCGCGGCTCAGCCGCAGTGGTTCTCGTGCCCGGTGTGCGCGGCGTGCTCGACCTGCAGGGTGGAGTGGTCGAGCCCGAACCGCTCGCGCAGTTCGTGCCCGGCGCGGTCGAGCACCGAGGAGTCCCCGCAGTGCGCGGAGACCTCCTCGTCGACGACGACGTGCGCCGACATCGCGGGGGTGCGGTCGTTGATCGCCCACACGTGCAGGTCGTGCACGTCGGCGACTCCCTCGACGGCCAGCAGCGCCGCCTTGACCTCGTGGGCGTCGATGCCCTTGGGCGCCCCCTCCAGCAGGACGTGCGCGGCCTCGCGCAGCAGCGCCACGGCGCGCGGGAGGATGAGCGCGACGATGACGAGCGAGGCGATCGTGTCCGCGTAGGGCCAGCCGGTCGTCATCAGGACGACGGCGGCGGCGAGCACGCCCACCGAGCCGAGGGCGTCACCGAGGACGTGCAGCATGGCACCGCGCATGTTCATGTTCCCGCGGTCGCCGCCGGCCAGGACGGCCAGCGACACCAGGTTGCCGACCAGGCCGAGCACGCCGATGACCAGCAGCGGCAGGCCCGGAATCTCCGCGGGCACGAACAGCCGCTGCACCGCCTCGACGCCCACCCACACCACGACCGCGACGAGGGTCAGCGCGTTCAGCGCGGCGACGAGCACCTCGGCCCGGCCCATCCCGTAGGTCCGCGACGTCGTCGCCGGGCGGGCGGCGAGCACGCTGGCGATCAGCGCCGCGACCAGCGCCCCGGCGTCGGTCAGCAGGTGGCCGAGGTCTGCCAGCAGCGCGAGCGAGCCGGTGTACACCGCGCCCGCCGCGCCGAGGACCGCCGTGACCAGGGTGACGGCCAGTGCCGTCGCGAGCCGGCGGCGGTCGGTGCCCGCCCCGGCGTGCCCGTGGCCCGACCCGCCGCCGTGTCCGTGTCCGTGCCCCATGCGGCCACCATACATGCATACATTCGCATGTGAAGCGTTCGCGGCCCGGGCTCAGCCGGTGGGGACCACCACGGACTCGATGCTCAACGCCCCGTCCTCGACGCCGACCCGGGCGGTGCTGCCCGCGCCGATCCGCCCGTCGAGCAGCATCGACGACAGCGGGTTGTCGAGCTCGCGGCGGATGGTGCGGCGCAGCGGACGCGCCCCGAACTCGGGGGCGTGCCCGTGCTCGGCGAGCAGCGCGACGGCGTCGTCGCTGATCTCGAAGCCGATGTCCATCCGGCCGAGCCGGTCGCGGGTGTCGTCGAGCAGCAGCCGGGTGATCCGGGTGAGCTGCTCGGCCTCGAGCCGGCGGAAGACGATGGTCTCGTCGATCCGGTTCAGGAACTCGGGCCGGAAGACCTCCCGCAGCCGCGGCATCAGCCGGTCGCGCAGCACCGCGTCCTCCCGCTCGGCGGGGGTGGTGCCCGGACCGGCGGCCGGGCCGAAGCCGAGCGTGGTGCCGTGCCCGGTGATCAGCTCCGACCCCACGTTGGAGGTCATGATGATCACCGTGTGCCGGAAGTCGACGGTGCGGCCCTGGCCGTCGGTGAGCCGGCCGTCGTCGAGGACCTGCAGCAGCGTGTTGAACACGTCCGGGTGCGCCTTCTCGATCTCGTCGAGCAGCAGCACCGAGTAGGGCCGCCGGCGCACCGCCTCGGTCAGCTCGCCGGACTCGCCGTAGCCGACGTAGCCGGGCGGGGCGCCGACCATCCGCGCGACGGTGTGCTTCTCGCCGTACTCGCTCATGTCCAGGCGGACCATGCGGTCCTCCTCGCCGAACAGCGCGACGGCCAGGGCGCGCGCCAGCTCGGTCTTGCCGACCCCGGTGGGGCCGAGGAACAGGAAGCTGCCCACCGGGCGGTTCTCGTCGCCGAGCCCGGAGCGCGAGCGGCGGATGGCCTCGGCCACGGCGGTGACCGCGGCGTCCTGCCCGATGACGCGCTGGTGCAGCTCGTCCTCCAGCTTGAGCAGCCGGTCCCGCTCGGCCTCGGTGAGCTGGGCGACCGGGATGCCGGTGGAGCGCGCGACGACCTCGGCGATCTCCTCGACGCCGACGACGGGTGCGCGGCCGTCGGGGTCGGTGGGGTCGGCGGCCAGCTCCTCGCGGGCGGCGGTGATCTCGTCGCGCAGCTGGGAGGCCTTCTCGTAGTCCTCGTGCGCGACGGCCTGGTCCTTGTCGCGCTGCAGCGCGTCGAGGCGCTGCTCGACGGCCCGCCGGTCCACGGTGGGGGTGCGGGTGCGCAGCCGGACCCGGGCGCCGGCCTGGTCGAGCAGGTCGATCGCCTTGTCCGGCAGGAACCGGTCGGTGACGTAGCGGTCGGACAGCTCCACCGCCGCGCGCAGCGCGTCCGGGGTGTAGCGGACCTGGTGGTGGGCCTCGTAGCGGTCGGCGAGGCCGCGCAGGATCGTGACGGCGTCCTCCACCGACGGCTCGGGCACCAGCACCGGCTGGAAGCGGCGGGCGAGCGCGCTGTCGGACTCGATGTGGCGGCGGTACTCGTCGAGCGTGGTGGCGCCGATGACGTGCAGCTCGCCGCGGGCCAGCGCGGGCTTGAGCAGGTTCCCGGCGTCCATCGCGCCGCCGTCCCCTCCCCCGGTGCCCGCGCCGACCATCGTGTGCAGCTCGTCGATGAACACGATCAGCGCGTCGCTGTGCGACCGGATCTCCTCGATCAGCGTGCGCATGCGTTCCTCGAAGTCGCCGCGGTACTTGGTGCCGGCGACCACCCCGGCCAGGTCCAGCTGCACGACACGGCGTCCGCGCAGGGTGTCGGGCACCTCGCCGTCGGCGATGCGCTGGGCGATCCCCTCGACGACGGCGGTCTTCCCGACCCCGGCCTCCCCGATCAGCACCGGGTTGTTCTTGGTCCGGCGGGACAGGACCTCGACGGTCTGCTCGATCTCGTCGGCGCGGCCGATGACCGGGTCCAGCCGACCGCCGCGGGCGGCCTCGGTGAGGTCCTGGCCGTACTGGTCCAGGGTCGGGGTGCCGGTGTCCGCGACCGCGCCCGGGTCCGGGGTGCCCGTCGCGCCCGGCCCGGCGGGGGCCTGCGGGGTCATCGCGCCGGGGCTGAACCGGGAGCGGGCGAGCAGCCGGCCCGCGGCGGAGTCCTCGTTGGCGGCGAGCGCGAGCAGCAGGTGCTCGGGTCCGATGTAGCTCGACCCGAGCGAGCGGGAGATCTGGTGCGCGTCGAGCAGCGCGCGCTTGGCCGACGGCGTCAGCGACGGCGGCCGCCCCGCGTCGTGGCCGCCGCCGGGGCGTGGCAGGCGCTCCTCCAGGATGCGGGCGATCGTGTCCGGGTCGCCGCCGGCCCGGGCGATCCAGCCGCGGGTGGAGTCGGTGCGAGCGCAGGCCAGCAGGATGTGCGTGGCGTCGAGGTCGGTGTCACCGCGTTCCGCGGCCTCCTGGGCGGCCCGGGCCATGATCTCGCGGGCACCGCCGCTCAGGAGCCGCGTCAGGTCGATCCGGTGCACCGGGCCGCGGGGGTCGCCGGGGCCGAAGAAGCCGGTCATCGTCCACCTCTCGTCGGGTCGGGGCGATCGACCGTTTTCCCGGTGCCGGGCCCGTCGAAACCGTCCGCCTCAGGAGGTGGCGAGCACGTCCGCGGCGACGTCGCGGCAGACCTGCCAGCCGTGCTCGACCCCGAGCCCGCCCGGGTAGGTGGTGAGGACGGCCAGCGCGCGGTCCTCCCAGGCCAGCACGCAGTGCACGTTCCAGCCGTCGCCGCCGTGCAGGGTCCAGCCGTTCTTCTCCGCGACGGCGCCGGGCAGCACGGGCCGGATCCCGGACCGCCCGTCCGGGGTGACGGCGTCGAGGTCGGCGAGCAGCTCGGGTCCGCCGGGCAGGGCCGGGGCGCGCTCGCGCACGCAGGCGAGGACGCGGGCGGCGTCGAGCGCGCTGACCTGTGTGTACGACCACCACCCGGGCCGCGACGTCGACACCGTCACCCCGCACTCCGGGCCGAGCCGCGCGGTGCTCGCGTCCCGGCCGAGCGCCCGGTAGAGGCGTTCGGCGGCGGCGTCGTCGGAGGCGCGGACGGCGGCGGCGATGTCGGCACGTACGGCGGGCGGGACCGGGCGGCCCCGCTGCGCGGCGGCCCGCAGGGTGTCCAGGGCCAGCCAGGCCTTGATCGTCGACTCGGCCTCGCTGCGGCGGGTCGCGGCGTCCGCGGAACCGGTCCAGCGGCCGTCGCCGGTGTCCAGCAGCGCCCAGGACACGGCGAGCCCCTCCTCACCCTCCCGGTCGACGGCGAGCGTGCCGGGCGCGAGGTCGAGCGGGTCGGCCGTCGCCGACCCGGTGATCGCCGCGAGGAGCTCGCGCAGGGTGCCGGGCGGCTCCGCGGCGGCCGCGGGGGCGTGCTGCAGCCGGGCGACGGACGGGGGTGTCTCGGCCGGGCCGGCCAGCGCCGTCGACACCTGCCCGGAGGCCCCGGCGGCCCCGGCGGCCGGAGCCAGCACGAGCGCGGCGACGACGGCGAGCACCGCTCCCCGTGCCGCCCGGGACCGTCGGCGTCCCGGCCTCCGCTCCACCACGGCTCCTCCGGTCGTGGGCACCCGGTCGGTTGCCCACGACCGACATCGTGCCCCGATCGTGGCCGACCCGGACAGGGAGAACAGAACGTTCACACGGGATTATCAGGATCGTCGTCGCACCTCGTGCGGCGCGTCGTCACCCGGCGTCATACCGTCACGCAACGACCGGTCGACCGACGACGAGTGGGGGTGGCGGAGTGGGCTGGACGCGCACGATGCCGGTGGAACGGATCCTGGCCCGGAGCGAGCACGGGGACGGGGGTGCCGACGGGCACGGGACGCCGCTCAAGCGCACGCTGAAGGCCCGTGACCTGGTCGGATTCGGTGTCGGCATCATCATCGGCACCGGCATCTTCACCCTCGCCGGGGTCGAGGCCCAGCAGCACGCGGGCCCCGCCGTCACGCTGTCGTTCCTGATCGGTGCGGTCGTCGCCGGGCTCGCCGCCGTCTGCTACGCCGAGCTGGCCTCCTCGGTCCCGACGGCGGGCTCGGCCTACACCTACGCCTTCGCCACCCTCGGCGAGGTCTTCGCCTGGATCATCGGCTGGGACCTGCTGCTGGAGTTCGGCCTCGGCCTCGCCGTCGTCTCGCGGAGCTGGTCCGGCTACCTGGCATCGCTGTTCGGGCTGCCGACGGCGTGGTTCGGCGAGGACGCGACGGTCAACGTCGGCGCGGTGCTGATCATCGCGCTGCTGACGGTCGTCGCGGTCGCGGGCATCCAGCAGTCGGCGCGGCTGACGAACCTGCTGGTCCTGGTGAAGCTCGCGGTCTGCGTGCTGATCCTGGCCGTGGGCGTGTTCTACATCGACCCGGCCAACCTGCAGCCGTTCATCCCGCCGGCGCAGGCACCCGAGGACGGCGGCTCGGTGTTCACCCAGCCGATCATCTCCGGGGTGTTCGGGCTCGCACCGACCGTGTTCGGCGTGGGCGGCATGCTCACCGCGGCCGCGGTGGTCTTCTTCGCCTACACCGGGTTCGAGGCGCTGGCCAACCTCGGCGAGGAGGCGAAGCGTCCCAACCGCGACCTGAAGATCGGCCTGCTCGGCGCGCTCGCCATCTGCGCGGTGCTCTACGTCGGCGTCTCGATCGTGCTCACCGGGATGGTCCCCTACACCGAGATCGACACCGGCGCCCCGCTGGCGTCGGCGTTCGCCGGCGTCGGGCTGCCGTGGGTGGGCGCGCTGATCGCTCTCGGCGCGGTCACCGGGCTGACCTCGGTGATGATGGTGGAGCTCGTGACCATCGGCCGGATCGGCTTCGCGATGGGTCGCGACGGCCTGCTGCCGGAGGCCATCGGCACCGCGCACCCGAAGTGGGGCACCCCGCACCGCATGACGATCATCGGTGGTGTCGTCTGCGCGGTGATCGCGGCGTTCACCCCGATCACCGCACTGGCCGACATGGTGTCGATCGGCGCGCTCTCGGCGATGATCATCGTGGCGATCGCGGTGCCGGTGCTGCGCCGGACCCGCCCCGACCTCGACCGGCCGTTCACCGTGCCGTTCTCGCCGGTGGTGCCGGCGATCACCGCGATCGCGTGCCTCTACCTGATGCTCAACCTGAACCTGGACACGTGGATCCGGTTCGTCGGCTGGCTGCTGCTCGGCCTCGTCGTCTACGCCGTCTACGGGCGGAAGCACTCGTTCCTCGCGCGCGAGGAACGGGAGGGTTCCGGGGCCGGGCGGGACCGGGCCTGAGCCGGTCCCGCCGGGCCGCGGGTCAGCGCTGCAGGGCCTCGCGGGGGGTGATCTCCCCGCGGGCCAGCGCGCGGCGGACCCGGCGGGCCGCGGTCAGCCTGCGACGGACCTGACGGACCGGCTCGACCTGCGTCGCGCGGTGCAGACGCTCGTTGAGCCGGCCCTGGTCGTGCCGGCGGTCGAGCAGCGACCAGGAGAAGGCCAGTGCGTCGTCGGCGCCCTCGAGGCGCTCCGGGACGGTCTCGAACCACTCCATGCTGGCCCGGGCCATCCGCTGGATGGGCGCCATCGCGGCGCGGCGGCGCGCGTCGTACCCGGCGAGGGCGGCCTCGACGTCGTCGGTGCCGCGGGTCCCCCGCGGGTACAGCTCCTCGGCCAGCGCGATCGAGTCGGCGACCGCGAGCACGGTGCCCGAGCCGATGGCGAAGTGCGTGGTGTGCGCCGCGTCGCCGGCGAGGACGACGTTGCCGTCGCGCCAGGACATGTTCCGGACCTCGCGGAACTGCAGCCACGGCGAGGACCCCATGCCGGGCGGGGCGATCAGCGAGTGGCCGTCGAGCGAGCGGGCGAAGACGCCCTCGAGCATCCGCATGGCCTCGTCGGGCGCCATGGTGTCGAGCCCCAGGCCCGTCCACGTCTCCGGCGTGCACTCCACGATGCAGGTGCTCACGCAGTCCGCCGCGGGGTAGGCGTGGAACCAGATCCAGCCGGCGTGGGTCTTCTCGAACGCGAAGGTGAACGGCCGGAACGGCTTGCTCGTCCCGAACCACACGTAGCGGTTGGCGCCGTGGGCGACCCGCGTGCCGAAGACGTCGGCCCGGGCGGCGCGGATCGCGGACCCGACCCCGTCCGCGGCGACGACGACGTCCGCGTCCGCGGTCAGCGGGTCGCGTGCGGTGTCGCCGTCGGCGGCGACGGCGGTGTCGAACATGAGCTTCACGCCGACCTGGCGGGCCCGCTCGGCCAGCACCTCCAGCAGTCGCGCCCGGCCGATGGAGTAGCCGTAGCGCCCGCCGAGGTGCACCGGGCGCCCGGAGACCTCCACGACCTGGGAGTCCCACACGTGCGCCGCGGCCCGCACCTTCTCGGCGCCGAGGGGGTCGGTGCGGAAGAGCTCGTCGAGGATGTCCTCACCGAGTGTGACCGCGAAGCCGGAGGCCGTACCGGGACCGTTGCGCTCCGCGAGAACGACCTCGTCCTGCCCGCCCGACCGCAGCCGGGCCAGGATCGAGAAGTACAGACCGGCCGGTCCACCACCGACGACCACGATCTTCACACCGGACCTCCATCGGATGTCATCGATCTGGGACGCAACGACCCTACGAACGTGGCGGACCTGTGTGGACACCGGGTCCGACCACGATCGGTGACGGTGCGCATGCCGGCGGCGAGCGGTGTCGCGACCGAAGTCAGCTCTGCCGACCGCGCAGGGCCGACCGCCGGACGCGGCGGGCGGTGGTCAGACCGCGCCGCACCTGACGCAGCGCGGGCACCTGGGTGGCGCGGTGCAGGGTGCGGTGGATGCGGCTCATGTCGCCCCGGCGGTCGGTGAGCGACCACGCGAACTCGACGGGGTCGGTGACCTGCTCGAGCTGGCGTCCGGCCTGCTCGAACCACTGCATATTGCGCCGGGCGGCGTCCTGGATCGGGCCGATCTCCGCACGCCGGCGGGCGTCGTAGGCCGACAGCGCGGCGCCGCGGCCGTTCGGGCAGGTCAGGTCGGCCGCAGCCGTCTGGCCCGCGACGCCGTAGAGGGCATCGACCAGACCCATCGAGTCCTGCATGGCCAGCACGGTGCCCGAGCCGATCCCGAAGTGCGTGGTGTGCGCGGCGTCGCCGGCCAGCACGAGGTCGCCGTCGCGCCAGGTCCGGTTGCGGACCTCGCGGAAGCGCAGCCAGGGCTTGTCCCCGAGCCCGCCGAGGGGCTCGATGAGCCGGCGCCCGGCCAGCGTGCGGTGGAAGACCGACTCGACGAGCCGGACGGCCTCGGCCCCGGACATGTGGTCCAGGCCCAGCGCCTCCCAGGTGTCGGGCTCGCACTCGACGATGCAGGTGCTGACCCCGTTCGACGAGGGGTAGAGGTGGATCCACATCCAGCCCGCGTCGGTCGGCTGGAAGTCCCAGACGAAGGTGTCGGAGTCGCTGTCGGCGCCGAGCCAGACGTAGGGGTTCGTCCCCTCGTCGACGGTGGTGCCGAAGTGCTCGGCGCGCGCGGTGCGGATCCGGCTGCCGACGCCGTCGCAGGCGACGACCAGGTCGGCGTCGAGGTCCGCGCGGTCGACCGGGGAGCCGTACTCGATCGTCACGCCCAGCTGCTCCGCCCGGCGCGCCAGCACGTCGAGCAGGTCGACGCGGGCGATCGCGTAGCCGTACTTGCCGCCGACGTGCACCGGGCGGTGGTCGCCGACCCGGATCTCCTGGGCGTTCCACAGCCGCGACGCGCGACGCAGGGCCTCACCGCCCTCGGGGTCGTTGCGGAACGCATCGTCGAGCATGTCCTCGCCGTAGGTGACGGCGAACCCGTGGGTCCGCCCCGCCTCGTTGCGTTCGTGCACGACGACCTCGTCGCGTCCACCGGATCGGAGCCTGGCGAGGACCGCCAGGTACAGACCGGCCGGCCCACCTCCCGCGCAGGCGATACGCACGCGAGCCCCCTTCGGTTCATCAAGTCACCGGAAAGGATGCACCGTAGCGCAGCGATTGCGCGCCACGACGGGGTGTGTATGTCCGGGGTGTCCGACCCCGGCCGGTGACGGGCCGTCCGGGGCCCCTCCCCCTGGCACCCGGGTGGTCGACCCCTGGTTAGCGTGGTGGTGTGCACGCACTCAGCGGGACGTCCCGCGCCGCCGTCCGGTGGTGCGCGCGATGAGCGTCGGGGAGATGGTCGCCGGCCGGGTCCGCTCGGTCCGCCGGGAGATGGGCAACCCGCTCTACCGCAACGCGTACGCCCTGATGCTCAACACCGTCGTCAACTCCGGCTTCGGGTTGCTCTACTGGGTCTTCGCTGCGCGCGTGTTCAGCACCGAGGACGTCGGCCGTGGCAACGCCATGGTCAACCTGATGATGCTGATCTCGGTCCTGACCTCGCTGAACTTCGGTCAGGCCCTCATCCGCTTCCTCCCGACGGCCGGACGCGACTCACGGTCGCTGGTGCGGCTCGCGTACGGGATTAGCGCCGCCATGGCGGTCGTCGGCTCGGCCGCGGTCATGACCTACTGCCACGTCGCCTACGCCCCCGGCGACCCGCTGCACGTCTCCCCCGGCTTCGCCGCGTGGTTCGTGGTCTCGACCGCCGCGTGGTCCATCTTCAACCTGCAGGACCAGGTCCTCACCGGGCTGCGTTCGGCGATGTGGGTGGTGCTGGAGAACGGCGTCTACGGCGTCGTGAAGCTCGGGCTGCTCGTGGTCGTCGCGTTCACCTCGGTGTCCGACGGCGTGTTCACCTCCTGGAGCGCGCCGGTCATCGCGCTGCTGGTGCCGTTCACCCTCCTGATCTCGCGGCGGCTGCTCCCCCGGCACACCGCCGAGACCGCGGACCGCGACGACGCGGGCGCCCCGGACCGCGCCACGCTCGCCCGCTACATGGGCGGCGACTACCTGGGCCAGGTGTTCAACCAGGCCATGTCGTCGTTCCTGCCGGTGCTGGTGGTCATGACGATCAGCCAGGCGGCCAGTGCCTACCTGCTGCCGGCCCAGACGGTCTTCCTCGCCATGAGCATGCTGTCGATGGCGATCACCTCGGCGCTGGTCGTGGAGGGCTCCCGGAACCCGGCGCACGCGCACGTGTTCGCCCGGGCGGTGCTGCGGCGGATCTGCCTGCTGGTGTGGCCCGCGTCGCTGGTCATCGCGCTGGCCGCGCCGCTGCTGCTGTGGTTCTACGGGCCGCAGTACGTCGAGAACTCCACGACGCTGCTGCAGCTGCTGATGGCCTCGATGTTCCCGCGCGTGATCGTGACGATGTGGATGACGAAGTCCCGTCTGGCGAACCGCACCTTCCCCCTGGCCGTCCAGCAGCTCGTGCACTGCGCGATCGTGCTCGGCGGGATCCCGCTGCTGGCCCCGATGCTCGGGGTCGACGCCGTCGGCTGGATGTGGCTCGCGGGCGAGCTGGTCCTGGCGATCGCCTTCCTGCCGTCGGTGGTGCGCTGGCTGCGCCAGCCGGTCCCGCCGCACCCGCCCGGCGACGGCGGCCCGGACGGCCCCGCCGGCCCGGGCGTCCCGGATCCCCTCGCCCGGGACGACGACACCCGGCCCATCGGCGGGCCGGAGGCACGGACCCACGAGTTCCCCCGCGTCCGCGACTGACCCGCGGTACCGCGGGCTCCGGCGCTCCCTCCGGCTCAGGGGCCTCGCAGCCTCCGGGCTCCGGAGGCCCCGGGGCTCGGATCCACCGAGCTCCCGGCTTCCGGGGCTCCGATTCACCCGACCTTCCGGCATCCGGAGCTCCGATCCGGCGAGCTCCGGGCTTCCGGGCGACAGACCGGCCCACGGTCCGCCGGCCGCCCCGCGCACTGGCCACCCAGCGCTCGTACTCGCGGGCGACCACAGCCGCGACGCCGCGGCCCGGCACGGCCCGGCACGGCCCGGCCCGGCCCGGCACGGCCCGACCCGGCCCGGCACGCCGGCCCCGGGCCCACACCTGCCCCCGGCCCGGCGGTCCTGTCGCACCTCGGACGAGGTCGTCGCACCCGCCGCATGGGGTGCGACGACCTCGTGCGGGGTGCGGCAGGTCGCGCGGGGGACCTCGTCGGCTGCTGTGATGCGGCGTGCGCCCTGCCGAACCCCGCGGTCGTCCGCACCCCACGGAATCGCACGCCGCGCGACGAGGGTGGTCCTCACCCACGCTCCGACGAGCGCCCCACCGGGCGACGCGCGGGGCAGACCTGTCGATCAGTACGTGAGCGCTGTCCGACCAGGCGTCGGCAACGCCCAGGTACTGATCGATCGGCGGCGGGCGCCGTCGTCGCACGCTCTCCGCGGCTCGCATCCCGGTTCCACTCCGACGACCGCCAGGACAAGCACCTCGGAAACCGGCGTCGGCGGCACACCGTCCCGACGCCACACCCCTTCGCGGGCGGTCACACCTGCTGCAGGGGGTGTGGCCGCCCGCGAAGGGGTGTGGATGGGGCGGCGACCCGCGACGACGTACGGCGGCCGTCGCGTGGTGTGCCGCGGCCGGCGGCGGGTCGCCACGGGGTCGTCGGGGCTCGGCGCGGCGGACGGGTGGGGTGGAGGGTGTGGCGCGGCGAGGGCGGCGCAGGACCAGGGGCTGCCCGGGAGCCCGGTCAGGAGCGCTGGATGAACTTCTCCGGGATCGGGGTCCCGTTGCGCCACAGGTTCCCCAGCGCCCGGTCGAAGGCGCGGGGCCGCAGCCGGACGAGCCCGCCGCCCGGGTTGTGGGTGATCTCGCCGAAGTAGACGTGGCCGTCGACGTCGTAGAGGTCGACGCGGGCGAAGGTGAAGTCCTTGCCCAGCGCGCGGGCGATCTCCAGCATCCGCTCGTAGGACGCGGGCTTCTCCGGCAGCGCGTCGGCCTGGGAGAAGCGTCCGGAGATCCGGAACGGCACCCAGTCCGGGTGCAGCATCGTCGAGGTGTGGGCGACGAAGCGGTCCTGGTCGATGACGACCATCGCGGGCTCGCCGTGGAAGACGAAGAACTTGTAGTCGGCGGGCGGCTTGGTGCCGTCGCCGATCATCTCCTCGACGACGGCGCGCGGGGTGAGCCCCTCGTAGGGGCGCTCGCGCCAGCCGTGGGTGAAGAAGTCGGTGCGCAGCCAGCGGGCGACCGTCGACCGGATCTTCGCGTGGTCGGCGGCGGCCGGGTGGCGCACCAGGATCGTCATGTCGCAGCCGTGGGTGCCCTTGACGACGTAGGGACCCGCGGGGGCCTCCAGGTCGAGGTCCTCGGGCCGCTCGACCACCTGGATGAGCGGGATGAGGTGCTCGGCCCCGATCCGCTCGGCCACGTGTTCCCGGACGGCGTACTTGTCCGCGGTGACGTGCACCAGCTCGGGCTGGTCGTCGAGGTTCTTCTTCGCGAGCAGCTGGGACCAGGTCCGCGGCCGCCGGAACGTCGTCAGCTCCCCCTGGAACAGGGCGTGGTGGGCGATCGCGAAGGCGCGGTGCGGCAGGAACCGGAGCCGCCGGGACAGCATCACCCGTGCGTCGAACGACATTCTCCGGACGATAGCGACCCTCTCCCACCACCCGGCGCACCGGCCCCGGACCGGGTGGCCGGCCGACCGGGGCAACCACGGATGCCGCACGGACGTCACCAACAGTGCGCAGGCTCGTTGCCATTCGCGAGGAATGCCCGCAGCACGGCCTCGGTCGAGGGCGTGCCGAATGCTCTGCGTCACCCCTTACGGTGAAGGCGGGGCCGACGGCGCCGAAGACCGGCGCACCCCGGAAGGAGCAGGCGACTGTGCCGATCGTGCGGAACCCCCACGTTCTCGTCACCGTGATCACCCCGGCCTACAACGTCGGTCCCTGGATCGGCGAGGCCATCGACTCGGTGCTCGCGCAGACCGAGTCCCGGTTCGAGTACCTCGTCGTCGACGACGGGTCGACCGACGACACCGCCGACGTCGTCCGCTCGCGCGCCGAGCGCGACCCGCGGGTGCGACTGATCCAGGTGGAGAACGGCGGCTCGGGTGCCGCGCGCAACCGCGCCCTGGCCGAGAGCGCCGCCCCCTTCGTCGCATTCCTGGACGGCGACGACCGCTGGCACCCCGAGTTCCTGTCGCACATGCTCGAGACCATGCACACCGCCCCGCCCGGGGTCGGGATGGCGTACTGCCACACCCGCGTGATGCTGGAGTCCGGGCAGGTCGTGGCGCTGCGCTGGCAGCCGTCGGGCAAGGTCGACATCGACAAGCAGCTGGTGGAGAACAACCCGCCGCACAACGGCAGCTCGCTGATGATCCGCCGGGCCTGCTTCGACCAGGTCGGCGGCTTCGACTGCTCGCTGCCCTCCGCGGTCGACTTCGAGATGTGGCTGCGGATCGCCGCCGGCTCGAACTACCCCCTGATGTGGGGCACCCGCCGCTGGCTGCTCGACATGCGCCTGATGCGCACCGGGTCGATCAGCTCCAACCGGCAGCGGCGGTTCGAGTGCCTGGACAAGGTCATCGCCGACTACGCCCCCCGGATGGGCCGCCAGCACCCGGGCATGGCCTACGTCCGGCCCGCGGTGTTCGCCTACCGCGACGGGCTGGACGACTTCGGCGACCGGTGGGCGCTGCTCGCCCGCGAGGCGGGCGCGAAGGAGCTCGCGAAGGACTCGTGGGGCCGGTCGCTGCTGGCCTGGAGCAGCGCGGGCCGCGAGCGTCGCGCGCAGCTGCGCAACGTCCGCGACACCGCCCGCAACGGTGCCTACAAGGGGATGTCCGGGGCGCTGCGGACCGCGGTGAAGATCAACTCGCTGCGGGGATGATCCCGGCGCGCGGCGGGTATCCCCCGGCGTGCGACTGACCAGGGCGATCCCGTACCGCGGCGGCCTCACCCGTCGTCGTCGGGGGCGGGGGTTCAGCTACCACGACGCGACCGGCGCCGCCGTCGCCGCGCCGGTGCGGGCCCGGATCGAGGAGCTGGTGATCCCGCCCGCCTGGCGGGACGTGTGGATCTCCGAGCGGGAACGCGACCACATCCAGGCCGTCGGCTACGACGACGCGGGCCGCCGCCAGTACGTCTACCACCCGCGCTGGCAGGCCGACCGCGACACCGAGAAGCACGACCGCGTGCTGGAGCTCGCCCGCAGGCTGCCCCGTTTCCGTGAGCGCGTGCAGCGCGCCCTCGACGGCCGCGGGACCGGCCGCGACCGGGTGCTCGGCGGGGCGATGCGCATCCTCGACCTCGGGGTGTTCCGCACCGGCGGCGAGCAGTACGCCGAGGAGAACGGGACCTTCGGGCTGTCGACGCTGCGCCGCGAGCACGTCCGGCTGCGCGGCGGCGGGTGCGAGTTCTCCTACACCGCCAAGGGCGGCATCCACCGGCGCGTCCGGATCCGCGACGACGGCCTGGTCCGCCTGGTCCAGGCGCTGCGCCGGGCCCGCCCGGACGGCGACCGCTTCCTTGTCCACCGCGACGGGCGGCGCTGGCGCGAGATCCGCTCCGACGACGTCAACGACCACTTCCGGTCGCTCACCGACGCCGCGCACACCGCAAAGGACCTGCGGACCTGGAACGCCACCGTCGTAGCCGCGGTTGCGTTCGCCGAGCACGGCTCCGCCGGTGGCGCCGAGCTGTCCGCGACCGCGCTGAAGCGGGCCGAGGCCGCCGCGATGCGCCAGGTCGCCCGGGCACTGGGCAACACCCCGGCCGTCGCCCGCAGCAGCTACGTCGACCCGCGTGTGGTGCGGGCCTTCCAGGAGGGCCACACGGTCGCGGCCGGGCTGCGCCGCATCCCGCGCGGCGCCGACGAGCACCGCAGCCGGGTCGCCGTCGAACGGGCGGTGCTGCGTCTGCTCGAACGCCACAGCTGACCCCGCGGCCCGCCGGTGCCGGCCGGTCGGCGCATGATGGGGCCGTGGTGGCAGTCGAGGCGGGCCGGACGGAACGACGGGCCCGGGCGGCGGTGGCCCTGGTCTTCCTCACCAACGGCCTGGTCTACGCGAACCTGCTGCCCCGCTTCCCGCAGATCAAGGCCGATCTCGGCCTGTCCAACACCCAGCTCGGGCTGGCGGTGGCCGCGATGCCGTTCGCGGCGCTGCTGGCCGGGCTGACCGCGGGCCCGCTCATCGCCCGGTTCACCTCGGCGAGGGTGGCCTCGTTCGGGATGGCGGTGATCGCGCTCGGTGTCGTGCTGGTGGGGTTCGCGCCGTCCTGGGCGCTGTTCGCCACGGCGATGCTGCTGGTCGGGGCGTCCGACGCCGTCGTCGACGTCGCGCAGAACGCGCACGGCCTGCGGGTGCAGCGCCGCTACGGCCGGTCGATCCTCAACGGGTTCCACGCGCTCTGGTCGGTCGGGGCGGTCGCGGGCGGGCTGATGGGCTCGGCCGCCGCCGGGATCGGGCTGGCGCTGCCGGTGCACCTGGGACTGTCCTCGCTGCTGTCGGTGGTGATCGCCGTCGCGGTGTACCCGCTGCTGCTGCGCGGCGACGACGGTGACGACCGCCCGGCCCCCGACGCGGCCGGCGGTGCACCGCCGCGGCGGCCGTGGACCGGGCTCGGCCCCCGCACCGTGGCGCTGCTCGCCGTGTTCGGGCTGGTCGCGATCTCCGGCACCCTGGTCGAGGACTCCGGCGCCACCTGGGCGGCGGTGTACCTGCAGGGGCTCGGGGCCGGCGCGGCCGTCGCCGGCCTCGGTTTCGTGGCGCTGCAGGGCTGCCAGTTCGTCGGCAGGCTGATCGGTGACCGGATGGTCGACCGGTTCGGCCAGCGCGCGGTGGCCCGCGCCGGCGGTGGGCTGGTGCTCGCCGGGATGGGGCTCGCGCTGGCGTTCCCGACGGTGCCCGGGACCGTCGCCGGGTTCGGTCTCGCCGGGTTCGGGGTGGCGACGCTCGTCCCGGCCGCGATGACCGCCGCCGATCACCTGCCGGGGCTGGCCCCGGGGACCGGGCTGACGATCGTCACCTGGCTGATGCGGGTGGGGTTCCTGGTGTCCCCACCGGTGGTCGGGCTGGTCGCCGACGCGACGTCGCTGCGGGTCGGGCTGCTGGTCGTCCCGGTGGCCGGGCTGGTCGTCGTGCTCGTCGCGGGGGTGCTGGCCGGTCGTCGCGCCCGGATGTGAGCGCCGGTCGACACGATCACGACGGGAACGGACAGGATCTCCGGTGCGTCTCGACACGAATCGGACGACCCCTTAGCGTCACCGCGCATGACCTCCACCGTCCCGCCGGCGTCGCCGGGACCCGCGCTCCGGTCCTCCCGCAAGGTCGCCACCGCCAGCCTGGTCGGCACCACCATCGAGTGGTACGACTTCTTCATCTTCGGCACGGCCGCGGCCCTGGTGTTCAACCGGGTGTTCTTCCCGTCGGTCGACCCCGTCACCGGAACCCTGTCCGCGTTCGGCGCGTTCGCCGTCGGGTTCATCGCCCGCCCGCTCGGCGGGGCGGTGTTCGCGCACTTCGGCGACAGGGTCGGCCGGAAACCGATGCTCGTCTACTCGCTGCTCCTGATGGGCGCGGCGACCGTCGGGATGGGGCTGCTGCCCGGCTACGACACGCTCGGGGTCTGGGCTCCGGTCCTGCTGGTGACGCTGCGGTTCCTGCAGGGGTTCGGCGTCGGCGGCGAGTGGGGCGGTGCGGCGCTGATGGCCGTCGAGCACGCCCCGTCGCACCGGCGCGGGTTCTACGGCAGCTGGCCGCAGGTCGGCGTGCCGCTCGGCCTGGTGCTGGGGACGGCGACGTTCGCGGTGCTGTCCGCGACGCTGACCGACGAGCAGTTCCTGGCGTGGGGCTGGCGGGTGCCGTTCCTCGCCAGCATCGCGCTGATCGGGGTCGGGATGTGGATCCGGCTCGGCGTCCACGAGTCGCCGGTGTTCCGGAAGGCGATGGACGAGAAGGCCGCGAACCGGATGCCGGTGCTGGAGGCGCTGCGCACCTACCCGAAGGAGATCCTGCTCGCCGCCGGGTCGTTCCTGGCGACGAACTCGACGTTCTACGTCTCCTCGGTCTGGCTGGTCACCTACGCGACGCAGTCCCTGTCCTACGACCGCACGACGATCCTCGCGGCGAACTCGGTGCTGTCGCTGTCGGACATCCCGCTGATCATGGCGTTCGGTCTGCTGTCGGACCGGATCGGGCGTCGTCCGATGTTCGTCGGTGGGATGGCGCTGCTCGCGGTGTTCGCGGTGCCGTACTTCTGGCTCGTGTCGACCGGCAGCATCTGGCTGTTCCTGCTGGGCGGGCTGGTCGTGCAGGTGGCGCGCTCGGCGGTGTACGGGCCGCAGTCGGCGTTCTTCGCCGAGCAGTTCTCCACCAGCATGCGGTACTCGGGGGCGTCGCTGGCCTACCAGATCGCGTCGATCCTGGGCGGTCTCGCGCCACTGCTCTGCACCGCGCTCGTCGCGCTGACCGGTTCGCTCTACGCCGTCGCCGGTTACGTCGTCGGGATCGCGCTGGTGTCGATGGTCTGCTCGTGGCTGATGACCGAGACGCTGCGGTCGGGGCTGCGCGAGGACACCGCCGCCGTCGCCCGGACCTGACCCCTACCGTCCGCCGGTCGCGGTCACCGGCGTGCCCCGTCCGCGGGCACGCCGGGCCGCGACCAGGTCGGTGACCCCGAGCACGAGGGCCAGCGCCACCAGCCCGACGGTGATGAGCAGGCCGTGCGAGATGGCGTCCGCCCAGTCCCCGCCGGACGCGGTGAGCCTGCCGAAGAACACCGCGCCGACCGCGGACAGCCCGATCGCCGTCCCGATCCGCTGCCCGGTCTGCAGCACCCCGCCCGCGGTGCCGCCGGAGGTGTGCGGGATCTCCGACAGCGCGAGGGTCTGGTTCGGCGCGATCACCAGCCCTCCGCCCGCCCCGGCGAGCAGCAGCGGCCCGGCGATCGCGAGCCCGGTCCACGGGCTGTGCGCGGTCGCGGCCAGGACGAGGTCGGTGACGCCGAGCCCGACCATCACCGTCGCCAGCCCGACGACGATCATCGGCTGCCCGAACCGCGCCACCAGGCGCCCGCTGAGTGCGGAGGTGACGGCCGAGCCGAGCGCGAACGCCGTCATCGTCAGCCCGGTCTGCAGCGGGGTGTAGCCCAGCCCGTTCTGCAGGTAGAGGGTGAGCACGAAGAAGATCGAGGTGAACCCGGCGAAGTAGACGGTGCCCAGCGAGGCCCCGACGGCGTAGCTGCGGGTCCGCAGCAGCGCGAAGTCGATCAGCGGGTGCCCGTGGACGCGCTTGGCCCGACGCTCCCACGCCACGAACGCCACCAGCGCCGCGACCGAGACCGCGACCAGCCACCACGGCGCCGACGCCGGGTCCCGCTCGGCGAGCACCAGCGGCAGCATCAGCGCGACGACGGCGACGCCGAGCAGCACCGAGCCGCCCAGGTCCAGCGGGCGCCGCTCCCCCGTGGTCACGGTGTCGGCGGGCAGCAGCCGGAACGCCGCGACCAGCGCCGCGGCGCCGATCGGGATGTTGACGAAGAAGACCCAGCGCCAGCCGTCGGCGTCGCCGGCCCAGGCCAGCAGCAGCCCGCCCAGCAGCGGGCCGACCGCGGTCGAGATCCCGACGACGGCGCCGAACATGCCGAACGCGGTGCCCCGCTCCGGGCCGCGGAACAGGTCCTGGATGAACCCGACGACCTGCGGGGACAGCAGGCCGGCCGCGACGCCCTGCACCAGCCGGACCGCGACGAGCACCTCCGGGTTCGGGGCGAACCCGGCGACCGCGCTGGTCAGGGTGAACAGGGCGAGGCCGGTGACGAACATGCGGCGGCGGCCGCGGTCGTCACCGAGACGCCCGGACGCGACCAGCACCAGGCCGAACGTCAGCGCGTAGCCGGACACGATCCAGGACAGCTGCGCCGCCGAGGCCCGCAGACCGGCCTGCATGGCGGGCAGCGCGACGTTCACGATGCTGACGTCGAGCAGGCTCATGAACCCGGCGACCAGGCAGACCGACAGTGCCCGCCAGCGTCGCGGGTCGGGGGTGTACGCCTCGGGCGCGGTGCGGTCGTCGCTCACAGTCCCTCATTCCGCGTCCTGGCGATGCGGGCCGCAACTCGAACGCGGGTCCTGCGGACACGCGTCACATCGTGTGGACTCACCGGCATGTGGACCGAAGAGATCGGGAACCGGTCGTGAGGGGCGCCGAGGCGCTGGTCGGGTCGCTCACCGCGGCCGGGGTCGACGTGTGCTTCATGAACCCGGGGACCTCGGAGATGCACTTCGTGCAGGCGCTCGACGCGGTGCCGGAGATGCGCGGGGTGCTGGCCCTGTTCGAGGGCGTCGCGACCGGTGCCGCCGACGCCTACGCGCGCATCGCGGGGAAGCCGGCGGCGGTGCTGCTGCACCTCGGGCCGGGGCTGGGCAACGGGCTGGCGAACCTGCACAACGCGCGCCGGGCCGGGACGCCGCTGCTGTGCGTGGTCGGCGGGCACGCGACCGACCACGTCCGCTTCGACGCGCCGCTGGAGTCCGACATCACCGCGGTGGCGCGGACCGTGTCCGGGTGGGTGCACACCAGCGGCGACGTCCGCGACGTCGCCGCCGACGCGATGCGCGCCCTCGCCGCGACCGGCGAGCGCGGCGGGCAGGTCGCGACGCTGGTGCTCCCGGCCGACGTGTCCTGGTCGGAGGGCGCGTCGCCCGCCCCGCCGCTGCCGGCCGCCGGGCCGTTCCCCCCGGACCCCTCGCGGGTCGCCGCGGCCGCCGACGCCGTCCGCGCGCCCGGTGCGACGCTGCTGCTGGGCGGGCCCGCCCTGAGCGCCGCGGGGGTCGACGCCGCCGGGCGGATCGCCGCGGCCACCGGGGCCCGGCTGCTCGTGGAGACCTTCCCCCGGTGCTGGGAGACCGGCGCCGGCCGGACCCGCATCGACAAGCTCGCCTACTTCGCCGAGCAGGCGATCGCGCAGCTGGACGGCACGTCGTCGCTGGTGCTGGCCGGGGCGCGGTCGCCGGTGTCGTTCTTCGGCTACCCGGGCGTGCCCGGGGACCTGGTGCCCGAGGGGGCCGCCGTGGTGGGGCTGGCCGACCCGGCCACCGACGCGACGGCCGCGCTGGAGTCGCTCGCCGACGCCGTCGCCGGCGACGCGGCCCCCGCGCTCGCGCCGCACGAGGCGCCGGAGCCCGCGCCGGGGGCGCTCGACGTGCGGGGGCTGTGCGCCGCCGTCGCCGCGACGCTGCCGCAGGACGCGATCGTGGTCGACGAGGCGCTGACGGCGGCGGCGTCGCTGGCGATGTCGTTGCAGACCGCGCCGCGACACACCCAGATCGCGCTGACCGGTGGCGCGATCGGGATGGGGCTGCCCGCCGCGGTGGGTGCCGCGGTCGCCGCGCCGCACCGTCCGGTGGTGGCGGTGCAGGCCGACGGCAGCGCGCTCTACACCGCCCAGGCGCTGTGGACGATGGCCCGCGAGCGGCTCGACATCACCGTGGTGCTGATCAACAACGCGGCGTACTCGATCCTGCGGGTGGAGCTGGCCCGCACGGGGGCCGGGGAGGCGGCGCACTCCGGGCGGGCGGGCCGGATGCTGGACCTGTCCGACCCGACGCCGGACTTCACCGCACTCGCGACCGGGCTCGGGGTGCCCGCCGAGCGGGTCACCACGACCGAGGGCCTGCTCGACGCGCTGCGGAGGGCACAGGCCGAGCCGGGCCCGCACCTGGTCGAGGCGATCGTCCCCGCCCTGGGCTGAGCCCCCTCGTCCGGAGGGCGCAGCCGGACGCACGGTCCGGCTCGCCCCGGCGTCCGGCCGGTCGGCGCCGGCCCGCGCGGCCGGACGCCGCGCGGGCCCGCGGTGCGCCGCACGGGTTCTTCCCCGTGCCGGCGCACCCGGAACCCGCGCGGCGCGGCGTCAGAGGGACAGCAGGCGGTCGAAGAACTCGCGGTAGCGGGTGAGCGCCTGGCGCAGGTCCTCGGTCGAGGCGTCGTCGCGGGAGAACTGGGCCTCCAGGTCGTCGCGCTGACGACGGAACAGCGACTCCATCTCGTCGAGGATCTCCCCCACCAGCGCGTTCGCCCCGTGGACGGCGCGGCGGGGCTCGTCGACGAACTCGCCCTTCAGCGTCGACCAGCGGTCCTGGTACTCGCGGGCCCGGTCGGCCGGGAGCAGCGACGAGCCGCCGGTGGCGGGGTCGGTCGCCGCCGGGTCGGCCCCGGGTCCGGTCGCGCCGCCCCGCGGGTCACCGGGGTCGCGCAGGTCGTCGTGCCCGCGGCCGGGTGTCGCGTCGTGGTGACGGCCGCCGGGCGCGCCGTCCTCCCGCGCGGGTGCGCCACGGGTGGACGCCGCGGCGGCCACGCCGGCCGCCGTCCCGCCTGCGGCCGCGGCGGTCCCGGCACCGCCCGCGGAGCCGGGCGCCGCGTCGTGGGGCGGTGCGCCCGTCCCCGGTGCGACGTTCCCGACACCGCCGCCGGGCGGGACCCCGCCCGCGTCGGCCGGTCCGCGGCCGCCCGCCGCCGCGGGGTCGCCGAGGGTGTCGTGCCGTCCGGCCGGGCCGGCGTCGCGCGGGTCGGCAGCCGGTGCGCCCGGGCCACCGTGGGGGTCGCCACCGGGCAGGTGCCCGCCACGGGGGTCGGCACCGCGCGGGTCCGCGCCCGGTACGTCCCCGCCACGCGGGTCGCCACCGCGCAGGTCGCCGCCCCGCGGGTCCCCGCCTCGGAGGTCCCCGCCGCGCGGGTCGCCGTCCCGGGGGTCCACGCCGCGGGGCCCACCGGCACCCGGGTCGGTGCCGAGCGGGCCGGCGCCGCGGGGGTCACCGGCACGCGGGTCCCCGCCGGCCGCACGGTCCTCGGCCAGTCGTCCGCCGGGGGCGTCGCCCGGCCCGGCCCCGGGGCCCGCCAGCGGCGGGGCGTCCGGGTCGCCGTGGCGCCGGCCCGGGACGCCCGCGTCCTGCTCGGCGGTGCCCGCCGCCTCACGGCGCTCCCAGCCGGCGTCGCGCTCGTCCTCGCTGCGGCCGGTGAAGGCGTCCTTGATCGAGTCGGCCAGTCGGGCCGCCTTGCTGCTGCCCTGGTGCTCGCTCATGCCGTGGTCTCCCGTCGGGTGTCCTGGTCCGGTCCGCCCTGGCGGTGGCGGCCGTCGTTCTCGGGACGGCCACCGGAACCGGTGCCGTCGCCGTCGTCGAGCAGGGCGTCGATCAGCGCGCGGTAGCTCGTGACCGCGTGCCGGAGGTCCTCGGTCCCGGCTCGCCCGGCGGAGTGCTCACGGGAGATGGCCCGCGCCTCGCGGTAGCGCTGCGTGACCACCGGGTAGGCGACGGACAGGTCCTCCTCACGGCGGTCGACGTCCTCGGCGGGGTATCCGCGGGCCGCCATGACGTCGGCGACCAGCGCGTCGGCGTCGTGCACCGCCCGGGACGGGTCGTCGACGAACCCCTCCTGCACCTGCTGCCACCGGCGGCGGTAGCCGTCGCGCTCCTGCGGGTCGAGGGATCGCAAGGTCAGCGCGTCGTGGCGCTTGCGGCGCTGCGCGAGTTCCTTCTCCGCGTCGCGGGGGTCGTCCGCGTCGCGCACGGTGCGCTCGTACTCGGGTCCGAACTGGTCCCGGAGCTCGGCGGAGCGACGACGGCGCAGCATCGTCGCGGCGGCCACGGCGAGTACGGCGACGACGATCACCACCACGGCGACGACGATGATCGTTGTGATGTCGGTCATAGCGCGGGATACCCGATCGCGCGAGCCGGAAACACGGAGCGTGGTTGTTGATCACGAATGGTGATCACTGAATCGACTTGACCTGCACCGGGGTTCAGGGAGCAGGGTGGCGCCGTGGTCGAGGCGCGGACGGACGGGACGGGGGTCTGGTCCCACGGGCGCGCCCCGACCACCTTCGGCATCCTGCTGCTGATCAGCCTGACCGCGTTCGAGGCGATGGGCGTCGGGACCGCGATGCCCGCGGTCGTCGCCGACCTGGGCGGGGTCGCCCGCTACGCCTGGCCGTTCGTGCTGTTCCTGGCCGCGGCGGTCCTCGGCACCGTCGCCGGCGGCCGCTGGTGCGACGTCCGGGGCCCGCGGGTGCCGCTCGTCGCCGCGCCGGTCCTGTTCGGGGCGGGCCTGCTGGTCGCCGGGTTCGCGACGACGATGACCGGGCTGCTCGCCGGCCGGGTCCTGCAGGGACTGGGCGCGGGGGCCCAGGGCGTCGCGGTGTACGTGCTCGTCGCCGAGGTGTACCCCACGCGGGCGCGCCCGGTGGTGTTCGGGCTGATCTCCTCGGCGTGGGTGCTGCCCGCGCTCGTCGGTCCCCCGCTGGCCGGGCTGGTGACCGAGCACCTGTCCTGGCACTGGGTCTTCCTGGGACTGCTGCCGGTGGTGGGGCTGGCCCTGGTACTGGTCACCCCGGTGGTGCGCGTCCTGCGACCGCCCGCCGGACCGGCGGTGGGCGGCCACGGGGCGGGCCTGGTCCCCGCGGCGCTCGGTGCCGCGGTCGGCGTCGCCGGGCTGAGCTGGGCGTTGGAGAACCTCGACCCCGGCGGCGCGGTGGCCGGCGTCGTCGCCGTCGCGGCGCTGGTGCCCTCGCTGCGCAGGCTGCTGCCCCGCGGGACCGTCCTCGCGCGCCCGGGCATCGCCGCGGTCGTCGCGGCCCGCGGCCTGGTCGCCGCGGCGTTCTTCCCGGTCGTGTCGTTCCTGCCGCTGGTGCTCACCGCGACGCACGGCTGGTCGCCGACCGCCGCCGGGACACCGCTGATCGTCGCCTCGCTGGGCTGGTCGGCGGCGGCCGCCTGGCAGGCCCGCCGGCCCGGCAGCGACCGCTCGGTGATGCTGCGCGCGGGGTTCGCGACGATCGCCGCGGGCCAGCTCGCGCTGGTCCCGGTCGCCGCGGGACTGCTGCCGGGCTGGCTCGCCGTCGGGTTCTGGGGCGTGTCGGGGCTCGGGATGGGTGTGGCGTTCTCCGCGATCGCCTACCTGACCCTCGCCCACTCCGACGCCCACGACGTCGGCTCGCACTCCTCGGCGGCCCAGCTGCTCGACCAGCTGGCGACGGCGGCGTTCGTCGGCCTGGGCGGCGCGCTGCTGGTGGCGCTGGCGTCACCGGCCGTCGCGCTGCCGGTGCTGCTGGTCGTGGTCGCGGTGCCCGCGGTCGCCGGTGCACTGACCGCGTCGCGGACGCGGGTACCGGGGCCCTGAGCCTCAGATCCCGGACGGGCGGGCGAGCAGCTCGGCCACGGCGGCGTCGATGAAGGCCGTGTCGACCGGGTTCCTCCCGCCGCCGGCGAAGTGGCCCCACACCCCGGGGATGACCCGCAGCTCGGTGCCGGCCCGCATGTGCGACACCGCCCAGGCCTCGTCCTCGGGCGGGAAGTACAGGTCCTTCTCCGCGGGCATGACGATCGCCGTCGCCCGGATCGAGGCCAGTGCCTCCTCGGTCGAGCCGGCGCCCGGGGTCGCGCCGACATCGCCGTGCCACCAGGTGTCGAGCATGGTCAGCAGGTTGTTCGGGTCACGACCGTCGAGGAAGAAGCCCTCCCAGAAGTCGACGACGAAGTCCTCCAGCGAGGTGTTTCCCAGCCGGCGCCACTCCTCGTCGCGGTAGAACGCCTGGGAGAAGCCCCAGCCGGCGTAGATCCGGGCGAACGCGCGCAGCCCCTGCGCCGGCGGGACCGTGTAGCGGCCGCCGTCGAACCCCACCGCGGCCATGAGCGCGGCACGCAGCGAGTCGAGGAACACCTGGTTGTGCGGCGCGGTCCGCGGCGACCCGCAGAACGGCAGGATGCGCTGCACCATCTCGGGGTGGCTGACCGCCCACTGGTAGGTCTGGCCCGCGCCCATCGACCACCCGAGCACCAGCGGCAGCGTGCTGATCCCGAAGCACTCGGTGACGAGCCTGTACTGGGCCTCGACGTTGTCGCGCACCCGGACCGGTGGGAACGACGGGCCGTCGTGCGGCACCGGGGCGTTCGACGGCGAGGTGGACAGCCCGTTGCCCAGCATGTTCGGCACGATGACGAACCAGCGGTCCGGGTCGAGCGCCATCCCCTCACCGATCAGCCACTCGTTGTCCCAGTGCCGTCCGGAGTACCAGGTCGGGTAGAGGATCGCGTTGTCCTTCGCCGCGTTCAGCTCGCCGTAGGTGCGGTAGGCGATCCGGGCCGGGCGCAGCGTCCGCCCGCAGTCGAGCGTGAGGTCGTCGATCTCGAAGACCTCGTAGGGCTCGTCGCGGCCGTAGCGGGGCCGGGCGATGGGCTCGGGCACGGGGATCCTCCGGGAGCGGCGACGGTCGACCGATGGTTTCCCAGGAAATATGTTCCTGGGAAACCATCGATGTCAAGGCCGGAGGGTCCCGCGGCTCAGCCGTCTCCCTCGATGTCGCCCTCGGACTCCAGGTAGGCCTGGCGCAGCGCGTCCAGCGTCGCGGACTCCGGGCTCTCCCAGAGACCACGGTCGACGGCCTCCAGCAGCCGCTCGGCCATGCCGTGCAGCGCCCACGGGTTGGACTCGGCGAGGAACTTCCGGTTGTCCGGGTCCAGCACGTACTCGGCGGTCAGCGTCTCGTACTGCCAGTCCGCGATGACGCCGGTGGTGGCGTCCCAGCCGAACAGGTAGTCGACGGTCGCGGCCATCTCGAACGCGCCCTTGTAACCGTGCCGGCGCATCGCGGCGATCCAGCGCGGGTTGACCACGCGGGCACGGAAGACCCGGGCGGTCTCCTCGTGCAGGCTGCGGGTAAGCACCGCCTCCGGACGGGTCGAGTCCCCGACGTAGGCGGCCGGCGCGGTACCGGTCAGCGCGCGCACCGTGGCGACCATGCCGCCGTGGTACTGGTAGTAGTCGTCGGAGTCGGCGATGTCGTGCTCGCGGGTGTCGATGTTCTTCGCCGCCACCGCGATCCGCCGGTAGGCGTTCTCCATGTCGTCCCGGGCGGGGACCCCGTCGAGGCCGCGGCCGTAGGCGTAGCCGCCCCAGGTGGAGTAGACCTCGGCGAGGTCGGCGTCACCGCGCCAGTCACGGGAGTCGACGAGCTGCAGCAGCCCGGCGCCGTAGGTGCCCGGCTTGGAGCCGAAGATCCGGGTGCGGGCGCGACGGTCGTCGCCGGTGCGCTCGCGGTCGGCGTCGACATGGGCGCGGACGTAGTTCTGCTCCGGGGTCTCGTCGAGCTCGGAGACCAGCTTCACCGCGTCGTCGAGCAGGGCCAGGACGTGCGGGAACGCGTCGCGGAAGAACCCGGAGATGCGGACCGTGACGTCGACGCGCGGGCGGCCGAGCTCCGCGAGGTCGATGACCTCCAGGCTGCGCACGCGACGGCTCGCGTCGTCCCACACCGGGCGGACACCGAGCAGGGCGAACACCTCGGCGACGTCGTCGCCGGAGGTCCGCATCGCGCTGGTCCCCCACACCGACAGGCCGACGCTGCGCGGGTACTCGCCGTGGTCGGCCCGGTAGCGCTCGACCAGCGACTCGGCCATCGCCTGCCCGGTCTCCCAGGCCAGCTTCGACGGGACCGCCTTGGGGTCGACGGAGTAGAAGTTCCGCCCGGTCGGGAGCACGTTGACCAGCCCGCGCAGCGGCGAGCCGGACGGGCCGGCCGGGATGAACCCGCCGTCGAGGGCGTGCAGCACCCGGTCCAGCTCGTGCGCGGTGGCGTCGAGCCGGGGCACGACCTCGTCGGCGGCGAAGCGCAGCACGGCCGCGACCGCGTCCACGTCGACGCCCGGGAGCCCCCCACCGGTGCCCCCGGGGGAACTCTCGTGGCCTAGAGCGCTACGAGAGTTCCCCTGGGGGCCACCGGGGGCGAGGGCCAGGTGCTCGGCGACCACCGCGGGGACGGCGGCGGGGTCCCAGGAACGGGCCTCCATCGCCGAGCACAGGGCACGGGCGACGGTCTCGACGGTGTCGGTGCGGGTGTTCGACTCCGAGCCGTCCTCGACCAGCCCGAGCGCCTGGCGCAGACCCGGCACGGACTGCTCGCCGCCCCACATCTGCCGGGCGCGCAGCACCGCGAGCACCAGGTCGACGCGCTGCTCCCCCGCCGGTGCCTGGGCCAGCACGTGCAGGCCGTCGCGGATCTGGACGTCCTTGATCTCGCACAGCCAGCCGTCGACGTGCATCAGCATGTCGTCGAAGACGTCCTCGTCGGGACGCTGCTCCAGGCCCAGGTCCTGGTGCATCTGGGCCGCGGTCATCAGCGTCCAGATCTGCTGGCGGATCGCGGGCAGCTTCGCCGGGTCGAGCGCGGAGATGTTCGCGTGCTCGTCGAGCAGCTGCTCCAGCCGGGCGATGTCGCCGTAGGACTCGGCGCGCGCCATCGGCGGGATGAGGTGGTCGACCAGGGTGGCGTGCGCCCGGCGCTTGGCCTGGGTGCCCTCCCCCGGGTCGTTGACGAGGAACGGGTAGACCAGCGGCAGGTCACCGAGGACGGCGTCGGTGCCGCAGGAGGCCGACATGCCCAGCGTCTTGCCGGGCAGCCACTCCAGGTTGCCGTGCTTGCCGATGTGCACGATCGCGTGCGCGCCGAACCCGCCCTCGGACTCGGGCGCGGCCAGCCAGCGGTAGGCACCGAGGTAGTGGTGCGACGGCGGCAGGTCCGGGTCGTGGTAGATCGCGACCGGGTTCTCCCCGAACCCGCGGGGCGGCTGCACGATCAGCGTGACGTTGCCGCGGCGCAGAGCCGCGACGACGATGTCGCCGTCCGGGTTCTGCGAACGGTCGACGTAGTGCTCGCCCGGCGCCTCGCCCCAGTGCTCCTCGACGCCGGACCGGAAGTCCTCGGGCAGCGTGTCGAACCAGCTGCGGTACGTCGCGGCGGAGATCCGCACCGGGTTGCCGGCCAGCTTCTCCTCGGTCAGCCAGTCCGGGTCCTGCCCGCCGGCCTCGATCAGGGCGTGCATGAGCGCGTCGCCGTCGCCGGCCTCGACGCCCGGGAACGCCGCCTCGCCCTCGGTGGCGACCGCGTAGCCCGCCGCGGCCATCGTCCGCAGCAGCGCCACCGTCGACGCCGGGGTGTCCAGCCCGACCGCGTTGCCGATCCGCGCGTGCTTGGTCGGGTACGCCGACAGCATCAGCACGATCTTCTTGTCCGCGTTCGGGACACGGCGCAGCGTCGCGTGCTTCACCGCGATCCCGGCGACCCGGGCGGCCCGCTCGTCGTCGGGGACGTAGACCGACAGGCCGTCGGCGTCGGTCTCCTTGAACGAGAACGGGACGGTGATCAGCCGGCCGTCGAACTCCGGCACGGCGACCTGGGTGGCGACGTCGAGCGGGGACATCCCGTCGTCGTTGGCCTCCCAGGTGGCGCGGGAGCTGGTCAGGCACAGGCCCTGCAGGATCGGGACGTCGAGCGCGGCCAGCTCGGTGACGTCCCACTCCTCGTCCTCGCCGCCGGCCTGGGCGCCTGCGGGCTTGGTGCCGCCCGCAGCGAGCACGGTGACGACCATGGCGTCGGCCTCGCGCAGCCGCTCCAGCAGCGCGGCCGGGGCCTGGCGCAGCGACGCGCACCAGATCGGCAGCGCGCGGGCGCCCTTCGCCGCGATCTGCTCGCAGAGCGCCTCGATGTAGCGGGTGTTCCCGGCCAGGAACTGGGCGCGGTAGAACAGCACCGCCACCGTCGGTCCGTCGACCTCCGTGCCGGGCAGGGACAGCTCGCCCCACTCGGGCAGCTCCACCGGCGGCGCGAACCCCTCGCCGGTGAGCAGCACCGTGTCGGACAGGAACGCGTGCAGCTGCGCCAGGTTCTCGGTGCCGCCCTGCGCCAGGTAGGTGTGGGCCTCGGCCGCGACGCCCGCGGGCACCGAGGACAGCTCCATCATCTCCGCGTCCGGGGCCATCTCCCCGCCCAGGCAGACCAGCGGCGTCGCGCGGGCCCGCAGCAGGTCCAGCCCCTCCTCGAAGTAGCGGTACCCGCCGAGGACGCGGACGACGACGACGTCGGCCGCGTCGGCCATCTCCGCCAGCTCGTCGTGCGTGACCCGGTTCGGGTTCGCGAGGCGGTAGTCCGCACCCGAGGACCGGGCCGAGAGGAGGTCGGTGTCCGAGGTGGACAGCAGCAGGATCACCGGACGGCTCCGGGGGCGGCGTGGGCGCGCGTCATCGACGTACCTTCCTCGGGATCCTCGTCCCGGGTGGGGTGGCGCGGCGAACGGGCGCAGTGTCTGGCTCCCCCTCGCCGGGGCGAGGGGTCACAGTGGCGGGACCGCGCCGGACTCGCACCGGCTTCCTGGGGTTCCGCTCGCCGTCTTCGGTTGTCGTGAGTCACCATCGGTGGCGCCACCGGGTCACGTCAAGGAGCGCTCGACCAGGGTGGTGATCCGCACGTGCGACGGCGTGGCGGGGGCCGAGCCGAAGCCGAACCGGACCGGCGGGACGACCGCGGCCAGCCCGCCGCAGTCGCCGTCGTCCCAGCGGGCCCAGGCGGCGGCGACCCGGTGCAGGTCGCGGGCCCCGTAGTACTCGCGCCGGCCGCCGCCGGCACTGCCGACGGTCCGTACCCCGGGCACGGCCCTGCGGGCGATCGGGTCGATCACCCGCAACCACCAGGGGTGCACCGCGAGCGGTCCCGGGACCGCGCGCAGCAGCCTGCCGAGCAGCGGGCGGCCGCCGATCCGCCAGCTCACCTCCAGCGGGCCCGCCACGACCCGGCGACGGTCGTCGTCGACGGTGTGGGTCACCGGGACGACCCGGACCTCGTCGAAGGTGTAGGTGGCCGAGACGAACTCCGCGACCTCCTCGCTCGGGGCGAGCAGGGTGCGGTGCCCGTCGGCGGACTCGGTCATGACGTCGGTGAACGACCCCAGCGGGGTGTCCGGCCAGTGGCCGACCACGATCCGTCTGCCCGAGGTCGTGCCCAGCCCGCAGATCCAGCCGTCGAAGCGGTCCAGGACGGGGGATCCGGCGGTGGGCACCCCGCCATCAGAGCCGATCGGCGCCGTTCCCGCCCGGGGAGACCCCGTCCGTACCGGCCCGCCCGAGGTCACGGGCCTGCAGGGCGAGCCACAGCTCGTGGCGGTCCTGGGCCGCGGACAGGCGTCGTCCGCTGACCTGCTCGGCCGCGGTGATCCGGTTCCGCACGGTGTGCCGGTGCACGCCCAGCGCGGTCGCCGTCGCCTCCCAGTGGCCGTTGTGCTCGACGAACGCCGCCACCGCGCGCAGCAGCTCGGGGCCGCGCGGGTCGGCGTCGAACGGGCCGAGGACGGCGTCGGCGAACCCGCCGAGCCGCTCGTGGTCGAGCAGGGCGAGCAGCATCCGGGCCGACGCGACGTCGGCGGCGTGCACGGGGCGCCCGCTCAGCCGGGCCACCGGCAGCGCCGACCGGGCCTGGCGCAGCGACACCGCCAGGGCACCGGGCCGCACCACGATCCCGACCCCGGCCGGGCGGCCCGCGGCGAGCGTCGCGAGCACGGTGTCCAGCGGCGCCGACGCGGGCGCGGCCAGCTCGACCCGTCCGGCGGGGGCGCCGGGCGCGTCGCGGACCACCCGGACCAGGGCGTCGGGCAGCACCGCGGCGAGGTCGGCGGCCAGCTCGTCGGGACGGGGCGCCGCGACCACCGCGGCCCGCAGCGGCTGCTCGGCGAGCCCGGCGGCGGCCAGCCTGCGCCCGGCGACGGCGTCGTCGACCACCCCGCGTTCCAGGGTCGTGAGCAGCCGGGCCCGCTCCCGGCGGCCGGCGGCGTCGAGGCCGGCGCGGCGCTCCAGGTCCAGCGACAGCAGCGACACCAGGTCCCCGGTGACCTGGTTGGAGTGCCCGCCCCGGGCCGGGCCGTCCACCAGCAGCAGCGCCCGGATCCGGTGCGAGCCGAGCGGGTGCACCTCCCGCCGACGACCCCCGGCGGACTCCACCGCGGCACCGAGCAGTCCCCGCCGGCGGACCGCGGCGACGGTGCCGGACAGCTCGGCGGCGAGCGTGTCCGCGCCGTCGGGCGGTGCCGCGGCGAGCACCCGCCCGAGCAGGTCGACGACCACCGCGGACCGCCCGGTGGCCTCGGCGTGTGCGGTCAGCACCGCCGCGGGCCCGCCGGGGGCCACCGCGGCCGCGGTCAGGGCCCGCTGGGTGCGCAGCGCCCACTGCAGGCGGGCCCGCTCCGCCGCGTCACGGTGGGCGAACACCGCGCGGGTGACGGCGACGAAGGGCACCCCGTCCGGGACCGCCAGCAGCGCCAGCCCGGCCCGGCGGGCGGCGGTGACCAGCGCCTCGGGGGTGCGCCGGTGCGGCAGGTCGGCCCCCAGTCCGATCCCGAGTGCGGCCACCCCGTGCTCGCGCAGGTGCCGGCAGTAGCCGGTGAGCCCGTCGACGTCGGACGGCAGCAGGAACCCGACGGTCAGCAGCAGCTCCCCGCCCTCGAGCCAGGGGCCGGGCTCGGTCAGCTCCGACACCGCGGCCGCGGTCACCGCGAGTCCCAGGTCGGCGTCGGCGACCGCGGCGCGGCCGAGCCGCAGGGCGGGGTCCCCGAGCAGGGTCGTCAGCGTGACACCGGAGGGCGGGATGGACATCACGTCCATCAGCCTCCCTCCTCGTCCGACGTTTCGTCACTTCTCCTCGCCGGTTCCGTGCCCGACCGTGAGCCCACCCCGTCCCGAGGAGGCCCGCCATGCCCGTCGGCCCGGTCGACGCCACCGTCGTCCCCCGCTTCGCCGGTCCGCCCACCTTCGCCCGGCTGCCCCGTCTCGACGAGGTCGACCGCGCCGACGTCGCGGTACTCGGCCTCCCCTTCGACGCCGGGGTGTCCTACCGTCCCGGCGCCCGGTTCGGGCCGGCCCACGTGCGGGCGTCGTCGAAGCTGCTGCGGCCCTTCCACCCACCGCTGGGGGTGTCGCCGTTCGCCGCCCAGCAGGTGGCCGACGCCGGCGACCTCGGCATCAACCCGTTCTCCATCGACGAGGCGATCCGCACCGTCGAGCAGGCCGCCGACCGCCTGCGTGCGGACGGGACGACCCTGCTCGCACTCGGGGGTGACCACACCGTCGCGCTACCGCTGCTGCGGTCGGTGGCGCGCACGCACGGGCCCGTCGGGGTCGTCCACTTCGACGCCCACCTCGACACCTGGGACACCTACTTCGGCGCCGACATCACCCACGGCACCCCGTTCCGCAACGCCGCCCGGGAGGGACTGCTCGACCCGCGGCGGTGCCTGCACGTCGGCATCCGCGGCCCGCTCTACGGCGAGCACGACCTCGCCGACGACGAGGTCCTCGGCTTCCAGGTGATCGAGACCGATGTGTTCCAGACCGACGGGGTCCCCGCCGTCGTCGAGCGGATGCGGCGCCGGCTCGGGACCGGCCCGGTCTACGTCTCGGTCGACATCGACGTGCTCGACCCCGCGCACGCCCCCGGTACCGGGACCCCCGAGGCGGGCGGCCTGACCAGCCGGGAGCTGCTGCACTGCCTGCGCGGGCTGGTCGGGGTCGACGTGGTGGGGGCCGACGTCGTCGAGGTCTCCCCCGCCTACGACCATGCGGAGATCACCGGGATCGCCGCGGCCCACGTGGCCTACGAGCTGTTGTCGGTCCTCGCCGCCAACCGGAAGGGGTGAGGGCGATGGACGTCGCCGTCGTCGTGCTCTACCTGGCCGCCATGATCGCCTTCGGGTTCTGGGGCCGCCGCCGTACCGTCGACCGCGCCGACTTCCTGGTGGCCGGGCGCCGGCTCGGGCCGTGGCTGTACTCCGGGACGATGGCCGCCGTCGTCCTCGGTGGTGCCTCCACGATCGGCGGCGTCGGGCTCGGCTACCAGTACGGGCTGTCCGGGATGTGGCTGGTCGTCGCGATCGGCTCCGGGATCCTGGTGCTGTCGCTGGCGTTCTCCGGCCGGATCCAGCGGTTGGGGGTGTTCACCGTCGGCCAGATGCTGGAGCTGCGCTACGGCACCGGGCTCGGCGCCCCGTCCGGGATCGTCATGTGGGCCTACACCCTGATGCTCGCGGTCACCTCGACCATCGCCTACGCGACGATCTTCGGTGTGCTGCTGGGGCTGCCCCGGATCCCGTCGATCCTGATCGGCGGGGCGGTCGTCGTCGTCTACTCGACGCTGGGCGGGATGTGGTCGGTGACCCTCACCGACTTCGTCCAGTTCCTGATCAAGACGGTCGGGATCTTCCTGGTGCTCCTGCCGGTCGTGCTCTGGCGGGCCGGGGGCTGGGACGGGCTGGTCGCCGCGGTCCCCGCCGACGCCCTGTCGCTCACCACCATCGGCGGCGGCACGATCGTCACCTACTTCGTGACCTACGGCTTCGGTCTGCTCATCGGCCAGGACATCTGGCAGCGGGTGTTCACCGCGCGCTCCCCGGGCGTCGCCCGCTGGGCCGGGTTCGGCGCGGGCGTGTACTGCCTGGCCTACGGCGTCGTCGGCGCCCTGATCGGCACGGCGGCGCAGGTGGTCGTCCCCGGCCTGGCCGAGCGCGACGACGCCTTCGCCGCGGTCGTCGAGGCGGCGCTGCCCCCGGTGCTCGCCGGGCTGGTGCTGGCCGCGGCCCTGTCGGCGGTGATGTCGACCTCCAGCGGCGCGCTGCTGGCGACGGCGACCGTGTTCGACCAGGACCTGCTGGCAGCGCTGCGCCGCCGCCGCGACGCACGCGGCGCCGGGACGACCCGCCCGGACGGGGGCGGCGACGGCGACGGCACCCGCGACGAGCTGTCCGGGAACCGGTGGGCGGTCGCCGTGTTCGGCGTCGTCATGATCGGGATCGCCTGCCTGCTGCGCGACGTCGTCGCCGCGCTCACCCTCGCCTACGGGATCCTCGTCGGCGGGCTGCTCGTCCCGGTCCTGGGCGGGCTGCTCTGGCGGCGTGCGACCCGGGCCGGGGCGCTGGCCGCGATGGGCGTCGGCACCCTGGTCACGCTGGGCACGATGCTCGTGCTGGGGGACCTCTACGCCAACGAGCCGGTGTTCGCCGGGCTCGGCTGCGGGCTGGTCGCGTTCGTCGCGGTCTCGCTCGCGACCCGCCCCGTCGACGACGGCGTCCGCACCGGCTGGGACCGGCGGGTGGGCGCCGCCGGGGGCCGGGACTGAGGGACCCGGGCGGCGGCGCCCGGGCCGTCAGCCCAGCCGGGCGCCGTCCGCGGCGAACAGGTGGGTACGCGCCGGGTCCGGTGCCAGGTGCACCCCGGTGCCCCGCGCCGGGGGCCGGCGCCCGTCCACCCGGGCGACCATCGGGTGCTCGACGCCGTCGAGGCGGGTGCGGCCGTAGACGTAGGCGTCCGCGCCGAGCTCCTCGACCAGGTCGACCTCCAGGGGGATGCCGTCGTCGGCGAGGTGCAGGTCCTCGGGGCGGACCCCGAGGGTGACCGTGTCCCCCGCCCCGCGCGGCACCGCGACGTCGACACCGCCCAGCCGGACGCCGTCCGCGGCCACCGGCAGGCTCAGCAGGTTCATCGCGGGCGAGCCGATGAACCCGGCGACGAAGGCGTTGGCCGGGCGGGCGTAGAGCTCGCCGGGGGCGGCGCACTGCTGCAGCAGACCGTCCTTGAGCACGGCCACCCGGTCACCCATCGTCATGGCCTCGACCTGGTCGTGGGTGACGTAGACGGTGGTGACCCCGAGCCGGCGCTGCAGCGAGGCGATCTGGGTGCGGGTCTGCACGCGCAGCTTGGCGTCGAGGTTGGACAGGGGCTCGTCCATCAGGAACACCTGCGGCTGGCGGACGATCGCGCGTCCCATCGCGACACGCTGGCGCTGCCCGCCCGACAGCGCCTTGGGCTTGCGCTCGAGGTAGGCCTCCAGCTCGAGGATGCGCGCGGCCTCGGCGACCCGGTGGGCGATCTCGGCCTTCGCGGTCCCCGCCATCCGCAGCGCGAAGCCCATGTTCTCGGCGACCGACATGTGCGGGTAGAGGGCGTAGTTCTGGAACACCATCGCGATGTCGCGTTCCTTGGGGGCGACGCCGGTGACGTCGCGCTCGCCGATGCGGATGCGGCCGCCGTCGACGTCCTCCAGACCGGCGAGCATCCGCAGCGAGGTGGTCTTGCCGCAGCCCGACGGCCCGACCAGCACGAGGAACTCGCCGTCGGCGATCTCGAGGTCCAGGGCGTCGACGGCGGCCCGGGGCGACCCGGGGTAGCGCCGCGTCACCGCGTCGTAGGTCACGCCGGCCATGGTGGTGGTCCTTCCGGTGGGGGATCGGGCTCGCGGTACAGCGGTGGCCTGCGGTCGCGCAGGACGTGGTTGTGCGCGGTGAGGCGCTTGTCGCGGGCGGCGGCCGGGTCGAGCGTGGCCAGCAGCACGCCGGGCTCCCCCGGCGGCGGACCGCCGGGCCCGGCGAGCAGGTCCCCGTCGGCGCCGGCGATCACCGGCGCCCCGAACCAGGCGACCCCGCGCTCGGTGCCGCAGCGGTCCGCGGCCACCACGTGCACCCGGTACGCCCCGGCGACGGCGCGCACCTTCGCCACCTCCAGCGGGTGCTGCCCGCCGGGGGTCGGGCGCCACGGCCAGTTCACCGGCGCGGCGACGATCTCGGCGCCGTCCTGCGCGGCCCGGCGCACCCACTCGGGGAACTCCAGGTCGTAGCAGACCATCGGGGCGATCCGGCCGGCCGCGGTCGGGACGACCGGCGGTGCGGCGTGGCCGGGGGTGAACAGCGTGTGCTCGCGGTCCCAGAGGTGGACCTTGCGGTAGACCGCGCGGCGCACCCCGTCCTCGACGAGGACGGCGCTGTTGTACACGCGGCCGTCGTCGCCGAGCTCGGCGAACCCGGCGACGACGACGCAGCGCAGCTCCGCCGACAGGGCCGCGAAGCGGGCGACGGTGGGACCGTCGGCGGGTTCGGCGGCGACCCGCGCCTCGGCGGCGTCGGCGAAGGCGTAGCCGCAGACGGTGAGCTCCGGCAGGACGACGAGCCGGGCCCCGCCGGCGACCGCCTCGCGCACCGCGCCCTCGGCGACCGCCGGGTCCGGGGCGTCGATCCGCGCCGGGATCCGGCACGCCGCCACCGTCACCGCACCGGCGGCACCCGGCACCACCGGTCCGGGCGCCGCCCCCGTCGGCCCCGTGGGTCCCGTCCGCGGCATCGGCCCGGCCTCAGTCGTCCTCGGCCGCGAACGCCAGCACCGCGGCCGGGGCGAGGTAGCCGTCGGCGTCGAGGACCCGGCCCCGGTCACGGGCACCGGCCACGACCTCGGGCGCCCACTCGTGCCGGACCCGGCCGTCGCCGCCGGTGACGACCAGCAGCTCACCGGTGCCGGGGGTGGCGGTCCGGCCGCCGTCGGCGTCGAGCGCGGTCATCGACCGCCAGGCGCCGGGCGGCACCGACAGGGTGTCCCGCGGGCCGAGCTCGACGGTGCGCGCGTCGTCGCCGGTGTTGAGGGTGACCGCCCAGTGCCCGGCCTTCACCGTCAGCACCTGGGTCGCGTCGTGCCGGTGGGTGAGCACGCCGTCCCCGGGCAGGGCGCGCAGCCACGCCAGCGCGAACCCGTGCGGGTCGAGCAGCCGCGGTGCCGCGGCCCGGCTCTCCGCGGTGCCCCAGCCGATGACCGGGGCGAGCTCGGCGCCACCGCCGGGCAGCCGCGAGCACAGGTAGGGCTCGGCGACCCACGGCCGGTCGGCGGCGTGCACCACGCGGCCGCGGAACTGCTCGGCGGTGTAGACGTCGAGCCGGTCGATCTCGGCCTGGTCCATCGGCCGGATCAGCGCGACGTCCTCGGGCAGCGGGTCCCCGGCGACGGTGTCGATGAGCCGGTTGTCCGCGGTGAGGTGCAGGCCGTGACCGGCGGCCTCGGCCAGGACCGTGGGGCCCCAGATGATGCCGCCGGTGTCGTCACGGCCCAGGACGGTGAGCAGGATGCCGTCGTCGTCGCCGACGTTGGTGAAGCCGCGGAAGATCCACGGCGGGACCGAGACGATGTCGCCGTCGACGCTGCGGTAGGTGCCCTGCGTGCCGTCCGGGCCCCAGCGGAGCTGGTAGTCGCCGTCGAGGTTGATGAAGACCTCGGCGGTGAAGTGCAGGTGCAGGCTGTTCGTGGTGCCGTGCGGCATGCCCGCCGCACCGAGGTTGAAGCCGTGCGGCTCGCGGAGGTTGACGTGCTGGGACGCGTTCTGCGTGACCCCGGGGCCGATGAAGGAGTAGTTGTCCTTGCGGTCCGAGCCCGGGGTGCGGCAGTCGATGAACGCGGCCCTGCACGGGACCCAGTCCGCGTGCCGGACGGTGCGGCGGACGAGCTCGTCCGCGCTGACCACCGTGTCGTGCATGTCGGTGCTCCGGTCAGTAGATGTTGGTGTCGGTGAACGCCTCGGTCCGGCCGGCGTCGATCTGCGCACGCAGCGCGATCTCGTCGAACACCCGGACCTCCTTGACGATGCGGCCGCCCTGGACCAGGAACTGCGAGACGCCGAGCAACTCCACCTCGCCCCCGGTGAGCGGACCGAACGCCGGTGTCCCGCGGTAGGTCCCGCGCATCACCCAGGTCACCGCGATCCGCAGGCCGGCGTAGCGCTCGGCGTGGTTGGTCTGGACGTCGCGGACCTCGAACCGGGCGTCCGGGAACGGTGCGACAAGCGCGAGCAGGTCGCGCTGGTAGCCGTCCGGACGCACCACGGTCCGGTCCCCGACGGTGTGCAGGAACAGGTCACGGTGCATGTAGTCGGTGACCTTCTGGTAGCGCCGGGAGTTCCAGACCTCCTCGAGGAACTCCAGCACCATCTCGCACTCGGGCCGGAAGTCGTCCGGCCGCGGCCCGCTGTCGCCGACGGCGAGCACGTCCTTCGGCGGCTGCTCGGTCATCGAGCCCTGGTAGCCGCGGAAACGCTGCCCCCGGGCCGCCTCGGCCGGGTCGATGCCCCGCTGCAGGCACTCGGCGAGCTCGTCGCGGACCACCCACTCCTCGACCATGCGGCCCCGCCGGTAGAGGCAGTTGGCGATGGTGCGCTTGCGGATCCGCTTCACGACGCCGTCGACGAGGATCTCGTCGGCCGAGAAGACCAGGTGCGAGCTCAGGAACGCGTCGTCGCCGCGGGCCTCCCACACCACGTCCTCCGCCTGGCCGACGTGCTGCGGGGTGCCCGCGATGCGCATCAGGCTGCCCTCGATCACCCCGTCGCGGCCGATCACGGTGCCGAGACCGCCGTGGACGATCGAGTCCGGCTCGTAGTTGTCGACGATGTAGGACACGTCCCGCTGGACCCAGATCCGGTCGGTCACCTCGCGGATGAAGTCGTCCGGGTCGTTGTAGGGCTCGTACGCGACCGGGTCGAGCGTCATGGTGGTCCTTCCTCGTCGGTTCCGTGCGCCTCGCACTGTATGCGTATGCACAACCGCCCGGCAAGGGCCCCGCGGGGATTTCCGGCGACGGGAGCGGCTACGCCCGGGGCGCGGCCACGGTGGCGCGGGCGACGTAGTGCGTCGGGTACACGACGTGCCGCGGCTCGGCCCCGGGGTCGGTCAGCCGGGCGACGACCAGACGGGCGGACTCCCGCGCGACCTCGTCCAGGTCGTAGGCGACGGTGCTGAGCCGGACCAGGGCCCAGCGCGAGGTGGGCAGGTCGTCGAAGCCGACCACCGAGGTGTGACCGGGCACCGGGACGCCGGCCTCGGCGGCCGCGTCGAGCGCCCCGAGCGCGACGACGTCGTTGCCGCACAGCAGCAGCGTCGGCCCACCGGCCCGCTCGTGTAGCGTGCGGAACCCCTCGCGACCGGTCGCGAAGTCGAACGGACCGTGCAGGACGTCGCGCTGGGCGAGCGCCAGCCCGTGCTCGTCGAGCACCGTGCGGACGACCTGCTCGCGCAGCTCACCGGTACTGGTGTTGCGCGGCCCGAAGATGGCCCCGATCCGGGTGTGACCCAGGCGGACGGCCTCCGCGACCACCTCGCGCACACCCTGCTCGGGGTCGACGGTCACCGCGTCGGCGGCCACGCTGGGCGCGGTCCGGTTCAGGTAGACGAACGGCACGCCGCGGTCACGCAGCCGGGCGGGCTGGATGGAGTCCACCGTCGTCGTCGACAGCACCACCCCGGCCAGGCCGTGCGCGGCGACCCGCTCGGGCAGCGGCGCGGTCCCGGCCGACTCGGTGATCAGCACGAGCTCGTGGCCGAGTGCCTCCAGCTCGTGGTGCAGCGGGCCGATCATGTTCGCGTAGAACTGGTTCTCCAGGTCGGCGACGACCAGCCCGATCCGGTTCGAGCGGCCCACCGACAGCGCGCGCCCGATCGCGTTGGTCGAGTAGCCCAGCGCCAGGGCCGCCTCACGGACCCTGCGCTTGGTCGCCTCGGAGACCCGCGGGTGATCGGTGAGCGCGCGCGACACCGTCGGCTGCGAGACCCCGGCGAGCCTCGCCACGTCGCGACTGGTGACCATGTCCGCCCTTCCCCCGACCGCGCGCCGAGCCTAGTGCGCCCCGGGACGCACCCTTGACAGCGGCGCGTCGCCGCCGTTCACTGCGGAGCCGTAGCGCATACGTATGTTATGCCAGGGAGGACGGAATGTCGCAGGAACTGAAGAGCGCGACGGGGTCGGCCCCGCGCCGCAGCGACGAGGGCGTCGCCGCACGGGTGCGGGCGATCGTGGACGGCGTGCGGACGCGCGGCGACGCGGCGGTGCGGGAGTACGCGGACCGGTTCGACGGCCGCGCACCGGAGCGCCTGACCCCCGCGCGGGTCGACGAGCTGGTCGCGTCGCTGCCGCAGCAGGTCGTCGACGACATCCGGTTCGTGCAGGACCAGGTCCGGAACTTCGCGCGGGTCCAGCGGGAGTCCCTGCACGACGTCGAGGTCGAGACGCTGCCCGGGGTGGTCCTCGGGCACCGGCACGTGCCGGTCGGCTCGGCGGGCGCGTACGTACCCGGCGGGCGGTACCCGCTGACCGCCTCGGCGCACATGACGATCGTGACCGCGAAGGCCGCGGGAGTGCCGCACGTGGTCGCGGCCACGCCCCCGATCCGCGGCGAGGTCCCGGCGGCGACGGTGGCGGCGATGCACCTGGCCGGCGCCGACGAGATCCACGTCCTCGGCGGGGTCCAGGCCGTCGCGGCGATGGCGCTGGGCACCGAGTCGGTCTCCCCGGTCGACATGCTGGCCGGGCCGGGCAACGCCTACGTCGCGGAGGCGAAGCGGCAGCTCTTCGGGGAGGTCGGCATCGACCTGTTCGCCGGCCCCACCGAGATCCTCGTCGTCGCCGACGGGACCGCGGACCCGCTGACCGTCGCCGTCGACCTGCTGTCACAGGCCGAGCACGGCCCGGACTCCCCCGCCGTGCTCGTCACGACCTCCGAGGCGCTGGGCCGGGCCGTGCTCGACCTGGTCGGGCGGCTGCTGCCGGGCCTGCCCACGAACGACCTGGCCGGGCCCGCGTGGCACGACCACGGCCGGATCGTCGTGTGCGACGACGCCGACGAGATGTGGCGGGTCGCCGACGACCTCGCCGCCGAGCACGTCCAGGTCCTCACCGCCGAGCCCCGCGACGCCCTGGAGCGGATGCGCAACTACGGTGCGCTGTTCCTCGGGGAGAACACCTGCGTGTCCTACGGGGACAAGGTGATCGGGACGAACCACGTGCTCCCCACGCTCGGCGCCGCGCGCTACACGGGCGGGCTGTGGGTCGGGAAGTACCTCAAGACCTGCACCTACCAGGAGGTCCGCGACCCCGCGACGAGCGCCGAGCTCGGCCGGGTGTGCGGGCGCGCGTCGCGGGTGGAGCAGTTCGAGGGGCACGCCCGCTCCGGGGACCTGCGGGCCTGGCGGCACGGCGGGGACCGCGTCGGCTGGCTGGACGAGATCGCGCCGTTCGGGAGCACGGCACCGGTGGCCGGGTCGTGAGCACGCCGGTCACGGGACGCACCGCCCTGGTGACCGGCGGCGGCAGCGGGCTGGGTGCGGCGATCGCGTCGCACCTGGCCCGTGCCGGGGCGCGGGTCGTGCTGGCCGGGCGGCGTGCCGACGCCCTCACCGCGACCGCGGCCCGGATCGGGCCCGCCGCCCGGGCCGAGGTGTGCGACGTCGCCGACCCGGACTCCGTCGCGGACCTGGCGGTCCGGCTCGCCGACGAGGAGGTCTCGATCGTCGTCAACAACGCCGGGGTCGCCGGTCCGGTGGCCCCGCTGGTCGAGGTGAGCCCGCAGGAGTGGGACGAGGTGTTCGCGGTCAACGTGCGCGGCACCTACCTGGTGTGCCGGGCGTTCCTGCCGCCGATGCTCGAGCGCGGGGACGGCGACGTGGTCAACGTGGCCTCGGTGTCGGGGAAGCGCCCGCTGGCCCGGCGCACGCCCTACTGCGCGTCGAAGACCGCGGTGCTCGGCCTGACCTCGACGCTCGCGTTCGAGGCGGGCCCGGCCGGGGTGCGGGTCAACGCGCTGTCCCCCGGCCCCGTCGAGGGCGACCGGATGGACCGGAACTTCGCGCTGGAGGCGCAGCGGACCGGCACCGACGTCGCCGCGGCGCGTGCGGCGTTCGTCGGGCGGGCCGCGCTCGGCCGGATGATCACCGCCGACGAGGTGGGCGCGGCCGTCGTCGCGATGCTCGCCATGCCGGGGCTGTCCGGCGCCGACGTCGACCTGTCCGCCGGGATGATCGCGTGAGGGCGCGGGTCGCCGCCGGGGAACGGCTCGCCGGGGCGCTGGTGCGGATGCCCTGCGAGGAGATCGTGGAGATGCTCGCCGTCGCCGGTCTGGACTTCGTCCTGATCGACTGCGAGCACGGGCCGGCCGACGTGTCGATGCTGCGCACCCACATCGCGTTCGCCGACGCGCACGGCCTGCCGGTCCTCGTCCGCCCCGGGGAGGACGAGCACCACCTCGCCCAGCGGGCGCTCGACCAGGGCGCCCGCGGGATCGTCGCCCCGCACGTGGAGGACGCCGCACAGGCCACGGCACTGGTGCGGGCGCTGCGTCATCCCCCGCACGGCACACGGGGGTTCGCGACCTACCCGCGGGCGGGGAGGTTCGGCAGCGTCACCGCCGAGGAGCACCGCGCGGCGGCCGAGGACGTGCTGTTCGTGGCGATGCTGGAGTCGCCCGGCGCCCTCGCGCGCGCCGGGGAGATCGTCGGCGTGGACGGGATCGACGGCTGGCTCGTCGGCGTCGCGGACCTGGGTGCGTCCCGCACGGGCACCGACCCGTCCGTCGCCGGGATGCTGGAGTCGGTGCGCGCCGACCCGGCGGTCCGGGACGCCGTACGGGCCGACCTCGCGGGTTCGGCGGACGCGGCCGCGGCGTCGTTCGCGGGTGGGGCGCAGCTGGTGGTCTACAACCTGACCGCGGTCATGATGGCGTCGTTCCGGGAGCTGGCCGCGGCGACGGGGTGAGCGCCGTCGCCGGGAGCGGCGGCTCCGGCCATGCCCACCACGAGCGAGGGTTGCGGTGCCACGGACGGCACCGGAACCCTCGCTCGTGCCGTTCGTGTGGCGGGCCCGATCGGCGCCGGGCCCACGGACGGGTGCGGCCGGCCCGGCGGCGCGACGCCCCGGTGCCGGGGCTCGGCACGTCCCCGCCTTCGGGCATCGTGGCTCCCCCGCGCGCGGTGATCCGCGGTCCGCGCGCAGAGCCGGTCCTCGCGCGCGTCCCGACACGCGCGAACAGCCGATCACCGCGCGGGCTCCGGATCAGCACGCGAGATCGGGATCAGGACGCCAGCTCGGGACCAGCCGGCCCGGTCAGTGCCGGTCCGCCGCCCGGGCCCGCTCCCGGGCGTGCACCGTGGCCGTCCACCCGGCCACCAGCGTCGCCACGGTGTCCGGGACCTCGACCGGGAGCAGGTGACCGGCGCCCGGCAGCACGTGCAGCCGGGCGTCCGGCACCAGCCCGGCGATCTCGGTGTGCCGCTCGACCGGGCACAGCCGGTCGAGCGCACCGGCCAGCACCAGGGTCGGCACCGCGACGGCGGGCAGGGCCGGGCGCTCGTCGACGCGCGAGTCCTGCAGCCGCAGCTGGGCCGCGAGCCGGCGCTCACCGACCTCGTCGGCCATCCGCAACGCGGTGTCGTCGTGCGACCGGTCGTGCAGCAGCAGTTCCAGGGGCTGCAGGGCGCGGGCGGGGGCGCCGTCGTCGAGCCGCGTGAGCGCCGCGTCCCAGCCGGCGCGCTGCGCGGGCGTCGGCGGGCGGGCGTTGGTCGCCATCAGGCACAGCCCGGCGACCCGGTCCGGGGCCCGCCGGGTCAGCGCCATCGCGACGATCCCGCCCAGGCTGAGCCCGCCGAGGGCGAACCGGTCGGGCAGCGCGTCGAGCAGCGCCTCGACCTGGTCGTCGAGGGTCGGCCGGTCGAGGACCGGGTGCAGCGCCCCGGCCCCCGCCGGGCCCCACAGCCGGGCCGAGCAGTTCATGCCCGGCAGCAGGACCAGCGGCGGGGACGACGGGACGGCGGGCACCGCTCAGCCCTTGACCGAGCCCGCGCCCAGACCGGCCACCAGGTACCGCTGGGCGACGAAGGCGAACCCGATCACCGGCAGCGTCAGCAGGATCGCGGCGGCGCCGGCCTGCTGCAGCATCGGCAGCGTCTGCCCGAGCTGGGTGGCGATGAAGACCGGGACGGTGCGGGCGACGACGTCGGTGAGGACGTTCGCCGTCAGGTACTCCTGGAACGCGAACAGGAACATGAAGATCCCGGCGGTGAGGATGCCCGGGCCCATCAGCGGCACCATCACCCGCCACAGGATCTGGAAGCGGCTGCAACCGTCGAGCATCGCGGCCTCGTCGAGCTCCTTGGGGATCTCGGCGAAGAAGTTGCGCAGCAGCCAGATCGAGAACGGCTGGTTGATGGCCACGAGCGCCGCGGCGACGGCGAAGGTCGTGTCGTAGATCCCCAGCGAACGCGACAGCTCGTACATCGGCAGCACCACGGCGAACCGGGGCAGCGCGCGGAAGATCAGCGCCGCGATGAGCAGCGCGACCGACACCCAGCCCGGGTAGCGCGACAGCGCGTACGCGGCGGGGATGCCGATCAGCAGCGCGATGACCGTGCTGATCAGCGCGACGACCAGGGTGTTGAGCAGGTACCGGTAGAACTCGGTGGTCTGCCAGAGGTCGACGAACGCGGTGAAGGTGGGCTCCCAGGTGAACACCGGCGGGTCGAGGAAGGCGACGTCGGTCGGCTTGGTGACCGACATGGCCGTCCACAGCACCGGGCTCAGCATCACCCAGCAGATCACCAGCAGCAGGCCACCGACCAGGACGGTCCGCCCGCGTGGGCGGCGGCGGGCCGGGGCGGGGCCGGTGTCGTCGGACGGGCCGGGGGTGGTGGCCGGCGGGGCGGTCTGCACGCTGCTCACTGGCGGGCCTCCTTGGCCATGTCCCGGATGAACGGGGAGAGCAGCAGCACGATCAGGACGATGAGCAGCACGTTGATCGCGCTGCCGAGCCCCAGCTGCTGGCCGCCGTCCTGGAAGGCGATGTTGTAGATGTAGAGCATGATCGACTCGTTGCCGATCTGCGGTGCCTGCGGCGAGAGCGGGACGAGCTGGTCGAACGTCCGCAGCACGTCCATGATCGAGATGATCGAGACGAAGGTGAGGACGCCCCGGATGCTCGGCACGATCACGTGCCAGTGCACCCGCCAGCCGGTGGCGCCGTCGATCCGGGCGGCCTCGACGATCTCCCCCGGGACGCCCTGCAGCCCGGCGAGGATCACCAGCATGGCGAACGGCAGCATGAACCAGACCGTGTTGAGACCGATCATCACCCGGTTCGCCCACGGCTCGGTGAACCAGAGGATCTCGGCCCCGGTGAGCTCGGTGATCAGGTAGTTGACGACGCCGCCGAAGTTGGAGTCGAACAGCCAGGAGAACATCGTCGCGCCGACGACGTTGGGCACGACGTAGGACACCAGGAGCACGCCGAGCACCCAGGGGCGGGACCGGCCGAGCCCGTTGACCAGCACGGCGAGCAGGTAGCCCCCGACCAGCAGGACGGCGACGACGGCGACGGTCAGGCCGACGGTGAACAGCACCGCCCGCCCGAGCCGCGGGTCGGACAGGGCCTGGGCGTAGTTGTCCAGGCCGAGGAAGGTGCCGGGTTCGCCGTAGTTGACCCGCTGCAGGCTCCACTCCACGGTCTTGTAGAGCGGGAACAGCAGCAGGCCGAGCATCACCAGCAGGCTCGGGGAGACCAGTCCCAGGAACTCGCGCCTGCGCATGGTCGCCTCACCTCGCTCTCGTGGGTGGTGGGAAGGGGGTCAGCGCCGGTACTCGGCGACGATCGCGGTCGCGATCTCCTGCATCCGCTGCTGACCGTCCGGGATCGTCGTCCGGCCGGCCAGCACGTCGGCGACGACCGGGCGGGTCTCGTTGCTGATCCGTGAGGTCCACGGGAACGGCTCCGGCGGGGACGCCCGGCCGATCGCGTCGAGCTGGGCGGCGGCGAACGGGCTGCTCGCCGGGGTCACCATGCCCTCGCGGGCCGGGAACGCCGCGGGTACCGCGGCCCGCGACGACTCCTCCCCCACCGACGCGGCGACCAGCCGGAACAGCAGGTCCTTGTCCACCTCGGTGTTCTCCGGGATGGCCCAGCCGTCCACCGACAGGGCGTTGTAGAGGACGTCCCCGCCGGCGACCGACGGCGGTGGGGCGAACGCGAAGTCGGTCGCGAACCGGCTGTTCGCCGGCTGGGTGAGGTCGAGCATCCGGCCGCTGAACATGATCGCGATCGCCGCCGAGCCGTTGTACATCTGCTGCTGCACCGCGGGCTGGGCGAACGTCGTGACCTGCGGGTCCATGAACGGCAGCAGCGACCGCAGCTCGGTGAAGGCCTGCGCGGCCTGCGGGGTGTCGAAGTTCGGGCGGCCGGTGTCGCGGTCGACGTAGTCGGTGCCCAGCGAGCCCAGTGCCGCGTCGTAGGCCGTCGCGACGTCCGAGCTCGCCAGCAGCGGCAGGGCCAGCGGGTAGCGGATCCCGCCGTCGCGCTGGATGCGGCCCGCGACCTCGCGCAGCTCGGCGAAGGTCCGCGGCGGGGTGATGCCGAGGCGGTCGAACACGTCGCGGCGGTAGGCCATGACGAAGGTCTGCGCCTGCATCGGGATGCCGTAGAGCTTCCCGTCGTAGGACAGCGCCGCGCGCATCTGCGGGTCGAGCCGGTCGAGCCCGAACTGCGCGCCGTAGCGGCTCATCAGGTCGTCGAGCGGGTGCAGCTTGCCGGTGGAGGCCTGCTGCGGGACGACGAACCCGTAGGTCTCGAGGATGTCGTAGGTGCCGTAGCGCCCGGCCAGCGTGGCCGTCGTCTTCTGCGACTGGCCCGCGTAGTCGACCGGCTCGTGGTGCAGGGTCACCCCGTCCTTGGAACAGCTGCGCACCATCGAGTTGGTGAACGGGTCGATCGCCGAGGAGTTGTAGGCCAGGACGTTCACGTCCACCGACGATGGTGGCGGTGGGAAGTCGCACGGGACGAGCGTGGCGGTGGCGGCGGGTGTCCGCGACCCGGCGCCGCACCCGGCGAGCAGCAGGACGACGGCGACCACCACCGCCACCATCGGCGGACGGGCGCCGCGGCCGCCGGAAGAAGCTCGCTCGTACATACGCATGCGCGATCAGTCCCGGAGCGCGTCGAGTCGGATGCGGGCGCTGTCGCGGTGCCCGACGAGCTGCTCGAAGTCCGAGACGGTGACCGTCGGCCCGGCCTGGGCGAGCGTCGCCTCGCGGGTCGCCCGCTGGTAGGTCAGCTGCTTGAGGAAGCCGGCCACCGACAACCCGCCGGTGTAACGCGCGCCCCGGGTCGTCGGCAACACGTGGTTGGTGCCGGACATGCCCTTGTCGGCGTAGGCCACCGTCGAGTGCGGACCGAGGAACAGCGATCCGTAGTTGCGCAGCCGGCCCAGCCACCAGTCGAGGTCCTCGGCGATCACCTCGAGGTGCTCCGGAGCGAGGACGTCCATGACCCGGGCGACCGTCTCCCGGTCCGGTGCCAGGTAGACCGTGCCGTGGTCGCGCCAGGCCGCTCCGGCGATCGGGGCGGTCGCCAGGCCCGCGAGCTGCTTCTCGATCTCCCGCGGCACCTCCTCGGCCAGCCGCCCGGAGGTCGTGACCAGGGATGCGGGCGAGGTGGGCCCGTGCTCGGCCTGGGCGAGCAGGTCCGCGGCGACGGTCGCGGCGTCGGCGGTGTCGTCGGCGATCACGGCGACCTCCGACGGCCCGGCCAGCACGTCGATGCCCACCTGCCCGTAGAGCTGGCGCTTGGCCTCGGCCACGTAGGCGTTGCCGGCGCCGACGATCATGTCCGAGGGCGTCCCGTCGAGCAGCCCGAACGCCATGGCCGCGAGCGCCTGCACACCGCCGACGGCGTAGACCGCGTCGGCACCGCTGATGTGCGCCGCGTACAGCACGGCCGGGTGCGGGCGGCCGTCGCGCGAGGGCGGGGTGGCCGCGACGACGTTCGGCACGCCCGCGACCCCGGCCACACCGACGGTCATGAACGCGCCGGCCAGCAGCGGGAACCGGCCCGCGGGGAGGTAGGCACCGACGTTCTGCACGGGGACCAGGCGCTGTCCGCACACGACCCCGGGCAGCACCTCGGACTCGAAGTCCTGCAGCCGCGCCCGCTGCATCCCGGCGAACCGGCGGGTCCGGTCGGCGCCCGCGTCGAGCGCCGAACGCAGGTCCGCGGGCAGCTCGTCCCCGGCCCGGGCGAGCTCGGCGGGACCGACGAGCAGGTCGGAGCCGGTGAACCCGTCGAGGTCACGGGCGTAGCGCAGCACCGCGTCCATCCCGCCTGCGGAGATGGTGCGCAGCATCTCCGAGACGGTGGCGACCACGGCCGGGTCGCGCAGGTCCGCGCTGTCGGCGACGGCCGGCGCCTTCGCCACGGTGACGGGCGAGCCGATCCGCCGCATGTCCGCTTCAGTGAGATGCATACGCATACACTAGAAGTCGCGGGCCGGACCTGACAAGGGCCGGACGACGTCCGGGCGGCTCAGCCCACCTCCCGGTACTCGGCGACGATCGCCGTCGCGATGTCCTGCATCCGCTGCTGCCCCTGCTCCACGGGGATCCGCCCGGCCAGCACGTCGGCCACCACCGGCCGCGTCGCGACCGAGATGCGCGAGGTCCACGGGAACGGCTCGGGCGGCGGGGCCTTCCCCAGCGCCTCCAGCTGTGCCGGCGCGAACGGGCTGCTGGCCGGCGTCACGCTGCCCAGCCGCGACGGGAACGCCGCCGGCACCGCCGCGCGCGCCGACTCCGGTCCCACCGACGCGGCCAGGAACCGGAACAGCAGGTCCGGGTCGACCTCGGTGTTGGCCGGGATCGCCCAGCCGTCGACCGACAGCGAGTTGTAGAGCACGTCGCCACCGGCGACCGACGGCGGCGGGGCGAACGCGAACTCCCGGGAGAAGCGGCTGTTGCGCTCCTGGACCAGGTCGAACATCCGGCCGCTGTACATGATCGCGATCGCCGCCGAGCCGTTGTACATCTGCTGCTGCACCGCGGGCTGGGCGAACGTCGTCACCTGCGGGTCCATGAACGGCAGCAGCGACCGCAGCTCGGTGAACGCCCGCGCCGCGGCCGGGGTGGTGAAGTTCGGGCGGCCGGTGTCGCGGTCGACGTAGTCGGTGCCGAGCGAGCCGAGCGCGGCGTCGTAGGCGGTGGCGATGTCGGCGCTCGCGAGCAGCGGCAGCGCCAGCGGGTAGCGGATCCCGCCGTCGCGCTGCACCCGGGCCGCGACCTCGCGCAGCTCGGCGAAGGTCCGCGGCGGGGCCAGGCCGAGGCGGTCGAACACGTCGCGGCGGTAGACGAGCGTGAACGGCTGGGCCATGGTCGGCAGCCCGTAGAGCTTCCCGTCGTAGGACAGCGCCGCCAGCATCTCCGGGCTCAGCCGGTCCAGGCCGTACTCCTCGCGGTAGCGGGCGACGAGGTCGTCGAGCGGTCGCAGCTTCCCGGTCGAGGCGAACTGCGGCACGACCAGCCCGTAGGTCTCGACGATGTCGTAGGTGCCGTAGCGCCCGGACAGCGTCGCGATGGTCTTCTGGGTCTGCCCGGCGAAGTCGATCGGCTCGTGGCGCAGCGTCACGCCATCCCTGGAGCAGCTGCGGACCATCGTGTTCGTGAACGGGTCGACGGCCGAGGAGTTGTAGGCCAGCACCCGCACGTCGAGGCTCTGCGCGGGCGGCGGGAACGCGCACGGCACGAGCGTCGCCGTCGCGGCCGGGGTGCGTGAGCCCGCACCGCAGCCGGCCAGGAGCAGGGCCAGCACCGTCACGACGGCGGCGGTGATCCGGTGGGGGCGCACCGCACCATGAGAACCCACCCGTGTGGGCGGGGCCACTCCACCCGTCGTGGTGACCCGGCGGTGTGGCTGCTTGCCCCGGCCCATCCGGCTGTCGAGAGTCCCCGCCGTGCCCCGTGTCCTGTCCGTCCTGTTCGCCGCGGTGCTCGGCTGCGCCGTCCTGCCCGCGGCCGCCCTGCCCGCGGCCGCCGACGGACCGGGGCGCACGTTCGTCGCCGTGTCGGTCGCGACCGTGTGGACCTCACCGGACAGCCCGCGCCCGCGGGACCGGGCCGCCGTCGCCGCCCCGGCCGACCCGGCCGCGTGGATGGGGTCGATGAGCAGCGCGGACCGCCGCGAGCTCACCACCGCCTCGCGGACCCAGACCCAGGCGCTGCTCGGCGCCCCGGTGACCGTGACCGAGCGCCGCGACGGGTGGGCGCGGGTCGTCGTGCCCGGCCAGCCGTCGGGCAAGGACGGCCGCGGCTACCCCGGCTGGGTCCCCGCGGCCCAGCTCGTCGACGACCCCGCGTTCGGCGCGCTCGCCGCGGGGGCGCCCACCGGCACCGTCGACGGGGTCGCGACGGCCTGGCTGTACCGCGACCCGGCACGCACCGAACGGCTGCGCGAGGTCAGCGTGGGCACCCGGCTGCCGGTCGTCGGCGAGGCGGGCGACGCGGTCCGGGTCGCGCTGCCCGGCGGCGACCAGGCGTGGCTGGCGGCGGGTGAGCTGCGCGGAGGGGCCCCGCCCTCCCCGACCGGGGAGGGTCTGGTCACGACGGCGCGGCTGTTCCTGGACCGCCCCTACCTGTGGGGCGGGCGTTCCGGGTTCGGCCCGGACTGCTCGGGGCTGACCGGGCTGACCTACGCCCTGCACGGCATCACCGTCGGGCGGGACGCCTCCGACCAGTCCCGCGGCGGGCGCCCGGTCGACGACCCCGCCGACCTGCAGCCCGGTGACCTGCTGTTCTGGAACTCCCCCGCGACGCACGTCGCGATGTACGCCGGCGACGGCACGATGATCGAGGCCTTCGACGCGGCCACCCCGGTCCGGGTGACCCCGGTGCGGTTCGACGCGGCCTACTCCGGTGCCCGCCGGTACCTGCCGTGACCTGAACACCTGACGAGGTGTGACCGCCGCCCCGGGCGGGTCCCCCCACCGGTCGTGGATGCCTACAGTGTCCGGCGTGCCGTCGCCGACCACCCGTACCCGCGCCGACGCCTGCCCCGGCGTCGTGTCGCCGCACGCGGCGGCGGACGGGGCCCTGGCGCGGGTCCGGCTGCCCGGCGGGACGGTCACCGCGGCGGCGCTGCGTGCGGTCGCGGCGCTGGCCCGCGACGCCGGCGACGGCGCCGTCCACCTGACCTCGCGCGGGAACCTGCAGCTGCGCGGCCTCGACCCGGCCGACCCGCGCCCGGTGGAGCGGCTGACGGCGGCCGGGCTGCTGCCGTCGAGGACCCACGAGCGGGTCCGCAACGTGCTGGCCTCCCCCTTGTCGGGGATCGACGGCGGCCTCGCCGACGTCCGCGGCCTGGCCACCGTGCTCGACCGCGGCCTGTGTGCGCGCCCCACGCTGTCGGCGCTGCCCGGCCGGTTCCTGTTCGCCCTCGACGACGGCCGCGGCGACGTCGCCGCCGAGCGCCCCGACCTGTGCTGGCGGGCGCGGGGCTCCGACGGGGGCGAGCTGGTCGTGGCGGGCGAGACGACCGGCCTCTCCTGTCCCCCCGCCGAGGCCCCCGTGCTCCTGCTCGACGCGGCCGCGGCGTTCCTCGACCTGCGGGCCGCCCACAGCGCCGACCCGGCCGCGCGGGCCTGGCGCGCCGCGGAGCTGCCCGGAGCCGCGACCGGGATCGCGGCCCGGCTCTCCGGCCGCAGGACGACGCCCGCGCCGGGACCCGGAGCCCGGTCCGCGGGCGACACCGGTGGTCGATCGGCACGTTCCCGCCGTGCGGAGGGCGGGAACGTGCTCGTCGGCGTGTCCGACGGCGGAGCACTGGGCGTCGCGCCCCTGCTCGGGCAGCTCTCGGCCGCGCAGCTCGACGTGCTGGCCGGTGAGGCCCCGGGGCTGCTGGTCACCCCGTGGCGCACCCTCGTGCTGCCCGCCCCGGCAGCCGGTGCCGCCGACCGGCTGGCCGGGGCGGGACTCGTCGTCGACCCCGGGCACCCCGCGCTGCGGGTGAGCGCCTGCGCCGGGTCGTCGGGCTGCGCGAAGTCCCTGGCCGACGTGCGTGCCCATGCGCTCGACCTGATCGGCCGAGGCGGCCCGCGGACGGGCGCGGGGCCGGACATGCTGCACGTCGTCGGCTGCGCCCGCCGCTGCGGCGCCCCGCACACCGCGCACCGCGACGCCGTGGCCACCGGGCCGGGCACCTACGTCATCGACGGACACACGATCACGACCGAGGAGCTCCGCTGAGCGGGTACGACTACATCACCGACGGCAACGAGATCTACCGCCGCTCGTTCGCGACGATCCGCGCGGAGACCGACCTCTCCGGGCTCCCGCCCGGCGTCGACGACATCGCCGTCCGCATGATCCACGCCTGCGGCCAGGTCGACCTCGTCGACGACATCGCCGCCTCCGACGGCGTCGTCGCGGCCGCACGCGCCGCGCTGCGGGCCGGTGCCCCGATCCTGTGCGACGCGATGATGGTCGCCTCCGGGGTGACCGCCGCCCGGCTGCCCGCGGACAACGAGGTGCTCTGCCTGCTGCGCGACGCCCGGGTGCCCGACCACGCGCGCCGGATCGGCAACACCCGGTCCGCGGCCGCGCTGGAGCTGCTCGCCGACCGCTTCGAGGGCGCGGTGCTCGCGATCGGGAACGCCCCGACCGCGCTGTTCCACGTGCTGGACCTCATCGACCGCGGCGACGCACCCCGCCCGGCCGCGGTCATCGGCATCCCGGTGGGGTTCATCGGCGCCGCCGAGTCCAAGGCCGCCCTCGCCGAGCGGACCGACCTGGAGCACCTCGTCGTCCACGGCCGGCGTGGCGGGTCGGCGATCACCGCGGCGGCGCTGAACGCGTTGGCCCACGAGCAGGAGATCATCGCGTGAACGAGCGTGCGAGTGCCGCGCAGCAGCACGGCGTGACCGGCACCCTCTACGGCGTCGGCCTCGGCCCGGGCGACCCCGAGCTGACCACGATCAAGGCCGCCCGGCTCGTCCGCGACGCCGACGTGATCGCCTACCACTCGGCCCGGCACGGCCGCTCCATCGCGCGCCGGATCGCCGAACCGCACCTGTCGGGCACCGCGATCGAGGAGGCGCTGGTCTACCCGGTCACCACCGAGGCCACCGACCACCCCGGCGGTTACCAGGGTGCGATCGACGCGTTCTACACCGAGGCCGCCGCCCGGCTCGCCGCGCACCTCGACGCGGGCCGCGACGTCGTACTGCTCGCCGAGGGCGACCCGCTCTTCTACGGCTCCTACATGCACATGCACAAGCGGCTGGCCGGGCGCTACCCGACCGAGGTCGTCCCGGGCGTCACCTCGATCAGCGGCGCCGCCGCGGCGATCGGGCAGCCGCTGGTGGAGCGCGACGAGGTGCTCACCGTGCTGCCGGGCACGCTGCCCCGCGAGGAGCTCGCGAGGCGGCTCGCGGGCACCGACTCGGCGGCGGTGATGAAGCTCGGGCGCACCTTCACCACGGTCCGCGGGGCGATGGCCGACGCCGGCGTGCTCGACCGGGCCCGCTACGTCGAACGGGCCACGATGGAGGGCCAGCGGACCGGCTCGCTGTCCGACGTGGACCCCTCGGACGTGCCCTACTTCGCGATCGCCCTGGTCCCCGGTGAGGTCGCCGCCTCGGTGCCCGAGGAGGCCGTCGCGTCCGTCGTGGAGCCCGGAGGTGCGGCGGCCGAGGAGCGGTCGGTGCGCGGGCCGGGTGAGGTCGTCGTGGTCGGGACCGGTCCCGCCGGGCGGGACTGGCTGACCCCGCAGGTCGCCCGCGCCCTGTCGGAGGTGGACGACCTCGTCGGCTACGGCCCCTACCTGGACCGGGTGCCGCCGAACCCGCGTCAGGTCCGGCACGCCTCGGACAACAAGGTCGAGTCCGAGCGGGCGGCGCACGCGCTGGACCTGGCCGCGTCGGGGCGGCGGGTCGCCGTCGTCTCCGCCGGGGACCCGGGGGTGTTCGCGATGGCGACGGCGGTGCTGGAGGTGGCGGCGGAGCCGAAGTACCACGACGTCCCGGTCCGGGTGCTGCCCGGCATGTCCGCGGCGCAGGCCGTGGCGGCCGCCGTCGGTGCCCCGCTGGGGCACGACCACGCCCTGATCTCGTTGTCCGACCGGCTCAAGCCGTGGGACGTGGTCGCGGATCGGCTGCGTGCCGTGGCCGCGGCGGACCTGGCGATCGCGATCTACAACCCGCGCTCGAAGGCCCGGCCGTGGCAGGTCGGCGCGGCCCGTGACGTGCTGCTGGAGCACCGTGCACCGGAGACCCCGGTGGTGCTGGGCCGCGACGTCGGCGGCGCCGGGCAGCGGATCGTCGTCACCACGCTGGGCGAGCTGGACCCGGAGCAGGTCGACATGCGCACCCTGGTGGTGGTCGGCTCGTCGACCACCCGGGCGGTCGAGCGCGGCGGCGCGACCGTCGTGTTCACGCCCCGGCACTACGGCCCCGGCGGCACGACGACCGACTGACCACATCCGCCGGTTGTCGACATCCTGACGGATGCCGGTTCCGCGCTAGCGTCACGCCGTGCAACTGCAGGTGCGGCGCTTCGGCCCCGACGACTGGGAGCCGGCCCGCGCAGCCCGGCTCGCCTCGATACGGGACGGCTTCGGTGAGGACAGCGACTTCTACCGCGAGCAGGCCTCCATGGAACCGGCCGCCTGGCGGGCGGTCCTGGCCGAGCACGTCCGCTTCGGCGCCTTCGACGGCGACCGGCCGGTCGGCACCGCCTGCTGGCGGACCGGTGACGACGGCGACGGGCAGCTCTACGGCATGTGGGTCCATCCCGACGCGCGCGGGACCGGGCTGGCCGACGCGCTCGTCGACGCCGTCGTCGCGGCCGCGCGCGAGCTCGGCTCGGCCACCCTGTCGCTGAAGGTCGAGCCGGGCAACGCCCGGGCGATCGCCTTCTACCTCCGCACCGGGTTCGTCGCCGACGGCGACCCCGGTCCGGGGCTGGTCGTCATGACCCGACCGGTCTGACCGCGTCGGCGGGCCCCGGCAGGGCCGTCAGCCCGGTCAGGCCGGCTGGGAGGATCGCCCCATGCGAGCAGTACGGATCACCGCGTTCGGCGCGCCGCCCGAGGTCGTGGACCTGCCGGACCCCACCCCGCCCGTGGGTGGGGTGGTCGTGCGGGTGGAGGCGACCGGGCTGTGCGCCAGCGACCGGTTCGCCTGGGCCGGGCACGACGGCGACGTGACGCTCCCCCAGGTGCCCGGCCACGAGCTGGTCGGGCACGTGGTCGCGACCGGCGCCGGGGTCACCCGGTTCCGGGCCGGTGACCGGGTGACGACGCCGTTCGTCTGCGGCTGCGGCGCCTGCCCGGACTGCCGGGCGGGCCGCGCGCAGGTCTGCCCGCACCAGCAGCAGCCCGGGTTCACCCACGACGGGTCCTTCGCCGAGCTCGTCGCGCTGCACCACGCCGACCACAACCTGGTGCCGGTCCCCGACGACGCCGACGCGGCCGGCGCCGCGCTGCTCGGCTGCCGGGTCGCCACCGCGCACCGGGCGCTCGTCGGGCGCGGCGGACTGACCTCCGGGGAGCGGGTCCTCGTGCTCGGAGCGGGTGGGGTCGGGCTGGCCGCGGTGCTGATCGCGTCGGCGCTGGGCGCCGAGGCGGTCGTCGCGGACCCCTCGCCCGCGGCGCGGGCCCGGGCGGTCGAGCTGGGCGCGGTCGCGGCGGTGGACACCGCGGACGGCCCGGACGCGGTGCGCGGGGCCGTCGGCGACGGCGGCGCCCGCCTCGCGGTCGAGGCCGCGGGCCGCGCGGACGCGCTGGACCTCGGCGTCCGGTCGCTGCGCAGGCACGGGACGCTGGTGCAGGTCGGTCTGCTCACCCGGGAGCCGGTGGTGCCGGTGCCGCTGATGATCGCGCACGAGCTGACCGTCACCGGCAGCCACGGCATGGCCGCGGCGGACTACCCGGAGCTGATGGCGCTCGTCGCCGACGGGCGGCTCGACCCGGGCCGGCTGGTCACCCGGCGGACCGGGCTGGACGCGCTCGCCGGGGCGCTGGCCGCGGCTCCCGAGCCGGGCGGGATCCTCGTCGGCCTGCCCCGGGACCCGGCCGCGGACCGCTCGGCCCTCCCGGTGCAGCCGGTCCCCGGGTGATCAGTCCCCGAGCAGCCGGGCCAGCGCCGCGTCCACCGTGGGCTCCACCGCGACCCCGCCGGGCAGCGGCGGCCGGTCGACGACGAGGACCGGCACCCCGCGCTCCCGGGCCGCGGTGAGCTTCGGCGCGGTCGCCGCGCCGCCGGAGTCCTTGGTGACCAGCACGTGCGGGACCACGGCCCCGAACAGGGCGCGCTCGTCGTCGAGGGCGAACGGGCCCCGGTCGAGCAGCAGCTCGTGCCGGGCGGGCAGCGGGCCGTCGGGCGGGTCGACCGCGCGGATCCAGAACGCCGCGTCGACAGCCGCGAAGTGCGCCAGTCCCCCGCGGCCGGTCGTCAGCAGGACCCGCCCGGCCGGACCGGGGAGCAGGCCGGGCAGCGCGGCCGCGGCGGCGGCGACCGAGGCGACCCGGTGCCACCGGTCCCCCGGCCCGGGCGTCCAGCCCGGCCGGCGCAGCACGACCAGCGGCACCCCGGTCCCCGCGCAGGCGGCGGCCGCGTTCGCGGTCATCGTCGAGGCGAACGGATGGGTCGCGTCGAGCACCGCCGCGACCCGCTCGGCGCGCAGGTGCGCGGCCAGCCCCGCGGCACCGCCGAAGCCGCCGATGCGGACCTCGCCGTCGGGCAGGGCCGGGCTGCGCACCGCCCCGGCCAGCGACGACACGACCCGGACGTCGTCCCGGCCGGCCAGCGCGGCGGCCGCGGCCCGGCCCTCGGTCGTACCGCCGAGGACCAGCACCGTGCGGGGAGCGCTCACACCCGTCAGGGTAGGGGGATGGCGATCACGACCGTGGTGTTCGACGTCAACGAGACCCTGTCGGACCTGACCCCGATGGGGGCCCGGTTCGCCGCGCTGGGCGCTCCGGAGTGGCTCGGGCCGCTGTGGTTCGCCGCGACCCTGCGCGAGGGCATGGCGCAGGCCACCGGTGGGGAGCTGACGCCCTTCGCCGAGCTGGCGACGGCGACCGCGGCCGGGCTGCTGCGCCGGCACGGCGTCGCCGACCCCGACGCGGGCGCGCGGCACGTCGTCGACGGGTTCCTGGAGCTGCCGGTGCACGACGACGTCCACGGCGGGGTCGCGGCACTGCGGTCCGCGGGGCTGCGGCTGGTGACGCTGTCGAACGGCGCCGCGTCGGTGGCCGAGCGGCTGCTCGGCGACCACGGCCTGCGCGAGCAGTTCGACGCGGTGCTGTCGGTGGAGGACGCCGGGATCTGGAAGCCGGCTCCCGCCTCCTACGCGTACGCGCTGCGGGCCTGCGGGGTCGACGCGGCCGAGTCGGTGATGGTCGCGGTGCACCCGTGGGACCTCCACGGCGCCGCCCGGGCCGGAATGGCGACGGCCTGGCTGGACCGCCACGGCGACACCTGGCCCGGGTACCTCACCCCACCGACCTTCACCGTCGGCGCGTTGCCCGAGCTGGCCGGCCACCTGGCCTGAGCCCGCGGGACGCCGGGAGCGGTGCCGTCCGGCCCGCTCCCGTCAGACCGCCGCCAGCACCGGCTCGAACGCGATCTCGGCCGCGCCGACCAGCGCGCCGTCGCGGCCGAGCGGGGAGACCGCGAGCCGGGTCCCGCCCGCGGCCCGGCTCACCAGGCTGCGCCGGCGCAGCTCGGACCCGATCCGCTCGACGACCGAGGGCGGCAGCGCGCCGAACAGGTCGCCCAGCACGACGAGCTCGGGGGCCAGCATGTTCACCACGGTGACCAGCCCGGCGGTCATCCACCCGGCGTAGCCCTCCAGCAGCCGGTCGGCCCGGCCCGGCACGACGGCCAGGTCGCGCAGCTCCGCGACGAGCACCCCGCGCGGGGTGTCCTCGGGCAGGCCGAGCGCGCGGCACAGCGCGGGCTCGCCGACCTCGGTCTCCCAGCAGCCGTGCGAGCCGCAGAAACACTCCCGCCCGTCCGGGCGGACCATGAGGTGGCCGAGCTCGCCGACGTAGCCGCCGGTGCCGCGCAGCGGCTGCCCGCCCGACACGACGCCGCCGCCGACGCCGACGTCGGCCGAGAGGTAGACCATGTCGGCGACGTCGCGGCCGATCCCGCGCAGGTGCTCGGCGAGTGCGCCGGCCTCCGCGTCGTTGGCGACCTGCACCGGCCGGGCGAGGACGGCGGCGAGCCGGGCCCCCAGCTCGACGTCGCGCCAGCCGAGGTTGGGCGCCTCGTGCACGAAGCCGTCGGAGCGCCGCACGACGCCGGGCACCGAGACCCCGACCGCCTGCTCGGCCACGCCCAGCTCGTCGCGCAGCAGGGCGGCGGACTCGGCGAGGTGGGTGATCACCTCGCCGGGCAGCCGGGTGGTGCGGTGCAGGTTCCAGCTGTGCCGGCCCAGGATCTGGCCGCCGATGCCGACCATCGCCAGCGCGACCTGCTCGACCCGGATGTCGACGGCGAGCACCACCGCCGCCTGCGGGTCGGGCAGCACCAGCAGCGACGGCCGCCCGGCGCCGGAGCGCTGGGCCGGGACGGCCTCGGTGACGACGCCCGCCTCGGCGAGCCCGTCCACCACCGCCTTGATCGTGCTGCGGTTGAGGCCGAGCTCGCCGGCCAGCGTCGCGCGGGTGCAGGGACCCTCGACGTGCAGCCGGCGCAACAGGACGGCCCGGTTGTGCCGGCGCGCGTCGTCGGGTCGGGTCCCCGATCCGGGCTGGGTCATGTCACCGGCCGCTGGCCGCCGCCCGGCGCCGTGACGCCACGTCGACACCGGCCGCGAGCAGCAGCACCAGGCCGGTCACCACGAACACGACGGCGGCGGGCTGCTTGAGCAGGCCCAGACCGTTCTGCACCGTGGCGAGCACCGTGCCGCCGATGACGGCGTTGCTGATGCGGCCGCGGCCGCCGAACAGCGACGTGCCGCCGATGACCGCGGCGCCGACCGCGAACAGCAGGGTGTTGCCGCCACCGGCCGCCGGGTTCACCGACCCGATCTTCGACGAGTAGACGATCGCGCCGATCGCGGCGAAGGCGGTGGAGATGACGAACACCGACGCCCGGATGCGGGCGACGTCGATGCCGGCCCGGCGCGCGGCCTCCCGGTTGCCGCCGACGGCGTAGACGTGACGGCCGAACCGGGTCCGGTCGAGCACCCAGGTGCCCGCGACGAGCAGCACCAGCACGACCGGGACGACGTAGGGGATCCCGGCGATCGCGATGACGCCGGGCGAGCGGTCCTGCACGAGTGCGAACGTCACCAGCCCGCCGAGCACCACCACCGCTCCGATCTTGAGTGCGACCAGCCCCGTCGGCGGCGCGACCAGCCCGCCGCGGAGCCGGGTCCGCAGGCGCACCACCTGGACGGCCGCGTAGCCGCCGGCGACGACCACGAACAGCACCCAGGACGCCGTGACCGAGAGATTGCCGTTCGCCACGGCGTTGATCAAGGGGTCGCGCAGCGCGATGGTGCCGCCGTCGCCGATGAGCTGCAGGATCACGCCCTGCCACGTGATGAACAACGCCAGCGTCACGACGAACGACGGCATCCCGATCCGGGCCACGAGGAACCCGGTGAGGCAGCCGATCACCACCCCGACGCCGACGGCGAGCCCCATCACGGTGAACGCGTTCGCCGGGACCCCGATCACGAGCACGACCGCGGTGAGCAGGCTGATCACCGACCCGGCCCACACCCGGACCAGCGCGGCGAGCACGGCACCGGCCAGCATCACCGCCACGAGCAGCACGAACACGGTGGTGCCGGTGGCGCCGAGCACGTTGCCGTCGCTCATCAGGTGCAGCGCCATCAGCGCCGCCGCCAGCCCGGACGCCGTACCGGCGGCCAGGTCGATCTCCCCGGTGAGCAGCACGAACACCAGGCCCATCGCGATGATGGTCGGGCCGGCGCCCTGCTGGAGCAGGTTCGCCAGGTTGAGCAGGCTCGGGAAGGTGCCGCCCGAGTCCAGCACGCTGAACAGCACGAACAGCGCGGCCAGGCCGAGCAGCGCCGGCAGCGAGCCCAGGTCACCGCCACGCAGGCCGCGCAGGTACGCCGTGATCGCCTCGCGGGTGGTGCGGGCGGTGGTGTCGATACCGAAGTCGGCGGCCCGGTTACCGGGGTTCGCCCGGCGGGCCGCGCTCTGCTCCTGCTCGGGCGCGGGCGTCCGTTCGGTCACGGTGTCTCCTCCCGGGCCGGCGGGGCCGGACGGATCGGGGTGGGGGGCCATCAGGTCACCGCCTGCTCGGGCCGCGGCAGCCCGAGCTCGCCGGAGCGGCCCGCGGTGATGAGCTGGACGACGTCGGAGTGGGTGACCTCGCGGGTCGGGACCTGCGCGACCATCCGGCCGAGGTAGAGGCAGGCGATCCGGTCGGACACCTCGAACACGTCGGCCATGTTGTGGCTGATGAGCACGACGCCGAGGCCCTGCTCGGCCAGCCGTCGCACGAGGTCGAGCACCTGGCGGGTCTGGGCGACGCCGAGCGCCGCGGTCGGCTCGTCGAGCAGCACGACGCGCGAGTCCCAGAGCACCGCCTTGGCGATGGCGACGGTCTGGCGCTGCCCGCCGGACAGCGACGCGACCGGGGTCCGGACCGAGGTGACGGTGCGGACCGAGAGCGACGCGAGGGTGTCGCGGGCGGCCTGCTCCATCGAGCCCTCGTCGAGCATCCAGGAGCGGCCGCGCTCGCGGCCGAGGAACATGTTCTGGACGATGTCGAGGTTGTCGGCCAGCGCGAGGTCCTGGTAGACGACCTCGATGCCGAGCCGGGAGGCGTCCGACGGCCCGGCGACGGTCACCGGCGCCCCTTCGAACAGGACCTCGCCGGAGTCGATCGGGTGGATACCCGCGACGCACTTGACCAGGGTGGACTTACCCGCGCCGTTGTCGCCGACGAGCGCGGTGACCTCGCCGGCGCGCACGGTCAGGTCGACGTCGTGCAGGACCTGCACGGCGCCGAAGCTCTTCGACACACCGCGCAGGGAGAGGATGGGGTCGGCCACTTCGGGCACCTTCCACGTGGGCGTCGGCCGGGCCGCGGCGGGGTCTCCGCCGCGGCCCGGTCCGGCTGCGGGTCCTACTTGATGCCGAGCTGGCCGCAGGCGGCCTGGGTCTCGGCGTTGCAGATCTCCGAGGCCTTGACGTAGCCGGCGTCGGTGACCTTCTTGACCGAGTCCTTGGTGATGAGCTGCGGCTCGAGCAGCACCGACTTGACGTCCCGGTTGCCCTTCGGGTCCTCGACCGTCTGGGTGGCGACGCCGTCGGCGGCCGCGGTGTCGCCCTTGGCCAGGGCACCGGCGAGCTTCGCGGCGGCCTCGGCCTCCTGCTCGATCGGCTTGAACACCGTCATGTACTGGTCCCCGCGCAGGATCGCGGCGAGCCCGTCGGCGGTGGCGTCCTGGCCGGTGACCACGACCTTGCCGTTCAGGCCGTACTTGGCCAGCACCGTGACGATGGCGCCGGCGAGGCCGTCGTTGGCGGCGACGACGCCGTCGACCTTGCCGCCGTTGCCGGTGAGGATCTGCTCGAAGGTGGTGCCACCGACCTGGTTGTCCCACTTGTCGATCTTCTGGCTCTGCACCAGCTTCAGCGCCCCGGACTCGTACTTGGGCTTCAGCACGGTCTGCTGGCCGTTGTAGAACAGGGTCGCGTTGTTGTCGGTCGGCGCGCCCTCGATCTCGATGACCTGGGCGCCCGGCTTGTCGCCGATGCCCTGGACCAGGCCCTCGCCCTGCAGGGCGCCGACCTTCTCGTTGTCGAAGGAGACGTAGTAGTCGCTGACGCCGCCGAGGTTGAGCCGGTCGTAGTCGATGACCGGAATGCCCTGGGCCTTGGCCTTCTGGGCGACGGCGGTGCCGCCGTCGCTGCTGATCGAGGCGATGATCATGACCTTGACGCCGCTGGAGATCATGCCGTCGGCCAGGGTGGAGAACTTCTGCTCGTCGCCCTGGGCGTTCTGGATGTCGGGGTCCATGCCCTGGGCGCGCAGCGCCTTGTCCAGCATGGGCTTGTCGAAGCCCTCCCAGCGGGCCGAGGAGTCGGTCTCGGGGAGGATCACCCCGACCTTCACCCCGCCGCCGGACCCGCCGGACCCGCCGCCGGCGGCCTCCCCGCCGCCGCCGGCGCTGTTCTGTCCGCAGCCCGCGACGGCCAGCAGCAGGCCGAGACCCGCCGCCGCGACCGCCCGACGCAGCCGGGGACCGCGCCCCGTGTTCCGTGCCCCCATCGGGGTCTCCCTCCACCACGTTGTGGACCGCTCGCATGATCACGAACGGGTGAATGTTGCGAGCGCCAACGTATTGGGCGGAACCGGTTCCGCAACAGCCTTCTGAATCGAGACAGTTCCCGTTCTGTCATCACAATCCGGTCACGAACATCGACTTTGTTGCCCTGCGGCACGATCCGGACGGCCGCCACGGCACCAGAACGCGCCGTGGCGAACGGCGACCACCGCTCCCCCGCCCCCGGGTCGGGCCCGCCTCAGACGCGCAGGGTCTCCAGCAGGTCCGCCTCGACCGCGGCCAGGGTCGGGTCGGTACGGCTGCGCGGCCGCCCGGCGTCGACGACGACCTCCCGCACCACGGTCGCCGGGCGCGGCGAGAAGACCAGCACCCGGTCCGAGAGCAGGACCGCCTCCCGCACGTCGTGGGTGATCAGGACCGTCGTCCAGCCGTAGCGGGCGCGCACCGACTCCAGCCAGTCCTGCATCGCGGTCCGGGTGAGCGCGTCCAGCGCGCCGAACGGCTCGTCGAGCAGCAGCACCTCGCGCCCCCCGACGACGGTGCGCAGCAGCGCCGCGCGCTGGCGCATGCCGCCCGACAGCGCACCCGGGCGGGCGTCCTCGAAGCCCGCGAGCCCGAACGGCTCGAACAGCGCGCGGGCACGCTCGCGGGCCTCGCGGCGCCCCACGCCGGCGACCTCCAGCCCGAGGGTGGTGTTGTCGAGCACGGTGCGCCACGGGAACAGCAGGTCCTGCTGGGGCATCAGGCCGAACGGGGCGCCGCGCACCGGGCCGCCGTCGACCTCGATCCCGCCGGTCACCGTCGCCCCGTCGAGGATGCCCGCCAGGGCCCCGAACAGCGTCGACTTGCCGCATCCCGACGGCCCGACGAGCGACACGAACTCCCCCGGCGCGACGTCCAGGCTCACCCCGGACAGCACCGGCAGGTCGCCGTAGGAGACCGACAGATCGCGCACCACGACCTTCACCGCGCACCGTGCCCGTCGTGGTCGGCCACGTACCAGGGCGTGACCAGGCGCTGGAGCAGGAAGGTCAGCGCGAACAGCGTCACCGACAGCACCGCGGTCACGCCGACGGCGGCGAGCACCAGGTCGGTGCGGAACTGGTTCTTCTGCAGCTGCATGAAGATGCCCAGGCCGGCCCGGGCGCCGACGTACTCGGCGAAGATCGCCCCGGTGACGGCGTAGGTGATCGCGATCCGCAGCGCCGTGAAGAACGACGGCAGCGCCCCGGGCAGCCGCACGTAGCGGAACCGCTGCCAGCGCGAGGCCCCCATCGACCGCAGCAGCGCGGTCGCGGACCGGTCGGTCGCGGCGAAGCCCTCGATCAGCCCGACCGCCACCGGGAAGAACGTCACCAGCGCGATGACCAGCACCTTCGGCAGCAGGCCGAACCCGAACCAGATGATGAGCAGCGGGGCGATCGCGACCACCGGCAGCGTCTGCGAGGCCACCAGCAGCGGGGTCAGCGCCCGGCGCAGCCACGGCGAGAAGTCCACCGCGACCGCGGCCGCCCAGGCCAGCGCCATCGAGACAGTGAACCCGATCAGCGTCACCTGGACCGTCGGCAGCGTGTTCGCCCACAGCTCGGCCCGGAACGCCCAGCCCTGCTCGACCACCCGCAGCGGCGAGGGCAGCACCTGGGGGCGGGTGCCGGCGACGGTGACCGCGACCTGCCAGGCGACCAGCAGGGCGGTGACCAGCGCCGCGGCCGGCCACAGCCGGCGGATCACGGTGCCAGGTAGTCGTTGGTGAACCAGGTCGAGAAGTCCGGCTTCTGCCGCACCGGGGCGCCGTCCGGCCCCGCGACGGTGCCGGTGTCGTAGAGGAATCCGGAGAACCCGGCCCACTGCTGCGGGGTCTGGAACCCGACGCGGCCCTGCGTGTCGCGCAGGAAGCGCTCGCTGAGCATCTGTGCGCCCCGGTCGACCAGCGCGTCGGAGGTGAACGCGCCGGGGTTGGCCTCCTTCAGCATCCGGGCCGCGGTCGACGGGTCCTGCGCGGCCAGCGCGTAGCCCTTCTGGACGGCCTGCACGAACGCGCGGGCCCGGTCGGGGTTGTCGCGCAGCCAGGTCGAGTTGCCCAGCAGCAGCACGTTGTAGGAGTCCGGGAAGCCGTAGTCGGTGTAGCGGAAGGTGCGGATCGGCTCGCCCCGCAGCTGCGCCTCGATGCCCTCGACGTTGACAAACGGCTCGGTGAAGTCGGCCTGGCCGGAGTAGAGCGCCTCGTAGGCCGCGGTGGACAGGACCTCGGTGCGGAAGTCGCCGCGACCGCCGTCGGCCCGGATCACGGCCTGCATCTTCTGGTTCTCACCGGGCCCGCCGAACCCGGCGTAGACCTTGCCGTCGAGGTCGCGCGGGCGCCGGATGTCGGTGCGGTCGGAGCGCACCGCGATCTCGGTCGCCCAGTGCTGCAGGATCGCCATCACCGAGGTGATGTCGGCGCCCGCGGCCTTCGAGAACGTGAAGGAGTCCTGGAAGCCGATGCCGAAGTCCGCGGCGCCGGAACCGACCAGGGTGTCCGGTGAGGTCTGGTTGTAGGGCAGGAACTCGACGTCGAGGCCGGCGTCGCGGAAGTAGCCCGCCTGCTGGGCGGCGAACAGCCCGATGTGGTTGGTGTTCGGCGTCCAGTCCAGGGCGACGCGGATCGGCCCGCCCCCGGCGGGGCCGTCGGCCGCGGCGCAGCCGGACAGGGCCAGCGCGAGCGCCAGCGCGACGGCGAGCGGACGGAGAGCACGTGACAGCACGGAGCGGCCTCCCTACGCCGGTGTGACCCGGATCAGGTTCGAACGGTCGGCGGCCGGTCCTGCCGCCCTCTCAGCCTCGGTGCGCGGGCTCCCGCGGTACGTCCTCCGAACCTTACGCGGCCCACCCCGTCCTGCCGGGGCGACCTCCGTCGCACCGGTCGACCGGACACCCCCGGTCACCGAAGCCTCCGGTTCCGTCACCTGCGGTGATCGTCGGGACGGGCCGGGCGAGCCGCCGTCCGCGGCGGCGACCACGATCGTTATCCTCGCCACCACACCCGCGACGCTGTGTCACGAACCCGCTCGCGGGAGCTGACGCGGAAGGGACGAGATGGCGGCCTCGCTCTGGACCTCCGGCACGACCGGGCGGCCGACGCCCGACCCGGCACCCGCCCTGGTGCGGGTCGCGTTGCAGGCCGGCGCCACCTCCGTGGCGCACGCCGACGTCGCCGCGATGCTGTCCGGGATCTGTGTCGCGCTGGTGCCCGCCGCCCGGGTCGGGGGTGCGGCGCTGCTGCTGCGCGAGCCCGCCGACCCCCGCGACCCCGAGGCCCGGCGGGTGTTCGGCTCCGACACCGCCGCGCTGCGCCTGGGTGAGCTGCAGCGCCGGGCCGACGCCGGGCCGGGCCCCGCCGCCGAGCGCGGCGACCGCACGCTGACCACCCCGGACCTGACCCGGTCCGGACCGCCCGAGCTGGCCGCCGCCGCGGCCGACTGCGGCCTGGTCCGCTCGCTGTCGGTGCCGGTCCCGGTCGCCGGGCGCACCGCGGGCGCCCTGCAGCTGTTCGCCCGCGGCGGGCCCGACGACCCGCTCGGTGAGCGTCTGGTCGTCGCGCTGGCGCCGGTGGTGACCGCGCTGGCGGCCCGGCTCACCGACGTCCGCGAGCTGGCCCGGCTGCAGCTGCGCGCCGAGCGGCCGTCGGTGCCGGAACAGCCCGACGCGCTCGACCGCACCGCGCTGATCCCGGCGGCCCGCCGCTCCCCCGTGGTGCCGGTGGCGCCGCGGGTGCCCGCCCAGCGGCAGGCGCGGCACCGCAGGCACGACCAGGGCTGACCCGGGGTCAGGCCTCCGGCCGGTCCCGGCGGGCCGCACACCGTTCGAGGAGCTGCTGGTGTTCCTGCAGGTAGGCCGACACGCGCTGGCGGCTGACCCCGAACAGCCTGCCGATCCCGGCGATCGTCTCGCCCTCGGCGTGCAGCGCGACGGCCTCCTCGCGGCGGAACCGGCCACCGACGGCGCCCAGGCCGTCGAGGGTGCGGGTGAGGGTCTCCACGATCAGCGGCCGTGCCTCGCGCGGGACGATCGCCCGCCAGCTCAACCCCTGCGACCGCAGCTCCTGCAGCTCGGCCACCCGTTCACGGGCCGAGGACAGCTCGGCGACCGACGCCTCCAGCTGGGCGGCGAGGGCGGCCAACGCGGCGTCGGCGTCGTCCGCGGCGGCGTCGCGGAGGTGCGCTCCGTCCTCGGCGTCCCGCTCGGTCGTCGTCACACCATCGAGCCTACGGGGGCGGCGGCGACGGCCGGTGGGCGCGGCGTACCGTGATCCACGCAAGGGGGGTTGCTCCCTCGAACAGGGCAATCCCGACAGTGGGTGTGGAGGGCGCGCAATGGGCCGGTACGACGTCGTCATCGTCGGCGGGGGATCCGCGGGGGCGGTGCTGGCCGCCCGGCTCACCGAGGATCCCACGCGCCGGGTGCTGATGCTCGAGGCGGGTCGGCCCGACCACCGCTGGGACCCCATCATCCGGATGCCCGCCGCGCTGTCGAAGGCGTGGGGCAACCCCCGCTACGACTGGTGCTACGTCACCGAGCCCGAGGCCGGTCTGGCCGGGCGCCGGATCGCCGTCCCGCGCGGGAAGGTGCTGGGCGGCAGCAGCAGCATCAACGGGATGGTCTACCAGCGGGCCCACCCGGGCGACTACGACCGCTGGTCCCGCCTGCCCGGCTGCGGACAGTGGAGCTCGGCCCACCTGCTGCCCTACTTCCGCCGCCTGGAGCGGCGGATGTCCGAGCACGGCACCCCGCTGCCCGACGGCGGCCACGGGCCGCAGGTCCTCGAGCGCGCCCCGGCCGCGGGCCCGCTGAACGCGGCGTTCCTGGCCGCGGCGCAGCAGGCCGGGCACGCGCTGCTGGACTCGACGAACGGCCCGGTCCAGGAGGGCTTCTCCCGCACCGAGCGCACGATCTCGCGCGGGCGCCGCTTCTCGGCGACCGACGCCTGGCTGCACCCGGTCGCCGCGTCGCGGCCCAACCTGACCGTCCGCACCGGCGCCCTGGTCCGCGCGCTGCGCACCGACGCCCGCGGTACCCGGGTCATCGGCGTCCGTTACCGCGCCGCCGACGGCACCCTCCGCGACGTCGACGCCGGCGAGACCCTGCTGGCCGCCGGCTCCATCGCCACCCCGCAGCTGCTCCAGGTGTCCGGCTTCGGCGACCCGGAGCACCTCGCGGGCATCGGCGTCGAGACCCGGGTGGAGCTGCCGGGGGTCGGCGCGAACCTGCAGGACCACCTCGCGGTGCACCTGCAGCACGCCTGCTCCCAGCCCATCTCGCTTGCCCCGCACCGGGCCCCGCACCGGCTGCCCGCCGCGGCGGCCCGCTGGCTCGTCTCGGGCACCGGGATCGGGGCCAGCAACCACTTCGAGATCGGCGGGTTCGCCTCCACCTCGATGGCCGGGGGCATCCCCGACGTGATGATGCTGTTCGCGCCGGTCGCGATGCGCTTCGCGCCGGACGTCCCGCCGGTCGGGCACGGCTACGAGATGCACGTCTCGGTGATGGCGGGCGACGTCCGCGGGACGGTGCGGGCGGTGTCCCGCGACACCGCCGTCCCGCCGCGCCTGGTGCAGAACTACCTGGTCACCGACGGCGACCGGCGTCGCTGGGTGGAGGCCGTCGGCCTGGCCCGGGAGATCCTCACCCAGCCGGCGTTCGCGGGCCTCGACGCCGGGGAGACCTTCCCCGGCGACGGTGTCCGCTCCGACGCCGAGATCCTCGACTGGGTGTCCCGGCGCGCCCAGAACGGGCTGCACCCGACCAGCACCGCGCGGATGGGTACCGACGCCGACGCCGTCGTGGACCCGTCGACGCTGCGCGTGCACGGCACCGAGGGTCTGCGGGTCGTCGACGCGTCGATCTTCCCGGACGTGCCCAACGCCAACACCTACGGCCCGGTGGTGATGGTGGCCGAGCGGGCCGCCGACATCGTCACCGGCGCCACCCCGCTGCCCGCCGACCCGGCGCCGTCGCGGCCGGCCGGGGCGCACGGGGGCCCGGGCACCGGCCCGGAGCCGCTCGCACCAGTGTCCTGAACACCCCCGGACATGCCGAACGGGGCGGGGATCCGATCGGATCCCCGCCCCGTTCGCGGGTCTGAGTTGGGGACGCGGGTCGCGCCCCGGGTGTCACTCCCCGGTCTGCACCTGCACCCCGGACTCACGCAGCTTGGCGGCGTGGGCGTTGCCGTGGTGGTTGCAGAACAGGAGTTCCCCACCGGAGGGCAGGATCGCGCGCACCTTGGCAGCCGCACCGCAGCGGTCGCAACGGTCGGCAAGGGTCAGTTCGGGCCGGGTCAGCGTTTCGGGCTGCATAGCGGTCTCCCTCCGTCGCGGCGGCGGGCTTCGGGCGCTCGCCGCCGTATCACTGTGACGACCGCACGAGCGGCTCGCCCACACCTGTACAGACGCTCGAGGCCCCTGTACGTGTTCCCGGGATGCGTCGCGACGTCCGTCACGTGTGGCGTGCGCCGCACGGTTCGGTGGCGCCGCGATGTACCCGCGGTGACCGATTGCGTATGAAGTTGACTGCGTGTGAATCATGCGGGCAACTCGCCCGACGTGCAAGCGCGCCACGGTAAATACGGTGTGTCGCGGTCTACGTTGGCCGGGTGAGTCCCCGCCCGTCGCCCGATCGTGTTCCCGCTCCGTTGCTGTTCCTGGCCGGTGGGACCTCGATGTACGTGGGGGCCGCGCTGGCCGTCGGGCTGTTCGACCGGCTCGCTCCGTCGGCGGTCGCCGAGCTGCGCCTCATCGGTGCCGCGCTGGTCCTGCTGGCATGGCGCCGTCCCGGCCGCGACGCCTGGCGTGGCGTCCGGCTCGTCCGCGCGGGGACGTTCGGGCTGGCCACGGCGCTGATGAACGTCGCCTACTACGAGGCGATCGCGCGGCTGCCGCTCGGCACCGCGGTGGCGGTCGAGTTCACCGGCCCGGTCCTGGTCGCGGCGCTCGCCTCGCGCCGGTTCCGCGACGTCGGCGCGGTCGGCCTGGCCGCGGCGGGCGTGCTCCTCATCGCCGACGTCCGCTGGTCCGGCAGTCCCGCCGGGGTGCTGTGGGCGCTGGGCGCGGCGGCGATGTGGGCGGCCTACATCGTGCTGGGCAAGCGGGTCGCGCGGGCCGGTTCCGGCATCGACGACCTGGCGACCGGGTTCACCGTGGCCGCCGTCGTCCTGGTCCCGCTGCTGTTCACCGGGGGTGCGGGTGCCGCGACCGGGTTCGGCGTCGCGAACCTCGCGCCGCTCGCCGATCCGGTGGTGCTCGGCCTGTCCGTCGGGCTGGGTGTGCTCAGCTCGGTGGTCCCCTACGTGCTGGACCAGGTCGTGCTGCGCCGGGTCGGGCAGGCCCGGTTCGCGGTCCTGCTGGCGCTGCTGCCCGCCACCGCGACGCTGGTCGGGCTCGTCGTGCTCGGTCAGCTCCCGGGGCCGCTGGAGGCCGTGGGGATCGCGCTGGTCGTCGCCGCGGTGGCCCTGCGGTCCCGCGACGGCGACGAACCCGTCCCCGTCCCCGCCACGTCCGCCCGGGACCGGTCCGCCCCGTCCTGACCGCTCGGCCGGTGCCACGTCCGCGCGCAGATCCGCAGTTCGCGCGCAGATCCGCTCGGCGCGCGTGTCCGGACGCGCGCGCCGAGCGGATCTGCGCGCGCGGAACGGATCACCGGGTGGCCCGACGCGCCGTCGTCGCCGTCGCCACGCCGATGTCGTGGTCGTCGCGGCGGTGGCGGGCCGACCCCGCCGCGCCCGCACGGGCCGCGACGGCCTCCGGGCAGGACAGGGCCAGGAACGGGCCCGACGGCGACACGGCGGCCCGCCACGGCGGCTCTCAGCGCCAGGACCGCAGGGTCGCGATGCGTTCCTCGAGCTGCTCGATGGTCGCCATCGCCACCGGCGGGCCGCCGCAGTGCGCCCGCAGCTCGTTGTGGATCTTCCCGTGCGGCTTGCGGGTCTTGTGGTTGTGCAGCGCGACCAGGGTGTTGAGCTCCTTGCGCAGCGTCTGCAGCCGCTCCCGCACGCTCTGCCCGCGCTCGGCGGCCGGCGGCGGGGTGGGCTCGGTCGCCGGGGTGGCGCGGGCCTGGGCGCCGGTGCGCGGCGAGCCCTTCGCGATCCAGTCGGCCTGCCGCTGGGACAGCAGGGTGCGCACCTGGTCGGGCTCCAGCAGCCCGGGCAGCCCGAGGTAGTCCTCCTCGTCGGCGGAGTAGGTGGCGCCCTCGTAGATCAGCTGGTCCAGCTCGGCGTCGGCGCCGAGGGAGGTGAACGCCTTCTCCTGCTCGCCGGGCTCGTCCTTGACCTTGTTGGCCTCGTTGAGCTCGGCGTCGTTCCAGACCTCCTCGGGCCGCTGCGGCTTGCCGAGGACGTGGTCGCGCTGGGCCTCCAGCTCGCTGGCCAGGCCGAGCAGCACCGGGACGCTGGGGACGAACACCGACGCGGTCTCGCCCTGCCGCCGCGACCGCACGAACCGGCCGATCGCCTGGGCGAAGTACAGCGGGGTGGAGGCGCTGGTGGCGTAGACGCCGACGGCCAGGCGCGGCACGTCGACACCCTCGGACACCATCCGGACCGCGACCATCCACCGCTCGGTGGAGCGGGAGAACTCCGCGATCCGGTCCGAGCCGCCCGCCTCGTCGGACAGGACGACCGCGGGCCGGACCCCGGTGATGCCGGTGAGCAGCGCGGCGTAGGCACGGGCGGCCGTCTGGTCGGTGGCGATGACGAGGCCGCCCGCGTCGGGCATGCCGCCGTCGCGGTGGCTCTGCAGGCGCCGGTCGGCCGCGGCGAGCACCGCGGGCATCCAGTCCCCCGAGGGGTCCAGCGCGGTCCGCCAGGCCATCGCGGTCTGCTCGCGGGTCAGCGGCTCCCCCAGCCGGGCGGAGATCTCCTCGCCCGCGCTGGTGCGCCAGTTGGACGTACCGGAGTAGGCCAGGAAGACGACCGGCCGGACCACGTTGTCGGCCAGCGCCTCGGCGTAGCCGTACTGGTGGTCGGCCCGGCTGCGCGGGGCGCCCTCGGCGTCGGGGACGTACTCGACGAACGGGATCGGGTTGTCGTCGGAGCGGAACGGCGTCCCGGTCAGGGCGAGGCGCCGGGTGGCGGGCTCGAACGCCTCGTAGACGCCCTCACCCCAGCTCTTGGCGTCGCCAGCGTGGTGGATCTCGTCGAGGATCACCAGCATCCGGCGGTTCTCGGTGCGGTTGCGGTGCAGCATCGGGTGCGCGGCGACGCCGGCGTAGGTGATCGCGATGCCCTGGTAGTCCCGCGAGGTACCGCCCGCGGAGTTGCGGAACTCCGGGTCGAGCGCGACGCCGGCGGCCGCGGCCGACTCGGCCCACTGGTACTTCAGGTGCTCGGTCGGGGTGACGACGGTGATCGCGTCGACGACCCGGTCGCGCAGCAGCTCCGACGCGACGCGCAGGGCGAAGGTCGTCTTGCCCGCACCCGGGGTCGCGACCGCGAGGAAGTCCCGCGGCGAGGTCGCGAGGTAGCGGGCGAGAGCGCTGCGCTGCCACGCGCGCAGCGGGCGGGTCTCGGGCGACACGAGCTGGGTCTGCGACACACGTCTCCCCTGGTCCGTGGGTCGTTCCCGGGCGGGAACCGGCGATCCCCGGCAGGTCCGCGCGTCGACGCCGACCGGGCTGCGGGGCGCGGATCAGGGTAGCCGGGGGCCGCACCGTCACCGCCCGGTGGGCGGGCCCGGGGTCTCCCCGGCGGCGACGGGCCAGGTCAGCCCCGGGGCGGCCGCGGACGGCGGGCGGTGAGGACGAACGCGGGCGGGACGTTGGCGAGCACCGTGCGGCCGTGCACGACCTCCTCGAACGCCGCGGCGAGCCGCCGCCGGAGCCGCCGGGCGGGCGGCAGGGCCCGGGTCACCGAGTAGCCGAACTGGGTCAGCGCGCCGTCGGGGTGCAGGCAGCCGGCGACGACGTCGGTCAGCCAGGGCTCGTCGCGCGGGTAGGCCGCCCACGGCAGCCCGGAGACCACGACGTCGGCGCCGCCGAGCCCGCGGGCGGCGAGCAGTGCGGGCAGCTCGGCCGCGTCGGCGACGGCGACGTCGAGCCCGGGGTGGCGGGCCCGCAGCAGCGCGGCCAGTCGCGGGTTCAGCTCGACGGCGAGGTGGTGGCCGCGGCCGCCGAGCCGCTCGGCGACGACGTCGGTGAACGCCCCGGTGCCCGGCCCCAGCTCGACGACGACCGGGTCCCCGGTCGCGGGGACCGGTGCGGTGGCGGCGAGGGCCAGCGCCCGGGAGCTCGGCAGCGCCGACGCCGTGCGCAGCGGGTCGCGCAGGAACTCCCGCAGGAACGCACCCGTCCCGGCCGGGGACGCCTGCGGGGACGGGGTGGACGGGGCGACGGTGCTCATCGGGCTCCGGGGTCTCGTGCGGTGCGACCGGGTCACCGTGCCGGTCCGGTCCGAACGCCGTCCGACGACGGGGTGAACGCGCCGCGACCGGTGGCGGTGGGGATGATGGAGGTGATGAGCGAGCGCGACCGCACCCCAGCCGACGCCGGCCCCCTCGCCCTGCCCGCGGCGGGACTGCGGCTGGCGGCCGCCGTGTCCGCCCGGCCGCTGCTGCTCCTGCGCCGCGGCGGCGACTGGGTCGCCGAGCTGGGCCGGGTCGGGCTGGGCCGCTCCGCCCTCGCCCCGGACGTGCCGGCCGGTCCGGTCGCGCCGGTGGCGCGGTGCGCGGCCCAGGTGCTGCTCGCGACGACCGGGGCGGTCTCCGGGCTGCTCGACGACGCCGTCGCGAGCCCGGACGTGCCGCTGCCCGCCGCGGACGCCGAGCGGCTGCGCGCGACCCTCGCCGGGCTGACCGCCCTCCTGCTGCCCGCCCCGGGCCCTCTCATGATCACCGGCTCGGAGGGGATCGGTGCCACCGGCGGCACCGATCCCCGCACAGGTGACGATCACGGTCGTCCCGCACCGGCCACCGGGCCCGCGCCGGCTGCCGGTGACGTCGCCGACCGGGTCTTCACACCCCCCGGTGCCGACACCCCGTCGGTCCCCTTCGACACCGGCGCCCGCGACGCCCGGGGCGGCCCCGTCCCCGGCCGCGACGTCGCCGCCACGCCCGGCGCGGTCGTCCTGCGCACCCCGATGTTCGAGCTGCTGCAGTACCTGCCGCGGACCGAGAAGGTGCACGACACCCCGGTGCTGGTCGTCCCGCCGCTGGTGCACCGCTACTGGCTGGCCGACCTCGCGCCCGGGTACTCGCTGGTCGAGCACCTGCTCGGGAAGGGCCTGCAGGTGTTCGCGCTGTCCTGGCGCCCGGCGGGCCCCGCCGACGCCGACCGCGACCTCGACGCGCACGCCGCCGCCGTCCTCGACGCCGTCGACGCCTGCGGGCGCATCACCCGCGCCCCGCGGGTGTCGCTGCTCGGCGTGCGCACCGGCGGGCTGCTGACCGCGGCGGTGCAGGCCCACCAGGCCGCGATCGGGCTCGACGACCGGGTCGCCGCCGTCGCCTACCTGGCGACCGTCCTCGACCAGTCCGACGCGCTGCCCGGCTTCGCCCCCGACCCGGCGACCGGCGCCGAGACCGCGGGCCTGGCCGCCCGCGACGGCGTCCTCGACGGCGCGACGGCGGTGCGGGCCTGGGCGTGGCGGCGCGGGCCGGACCGGGTGCTGCCGTGGGCGGTGCCGCACGGTGGCGGGACCGCCGACCTGGACGGGCGCGCCGCGCGGGCGATGCGGGCGTGGGTGTCCGACCTGCTGCCGCTGCCCGCCGGGCTGCACACCGACCTCGCCGCGCTGGCCGCGGCGTCCGGCGACGGCGCGGGCCCGGACCGGCCCGACGTGCGGGTCCTCGGCACCCCCGTCCGGTTCGCCGAGCTGCGTCGCGACAGCTACCTCGTCGCCGCCGACGACGACCCGGTGCAGCCCTGGACGGGCGGGTACCGCACCGCGCAGCGCCTCGGCGGAGCCTGCCGGCTCGTCCTGGCCCCCGGCGACCAGGCGGGCGCGCTGATCGCGCCGCCGTCGGTGGCGACCGGGTTCCGCGCGGCACCCTGCTCCACCGGCGACGGCGTGGCTCAGCGGTGGAGGGCCGGGGCCGAGGCCGTCGAGGGCTCCTGGTGGGACGACCTGGCCGCCTGGCTGGTCGAACGCTCGGGCACGATGCGCGACGCGCCCCCGGAGCTGGGCGGACGTCGTCTGCGCCCGCTGTTCCCGGCCCCGGGGACCTACCTGGGCGAGCCCGCCCCCGTCTGAGGGTGGGGTCCGGGATCGTCACACCCGGGGCCGTCCGCACCCCACCGCCCGGCCGTGGCACCTAGGCTCGGCGGTGATGACCACTTCCAGCTCCCGGCCCGTGGGCGGCGCGGGCCTCGAGGAGCACGACGTGCTCGTCGGCGGCCGTGCCCTGCGCGTCGTGCGTCGCCCCGCCTCCGGCCCGGGCCCCCGCCGCACCCCGCTGCTGCTGTGCAACGGCATCGGCGCCGCCACCGACGTGCTCGACCCGCTGGTCGCGGCGCTGCCCGCGGACCTCGACGTCATCCGGTTCGACCCGCCGGGCATCGGCGGGTCGGCGGTGCCGCGGATGCCGTACCACCTGACGTGGATGGCGCACCGGCTCGGGCAGGTGCTGACGAAGCTGGGTGTGCGGGAGGCCGACGTCCTGGGGTTCTCCTGGGGCGGGATGCTGGCCCAGCAGCTGGCGATCAGCCGTCGCCGCCGGGTGCGCAAGCTCGTGCTGGCCGCGACCGGTCCGGGGGCGCTGATGATCCCGGCGTCGCCGCGGGTGATGGCGGTCATGACCTCGCCGAAGCGCCACCAGGACCCGTCCTACGTCGACGCCGTCGCCGCCCGCATCTACGGCGGCTCGCTGCGCGACCACCCGGAACGGGCCGCGGAGGCGCTCGGCGCGGGGGCCCGGCGCGGCCCGATGCGCGGCTACTACTACCAGCTGATGGCGCTCTCGGGCTGGACCAGCCTGCCGCTGCTGCCGGCGATCACCGCGGACACCCTGATCATCGCCGGTGACGACGACCCGATCGTCCCGCGCGGCAACGCCACGATGCTGCACCGCGGGATCCGGCGCTCCCGGATCAGCCGCTACCCCGGCGGCCACCTGGAGCTGCTGCTCGACCCGGAGCCGTTCGCGGCGGAGATCGACGCCTTCCTGCGGTCCTGACCCCGCCATCGCGGCCCCGGCCGAGCGGGACCGCGCGGGTGGCCGCACGATGGCCGGGTGGCGACCCCCGCACGGACGACCGGTGAACGCACGACGCCCGCACGACCGGCCCGGGACGCCGTCCTGCGCCCGTGGCGCGGCCCGGCGGACTCCGCCGCACTGGCGGCGCTCGACGACGGCGCCCCGGGCATCGGCGTCGCCTGCGGACCGGAGTGGCACGACGACGCCGCGGCCGACCCGGCGCGGCTGCATCTGCTCCTGGAACGCCCGGGCGAGCCCGGCCCGGCGGGCTACGCCGTGCTGGCCGCACCCCGCGGCCCGGAACCGGGGGTCGAGCTGCACCGGCTCGTGGTCCACCGCGACCGGCGCGGCACCGGGGCCGGACGGGCCCTGCTCGGTGCCGCCCTCGCCGTCGCCGGGGTACCCGGAGCGACCGGCGACACCCCCGGCGGACCGCCGTGGGCGGGCCCGGGGCGGCTGTGGCTCGAGGTGGCCGCGGACAACGTCGCGGCGCTGGCGCTCTACCGGTCGGCCGGGATGGTCACCGAGACCGTGCTGCGCACGGTGCCCGGCGACCCGTCCTCCACCCCGCTGCGGCTGCTGCTCGCGCGGGGCTGAGGGGTCTCACTCCCCGTCGCCGCCACCCGGGGGGAGCCCCTCGAAGATCTCCTTGCACTGCGGGCACACCGGCGATCCCGGCTTGGGCGACTTGGTCACCGGGAACGTCTCGCCGCACAGCGCCACGACCATGTTCCCCAGGACCGCGCTCTCGGCGATCCGGTCCTTCTTGACGTAGTGGAACATGTCCGGCCGGTCGTCACCGGTCTTGTCGGTGGTCTCGGGCCGGGTGTCGACCTCGGGCAGCGTCGTCGTGGACATGGCGTCCATGATGCCCGAGACCGGCCTCAGGGCGGGGAGGCGGTGCCGCCTCCCGTGGTCCCCGTGGGCTGTTCGTCGTCGGTGGTGGGCCGGGGGCCGGCGGGATCGTCGCCGCCCTGGTCGATCACCGGACGAGGCCCGGTCTCGATCGCCCGGTGGTCCTGCCGGTGCCGGTTGGGCGTCTCCGCCTTGCGCGGCAGCCGGTCGTTCGCGATGAGCACCGCGATCCACGGCAACGGCACCGAGATCGCGAGCAGGGTCACCGCGACCCACGGGATCTGGTAGAAGACGCCGGCGAGGATCATGCACGGGATCCGCATGCCCATCGTCCACTTGTAGCGCCGCTTGCGGATCTCCAGTTCCTCTTCGTAGGACATCTGCGCGTCCGTGATGAGAACGGGGTCCACGCGTCGCCGCTCAGCCACTGTCGAACCACCTCCCTTTCCATGGTGACACCCCTACGCGATCCCCGCGCGGGCGCCCGCCGGTCGCCTCGCGCACACCCGCGGGCCCGCCGTCGACGGTGGGGTCGAGCGTCTCCCAGCGGCGCAGCCGCGCGGCGAGCAGCCGCGACCACCAGACGACGTCGTCCGGGGTCGCCGCGATCGACAGTCCGGCCGCGGGCAGCCGCTCCCGCAGGGTCTGCGCGGTGGACTCCGGATGGCCCGGGTCCCCGGTCCAGGCCAGTACCTGCACCGGCACCGTGATCCGCTCCAGCTCCTCCGGTGCGGGGAGGTCGGTGGCGGCCGCGCCGCGCAGGATCGCCGGGAGCAGCTCGGCACGCACGTCGGGCCCGGTCCGCGGGCGGCCCCGGGCGGCCGGGGGCAGGTCCGCGTCGTCGGCACCGGCGTCGAGCGCCGCGACACCGTCGGCCTCCACGGCCGACGCGGACCGCTCGTAGTCCCGGGACCGGGCGCGGCGGGTCCCCCAGGCGGTCGGCGGCAGCATGAGGGTGAGGCTGGCGAACCGGCCCGGGTCGGCCAGCGCGGCGTGCAGCAGCGTCCCGGCGCCCATCGACGGCCCGACCCCGTGCACCCGCTCCCCCGGCACGACGTGGTCGAGCAGCCCCAGCAGGTCCCGGGCCAGCGCGGGCCACCGGTAGTCCGCGGGATCGGCGGTACCACCGGAGCGGCCGTGGCCGCGCGCGTCGTAGCGCAGCAGCCGCACGCCCTCGACCCGGGAGGCGATGTCGAGCCGCATCAGGGCCTCCCGGCGACGGCTGGAGGTGAGGCCGTGCAGCGCCACCACCGCCGGACCACCGGAGGTGTCGCGGACGTCGAAGTCCAGTGTCGCCCCGGCGATCCCGAACGTGGCCATGCGCTACGCCTCCCGATCTTCGTCGGCCTAGGTTATGGCCATGCGGCTGACGAGCGTGACGCACCTGCGCCTGCCCTACGGGACGCTGCTCGGCTACGACGTCGCCGTCGGCCGGACCGGGCACCCGGTCCCGGTCTCGTTCGACCAGCGCCGCCACGTCGGCCGCGGGGACCGGCCGGGCTCGTGGATGGCGATCACCTGCCGGCTGCCCGCGGTGGACCTCGACGCGCTGGCCGGGGCCTGGCTGGCGGTGCTGCGCCGGCACGGGACGCTGCGCACGGTGTTCTCCCCCGGCCCGGACGGTCCCCGGCTGCACGAGGTGGACCTGCGTCCCGGCCGCTGGGTCACCCACCCGGTCGCGCCCGGCCAGGCCGTCGACGACGCCGTCCGCCGGATGCTCGACGAGCGCTGCACCCCCTACGCGGCGCCGTCGCACCGGCTCTGCGTGATCCTCACCGCGGACCGGCCGACGCTCGTCGTGGCCGCCGACCACGCCCACGTGGACATGTGGTCGCTGCTGGTGGTCCTGCGCGACCTCGTGCAGGGCCTGGGCGGGACGCTGCCGCCCGGGACCGTGCGCCCCTTCGCCGAGCACACCGCCGCCCTGGCCGGCCGGGAGCCCGCGCCCGACGAGGTCCGGCACCGCTGGGCCGAGATCCTGGCCGCGGGCGGCGACGTGATGCCCCGCTTCCCGCTGCCGCTGGGCGAGCTCACCCCCGCTCCCCCGGAGCGCGTCGAGGTGCGTGACGTGCTCGGCGTCGACGACTGCGCGCTGTTCGAGCGCCGGGCCCGCCGGTCCGGGGTCTCGACGCTGGCCCTGGTCACCTCGGTCATGACCCGCACCACCCGGGAGCTGGCGCACGCCCCGCTGCGCGCGGTGTTCCCCGTGCACAGCCGCTACGACGACCGCTGGCACGGCTCGGTCGGCTGGTTCATCACCAACGCGGTGATCGACGCGCGCGACCCGGACCCGCGGGCCTGCGCCGACGCCGTCCGCGAGGCCGTGCGGCTCGGCTCCTGGCCGCTCGACGACGTGCTGGCCCCGTGGGGCGGGATGCCCGAGGCGCCCGGCATGTTCGCGATCTCCTGGCTGGACCTGCGACGGCTGCCGGTGCGCATCGACCACGCCGGGCTGGACGCGCAGTACGTCAGCTCGGCGGGCGACGCCGACGGCGTGATGGTGTGGTTCATCCTCGACGAGGCGGGTCTGCACCTGCGCTGCCGCTACCCCGACACCGACGAGGCGCGGGAGAACGTCGGCGCCTGGCTGGACCGGGTCGTGGACGGTGTCCGGTCCAGCGCCCACCCGGCGGGCGCGGACGTCGTGCTGGCCGGGGGCCGGCTCGTCGTCGACCGGGCCACCCGGGCCGACGTGGCGGCGGTCGTCGCGCTGCTGTCGGGTTCCGGGGACGCCGACGCCGACGACCCGGACCTCGCGCCCTACGAGGAGGCCTTCGACGCCCTGGACCGCGACCCCGGCCGGTTCCTCGCGGTCGCCCGCGCCGGCGACGGCCGGGTGGTCGCGACCGTGCAGCTGACGATCCTGCCCGGGCCCGCCCTGCGCGGCGCGACCCGGCTGCAGGTCGAGGGGCTGCGGGTCGCCGTCGGGTGGCGACGGCGCGGGGTCGGGTCGGCGCTGGTGGAGTGGGCGCACGAGCACGGGCGGGCCCGCGGCGCCGTCCTGGCGCGGGCCGGGGACACCGCCGGGGACGGGCCGCACCGGTTCCTGGCGCGGCTGGGCTACGAGCCCGACCGGGCCGGGTACACGCGGCCGCTCTGACCCCGCCGTCGCCCGGGCCGCCGGTCAGGCGCCGTCGGGCCCGTTGCCGAGCAGCGGCTCGTCGGCGGAGCGGACCTCGGAGCCGGGCAGGCCGTCGGGGTGCTCGTCGCGGACCCGGTCCAGCGCGTCCAGCGCGATCCCGAGGTGCTTGCGCTTGCTCGCCTCGTAGAACGCCCGCGCGCCGCCGGCCAGCTTGGGCTCGGCGTGCAGCGGCTTGTCCGACACGCACAGCAGGGTCGCGTTCGGGATCCGGTAGCGGAACCCGTTGGCGGCGATCGTCGCGGACTCCATGTCCACCGCCACGGCGCGGGCCAGCCGCATCCGGTGCAGCGTCGCGGCCTGGTTGAACTCCCAGTTGCGGTTGTCGGTGGTGTGCACGACCCCCGGCCGCCAGGTCGCCTCGGCCGCGCCGAGCGCGTCCATCAGGTAGCCGTTGAGCCGGATGCTCGGGATGACCGGCACGTCGGCCGGGAGCACCTCGTCGAGCACGTGGTCGGCCCGCTGGTAGGCGGTGGCCAGCACGAAGTCGCCCAGCTCCTGGCGGTTCCGCAGGCCCCCGCAGTGCCCGATCATGATCATGGTGTCCGGGCGGAGCACGGCGAGGTGGTCGGTGACGGTCTTGGCGTTGGCCGGGCCCACGCCGATGTTCACCAGGGTCACGCCGTCGCCGTCGGCGCCCGGGTGGTGGTAGGCGGGCATCTGGACGCCGGCGCGGTCGGGCCGCTCGGCGTCGGGGAAGCGCTCCAGGAACGACTCGACGTGCATAGCGTAGTTGGTGAACAGCACGTGCCGCTGGAAGGACTCGGCGGGGGTGCCGGTGTAGTGCGAGAGGCGGTCCAGCGAGAGCGCCATGCGCTCCGGGCCGAACAGGAACAGCTTCTTGACCCGCAGGTCGAAGCGGTCCTCGTCGAGCGCGGCGAAGAACTCCGGGTCGGTGAACGCCCGGGCCGGGCGGGCCGCGCGGGCGGTGACGGTGGCCCCGGCGGCGAGCAGGCCGCGCAGCTCCCGGTGCAGGTAGCGGCGGATCGCGCACGGCCGGGCGAACTCCCCGGAGATGCGCGGGTTGTGCGTCGACCAGGGGCGCACGACCTCGAGCTCGGGGTACCAGCCGTCGTCGTAGACCGACTGGAGGGCGTCGAGCAGCCGGGCGATCTCGTGGTCGAGCTTCTCCGCCGGGACCGGCGGGCGGACCTGTTCGATCATCGCGGGCGTCACGACGCGTCCCCGTCGTCGGCGCCGTGCGCATGCAGCGCGCCCGGGGCGACGGCGACCGCCGACACGATCTCCAGCACGCGGCGGGCGAGCCCGTCGGTCAGCCGGTAGCGGACCAGCCGCCCCTCGCGGTGGGCGGTGACCATGCCGTGCGCGCGCAGCAGGCGCAGCGCGTGCGAGACGGCCGAGTCGCTCATCCCGACGGCGACGGCGAGGTCGGAGACGCAGAGGTCCCCGGCGTGCTGCAGCGCGAGCAGCAGCGACAGGCGGTTGACCTCGCCCAGGACGTCCAGGACGGTCGCGACCTCGGCCACCTTGGTGGCGTCGGCGAGCACCGCGACGGCGTCGCAGACCTGGTCCGGGTCGATCACGCGTGCGCCGGCGAGCGCCTCCGGAACCTTGTGCACGCCTGTGATGCTAGCCCTGTCGGCGGATCACTTCGCCGCAGCGGCCTTCTTCTCGCGCGCCGCGGCCTTGATCGCCTTCTTCGTGTCGCGCACCTCGAGCAGGGTCCGGGAGTCGACGACGTCGGCCGCGGAGAGCCGGGTGCCGTCGGCGCCGTAGTCCCCGGCGGCCTCCCGCCAGCCGTCCGGGGTGACCCCGTACTGCTTGCCGAGGATCGCGACGAAGATCTTCGCCTTCTGCTCGCCGTAGCCGGGCAGCGCCTTGAGCCTGCGGAGCACCTCGCGCCCGTCGGGGTCGTCGCGGGTCCAGATCGCGGCCGGGTCCCCGTCCCAGTCCTCGACGATCGCGCGGCACATCTCCTGCACCCGCCTGGCCATGGAACCGCCGTAGCGGTGGATGGCGGGCGGGGTGGTGGCCAGCGCCGCGAACCCCTCGGGGTCGTGGTCGGCGATGACGCGCACGTCGAGCCCGCCGAGGCGCTCGTGCAGCTTCAGCGGGCCGCGGAACGCGACCTCCATCTGGATCTGCTGGTCGAGCAGCATGCCGATCAGCAGCGCGAGGGGCTCGCGTTCCAGCAGCGCGTCGGCCTCCGGTTCCTGGGCGATGCAGATCCCGCTCATGCCGCACAGGATGGCACGCGACAATGGGCGGGTGCTCCCCCATCTCGACGCCGGTGACATCGAACGCGTCCGCGGCTGCCTGCTCGACGCCGGCTACACCCCGGACGGTGTGCGCGCCCTGCTGGGCCGCTCCGCGCACGACGCGCTGACCCGCGGCGAGCCGGAGCCCGCGGCCCGGGCCAGCCGCGACGGCGGGGAGCTCGGCACCCTGGTGCGGCTGTTCCTGCTGGAGGACACCGAGCCCGAGCCGGCGGTGACCGCGGCGCTCGGCGACCTGGACCCGCTGCTGGAGGGCCGGATCCTGCGCCGCACCCCGGAGGGCATCCGGGCCGCGCTGGACGTGCGCCCCTACGGCGAGGGCCCCGGCGCCGACGGCGAGCCGGGCACCGACTGGTGGGTGGTGTCCGACATCGACACCCCGGCCGCGCGGCAGGACCGCGAGCACGTCACCGGCGTCGGCGGGGCGTCGCTGACGCTGGCCGCGGCGACCGTCCGCCGGCCGGTCGGCACCCTGCTCGACCTGGGCACCGGCTGCGGGGTGCAGGCGCTGCACGGCTCCCGGCACGCGCTGCGGGTCACCGCGACCGACGTGCTGCCGCGCGCGCTGGCGCTGGCCCGGCTGTCGCTGGGGCTGTCCGGGGTGGAGGTCGACCTGCGGGAGGGCCCGTGGTTCGCCCCGGTGGCCGGGGAGCGCTTCGACCAGGTGGTGTCCAACCCGCCGTTCGTGCCGGGCCCGCCGCGGGTGGACTACGTCTACCGCGACTCCGGTGCGGCCGGGGACTCTGCGCTGGCCGGGCTGCTGGGCGAGCTGCCCGGCCTGCTCAACCCGGGCGGGGTCGCGCAGCTGCTGGGGTCGTGGCTGCACGTGCGCGGCGAGGACTGGCCGGACCGGGTGCGGTCCTGGCTGCCCGACGGCGTCGACGCCTGGGTCCTGCAGCGCGAGGTCGTCGACCCGGGCCTGCACGTCGGCACCTGGCAGCGCGACGCCGGGCTGGTCCCGACCTCCCGGGCGGCCCGCGAGCAGGCCGGGGCGTGGCTGGACTGGATGGCCGCCGAGCGGGTCGAGGGGGTCGGGTTCGGCTTCCTCATGCTGCGCCGCACCGACAGCGAGCCGACCGTCGTGGTCGAGGACCTGCCCGGCGAGCTGGGCGAGGGCCTGGGCCGGGAGATGACCGGCTGGCTGGACCGGGTGGACTGGCTGCGCGCCCACACCCGCGACGAGGACCTGCTCGGCGCGCGGCTGCTGCTCGCCCCGGAGACGGTGCTCGAGTCGGCCTCGTCGGTCGACCCGGACGGCGGCTGGGCCGAGCTGTCGACGACCGTGCGCCGCTGGGGCGGCCCCGGCTGGGAACACCCCGTCGACGCCCCGGCCGCGGCGCTGCTGGCCGGCTGCCGCGGCGACCTGCCGCTGTCCGAGCTGCTCGCGCTGCTGTCCTACGCCCACGACCTGCCGGTCGACGCGCTCGTCGCGGCGACGCTGCCCGCGGTGCGGGAGTTCGTCCGGCACGGCCTGCTCCAGCCGGTCGACGGCTGGCCGCACCCGGTGCCCGCGCGGACCGCGGCCGCGTCGCCGTCGGGGCCGGTCGGGTGAGGGCCGTCGTCGCCCGCGTCCGACGGGCGTCGGTGACGGTCGAGGCGCCCGACGGCACACCGCTGCGGGTGTCCGGTGAGATCGGGCCCGGGCTGCTGGTGCTGCTCGGCGTGCACGCCGACGACGTCGGCACCGACCCCGCCGCGACCGCGCGGAAGGTCGACACGATGGCCCGCAAGCTGCACGAGCTGCGCCTCCTGCGCGACGAGCGCTCGTGCGCGGACGCCGGCGCCCCGCTGCTGGTGGTCAGCCAGTTCACCCTGTACGGCGAGACCCGCAAGGGACGCAGGCCGTCCTGGTCGGCGGCGGCCCGCCCGCAGGACGCCGAGCCGGTCGTCGACGCGGTGGTGGCCGCGCTGCGCGGGCGCGGCGCCACCGTCGGGACCGGGGAGTTCGGCGCGCAGATGGCCGTGGAGTCGGTCAACGACGGCCCGTTCACGGTCCTGGTCGAGGTCTGAGCCCGGTACCGGGCCCAGGTCTCAGCCGTCTCTCACCGGACTCTCAGCCGGAAAGGGGACGATGGGGACATGGTCGCCTACCTGCTGTCCTGGCTGTTGGGGCTGTTCCAGCTCGTGCTGGTCGCCCGGGTCGTCGTGGACTGGATCGACGTGCTCGGCTCCGGGCGCGGCGGCGCCGTGCTCGACACCGCCCGCCGCGTCACCCACGGCCTGACCGAGCCGGTCGTCGCCCCGATCCGCCGCCGCGTCCAGCCGGTCCGGATGGGCGCGGTCGGGCTCGACCTGTCGGTGCTGATCGTGTTCGTGGCCGTGCTGCTGGCGCGGCTGGTCGTGGTGCCGCTGATCCCGTTCTGACCCCGGCCGGGGTCAGGGGCGTGGTCCGAGCCGCAGCGCGGTGACCCGGCCGTCCTCGTCGAGGCCGGCCTCGGCCAGCCCGTCGGTGACACCGCCGTCGCGGTGCACCCGCACCGCCCACTCCGCGGTGTCGCGGGCGACCTGCTTGCGGGTCGGGTCGACGGTGAACTCCCCGTCGAGCAGCTCACCGAGGTGGGCGAGCAGCGGCACCGGGGACGGTCGCTCCCGGAACGGGGCGGTGGAGGTCAGGGTCGCGTCCGGGGTGACGGCGGCCGCGAGCGCGACCGGGTCGCCGTCGCGCACCGCCCGTTCGAAGGCCAGCGCGCCGAGGAACCGGTCGGCCGCGGCGGCGCCCCGGCGCTGCAGGTGGTCCAGGAACGCGACGTCGCGGTCGATCTTGGAGGCGGCACCGAGCAGCCGGGACCGCACCGTGCTGGCCGGCATCTCCAGCACCCGGACGGTCACCTGCCGGTAGCCCGAGTCCGGGCCGAGGCTCCCGTCGGCGAGCAGCCGGTCGATCGTCTCGATGAACCCGAGCTCCTGGTTGAGCGACAGGTTGCCGGCCAGTGCGTTGCGCCGGTCGGCGATCTCGATCGGGCTGCGCGGCTCGCCGTCGATCTCCGACGGGTTGATCTGCACGACCCACAGCTCGTCGGGGTCGGTGTCGAGCAGGTCGCGGGTGGGCGGGTTCTGCGAGAACAGCCCGTCCCAGTAGACGCCGCCCGCGGTGTGCACCGCGCGGAACAGGGTGGGGATCGCGGCCGAGGCAAGCACGGTCTCGGCGGTCAGGGTGTCGGTGCGGCTGGAGAACGCCCGGAACTCCCCCGTCAGCACGTCGACGGCGCCGAGCAGCAGCAGCGGCGCGGCGCCTGCCGGGTCCGGACCGATGGCGGCGAAGTCCACGTGCCGTGAGACCAGGTCGAGGAACTGGCGGGTGCCGTCGAACGGGCGCGGCACCAGGTACGGGGTGCCTGCCGGGACGAGCCCGAGCCCCTGGAGCGCGCCCGCCGTCACCACGCCCAGGTTGGTGAGGCGCTCCAGCGGGGTGCGGGCGGCGTTGTCGGCCCAGAACTCCTCCAGCGCCGTCGCCGCGGCCTCGCGCCGGTCGGGGGTCTGGCCGTCGCGCAGCCGGTCCCAGGCGACGAGTGCGCAGATCGCGCCGCCCGAGGTGCCCGAGATCGCGACGACCTCGGCCGGGTCCGCGGCGGAGCCGAGCGCGTCCGAGCGCAGCAGCCGGGCCAGGACGCCCGCGGTGAACGCGGTGTGGCTGCCCCCGCCCTGGCAGGCGATCGCGATGCGGCGGGGCCGGGTGCGGGGGCTCATGGGGCCACCCTCGCGCGGACCGGTGGGTAGGGACAGCGCGACCCGGTCACACACGACGACGGCCCCCACCCGGGGGCCGGGCGGGGGCCGTCGTCGCGCGGGGTCACTTGCCGGCGGCGCTCCGGGTGGCGCGCGCGGTCTTCTCCGCGGCGGCCTCGGTGCTGCGCCCGGCGTGCTCGGTCACGGCCTCGGCGGCCTTGGTCGCCTGCTCGGTGACCTGGTCGAACACCGAGGTGCTCGCGCCGACGACGGTACGGGCGAACTCGCGCTGGTGGCCGAGCACCTGCTCGTAGAAGTCGAAGACGCGCTCGACGGCGGCACCCGCGTCGGGCAGCTGCGGGCGGTCACCGGCGCCGAACTGGCGGGCCAGGCCGCTCGCGGCCTCGGTCCACCCGCGGACGGACTCGGTGACCAGGTCCTGGCCGCGCTTGGCGATGTCGACGAACTGCTCGGTGGAGGCGGTCATCGGTACTTCCCTCCCGGGAGTCGTATCTCGGCGTGGACGGGGCGCCGACGAGCACCCCGGCATGCCAAGAAAACTACGCACACCCGTTAAGTATGTCAAGCACGGCAGCTCAGTCCCGTTGCACGAAGCTCCGGTACACCCCCAGCAGGGCCGCCTTCTGCTCGTCGGACAGCCGCGTGTCGGATTCGATCGCGGCCTCGACACCCGGCGGTGGCGCGGCCGCGGGGGCGGCCTCCTCGACCGGGGCGGCGTCGCCCGCGGTGTCCGGGTCGCCGACCGACCAGCCGGCCCGGCTGAGCATCTGGTCGGTGTTGAGGTGCAGCGCGTCGGCGATCGAGCGCAGCACCTTCAACGACGGCTGGTGCAGCCCCCGCTCGACCTGGCTGAGGTAGGCGTTGGACACCTTGGTCATCGCCGCCATCTCGCGCAGCGAGAGCTTGGCCATCTGGCGCTGCGCCCGGATGAACCCGCCCAGGGCGTTCACCTGCGCGCTCCACGCGTCCTCGGCGGCCCGGCGGCCGTTCTCACGCAGCTCGTCGGCGGCGGTCTCCCCGGCGGTCCGCGGCCGGCGCCCGCCGTGCGTGCGGGCCTCCCCCGCGCGGCTCACGGCGCCCCCACCCGGAGGGCCCCGCGCGGCGGTCGCCGGCACGCGGGCACAGAACGTACGCGGTCCATGGCGATGCATTCTCCCCGCCGGACGGCGGTTGCGCACGCATCCGATGCAGTGTCGACAGTGGACGGTACGGACCATCGTCCATCGTGGACAATGCTCCGCCCCGGTGACCAGCGGTGATCACCGGGGCGGCGGCGGGGTGCGGGCGGCGGCTCAGCCGCTCAGCACGTAACGGCCGGGAGCGGGCTCCAGCGGCGGGTACGCGTCCGACCCGATCTTCTTCGGCGCCGCGACCTCCTTGCCCGCGCGCTCGGCGATCCACGGCGTCCAGTCCTCCCACCAGGAGGCCTTGCGCTCGGTGGCGTCGTCGCGCCAGTCCTCGGCGCGGGCCGGGAGGTCGTCGCTCTCGCCGAACCAGTGCCGAGACTTCGGCGACGGCGGGTTGACCACGCCGGCGATGTGCCCGGAGTTCGACAGCACGAACCGCACCGTGCCGCCGAGCTTCGACGCCCCGGTGTAGACCGACTTCCAGGGCGCGATGTGGTCCGACTCGGCCGTGACGATGTAGCTGTCGGGCCGGATGTCGGCCACGTCGAGCCGCTCCCCCGCGAGCTCCAGCTTGCCCTCGGCGAAACGGTTCTCCAGGTACAGCGTGCGCAGGTACTCGGTCTGCATCGCGGCCGGCATGCGGGTGGAGTCGGAGTTCCAGGTCAGCATGTCGAACGGCTTCGGGTCCTCACCGAGCATCCAGTCGTTGACGACGTAGTTCCAGACCAGGTCGGTGGCCCGCAGCAGGTCGAAGGTCGTCTTCATGCTGGTGGCGGGCAGGTACCCGTCCTTGCGCATGCTCCGCTCGAGCCGGTCCACCGTCTTCTCGTCGGTGAACACGCCCAGCTGGCCCGGACCGGAGTAGTCGAGCAGCGTGTTCATCAGGGTCAGCGAGTTGACGCGCTGGTCGCCCTTGGCCTCCAGCCACGCCGTCATCGCGGCGGAGAGCGCGCCGCCCAGGCAGAGCCCGGCGACGTTGACCGTGTCCCGGCCGGTGATCTCGCGGACGACCTCCAGGGCCGTGACCGGGCCCTCCTGCAGGTAGTCGCTCATCGTCACGTCGGCCAGCGACGAGTCCGGGTTGCGGTAGCTGATCATGAACACGGTGTGGCCGTGCTGCACCGCCCACTCCACCAGCGACTTCTGCGGCGCGAGGTCCATGATGTAGTACTTGTTGATCCACGGCGGGCTCATGAGCAGCGGGATCTCGTGCACCTTGTCCGTCTGCGGCTCGTACTGGATGAGCTCGATCAGCCGGTTGCGGAAGACCACGTGGCCCGGGGTGACCGCGAGGTCCTTGCCCACCTGGAAGGCGCCGGGCGTGACCTGGCGCGGCATCCCCTGGTTCTGCACGGCGTCGCGCAGCATGTTGCGCGCACCCCGCACGATGTTCAGCCCACCGGTCTCGACGATCTTCTTCGGCCAGGCCGGGTTGGTGACGACCGCGTTCGGCGGGGCCAGTGCCTCGACGATCTGGCCGACCAGCCAGTCCAGCTTGCGGCGCGCGGTCGGCGAGACGCGGGCGGCCTGCGACAGCTCGGTCAGCCGGTCGGCGAGCAGGCTGTGCTCCTGGCGGGCCAGGTAGTACCAGGCGTTGCCCTCCCAGGCCGGGTCGGCGTAGCGCTTGTCCTTCTCGGGCAGCGACGCCGGACCGGTGGTCGTCCGGCCGACGGCGCGCGCGGCCGCGGCGGACACGGCCTTGGCCGAGTCGACGCCGAAGCCCAGCCCGGTGCGCAGCACCGCGCCGGGCCGGGTGGCCAGCGAGCGGGCGGCCTCGCCGAGCGCCCCGCCGAAGCCGACCGGGTCGACCTTCGCGGCGAGCCCCTCGGGGCTGGCGAGCTCACGCAGGTCCCGCACGAGGCCAGCCGCCTGCCGTCGCAGCACCTCCGCGGCCTGGTTCGACGCGGCGGCGCTGCCGTTCTCGGACTCGGGCTGGGGTACGGGCTGCGTGGTCACTGTTCGTCACTCCTGACGGCCGGTTCGGTCTCCGTGCCTGGGTTCCCGCGCTCCCTGAGGGAACGGGAGGCGCAACGGGATGGACACATGGTGACCGCGTACTCACCGGTAGGCAGCCCCGGATTGTTGTAAGGCCTCTCACCTGCGCTAAGCGAAGCAAGCACTACTCCGGAGTAGGCCAGCGCTTGCTTGACATACCGATCGCGTTTTACCGTTCGGTAACCCGGATAGCCCCCGGTCATCAGAGTTGATGGGAGAGGCCCATGAGCACGGCGATCACCCGACGGTCCGCACCCTCCAGGGAGCACGGACCGCGTGCCCTTCCCGACACCCCCGTGGCCGCGGCCAGCGGGAGCGACGACCGGCCGGACCCCCTCCGGTACCTCGTGTCGTACAACACCCGGAACCTGACCAAGGTGGTGGCCGAGGTCGGCCGGGCCACCGGCGCCTACTGGATCGACGCAGTCCAGCGGATCGCCCGGCCCGGCGACGCCGCCCGGCGCGGGCTGCTGTGGATCTCGGCGATGGCCGACCGCCGCGAGCCGACCTGGCACCTGGCCAACGAGGTCGTGCTGTCGACGCCGTTCGCGTCGCTGCGTGACTTCACCGCCGCCGAGCACCGCGACGACGACGTGGTCCCCACCCTGGTGCTGCCGCCCCAGGCCGGGCACTCCTCGACCGTCGTGGACTACTCGCCGCAGCAGAGCCAGATCGCCATGATCCGCGCCTCGGGCCTGACGAAGGTCTACGCGCTGGACTGGCGGCCCGCCACGACCGCGACGAAGAACGTCACGATCACCGACTACCTCGAGGTGATCGACCGGTCCATCCGGCGGATGGGCGGGAAGGCCAACCTGGTGGGCGACTGCCAGGGCGGCTGGCTGGCGACGATCTACGCCGCGCTGCACCCGGACCGGGTGAACACCCTGACCCTGGCCGGGGCGCCGATCGACTTCCACGCCGGCGAGTCGGTGATCGCCGCCTCGACCCGGCTGATGGCGGGGACGATGGGGATGGCGCCGTACAAGGCGCTGGTCGCCGCGGGCGGCGGCAACATGCCGGGCTCGGCGGTGCTGTCGAACTTCATCTCGATCCAGCCGCAGTCGGAGATCTCCCGGCAGCTGCAGCTGCTGGAGAACATCGACGACCCCACCCACGTCGAGCGCTACCGGGTGTTCGAGGACTGGTTCAAGTACACCCAGGACATCCCCGGCGCGTTCTACCTGTGGCTGGTGGAGAACCTGTTCTGGAAGAACCGGCTGATCAAGGGCACGCTCACCGTCGACGGCCGGACCGTCGACATGGGGGCGATCGACTGCCCGCTGCTGCTGCTGGCGGGCTCCGCGGACCACATCACCCCGGCCCCGCAGCTGTTCGCGGCGGCGGAGAAGGTCGGGACCCCGGCCGCGGACGTCACCTACCGGACGGCGACCGCGGGCCACCTGGGGCTGTTCATGGGCCGTGACGCGCTGCGCCACGACTGGCCGGTGCTGATGGAGACCGTCTACGGCCACTCGGTGCCGTCGAAGAAGGACACCGGGGCCGGCAAGGCGTCGCGGCGGCGCAGCAGCGTCCGCGCCGTGGCCGACCCACGGGACACCCCGCGGGTGCCCGCACCCTGACCGGTACGCCCGGCGGGGTCGCTCTCTAAGAGGACCCTGAGAGAACCGCAACTGCATGTGACCGACGACACGGCCCCGCAGGCACATTTCCCGGCCTGCGGGGCCGCGTCGTGGGAACGATCCCCGGAACGGATGCGTTGACCCCGTACAGGGCAAGCGGTGAGGCCCATCAATCGCCCGCCGCAGCCCGCGCAGGGGAGGAAATGCACATGACGGTGACCACGACCGCTCCGGCCGTACCCGGCCCGCGCCTCACGACCGAGGCCCCCGCTCGCGCCACCGTGTCGTCGTCCGGCGCGAAGCGGACCGCCCCGAAGGTCGCTCGCAGCTCCCGCCGTCGCACCGACGGCGACGGAGGCACCGCACTGGAAGCCACCGTACCCGGTGCCGCGGCCGCGGTGGCGGAGGATCTCGACGCCCAGAGCCCCGCCGCGGACCTGGTGCGCGTCTACCTCAACGGGATCGGCAAGACCGCACTGCTGACCGCGGCGCAGGAGGTCGAGCTGGCCCGGCGCATCGAGGCCGGCGTGTTCGCCCAGCACCGGCTGGACACCGCCGCCGCCGACGGCACGCTGGACGGGCTGGACCTGCAGTACCGCCGCGACCTGCGCGCGGTCGTCCGCGACGGGCTGCTGGCCAAGAACCACCTGCTGGAGGCGAACCTCCGGCTGGTGGTCTCGCTCGCCAAGCGCTACACCGGGCGCGGGATGCCGCTGCTGGACCTGATCCAGGAGGGCAACCTCGGCCTGATCCGCGCGGTGGAGAAGTTCGACTACACCAAGGGCTTCAAGTTCTCGACCTACGCGACCTGGTGGATCCGGCAGGCCATCACGCGGGGCATGGCCGACCAGGCCCGCACCATCCGGCTGCCCGTGCACCTGGTCGAGCAGGTCAACAAGCTGGCCCGGATCAAGCGGGACATGCACCAGCGCCAGGGCCGCGAGCCCAGCGACGCCGAACTGTCGGCCGAGTCGGGGATCCCGGAGCACAAGATCCAGGACCTGCTCGACCACGCCCGCGACCCGGTGAGCCTGGACATGCCGGTCGGGTCCGAGGAGGAGGCGCCGCTCGGTGACTTCATCGAGGACGCCGAGGCGACCGACGCCGAGAACACCGTGATCTCGAGCCTGCTGCACGACGACCTCCGCCGGGTGCTGGCGACCCTGGAGGACCGCGAGCAGAAGGTCATCCGGATGCGCTTCGGCCTCGACGACGGCCAGCCGCACACGCTCGACCAGATCGGGCGCGCCTTCAAGCTCTCCCGCGAGCGGGTGCGCCAGATCGAGCGCGAGGTCATGTCGAAGCTGCGGGTCGGCGAGCGCGCCGACAAGCTGCGCGCCTACGCGAGCTGACCCGGGCCGGCCGGGCGTCCCCCCACCCGGCCCCCGGCGACGGACGGCCGGCGGAGCGATCGCTCCGCCGGCCGTTGCCGTCTCGGGCACCCCGGGGCTCCCCACGAGTTCGGGATGCACGGCACGGGGAGTTCTACCGGATCGATTCCGCAGCGGTCACGGCGACACGGTGGCGGCCGCGGCACGGCACGGCGTGTTCCCCACCACCCCGGGCCGGATCGTTGGCCGAGCGCTCCGTCCCCGCCTAGGGTCGGATCATGTCGCGTTCCCTCCCCGGCCCGGTCACCCCCGTCGTGACCCCGGAGTCCATGCGCGACGCACTGGGCGCGTTCGCGTCCGGCGTCGTCGTCGTCACCGCGATCGGCCCGGACGGGCCCATCGGGTTCACCTGTCAGTCCTTCGCGTCGCTGTCGCTGGACCCGCCGCTGGTGAGCTTCGCGCCGTCACGCGGGTCCTCGACCTGGCCGCGCATCCGCGAGGTGGGCCGGTTCTGCGTGAACGTGCTGGCCGCCGACCACGAGCACCACAGCGCCGGGTTCGCCCGCTCCGGGGTCGACAAGTTCGCCGGGGTGACCTGGGCGGCGGCGCCGTCCGGCTCGCCGGTCCTCGAGGGCGTCGGCGCCTGGGTCGACTGCGCCCTGTGGAACGAGTACGACGGCGGCGACCACACGATCGTCGTCGCCCGGGTCGACGCGCTCGGCGCGGACCCGGACCGGCTGCCGCTGCTGTTCCACCGCGGCACCTACGCCCTCACCCCCCGGGCCGGCTCGTGAGCGGCACCGTGGGCCGGATCATCGGGGTCGTCGCGGGCCCGGAGCCGGGCGGGCGCACGGCGGCCGCCGTCGCCGGGATCCTCGCCGGCACCGGGGCCGACACCGCCCTGATCGAGCTGTCGCAGACCCCCGTCGCCGAGGTCACCGCGGCCTTCGCCGACGCCGACGCCGTCGTGTTCGGCAGCCCGGTCTACCGGGCCGGGCACACGGCGTCGCTGCGGGCGCTGCTGGAGGCCACCGAGCGCGGGAAGTGGGGCGAGAAGACCGCCCCGCTCCAGGGCAAGGCGGCAGCGGTCGTGCTGACCGGCGCGAGCGGGCACCACTTCCTCGCCGTCGACGGGCTCCGGTCGGTGCTGGCCGGGTTCTTCGCCGTCCAGGTCCTCTCCCCCGGGCTCTACCTCGACCACTCCGGCTACGTCGACCGCAACACCCTCACCGAGCAGTCCGCGGAGCTCGCGGCGGCGCACGGGCGGGCACTGGCCGACCTGACCACGGCGGTACGCGGCTCGGAGGCGCTGCGGGCGATCACGCCCGTCGTCTGAGGCGGCACCGGCGCGTCACCGCCCGGCCAGGGCGGTGGCGATCCGGGCGCCCAGCGCCACGTTGTGCCGGTACACCGCGACGTTGACCTCCAGGCTGGCCTCGCCGGTCGCGGCGCGGACCCGCGCCAGCAGGAACGGGGTCGCGTCCTGCCCGCCGATCCCGGCGTCGTCGAGTGCGGCGAGGGCGTCGGCCAGGGCGGCGTCGTGCAGCGCGGGCGGGAGCTGCTCGGCGGCCGGGACCGGGTTCGCCACCAGCAGGGCCCCGGGCAGGCCGAGGTCGCGGGCGGCCCGCCAGGCCGCGGCGACCTGCTCCGGGGACTCCAGCCGCTGCCCGACCCGGTGCCCGGAGTCGGCCACGTAGAAGCCGGGGAAGGCGTGCGTGCGGTACCCGGCGACGGTCACGCCGAGGGTCTCCAGCCGCTCCAGGGTGGCCGGCACGTCGAGCACCGACTTCACCCCGGCGCTGACCACGACCAGCGGCAGCGCGGCGAGCGCGGGCAGGTCGGCCGACTCGTCGAAGGTGCGCGCGGCACCGCGGTGCACCCCGCCGAGGCCGCCGGTGGCGAACACCCGGATGCCGGCCCGGTGCGCGAGGTGCGCGGTCGCGGCGACCGTCGTGCCCCCGCTCGCGCCGGTGGCGACGGCGACCGGGAGGTCCCGGGCGGACAGCTTCACCACGTCCGGGGCGGTCGCCAGCCGGGCCAGCTCGTCGTCGGTCAGCCCGACGACGACCTCGCCGTCGAGCACCCCGACGGTCGCGGGGACCACCCCGAGCGCGGCCACGAGCTCCTCGGCCTCCCGGGCGACGGCGAGGTTGCGCGGCGCGGGCAGGCCGTGGGTGACGATCGTCGACTCGCACGCCAGCACCGGGCGGCCGACGGCCAGGGCGTGGGCGACCCGCTCCCCCACCCTCATGCGGCGGCCGGCCCGCGCAGGGCGGCCTCGCCGCCGTCGACGGGTGAGGTGCCGAACGCGGTCACCGAGCCGGGCGCGTGCCGGTGCACCCGGTCCGCCACCCGCTCGAACAGCTCCGGGCACTCCGGGGGCGTGCGGAGCCCGCCGCCGCGGGCGGTCGGCGCCGCGGTGACCCGCGGCAGCCCGCCGTCCGGGCCGACGAGGACCTCGGTCGACCCGGTCCCGGCCACGCGGTGGCCGTCGCGGCCCCGTTCCGGGGCGGCGGGCACGGGCGCCGGGTCGTACCCCGGGATCCGCGCCGGGTCGGAGCCGATCACCAGCAGCGTCGTCACGTCCCCGCACGCTGCTCGCCGCGGCACCGGCCGTCAACCCTGCGGCGCCGGGACCGGGGTGCGGACTGCCGAGCGGGCACAGACCAGCGCGACCAGTGCGCCGAGCAGCGTGAACCCGGTCGCGACCAGTACGGCGACGTGCCAGCCGGCCAGCAGCACCGGCACCGGCTCGTCGCCCGCCGGTGAGGTCAGCACCGAGGTCAGCGTGACGCCGACGGCGGCGCCCAGGTAGCGGGTGGTGTTGTTGATGCCGCTGCCGGTGCCCGCCCGGTCCGGCGGCACCGAGGCGACCGCCTCGCGGCCGAGCGTCGCGTTCACGACCCCGGTGCCGACGCCGACGACGACGAGCGCGGCCAGGACCGCCCCGGTGCCGGACCCGGTCGCGAGCAGCCCGAGCTGACCGGCCGTCATGACCAGCAGGCCGACGCCGAGGCGGACGCCGCCGGTGACCCGTTCGCTGATCCGGCGGGTGAGCAGCGCGGTCACGATGCTGGTGCCCGACCAGCCGAGCAGCAGCAGCGCCGCCGTCGCGGGGGCGGTGCCGTGCACCGGGGCGAGCAGCGCGGGCAGGTAGGAGCTCAGCGAGATGATGCCGAGCCCGGTGGTGAGGCTCGCGACCGTCGCCGCGACCAGCCCGGGATGGCGGAACAGCTCCGGCCCCGCCATCGGGTGCGCGACGGCGAACTGGACGGCGACGAACCCCGCCAGCAGCGCCGCCCCGGCCACGAGCAGCACGACGGTCGTGGTGGTGACCGGCAGCCGCCGGGCCTCGGTGAGGCCGGCGAGCAGCACCGCCAGCCCGGCGGCGAGCAGCACCATCCCGGCGACGTCGACCGGGCGCGGGCGGCCGGCGGTGGACTCGGTGAGCAGCGTGCGTCCGGCGAGGGCGAGCGCCAGCCCGGCGACCGCGACGGCGAGGTAGAGCACCCGCCACGGCAGCAGGCCCGCGAGCAGCGGGCCCGCCGCGATCCCGGTGGCCAGCGCCGCGCCCCACAGGCCGGTCGCGGCCGAGCGGCGCGGGCCCGGCGGCAGCGCGTGCCCGATCAGCGCGAGGCTGCACGCGACGACCGCGGCCGCCCCGACGCCCTGCCCGATCCGGCCGGCGACGAACCCGGCGGTGCCGGTGGCGAACGCCCCGCCCGCCGAGGCCAGGGCCAGCACGACCGCGCCGGTCGTGAACACCGCGCGCCGCCCCAGCCGGTCGGCCAGGGTCCCCGCGGTCAGCAGCACCGCGGTGAGCCCCAGGCTCATCGAGCTGAGGATCCAGGAGCGCCCCGACGGCGAGGAGCCCAGGTCGGCCGCGATCGGGGCCAGGGTGGCCAGCGGCGCGGTGTAGCTGACCAGGGCCAGCGTCGTGCCGAGCGACGCCACCGCCACCGTGCGTCGGGCCACGCCGCCACCCCCGTCGTCACCGCGGACCGGTCAAGATCAGGACGGACGCTACGCCGTGCGGGCTCAGCTGGGGAGGCCGAGCAGCGCGGGCAGGTCCGCGACCGAGTCGATGACGGCGTCGGCGCCCGCCGCACGCAGCCGCGGCTCGCCGTGCGCCCCGCCCCGTACCCCGACGGCGAGCCCCGCCCCCGCCCGGACGGCGGCGTCGATGTCGGCGGTGGCGTCACCGGCCACCGCGACCTGGGTGGGCCCGGTCCCGGCCCGCCGGGCCGCGGCGTGGAGCAGGTCGGGCTCGGGCAGGCCGCGGCCGTCGACGTCGGCGGGCGACAGGACCATGTCCGCCCGCTCGGCGAACCCCAGCGCCGACACCAGCCGGTCCCGCAGCTCGGGGTCGAAGCCGCAGGTCAGGGCCACGCTCAGGCCGGCGTCGCGGAGCGCGTCGAGGGTCTGCGCGGCGCCGGGGACCGGACGGACGCGGCCCGCGTCCAGCGCGGCGTGCAGGTGGTCGGCGAACGCGGAGTGCGCGCGGCGGGCCCGGTACATGTCGCCGTCGAGGAGCTCGCCGAGCACCGTCATGACCGGGCGGTCCATCGTCGCGCGGGCCTGCCTGTCCAGCGCCGGGTAGCAGGGGCCGTCGACGCGGACCCCGGCGGCGCGCAGACCGGCGCGCAGACCGGCGAGTACGAGCCCGTCGTCGGCCATCGTCGTACCCGCCAGGTCGAGCACCGCCAGTTGCACGGGTGAACTCCACCGCCGCCGGATGACGATCACCCGACCCCTGGTCGACATCCGGGTGAACCGGCCGCGTCACTCCGGGGCGGGCGTCACCACAGCTCGCCGTCGCGCCAGTCGCAGACCAGCGCGCGGGCCGGGTCGAGCGGCGCGTCGACGGGCAGGACGTGCACGGCGCCGCGCTCGTCGGGGGTGTCGACGACACCGTCCGGGGTGAGCGCGGCGAGCGGGCCGGACCACGGTTGCCAGCCGTGCCTGCGGTAGAGCCGCGCGGCGCGGGCGGCCGCGCCGAGCGCCCCGAGCCGGTACCCGCCGCGCACGATCCGGTCCACCTCGGCCATGAGCAGCCCGCCGAGCCCGCCGCCCTGGCTCCCGGGCCGCACGGCCACGGCCTCGACGTAGCCGGTGCGCAGCGCGACGCCGTCGTGCAGCAGGCGGCGGCCCACGACGGCCGCGTGCCCGACCGGGTCGTGCAGCGGACCGGCGAGCACGTGCACCCCGCCGAGCGCGTGGTCGAACGAGGCGTCGTCGAACCCGCCGGACCCGTCGGCGTCGGCGGGGAACGCGGCGTCGAGCAGGGCACGCAGGGCCCGGAGCCCGTCGCGTCCGAGGTCGGCGGTGGGCAGGACGGTCAGGCGCACCCGGGCGATCCTTCCGCAGCGCCCGGCCGCGTGCGTCAGAAGGTCGGGAGCATCCATCCGAGCACCGGGGTCGACTGCAGGAACACCAGCACGCACAGCACCGCGAGCAGCCCGACGCTCCACAGGATCGTCCGCCGGAACAGCTCGGACTCCCGGCCCGCGATGCCCACGGCCGTCGCCGCGATGGTGAGGTTCTGCGGACTGATCATCTTCCCGACGACGCCGCCGGAGGTGTTCGCCGCGACCATCAGGTGCGGGTCCAGGCCCGCCTGCTCGGCCGCGGTCTGCTGCAGCGTCGCGAACAGGGCGTTGGCCGAGGTGTCCGAGCCGGTGACCGCGGTGCCGAGCCAGCCGAGGATCGGCGAGAGGAACGCGAACGCCGCGCCGGTCCCGGCGATCCAGGTGCCGATGGAGATCGTCTGCCCGGACAGGTTCATCACGTAGGCCAGCGCGAGGACGGTGGCCACGGTGAGGAAGGCGAACCGCAGCTTGTACGCGGTGGCGGCGAACTCCCGGACCGCCGTCGCGGGCGTGAGCCGGTACATCACCGCGACACCGATGCCGCAGATCAGCAGCAGCGAGCCGGGCGAGGACAGCCACTGGAAGCTGTAGGTCGTGGTCGACACCGGGTCGCCGGACGCGCCGAGGACCTGTCCGTCGAGCCCCGGCCAGCCGATCTTGATGTCGGTGCCGGTCAGGAAGGTCGACACCGGGCCGACCAGCTTCGCCACCGAGAACACCACGATGATCAGCAGGTACGGCGCGAAGGCCATGACCAGCCTGCCGACCGACAGCGCCTGCGAGCGCTCGGCGAGGGTGCGCTGCTCGGTCGCGACGGACCCGCCGCCGTCGCCGCCCGGGTCCTCGACGGGTGCGTCGGCGGTGCGCTCGATGCGCAGCGTCTCCATCGCCTCGGCGCCGCCGCGCGGCTGCCAGAAGCGCAGCAGGACCACGCCGGCCGCCAGCCCGGCCAGCGAGGCGACGATGTCGGTGAGCTCGACCGAGAGGTAGGTGGCGGCCAGCCACTGGGCGACGGCGAACGCGAGACCGATGACGAGCGCGACCGGCCAGACCTGGCGCACCCCGCGCTTCCCGTCGACGAGCAGCACCAGCAGCGTCGGGACGATGAACGCGAGCACCGGGGTCTGGTGTCCGACGACGGCGCCGATCTCGTTGTACGGGATCCCGGTGAGGGTGCCCGCGGTGATGATCGGCGTGCCGACCGCGCCGAACGCGACGGGGGCGGTGTTGGCCAGCAGTACGACGACCGCCGCCCGGACCGGGGAGAACCCGAGCGCCATCAGCATGACGCCGGTGATCGCCACCGGGGCACCGAACCCGGCCAGCGCCTCGAGCAGACCGCCGAAGCAGAACGCGATGATGATCGCCTGCACCCGGGGGTCGTCGGAGATCAGCCCGAAGGCGGCGCGCAGGTCCTCGAACCGGCCGGCGGCGACGGTGAGCTGGTAGAGCCAGATCGCGGTGAAGACGATCCACATGATCGGGAACAGGCCGAAGACCGCCCCCTCGGTGGCCGAGAGCAGCGCCAGGTGCACCGGCATCCCGAAGGCCGCCACCGCGACCACGACCGCGACGACGAGTGCGGCCAGCCCGGCCCAGTGCGCCTTCCAGCGCAGGGCACCGAGCGTCACGAAGATCGCCACCAGCGGGAGCAGAGCGACGAGTGCGGACAGCCAGAGACTGCCGAGCGGTTCGGGATCTTGCTGGAACACGGATCTCCCCCGGGGTGCCGTCGCCGATGACGGTCGCAGCCTGTCACGGTTCGCCCGGTTTCACCGGATCGGCGGTCATCCGGGGCGTACCGGACAGGTGGCATGAAACGAGAGCACACTGTCGTTTGAGCGGTTACCGTGGAGTGCGACGCGCCCGCCGACCCTCCGGAGGCCAACACCATGACCGACACCGCCACGGACTTCACGCTCCCGCTGCACATGCGCCGCGACCGGTTCCTGCCCGACGCCGAGCTGGAGCGCATCCGCGACTCCGGCGACGTCCCACGGGTGCGGACCGCGTTCGGCGCCGAGGCCTACCTCGTCACCCGCTACGACGACGTGCGGCACGTGCTCGGCGACGCCGCGACCTACTCCAACGCCGGGAGCGCCGAGCTGACCCGCCCGGACGCACCGCCGCTGTCGGAGCGCGAGCAGGAGCAGATGCGGGCCGGCCAGCTGCTGCTGCAGGACCCGCCGGAGCACACCCGGCTGCGCCGCTTCCTCACCCGCGAGTTCACCCAGCGCCGGATGGCCCGCCTGGAGCCGCGGATCACCGAGATCGTCGACGAGCACCTCGACGCGCTGGAGGCCGCCGGGCCGGGTGCCGACCTGGTCTCCCTGTTCGCCCTGCCGGTGCCGTCGATGGTCATCTGCGAGCTGCTCGGGGTGCCCTACACCGACCGCGACGAGTTCACCGCCCGGTCGACGCGCCTGCTCGACGTGTCCCTGCCCGCCGAGGAGCGACTGGCCGTGGGCCGGGAGAACCGCGCCTACATGGCCCGGCTCGTCGACGCGGCTCTGGCCGACCCGGGTGAGGACATCCTCGGCATGCTGATCCGCGAGCACGGCGAGGAGATCAGCCACGACGAGCTGGTCGGGATCGCGTCGCTGCTGCTGATCGCCGGGCACGAGACGACGTCGAACATGCTGTCGCTGGGCACCCTGGCGCTGCTGGAGGACCCGGAGCAGGCCGCGCTGCTGCGCAGCGACCCCGGGCTGGCCCGGCCCGCCGTGGAGGAGCTGCTCCGGTGGCTGTCGATCGTGCACACCGGGGTGGTCCGGGTGACGACGACCGACACCGTCCTGCGCGACACCCCGATCCCGGCGCGGTCGCTGGTGATGTGCTCGCTGCCCACCGCCAACCGCGACACCGGGTCCGGGTTCGACGACCCCGCCCGGCTCGACCTCACCCGCGGCGCGGCCGGACACGTCGCGTTCGGGCACGGCGTGCACCACTGCCTGGGCGCACCGCTGGCCCGGATGGAGATGGCGACGGCGTTCCCCGCCCTGCTCCGCCGCTTCCCCACCCTCGCCCCGGCCGGGCCGGTCCCGCCCGAGGCCTTCCGGGCCTACCACTTCGTCTACGGCATGCACACGCTGCCGGTGACCTGGTGAGGCCGGGCGATACCGTGCAGTGATGACCGCTTCGTCGCTCGACGGCTCCCCGGCGGGCCGTCCGCTGCGCGCCGACGCCGCCCGTAACCACCGCCGGATCGTCGACACGGCGGCCGCGGCGTTCGAGTCCGACGGAGCGGACGTCCCGCTGGAGGAGATCGCGCGCCGGGCCGGGGTCGGCGTCGCGACGCTGTACCGCCGGTTCCGGACCCGCGACGTGCTGGTGCGGGCGGTGCTGGACCAGGTGTTCGTCGCGGAGATCGAGCCGACCGCGGCCGCCGGGGACGGCGACCCCTGGGCCGACCTGGCCGGGTCGCTGGGCCGGGCGGTGGAGGCGATCGCCGGACGGCGGACGATCCTGCAGCTGGCCCGCGAGGCCGGCGCGTTCGACGTCGAGTCCGCCGAGCGCTACGGCCGGACGCTGACCCGGCTGCTGGACCGGGCGCGCGAGGCGGGCGCGGTGCGCCCGGAGCTCACCCCGCGGGACCTGTCGGCGGTCCTGGTCATGGCGCTGGCCGTCGCCGAGGGGTCGGACGCGGCGGAGACGGCGTCGGGCGAGGACCGCGCCCGCTACCTGGCGCTGCTGCTCGACGGGCTGCGACCGGGCAACCCGCCGCTCCCCCCGGGCTCGGAGGAGCCCTAGCAACGATCGGGGCACGGTCGCTGTCGCGGGCGGCGCGGACCCGCTACGGTTCCGGTCGTCCGCTCGGCAACGGCGCCGGGCGGATCCGCACTCCCGCCCCCGGAACCCGGGTGGTCCCCGGGCCCGCCGGTCCGACCGGCCGCGGTGCGGGCGCCGTCCTCGGCCGCCGAACCGGCCGGGGTGCAGATTCCGCTCTCAGCCGCCGAACCGGTCGGAGTGCAGCCGTCGGGCGAGCGTCGCGACCGCGTCGGCGTTGCGGATGCCGGGGCTGATCTCGGCGAAGGTCGTGGTGAACACCCTCCCGTCGCGGACCGCGGGGACCGTGGCGAGCGCCGGGTCGTTCCGCAGCCGCTCGGCCAGCGGCTCCGCGCCCTCCGGGCCGACGTCGCGCCCGCAGCAGGCCGGGATCACGATCACGTCCGGGCTCGCCGCGACGACGCCCTCCAGGGACACGGTGCGCTGCCGGCCGGCGAGGGTGTCGAACGCCTGCCGCCCGCCCGCGGCCTCGATGATCGTCGTCGCGACGTCGCCGGTGCCGAAGACCCGCAGCTCACCGGTACTGCCCGGGGAGTTCAGCATCGCCACCCGCGGACGGTCGGTGACACCGTCGAGCCGGGCGGCGACGTCGGCGAGGGTGCCGCGCATGCCGGCGACGACCTGCGCGGCCCGGTCCTCGGCGCCCAGCAGGCGCCCGAGGTCGGTGAGATCGCGTTCGACGCCGGCGAAGGACACGTCGTTGTCGCCGATGCTCTGCTGGTCGCCGCCGTCGGCGGTCGGGCAGTAGGCGCTGAACAGGAAGGTCTCCGTGCCGGTGGCACCGAGCTCGGCGCGGGTGCCGAGCCCCTCCCGGGTGAACGCGCCGGTGAAGCCGGAGACGACGAGGTCCGGGGCGACCCGCAGCACCTCCTCGCGCGACGGGTACTCCTCGGGCCAGTAGCTCTGCGGCCGGAAGTCCGGGTCGAGCTGTGCCGGGAGCGGGTTGTCCAGGTAGGCCGCGCCGACCAGCCGGTCCCCCGCCCCGAGCGCGAGGACGGCCTCGATGCCGTTCTGGAACATCGCGACGACCCGCTCCGGGCGCTGCACGGGCACATCGACGCCGCAGTTGACGACCGCGTCGGCGGCGGGGCCCGTGGCGTGGTCGCCGTGCCCGGCGGGTGCCGCGACCGGGTCACCCGCGCCGCACCCCGCGAGGAGCACCAGTCCGGCGAGCAACGGCGCCCAGCGGCGCGGGTTCCCGATCACCGCGACAGCATAGCCACGACATCTGAGCGACTCTTCAGATGTCCGGCTCTCGTCACGGCTCGGGCCCCGCGCCGCCCGGCGTCAGAGCGCGTGCTGCAGGCGCTCCGCGAGCAGCCCCACGAACCGGGACGGGTCGGCGAGCTCGCCGCCCTCGGCCAGCAGGGCCATGCCGTGCAGCAGCTCGACGGTGCCGCTCTCGTCCTTCCCCGCGGCGCGGGCGTCGCGCAGCCCGGTGACCAGCGGGTGCGACGGGTTGAGCTCGAGGATCCGCTTCACCTTCGGCGGCTCCTGCCCCATCGCCCGGTACATCTTCTCCAGGGTCGGGGTCATGTCGAACTCGTCGCCGACGAGGACGGCCGGGGAGGTGGTGAGCCGGGTGGAGAGCCGGACCTCCTTGACGTCGGAGGTCAGGACCTCGGCCATCCAGGCGCAGAGGTCGGCGAACTCGGTCTGCTTCGCCGCCGCCTCCTCCTTCTCCTCGTCGGTCTGCAGGTCCACCTGGCCCTTGGCGATGGAGCGCAGCGGGGTGCCGTCGAAGCCGTCGACGGCGTCGACCCACACCTCGTCGACCGGGTCGGTGAGCAGCAGGACCTCGTAGCCCTTGTCCCGGAACGCCTCCATGTGCGGGGAGGCCTCGATCGCGGTCCGCGAGTCCCCGGTCATGTAGTAGATCGCGTCCTGGCCCTCGCGCATCCGCTCCGTGTAGGCGGCGAGCGAGGTCGGCTTCTCGGCGTCGTGGGTGGTCGCGAACGCCGAGACCCCGAGGATGGTGTCGCGGTTGTCGGCGTCGGACAGCAGGCCCTCCTTGAGCGCCCGGCCGCACTGCTCCCAGAAGGTCGCGTACTTCTCCGGCTCGTTGTCGCGCAGCGAGCCGAGCACCGACAGCACCTTCTTCACCAGGCGCCTGCGGATCGCCGAGATCTGACGGTCCTGCTGGAGGATCTCCCGCGACACGTTCAGCGAGAGGTCCGCGGCGTCGACGACGCCCTTGACGAACCGCAGGTACTCGGGGACGAGCGCCTCGCAGTCGTCCATGATGAACACGCGCCGGACGTAGAGCTGGACGCCGCGGCGGGCGTCGCGCATGTAGAGGTCCATCGGCGCGACCTTCGGCAGGAACAGCAGCGCCTGGTACTCGAAGGTGCCCTCGGCGGCGAGCCGGATCGTCTCCAGCGGCTCCTGCCAGTCGTGGCTGACGTGCCGGTAGAACTCGGCGTACTCCTCCTCGGTCACGTCCTTCTGCGGGCGGGCCCACAGCGCCTTCATCGAGTTCAGCGTCTCCGGGCCCTGCTCGGCCTCGGCGCCCTCGGAGCCCTCCTCGGCCCGGACCGGCAGGCGGACCGGCCAGGTGATGAAGTCGGAGTAGGTCTTCACGATGCGCCGCAGCACCGAGGGGTCGGCGTAGTCGTGCAGCTGGTCCTCGGCGTCGGACGCCTTGAGGTGCAGGGTGACCGCGGTGCCCTGCGGGGCGTCGGCGACGGGCTCGATCGTGTAGGTGCCCTCACCGTCGGAGGTCCACCGCACGCCCTCGCCCGCGCCGGCCTTGCGGGTCACGAGCTCGACGCGGTCGGCGACCATGAACGAGGAGTAGAAGCCGACGCCGAACTGGCCGATCAGCTCCTGGCGGGCGTCGTCGCCGGCCTCCCGGAGCTTCGCGAGGAGCTCCGCGGTGCCCGACCGCGCGATGGTGCCGATCAGGTCGACGACCTCGTCGCGGGTCATCCCGATGCCGTTGTCGCGGACGGTGAGGGTGCGCGCCCCGGCGTCCGGCACGAGCTCGACGTGCAGGTCCTCGGTGTCGGCGCCCAGGTCCTTGTCCTGGTAGGCGGCGAGGCGGAGCTTGTCCAGCGCGTCGGAGGCGTTGGAGATCAGCTCGCGCAGGAAGACGTCCTTGTTCGAGTAGATCGAGTGGATCATCAACCGCAGCAGCTGCCGGGCCTCGGCCTGGAACTCGATCGTCTCCCCGCCGGTCGTGTCGGAGTCGATCGTCTCGCTGGTCGACGGATCCGTGCTCACGTCAGTCGTCCTCTCTGGGGTCGTCACGCTGGTGCGGTCGCGATTGTGCCGAACGGCGAGCGGCCGCGCGCCCGGTGCCCGACCCTGCGCCGTCGTCGCCGGTGCGGCGACCGGTACCGTCGCCGCAGGAAACCCCCCGAACCGGACGGATCACCCTCGTGCGCACGACCCGCAGCCCGGCCCGCCGCCTCGTCGCGGTGCTGCTGCTGTCGCTGGTCGCGGCGCTCGCCCCGATCGCCGGGTCGCTGACCGCCGAGGCCGTCCCGGCCACGGCCGCGGCCTCGGTCGGGCAGGACGTCGCGCCCGCCGAGGCACCCCGGCCCGCGCTGCTGGGGCGCTCCGCGCACGACGGTCCGCTCACCCCGGACGCGACCGGCCACCCCGGGCCCGCCCTGGACGTGCTGGTCCTCGACGCCGCCGGGCTCGGGCACGACGCGCCCGCCCCCGTCGACGACCGGACGACGGCCGCCGCCCCGGAGCCCGGGTCCGCCGCGGACGTCGGCTCGCGGGGACCGCCGCGGGCCTGACCGGACGACCCCGCCGGTCGCCACCGCCCGCCACTCCCCCGCACCACCCCGCCGTGCCCCGGTCCCGACCGGGGTGCCCGCCGCCGAGGATCCCTGTGAAGCCACGCCCCGTGCTCTGGCGGGCGCTCATCGCGCTCGCCGTGCTCGCCCTGTCCTCCGTCGTCGCGCTCACCACCGCCCCCACGCTGGGGCTGGACCTGCGCGGCGGCACCCAGATCGTCCTGGAGACCCGCGACACCCCCGAGGTCGCCGCCGACGGCGAGGCCACCGACCGCGTGCTGGAGGTGCTGCGCGGGCGCATCGACGGGCTCGGTGTCGCCGAGCCCAGCCTGGCCCGGTCCGGGGAGAACCGGATCATCGTCGAGCTCCCCGGGCTGACCGACCCCGCCGAGGCCGCGGAGACCCTCGGCCGCACCGCGCAGCTCACGATGCACCCGGTGCTCGGGATCGGCGACCCCGCCGCCGGGGACGCCCCCGGCACCGACGAGCAGGGCCAGCCGCTCCAGCTCGGCCCACCGGCGCTGACCGGCGACATGGTGGGCTCGGCGATGTCCTCGCCCAACCCGCAGGGCGTCGGGCACATCGTGAACATCAGCTTCGACGGCGACGGCCCCGCCCGCTGGCAGGCCCTCACCGGCCAGGCCGCCTGCGCGCCGCCCGGCGACCCGCAGCGCCGGGTCGCGATCGTGCTCGACCAGCAGGTCATCTCCTCCCCGCAGGTCGTCGAGAACATCCCGTGCAACGTCGGCATGCTCGGCGGGCAGACCCAGATCACCGGCAACTTCTCCCCCGAGCAGGCCTCCGAGCTGGCCGTGCTGATCGAGGGCGGCGCCCTCCCGCTGCCCGTGGAGATCATCGAGCAGCGGACCGTCGGCCCGACCCTGGGCGCCGACGCGATCTCCGCGAGCGCCTGGGCCGCGATCATCGGCTCGGCGCTGGCCGGCGCGTTCCTCATCGTGGTGTACCGGCTCGTCGGGCTCGTGGCCGTCGTCGCGCTCGGCGGGTACGCACTCGTCGCCTACGCGGTGCAGACCGGGCTCGGTGCCACGCTGACGCTGCCCGGCCTGGCCGCGTTCGTCCTCGCGGTCGGCATGGCCGTCGACGCGAACGTGCTGATCGCCGAACGCTCCCGCGAGGAGTACGCGGCGAAGCCACGCCTGGAACGCGCCTCGGAGATGGGCTACGCGAACTCGCTGTCCGCGGTCGGCGACGTCGCGGTGACCTCGCTGCTCGCCGCCGTGCTGCTGTTCGGGCTCGCCTCGGGCCCGGTCCGCGGGTTCGGCGTCACGCTGGTCATCGGTGTGGTCGTGTCGCTGTTCTCCGCCCTGGTGCTCTCGCGGCTGCTCACCCTCGCCGTGCTCAAGATCCCCGCGGTGAAGCGCAGGCCGAGGATCACCGGTATCACCGAGATCGGCCCGGTCCGGCGCCGCCTCGAGGCGAGCGACCCCGGTTTCCTGCGGCGGCCGGCGCGCTACCTCGCCGTCGCCGGTGTCGTCGTGGTCGTGATGGTGTCCGGGCTGTTCGTGCGCGGCCTGGAGCTCGGTGTCGAGTTCACCGGCGGCCGACTGGTCGAGTTCACGACGTCGAACCCGGTGAGCGTGGAGCAGGTCCGCGACGCCGTCGGCACCACCGGGATCGGCGGGCTCACCGTCACCGAGACCGGCGACGGCGCGGTCGCGCTGCGCTCCGGCGAGCTCACCGACGCCCAGGTCGGGCAGCTGCGCGAGGTCGTCGGCGCGGCGGGCGGCGGCGCGGAGGTGCTGCGCGACGAGCTCATCGGCCCCAGCCTCGGTGCCGAGCTGGCCCGCGGCGGCATCATCGCGCTGGGTGTCGCGCTCGCCGCGCAGTTCCTCTACCTCGCGTTCCGGTTCCGCTGGACGCTCGGCGCCGGCGCGGTCGCGGCGCTGCTGACCAACGTGCTCGTGGTGGTCGGGGTGTTCGCCTGGACCGGGCGCACCGCCGACGGCGTGTTCCTCGCGGCGCTGCTCACCGTCATCGGCTACTCGGTCAACGACACCGTGGTCGTGTTCGACCGCGTGCGCGAGCACTGGGCACGCAACGCGAAGGTGCCGTTCCACAGGGTCGTGGGGTCGGCGGTGCTCTCGACGCTGCCGCGGACGGTGAACACCGGCATCTCGACGCTGACGATCCTGGTCATGCTGCTGTTCCTCGGCGGGGCGACCCTCGGGGACTTCGCACTGGCGCTGATCGTGGGCATCGTGGTCGGGACGGTGTCGACGATCGTCGTCGCCGGGCCGGTGTCGATCCTGCTGCAGCAGCGCTGGACCGGGCCCGCGCCGCGGACCTCCGGAGCGAAGCAGCCGGTCGGCAAGGCGGGACGGCGGCACCCGTCGAAGGCCGACCGGGCACGGCGCCGCGCCGGCGACGGCGCGGTCGTCTGAGTGCCGCTCCCTCACCTGCGGTCGCCGAGGTCGAGGCGTTCGCCGCAGCGGTCGATCCCGGCGCGGATCATCGCGCCGTAGCCGTCGTCGGGCAGCGCCCCCACCCGGTCGCGGGCCCGGGTCAGGTGGTGGCGCGCCCGGTCGTCGTCGCCGAGGCGGCGGTGCACGTCGGCCAGGTTCAGGTGCAGCGACGGCAGGAACCCGCCGACCGTCAGCCCGGCGTGGTGGCGCTGCGCCCGCTCGTCGGTCAGCTCCTCGGCGGCGGCCAGGGCGCGCTCGTCCCACAGCAGCTCGGCGTGCGGGTCGTCCTGCACGTCGGCGGCGTAGTGGGCCAGCGTGCACCGGTGGAACGGGTCGCCGTCGGCGGTCACCTGCGCCCACAGGGCGTCGAACCGGGCGCGGGACCCGGCCCGGTCACCGGCACGGCCCGCCTCGACGGCGGCGCCGACGGCGTCCATGACGGGATCCGCGGTGACGGGCTGGTCCACGGGGGCCTCCGGTGCTCGGGGGTGGGTCGGGACGCATGCTGCACCGGACCCCCGACAGTTCCGCTCAACCGCGGGGCAGCTCCCGCCAGCGCGCCTCGACCGCGCGCCACTCGCGGTCCAGCCGTCCCGCCGCCCGCACGCGGCCGGCGACGCCGGCGGCCGTGTACACCGCGACCAGGCCGGCCCCGCCGACGCCCAGCACCGTCGCCGACCGCAGGATCCCGGCCGTCCGGACCTCGGTCGGGTGCTCCGGGGCGGCCGGGACCCCGTCGGGGCCGATCCACAGCCCGACCGTCCGGCCGGGCGCGACCCGCCCGCCGACGGTCACCGTGGCGGTCCGCACGACGCCGCGGCCGTCGGTCCAGCCGACGTCGACGGGCCCCGGTCCCGCGGTCGTCCCGAGCACGGTCGCGCTCACCCGGGTGGTCCCGCCCGCCCGGGCGGCGGCGGTCTCGGCGGCGTCGCCGACCGCGATCGCCAGCAGCAGGAGCAGTCCGGCCGCGACGGGCACGACGACCCGCCGCAGCCCGGTCAGGGCCCGCTCGACACCGTCGGGCTCGCCGGAGGGGTTCATGGGTCGAGGGTCGGCCCGTCCGGCTCACCGGACAATGCGGAAGTTCCGCTCTCAGCCTTCGGCTGTGACAGAGACAGCGTGGATGTGGTCCGCGAGCGCCAGCACCGCGGGCCATCCCGGCGAGCTCGGCTCGAGGGCCGCGCCCCGGCACAGCGACAGCCCGCGCCGCGCCCACGGCTCCCCCAGCGCGACCACCTGCAGACGCCCGGCACGGGCCGGGACGGCGGCCGCGCGACGGGGCACGACGGCGATCCCGGCGCCCGCCTCGGCCAGCGCGACCACCGTGCCCAGGTCCGCGGCGCGGGTCCGGTACCGCGGCGCGAGCCCGGCGTCGGCCGCCTGCGCGTCGAGCGAGAGCTGCAGCGGCGACGACGCGGCCAGCCCCACCATCGGGTGCTCGGCCGCCTCGGCGAACGCGATCGTGTCCCGGCCGTCGAGCACACCGTGCCCGGCGCCGACGACGACCAGCGAGTCGTCGCACAGCGGCTCCGCCCGCAGTCCCTGGCCGGCTGCCACGTGGTCGAGCACGATCCCCAGGTCCGCCCCGCCGTCGGCGAGGGTGCGGGCGGTCTCGACACTGCGCCGCAGGGTGACGTCGACGTCGGAGTGCGGCCGGGCCAGCAGGAACGCCGTCACCGCCCGCGGCACGAGGTCGTGCATCGCCGAGCTCCCGGCGAGCAGCGACAGCGGCGCGCTCGCCGGCCGGGAGTAGGAGGCGATCGCGCCGTCGAGTCGCGCCGCCCGGTCGAGGACCTCGCGGGCGTGCCGGGCCAGGGCCCGCCCGGCCGGGGTGGTGCGGACCCCGCGCCGCTCCCGGACCAGCAGCTCGACCCCCGCGTGGCGTTCCAGGGCGCGGACCCGTGCGCTCGCCGACGGCAGGCTCAGGTTGGCCCGCGCGGCACCGCCGGTGATGGACCCCTCGGCGACGACGTGCAGGAACAGCCGCAGGTCGGTGAAGTCGTACTGCACCGGCCGAGCCTATGGCAGCTCCGTACCCTGGGTCGACACGTCCGATGCGGACGGGCACTGTCCGCGTCCGGGGTCAGGATCGTCGCCGTGACCCCGACCCTGCAGATCGCGTTCGACGCCGCCGACCCGCACGCCCTCGCGCGGTTCTGGGCGGCCGCCCTCGGCTACGAGGTGGAGGACCACACCGCCGTCGTCGACGGTCTGCTGGCCGCCGGCCACCTCGGCGAGGCCGACGTGCTCGTCGACGGCGACCGGCGCGGCTTCCGCGACGTCGCCACCGCCCGCGGGCCGGGTCCGCGGCTGTTCGTGCAGCGGGTGCCGGAGCCGAAGTCGGCCAAGAACCGGGTGCACCTGGACCTGCAGGTCGGCCCGGAGGAGGCTCCCGCGGAGGTGGAGCGCCTGGTCGCGCTCGGCGCCCGGGTGCTGTGGACGACGGCCGACCGCGGCCCGGTCACCACCACCCTGTGCGACCCCGAGGGCAACGAGTTCTGCGTGACCTGAGGTCGCCGCGAGCGGCTCAGCCGGGCTCGAAGTCGTAGGTCCGCCCGCCGACCCGGAGCAGGTCGACGGCCGAGACCAGCCCGGCGTCGCCGCCGCCCTGGTTGAACCCGGCGGCGTAGGCGGTCATGTCGGGGTAGGCGGCCATGATGTCGGACAGCGTGCGCTGCTCGCCGCCGTCGCGGCACTGCCGGTAGGCGTCGACCCGGCCGATCTGCTGTGTCGTGCAGTAGGTGCCGGACCCGACGTCGTAGCGGGTCCAGGTGCCGGCCGGGGCCCGGTCGGGCAGGTAGGTGAGGACGTACAGGTCGCCGGCCTCCAGGGTGCCGCCGTTCACGTCGACGGCGATCGCGAACGACGGCATCGCCCCGCTCGACGACGCCGGGTCGCGGTACGCCCAGTAGCTCGCGTCGGTGAACCGGGACAACGGCCCGGCGACCTCGTCGGTGACGTACTGGCGCTTGTCCCCGTCGCCCGGGGTGCGCAGCTCGAGGGCGCCGCTGCCGCCGTCGGGCGGGGCACCGTGGCGGGCGGTGAACTCGCGGCTACCGGAACCCTCGTCGAGGGTCCCGGCGAACTGGTTCGACGCCGCCGGGGTGACGGTCACCCGCCCCGACGGGCCGAACGGACCGACCGCGACGGCGGGCTGCAGCGAGGCGAGCCCCACGAGCGCGACGACGGCCGCGGCCGTGGCGATCAGTCCGTTCCGTCGTCCTCGACGCATCCGCCCTCCCCGAGCCGGTCGTGGGGATCAACGACCGGGGACGCCCGGGGATACCGCCCGGTTCAGGCCAGCAGCGTGCCCGGCGCCGCCTCGTAGGGCTGGAAGAAGTCGTTGGCCGGCGCCCCGGCGAGGGTGAGCACCAGCGCGGGTACCGCGACGCCGTCGATCTGCTCGCGGAGGATGTCGGCGTGCCCCGCGTGCCGGGCGAACTCCTCGACCAGGTGCACCAGGTAGTAGCGGGCGTGGATCGGCCGCGCGTCGTAGATCCCGTGCCAGGGGGCGGGCGGGGCGGTCGAGTCGCCGGCCGGGTCGGTCTTCGCGACGGTGGCGAGCAGCTCGGCCCGGACCCGGTCGAACTCCTCGACGGTCGCGGCGACGGTCTCGTCGTCGCCGACGGTGAAGCTGCCGGTGAACAGGGCGACCGCGGCCGCGTCGAGCGGCTGCTCGGTGACGTCACCGGTCAGCCGGTCCAGCGCGCCGCGCATGCAGTAGGCGGCGTGCTTGACCAGGCCACCGACGGACAGCGCGCTGCGGCACGGGGTCGCGCGGGCCTGTTCCTCGGTGAGGCCGAGGAGCGCGGAGCGGATCGCCGTGAGCTGCACGTCGATGTAGTTCAGGAGGCCGGTGACCTCGTCGTGGCGGGCGGGTGCGTACATGGGGTCCTCCGGTGCTCGGGAGCGGTTCGAGGACGACTGTGCCGCCCGATGCGGTCAGGTCCGGTCCTCGACGGCGGAGGAGCGCGTGCGGATCCGCTACCGGGCCGCGCCGATCCACGACAGCCACGCCGGCATCGCGAGCCGGGCGAGGCGGTCGTAGCCGTCGGCACCGGGGTGGGCGCCGTCGCCGTCGCGGACCCCGGTCGTCCACACCTCGTCGGCCGACAGCGCGTCGAACACGTCGACGAAGGGCACCCCGGCGGCGTCGCACACCCCGTGGAACCGCGCGGTCAGGTCCCGCACCCGCCGGTTCACCGCCGCGTCGGCGATCGGCGGGGGTCCGACGACGAAGGCCGGCAGGCCCGCGGCCCCGGCCCCGGCGAGCAGCCGGGTCAGGTTCGCGACCGTGACGTCCGGCTCCACCCGGCACCGGCCGTCCTCCTCGACGCCGTCGTTCACACCGAAGGACAGGACCAGGCGCTCGTCGCACCCGGGGGCACGGCGTGCTCCCGTCTCGCGCTCCCAGCGGGCGAGGACGTCGCTGCTGGTGTCGCGGCGGATCCCCAGGTTGTAGGCGGTCGTCGGGACGCCCCGGCGCCCGACCGCCGCCACGAGGCGGCCGAACCACCCCCGGCAGTCGGGGTCGCCGACACCGGCGACGAAGGAGTCCCCCAGCGCGACGACGCGCAGGTCGCGGGTGCTGCTCACCGGCAGATCGTCACACGTGCCCGGGGCGACCACGCCGCCACGCCCCCCGTCCGCGCGGGCCCCCGGCCGGCGAGCCCGGTCCCGGAGCCGTCCGAGCGACACGGCACACCCGGGAATCCACTGGTCCGCAGGCCGTCGGCGTGATTCGCTCCCGATCACGAGCCGTTCGGTGAGGAGTCGCCGTGATCGAACCGTCCGCAGCCCTGGGTGTCGTCGTGATCGCCCTCGGCATGGTCCTCACCCCGGGGCCGAACATGGTGTACCTGACCTCCCGGGCGATCTCGCAGGGCCGGCGCGCCGGACTCGTGTCGCTCGCCGGTACCGCGGTCGGCTTCCTCTGCTACCTCCTCGCCGCGACGGCCGGGCTCTCGGCGCTGTTCGTCGCCGTCCCCGCCGCCTACACCGCGGTCAGGATCGCGGGGGCGCTCTACCTCGCCTGGCTCGCCTGGGGCATGCTGCGCCCCGGCGGACGGTCGCCGTTCGCGGCCCGCGACCTCGCGCCCGAGCGCGATCGGCGCCTGTTCGGCATGGGGCTGCTCACGAACCTGCTGGACCCGAAGATCGCGCTGATGTACGCCGCGCTGCTGCCCCAGTTCGTCGACCCCGCCGACGGCGCCACCGGGAGCCAGCTCCTGCAGCTCGGAGCGGTCCAGATCGCCGTCGCGGTGACCGTCAACGGGCTGATCGTCCTCACCGCCGCGTCCGTCTCCGGGTTCCTGGCCGCACGGCCGCGGGCGATGACGGTCCAGCGGTGGGTGGCCGGCACCGTGCTCGGCGGGTTCGCCGTCAGGACCGCACTGGGCCCCGGCCCGGCGACGAGCTGACCCGACCCACGCGGACCACGGGAGCCGGGCCGTCCCGGCGCCCCGGACGGCGTGGTCACGACCTCGCGCCGGTGCCGGCCCCCGTCGCGGACCGGGTGCCCGGTGGGGATCGGGCGACGGGCAGGGCTGGGTGCGGACGAGCCGGTCTGTAAGCCGGACTGAGCGCAGTACCCCAACCCGACCGGCACCGACACGCTCCTGGCCGCACCGACATGCGAAGACAACCACGGCAGCTGCTTGAGGTCTGACACCAGTTTCAGTCGTGCTGTGCCCCCGACGTGCCCCGATCTCGAAGATCAGGGTGATCTCGCGGCAGCCTTTTCCGGTGACCTGCGGCCCGACCGCCGACGGCGTGTCTGAGCGACGGCAACGCTGACGGTCGGTGGTGGTTGTCGGTGGACCGCCTAGCAACTCACACGGCCTGGACCCGCTCGCTTCCCGAACTTTCAGATCGTCGGTCTGATGTTAAACGCTGGTTGACGCCCGGATGGACCTGCGCGACCACCAACAGTGTCGGAGACACTCGCTACAGTTGCTGACGTGAAGGACGACTCTGGCGCGGAACTTTCCGGCCGCCGAAGAGCGATCGCAGATGAACTGCGCCGCCTCGAAGAGAGCGCCATGTACAGCGCCCAGATTCAGTTTGAGGCGGCTAAGCAGTGGCGGGGCATGAACCTCGTCCTGGGACTACCAGCCTCCGTCTTGGCAGCAGTAGCTGGTGCGACCGCTCTTGCCGATGCAACAAACCAACTTGTAGCAGGAATACTTGCGCTCATGTCAGCCGCATTTGGCGCGATTCTTACAACAGTCAACGCCGCTCATCGAATGAATCAAGCCTCTGCGGCCGCGAATGCGTATCTCGAAATCCAAACAGCGGCAAGGCAAGCACGCCTCATCGATCTTCCAGGTCAGGACATTGACGAGATTAGAGCGACGCTCGCGGAACTGACCGCCCGAAGGGATGAACAGAATAAGACTGTCGAACCACCAAATCGGCGCGCATATAAGCGCGGCAGCAAGAACATCGAAGACGGGGGTCAGTCGTACGAGGTTGACTCCCCTTCAGAATCCGACCGCAACGAGTAGGGGCCAATCACCACATGCCGCGCACCGTTCAGCAGGCTTTCGACATCTTTGCTCAGCGATTGACTCCACTGCAGTCTCAAAGAGATGCAGCGGTGAAGCATCGAGCGAACATCCGAGTCTCACTGGAGAACAAGCTATCGGTCGGCACCTTCCGCGAGACTGGTTCTTTTACGCACGGTACCGGAGTGCGAAACTACAGCGATGTTGACGCCCTGGTTAGCATCAATAATTCGAAACCGATCAACTCTGACACTGCATTGACATGGGTCAAGTCCGCACTTCAGTTCAGTTTTCCCTACACGACAGTCCGAGTTAGCCGCCCGGCAGTGGTCGTGGAGTTCGCAGGCGGAACTGAGACCTGGGAAATCATTCCGGGATTCCTAACTGCACGAGGCGGGGCGAACACGCTGGTCTGGGACATTCCGGGCGCCGCAGGTGGCTGGATGGACACCGCTCCATTGGAGCACCTTCGCTACGTGGATGAATGCAACTCCGCAGCGGCGGGCACCAGGGGTGGCGCCAAGCAATTAGCACGCTTTGCCAAGGCCTGGAAGTACAACTGCGATGTTCCCATCTCGTCCTTCTATTTGGAGATGCGCGCTGCCCAGTACATGGCAACTCAATCTAGCTACCTACCCATCTGGGATGTTTGCACATTATTGGAGAAGCTAAACGGGCATCAACTGGCAAGCATGAACGATCCGAAAGGCGCTGCCGCCCGATTCTCCGCATGCTCTTCAGATTTCAAGCGACAAATTGCCCTATCGCGGCTCAAGACCGCCGCTACGCGAGCGCGCAAAGCTCTCGATGCACACACAAGTGGAAAGCCAAACGAGGCATTCTACTATCTGAACCTGCTATTCGGCGGAAAGTTCCCCGCGCAGAATTAGACAGAACAGCTGCAGACGGCATCACTCGCCGCCCATCACCGCGCTCCTGGCCATAGCTTCGGCGGGCACGGGTGGTGTCAACCCGAAACCCTCGATCCCGCTACCGGACCACGACGCCACCAGCGGGCAGCACGTCAACGTGACCACCTGCGGGATCGAGGCGCGTAGCGGGGTTGACGCCGGCCGTGCCTGTGAAGACGATGTCCGGCCAGCGGGGATGACCTCTACTCGGCTTCAGTCCATGTCTCCAGCCGGCGCGTAGTCGGCGGCCCCGAGGTACGGGCCCGCCCGGGAGGCCGTCAGGCCGAGAGGGGCGGGGTCGTTTGCCGTCCGGCCGTTGTCCGGCCCCGCGCCCCGGGTTAGGGCGCGGCTTGAAGACGTATAGAAAGTTCTCACCACCCGCCCACCGCACCCGCCCAACCAGGCCGACCTCTGCCCCGCGCTCCCGCGCCGAGTCTCAGCTGATGCTTGACACCGCCCCTGTCCGAGACCGGCTCAACCGGTAGCGTGTCGGGAGTCAGCAAGGGCTCCTGCACGTTCTAGAATTGGTGTCAGTGGAATCGTCGGAATCGCTACCGCGCACGACCAAACGTGGTGAGCGCACGGTCTATGACAGCGAATGGCTCCAGGTGGGCCTCGCTGATATCGAGCCGCCCGACGGACGACGATTCGAGCACCACGTCGTCCACATGAAGCCGGTCTCCATCGCTGTCCTCGTCGACGATTCCGACCGCGCCCTGATGCTGCACCGGCACCGCTGGGTCACCGACGAGATCGGGTACGAGTTTCTGGGTGGCCTGATCGAACCCGGGGAGGACCCGGCCGACACCGCACGTCGCGAGGCCGAGGAGGAGAGCGGCTGGCGCCCCTCCGGTCCCCCGGAGCACCTCGCCTCGTTCCAGCCGTTGCCCGGGATGGTCGACTCCCCCACCCACATCTACCTGTGGCGCACCTTCGACCACGTCGGAGAGCCGTCCGACCTGGAAGAGGCCGGCCTCCTGGAGTGGGTCCCGCTGACCGAGCTGCCCGCTCTCGTCGCGGGGAACCGGCTCCTCGGTGCAGGCACCCTGATCGCCGCACTCCAGATCCTCGCCCGGCAGGCCGGGGTGGAGTTCACGCCAGGAGCCGAGTGACCCGGTCGATCCTGCGGAGCTGCCGGATGGAGCCCGTCCGCCGCGCCAGGTCCCGCGCCACCCGTGCGTGCTCCAGCGACGACACCCGCTCTCCCCGCACCGCGTAGGACTGCGCGACGTCGCAGTGCAGGGACGCGGTCGCCCGTACCGACATCCCCGGAGTCCGCCCCAGCGCACTCAACAAGGCGTCCAGCGCCCCGGAGTCCCCGAGACCGGCCAGGACGTTGCCCCGCCACCTCGCGAGCTGCCAGTCGTCGAGGGACACGTACGGGACTGCGCTGTTGTCCGGCTCCGCCGGCATCGCCTGCTCGGCCAGCCTCAGCGCCTCCCGGCATCCCACGGGATCACCTGTCGCCGCCAGTGCCTCCGCCTCGGCTGCGTGCAGCCACGCGCCCAGCAACCCCGGCACCTTGGACCCGGCAGCTGACCTCGCCGCCCGGACGAGCTGCAGGGCCAGTTCCGGTCGCTCGACATCGAGCAGGTCGTAGGACTGTTCGCCCATCGCGTGCGAGAGCAGCGCGGGATCTCCGGACTCCCGGCCCGCGGTCTTGGCGAGATCGTGCAGCGTCCACGCCCCGCTGGTATCTCCGGAGTTGAGCACCTGCCAGCCGTGCAGCGCCGCGACATCGGCCAGCACCCCGGCGAGCTGCTGCCGTTCGGTCTCGCTGATCACGTGGGCCATCAGATCGCGCACCGTCGTGACCAGGGTGCCGGTCTGCTCGATCACCATCTGCGATCCGAGCTGCTGGTCGAGCTGCCGCAGCCCGTCCACCTGCTGCTGGAGCCCGGACACGGTGACAGCGTCGACGACCGCCGCCTGGTCCAGCATCAGTTCGAGCCCGTGGGCCGGGGCCTTCGGCAGCGGTGCGGGAGCCGCGTCCGGGAACCCGAGTTCGTCGGCGGTCCGTCCGAACAGGTCACAGAGGAGCTGTCGATAGTGCCCGGGCTTGCGCTTGCCGCGCTCCCAGTCCGACACCATCTGCTTCAAGCTGGCCCGGCTGACGCTCAACGCCGCGCCGCGCGACTCGGCCAGACGCAACAGCCGTCCCGCGAGCTGGTCCTGTGTCCAGCCCTGGGCCTCACGCGCTCCCCGCAGCGCTGAGCTCATCACGGGTCTCCCTCGTCTTCGGATTCCGCGCTTCTCATTGTGCCTGGTCAACGCGGTAAACGGAACGGTAAACACGAAGCTGTTTACTATCGTGAATTTACGGCTCCACGTGCTCGCTGGTGTTCTGGTCTGGCACACCCCGTCCGGGGTGAGCGAACTGCCAAGTTGATCCCCAGAAGGAGCACAGCAGCCATGCAGTTGATTCTCGACACCAATGCCATGCGTTTCCAGGCGTCCGGCGGATTCGAGCCGCGTCTGGACAAGGACGGTGTCCACCGTCGGGACAAGAGCGGTGGCACGAACCACCCCCTGTGGGCCGTCAAGCTCGTGGCCTGGAGTGACGGCGACGCGGAGACGATCCTGGTCACGGTGGCGGCCGACAACCCGCCCAAGGTCGATCAGGGTCAGTTCGTGTACGTGGACCGTCTGCAGGCGATGCCGTGGGTCCAGAACGGCAACTCGCGGGTGGCGTTCCGTGCCAAGTCCGTCCTTCCCGAGGGAAGCACCGGCGCGTCCAAGTAGGCCGCAATTCCGGTCCCGATCTCTGCGGAAGGGATGAGTGAACGATGTCCGACAACAACGGCACCACGGTCACCGTGACCCCGATGACGGAACGGCACGAGCCGTACCGCGCACCGGAAGCAAACATCTCGAAGGTGCACGACGCGATCTGCGGATCGCACTATTCCGTCGTGTTCGAGGCCGCTCATCAGGCCTCCAAGTTCGCCATCGAGGCGAACTCCTCGCAGGTCGACACAGCCACGAGGCTCGGGCACCTGGTCGACATGACCGAGTGCCTGGAGATCGCACTGACCCACGTCGGTCAGTGGAAGGCGGCGATGTCGCACCGCCTGCACGTCGAGGACGAGCGCAACTCCGGCTCCGGCTTCTAGCCGGTCCGCCCGGACTCGCCCGATGAAGGGCAGAGGTGGACACGGGACCGCCGAGGTTTCCCGACCACATACGCGGCCCCGCGTCCGCCTCTGTTCGCCCTTCCACCCCGGTTCAGCCAGAGCAGTCGGAAGGACTGATCGATGATGGCACGCACCTCACGTGCTCAGGGCCGCTCCGGCGGCCGCAACTCGTCCCGGACCTCCTATCGGAGCGGGACGATCGAGATCTTCACCCGCCCACACCAGAACCCGTACCTGCGGGTCGTGGGCTGGATCATCCGCTTCCGAGCGGAGCTGACCTGCATCGCCGTGATTCTGACGATCACGCTGGTCCTGCGGGACCACATCGGCCCCGCGAACACCGCCCTCGTGCTGGGCTTCGTCACCGTCATGGTGATCGGTGTCCCGGCTTCTCGCCGGTACGTCGCCGCCCGCTGCTGGGCTGTGACGACTCGTCATCGGATGCGGGCCTGCTTCGGCCAGACCCGGACCATGACCCACGACGGCAAGATGCCGCTGCTGCTGTGGTCACGGCCGTCCCCGGTCGGGGAACGCGTGCGAGTGTGGCTCCCGGCCGGGCTCTCGGTCAAGGACATCGACCAGGTCACCGACCGGATCTCCACCGCCTGCTGGGCCCGCACCACCCGGGTCACCCCGGTACGCGCCCAAGCAGCACTCGTCGTCGTGGATGTCGTCCGCCGCGACCCGCTCACCGTCGGGGACATCGTCCCCACCGGTATCCATGACCTCGCCGACCTCACTGAGACCAGGGCTGACGAGCACATCACGCCCGAGGACACCGGCAACGTCGTCGCCCTGCCCTCCCGCGACACCCTCACCGGCGCCCGCACCACGGCGTCGACCCCACCGGCCGAGAAGAAGCCGGGACGCACCAGCGGCAAGAACGCCACCGCGCGTCGGACCGCCGACGACGAGGACGCCGACCCGAGCCTGTAGCGCTCATCCGACCCGCCGCCCGGCGGGCCGGACCTCGGCGACCACACCCGCACGCACTGCGCATCCACGCCGAGTGAAGGACACCGCCATGACGATCCTCAACCGCCGGCGCACCCGCCGGAACCGACCCGCCGGCCCGCGCTCGATCTACGACCCGATCAGCTTCGGCATCGACGAGAACGGCGCCCCGGTCGAGGTCACCCTGATGTACCGCAACCTGCTCGACGGCGGCGAACCCGGCTCCGGGAAGTCCTCGCTGCTCAACACCATCATCGGCCACGCCGCACTCTGCACCGACGCCCGGCTGTGGCTGTTCGACGGCAAGATCGTCGAACTCGGACTCTGGCGCCCGGTCGCCGACGTGTTCGTCGGCAACTCCATCGGACTCGCACTCGACAGGCTCCGCGAACTCCAGTCCGAGATGGACATCCGCTACACCCAGCTCGACGCCGCCGGACGACGCAAGATCGTCCAGACCGACGGCCTCGACGTCATCCTCTGCGTGATCGACGAACTCGCCTACTACTCGGTCACCATCGGCACCAAGGACGAGCAGGAAGAGTTCCGCACCCTCGTCCGCGACCTCGTCGCCCGGGGCCGCGCCGCCGGAATCATCGTCGTCGCCGCCACCCAACGCCCGTCCGCCGACATCATCCCGACCAGCCTGCGGGACCTGTTCGGCTACCGCGTCGCCTTCCGCTGCACCACCGATTCCAGCTCCGACATCATCCTGTCCGTCGGCTGGGCCAAGGAAGGCTTCTCCGCCAAGGACATCCGCCCCGAGGACCGGGGCGTGGGCTGGCTGCTCGCCGAAGGCGGAATCCCCCGCCGGTTCAAGGCCGCCTACCTCACCGACGCCCACATCCGCGCCGTCGTAAATGTCGCCCGCCGTCTCCGCGACAACCCGCCCGGCGACCCCGCCGCATAAGCGCGATCCCGCAATTCCACCCGCCCGCCGAATAGCACCGCTATTCGTGACCCAGGAGAAGTGTGCCCAGATGAAGAACGACATCCGTCACCTGCTCGTCGCCACTCCGTTCGTCGCCGTCACGACCGGCATCGCCCTCACCGCCCGCAACACTCTCGGCGAGTCCGCCCCGCTGGTCCTGCTGGTCGGCTTCCTCGTCACCCTGCCCGTCCTGCTGGCCCTGGTCGTCCTGACCGACCGGTTCACCTCGTCGCGCCGGACACGCATCGCGCTGAGCGACCGCCACGGCACCGGGACCGACTCCCGGGCCCCCTACGCCGGAGCCCTGCGGTGACCGCGCCGACCGTCAAGACCGACTTGACACCCGAGCGCCCCACCCACCGCCACCGCAACCGCAACCGCCGGTTCTGCGAGAACGACGACTACGCCGCCTTCACCCGCCGCGTCGTCACCGCCCACGGCCGCCGCATCGGCCACGGCGACATCGAAGGACTCGCTGACCTCGCCCGCCTCGCCGAGGACATCGACACCGCCATCCGCCACGCCGTCACCGGACTGCGCGCCACCTTCACCTGGGCCGACATCGCCGTCCGCCTCGGCACCACCCGACAAGCCGCACACCAGCGCTACAGCACCGGAGGTGCACCGTGATCCGCGCCGTCACCTGCTACTCGATCACCTGCGACATCTGCTCATCCGAGTACGACACCGACGGCATCGAGGAACGCCCGCTGCACTTCGAGACCGCCGAGCAGGCGTTGCAGCACATCACCACCGACGGCTGGACCGCCGACGACGGACGCCTCATCTGCCGGGCCTGCGTCCTGGGACGCAACCGCGCCCGCTGCGTCTTCGAGGGCCACATGTGGTGCCACTGGACACCCTGCCACTGCCGGGGCCTCATCCCCGACCACGCCCTGTTCGGCTGCGACCTCTACCGCTCGTGCCTGCGTCCCGGATGCGACGCCCACGAGACCACCACCCTCGCCGCACTCCCGACCACCGACGACGCACCCGGTCGTTGACGGCGACCCCGCACCCCCGACCCGCCCGGCCGGGGGTGCCCGGTGACCGCCAACCACCCACCAGCGCAAGGAGAACCGCCATGACCGCCACCCTCGACACCCCGACCGACCGCCACGACACCCGCTCCGAGCAGCCGTTCCTCACCGCCGCCGAGTACGTCCTCACCGCCCGACAGCTCGTCCTCGCCCTGGCCGCCCACCTCGCCCGCTACGGCGACACCCTCGCCGTCAAGGTCGTCGACCCGCTCTGCGCCATCGACGCCGTCATGCGGTTCGACGGCGGGGACCTCCACACCTGGACCACCAGCCGTACCGCCGACGACGTCGCCGCCATCCGCGCCCGCGCCGAGCACATCGCCCGCGACTACTTCGGCCACGCCTTCCCGGCCGTCCCCTGGTAGCCGCCCATGACGACCGCGACGACACCCCGGCCGCCCGGATTCACCACCACCCGCACCGCGCTGCTGCGCCGCGCCGGATCCCGCGACCACCGACGCTGGCTCGACCACACCGCCGCCACCAGAGGATGCGTGCGCCCCGTGCGGCTCACCGGCGAACTCCACGACGTCGACACCACCACCGGCGCCATCACCCGCACCCGCCACACCCACGAGCTGCCCGACGGAGTCATCTACGTCCCCTGCGGCGACCGCCGCGCCAGCGTCTGCCCACCCTGCGCCGAGACCTACCGCGCCGACACCTACCAGCTCATCCGCGCCGGCCTCGTCGGCGGCAAAGGCGTCCCCCACACCGTCGCCGGACACCCCGCCGTGTTCGCCACCCTCACCGCACCGTCCTTCGGCCCCGTCCACACCCGCGTGGTCAACCCCCGCACCGGACAGGTCCGGCCCTGCCGCCCGCGACGCAACGCGACCCCCTGCCCCCACGGGCGCCTGCTGACCTGCACCCAGCGCCACACCGAGTCAGCGGCCTGCCTCGGCCGGCCGCTGTGCCTGGACTGCTACGACCACGCCCACCACGTCGTCTGGAACGGCTGGGCCGGAGAACTCTGGCGCCGCACCATGATCGCCCTCAACCGAGCGCTGCGGCCCCTCGCCAAGTTCCATGGCACGAAGCTGCGCGTCTCCTACGGCAAGGTCGCCGAGTACCAACGCCGCGGCGTCGTCCACTTCCACGCGCTCATCCGCCTCGACACCGTCGACCCGGACGACCCCGATGCGATACTCCCGCCGCCGGACACCATCACCCCGGCCCACCTCGCCGAGCTCGTCGCAGGCGCCACCCGGGCCACCGGCTTCGACACCCCGCCCTACGCCGACACCGGCCACACCTGGCCGATCACCTGGGGCCCACAGACCGACATCCGCGCCGTCACCCACGGACTCGACTCCGGCGCGATCACCTCCGACGCCGTCGCCGCGTACCTCGCCAAGTACGCCACCAAGGCCACCGAACCCGCCGGCCTCCCCATCACCGGACGGCTCACCGCCGACCTCGTCGAGCACTACGCCGACGCCCACACCCACCTCGGCCGTCTCATCGCCTACGCCCGCCAGCTCGGCACCAGACCCGCCGACTGGACCAGCGACGACGACCGCGCCGCCTGGCACGACACCTACGGCCGACTCGAGCGCTGGACCCACATGCTCGGCTTCGGCGGCCACTTCGCCACCAAGTCCCGGCGCTACTCCACCACCCACACCCGCCTGCGTGCCGAACGCCGGACCTGGCGCCGCACCAGCCGCACCGACCACTGGCGCCGCCACCACGGCGACGACGACCAGGACCTCGACGACACCACCCTCGTCGTCTGCCGCCTCACCCTCGCCGGGATCGGCTGGAACAGCACCGCTGACGCCCAGCTCGCCGCCGACGCCGCAGCACGCGCCAGGGCACACCGACAGCTGGCGAAGGAGGAACGCACGACCACAGACCCCCGATGATCAGGAAGGAGAACGATGACCACCGATCTGCAGGACGACGTGCTGTGGACCGTCTCGGACGTCGCCCGCTACCTGGGCGTCCCCGTCGGCACCCTCTACCAGTGGCGCCACCGGGGCGAGGGACCACGGAGCCGGCGAGTCGGACGCCACCTCCGCTACGACCCCACAGAGGTCAGGCGCTGGTTCAAGAACCTCGATGCGACCGGCGCGGCCTGACCGACCATGGCCAGCGTCGAGAAGCGCGTCCGCAACGGGAAACAGACATGGCTCGCCCGATGGCGCGATCCCGACGGGCGACAACGCAAGCGCTCGTTCGCCAGGAAGGTCGACGCCGACCGCTTTCTGGCCAAGGTCAACGCCGAGATGCTCCGCGGCGAGTACGTCGATCCCAGCGACCCGACGACGTTCCGGGAGTACGCCGAGCGATGGCGAGTCTCCCAGGTCCACCGGCCCACCACTCAGGCCCACGTCGAGACCAACCTCCGGCGCCACGTCTACCCGCACTTCGGGGACCGTCGGCTCAACTCGGTCCGGCCCAGCGAGATCCAGTCATGGGTGACCCGGCTGACTGCGACCCTCTCTCCCGCCACAGTGCAGGTCCTGCACGGCATCGTCGCGTCGATCTACAAGTCCGCGATTCGTGACCGGCACGTCAACGCCTCACCCTGCGAGGGAACCAAGCTGCCGAAGAAGCAGCCGCGAGAGGTCGTCCCGCTGCGCACGGAGATCGTGCACTCCATCGCGGAGACCATCCCCGAGCGGTATCACGCTCTCGTCGTGCTGGCGGCCGGAACTGGGATGCGGCAGGGCGAGTGCTTCGGACTCACGCTCGACCGGATCGACTTCATGCGAGGCACGGTCCGCGTCGACCGCCAACTCGTCCATCTTGCGCGCAAGGAGCCCGTGCTGGCCCCGCCGAAGACCATCGCCTCGCATCGGACGATTCCGCTCCCGACGGTCGTCGTCACTGCGTTGGTGGAACATGTCCGGCGGTACCCGATCACCCATCCCGAGGGACTGATCTTCACCGACGATGACGGCAAGCCACTCCGGCGTACCGCCTTCTCCCGCGAGATCTGGCGACCGACGCTCGCCGCCGTGCCCGATGCACCGGCCGGTACCGGGATGCACGACCTGCGGCACTACTACGCCTCGCTGCTGATCCGACATGGCGAATCTGTGAAGACGGTCCAGAGCAGGCTTGGCCACGCCACCGCTGCGGAAACCCTCGACACCTACGCTCACCTGTGGCCGGACTCGGCTGAGACGACACGTGACGCGGTCGACCAGGTCCTTGGAAGAACATCTACGGAGCGAACCGATCGTGAAGACGTAACGCTCCGCTCACCCTCTGCGACTTCGAGGCCATGATCGCCGAAGCGAGCGGGACATGTCGTCCGATGCGCAGGTTCTCGGGAGATACACCTAGCGAGGCAGCCCGGTAATTCCCGATGCGTATGCCGAAGTTCTCCCGACGAGAAACACTGATCATTGCGTCATTATTAATCGCTGGCGTCGCCCTCAGCGGACTTCTCTTACTTGGACTGCTTGGCAAGGTTCATTCCTCTAAAAATGACAGCCCTCAAGAAGAGCCAGGCCGGGCCGCAGCCACAGCGACACCGACCTTTAACGGATTGACCGCAACACCAATTGCCACTAGTCCACCCGCTCGACCATCGATCAACATCAAGACGTCGACGGAGGCAGATCGCACCATTACAGGCTTAGACGCGACACGGGGTATCCCATCGACAACCGCCCTCCCGCCCGCTCCCAATGTAATCGCGGGTCCCCCGCTACGAGAACAGGACGGCAGCGAGGGGAGCAGCCCTGGCGGAGACAGGCCCAACAGAGGGCAAGCCGCGGTACCTGAACCTCCTTTAACGAAACCCCCAATGGATCCGGTCTCAGTCACCACAGACCCTGTCGCTTCAGTGGACTGACAACGTGAAGAAGACACGTAAGACGACCAGACTGCGAAGCGCAGACGGGATTCAACGACCGAGTCATCAAATCCGCCCGAGAAGATCCGCGACGTCGTCGTCGGCAGCTGTCCCACTTCCTCGCGTCGCAGCGTGGCTACTAGCCCAGGTGAGCCTTCTGACAGCTCTACTCGTCTACTTTGGTTCCGTCAGATCCAGGGCGACCTTCGACTACTTCGCAGTAGATCCGAGCATGGTGAGCTACACCAACTCTGAGTTCGCGATTCGCTCAGTCAACTCTGTGTACATACCGCTGGTCGAGTTCACCGCGGCATGGCTTCTCTGCACCAGCGTTCTCCGCCTAGCGCCTACCAGTCGGAGACAAATCAGGAGTTTGATTCGAGCCGCGGGCCTCACCGCACTATCCCTCGGCGTGCTCACTACCGCGATCTATTGCGACCAGTTCATCGACCCTCGATCTGCTCTGGTTATCGGCTTTACAGGTCTCCTATCGGCGCTTCTCAAGGAGCTGCCTGAGAAAATCGACAAACTTGCGATCCTCGGACCCGCGATCTTGCTAGCAGTGCTGCTTCTGTTCATGGCGATAGGCTGGCAGGCCGAGAAGGTCGGACGAGAGTTCGCCGAGAGATTCGCGGTAGGGATACACTCGCAGCCTGAACTCATCATACGTTCAGACCGCCCGATCGGAGTGTCAGACGGCGCTGGAGTGAGGACCTACACTGCCGCCCCGTCGACCGGCTACAAGTTTGAGACGCAAGGCTTCCGCCTTCTCACTCGGGCCGGCGGCAACTACATCCTCGTTCGACCGGACAGCCCGCGCAGCTCTGTCACTTACCTGCCGATCGCGCCCGAGTTCCGGCTTGAAGCCATCTCGCGGCAGTAGGCTAGGTCGGTATCGGTCGAGCCTGGCTCGGCGCAGGCACCTCAGCGAACGCCACGAGTCCCACGTGCCCCCGGCGTGCCCCCAGGACACCCCTGGACTGAGAATTCCCAGCCCAGGGGCCTGAGGGCGGACGAGTCGGTCTGTAAGCCGGATCCTGTTCCCGGGCACCTCACGGTGCTCCGTTCGGCGACCATCCATCTCGGCCTGCCGTCGCCGGCAGGCTCCAGCGGTCCACCCGCAGGCTCGGGCGGGCAGCCCTCATGCGCCTGCGCAGCCGTACACGTACGGCCTCTCGACCTTGCTCCGGGTGGGGTTTACCGAGCCACCCCGGTCACCCGGGGTGCTGGTGGTCTCTTACACCACCGTTTCACCCTTACCCCGCGGCTCCGGGGAGCCGCGTGGCGGTCTGTTCTCTGTGGCACTGTCCCGCGGGTCGCCCCGGGTTGCCGTTGACAACCACCCTGCCCTGTGGAGTCCGGACTTTCCTCGGCGGGACCCGGAGGTCCCGCCGCGGCCGCCCGACCGACTCGTCCGCAGCCACGAGGATACTCACGCCGCGACGGCGGCCCGCACGACCTCCGCCAGTTCGTCGCGGCCGGGGCCGTCGGCGAGCGGCGCCCGCCATCCGCCCTGGTAGACGGCGCGGGCGAGCGGCTCCACCGGGTCGAGGGACTCCGGGCCGGCGAGCATCGCGAGGTAGGGCCCGAGCGCCGGCGCGATCCGCGGGTCGGCCGCGGCGGCGGCGAGGATCAGGTCGCTCGGGATGCGCCGGGTGAGGTCGACGTCGCCGCCGGACCACACGCGTCGCCAGTGGTCGTCGGAGCGGGTGTGGTCGTGCACCCACGGGAGCATCGCGGCGTCGCACCACGCCCCGAACGAGGCGGTGTCGCCGGTGTCGAGGCGGTCGAGCAGCGCCCGGACCTGCATCGCGGTGGTGGCGAGGCCGCGGCCGAACATCGGGGTGGTGGTGCAGACGGCGTCGCCGAGCAGCACCAGCCCGCCGACGTCGGGCTGGGCGCGGTAGTGGTTGTACAGCCGTCCGCCGGGCAGCACCGGGGTGATCGGTGCGGACCGGTCGGGGTCGGTCCAGTCGCACAGCCCGGGGACGGCGCGGCAGGCGGCGGTGAACGCGGCCTCGTGACGGAGGTCGTGCAGCGCGTCGGCCGGGCGGACGAGGAGCACCGAGAAGATCCCGCGCTCGTGCCGGAACACGATCACCTGGTAGCCGTCGAGCCGGGCCTCCCAGGCGAGCGGGTTGCTCATCGGACCGGGCTCGGCGCCGTCGTGCAGCCGGTACTGGCGGCTGACGTAGGCGATGCCGGTGTCGCCGCCCGCGACCGGTGCCGGGCCGAGGTCCCGGGTCACCCGGCCGTTGCGGCCCGAGGCGTCGACGACCAGGTCGGCGGGGAGGTGCTCACCGTCGACGACGAGCCCCCGGGCCCGGCCGTCCTCGACGCCCACCCGGTCGACGTGGCCGCGGCGCAGGGTCAGCCCCGGCTGCCGGGCCGCGACCGAGCGCAGTGCCCGCTCGAAGGTCTCCCGCCGCACCCGCATCCCGGCGGGCACGCGGGTGCCGTCGTCGAGGACGAAGGTGAGCGGCTCGGCGCCGGCGGCCAGGCAGGCGTCCCACGCCTCGGGCAGCTCCGCGCGCAGCGCCTCCCCCATCTGCTGGCGGACGCCGTGCGGGTGGTGGAACTGCATGACCCCGCGCCGCTCCCAGCGGCCGCCGGTGTCCGGTCCGGGGTCGGGGTCGACCGCGACGACCGCGTGCCCGCGTCGCGCCAGCGCGGCCCCGAGGAGCAGGCCCGCGGGGCCGGCGCCGATGATGCCCACCTGCACGACGACCTCCCGGCTATATTGACTGCACTCAGAGTGCACCGAATTGAGGGTGATGTCCAGTGACGCGGGCCTACCGCTCCACGACGCGCGACGAGCGGGCGCGCGCGACCCGGCGGACCGTCGTCGCGACGGCGGCCGAGCTGTTCGTCCGCGACGGATGGACCGCCACCACCCTCGACGCCGTCGCCGCCGCCGCCGGGGTCAGCCGCCGGACCGTCGTCAACGCCGCCGGGGGCAAGCCGGCGCTGCTGTCGCTGGCGTGGGACCACACCCTCGTCGGCGACGACGAGCCGGTCCCGATGGCCGAGCGGCCCGCCGTCGCGCGGATCCTGGCCCGCACCGACCCGGCCGGCGCGGTCGCCGCCTGGGTGGACATGGTCGTCGGGGTCCAGGGCCGCGCCGCGCCGCTGGCCGCGGTGATCGACGCGGCCGCGGACGTCGACGCCGACGTCGCCGCCCTGCGCGACCGTGCCGAGACCGAGCGTCTCGCCGGGGCCCGGGCGTTCGCCGCCCACCTGGCGACGCTGGACCCGGACCTCGACCCCGGCCCGGTCGCGGACCTGGCGTGGACGCTGAACGACGGCACGTCCTACCGGCGCCTGGTCGTGCTGCGTGGCTGGCCGGTCGATCGCTACCGGGAGTGGCTGGTCACGGTCGCGCGGTGCTCGCTGCTCACGTCCCGCAGAACGTCGTGAACGGCGGCGAGTCCGGCCCCGCGGGCTGGGCGTAGCGCTCGTAGCCCGCGCGCTCGGTGAACGGGTCCGCGAGGACCTGCAGCAGCCACTGCACCGGCTCCAGGTCCCCCTCGACGGCGGCGCCCAGCGCCTCCTCGACCAGGTGGTTGCGCGGCACGTAGACCGGGTTGACCCGGTCCATCGCATCGGCGTCCGGACCGGCGGCCCGCCAGGACTCCAGCCACGGGTCCAGCGCGGCCGGGTCGGACAGCAGTGCGCGGACCGGCCCGGCGTCGCCCCGGGCGGCCTCGGACAGCCGTCGGAAGAACAGGGTGTGGTCGGGCTTCTGGTCCTCGATGACCGCGAACAGGTCGGCGAGCAGCTCCGGTGTCCCGACGCCGATCTTGGCGAGGTAGCCGCGGTCCCGGGCGGCGAGGTAGGCGTCGGCGAAGCCCGCCAGCTCCTCGGTCGCGAGGCGCACCGCCTCCTCCTGGGAGTCGGCGAACAGCCCCAGCAGCGACTCGCCGAGCCGCGCGAGGTTCCACTGGGCGATGCCGGGCTGGTTGCCGTAGGCGTAGCGGCCACCGGAGTCGATCGAGGAGTACCAGGTCGCCGGGTCGTGGGCGTCGAGGAAGGCGCACGGGCCGTAGTCGATGGTCTCGCCGGAGATCGTCATGTTGTCGGTGTTCATGACGCCGTGCACGAACCCGATCTGCATCCAGCGCGCGACCAGCCCGGCCTGGACGGCGATCACCGCGCGGTAGAGCTCCAGCGGCGAGGACGCCTGCGGGTGGTGCCGGGCGATCGCGTACTCCGCGAGCCGGCGCAGCACGTCGACCTCGCCCGTGGCGGCCGCGAACTGGAAGGTCCCCACCCGCAGGTGGCTGGCCGCGGTGCGGGCGAGCACGGCGCCCGGCTCCGGGCCGCGGTCGCGCAGCACGGGCTCACCGGTGGCGACGACGGCCAGCGACCGCGTGGAGGGCACCCCCAGCGCATGCATCGCCTCGGAGATCACGTACTCGCGCAGCATCGGTCCGAGCGGGGCCCTCCCGTCGCCGCCGCGGGCGAACGGGGTGCGTCCGGACCCCTTGAGGTGCAGGTCGCGGCGGGCGCCGTCGGGGGTGACCAGCTCGCCGACCAGCAGCGCACGGCCGTCGCCGAGCCGCGGCGAGTAGTTGCCGAACTGGTGGCCGGCGTACGCCTGCGCGACGGTCGTCGCCGAGTCGGGCACGGTCGTGCCGGTGAGCAGCGCGACACCCTCGGGCGTGCGCAGCTGCGCCGGGTCGAGGCCCAGCTCACCGGCCAGGGACTCGTTGAGCAGCACCAGCCGCGCGTCCGGCGCCGGGGCGGCCTGCCAGGGCAGGTAGAGCCCGTCCAGGTCGCGGACGAAGGTGTTCTCGAACGCGATCTCGGTGGCAGCGGTCATGGGTCCCAGGCTACGGACCCGCACGGTCGGCTGCCGGGGAGGACCGCGGCGTTGCACCGGGATACCGTCCGGTGGTGATCGACCTCTCCCAGCCGTGGGCGCTGGTGTTCCTGCTGGTGGCCGGGCTGCTCGCGGGTGCGGTGAACGCCGTCGCGGGCGGCGGGTCGCTGCTGGTGTTCCCGGCGCTGCTCGGGGTGGGGTTCCCGCCGCTGGCGGCGAACGTCACCAACTCGGTCGCCCAGTGGCCCGGCTACGCCGGGCTGGTGCTCGGGGCCCGCCGCGAGCTGCCCGGACAGGGCAGGCGGATCGCGGTCACCGCGGTCGCCGCGGCGCTGGGCAGCGGAGTGGGCTGCACCCTGCTGCTGGTGCTGCCCAGCAGCGTGTTCGACGCCGTCGTGCCCGTCCTGGTGATCCTGGCCAGCCTCACGATGGCGGTCGGGCCGTGGCTCAAGCGCCGGATCGGCGACCCGGCCGCCCGGGGGCGGGACCGCACCCCGGCACTGCTGGTCGCGGTGTTCCTCGCCGCGGTCTACGGCGGCTACTTCGGCGGTGCCCTGGGCGTGGTGCTGATCTCGGCACTGTCGCTGTTCGCCCACGACGAGCTGCGCAGGCTCAACGCGCTCAAGGGCGTGCTGTCGCTGGTCGTCGCGACGGTGACGGTCGTCGTGTTCGCCCTCGGCGCCCCGGTCGACTGGCTCGCCGTCGCGCTGCTCGCGCCGACCACGCTGGTCGGCGGCTACGTCGGCGCCCTGGTCGCGCGGCGGATGCCGGAGACCCTGCTGCGCTGGGCGGTGGTCCTGCTGGGCCTGGCCGTCGGCGTCGCGCTGCTGGTCACGTGAGCCTCCTGCTGGCGGTCGCCCTGCTGGCCGCGGTCCTGGCCGCCGCGACGCTGCGCCCGTTCGGGCTGCCCGAGGCCGTGGTCGCGGTCCCGGCGGCACTGGTCGCCGTCGTCGCCGGACTGGTGACCCCGGCCGGGGCGTGGACCGAGATCGGCGAGCTCGCCCCGACCGTCGGGTTCCTCGCCGCGATCCTGCTGCTCGGGCACCTCGCCGACGCCGAGGGCGTGTTCCGCTGGCTGGGCGCGCGACTGGCGACGGCGTCGGCCGGGTCCCCGCGACGGCTGCTGGCCGCCGTCTTCGCGGCGGCGGCCGGGACGACCGCGGTGCTGAGCCTGGACGCGACGGTGGTCCTGCTGACCCCGGTGGTGCTGGCGACGGCGGCCCGGCTGGGGGTGGCGTCGCGGCCGCACTCGTTCGCCTGCGCCCACCTGTCGAACTCGGCGTCCGGGCTGCTGCCGGTGTCGAACCTGACGAACCTGCTGGCGTTCTCGGCGTCGGGGCTGGGGTTCCTGACCTTCGCGGGGCTGATGGTCGGGCCGTGGGTGGCGGTGATCGTCGTCGAGTACCTGGTGCTGCGGTGGGTGTTCCGGCGCGACCTCGCCGCGGAGCCGGAGCCGGAGCCGGCCCCGGCCGGTCCCGCGGTGCCCGCGCCGGCCGCGCCGGTCGTCGCGCTGGTGGTGCTCGGGCTGACCCTGGCCGGGTTCGCGGTGGCCTCGCCGCTGGGCGTCGAACCGGGCTGGGTCGCCGCGGCCGGGGCCGCGGTGCTGGCGGTGCGGGCGCTGGTGCGGCGCGAGACCGGGCCGCTGCGCCTGGTCGCCGCGGCCTCCCCCGGGTTCTGCCTGTTCGTGCTGGCCCTGGGCGTGGTCGTCGCCGGGCTCAGTGCCCAGGGGCTGTCGGGCTGGATCGGTGCGCTGCTGCCCGCCACCCCGGACCTGACCGGGCTGCTGGTCACCGCGGCCGTCGCGGCGGTGCTGGCGAACCTGGTGAACAACCTGCCCGCGACGCTGGTGCTGCTCACCGCGCTCGGCCCGGCCGCGCACCCCGGGCTGGTGCTGGCGATGCTGCTGGGCGTCAACATCGGGCCGAACCTGACCTACGCCGGGTCGCTCGCGACGCTGCTGTGGCGGCGTATCGCCACTGGCTACGGCGACCCGCCGCGGCTCGGCACGTTCCTGCGGCTGGGGGCGCTCACCGTCCCGCTGGGCCTGCTCGCCGCGACGACCGCGCTCTGGGCCGCGCTCGCGGTGCTTCCCCGGTAGCGGCACGGCCCGGACAGCACGACGGCCCCGCCCGGAAGGGGCGGGGCCGGTCGCGGACGGTGGGCAGGGATCAGAACTCGTGGGCCATGTCGTGGCCGAGGTCGGTGTCCGGGTCCATCTCGCGGGCCGGGACACCCATCGGGCGTGAGCTGCCGCGCCGCTGCTGGGGCAGCCGCGCGATCACCTTCATCTCGTGTGCCAGGTCGTAGCCGTAGTCGTGCTCGTGGATCTGCGACATCGCTGTCCTCACCGTCTCCCTGTTCCCCGCCGACACCGAGACTGTCGTTCACGCTCCGTAGGTTGACCACCCCGTACGGTGCACGCGAAGCATCGCTCAGGTGAGGAACGGGGACAACTGTCCGGAGTCGACACCGCCCGAACGGGTCAGGACGGTATCGATCCAGCAGGCGGTGACGGGCCGGTGACTACCGGAGGTCGTCCAGGTAGGACGTCTCGTTGACCAGACGCACCGATGCGCCCCCGTCGGGGTAGAAGTCGGCGATGTTGAGGCAGGCCAGGTCCAGGTGCATGCGGTAGAGCACCTCGTCGCCGGCGCCGAGCGCGGTGCGCAGCAACATCTTGATCGGGGTGACGTGGCTGACGAGGACCACCGTCCGACCGGCGAACTCCTCGACGATCCGGGCCCGCTCGGCCTCGACCCGCTCCCCCACCGCGCGGAAGCTCTCGCCGCCCGGCGGTTCGACGTCGGCGGATCCGAGCCAGCGGCCGTGCAGCTCGGGGTCGCGCTCGCGGGCCTCGGTGAAGGTGAGGCCCTCCCAGCCGCCGAAGTCGGTCTCGATCAGGCCGTCGCGGACCTCGAGGTCCGCCCCGGTCGTCTCGGCGACGGCGGCCGCGGTCTGGCGGGCCCGGCGCAGCGGCGAGGACAGCACCACGGCCGGTTCGACACCCTGGCCCGACAGCCGGGTCTCCAGCGCGCGGGCCGCGGCGGCGGCCTGCTTCTGGCCCAGCTCGGTCAGCTCGGGGTCGCCGTGGCCGGAGTAGCGGCGCTCGACCGACAGCTCGGTCTGGCCGTGACGCAGCAGGATCAGCCGCGTCGGGGAGCCCGTCTGCCCGGTCCACGCGGCCGCGGCGGCCGCGGAGTCCGTCGACGCGGTCGCGCCCGCGGGCGGCTTCGGCGCCGGTCCCACCGCCCCGGACGGGTCCAGGGTGGGGTTCGACTCCCCGTCCATCGCCCGGTTGGCGAGCGCGTCGGCGCGGGCGTTGTCCTTGCGCGGGATCCACACGAAGGTGACCGCGTCGAACTCCGCGGCCAGCTCGCGGGCGGTGTCGGCGAGCTCCTGCAGCGGCGGGTGCTTGATCTTCCAGCGCCCGCTCATCTGCTCGACGACGAGCTTGGAGTCCATCCGGGCCTCGACCTCGGTGGCCCCCAGGTCGAGCGCGGCCCTCAGCCCGGCGATCAGGCCGCGGTACTCGGCGACGTTGTTGGTGGTGGTCCCGAGGCCGTCGTAGACCTCACCGAGCACCTGGCGGGCGCCGGCGTCGAGCACCACCGCGCCGTAGCCGGCGGGCCCGGGGTTGCCGCGGGAGCCGCCGTCCGCCTCGACGACCAGCTTCACTTGCCACGCACCAGGATCGCGCCGCACTCCTCGCAGTGGACGACCTCGTCGGCGGCCGCCGTGCGGACCTGCCCGAGGAAGGTCCGGTCGAGCTCGAGCCGGCACGCGCCGCAGCGGGACTCGCGCAGCTGTCCGGCCGCGACCCGGCCGCCGGCGCGGATGCGCTCGTAGTCGGCGAGCAGGTCCGCGGGCAGCGCGGCGACGACCTCGGTGCGGGCGCGGTCGCGCCCGGCGCGGGTGGCGTCGATGTCGCCCTCGGCGGACTCGCGCTTCGCGGTCACCTCGCCGACCGCGGTCTCGGCCTCGGACAGCTCGCCCCGGGCGTGGTCGAGCTCGATGCCGACGGCCTCGCGCTCCTCCATGATCCCCAGCTGCTCGTCCTCCAGGACGCCCTGGCGGCGGGCGAGGGTGTCGAGCTCGTGCTGCAGCTCGGTGGCCTGCTTCGCGGAGATGCCCGAGCCGGCGAGCAGGGTGTGGTCGCGCTCGGTGCGGGCCCGGACACCGTCGATGTCGCGTTCGAGCCGGGCGATGTCGCGGTCGAGGTCACCGGCGCGGGTCTCGGCGCGGACCAGGGCGTCGCGCGCCGCACGGACCCGCTGCTCGGCCTCGTCCAGCTGCGCGAGCTCGGGCAGCGTCGAGCGCCGGTGGGTGAGCCGGCCGATCTCGGCGTCCACCTCGGCCAGCGTCACCAGCTTCGCCTGCGCGGTGGGATCGGCCTTCATGCACTCGCCTCCGGTTGTCCTGCTGTCGTGTCGGATCCGCTGCTCGGGGCGGCGGTGGTCCAGGGGTCGGTACGGGCCCGCGAGACCGCGACCGAGACGCTACCTGCGAGGGCCTCGGCCACGACCCCGGCCGCCTGCCCGCACCACGGCCACTCCGAGGCCCAGTGGGCGACGTCGACCAGCGCGGGGGTCGGGCCGCCGGGGCCGGTCCCGGCGAGCGCGTGCTCGGACGCGGGGTGGTGGCGCAGGTCGGCGGTGACGAACGCGTCGACGCCGGCCCGGGCGGCCGAGTCCAGGGCCGAGTCCCCGGCGCCGCCGCAGACCGCGACCCGGCGGATCGGGCGGTCCGGGTCCCCGGCACCGCGCACCCCCCATGCGGTCGCGGGCAGCGCCGCGGCGACCCGCCGGGTGAACGCCGCGAACGGCTCGGCGGCGGCGAGCTCGCCGACCCGGCCCAGCCCCAGCGACGACGGCAGCGGCGCCATCTCCAGCAGGTCGAAGGCCGGTTCCTCGTAGGGGTGCGCGGCCCGCAGCGCGGCGACGACGTCGCGGCGCCGCGACCGGGGCAGCACCATCTCCAGCCGGGTCTCCGCGACGCGCTCCAGGCGCCCGACCGACCCGATGACCGGGGCGGCGCCGTCGAGGGGAAGGAACTGGCCGGTCCCGGCGGTGGCGAACGAGCAGTGCGAGTAGTTGCCGATCGCGCCGGCACCGGCGTCGGACAGGGCGGTGTGCACGGCGGCGATCGACGGGCCGACCGGAACGAAGGTGACGATCTTGTCCAGGGCCGGGCCGGGCTCCGGTTCCAGCGGGCCGGACACGGTCAGCCCGAGGGCGGCGGCGAGCGCGTCGGAGACGCCCGGGTCGGCGACGTCGGCGTTGGTGTGCGCGGTGAACAGCGCGACCCCGGCCCGGATCAGCCGGTGCAGCAGGGCGCCCTTGGGGGTGTCGGCGCCGACGCCGTGCACCCCGCGCAGCAGCAGCGGGTGGTGGGTGACCAGCAGCTGGGCGCCGGAGGAGATCGCCTCGTCGACGGTCTCCGGGGTGGGGTCGACGGCGAACAGCACCCGGGAGACGGTGTCGTCGGGGTCGCCGCAGACCAGGCCGACCGCGTCCCAGTCCATGGCCAGCCGGGGCGGGTAGGCGGCGTCGAGGGCGGCGACGACGTCGCGCAGCGTGCTCACGCCGACACCGCCAGCCGGCGCAGCGCGGCGTCGAGGGACTCGACGAGGCGGCGGACCGTCTCCGGCGGGCGGACCGCGACGCGCAGGTGGTCGGGCCCGAGACCGGGGAAGGTGTCGCCGCGGCGCACCGCGATCCCGGCCTCGCGCAGCAGGCGCCGCACCGCCTCGCCGGTGCCGTCGGGCAGGTGCAGCAGCAGGTACGGGGCGGGCCCCGCCGACACGCCGACGCCGTCGAGGCCCGACAGCGCCGCGGCCATCGAGACGCGGTGTGCGGCGAGCTCGCGGGCCTTGCGGTCCGCGGCGGAGACCGCGTCGGGCTCGCAGCAGGCGATGACCGCCTCCAGGGCGGGGGTGGAGACCGGCCACAGCGGGCGGGACGCGGCGAGCCGGGCCAGCAGAGCGGGGGCGCCGAGCGCGTAGCCGGCGCGCAGCCCGGCCAGCGCCCAGGTCTTGGTCAGCGAGCGGAACACCAGCAGGCCGGGCACGCCCGCGTCGCCGGCGAGGGTCTCCGGCTCGCCGGGGACGGCGTCGGCGAACGCCTCGTCGACGAGCAGGGTCCGCCCCGGGCGGGCGAGCGCACGCAGCGCGGCGGCCGGGTGCAGCACCCCGGTGGGGTTCGTCGGGTTCCCGACGACGACGAGGTCGGCCTCCTCGGGCACCGCGGCCGGGTCGAGCGCGTGCCCGGTCGCGGCGTCGGTCAGCACCCGCACCACGTCCACCCCGCCACCGCGCAGCGCGGCCTCCGGCTCGGTGAACCCGGGGTGCACGACGGCGGCGAGCCGGGGGCGCAGCGACGGGAGCAGCGCGAAGCCCTCCGCGCTGCCCGCGAGCACCAGCACCTCGTCCGCGCCGCGACCGTGCCGCGCCGCGACGGTGGCGCGGGCGCGGGCGTCGTGGTCGGCGCGCGGGTAGCGGCCGAGTCCGTCCAGGGTCGCGACGAGCCGGTCCCGCAGCCAGGGCGGGGGGCCGTCGCCGATCACGTTGACGGCGAAGTCGACGAGCCCGTCGGTGGCCTCGGCGTCGCCGTGGTGCCGCAGGTCGTGCCCGCCCGCGTGATCCGTCCCGGCCGCATGGTGATCGAACGGCATCGGGCCACCCTACGGCGCGTGCCGGTGCGCGGTGGACAATGGCCCGGCCACCCACCCGAGGCGTCAGGGTCGACGTCGGTGCCCCCGCTCCCCGGAGGAACGTCGCAGTGAACGTCGTCTTCGTCTGTACCGGCAACATCTGCCGGTCCCCGATCGCCGAGAAGATCCTGGCCGCCGAGGTCGAGGCGGCCGGGCTGGCCGACCGGGTGCGCGTGACCAGCGCCGGGACCGGTCACTGGCACATCGGGCAGCCCATGGACTCCCGCGCCGCCCAGGTGCTGGCCGAGCACGGCTACGACACCGCCCACAGCGCCCGCCAGGTCGACTCGGAGATCCTCTCCGCGGACCTGCTGGTGGCGCTGGACATGGGGCACCTGCGGACCCTGGAGCAGTCGGTGCCCGATCCCAAGCGGGTCCGGCTGCTGCGCTCGTTCGACCCGGCGGCCCCCGCGGGCGCCGAGGTGCCCGACCCCTACTACGGCGGTCCGGACGGGTTCGCCGAGGTCCACGCCATGATCGTCGCGGCGGTGCCGGGCCTGGTCGAGTTCGTCACCCGGAACGCGTGACCGACCGCGTCGCCCGGCTGACCGGCCGCGCCGTGCGGGACGGACCGGCCGGGCACCCGCCGCGCGCGACCCTGGACGACGGCACCGTCGTCGTGGTCAAGGACTCCTCGGCCGACCCGGGTGCGGCCGCGGCCGAGGCCGCCGGGCTGCGCTGGATCGCGGTGCCGGGCGGGCCGCCGGTCCCGCGCGTGCTGGGCGCCGACGACGCGCTCCTGGTCACCGAGCTCGTCCCCGCGGGCCGGGCGACGACCGGCGCCGCGGAGCGGTTCGGCCGGGAGCTGGCGACGCTGCACGCCGCCGGGGCCGAGGCGTTCGGCGCCCCGCCGCCGGGCGGGAGGGCGCGGGCGTGGATCGGGCACACGCGGATGGAGAACCGTCCGCACGACGGCCCGTGGGGCGACTGGTTCGCCTCCGACCGGGTGCTGCCCTACCTGCGGGCCGCCCGGGACCGCGGCGCCCTCGACCCGGCCGGCGCCGCCGCCGTCGACGACGTGTGCGGACGGATCGGTGCCCTGGCCGGTCCGGACGAGCCGCCGGCCCGCCTGCACGGGGACCTGTGGTCGGGCAACGTGCTCTGGTCGGGCGACGGGGACGGCGCCGCGTGGCTGATCGACCCGGCCGCGCACGGCGGGCACCGCGAGTCCGACCTCGCGATGCTGGACCTGTTCGGGCTGCCGCACCTCGACGTCGTCCTCGCCGCCTACGACGAGCACTCCCCGCTCGCCGACGGGTGGCGCGAGCGGGTCGGCCTGCACCAGCTGTTCCCGCTCCTGGTGCACGCCGTGCTGTTCGGGGGCGGGTACGGCGCGCAGGCCGCCGCGGCCGCGCGCCGTCTCCGCTGATCCCCCGGTCTCAGTACGCCCCGTGCTCCCCGCGCAGCGGGAACCCGGCGGCGCCGCCGTCGGCGAGCTTCACGCCCAGCACCTGGTGGAGCTGGATGTTGTTCAGCTCGAAGCCCAGCCGGCACGCGGCCATGTAGAGCCGCCACACGCGGGCCCGGCCGACGCCGACCTCGGCGACGGCGTCGGTCCAGTTGCGCTCCAGGTTCGCGCCCCAGTCCCGCAGCGTCATGGCGTAGTGCTCGCGCAGGTTCTCCTCGTGCCGGATCTCGAACCCGGCCTCGTTCATCGCGTCCACCAGCGCCGCGACCGGCTCCAGCTCCCCGTCGGGGAACACGTAGCGGTGGATGAACGGGTCGGTGTGACGGTGGTCGGGCCGGTGCGGCTGGGTGATGCAGTGGTTCAGCATCCGCCCGCCCGGCCGGAGCTTGGCGTACATCGAGGCGAAGTAGGAGTCCAGGTTGGCCTTGCCGATGTGCTCGGTGAGGCCGATGGAGGACACCGCGTCGTAGACGCCGTCGGGGACGTCGCGGTAGTCGAGGTGGCGGACCTCGGCCAGGTCGGACAGCCCCTCGCGGGCGATCGCCTCCTGCGCCCAGGCGGCCTGCTCCTTCGACAGGGTCACCCCGAGCGCGCGGACGCCGTGCTCGCGGGCGGCGTGGCGGACCATGCCGCCCCAGCCGCAGCCGACGTCGAGCAGCCGCATCCCCGGCTTCAGATCCAGCTTGGTCGCCACCAGCTCGTACTTGGTGGCCTGTGCGGTCTCCAGCGACGCGCCGGCGTCGGGGTAGGCCGCACAGGTGTAGGTCATCGACGGCCCGAGCACGAACTCGTAGAACCGGTTGGACACGTCGTAGTGGTGCGAGATGGCCTGCGAGTCACGTCGCTTGGAGTGCAGCAGCCCCTTGGGGCGGGCCTCCAGGTCGGGCGGCGGCATCCGGTGCTCGCGCCAGTAGGGCAGCAGCCGGCGCGCCAGCCACAGCTGCTCCCGGCGCGGGATCGAGTGCAGCGTCACCTCCGACATCGCGCGCAGCGCGGTGTAGAGGTCCCCCTCCACGTCGAGCTCCTCGGTCACGTACGCCCGGGCCAGCCCGAGCGAGCCCGGGGCGCTCACCAGCCGGGCCAGCGCCCGGGGCGAGTTCACCCGCAACGTCACCGGGGCGTCGTCGGGCCCCGACCGCGACCCGTCGAACCCCTCCACCCGCAGCTCACGCGTGGAACCCAGGACGTGGGACAGGATCCCCGCCACCGGCTCGGTCGTCGTGGCCCGCCCTTCCAGTACTCCTGTCATCGCCGATCCCTCCCCTGTCGATCCCCGCGGTGCGCTCGTCAGCGGCCGGTGACCTTGGCGAACAGGTCGGGAGACCGACCGTCCGGGTCGTACCGCTGCTTCACCGCCCGGTAGGCCGCACCGTTGTAGTGCGACCAGAACTCGTCCTCGCCGTAGTGCACGGTCGAGTACAGCGACTTGTGCCCGCCCAGGTCGGCGACACACTCCTCGATCAGCCGGTTGTGTGCCCACGGGTCCCCCGGCTTCTCCGCCACCGAGGACCAGAAGCCGACGTTGACGTAGAGCCGGCCCGGCTCCATCGGGTACAGCGGCCAGCTCCGCTCCCCGCGCAGCTGCAGCGGGCACAGCCACACCGGCTCGATCCGGATCTCCCGGTGGAAGAACTCGAGGAACTCCGCGAGCCGCTCGACCGGGATCTCCACGTCCTGCACGACCATCTCCTCGGCGGTCCCGCCGAGCGCCTCCCGGACCCGGTTCGACGCGCCGTGACGCTGGTCGAGGGCGACGAGACGGCGGTAGACGTCCGAGCGGCGCAGGCGGCGTGGCCAGAACCGGCGCACCACCGGGTGCTGCACGCCGAACGCGCGCGAGCACCAGAACCAGTCGGTGTCCCAGCGCCAGAGGTAGTCGTGCACGGTGAGGTGGTCGACCGGGCGGCGCTGCAGCGACCGGTAGAACACCTCCTGACCGGTGTAGTCGGAGATCCGGGCGCCCGGCATCGGGGCGTCGACGAACTCCCCGGTGGTCAGGTACTGCTCGTCGGGTCCGAACACGACACCGTCGAGGAAGTCGACCTCGCCCGCCGCCACGAACCGCTCGATCGCCGCCGACGCGGCGGAGGCGCTCGCGTACCGGTGGTGGGTGAGCTTCACGAAGGGCTTCACGGGCGCCAGCTCGACGACCAGGCGGACCGCGTAGCCGAGCGTGCCGTAGGAGTTGGGGAACGCCGCGAACAGGTCGGCGTGCTCCCCGTCGGGGGTGACGAGCAGCAGTTCCCCGGCCGGGGTGAGCACGTCCATCTCGAGCACCGACTCGTGCGGCAGCCCGTCGTGGAACGACGTCGACTCGACCCCCAGCCCGGTGACCGCTCCCCCGAGGGTGATGGTCTTGAGCTGCGGGACCACCAGCGGCATCAGCCCGTGCACGAGGGTGGCGTCCACGATGGTCTCGTAGGTCGCCATCCCCTGTACCTCGGCGGTCCGCCGGTCCGGGTCCACGCCGAGGACACCGTCCAGCGCGGAGGTGTCGAGGCGGCGCGCGGCGGCGCCGGTGTCGCGGTCGCCGAACCGGAACAGGTTCGACGACGGCTTCCCCAGCTGGACGGCGCCGGCTCCGGCGCGCGCCCGGCGCAGGTTCTCCACCGCGGCGTCGTGCGCGGTTCGGGTGGCGGTCCCGGCGGGCATGGCGGTGACGATAGACCCATATCGTTTGCGACGCTCATGATTAACGGAGGGTCCTCCGTCACAGCACGCAACGATCTTCCCGGCGGGCGGTACCGGCACCGTCGTGATGTCATCGCGCCCGTGGCACACACCAACGAGAACCCCGCGCAGAACGTCACCTTCCCCTCCGGCGGCGACACCGCGCACGGCTACCTGGCCCTGCCCGAGTCCGGGGCCGGACCCGGTCTGATCGTCATCCAGGAGTGGTGGGGCCTGACCGACCACATCGTGGATGTGACGAACCGGTTCGCCGCCGAGGGCTTCGTCGCACTCGCCCCCGACCTCTACGGCGGGCGCACCACCCACGACTCCGACGAGGCCGGGAAGCTCATGGGCGAGCTGCCCGTGAACGGCGCGGCGACCGACCTGGCCGGGGCCGTGGAGTTCCTGCTCGGGCGCGACGACGTCACCTCCTCGGCCGTCGGCGCGGTCGGCTTCTGCATGGGCGGCGGCTTCGTGCTGGTCCTCGCCGCGCAGCAGGGCGACAAGGTCGCGGCCGCCGTGCCCTTCTACGGGGTGCTCAAGGAGGACTACCCGTCGTTCGCGAACCTGACCGCGGCCGTGCAGGGCCACTTCGGGGCCGAGGACACCATGGCCCCGCCGGACGCGGTGGAGTCCCTCGCCGACCGCATCCAGGCCGAGTCCGGCACCCGCCCGGAGTTCCTGCAGTACCCGGCCGGGCACGCGTTCTTCAACGACGAGAACCACATGGGCACCTACGACGCCGAGCAGGCGGAGATCGCGTGGACCCGCGCGACGCAGTTCCTGCGCGAGCACGTCAAGTAGCGGCTCAGCGGGAGCGCAGCAGCTCCCGGGCCACGGCGGGCAGCGTGGCGGGACCGGTGCGCAGCCGGACCCGCTGCGCGGCCGCGGTGAGACCGACGTACTCGTCGGAGGTCAGCACGATGTCCGCCGCGGCCACGTTGGACTCCAGCTGCGCCACGCTCGACGCACCGGGGATCGCCACCGTGTTCGGGTGGTACACCACCCACGCCAGCGCGACCTGCGACGGCGTCGCGTCGTGCGCGGAGGCGACGTCGCGCAGGGCGTCGGTGAGCGGGGCGAGGGCGGCCAGGTTCTCCGGCAGCCACTCCGGCTTGCTGCGGCGCACCGCGTTGGTGGGCCGGTGGCCGGCGTCGTACCGGCCGGTGAGCAGGCCCTGGGCGAGCGGGCTGTAGGCCATCACGATGCGGCCGTGCGCGGCGGCGTGCGGGACGAGGGCCGCGACGGGCCTGCGGCGCAGGAGGCTGAACTCGACCTGGTTGGACAGCACGGGTCCGCCGAGCGCCTCCTCCGCGGACAGCCAGCGGTCCAGCGTGTACGACGAGACGCCGGCGTCGCGGACCAGCCCGGTCCGCTGCAGCTCGGCCATCCCGCGCATCGCCGACGCGTCGCCGACCAGCGGGTGCGGCTTGTGCACCTGGTAGAGGTCGATCTCGGTCACCCCGAGCCGGGCGGCGGAGGCGGCCGCGCGGTGCCGCAGCACCGGGCCCAGGGGCAGGACCGGGAAGAACTTCGTCGCGATCACGACGTCGTCGCGCCACCCGGGGCCACCGCAGGCACGCAGCGCGTCGCCGAGGATCCGTTCGCTGCGCAGCGGGCCGTAGAGCTCCGCGGTGTCGAACACGGTGACGCCCAGCTCGCGGGCGCGGGCGACGATCCGCCCGGCCTCCAGCGCGTCGCCGTAGCCCCACTCGCTCGTGCCGAACTGCCAGGTGCCCAGGCCCATCACCGACCAGCGTCGTGGGCCGGGACCGGGAGCGTCGAGGTAGCGCACCTGCGCCAGTGTCCCCGACCGTCCCGGTCCCCGCCCCGCGTCCGTCCCCTCAGCGGACCGGGGCCCCCGGGCCCAGCGGGATCCCCAGTGCCCACCAGGCGAAGAACAGCAGCGTCCAGACCGCCGTCATGGCGACGGCCAGGGGCAGCGTGTACGACGCGAGCGTCCCGATGCCCGCGTCCTTGCGGTAGCGCTGCAGGAACCCCAGCGCCATCACGAAGTACGGACTCATCGGGGTGATCGCCGTCGAGCCGGAGTCGGCGATCCGGAACAGCGCCTGGGTGGTCTCCGGCGGCACCTCGACCAGCATCAGCATCGGCACGATCACCGGCGCCGCGATCGACCACATCGCCGTCCCGCTGGTGACCATCACGTTCACCACGGTGAGCACGGCCAGCACCATCAGGAACACGACCGGGATCGGGACGCCGGTGGTGCGCAGCGCGTCCGCGGCGACGACGGCGAGCACGTCCCCGACGTGGGTCCAGTCGAAGTAGGCCAGGAACTGGGCGATCGCGAAGAACAGCGCCAGCACGGGGGCCATCTGCCGGATCCCGTCGGCCATCAGCTTCGGGACGTCGGCGGCGGTGGTGATCGTCCCGACCGCGCGGCCGAAGACGGTGCCGAGCAGGCCGAACAGCAGCGCGATGACCGCGCCGATGCCCTCGACCAGCGGGGACTCGACGATCGAGCCGTTCTCCCCGCGCAGCGGGGACCACTCCGGCGCCACGACCGCGACGAGCAGCACCGCACCACCCAGCAGCACCCAGCCGGCGCGGCGCAGGCCGGTCCGCTCGGCCGCGGACAGGCTCAGCCCGGCGACGTCGTCGTCGGGCGCGTCGGGGTCGGGGTCCAGGTCGGGCCGCTTGGCCAGGACGACCCGGGTGACCAGCGTGATCACCAGCGCGAGGACGACCGAGGAGGCGATGTTGAAGAACCAGTTGCCGACCGGGGTCACCACGGCCGCCGGGTCCACGATCCGGGCCGCGGCGGTGGTGATGCCGGCGAAGATCGCGTCGTTCGGGGTGGGGACCGGGCTGGCGTCGTAGCCGGAGGCGATGGCGGTGTAGGCGACGACGATCCCGAGGATCGGCGAGCGCCCGACCGCCCGGAACGCGAGCCCGCCCAGCGGCACCAGGATCACGTACGCCGCGGCCGACGCGACGTGCGCGACGGTCCCGGCGAACGCGACCGCGAACACCACCAGCGACGCGGGCACCCGGGCGACGCCGGCCCGCATGGCCGCGGCGAGCAGCCCGCTGCGCTCGGCGACCGCGACGCCCATGATCACCGTGACGATGGTGGCCATCGGCGGGAACTGCGCGAAGTTGTCGATCATCGACGAGACGGCCATCGCGAGGCCGTCGCCGGAGAGCAGGTTCCGCACCGCGACGGGCTCGCCGTCGGGGGCGACGACGGCGACGCCCGCCGCCGCCAGCCCGGCGCTGACCACGGCGAGGATCGCCGACAGCACCCAGAACAGCCAGAACGGGTGCGGCAGCGCGTTCCCGACCCGTTCGACGACGGCCATCGCCCGCACGAGTCGGGGCAGCTCCCGGTCCCGGGTCGCGGCGGGGGTGCTCATCGCGGTCCCCCGAGGCCGAAGAAGTCCCCGACCAGCGCGGTGGCGCGGACCGTCTGCGTGGTGACGCCGCCGCCGGAGTACGCGGTCGCGCCCGGCCAGGTGTGGCCGCCACCGTCGACGGCGACGTGCTGCACCCGGGCGCCGTCGCGGCAGCCGCGCCAGGTCGCGATGGTAACGTCGGGCTCGATCCGGCGGGTCTGCGGGCGGGCCCGGCAGCCGTCGCGGGCGACCCATTCGGCGACCTTCGCCGGGATCGCGGGCAGGCCGCGCTCGGCGTCGCCGGTGTAGGGGATGGTGGCGTCGCCGGTGCCGTGCACGAACAACGCCGGGACCGGACGGCCGGGCCGGCACGGCGGTTCGCCGTCGCGGTAGTAGGCGCCCGCGACCGGGGCGATCGCGGCGATCCGGTCGGACATCCGGCAGGCCAGGATCTCGGTGAAGCCGCCGCCGTTGGACTTTCCGGTGGCGAAGACCCGGCCGGGGTCGACGCAGAGGCCGGCCTCGAGGCCGTCGAGGAGGTCACCGGTGAAGGCGACGTCGTCGACGCCCGGCGCCGAGTACGGGGCGCCCTGCCAGGAGCGCTTCCCCTCACCGCCGGGGACCCCGTCGGGGTAGGCGACGACGGCGGGCAGCCCGGACAGGCCGGAGAAGTCCTCGGTGGTGGCGCCGTCGTTGCCGCGGCCGTGGAAGACCAGGACCACCGGGGTGGGCCGGTCGGGGCGGTAGCCCTCGGGCAGGTGGACGCGCACGGTGCGGGCCAGGCCGCCGCTGTCCACGGTGCGGACGGCGGTGGTGCCCGGTGCCTGCGGCGGGGTGAGGCCGCAGCCGGGGCTCCGTGCTCCGGGCGGGCCGCCCGCCGGTCCGGCCGCCGCGCCGGGCCCGGTCGGCCCGTCGGGTGCGCCGGGGCCGGCCGGCGACCCGGATGCGGTCGGGACCACGGCGGCGTCGGACGGTGCCGGGGCGACGGCGGCGCCGGTGGTCAGGGCGGCCGCGGCCAGGCAGGCCGCCGCCACGGCACGCAGGCGGCGTCCCCCGGCACGTCGCGTCGCGCCCCCGGTCGGGCGTCCCGGAACGGACGGTGTCGCTGCGGACGGTCTCGGTGCGGACATGGGGTTCCCTTCGGACGGCGTCGTCGACGGCCGGTGCTGTGGCCCCGCCCGGGTCGCGGGCAGGGTCGTGCGACGGGGGCACCGGGTGGCGCCACCGCGGGAGTGCTGTGGGTCCGTGCGGGTCGGAGGGGCGTCAGGCCGTGAGCCAGGCCGTGACGAAGTCGGTGATCCGGTCGACGATCGCGGCGACGATCGCCTCCCCGTGCTCCGGATCGGCCCGACGGGGGTCGCCGAGGACCCCGTTGCCGGACAGGCGGTCGTAGGGCGCGGTGAGCGTCGGACCACCGCGCCGCCGGGCCAGTGCGCCGAAGGCGTCGAGCTCGGCGAACCGGGTGGTCCCGGCCGCGAGCCGGTCGGTGTGCACCAGGTGCGGCGCGACGGCGAGCATCTGCGCCGTCTCGGCCTGCCCGCTGTGCCCGCTGACCTCGGGCGGCCCGGCCGCGGCGACGACGTCGGCAGCCAGCGTGGTGAGCGGGCTCCAGGCGAACTGCAGGTCCGGACGGGCCACGAGGAGGTCCTGCGCGACCGTCGCGAGGGTGGCGTCGTTCCCGCCGTGGCCTGTGACCACGCAGATCCGGCGCCAGCCGTGCCGGTACAGGCCGTCGACGTACTCGCGCACGAGCGTGGCGAACGTCGTGGTGGTGAGGCTGACCGTGCCGGCGAAGGCCAGGTGGTGCGGCGACACCCCGACCGGCAACGACGGCCCGACGACCGCGGTGCCGCCCAGTGCCTCGGCGACGCGGTCGCAGACCGCCTCGGCACGGATCAGGTCCGTCGCGAGCGGCAGCCCCGGCCCGTGCTGTTCGAAGGCCCCGGCCGGCAGCAGCACCACCGGGCTGTCGACGACGGCGGCCGCGGCCTCGACCGTCGTCATCTCCCCCAGGCGCCGCGTGCTCACGCGCCCACCGCCGCGGCGATCGAGGCGAGGTGCTCGCGGCAGAGCCGCTCCGCCAGGTCCGGGTCGCCCCCACGGACGGCCTCGAGCAGCGCGACGTGCTCGGCGTGGTCGCGCTCGCGGTCGTCGTAGCGGTGCCGGATCTCGACCTGGTCGCGCGCCCGGATGTGCAGCAGCGCCTCCACCGTCTCCCGGAGCAGCGCGTTGCCGCTGGTCGCGGCCAGTGCGACGTGGAAGTGCACCGCCGGGCGGAGATCGCCGACCGGCGGGTGCAGGGCGTTGGTGACGCTCTCCGAGAGCAGCGCGAGCCCGGCGGGGTCGCGCTCCCGGGCCGCCGCAGCCGCGATCGGCGGCTCCAGGACGAGCCGGGCGCGGATCAGCTCGTGCACGCCGTCGGGGGTCCGGGACGGCCGGTGCGGGTTGGCGAGCAGCCGCCGCCCGACCCCGGCGCCGACGTAGGTGCCCGAGCCGTGCCGGAACTCGACGGCCCCGGTGGCCTCCAGGCGTCGCAGCGCCTCGCGGACGGTCGGGGTGGTGACCTCGAACCGTCGCGCCAGGTCGCGGGAGGACGCGAGCTGGTCCCCCGGGCCGAGGTTCCCGGTCCGGATGATGTCCATGATGTCGTCGGCCAGGCGCTCCGACAGCGTCTCCCCTGCGGTCATAAAGTGACTAAATCACTTAGAGACATGACCGGTCAACCCTCCCCCACCGCCGGTTCCGACGGTGGTGATCACGAATCCGCGCGCTGATCCGCGGGGCGCGCGCGTCCGGACGCACGCGGACCACGTCACCACGCGGACTCCGGATCACCACGCGGACTCCGGATCACCACGCGGACTCCGGATCATCGTGCGGGCGGGGACTGTGGACGGACCAGGGACCGTCAGGCGGCAGTGGCCGGGGAGGGGCCGATCACACGCCGCCGGCGCGGCCGGAGCGGGCCGGGTCGGGCCCGGCGGCCGACGCGAGCCGGTCCGGCCCCGGAATCGCCGCCGGCCGGTCCGGCCGGGCGAGCGGGCCGGTCAGGCCCCGGCGGCGGCCGGGCCGTCGGCGACGTCGGGGGTGTCCGCGGCGGCGTCCCAGTCGGCCAGGGCCCGGTCGAGCTCGGGCCAGGTCGTGTCCCGGGCCCGGCGCCCGGTCAGCACGCCCAGGTGCCCGCCCGGTGAGGTCGTGAACCGCACCTCCGGGCTGCCGGTCAGCAGCGGCACGCCGGCGCGCACCGCCCGCAGCGGGGCGATGACGTCGTCCCGCCCGGCGACGACGAGCACCGGCACCCCGACGTCGGACAGCTCCACGTCCCGCCCGCCCAGGCGCAGTCCGCCGTCGGCGAGGTCGTTGCTGCGCAGCAGCAGGTGGAAGATCTGCCCGAACACCCGGCCCGGGTAGCCGTGCATGTTGCTCATCAGGTGGTCGACGGCCTCGATCTGGGCCAGGCAGTCCCGGTCGTCGATCCGCGACGCGATCGCCAGCGGCTTGGTGACGAGCTTGTCCACCGCGGTCAGCTGGAACGCCCAGCTCACCATCGGCGCCGGGAAGCTGCCGACGCCCCGGTAGATCGAGGAGATGAGCCGGCCACCGGTGATCTGCGCGAGCGGCCGGATCGGCGCCACCAGCGGCACCCGGGAGATGTCGACCGGGGTGCCGATCGCGGCGACCGAGCGCACCGGCAGCGGGTCGCGCGCCTGCACCGCGGCGGCGACGGTGAGCAGGGCGAAGATCCCGCCGAGCGACCAGGCGACGAGGTGCACCTCGTCGTCGGTCTCCTCGGCGACCCGGCGGATCGTGTCGGGCAGCAGCTCGTCGACCCAGCTCTCGATGCCCAGGGTCCGGTCGGAGAACGACTTGGGGCCGTAGTCGATCAGGTAGACGGTCCGGCCCTGCTGCAGCAGGTGCTCCACCAGCGAGCAGCCGCGACGCAGGTCGTAGGCGAAGTCCGGGGCGCCCAGCGGCGGCACGAGCAGCACCGGTGCACCGCCGGAGGGGTCCACACCGGACAGCGGGCGGTACCGGAACAGGATGCCCTGCGGCGAGCCGACCACCGCGTCGCGCGGCATCCGTCGCAGGTCGGCGAGGTGACCGACCACGGCCCGGTCCCACACGTTGGCGACGGCGTCCACGAGATCCACGGCCGCACCCTACCGGCACGCACGGGTCACCGACGGCCCGTGAGGACGACCGGAGTTACCGGCGGGTATGTGAGACTGCCGGGCATGCAGCGCGAGATCTTCGACGACGAACACGACGCGTTCCGGGACCTGTGCCGGACCTTCATCGCGAAGGAGGTCACCCCGCACCACGAGCAGTGGGAGGAGAACGGTCAGGTCGACCGCTCGGTGTGGACCGCCGCGGGCGCGGCCGGCCTGCTGGGCACCGCGGTGCCCGAGGAGTACGGCGGCGGCGGGGTCGACGACTTCCGCTACAACGCGATCCTGGCCGAGGAGATCGTCGCCGCCGGGGCCAGCGGGATCGGCTTCCCGCTGCACAACGACGTGGTGCAGCCCTACCTGCTGCGCCTGTGCACCGACGAGCAGAAGCAGCGCTGGCTGCCCGGGTTCTGCAGTGGTGAGCTGATCACCGCGATCGCCATGACCGAGCCCGGCACCGGCTCGGACCTGCAGGGCATCGCGACCAACGCCAAGCAGGACGCGAACGGCGACTGGATCCTCAACGGCTCCAAGACCTTCATCACCAACGGCATCCTCGCCGACCTGGTGATCGTCGTCGCCAAGACCGACCCGGACGCCAAGCACCTCGGCTTCACCCTGTTCGTGGTGGAGCGCGGGATGGAGGGGTTCGAGCGCGGCCGCCGCCTGAAGAAGGTCGGCATGAAGGCCCAGGACACCGCGGAGCTGAGCTTCACCGACGTCCGGGTGCCCGACGCGAACCGGCTCGGCGAGGTCGGCCAGGGCTTCATCTACCTGATGCAGAACCTCGCCCAGGAGCGGCTGTCGATCGCCGTCGCCTCGGTGGCGGGCGCCGAGGCCGCGGTGCGGATGACGCTGGAGTACACCAAGGAGCGCACGGCCTTCGGCCGCCCGGTGGCGAACTTCCAGAACACCCGCTTCGAGCTCGCCGAGATGGACACCGAGGTCTCCATCGCCCGGGTCTTCGTGGACCGCTGCATCACCGAGCACAACGGCGAGGGCGAGCTGTCGGTGCCCGACGCGGCGAAGGCCAAGTGGTGGTGCTCGGACCTGCAGAACCGCGTCGTCGACCGCTGCGTGCAGCTGCACGGCGGCTACGGCTACATGCTCGAGTACCCGATCGCCCGCGCGTTCGTGGACTCGCGCGTGCAGGCGATCTACGGCGGCACGAACGAGATCATGAAGGAGATCGTCGGCCGGTCGCTCATCGGCTGACGGGAGCCCCCGCGCCGTCCAGGGCCCGCGCGATGTCGGCGACGAGATCGCGCGGGTCCTCCAGCCCCACCGACAGGCGCAGGTGCCCGAGACGGCGGAACTCCGGTGGGAAGTGCGCCGCCCGGCCGTCGCCACCGGCCCCGACGTGCACGATCAGCGACTCGTCGTGGCCCAGCGACACCGCCGAGGTGATCACCCGCAGGCCCGCGACGAAGCGGTTCTGCCGCTCCGGCGGCCCGTCGAGGGCGAAGGCGAGCATGCCGCCGTACCCGCCGTCGAGGGTGCGGGTCGCGAGCGCGTGCTGCGGGTGCGACGCCAGCCCCGGGTAGGCGACGTAGGCGACCTCCGGGCGGGACTCCAGGTACTCCGCGACCTGCTGGGCGCCGGCGCAGTGCGCGCGCATCCGCATCGGCAGGGTCACCGCGCCGCGGGCGATCAGCCAGGCGTTGAACGGGCTGATCACTCCCCCGGCGTCGACCATCGCGTCGGCGCGGATCCGCTCGACCAGCTCGCGGCGGCCCAGTACGGCGCCGCCCATCGCGTCGCCGTGGCCGTTGACGTACTTGGTCAGCGAGTGCACGACGAGGTCCGCGCCCCGCTCCAGCGGCCGTTGCAGCACCGGGGTGGCGAAGGTGGCGTCCACGCTGAGCAGGGCACCCGCCTCGTGTGCGACGTCGGCGACGGCGTCGACGTCGGTGATCCGGGTCGTCGGGTTCGCCGGGGTCTCGACGTGCACCAGCCGGGTCTCCGGGCGGACCGCGGCGCGCACCGCCTCCGGGTCGCCGGAGTCGACCAGCGTCGCGGTGATCCCCCACCGCTCGGGCAGCAGCTCGGTCAGCAGCCGGTGGGTGGCGACGTAGGTGACGTCGGAGCTGACGACGTGGTCACCGGAGCGCAGGAACGTGAAGAACACCGCGTGCAGCGCCGCGACCCCCGAGGCGAGCGCGACCGCCGCGCAGCCGCCCGGGGACACCCCGTGCGGGTCCTCCAGGGCGACGAGCTTGTCCTCCAGCCAGCCCTGGTTCGCCCCGCCGTTGCGGGTGTAGAGCCGGGTCGCGGTGCCCGACCAGTCCAGCTCGGAGGGGTCCTCGGGCAGCGCGTAGGAGTTGGCCGCGACGATCGGGCGGCGGATCGCGCCGGTGCCGGGATCGACGTCGTTGCCCGCGTGCACCGCGCGGGTGGCGAGGAAGGGCGGTCGGTCGCCGGAGGTCACGCCGGAGATCATGCCTCGGCGATCGGCTCCGGGGCGCGCAGCGACGGGCCCGCGTCCGGCACGACCAGCGGGGTGCCGGTCACCGGGTCGGGCAGCACCCGGGCGCGCAGCCCGAACACGTCGGCCAGCAGCTCCTCGGTGACGACCTCGGACGGCGACCCCGCCGCGACGATCCGGCCGTCCTTCATCGCGACGAGCCGGTCGGCGTAGCGGGCGGCCAGGTTGAGGTCGTGCAGCACCATGACCACGGTGCGGCCCGCCTCGGACTGCAGCCGCCGCACCAGCTCCAGCACGTCGACCTGGTGGGCCAGGTCGAGGAAGGTGGTCGGCTCGTCGAGCAGCAGCAGGTCGGTCTCCTGGGCCAGGGCCATCGAGATCCAGGCCCGCTGGCGCTGGCCGCCGGACAGCTCGTCGACCGGGCGCTCGGCGAGGTCGGACAGGCCCGTCCAGGTCAGCGCCTCGGCGACGGCGCGCTCGTCGTCCGAGGACCACTGCCGGTACCAGGCCTGGTGCGGGTGCCGCCCGCGGGCGACGAGGTCGCCGACGGTCAGCCCCTCGGGCGCCAGCGGCGACTGCGGCAGGATCCCCAGGACCCGGGCGACCTCCTTGGTCGGGGTGCGGTCGATCCGCTTGCCGTCGAGCAGCACCTGACCGGTCCGGGCGGGCAGCAGCCGCCCCAGCGCGCGCAGCACGGTGGACTTGCCGCAGCCGTTCGGGCCGATGACGGTGGTGACCGCGCCGGGCAGCACCTCCAGGTCGAGCCCGTCGACGATGGTGCGGTCGCCGTAGCCGAGCGTGACCTGCTCGGCCGACAGCCGGACCACACCGGGACGGACGGGGTCGCCCGCCGTCGTCGTCCGGGAGGTGGTGGCCTCCGCGACGCTGATGTCCTCGACGGTGCTCATCGACGGGCCTCCTGGCGGGTGCGGGCGAGCAGGTACAGCAGGAACGGGGCGCCGAGCACGGCGGTCACGATGCCGACCGGGAGCTCGACCGACCCCAGTGCGGTGCGGGCGATCAGGTCGGACAGCACGGTCAGCGCCGCGCCCAGCACGAGCGAGACCCCGATCGGCGGGGTCCCGACCCGGCAGAGCCGGCGCGCGATCTGCGGGGTGACCAGTGCGATGAAGGCGATCGGGCCGGCGGCCGCGGTCGCGACCGAGGCGAGCCCGACGGAGACGAGCAGCAGCGCGGTGCGGGCGCCGTTCACCCGCACGCCGAGGCCGCGGGCGGTGTCGTCGTCGAAGCGCAGGGCGCCGAGCAGGTGCACCAGGGCCAGCGCCGCGGGCACGAGCACCAGCATGGAGATCGACAGCGGGACGACCTCGTTCCAGCTGCGCGCGTTCAGGCTGCCGTTGAGCCAGACCTGGGCCTGGGCGGCCTGGTAGATCTGGGCGACGGTCAGCAGCCACTGCACCGCGGCGACGAGCACGGCCTGGATGCCGATGCCGATCAGCACGAGCCGGAAGCCCTGGATGCCCTTGCGCCAGGCCAGGACGTACACCGCGACCGACGACACGAGCCCGCCGATCAGGGCGGCGAGCGGGATGCCGAGCGAGGCGAAGGCGCCGCCGACCCCGGCCACGCCGCCCCCGAGCACGATGACGAACACCGCCGCCGCGCTGGCGCCCCACTGGACGCCGATGATGTCCGGGCTCGCGAGGGGGTTGCGGGCGACCGACTGCAGGATCGCGCCGGAGACGGCGAGCGCGCCGCCGACCAGCGCACCGACCAGGGTGCGCGGGAGCCGCAGCTCGAGCACGACGAGCTGCTGACCGGCGTCACCACCGCCGAACAGCGTCGCCAGCACGTCGGTGATCGCGATCGGGTAGTCGCCGCGGCCCATGTTGACCGCGGCGGCGAGCACCAGCGCGACGGCACAGGCGAGCAGCACGACGGCGGTGCGGACGCGCAGCACGCCGGAGAAGCGGCCCGCGCGGACGGCGCGGCGGCCGGGGACTGCCACCGTGCTCGGCGGGCCGGGTTCGGTCACGGTGCTCACACGGCCCCCAGCTTGCGACGGCGCACGAGCGCGATGAAGAACGGCCCGCCGATCAGCGCGACCACGATGCCGACCTGCAGCTCACCGGGGCGGGCCACCACCCGTCCGACGACGTCGGCGAGCAGCAGCAGCACCGCCCCGGCGAGCCCGGAGGCGGGCAGCAGCCAGCGGTGGTCGGGCCCGGTGAACACCCGCACGACGTGCGGCACGATCAGTCCGAGGAACACGATCGGCCCGCAGGCGGCGGTGGCCGCCCCCGCGAGCAGCGTGATCGCGACGACGCCGACGACCCGGGTCCGGCGGACCGAGTGCCCCAGCGAGGTGGCGACGTCGTCGCCGAGGGAGAGCGCGTTGAGGGCGGGCGCGCTGGCCAGCGCCAGCGCCGTGCCCGCGAGGATGAACCACACCACCTGGCCGCCGACCGCGGCGTCGCGCCCGGCGAGCGATCCGACCACCCAGAACCGGTAGGCGTCGAGGCTGGTCTCGTCGAGCAGCACCACCGAGGAGGTGCCCGCCTGCAGCAGGAAGCTGACGGCGGCACCGGCGAGGGCCAGCGACACCGGGGTGGCGCCGCCGGGTGCCCGGGTGCCGATCACGAACACCACGACGCTGGCGACCAGCGCCCCGGCGAAGGCGAACCAGACGTAGCCGAACAGCGTGCTGACACCGAAGACGTAGATGCCGATGACGACGAAGAACGCCGCACCCGCGTTGACGCCCAGCAGGCCGGGGTCGCCGAGCGGGTTGCGGGTGAAGCCCTGCACGAGCGCGCCGGCCAGGCCGAGCGCGATCCCGACCAGTACCCCGAGCAGGGTGCGCGGGATCCGCAGGGAACGGATGACCACGTCGTTCTCGCTGCCGGTCGGGGCGACCAGCGCGGAGAACACCTCGTTCACCGGGATGACCTTGGTCCCGATCGCGATGCTGGCGAGTACCGCGAGCAGCAGCGCCGTGGTCAGCGCGGCGAGGCCGAGCAGCCGCCTGCGCCGGAGCGACCGCCGAGGGGGCGACGGCTGTTCCACCGACGGTGGTCGGACGCGGATCGCGTTCACCTTGCTCGTGGCCCCCTGCTCGACCGGATGGCCCCACCCGTCCGGTGCGGCTCCGCTCACCATAAGTGAGGCTGCCCTACGACAGAACACCCCCGTGCGTCACGTCGCCCGCGCGGCGGGATGCTCGGGCGGTGCCCGTCGAGCCCTCCGCGTCCGGTCCCCCGCCCGTCCGGCCGCGGGTCACCGCGGTCATGGTCAGCTCCGCCGACGGGGCCGTGACGGCGGGCGGAGCGGGGTCCGGCGGCCTGTCCACCCCGGCCGACCGCGACCTGTTCCGCGCCCTGCGACGGTCGGCCGACTGCGTGCTCGTCGGGGCGGGCACCGCGCGGGACGAGGACTACCGGGGCGTCCGGCCACGCCGTCCCGGGCCGGACGGGCGGCCGCCCGGGCCGCCCCCGCCGGTCGTCGTCGTGAGCGGGTCGGCCGGGCTGGACCCGGGTGCGCGGCTGTTCACCGACACCGTCACGGCGCCGGTCGTGCTGACCACGGCCGCCGCCCCCGCGGACCGGCGCGCCGCGCTGGCCGCCGCGGGGGCCGAGGTCGTGCTGCTCGACGACCTCTCCCCCGCCGCGCTGCTCGCCGCGCTCGCCCGCCGCGGCCACACCTCCGTGCTGTGCGAGGGCGGGCCGACCCTGCTCGGCGCGCTGGTCGGGGCCGACGTCGTCGACGAGCTGCGCCTCACCCTGGTCCCGGTGCTGGTCGGGGGCCCGGAGGGGCGGATCGCGACCGGGCCGCGGTCCCTGCCCGTACCGCGCGCGCTGCACCTGGCGGGCCACGAGGCGGCCGCCGACGGGACCCTGCTGCTGCACTACGTCCGCGCCGCCCCCGGGACCCCGGCTCCGCCGAACGAGTGAACCACCGTGAGGGAGGGCCACGGACGGGCATCCCACGGGGGACACCACACGCACCGCGGCGGGCCCCCACCCGGGGCCGGCCCGTGAGAGGAGCACCGATGACCTCCGGCACCCCGACCACCACCCCGGCCGCGGCCCCCGCGGGACGCCTCGCCGACGGCACCGGCCAGGGCCGCACCACCATCGCCGCGTCCGTCGTCCAGAAGATCGCCGGCATCGCCGCGCGCGAGGTCTCCGGCGTGTACTCGATGGGCTCCGGCGCGTCCCGCGCCTTCGGTGCGCTGCGCGAGCGCATCCCCGGCGGCGGCACCAGCGGCGCCTCCACCGTCGCGGGCGTGGCCGTCGAGGTCGGCGAGAAGCAGGCTGCGGTCGACCTGGACGTCGTCGTCGAGTACGGCGTCGCCATCGCCGACCTGGCCTCCGCGGTCCGCCGCAACGTCGTCGGCGCCGTCGAGCGGATGACCGGGCTGGAGGTCATCGAGGTCAACATCTCGGTGAACGACATCCACCTGGCCGGCGAGGACGACAGCCGCGACGAGGCCCCGGTGGCTCCCGCCCCGACCGGCCGCGTCGTGGAGTGACGGTGCCCGAGCCGACCCCGCCCGACGCCCGGTCCCCCGCCGCTGTCGTCACCGGTCCGCCCGGTGCGGCGGAGGTCGCCGCGCAGCGGCGCCGGGAACCGGCACCGGCCGCGCTGGCCGAGCTGGTCGCCGAGACCGTCGTCGCGCAGCCGTCGGTGGTGCGGCTCGACGGCGGCGCCTTCGGGACCGTCGCCACCTGGCTGTCCGGGCGGCGGTTGGTCGGCGTGCTCGTCGGCCGTACCGACGAACCGGTCGAGATCGGGGTGGTGCTGCGTCTGGACCGGCCGATCCCGGCTACCGTCGCGGCGCTGCGGGCGTCCCTCGCGCCGTTGGTCGACGGGGTCCCCGTCGACGTGACGGTCGCGGACGTGGAGGTCCCCTGAGGTGGAGGTGGGTACGGGATGGACGAGCCGGATCCCGGCGGGCACGGGGGCCTGACCCCCGCGCAGCGGTCGGCCTACCGCTCGTTCGTCCGTACCCACCACCCCGACCGCGGCGGTGACCCCGAGGTCTTCCGCGCCGGGCTGGCCCGCTTCCGCGCGATGGCGTCCGGGCGGGACGCCGGCCGGACGCCCGACCCGGACGACCGCCGCTACGACGCACCGATCGAGATCGTGCCCGACCTGCCGCTGCCGACCCGGGTCCTGGTGGCCCTGATCCGCACCATCCGACGTCGCACGCACCCCCGGGTCGACCGGCCCGGCCGGCACGCCCCCCGCTCCACCCGTCCCGGAGAGGACCTTCCATGAACGCCACCCAGACCGGCCTGCTCGCGGGCCTCCTGCTGGGAGTCGCCGGTGCCACCGGCGGCTTCCTCGCCTTCGTCATCACCCTGGTGCTCGGCATCATCGGCCTGGTCGTCGGCCGCCTCCTCGACGGCGAGCTGGACCTGTCCGGCCTCGGCCGGGGCCGCGACCGGTGAGCACCCTCCCCGACCCCGCCGAGCGCGGTGTCCTGGAGATCGACCCGGCGGTGCTGCGCAAGATCGTCGAGTACGCCGCGGACACCGCCCCGGCCACCCGGCACCGCGCCCGGCGGGTCGCCGGGCTCGACGTCGGCGAGTCCGGGCCGACCGCACGGGTGACCCGGCGGCCCGGTCCGGCACGGGGCACGGTCGGGGCGGCCGTCGGCGCCGCGACCGGCGACGCCGGTGAGGTCGACGTCCGGCTGCGGCTCACCCTGGCCCACCCCGGGTCGGTGCGGGCCGCCGTCGCCGACGTCCGGGAGCGGATCGACGCCGACCTCCGTCGTACCACCGGACACCGGCTGCGCGGCCTGACCGTCGAGGTCGAGGCCCTCCGGCCGGAGGACGCCCGGCCGCGCCCGGACTCCCCGCGCGTGCAGTAGAACCGTCGGATCCTGAACGAGTCGGAAGAGGGAGGCCGGGACCGTGCGTGTCCTGCTCCGCGTTCTCGCGCCGCTGCTGAGCCTGGTGGTGGCCGCGATCGGCGCGCTCGTCGTCGTCGAGGTGGTGGCCGCCTGGGTCGGCCGGGTCTCCGGCGCCGGGCTGCTCGTCCCCTGGCGGGACTGGCGCACCACCGTCCAGAACACCCTGTGGACCGCCCAGCCGGTGCTCTGGATCGCCGTGGGGGTGATCGTCGCCGGGGCCGTGCTGCTGCTCGTCGGGCTGCTCGCCCGTCGCCACGACGTCGCCCTCGACGCGCCGTCGCCCGGGCTCACCGTCGCCACCGCGCCGCGGGTGCTGGCCCGGCTGGTCGGCACCCGGGTCCGGGCCGCGGACCCGGTCACCGCGGCGTCGGTGACCGCGTCGGCCCGGTCGGTCGTGGTGAACGCCCGCGGCCGCGGCGACACCGACGCGCTGCGCGAGGCGGCCCGCGGTGCCGCCTCCGGCGTCCTCGACGCGCTGCCCCTCGCGCGGCGTCCGCGCCTCACCGTGCGCGCCACCCCGGAGCAGCCGGGCTCGAAGGGAGTGCAGTGATGGCCGACGCCGTGACCTCGACGGGGAGCACGCCGGGGACCTCCGGCCCGAACCCGCGCCGCGCCGCCCGGACCGCGCGGCGCGCCCAGTACCGCTCCGCGGGCGGCGCCCGCGGCGGGCTCGTCCTGCTCGGCGTGGTGCTGCTCGCCGTCGGCGTGCTCACCGTGCTGCTGGTGACCGGGGTCTTCGGGCGGGGCCGCCCGCAGCGCCCGCTGCTGGACCCGGTGGTCGAGCAGTTCCTGCTGGCCAACGGCACCGCCGCCCGCCTGGTCGCGATCCTGGCCGGTCTCGTGCTGGTGCTGCTCGGGGTCTGGTGGACCGCGCGGTCGCTGCGCCCGGAGAGCCGGCCGGACCTGGTCCTGGACGGCGGCCCGGACACCGAGATCCGGATCGGCGCCTCCGCCGCGGCCGACGCCGTCGCCGACGGGGCCGCCACGCTGCCCGGGGTGACCCGGGCCCGCGCCCGGATGGTCGGCAGCACCTCCGCGCCCGCGGTGCGCGCCACCGTGTGGGTCGGCGAGGACGTCGCCGACGGGGAGGTCAGCGAGATCTGCCGCCGCCTCGACGCCGAGATCCTGCCCGGGATCCGCGACGCACTGGGGATGGCGGACCTGCCCGTCGCGGTGCGCCTGGAGCTGGACGCGGCCCGCCGCGACGACCGCCCGCGGGTCTCCTGACCCACCGGCCGGGTCCGTGACCCGGCTCACAGGGGCCGGACCGGTCGACGACCGTACGGTCGTCGGCATGAGCGCAGTGCTGGACGGCAGGACGGCCCTCGTCACCGGGGCGGGCAGCGGGATCGGGGCCGCCGTGGCCCGCAGGCTCGTCGCCGACGGGGCGAGGGTGTACGCGGTGGACCTCGCCGAGGACCGGGTGGCCCCACTGGCCGCCCAGAGCGACCTGGTCACGCCGCTGGGCTGCGACCTGTCCGACCTCGACGCCGTGGAGCAGCTGCCCACCGACGTCGACATCCTGGTCAACAACGCCGGCCGCCAGCACGTCTCGCGGCTGGAGGAGTTCGACCCGGAGATGTTCTCGAACATCCTGCGCCTGATGCTGGAGTCGCCGTTCCGGCTGATCCGCCGGTCGCTGCCGCACATGTACGCCCGTGGCTGGGGGCGGGTCGTGAACATCTCCTCCGCGCACGGCCTGCGGGCCTCGCCGTACAAGTCCGCCTACGTCTCGGCCAAGCACGGCCTGGAGGGCCTGTCGAAGGTCACCGCGCTGGAGGGCGCCGAGCACGGCGTCACCAGCAACTGCATCAACCCCGCCTACGTGCGCACGCCGCTGGTCGAGGCCCAGATCGCCGACCAGGCCCGCACGCACGGGATCTCCGAGGACGAGGTCGTCACGAAGATCATGCTCACCCCGGTGGCGGTGAAGCGGCTGATCGAGCCCGCCGAGACCGCGGAGCTGGCCGCGCTGCTGTGGGGGCCGGCGTCGGCGTCGATCACCGGCACGTCGCTGTCCCAGGACGGCGGCTGGACCGCCCGGTAGGGGGTGCGGGCGCTCACCGCGGCCACACCCCGGTACGGGCATGATCGGTGCTCGTGCGGCGGTGGAGTGTGCTCGGGGTCCTGCTGCTCGCCGTACTGCTGCTCGCCGGGTGTGCGGTCGGGCCGTCGCAGCGGCCGCCGGTGGCGGTGCGGGGCGAACAGCTGCCCGCCGCGCCCCCGACGTCGGCCGCGGGCCCGCCCGCCGACCCGGACCTGCTGCCCGACTCCGACCCGGTCCGCACCACCGGGTTCACCGACTGCACCGCCGACACGGCCGCGGCGCTGACCACGGCGGGCACCCCGCTGCCCGCCGGGCGCGTGCTGTCCGTCGGCTGCGCCCGGCTGACCGTGCCCGCCGACCGGGACCGTCCCGAGCTGGGCCCGGCCCGGCTCGGCCTGACCCGGGTCACGACACCCGGCGCGGCGGACGGGCGCCCGGCGCTGGTCGTGCTGGGTGACACCGGCACCGACGGGTCCGCACGGGCGGCGGTGAGCCTCGCCGCCCGGCTCCCCACCGCCGTCCTCGACCGCTACCAGGTGATCGGCGTGGACCGCCGCGGCGCCGGGGAGGACCTGCTCGACTGCGCCCCGGTCGACGCCCGCGCCGCCCTGCTCGACGCCGGGCCGGACCGTCGCGACGAGGCCGCCATGACGGCGCTGCTGGAGCGGGCCCGCGAGGTCGTGCAGGACTGCAACCTGCTGCTGTCGGGCACGGTGACCAGCTACCGCGCCGCGAGCGGTGCCGACGACCTGGAGTCGCTGCGGTCCGTGCTGGGCGCGGCCCGGCTGGACCTGCTCGCCGTCGGCGACGGTGCCGACGCGGCGGCCGCCTGGATCGGCGCCCACCCGGGCTCCGTCGGGCGGGTCGTGCTCGACGGGCCCGGTGACCCCACCCTCGACGAGCCGGCCCGGACCGAGACCACGACCGCGGCGGCGGAGAAGGCCTTCGACGCCTTCGCCGGGGCCTGCACCGCGTCGCCGACCTGCCCGCTGGGTCCCGACCCGCGCGGCTACCTCGACGAGCTCGTGTTCCGGCTGTCCCGCACCGCGCTGTCCGTCGGCGACGGCGACGCGGTCACCGCGGGCGCGACGCTGCGCGCGGTCCGGTCGGTCATGTCCCAGCCCGCGCGCTGGCCGGAGCTGCAGTCCGCGCTGGTCGCGGCCGGCGACGGCGACCCGGCGGGGCTGGTCCGCATCCTCGCCCCGCTCGGGGGTCCGCAGGGCCGTTTCGACGCCACCCTGGCCACCCGGTGCAACGACAGCCGGGTGCGGGTCACCCCGGGTGAGGCCGCGGACCTGGCCGGGCAGTGGGCGCAGCGCTTCCCGCTGTTCGGGGTCGCGGCGGCGCAGGAGCTCGTGGCCTGCGGGCCGTGGCCGTCGGGCGGGCCGGTCACCCCGGCGGCGCCGCGGGGCGCTCCCCCGCCCCCGGTCGTCGTGATCGGGACCGCGCAGGACCCGCGGTCGCCGCAGAGCGGTGCCGAGCGGACCGCCCAGCAGCTCGCGACGGGGCGGCTGGTGCGCTGGCAGGGCAGCGGGACCGGGGCCTACCCGCGCACCCCGTGCGTCACCGACGTGGTCGACCGGGCGCTGCTGACCGGCCGGGCGCCCTCCCAGCCCGTGGTCTGCCCGCCGTAACCGCGTGCTCCGGGCGGCTCACCCTGGGTAGGTCCGGACCATGGTCGGGATGCGACGAAACCGGCGCAGAAGGTCACGATTGCGTATCCGCCGATTTCCGGGACGGTTGCGGGAACAGCGTTGTCGCCCATCCTCACCTGCGACAACGGGCGTACGAAACGTTTCCGGAATGGCTACGCCATCGTCGCGGAACAGTCCGTTCGGCTTACCGGGGCCACCGTTCTGCGGCTAGGCTCCGTCCGGCGAGCGGGAGACCGCAGGTCGTGCCCACCACACCGGTGGGCGTACGCGAACTCCCGGTCACGTCGTTCGGGTGGGTGTAACGCCGAACGGACCCGACGACGAGTGGTGCGGAAGGACCGTGCTCCTGCCCCGAGCGGCGGGCACGGACCCCGGGCGGAAGGAGCACGGTGGATTTCTTCACCTATGTCGGCACCCAGCTGAACCAGTTGGTGTTCTACGGCCAGCAGCATTTCCTGCTGGTCGCGATCTCGGTCGGAATCGCGGTCGTGATCTCGTTGGTGGCGGGCACCCTGCTGCACACCAATCGGCTGACTCCCGACTCGTGGAGCCGGCCGGTCCGGGCGGGCTCCCGTGAGGCGTTGCTGATCGTGTTCTCCGCGGCGCTGACGATCCCGTCGCTGGCGCTGTTCGGTCTGCTGCAGCCGATCCTGGGGCTCGGCATCACGCCGTCGCTGACGGCGCTGACGATCTACGCGATCTACCCGGTGCTGCGTAACGTCGTGGCCGGGCTCTCCTCGGTGGACGACGCCGTCCTCGAGTCCGCCCGCGGGATGGGGATGGGCTCGGTCCGGCGGATGTTCACCATCCAGCTGCCGCTGGCCTGGCCGGTGATCCTCTCCGGCATCCGGGTCGCCGTCCTGATCATCATCGGTATCGCGGTCGTCGCCGGCGCCATCAACGGCCCGGGCTTCGGCTCCTCGCTCTTCCTCGGCCTGCAACGGCTGGGATCGGTCAACTCGTTCAACCAGGTTCTGGCGGCCACGCTCGGCTGCCTCGTCGTGGCTGCGGTCTACGAGGTCGTCTTCTGGATCGTGCAGCGTTTCACCACCCCGAGGGGGATCCGTGTCTGATTCCGGCAAGCCGATGATCGCTCTCGAAGGCATCAGCAAGACCTATCCGAAGTCCACCGCCCCGGCCGTGCAGGAGCTCGACCTGCACGTACCCGAGGGCACCATCTCGATGTTCATCGGGCCGTCCGGCTGCGGCAAGACGACCACGCTGAAGATGATGAACCGGCTCATCGAGCCCACCACCGGCCGCATCCTGCTCGACGGCGACGACGTCACCGACGTCAACGCCGACGAGCTGCGCCGCCGCATCGGCTACGTCATCCAGCAGGTCGGCCTGTTCCCGCACTTCACGATCGGCGACAACATCGCCGTCGTCCCGCGGATCCTCGGCTGGGACCGCAACCGGATCACCGCCCGGGTCGACGAGCTGCTCCACCTGGTCGGGCTCGAGCCGAAGATGTACCGCGACCGCTACCCCCGCCAGCTCTCCGGCGGCCAGCAGCAGCGCGTCGGCGTCGCCCGCGGGCTCGCCGCGGACCCGTCGGTGATGCTGATGGACGAGCCGTTCGGCGCGATCGACCCGATCACCCGCGAGCGCATCCAGGACGAGTTCCTCGAGCTGCAGCAGCAGATCGCCAAGACCATCTGCTTCGTCACCCACGACCTCACCGAGGCGGTCAAGCTCGGCGACCGGATCGCGGTGTTCGGGCCCGGCGGCACGCTGCAGCAGTACGACACGCCCGACATGATCCTGACCCACCCGGCCAACGACTTCGTCGCCGAGTTCGTCGGCGCCGGCGCCGCGGTCCGACGGCTGTCGCTGCTGGAGCTGTCCCGCCTGGAGCTGCAGTCGGTCGACCTCGACGGGACCGCCGCCCGCAACGGCTCCCCCACCTACGAGGCCGACGCCGAGGGCCGCCCGGTGCGCTGGGCGTACCTGCCGGGCACCGCCGACCTGCCGAAGCTGGTGACGGTCCCGCGCACCGGCACCGTCTACGACGCCGTCGACGTCATGCTCGACTCCCAGACCGAGCTGGTCGGTGTGGTCGACGAGCAGCAGAAGCTGCAGGGCGCGCTCTGGTGGCGCGACCTGGTCGAGGGCCTCAAGACCAAGGCCGGTTCGTGAGCGCCCCCGCCGCCGAGGAGACCGGCGCGGCCGCGCCGTCCGGGTCGCCCTCGGCCGAGCCGGCCGTCCGCAGGACGCGGCGGCTGGACCGGTCGCTCATCGTCAACCCGCTCATCGCCGTCGCCGGCGTGGTGCTGGTCCTGATCTACGCCGCGTCCCGGGGGCTCGACGACGTCGAGGCCTCGGTCATCAACGCGTCCTCGCTCGGGCAGCGGCTCGGCGAGCACCTGGTCCTGACCGGGCTGTCCACCCTCGTCGTGATCATCGTGGCGATCCCGGCCGGCATCGCGATCAGCCGTCCGTCCGCGCGTCGCATCCAGCGTCCGATCCTGGCGTTCACCGGGTTCATGCAGGCGCTGCCCGCGTTCGGTGTGATCGTGCTGCTCGCGTTCTCCCCGCTCGGTCTCGGCCTGCCGACGGCCGTCGTCGCGCTCGCGCTGGCCGCGCTGCTGCCGGTGCTCACCAACACCGTCGTCGGTCTGCAGCAGGTCGACAAGGCGCTGATCGAGGCCTCCCGCGGCATCGGGATGTCGGCGCGGCAGACGCTGCTGCGCGTCGAGCTGCCGCTGGCGACGCCGGTCATGGTCGCCGGTGTCCGCGTCGCGCTCGTCCTGAACGTCGGCACCGCGGCCCTGGCCACCTACGTCGGCGCCGGCGGTCTCGGCGAGCCGATCAAGGGGATGCTCGAGCTCGGCCGCCCCACCGGAACCCTCGTCGCGGCGACCATCGTCGCCGCGCTGGCCCTGATCGTGGACTGGCTCGCCGGTCTCGCCGAGTACGCCGTCCGCCGCAACGCCGGCTGACGCGGGCCCCCGCTCGCCCCCGAATCCCCGCAGTACCGCATTCCCTGGAGGACACGTGAAGTTCGGACGATCCCGGCGTCTCGCCCTGACGGCGATGGCCGCCGCGGCGGCGCTCGCCCTGGCGGGCTGTGGCGGCCTGAGCGGCAGCGGCCCCTCGGCCTCGGGCGGCTCCCTGGCCCAGGCCGGCAACCTGAGCGGACAGAACTACGTCGTCGGCGGCAAGAACTTCGACGAGCAGCTGGTGCTCTGCCAGATCACCGTCGCCGCCCTCGAGTCGGCAGGCGGCAGCGTCACCGACCGCTGCAACACCGGTGGCACCGACGTCACCCGCCAGGCACTGCTGGCCGGGGACATCAACATCTACTGGGAGTACACCGGTACCGCCTGGGCGTCCTTCTTCAAGGAGACCCGCCGGATCACCGACGACAACGAGCTCTACAACCTCGTCGCCCAGCGCGACCTGGAGCAGAACAAGATCCAGTGGCTGGACAAGGCCAACTTCAACAACACCTACGCCTTCGCCATGACCGAGGCGAAGTCGCAGGAGCTCGGCATCACGACGCTGTCGCAGATGGCGGACTACATCAAGGCGGGCAAGGCGCCGGCCGGCTCGATGTGCGTGGAGACCGAGTACAACTCGCGTGACGACGGCCTGCGCGGCCTGGAGAAGACCTACGGCTTCACCGCCCAGAACCCGCAGGTGCTCGCCACCGGCGTGATCTACCAGGCGACCGCCGACAACAAGTGCCTGTTCGGCGAGGTCTTCACCACCGACGGCCGCATCCCCGGCCTGAAGCTCAAGGTCCTCGACGACGACAAGAAGTACCACGTCACCTACAACGCGGCGCCGACCATCCGGGCCGACGTCTACAACGCCAACCCCGCCGTCCGGCAGGTGCTGGCGCCGATCGCCCAGGCCCTGGACTACAACACCATCCTCGACCTGAACGGCAAGGTGTCCTCCTTCGGCCAGAACGAGCGCGACGTCGCCCGTGAGTGGCTGACCCAGAAGGGCTTCATCGGCTGAGGTGTCCCGGTACGCCCACCGCGTCCCCGCCCCGGCTCCACCGGGTGCGGGGACGCGGTGTGTTCCGGGTCGATCACCGTGTGTGCGTGGGCGTTGCGCCGACGGACGGAACGTGGTCGGCTGGCCGGACCACCCATCCCCGCGAACCAGGACGATCCCGTGAGTCCCTTCCCCGGCCGCAGGCTGCGGACGCTGGTCCCGGCCCTGCTCGCCGTCGCGCTGCTGGCGGGCGGCTGCACCGGGCTCGCCGGAGGCGGGCCGCGGGCCTCCGCCGGATCGCTCGCCCCGCGCGTCGACCTGTCCGGCCGGACCTACGTCGTCGGGTCGAAGAACTTCGACGAACAGCAGATCCTCTGCCAGATCTCGATCGCGGCGCTGGAGTCCGCCGGGGCGTCGGTGACCGACCGGTGCAACGTCGGGGGCTCCGACGTGACCCGGCAGGCGCTGCTGTCCGGGGACATCTCGACCTACTGGGAGTACACCGGCACGGCGTGGGCGTCGTACCTGCGCGAGACCCGTCCCCTCCCCGACGACCAGGTCCTCGCCGAGCTGCGCACCCGCGACCGCGCGCAGAACGGCGTGGTGTGGCTGGACCGCGCCGGGTTCGACAACACGTACTCCTTCGTCGTCGACGGGGCGACCGCGGCGCGGCTGAACCTGAACACGATCAGCGACATGGCCGCCTACGTCCGCTCCGGACAGCCCGGCGACGTCTGCGTCGAGACCGAGTACGCCTCCCGCGCCGACGGCCTCGCCGGGCTCCAGCGCGCCTACGGCTTCGAGCTCCCCCGCGACCGCCGCGAGACCCTCGAACAGGGTCTGATCTTCCAGTCCACCGCCGACGGCGTCTGCCTGTTCGGCGAGGTCGCCGCCACCGACGGCCGCATCCCGGCGCTGGGCCTGAAGGTCCTCACCGACGACCGCGGCTACCACATCACCTACAGCGCGGTCCCGGTCTTCCGGGCCGACGTGTTCGACCGGGCCCCGCAGGTCGCCGACCTGTTCGCCCCGATCACCGCGGCCCTGGACCAGCAGACCATGCAGCAGCTCAACGGCCGGGTCTCCGCAGGCGGGCAGAGCCCCCGTGACGTCGCGCGGGCCTGGCTGGCCGAGCGCGGGTTCATCGGGAGCTGAGCCGTGGCGCGCCGGCAGGTCGACGAGGTCCGCGAGGGCGTGGAGCTCACCAGTCTCGACGTCGAGGCCTTCGACGGCGCCGGCGTCACCAAACGGGCCCTGCTCGACCATCTCGACGCCGTCGCCGCGCTGCTGCTGCCCGCGCTGGCCGAGCGGCCCCTGTCGGTGGTGCGGGCCCGCCCCGGCCAGGCGCCGTTCATGCAGAAGAACCTCCCGCGCGGGGCGCCCGACTGGATCCCCACCGTGGACGTGTGGGCGGACTCGTCGCAGCGCACCGTGCACTACCCGCTCTGCCACGACCGCCGCACGCTGCTGTGGTTCGGCAACCAGCGCGCCGTCGAGTTCCACCCGACGCTCGTGCCGCACGGTGCGACGACCACCGGCGAGCTCGTCGTCGACCTCGACCCGCCCGACGGCGCCGGCTTCGACCGGGTCGTCGCGGCCGCGCACCCGGTCCGGGCGGCGCTGGCCGAGCTGGGCCTCGCCGCCGCGGTGAAGACCAGCGGCGCGACCGGCCTGCACCTGGTGGTCCCGCTGTCGGACCCGCTCCCGGTCGACGACGCGTTCGCCGCGACCCGCGCGGTGTGCGCCCGTGCCGCGGCGCTGGCCCCCGACGTCGCGACGACCGCGTTCATCCGGGACGACCGCGGCGGCCGGGTCTTCCTCGACCCGACGCGCGTGGGCGGAGCCACCCTCGCCGCGCCCTACAGCCCGCGGGCCCGCCCCGGCCTGCCGGTGTCGTTCCCCCTCACCTGGGACGAGCTGGACCGCGTCACGCCCGCCGACTTCACGGTGGGCACGGTGGCCGGGCTGCTCGCGGGCCGTCCGACCTGGGCGGAGCTGCGGCCCGCGCCGGCCCCGCTGCCGGAGGTCCTGCTCACCGAGGGCCGGGCGATCCCGGTGCCGCGGGTCGCGGCCATGCACGAGGGGAAGCGCCGCAAGCGCGCCCGCGAACGCGGTGAGTGATCACTCGTCGATGTCGCCGCGGGCGCGCCGGTAGATCCACCGGTCGGCGTCGGCGTGCGGACCGATCAGGACGTAGCCCCTCGGGTCCCCGCCGGGGTCGGACAGCTCGATCGTCCGCGGCGGACGGCCCGTGGCGTCGGGGTCGATGCGCACCTGCTCGCCGGCATAGGGGCCGTCGTCGATGACCGCGTACATGGCAGACGATTGTGCCACCCCGGGCGCCCCGCCCGGCCCCGTCGGACGAGGGGGCCGGGCGGGGCGTGGACTCAGCAGTTGCCGTAGGAGTTGGTGGTGCCCGCGCGGGTCACCACCCCGGTGGCGGTGTCGGCGACGACGACCGGGATCCCCAGTGGACCGTTGCCGTTGCGGTAGACGTCGCGCAGCGTCGTCGACGGGACGACCCCGGCCCCGTCGGCCCGCGCGACGCCCGCCCGGATCGTGCCGTACCCGGGGACGCCGACGCTCCAGAACCACTGCTCGGCGCCGGGGGTGGCCCGCCCGCTGCCGTACATGTAGCAGGACAGCTGGTCACGGCTGTTGGTGATCGACACCCGTCCGTACGGGACGCCGGCGGGGTCGGCGAGGTTGAGCACGCCGTTGCCGTTCTCGCTCCGCACCCGGTCCCGGGCCGCGCCGGAGAACGACACGCAGACGTGGTCGGAGGGCTGGGCCTCCCGCCACACGAAGCCCGGCTTGCAGGTGTCCGGGCCGTACGGTCCGGACCCGGCGCGGTTCGCGGGGCCCGCCGCGGTCTCGGCGCGGGCGGTGGTGCGCGAGGCGACGCTCACGCAGACCGGGTCGCTCGGCCCGATCTCCCGCCACACGAAGCCGCTCTTGCAGGTGTAGGGGCCGTAGGGCAGCGCAGCGGGCGCCGGGCCCGCCGGGGCGGGCGCCGTCGGCGGGGCGGCGAGCGCGGTGCCGGCGCCGCCGGCGAGCAGCGCGGCACCGAGCGCCGCGGCCACGCCGAGGCGACGGACGGCACCGAGCGCCGCCCGGGGCCGTCGGGTCCCGGCCGGCCGGCCGGTGGTCGTCGTGGGTGTCGTCGTCGGTGTCGTCATCGGTGTCGTCATCGTGGATGTCCCCTCACCCCGGGCGCTCCGCCGGCGGTGTCGCCGTGTCCCGGTGCCGTCCGATCCTGGGCACCGGCGGCGTCCGCGGAATCGGCGCGGCGGCGTATCCCGGCGCTGCCGCAACGGTTCGACCGCGCGTACCGCAGAGAGTTGATGACACGGGTCGGTGGGCCCGCGAGGCTGATCGACATGACCGACTCACTCGTGGCGATCCTCCTGGCGGGCGCCGGCGGCCGCCCGGAGCTCGGCGGTACCGGAACCCTGGTGACGCCCACCGCCGTCCTCGTCCACCCACCGCTGTCGCGACGGCTGCGGGCCGGCGAGGGCCCCGCACCCGTCCGGGTCGCGGTGTGCGGCTGGGACCCGGCCGGGACCGAGGTGATCGACGTCGCGGGGGTGCAGGTCAGCGGCCGGTCCCCGGCCGGGGCGGACGAGCCGGTCGTCGGGCTGGTGCTGGCGACGCCGTCGTCGCGGGCCGGGACAGACGGCTTCGGCAGCGAGGAGGCGGTCGCGGCGCACCTGCTCACCCCGTACGACGCCGTGACCCGCCCGGCCGCCCCCGCCGTCGACCCGGGTGCCACGGTCGACCCGGGTCCCGGTGGGCGGTCCGGTGGGACCGGTGACCCGTCCCCCGGTCGCGGTGTCCCGGACTCCGGCGACGCGGAGGAGGACGGCACGGGCGTCGGCACCGGGCCGCCGGCCGGCCCGGGTGACGGCGAGGGCGGGCGTCGGCCGCCGCCGGAGTCCCCGTCGATCCTGTGCAGCTTCCTCGGGATCTTCTGCCGGTAGGGACGTGATGACCACCCGGCGCCGCTCGGTCGGCGAGATCCTGGTCGTCGGGCTGGCGGTCGGGGCCGACCTCTACGTGCACGGCGGCGACAGCAGGCTGCGCGGCGGCGGGGAGCTCCCGGCGTGGGTGGTGCCGGTCGTCGAGGTGGTCGTGCTGGCGACGCTGCTGCTCCGGTGGCGGTACCCGTACCGGGTGTTCGCCCTCCAGTGGTGCTGGGCGCTGGCCGGGCTGGTGCTGCCCGGGTTCGCGCCGTTCGCGGGGCTCCTCGTGGCGCTGCACGCCGTCGCCTGCCGGGCGCCGGCCCGGTACTCGCTCGCGGTGCTCGCGGCGAGCCCGGTCCCGCTCGCGGTGAGCAACGCCAACGCCGCCGGTGGGGTGGGGTCGCGCTTCTTCGCCGCGCTGTGCCTGGCCTGGGCCGTCGTCCTCGCCGCGGTCTGGGCGGTCGGGCGGCTCACCCACCTCGCCGAGCGGCGGACACGGCTGGTGGAGCAGCTGCGCGAGCGCGACGCCGCCGACGCCGTCCGGGCCGAGCGGCTGCACCTGGCCCGGGAGCTGCACGACATCGTGGCGCACACGGTCAGCGCGATGGTCCTGCAGACCGCGGGGGCCCGGGCCCGCCTGACCGCGGGCCCCGACGACGACCCGACCCGGGCCGAGGTGGTCGCCGCGCTGGCGGCGGTGGAGGCGAGCGGGGTGACGGCCATGACCGAGATGCACCGGATGCTGGGGCTGCTGCGCGCGCACTCCCCCGGCCCGGACCCGGCCGGGGACGGCGTCGTCGCACCGCGCCTGGCCGACGTGCCGCACCTGCTGGAGACCTCCCGCGCGTCCGGGCTCGACGTCGAGCACGTCGTCGACGGCACTCCGGGCCGGGCCGACCCGAGCGTGGAGCTGACCGCCTTCCGGGTCGTGCAGGAGGGGCTCGCCAACGCGATCAAGCACGGTGGCGCCGGGGCTCTGGTCCGGGTGCACGAGCTGTGGGAGCCCGGACGGCTGCGGATCACCGTGCGCAGCTCCCCGGGGATCGCCGGCCCGGACCACGGGCTGCCGGTCGGCGGGCACGGGCTGCGCGGGCTCGCCGAACGGGCCGCGCTGGTCGGCGGGCACATCGAGTCCGGCCCGGGCGGCGACGGCTTCGTGCTGCGTGCCGAGCTCCCGCTCGACGGCTCCGGGGCGGGGGCGCGGTGACCGTCACCGTGGTCGTCGCCGACGACGACCCGCTCGTCCGCACCGGTGTGGGCATGCTCCTGCGCAGTGCCCCGGACCTGGCCGTGGTCGGTGAGGCCGCCGACGGCGCCGCCGCGGTCGAGCTGGTGCGGCGCGACCGCCCGGACGTCGTCGTGATGGATCTGCGGATGCCGGGCACCGACGGGACCGCCGCCACGCGGGCGATCACCGCGGACCGGGCCGACGACCCGGACCTGCTGACCCGCGTACTGGTGCTGACCACCTTCCACGACGACGACGCCGTGTACGGCGCCCTGCGTGCGGGTGCCAGCGGCTACCTGCTCAAGCACGCGGCGCCGGCCGACCTGGTCACGGCGGTACGCCGGGTCGCGGCGGGCGACGCGTGGCTCGACCCGGCGGTCGCGAGCCGGGTGATCGCCGCGCTCGTGGCCACCGACCCCGACCGCGACGACCCTCCCCAGCTGTTGGCCCGGCTGACCGCGCGGGAGCGCGAGGTGCTGACCCTCATGGCGCACGGACGGTCCAACGACGAGATCGCCGCGGGGCTCGTGCTGTCCGGTGCGACGGTCCGCACCCACGTCAACCGGATCCTGATGAAGACCGGGTCGGGGAACCGGACGAACGCGGTGATCCTCGCCTTCCGCAGCGGGCTGGTGGACCCGCGGCGGTGAGGGCGCTCAGTCCTGCTTCCGCGCCCGGCTGGGCTGCACCCGCAGCGGCTCGCCGGGCATCTTGGGGTACTCCGGCGGGTAGGGCAGGTCCCCCAGCCCCCGCTCGGCCTCGTCCTCGGCGTACCACTCCAGCGCGGTCGCGCAGCTCCCCCGGTCCTCGCCCGCGCCGGCGTGCGGGTCGCCGTGGCGCTCCAGCAGCCCGGGCACGGTGCGCAGGGTGAACCCGGCGGGGTCGACCTCGGGCAGGTCGTCCCAGGTGACCGGCATGGAGACGGTCGCGGCGGGCAGCCCGCGCACCGACCAGGCCGAGGCGATGGTGCGGTCGCGGGCGGCCTGGTTGTAGTCGAGGAACACCCGCTCGCCGCGCTCCTCCTTCCACCAGTCGACGGTGGCGAGCTCCGGGATGCGCCGGCAGACGCGGCGGGCGAGCGCGATGACCGCGTGCCGGACCTGCACGAAGTCCCACTCGGGCCGGATCGGGCAGGCGACGTGCACGCCCCGCCCGCCGGAGGTCTTGGCCCATCCGGTCAGCCCGGCCTCGGTGAGGACCTCGCGCAGCGCCTGCGCGACGACGACGGCGTCGCCGAAGTCGGTGCCCGGCTGCGGGTCGAGGTCGATGCGCAGCTCGTCGGGGTGCTCGGTGTCGGGGCAGCGGACCGGCCACGGGTGGAAGTCGAGGGTGTTGAGGTTCGCCGCCCAGACGATCGTCGCGGGCTCGGTGACCGACACCGACTCGGCGGTACGGCCGCTGGGGAAGGTCACCGTGCAGGTCCGCACCCAGTCCGGCGCGCCCTTCGGGACGCGTTTGACGAAGAACGGCTCGCCGTCCACCCCGGAGTTGAACCGCTTCAGGTTCGTGGGGCGGTCGCGCAGCGCGGCGGCCATGGGCTCCCCCACCGCGACGTAGTACTCGACCACCTCGCGCTTGGTGATGCCGAGCTCGCCGAACACGACCTTGTCCGGGCTGGTCAGGCGGACCTCACGCGGCCCGTCGGGCCCGTCCACCTGCAGCATCACGACCTCACGGCTCGCCACCCGGCGAACCTACCCCCGGCGTCTATCGTGTGCCCATGAGTTCCGACCGGTCCCCCCGGTTCGACGACGACCTGCTGGGCCTCGACCCGGACGACCCGGAGGCGCGGGCGTTCGCCGCGCACCTGGACCGCATGCAGCGGGTGCCGTCGTGCTCGGTGGAGGGCTACATCCGCGGCGTCGGGGACTTCGCGGAGTCGGCGAACCGGCTCCGGGGGCCGCAGCGCGCCGCCGCCGTCGGGGTGACGGTGCTGCTGCTGCTCGTCGCGGCCTGGGTCATCGCGAACGCGGCCGGGTTCGTCGTCGCCACCTGGGTCTGACGACCGGCGGCGCACGACCGATCAACGGGTTACCGTGGATGCATGGGTCTGTTCAGCCGCAACACCACCACCTCCGACGCCGAGCTCCCGGCGGCGCCGGTGCAGAAGACCGACGACGAGTGGCGGGCCCAGCTCAGCCCGGAGGAGTACCAGGTGCTCCGCAAGGCCGGGACCGAGCGCCCGTTCACCGGTGAGTACACCGACACGACCACCACCGGCGTCTACCGCTGCCGGGCGTGCGGGGCGGAGCTGTTCCGCAGCGACTCCAAGTTCGAGTCGCACTGCGGGTGGCCGTCGTTCTTCACCCCGCTCGCGGGTGAGGCCGTCATCGAGCGCACCGACTCCAGCCTCGGCATGACGCGCACCGAGGTGCTGTGCGCGACCTGCCACGGCCACCTGGGCCACGTGTTCGCCGGGGAGGGCTACGGCACCCCCACCGACCTGCGCTACTGCATCAACTCGGTGTCGCTGACCCTCGAGCCCGCCGCGGAGTAGGGGCCGCCGGGCGGCGGTCCCCACCCGCCGCTCAGGGCAGGGACGCGACGAGGTCGCCGACCTCGACCCGCGGGCCGGTGTAGAACGGGATCTCCTCGCGGACGTGGCGGCGGGCCTCGGTGCCGCGCAGGTGCCGCATGAGGTCGACGATGCGGTACAGCTCGTCGGCCTCGAAGGCGAGGATCCACTCGTAGTCGCCGAGGGCGAAGGCCGGGACGGTGTTGGCGCGCACGTCGGCGTAGTCCCGGGCCTCCTTGCCGTGGTCGGCGAGCATCGTCCGACGCTCGGCGTCGGGCAGCAGGTACCACTCGTAGGACCGCACGAACGGGTAGACGCAGACGTAGCGCTTCGGGTCCTCACCGGCCATGAACGCCGGGACGTGGCTCTTGTTGAACTCCGCCGGGCGGTGCAGCGCGGTCTGGCTCCAGACCGGCACGCTCGCCCGGCCGAGCGCGGTGGTGCGGCGCAGGTCGGAGTAGGCGGCCTGCAGCGACTCGATCTCCGAGGCGTGCCACCAGATCATGTAGTCGGCGTCGTGCCGCACACCGGCGAGGTCGTAGACGCCGCGGACGGTGACGTCCTTGTTGGCGAGCGAGTCGAGGTACTCGGTCGCCTCGCGGGCGGCGGCCGAGCGGTCGTCGCCGAGGCGGCCGGGCTCGGCCCGGAAGACCGACCACATGGTGTAGCGGATGGTGTCGTTGATCGCTTTGACGTCCACGCGGGCCATGTCCGGCATGGTACGCGGCCGGTGAGGGTGCCCTCAGCGACCGGTCCGTGCGGCGGGCAGGGCCGGGGCGAGCCGCTCGGCGGCGGCCCGGGCGGTCGCGACACAGGCGGGGACGCCGACCCCGTGCAGCATCGACCCGGCGACCTCCAGCCCCCCGACGGCGGCGACGGCGGACTCCAGCGCGTCGACGACCGCGCCGTGCCCCACGCCGTACTGCGGCAGACCGCCGCCCCAGCGCTGCACGAACGACGCGACCGGGACGGCGTCGACGCCGTCGAGCACGGCCAGGTCGGCACGGACACGGGCGACGAGTTCGGCGTCGTCGACCTGCAGGCCCGCCTCCTCGCCGAACCGGCCGATCGAGGCCCGGAGCCGGACCAGGCCGTCCTCACCGAGGTGGGCCCACTTCGTCGACGCGTGGGTGACGCCCTTGACCGACAGGGGCTCGTCCGCGGCGACCAGACAGCCGGAGGTGCCGGGCATGCCGGTGACGTCGGCGGCCCGGAAGGCGAGCGCGACGACCGCGGAGGAGGCGAGCTCGATCCGCCCGGCCGCGGCGGCCGCGGCCGGGGCGACCGGCTCCAGCAGCCGGCGGGCGGCGGGGGCGGGGACGGCGAGGACGACGGCGTCGACGTCGAGTGCCTCCGGCTGCGGGACCGGTCCGAGGACGAGCCGCCAGCCGTCGGGGCGGCGGTGCAGCTCCCGCACGGTGACGCCGGTGCGCACCCGGGCCCCGGACGCGGCGACGAGTGCGGCGATCATCTCGCGGTAGCCGCCGCGCACGGCACCGAAGACCGGTCCCGCGGCCACCGGCTGTGGCACCGCGGAGGGGCCGGCCCCGGAGCCCCCGGCGGCGGTCGGCACGGCGGCCCGGCTCCCGGCGGCCCGGCTCGCGGCGACCGGCGGTGTGGTGGCGCCGACCCCCGCGGCCGGTGTCCCGGCGGCGAGGGTGCCGCTGCGCTGGCCGGACGCGGCCATCCCGGTACTGGCCGCCTCGGTGAGCGACCCGGCCCCGGCGTCGAGCGCGGCGGCCAGCGCCGGGACGGTGGCGCGCAGGCCGAGCCGGTCGACCCGCCCGGCGTAGACACCGCCCAGGAGCGGGTCGGCGATCCGGTCGACCACCTCGGGGCCGAACCGGCGGCGCAGCAGCGCCCCGAGCGCGACGTCGGTGCCCGGGTCCCAGTCCAGCGGCGTGGTCGGCTCGGCGGCGACCGCGGCCCGTCCGGCGTCGGACAGCACTCCCCCGAGATCGGCGTCGCGGCCGGGCACGCCCATCAGGGTGCCGCGGGGCAGGCCGACGGTCCGCCCGCCCGCGCGGATCGTCGCCGTCGCCGCGGTGGGGTGGGTGAGCGCGTCGGCCAGCCCGATCTCGGTGAGCAGCGCGGGGACCTCGGGACGGCGGGCGAGGAAGGCCTCGGCGCCGACGTCGAAGGGCGCCCCCGCGAGGTCGACCGTGCGCAGCACGCCGCCGAGCCGGTCACGCTGCTCGAGCACGACGATCTCGGCGGCCGGGCCGAGCAGCGTGCGCAGCCGGTGCGCGCAGGCCAGACCGGAGACACCGCCGCCGACGACGGCGACGCGGGTCATCGCGACGGACGGTCGCCCGTCGGCCCGGCCACGGGCTGGGCGTGCACCGTCTCGACGGTCCGGGTGATCGCGTCCGGGTCGGTGGGGGGCAGGACACCGTGGCCGAGGTTGAACACGTGCCCGCGGGTGCGCGCCCCCTCGGCGGCGATCCGCACGACCTCGGCGTCGACGGCCTCCTGACCGGCGAACAGCACCGCCGGGTCCAGGTTGCCCTGCACGGGCACCGCGCCACCGGCCCGGCGGGCCGCGACGTCGAGCGGGGTCCGCCAGTCGACGCCGATCACGTCGGCGCCGGCGTCGGTCATCGCACCCAGGAGCTCGGCGGTGCCGACCCCGAAGTGGATCCGCGGCACACCGGCCCCGGCGAGCGCGCCGAGCACGGCGGCGGAGTGCGGCAGCACGAACTCGCGGTAGTCGCGCTCGGACAGCGCGCCCGCCCAGGAGTCGAACAGCTGGACCGCGTCCACCCCGGCGGCGACCTGCTGCTGCAGGAACGTGCCGGTGAGCACGGCGAGCTTGCCGAGCAGGGCGTGCCACACGTCGGGGGCCGAGCGCATGAGGGACTTGGTCCGCTCGTGGTTGCGGCTCGGGCCGCCCTCGATGAGGTAGGAGGCGAGGGTGAACGGGGCGCCCGCGAACCCGATCAGCGGGACGCGGCCCAGCTCGGGCAGCAGCAGGCCGATCGCCTCGGTGACGCGCGCCACCTGCTCGGGCGCCAGCTCGGGCAGTGCCGCGACGTCGGCGGCGGTGCGGACCGGTGAGTCCACGACGGGGCCGGTGCCCGGCACGATGTCCACCCCGATGCCCGCCAGGTACAGCGGCACCACGATGTCGGAGAACAGGATGGCCGCGTCCATGTCGTGGCGGCGGACCGGCTGCAGGGTGATCTCGCAGGTCAGGTCCGGGGTGAGACACGCCTCGAGCATCGCGTTGTCCCGGCGCAGGGCCCGGTACTCCGGCAACGAGCGACCCGCCTGGCGCATGAACCAGACCGGCAGCCGCGACGGCGTCGCACCGCGCGCTGCGTCGAGGAACGGTGCTCCCGCGAGGTCGCGGCGGGCGGGGGGCGCGGAGACGATGCCTGCAGTCATGACCTCCCGATGATCCCACGCGGACCGGGCCGGTGCTCGGGCGCCCCGGCGCGCCTGCCAGGTACGACGGGTATCGCACCCTAGAGTCCGACGCCGTGCCGGACCCGAACTCACCACCACCAGCAGCGTTCCGCAGCGCGGTCCGCTCGCTCGCGTCGGTCCGACCGCGCCCCGAGCTCGTGGTGCGGCCGCTCGAGGCGCCGCCCCGGCTCGCGCCGTACAGCTGGGCGACCAGCGTCGAGGCCGACATCGGGCACCGCGGCGACGGGACCGACGACCTCGACGAGCCGGACACCTCCGGCCGGTTGATCCTGCTCCACGACCCCGACGGCCAGGAACGCTGGGAGGGCACCTTCCGGCTGGTCTGCTTCGTGCAGGCCCGGCTGGAGCCCGGCCAGCTCGGCGACGACATGCTGCCGCGGATCGGCTGGTCCTGGCTGACCGACGCCCTCGAGCACGCCGGCGCCGGGTTCACCGCGCTCGGCGGGACCGTCACCCAGACCTCGTCGGTCCGCTTCGGCGGGCTCAGCGGCGGCGGTGGCGGCCCCGGCGAGGGGCCGCCGCGGGAGGACGACGTCGAGCTGCGCGCCTCCTGGTCGCCCACGGAGAGCGACGGCGATCTGTCCCGACACGCCGTCGCGTTCGCGTCCCTGGTGTCGACCGCTGCGGGTCTGCCGCCGGTCGGCGCAGTGCCGTTGAGCCGATCACCCGGCTGAACGTCGCAGGTCAACGGCACGCGTCGGAAATCTTTCACCCGGAGGGGTGGGACCGCGCCCACATGCATGTAACTTTCCAGGCCGGAAAGACGAATGCACACCAGACGTTAGGCCGCATGGAGGGATACCATCTCTTCCATGGCACCCGCCCGGGCGGCCGAGCGCCACTCTCCGTCCCTCGGGTTCCGGTGTTGGTCGGGGGCGTACGACCGACTCCAGGAAGGTTGACGACGTGGCTGTACTTGGCCAGCAAGTGCCGGCGCAGAGCTCCGGCAGCACCACCCCAGGTGGCGCTCCGATCGGTGGAGCAGTGCTCTCGCCGGGGATCGTCCCGCAGCCGCGGGAGGAGCTGTTCACGGTTCTCGTCGTGGACGACCACCCGCTGCTCCGCGAGGCGATCGCCGGACGGCTGCGCTCCATGGGAGCGGGCACCGTGCACGAGGCCGCCTCGGTCACCGAGGCGCGGGCTCGCGCCCACGCCGCGGGTCCCTGCGACCTCGCGATCCTCGACCTGACCCTGCCGGACGGCAGCGGGCTGGACCTGGTCAGCGAGCTCCGCTCGCTCGGCTGGAACCGGCTGGTCGTGCTCGCCTCCTCCGACGACCCGTACGCGGTCCGCTCGGCGTTCCAGGCCGGCGCGCAGGCCTACCTGCTGAAGTCGGCGTCGCCCTCGGTCGTGACCGACGGCGTCAAGCGGGTCCTCGACGGCGGCGTCTACGCCGACCCGACGGTCGCCCCGCTGCTCGCCACCGGGTCCCGCGTGCCGGGCACCGACAACACCCCGCGGGAGCTCTCGGCCCGCGAGGTCGAGGTGCTGCAGCTCGTCGCGGACGGCCAGTCCAACAAGGAGATCGGTGAGGCCCTGAACCTCTCCGCCCTCACGGTGAAGAGCCACCTCTCCCGGATCGGCCGCAAGCTCGGCACCGGCGACCGCGCCCAGATGGTCGCGCTCGCCATGCGCGCGGGGGTCATTCGCTGACTCCCGGGACCGGCGCCGCCGGCGGTACGGACACGACCCGGCCGCCGGTCTCGGCGACTCCGGACGGTTCACCCGATCCGGTACCGCTGCTCCGTCCCGCCGACGGCCTCCCCCCGGTCACCGCGACCGCCGACGACCTCGCCCGCGTGGCCGCGGCGATCGCCGGCGGCAGCGGCCCGGTCGCCGTCGACGCGGAGCGTGCCTCCGGCTTCCGGTACTCCCAGCGCGCCTACCTGGTGCAGCTGCGGCGTGCCGGGGCCGGGTCCGCGCTGGTGGACCCGATCCCGCTGCGCGGCGAGCTGGGCCCGCTCGCCGAGGCCCTCGACGGCCCGGAGTGGGTGCTGCACGCGGCCTCCCAGGACCTCCCGTGCCTGGCCGAGCTGGACCTGCGCCCGGCGTCGTTGTTCGACACCGAGCTCGCCGGCCGGCTGGCCGGGCTGCCCCGGGTCGGGCTCGGCCCGATGGTGGAGAACCTGCTCGGCCTCGGCCTGGAGAAGGGGCACGGCGCCGCCGACTGGTCGCGTCGCCCGCTCCCCGAGGACTGGCTGGTCTACGCCGCGCTCGACGTCGAGGTGCTCGTCGACCTGCGCACCGTCCTGACCCGGATGCTCGACGAGCAGGGCAAGCTCGACTGGGCCCGCCAGGAGTTCGAGGCGGTCCGCACCGCCCCGCCGCCCCCGCCGCGCGCGGAGCCCTGGCGGCGCACCTCCGGCATCCACAAGGTCCGCCGCCCCCGCCCGCTCGCCGCGGTCCGGGAGCTGTGGCAGGCGCGTGACTCCCTCGCCGCCGAGCGCGACATCGCCCCCGGCCGGGTCCTGCCCGACGCCGCGATCCTCGACGCCGCGGTGCGCAACCCCGACTCCCCGCAGGCACTGGCCGAGCTGCCGGTGTTCCGCGGTCGCTCCCAGCGCAGGCTGGCCCGGTACTGGTTCGACGCGCTGCGCCGGGCCGCCGACCTCCCCGAGGCCGAGCTGCCGCGCGGCGCCGCCACCACCGACGGCCCGCCGCCGGTGTCGCGCTGGGCCGACCGCGACCCCGACGCCGCGGCCCGGCTCGCCGCCGCCCGCGCGGCACTGACCACGGTCTCCGAGCAGCACGACGTGCCGGTGGAGAACCTGTTGCAGCCCGACCTGCTGCGCCGGGTCTGCTGGACCCCGCCCACCGACGGCGACCTCCCGGCCGCCCTGGTCGCCGGCGGCGCCCGCCCGTGGCAGGTCGAGCTGCTCTCCCCGCTGCTCGAACCGGCCCTGGCCACCCGGGCCCGCTGAGCCGCCCGGGCCTCCCCCGCCCGCGTCCCGGTGGAGCCACCCGCCCCGGGTGAGCCCCGGACCGGGCAGGCCTCCGGTCAGCGGGCGAGGACCGGGGCCCCACCCGAGGGCGCCGGGGCCGTGCTGTCGTCGGGCAGCGCGACGTGCACCTCCAGTCCCCCGCCGGGCACCGCCTCGGCGTGCACGGACCCGCCGTGCGCGGTGGCCACCGACCGCACGATCGACAGCCCCAGCCCGGAGCCGCGGGTGTGGGCGGTGCGGGCCACCGGGCCCCGCCGGAACGGCTCGAACAGCTCGGCCACCCTGTCCGGTGCCAGCTCCGGCCCGGACGACGCGACCCGCAGCACGACCCCCGGCTCGGGCGCGCCGGTCCCGCAGCCGACCTCGATCCAGCCGCCGTCGCGGTTGTGCCGCACCGCGTTCTCCAGCAGGTTCGCCACCATCCGGCGCAGCAGCGGCTCGTTGCCCCGGGTCGTCGCGGGCCGCGGGTCGGTGCGCACGACCAGGCCGCGGACGGCGACGTCCCCGGCCACGGCCGCGAGCTCCGCGGCGACGAGCGCGGCCAGGTCCACCGGCACCCGGTCGGAGCCCGGCATCGCTCCCCCGGCCTCGGTGCGGGCGAGCAGCAGCAGCCCGCTGACCAGCTCGTCGCAGCGGCGGCCCGCCTCCCGGACGACCCCGGCCATCCGGCGCAGCTCCTCGGCGTCGGCGTCGGGGTCCTGCAGCGTCACGTCGATCTCGGTGCGCAGCACCGCGAGCGGGGTGCGCAGCTCGTGCCCGGCGTTGGCGACGAACCGGGACTGGGCGTCGAACGCGGCCTGCAGCCGGTCGAGCATCGCGTCGACGGCGGCGGCCAGCTCGGCGACCTCGCCGCGGGCACCGGCGAGCGCGACCCGCTCGTCGAGCGAGCTCGCCGAGAGCCGCGAGGTGGTCTCGACGACCCGGCGCAGCGGGTGCAGCACCCGCCCGACCAGCACCCAGGACGTGACCGCCCCGGCGGCGACGACCAGCGGGAACGCGATCAGCCCGGCTCGCAGCACCTCGGCGCGGGCCGCGGCGGCGACCGCGTCGCGGGCGGTCTCGGCGGGCACGGCGACCCCGCCGACGAACACCGTCCCGGGCAGCGCCGGGGTGCCCGCGACCACCGCGCCGACCAGCATCCAGCCGAGCCAGAGCAGCAGCGCGGCGACCGCGGCGACGAGCGCCGTCGCGAGCAGTGTCAGCCGCGGCCGGAGGGCGCCCACGCCGTCACGCCGTGGGGGTCCCGTCGGCGGGCACCCGGTACCCGGCACCGACGACGGTGTCGATCGGACCCGGCGCACCGAGCTTCTTGCGCAGGGTCATGACGGTGACCCGCACCGTGGTGGTGAACGGGTCGGCGTTCTCGTCCCAGACGCGTTCGAGCAGCTCCTCCGACGACACCACGGCCCCGCCCGCGGCGAGCAGGACCTCCAGCACGCCGAACTCCTTGCGGGTCAGCTCGACCGGCCGCCCGGAGCGCAGCACGGTGCGCCGGGCCGGGTCCAGCACGACGTCGCCTGCCCGCAGCGTGGGCGGCACCGCCGGGGTCGCCCGGCGGCCGAGCGCCCGGACCCGGGCGACCAGCTCGGGGAAGTCGAACGGCTTGGCCAGGTAGTCGTCGGCGCCACGGGACAGGCCCTCGACCTTGTCGGCCGGGGTGCCCGACGCGGTGAGCATCAGCACCCGGGTCAGGCCGCCCGCGGCGACGAGCTCGTCGCACAGGTCGTCGCCGCTGCGGCCGGGCAGGTCCCGGTCGAGGACGGCGACGTCGTAGCGGGTCACCGACAGCTTCTCCGAGCCCTCGTCGCCGTCGTAGGCCACGTCGACGGCCATCCCGTCCCGGCGCAGCCCGCGCACGACGGCGTCGGCCATCGCCGGCTCGTCCTCGACGACGATGACGCGCATCAGCGGGTGCGCTCCCGCCCGGGAACGGCGTCCTCGGGGGTCGAGGGGACCGCCGCGGCCGCCCACTCGGTGATCCGGCGGGCCATGTCCTGCTCGGTCAGCCCGGTCGCGGCGAGCACGTCGTCGCGGCTGCCGTGTTCCAGGTACTCCTGGGGCAGCGCGAGGTCGCGCTGGCGCACGTCGAGCTCGGCGGCGCGCAGCGCGTCGGACAGCGCGGAGCCGAACCCGCCGTGCGTGCCACAGTCGGAGACGGTGACCACGAGCTGGTGGTCGGCGGCCAGCGTGAGCAGCTCCCGCGGGACCGGCAGCACCCACCGCGGGTCGACGACGGTCACGTCGACGCCCTGGTCGGCGAGCCGCTGCGCGACGGCGACGCCGGCCTTCGCGAACGCCCCGACGCAGACCAGCAGGACCTGGGAGCGCCCGTCGGACGGCTCGTGCAGCACGTCGACCCCGGCCGGGCCGTCGAGGCGGCGCAGCGCGGGCACCGAGCCGATCACCGAGCCCTTGGGGTAGCGCAGGGCGGTCGGGCCGTCGGTGACCGCGGTGGCCTCCCGGAACTCCTCGCGCAGGGTCTCCTCGTCACGGGGGGCCGCGACCCGCATGCCGGGCACGATGCCCAGCAGCGACAGGTCCCACATCCCGTTGTGCGACGGGCCGTCGCTGCCGGTGACCCCGGAGCGGTCCAGCACCAGCGTGACGCGCTCGCGGTGCAGGCCCACGTCCATCAGCAGCTGGTCGAAACCGCGGTTGAGGAACGTCGAGTACAGCGCGACGACGGGGTGCCGCCCGGCCCGGGCCAGCCCGGCGGCGGTGGTCAGCGCGTGCTGCTCGGCGATCCCGACGTCGACGATGCGGTCCGGGTGGGCGGCCGCGAACGGCGCCAGGCCGGTCGGGCCGAGCATCGCCGCGGTGATCGCGACGACGTCGGTGCGCCGCGATCCCAGCGCCACCATCTCCTCGGCGAACACGTCGGTCCAGCCGGTGACCGGGGTACCGGTGGGCAGACCGGTCTCCGGGTCGAACGCGGCCGGGCTGTGCATCTGCTCGGCCTCGTCGTTCTCCGCGGGCGGGTAGCCGTTGCCCTTGCGGGTGACCGTGTGCACGATGACCGGCCCGCCGAAGCGCTTCGCCCGGCGCAGCGCGGACTCGAGCTGGCCGATGTCGTGACCGTCGACCGGGCCGAAGTACTTGAGCCCCAGGTCGGAGAACAGCTCCTGCGGGGAGAGCGCGTCCTTCACCCCGGCCTTGAACGCGTGCAGGCCGGCGTAGAGCGCGGGCCCGACCACGGGGGTGCCGCGGACGGTGCGCTTGCCGGCCTCGAGCACCCGCTCGTAGCCGGGCTGCAGCCGCAGCGACGCGAGCCGGTCGGCCAGCCCGCCGATGGTCGGCGAGTAGGAGCGGCCGTTGTCGTTCACGACGACCACGACGTTGCGGTCCTCGCCGGCCGCGATGTTGTTGAGCGCCTCCCAGGCCATGCCACCGGTGAGCGCCCCGTCGCCGATCACGGCGACGACGTGCCGGTCGACCCCGGTCAGGGCGTGCGCGCGGGCGATCCCGTCGGCCCAGGACAGCGACGACGACGCGTGGCTGGACTCGACGTGGTCGTGCTCGGACTCGGCGCGGCTCGGGTAGCCCGACAGCCCGCCGGTCTTCTTCAGCCGGTCCCAGCCCTCCTGACGGCCGGTCAGCAGCTTGTGCACGTACGCCTGGTGCCCGGTGTCCCAGATCAGGGTGTCCTGCGGGGACTCGAAGACCCGGTGCAGGGCGATGCTCAGCTCCACCACACCCAGGTTGGGCCCCAGGTGGCCCCCGGTGCGGGACACCGCCTTGATCAGGAACCCACGGATCTCGGCCGCGAGCGAGGTCAGCTCGTCGGGCCCGAGCCCTCGCAGATCGGCCGGGCGCCGGATCGCCGAGAGTCCCCGGTTCGTCGTCACGTACTGCCTCCTCGCCGCCGGCCCTGCTCGGGCGTCCTCCACCACGGAGGACCGGCATCGACTCGTGGTCCCACTCTACGGACCGGTAGCCGAGGCGACCCGATGGCGCTGCCGGGCGCGGCGGGCGTCGACCGTCACCCGGACGGTGCCCGCCGCGTCCCGTGCTGCGACGCGGTACGTCCACTGTTCTCACCAACCCCAGTTACGCATTGTCGATCTCCTTTCGCACTCGGACCCACAGTTGATCGACACAATGGCCGCGGCCCTTACCGCGGACGCGTTCACCAACCCCAGTTGCGCATCGGACACCCCTTTCCTGATCGACATCTCCCACGTCGTGGCGCCGTCGTGACATCACGGGACAGCAATTACCGGCATACCGACATGGTCTCTCACGCATTCACCGGTGCCGCCGCCGAAAAGGGTGACCCGCCGTCGACCCGCGAACAAACCAGGGAGCACCATTGCGATATCAACAATCACCGGTCCGGCCGTGCGCCCGGCACTCAGCGTGATCACGCCGCTCGTCCGAGCAGCTACGACACGATCACGAAGCCGTATCGATCACAGACGGCGACGGGTGCGGTTAGGATCACGGAGGGGCGGCACGCCGGTCGCTGCTGCGGACGGGCAGGATCGGGTGGGACGACGCCGGCGAGGGAGGGACGTATGGCCCCGGAACCGGTCCGGCTGCACCAGGTCACCCGCTGGCCGATCTGGTCCATCCCGGGACGGCTGCTCGGCCCGGTCCTCGCCGTGGAACTGCTGGCGGTCTGCCTGGTGCTCGCCGGGCTGCTGAACCCGCCCCGGCTCGACCACGCGACGCTGGTGCTGCTCGCCACGCTGACCGTGGCCGGGATCCTGCACACCGAGGTCGTGGCCGGCGTCGAACGCATCCGGCGCTACACCGCCGAGACCCACCACGTGAACCTGACCTCGGTCTGGACCTTCGCCTCGGCCCTGCTGCTGCCGCCGGTACTGGGCGCGTTCGTGGTGGTGGTGGTCTACACCCACCTCTACGTCCGGGTGCTGCGGCCGGTGCCGCCCCCGGACCGCAGGCCGGTCTACCGCGAGGTCTACAGCACCGCGACGGTCATCCTGTCCGTGCACGCGGCGGCCGGGGTGCTCGCCGCGACCCGGCCCGGCGAGCTCTACGGCAGCCTGCCCGGCACCCTCGCGCTGCTGCTCGCGCTGCTGACCTACACCGTCGTCAACACCTGCCTGGTCCTCGGCGTGGTCGCGGTGGCCAGCCCGGACACCCGGGTGGTGCGCATCCTGTTCGGCGGCGACGAGCTCACCCTGGAGCTGGCGACCCTCTGCCTGGGGGCGCTGACGGCGGGGGCGCTGGCCGCGAGCGGGCCGTTCGTCGCGCTGCTCGCGGTGCCGCCCATCCTGGCCCTGCACCGCACGATCCTGGTCCGCCAGCTGCGCGAACGGGCCGACACCGACGCCAAGACCGGGCTGCTCAACCACGCGGCCTGGCACCTGCGCGGGACCCACGAGCTGACCCTCGCCGAACGCGAACGGCGGCCCGCGGCGCTGCTGATCCTCGACCTGGACCACTTCAAGGAGATCAACGACACGCACGGCCACCTCTACGGCGACCAGGTCCTCGCCGCCACCGCCCAGATGCTGCGCGAGGAGCTGCGCGACCACGACCTCGTCGGCCGGTTCGGCGGGGAGGAGTTCGTCGTGCTGCTCCCCCGGCTCTCCGGCAACGACGGCCGCGAGGAGGTCCGGCAGATCGCCGAGCGTCTGCGCAGGCGGATCGCGGGCGGCTCCGGCCCGGTGGCACCGCCGGACGGGGTCCCGGCCCAGCGGCTGCCCGCACCGTCCGCGGGCGCCGCCCGGACCGACGGCCGTCCGTCGCCCCGCGCCGGCGCCGGGATCACCGTCTCGATCGGCGGGGCGCTGTTCCCCGACGACGGCCACGCCCTGACCGGCCTGCTCGAGGTCGCCGACTCCGCGCTCTACGCGGCCAAGCGGGCCGGGCGCGACGCCGTGCGGATCGGGCGCCACACCTTCCCGGCCGAGCCCGAACACGCCTGACGTTCCCGCGCCGACGCCCGTCCCCTCCGGGACGGAGCCGATCAGCCGCCACGGCTCGGCGTCCCCTGTGGCCCGGCGGCCCGGAGCCCGTCGTGTCCGGCGACCCGGTGACGCCTCTCCCGTCGCCCACGCCGGCCCGGGGCCCCGGTGCCCGGTGCGGCGGACCCGGTCGCCCGGGGGTCAGCGGCCGGGGACGCTCCCGTCGCGCCCGGTCCGGACCTGGTCGCGCCCGGCCCGCTTGGCCGCGTAGAGGGCGTGGTCGGCGACCTGCAGCAGCTCGTCGAGGGACTCGCCGTCGCCGCCGGTCACCGCGACCCCGACCGACACCGACAGGTCGCAGATGGTGATGCCGCCGCCCGGGCCGTCGACGTGCACGGCCAGCGACCGGACGGTCCGCCGGATGCGCTCGGCCGCGTTGTGGGCGAGCTCGCGTCCCTCCGGCCCCACCGGCAGCCCGGCCAGGAGGACGACGAACTCCTCCCCGCCGAAGCGCCCGACCGGGTCGACCTCGCGGACCTGGGCCTTCAGCGTCCCGGCGACGGCGGAGAGCACCTCGTCGCCGGCGAGGTGGCCGTAGCCGTCGTTGACGGCCTTGAAGTGGTCCAGGTCGAGGATCAGCACCGCGACCGCACCGCGCTGGCGCCGCGCCCGGGCGAGCGCCCGGTGCGCCCGGCCCCGCCACGCGAGGGCGGTCAGCAGGTTGGTCTTGGCGTCGGTGTTCGCCCGCTCCTCCAGCTGCCGGATCAGCACCGCCCGGTGCAGCACCAGCAGCGGCGGGAGGACCAGCAGCACGAGCAGCACCTGGCGCTGCACGGCGAGCGCGGCCAGCACCGCCAGACACAGCGTCGCGCCCTCCAGCACGTGGTCGTCCCAGTCCCCCACCAGGCGTCGCCAGTCGGGGCGGTGCGGCGAGGACAGCGCCAGCGCGGTCGCGACGAGGAGCTGGTTGACCAGTCCGTAGACCGCCATGGCCAGCAGGAGCGACAGGTAGCCGACCACCCGGCTCCCGCCACCGACCCCCGCGGCCGCGGTGAGCGACTCGGACGGGACGAGGACCGAGGCGGCCATCGCGGCCAGCACGACGGTCGCGGTGGTGTAGGCGTGCCGGTACAACTGCGCCCCGGCGGGACGCCAGACCCGCCACCACAGGTGGCCGTAGACGGCCACGACCACCAGGCCCGCCACCCCCGGCGGCAGCAGCAGCGCGGCCGCGAAGGTCCAGACCGTCGACAGGTCGAAGTAGGAGACGTGCGCGACCCGCCGGCGCACCCGCTCGATGCCGGTCGCCAGCTCGGTGTGCACCGCGCCGAGCGCCGCCAGACCGAGTGCGCCCAGCGCCAGCAGGCCGGTGTCGCGGTCCCACGGCAGCCGGGCCAGGTCGGTCACGACGAGCACGACGGCGGTGAGCTCGACGAGCACCAGCACGGCGAGCACCCGCGCCGGCAGGCCGCGGAAGGGCCAGCGGGGACGTTCGGGGTCACCTCTCCGGATCCCGGTCACGGACACCTACCCGAAAGGACGGGACCGATCGGCACATCGCGTTCGTCCGACACCGTCGATGTCACCCGAACGGGTACAATGGACGTCGATTCGTCACGATGCGTGACGAAACAGGCGGCGGTGACGCCATACCGGACGACAGGAGGTGACGTCGTGCGCAACCGAGGCTGGTGATCACCGGGAACGACGCGTGCCGGGGTCATGCGACCGCCCCCGGACCGGCCGACCGGAGCATCCGGAACGCACCGAGGGCGAGCACGATCCCCACCGCACCGAACACACCGAGCGCCGTCGCCGGAGCGGTCCACTCGGCCAGTACCCCGCCGGCGAGGACCGCGACCCCCTGGGTCGCCACGAGACCCGACGCGGCGACGCCCACGGCGCTCCCGCGGACCGCGCTCGGCGTGGCCCGCGCGAAGCCCGACTGGGCCGCGATCAGGCAGGCCGTGGCGCAGGCTCCCGAGACCGCCCAGAGTGCGACCGCCTGCCACAGGCCCGTCGCCAGCGGCGTCAGTGCGAGCGGCAGCGCCGCCCCGACGGCCAGCGGTACCAGGCCGCGCTCGCGCAGCCGGGCCGGCAGCACGTAGGCGACGACCAGGGCCCCGACCGCGCTGCCCGCCGGATCGGCCGCCATCAGCAGCCCGGTCGCCGCCGGGCCCGCCCCGATCGCGACGGCGTAGGCCGCCGCCAGCGCCTCGGGCAGCACGAAGATGCCGAGCATCCAGGCCATCAGGGCCAGCGAGCGCCGCCGGGGGTGGCCGAACACGATCGGCAGGCCGCCCAGCGCCGTCCGCCACCAGGCGCCGGCCCGGGCCGCCCACCGCGTCGCCGACCCGGGCCCCGGCGCCGCCGCGATCGCCGCGGCCGTCGCCGCCGACGGTCCGGCCGCGACCGCCGCGTACCGGGACCGGACACCGAGTGCGAGGAGCACCGCCGACCCGACGAACGTCGCGGCATCGACCAGCAGCGCGCCGCGCGGGGTCAGCGTCGCGACGAGCAGCCCGCCCCCCGCGAAGCCCGCCACCTGCGCCACCTGCACCGAGACCTGGCGCAGTGCCAGACCGCGGGCGAGCAGGTCGCCGGACAGCAGGTCGGGCAGCAGGGCCGAGCGGGCCGCGGTGTGCGGGCCGCCCAGCAGGACGACCAGCACCAGCAGCGCCCCCAGGACCGGCAGCCCGGGACCGGGCACGGCCATGGCGACGACGAGACCGGCCCGGACCAGGTCGGTCCCGATCAGCAGCCGGCGACGCGGCCACCGGTCGGCGAGGTGGCCGAGCAGCAGCCCACCGAGCAGGGCGGGCAGGAAGGTCAGCGCGTAGACCCCCGCCGACCACGCGACCGAGCCGGTCTCGCTCAGCACCAGGACGGTCAGCGCGACCCGCGCGACCTGGTCGCCGGCGACCGACAGGACCTCCGCGGTCCACAGCGCGCGGAAGTCCGGGACGGAGAAGGGGCCGCGGACGCCGGCGGCGGGATCGGGGTCGCGAGGCTCGTCGCCTCGCGTCCCGGAGCCGCCGCGCTCGACCATCGGCGTGGGGTCCCTTCGGAGTCCGGCGTGGGTGGCCCGCTGCGGACCCGGCACCCGACCTCGGCACGGGGCCTACCACCTCGGCGTCGGCGGCGGGCAGGAGTTCCCGTCGAGCCTAGGTACCCCCCGCCCGGTCGTCGCCCCCCATGATCCGCGTGAAGCCGGGCGGCGCAACGACGGCGGCGAACGGCGTATGAGCGGCGTCACAGGTCCCTGACGTGGGCCGACCTCGACGGCAAGCGGTCGACGGCAAGCGGTCGACGTGACCGTCGCACAACGGTCCGCACCGGGATCAGAGCAGGTCCGCGACGTGCGCCGTCTCGTTCACCGTCCGGACCTTGCGCATCCCGTCACGGGCGCACACCACCCGCGAGATCCCGACGTAGTCCAGCGGGAACGGCAGGTCCCGGCCGATACCCAGCACCTCGGCGAGATAGGCGTTGACCACGCCCGCGTGCGCGACGACGACCACCGTCGCCCGCCCCGGGTGGGCCGCGACGACCTCCTCGATCCCGGCGCACACCCGGGCCCGGAACGCGGCGCCGTCGACGTGCTCGGGCAGGTGCCCGGCCCGCATCCGCTCCCACGCCGCCGGGTCGGCCTGCGCCATCCGGGCGACCGGCACGTAGAGCGAGCGTTCGGCGTCGTACTCGCGCAGGTCGGAGCGGGTGTGCGGGGTGAGACCGCGCTCGCGCGCGAGCGGCTCGGCGGTCTGGACCGCGCGGAGCATCGTGCTGGTGTGCAGCGCGTCGACCGGGGTGCCGGCCAGCGCGTCGACCAGCCGGGCGGCCTGGTCCCGGCCCTGCGGCGCGAGGCCCGGGTCGGCGTGGGTGCCGTCGTCGTGCTCGACGGCCTCGGGCAGCGCATGCCGGACGAGCAGCAGGTGCACCCGCTCAGCCCGGGACGTGCGCGTCGTGCCCGGCGGCCCGCAGCGCCGTGCGCAGGGCCTCGGCGTGCCCGTCCTGCTCGGCGCCGTCGACGGTGGCGGCCGCGTTCGCGAAGTCGAAGGCCCGCATGTCCCAGGCCGGGAAGACGTGGACGTGCAGATGGGGCACCTCGAACCCGGCGACCAGCAGACCGACCCGCGGCGGCGACCAGATCTCCCGCACCGCGAGCCCGACGGTCCGCGACACCTCGGTGAGGTGGGCGACGAGCCCGGCGTCGGCGTCGACCCACTGGTCGATCTCCGCGCGCGGCACGACGAGCGTGTGCCCCGGGCCGAGCGGGTTGATCGACAGGAACCCGACGCACTGCTCGTCGGCCCAGACGAACCGGCCCGGGATCTCGCCGTTGATGATCTTCGTGAAGACGGTGGCCACGGATCCGGACCCTAGTGGCCCGCGGCGCGGGGTGAGGAACGGCGGGCGCGGGGCCCCCGGCCGCCCTAGGATTTCGGGCATGCCCCGCACCATCGCCCGCAACGACCGCGTCGACCGGGACGAGCTGCTCGAGTTCGTCCGTCCCCGGCACCACATGGTGCTGATGACCACCCGTTCCGACGGCGGCGTGCAGGCCTCCCCGGTCACCGGCGGCGTCGACGACGACGGACGCATCGTGATCGCCACCTACCCCGAGCGCGCCAAGTCGGCCAACGTCGCGAAGGCCGGCCGGGCCGCGGTCGTCGTGCTGAGCGAGGAGTTCGACGGCGCCTGGGTGCAGGTCGAGGGCGACGCCGAGCTCATCACGCTGCCGGACGCGCTCGAGCCGCTGGTCGACTACTTCCGTGCCGTCTCCGGCGAGCACCCGGACTGGGACGAGTACCGCCGCGCCATGTCCGACCAGGGGAAGGCCCTGATCCGCATCACCCCGGCCCGGTGGAGCCCGGTCGCCACCGGCGGCTTCCCCGCCCGGCTCGCCGACTCCTGACCGTTCCTGGGACGATCGACCGCCCCCGTCCGCAGCTGCTGCGGACGCGGGGGTGATGTGGCGTGGACCGCCGAGGAGTCCCGCCCACCATGCGGCAACGGTGCCCGCCCGACACAGTGTGAGCGCGCCCGCGGCCTGCGGCCGGGGCGCGCGACGAGAGGACGCAGACCATGCAGGCCTGGCCCGGGCACGCCTACCCGTTGGGTGCCAGCTACGACGGCACCGGCACCAACTTCGCACTGTTCTCCGAGGTCGCCGAGGGCGTGGAGCTGTGCCTGTTCGAGCCCGACCCGGACGCCCCCGGCGGCCTCGCCGAGACCCGGGTCCCGCTGACCGAGGTCGACGGCTTCGTCTGGCACGGCTACCTGCCCGGCATCGAGCCCGGCCAGCGCTACGGCTACCGGGTGCACGGCCCCTACGACCCCGCCCAGGGCCTGCGCTGCAACCCGAACAAGCTGGTCATCGACCCCTACGCCAAGGCCCTCGACGGCCCGGTCGACTGGGACGAGGCCGTGTTCGGCTACAACTTCGGCGACCCGGACTCGCGCAACGACACCGACTCGGCGCCGCACGTGCCGAAGTCGGTCGTGGTCAACCCGTACTTCGACTGGGGCTCGGACCGCCCGCCGAAGATCCCCTACAACGAGACCGTCGTCTACGAGGCGCACGTCAAGGGCCTGACGATCCAGCACCCGGAGGTCGAGGAGGAGCTGCGCGGCACCTACTCCGGCGTGGCGCACCCGGCGATGATCGAGCACTACAAGCGGCTCGGCGTCACCGCCGTCGAGCTGATGCCGGTGCACGAGTTCGTGCAGGACCACCACCTCACCGAGAAGGGTCTGTCGAACTACTGGGGCTACAACACCATCGGCTTCCTGGCCCCGCACCACGCCTACTCGGCGGGCTCGGTCCGGTCCGGGTCGCAGGTCGCGGAGTTCAAGGCGATGGTGCGCGACCTGCACGACGCGGGCATCGAGGTCATCCTCGACGTGGTCTACAACCACACCGCCGAGGGCTCGGACATGGGTCCGACGCTGTCCATGCGCGGCATCGACAACCACGCCTACTACCGGCTGGTCGACGACGACGCCCGCTACTACATGGACTACACGGGCACCGGGAACTCGCTCAACGTCCGCAACCCGCACACCCTGCAGCTGATCATGGACTCGCTGCGGTACTGGGTGACCGAGATGCACGTCGACGGCTTCCGCTTCGACCTCGCCTCGACCCTGGCCCGCGAGTTCTACGACGTCGACCGGCTGTCGACCTTCTTCGACCTCGTCCAGCAGGACCCGGTCATCTCCCAGGTCAAGCTGATCGCCGAGCCGTGGGACGTCGGCCCCGGCGGCTACCAGGTGGGCAACTTCCCCCCGCTGTGGACCGAGTGGAACGGCAAGTACCGCGACACCGTCCGCGACTTCTGGCGCGGTGAGGCGGGCACCCTCGGCGAGTTCGCGTCCCGGATCACCGGCAGCTCGGACCTCTACCAGGCCGACGGGCGCCGCCCGTTCGCCTCGATCAACTTCGTGACCGCGCACGACGGGTTCACCCTGGCCGACCTCGTGTCGTACAACGACAAGCACAACGAGGCCAACGGCGAGGACGGCAACGACGGGGAGAGCCACAACCGGTCCTGGAACTGCGGCGTCGAGGGTCCCACCGACGACGAGACCGTGGTCGAGCTGCGGGCCCGCCAGCAGCGCAACTTCCTGGCGACGCTGCTGCTCTCCCAGGGCACCCCGATGCTGCTGCACGGCGACGAGGCGGGGCGTACCCAGGGCGGCAACAACAACGTCTACTGCCAGGACAACGAGATCGCCTGGCAGGACTGGGAGGTCGCGGGCAAGCACGACGAGCTGACCACCTTCACCGCGGGCGTCGCCGCGCTGCGGCACGCGCACCCGGTGTTCCGCCGGCGCCGGTTCTTCGCGGGCCGTCCGATCGGCCGGTCCTCCACCAGCGAGGACGTCGCCGACATCGGCTGGTTCACCCCGGCCGGGCGGGAGATGACCGAGGAGGACTGGGACAACGACCTGGGCCGCTCGGTGGTCGTGTTCCTCAACGGCAGCCAGATCGCCGACGTCGACCAGCGCGGCCAGCGGATCGTCGACGACTCGTTCCTGCTGTGCTTCAACTCCTTCTGGGAGGACATCGACACCACGCTGCCGCCCGCCGAGTTCGGGCAGGCGTGGGAGATCGTCGTCGACACCCACTCGGGCGAGGTGCACCCGCCGAACGCCGCCGGCGTCACCGGGACCGACCTCGACCCGGTGTCCGCGGGCTCGGTGCTGACCCTGCCCGCCCGTTCCCTGCTCGTCCTGCGATCGAAGGGCTGAGGCGTGACCCGCCTTCCGGGATCGACCTACCGGCTGCAGCTGTCGGCCGACCAGACCTTCGCCGACGCCGCCGCGCTGACCGGCTACCTGGACCGGCTGGGGATCGGGGCGCTCTACGCCTCGCCGCTGCTGGAGTCCACGGCCGGATCCACCCACGGCTACGACGTGACCGACCCGACCCGGGTGTCGGGTGAGCGCGGTGGTGAGCAGGGGCTGCGGTCACTGCTCGCGACGCTGCGCGAGCACGGGCTGACGATGCTGATCGACATCGTCCCCAACCACGTCGGCGTCGCGAAGCCCGCGGAGAACCCGTGGTGGTGGGACGTGCTCACGCACGGCGAGGCGTCGCGCTGGGCGGGGCACTTCGACGTCGACTGGGGCGCCGGGCCGATCCTGCTGCCGGTGCTCGACGCCGACGAGGAGAAGGCGCTCACCGAGCTGTCGGTGACCGACGGCGAGCTGCGTTACTACGAGCACCGCTTCCCGGTCGCGCCCGGGACCGGCGAGGGCACCGCGCAGGAGGTGCACGACCGCCAGCACTACCGGCTGGTGTCCTGGCGGCGCGGCGCCGCGGAGCTGACCTACCGGCGGTTCTTCGACGTCAGCGACCTCGCCGCGGTCCGGGTCGAGGACCCTGCGGTGTTCGCCGACGCCCACCGCACGGTGCTCGACATCGTGCGCTCCGACGACACCGTCGTCGGGCTGCGGGTGGACCACCCCGACGGCCTGTCCGACCCGGGCGGCTACGCGCGCCGGCTGCGCGCCGAGCTCGGCCCGGGCCGGTGGCTGCTCGTCGAGAAGATCCTCGGGGTCGGCGAGGAGCTCCCGATCTCCTGGCCGGTCGACGGCACCACCGGCTACGAGGCGCTGCGCGAGGTCTGCGGGGTGCTCGTCGACCCGGACGGGGCGGGGCTGCTCACCCAGTTCGCCGCCGAGCACACCGGGGAGAAGCGCTCCGCGCACGCCGTCGAGGACGACGGCCGCCACCTCGTCGTCCGGGAGATCCTGGTCGCGGAGGTGCGCCGGATCGCCGACGCCTTCCGCGCGGGACCCGGCGCCGACTCCGGCACCACCGGGCTCGACCTGGCCGACGTCGCCGCCGAGGACCTGCACGACGCGGTCGCCGAGCTGTTGTGCGGGTTCCCGGTCTACCGCTCCTACCTCACCCCGGAGATCACCGAGGGCCGGGCGGCCGCCGACACCGCGGTCGCGGTGGCGCGCACCCGTCGCCCCGACCTGGCCGCGGTGCTGGGTGCGCTGCACTCCGGGCTGGTCCGCGAGCCCGGGTCGGACTACGCGACCCGGCTGCAGCAGACCTCCGGGATGGTCACCGCGAAGGGCGTCGAGGACACCGCCTTCTACCGGTACAACCGGCTCGTCGCGCTGAACGAGGTCGGGGGGGACCCGGCCCGGTTCGGGGTGACGCCCGAGGAGTTCCACACCGGGCTCGCCCGCCGGGAGGCCGGGCGGTCGCGCACCATGACCTCGCTGTCCACGCACGACACGAAGCGCTCCGAGGACGTCCGGGCGCGGCTCGCCGTGCTCGCCGAGCGTCCCGCGTCGTGGGCGGCGAAGGTCCGCGAGTGGTCGGTGCGCCACCCGCTGCCGGACCGGTCGCTGGAGCTGCTGGCCTGGCAGTCGCTGGTCGGGGCGTGGCCGATCCCGGCCGACCGGCTCGCGGGCTACCTCGGCAAGGCCTCCAAGGAGGCCAAGCTGGTGACCTCGCACATCGACGCCGTCGCCGAGGTCGACAAGGCGGTCGCGGCCTGGCCGGGCCAGGTCCTCGCCGACACCGAGCTCGTCGCCGAGATCGAGGCCTTCGTCGCGGAGATCGCCGAGCCCGGCTGGTCGAACTCGCTGTCCCAGAAGCTGCTGCAGATGGCCGGGCCCGGCGTGCCGGACGTCTACCAGGGCACCGAGCTGTTCGAGTACTCGCTGGTCGACCCGGACAACCGGCGCCCGGTCGACTGGGACGCCCGGCGCGCGATCCTGGATCGTCTCGACGCCGGCGAGCAGCCGCCGGTCGACGGAGGCGGTGCGGCGAAGCTGCTGGTCACCTCGGCGACGGCGCGGCTGCGGCGGTTCCGCCCCGAGCTGTTCAGCGGCTACGGCCGGGTCGACGCCCAGGGCACCGCGGCGGAGCACGCCGTCGCGTTCTCCCGCGGCGGGGGCGCGCTCGTCGCCGTCGCGACCCGGCTGCCCGAGGGGCTGGCCCGCCGCGGCGGGTGGGGCGACACCCGGCTGCCGCTGCCCGGCGGCTTCGACGACTGGCACGACATGATCGCGAACCGGCCGGTGGACGGGCCCGCGCCCGCGCTGGCCGACCTGCTGGCCCGCTACCCCGTGGCGCTGCTGGTCCGCCCCGCCTGACCCGGCACCGTCCGCCCTCCGGGCGGTCCCCAGGGGAACCCTCGTAGCGCTCTACGCCACGAAAGTTCCCCTGGGGGCACCCGGGGCGGGGGTCAGGGCTCCTCGACGACGTGCACCGCGGCCTCCTCGGCCGAGGCGCCGGCGCCGTCGATGCCGGCGTCGCCCGCGACGAGGTCCTTCTCGCCGCCGTCGCTGCCGTCGAAGCTCGCGTCGTCGATCGTGAGGCGACCGGCGCGGCGGTCGCCCACCTCGTCGTCGGCGAGCAGCTCGCCGTCGGTGCCCGGGGCGTCCCCGAGCAGGTCGCCGGTGGCGTCGTCGACGTCGGAGAAGTCCTCGCGGGAGTCCGGGTCGCCGACCACCCCGGCCGCCCGGGCGTCGTCGCGGTCCTCCGCGTCGGCGGTCGCGTCGAGCTCGGCCGCCCAGGTGTCGGGCTCCTCGTCGGCGAGGCGCTCGTCGAGGGTCTCGTCGTCGCGGTCGTTCCAGGGCCGCTCGGGCGGCGAGTAGCCCTCGTCCAGCACGTCGGCCACGCCGCCGTACTCCAGGGTGTCCTCGGGTTGGAGCTGCGCGTCCTGGTCGAGGTCGTCGCCTGTGTCGGGGTCGCTCATCGGGGCAGCCTAGCGGCGCGTGACCCGGCCCACCCCCCGCCGGGCGCGCGCGGACCCCACCGGGTGCGGAAGGATCGTCGTCCGTGACGGAGTTCGCCGTGTGGGCCCCCGACAGGAACCGCGTCAGCGTGCTGGTGGGTGAGCAGCGGATCGCGCTCGACCCCGCCCCGGGGGGCTGGTGGCACACGGACCAGCCCGACCACGGGCACGGGACCGACTACGCGTTCCTGCTCGACGACGACGCCACGCCGCTGCCCGACCCCCGCTCCCGCTGGCAGCCGAAGGGGGTGCACGAGCTCTCCCGCGTCTACGACCACGACGCGTTCTGGTGGACCGACGACACCTGGACCGGCCGCGCGCTGGCCGGGTCGGTGCTCTACGAGTGCCACATCGGCACCTTCACCGACGGCGGCACGTTCGACTCCGCGATCGGCCGGCTCGACCACCTGGTCTCGCTCGGGATCGACCTGGTCGAGGTGCTGCCGGTCAACGCCGTCGACGGCCCGGTGAACTGGGGCTACGACGGCGTCGGCTGGTACGCCGTCACCGAGAACTACGGCGGCCCCGACGCCTTCAAGCGCTTCGTCGACGCCTGCCACGCGCGTGGCCTGGGCGTGGTCCTCGACGTCGTCTACAACCACCTCGGGCCGTCCGGGGCCTACCTCGACCGGTTCGGACCGTACTTCGCCGGCTCCAACATCTGGGGCCCGTCGCTGAACCTCGACGCCGCGGGCTCCGACGAGGTCCGCCGCTACATGATCGACAACGCGCTGATGTGGCTGCGCGACTTCCACGTCGACGGGCTGCGCATCGACGCCGTCCACGCGCTGCGCGACACCCGCGCCCAGCACGTGCTGGAGCAGCTCGCCGTCGAGGTGACCGCGCTGGAGGCACACGTCGGCCGCCCGCTGTCGCTGATCGCCGAGTCCGACCTGAACGACCCGAGGATGATCACCGCCCGGGAGGGCGGCGGCCACGGCCTCGACGCCCAGTGGGCCGACGACGTCCACCACTGCCTGCACACCGTGCTCACCGGCGAGTCCCAGGGCTACTACGGCGACTTCGCCGAGGCGGGCCTCGACGGGCTCGCGCACGTGCTCACCCGCGGGTTCCTGCACGAGGGCACCTGGTCGTCGTTCCGGCGGCGCAGCCACGGCGCCCCGATCGACACCGCCCGCATCCCCGGCTCGCGGCTGGTCACCTACCTGCAGAACCACGACCAGATCGGCAACCGCGCCACCGGCGACCGGCTCACCCACACGCTGTCCCCCGGCCTGCTGGCCTGCGGCGCGGCGCTGCTGTTCACCTCCGGGTTCACCCCGATGCTGTTCATGGGCGAGGAGTGGGGCGCGCGGACGCCGTGGCAGTTCTTCTCCCGCTTCGGCGACCCGGGCCTGCAGAAGGCCGTCCGCGACGGCCGTCGCGCCGAGTTCGCCGACCACGGCTGGGACGACGCCGCCGAGGTGCCCGACCCGAACGCCGAGTCCACCTTCACCGACTCCCGGCTCGACTGGTCCGAGCCCGAGCAGGAGCCGCACGCGACGCTGCTGCGGATGCACCGCGAGCTCATCGCGCTGCGCCGCGCCTGGCCGGAGCTGTCGGACCCGTGGCTGGACCGGATCGGCGTCGACGTCCACGAGCAGGCGCGCACGCTCGTCGTCGCCCGCGGGCGGATGCGGGTGGTGGTGAACCTCGGTCCGGAGCCGGTGACGCTGTCGCTCGGGTCGGAGATCACCCGGATCCTCCTGGCGTCCGAGCCGACGACGAGTGACGGCTCCTCGTTCACCGTTCCGGCGGAGGCATTCGCCATCTGCCGCGTGGCGGAGTAGCGAGAGCCTCTCGCGTCACCCGTCCGAGTGCCCTCGTTCACCTGTTCGCCGGACACGTGACACCGCCGGGCCACACGAGACTGCGAGGGTCTGCGAGGTCGCGACGGTGCGATCCCGCGTTCGCCCCTGCGACAGACGTGAGGTCACGTGACGTCCACCCCCACCCGGTCCGCCTCGACGCCGACGGCGCCGGGTACGACCTCGCACCCCCCGCCGCGGCGACGGCGACGCTTCACCGCCCGGGACCGGCACGACTTCTGGGTGTTCCTCGCCCTGGTGCTGCCCAACGCCGCGCTGATCGTCGCCTTCGCCTACCGCCCGGTCATCGAGAACGTCCGGTACTCGCTGCTGAACTGGACCCTCGGGTCACCGTCGGCGACGTTCGTGGGGCTCGGGAACTACGTCACGTTCCTGACCTCGCCGTCGTCGGCGGAGATCGTCTGGACGACGCTGGTGTTCACCGTCGTGACCGTCGGCGGGTCGATGGTGCTGGGTCTGCTGATCGCGCTGGCGCTCAACCGGCGGGTGCCGGGGACCGGCGTCGCGCGGGCCGCGGTGTTCTCCCCGTACGTGCTGTCCGGGGTCGGTGTCGGGCTGGTGTGGCTGTTCGTGTTCGACCCGTCGATCGGGGTGCTCGGCGCGGTCGTGCGGGCCTTCGGCGGGACCGCACCGGACTTCTTCAACGACCCGTCGATGTCGCTGGCGATGATCTGCATCGTCTACGTCTGGAAGAACATGGGCTACGCCGCGGTGATCTACCTGGCGGGCCTGCAGTCGATCCCGAAGGACCTCCTGGAGGCCGCGGCGCTGGACGGGGCGTCGTCGACGCGGACGTTCTTCCGGGTGGTGCTGCCGCTGCTCTCACCGGTCACGTTCTTCCTGGTCGTGACCAGCGCGCTGAACTCGCTGCAGGCCTTCGACCTGATCCGGATCATGACCCCGCTCGGCCAGGGCACGACCACGCTGATCTACGAGGCCTACCTGCAGGCGTTCGGGTCGAGCAACCGGGCCGGCTACTCGGCGGCGGTGTCGACGGTGCTGTTCGTGGTGCTGGTGGTCTTCACCCTGGTCCAGCTGCGGTGGATGGAACGGCGGGTGCACTACGCATGACCACCACCGCTCCGGAGCCCCGGTCGTCCCGCGCGCTGTCGCCGCGGGCCCTGTTCGAGGTCGTGACCAGTGCCTACGTCCCGCTGCTGGTCGCCGTGCTCGTCGTGCTGTTCCCGCTGCTGTGGATGACGCTGTCGTCGTTCAAGCCGCTGACCGAGATCATCACCCAGACCCCGGCGCTGCTGCCCGCCGCGCCGACGACGGAGAACTACTCCACCGTCGCCGAGCGCCTGCCGTTCGGCCGGGTGTTCCTCAACTCGGTACTGGTCACCGCGGTCGGTGCCGCGCTCAAGGTGGCGCTGGCCGTGTTCACCGCCTACGGGCTGGTGTTCGTCCGCTTCCCGTTCAAGAACTGGATCTTCGCCGGGCTGCTGGTGACGCTGATGGTGCCGCCGCAGGTGGCGCTGCTGCCGAACTACACGCTGATCACCGCGCTCGGTGGCGCGGACACCTACTGGGGCATCGTCCTGCCCGGTCTCGGGACGGCGTTCGGCACGTTCCTGCTGCGCCAGCACTTCCGCACGCTGCCGCCGAGCCTGCTCGAGGCCGCGGAGCTCGACGGCGCCGGGCACTGGCGCCGGCTCACCCGGGTCGTCCTGCCGGTGTCCGCGCCGACCGTCGCCACCGTCGCGCTGATCACCATCGTCTACGAGTGGAACGACTACCTCTGGCCGCTCGTGATCATCTCGAAGCCGGAGATGATGACGCTGCCGGTCGGGCTCACCCTGCTGGCCAACGTGGACAACCGGGCCGCGGCCTACGGCCAGCTCATGGCCGGGTCGGTCGCCGTCATCGTGCCGGTCCTGATCGTCTTCATCGCGCTGCAGCGCCACATCATCGCCGGGCTGACCCAGGGTGCGGTCAAGGACTGAGACCGCTCCCCGCTCCTCCTCCCACCCCGAAAGGACGCCAGCTGCCATGCATCTCGACCGTCGCGGATTCCTGAAGTTCGCCGGCATCACCGGCGCCGCCGCGGCGCTGGCCGCCTGCGGTGGCCCCTCCACCAGCGGCGGCGGGCCCGCCGCCGTCCCGGAGGTCGACTACTCCGGCGTGCAGCCGGCGAAGGAGATCACCTGGTGGACGAACAACCCGGGCAGCTCGGAGAAGGTGTCGCGGCAGATCATCGACGCCTACCAGCGGGCCAACCCGGGCACGAAGGTCAACCTGGTGACCGCGGGCGCGAACTACGAGGAGATCGCGCAGCGCTTCCAGACCGCGCAGGCCGGCGGCGGCTCCCAGCTGCCCGACCTCGTCGTGCTCTCCGACGTCTGGTGGTTCCGCTACTACATGCAGCGCTCCATCGTGCCGATGGACCCGCTGATCGCCGCGACCGGCATCGACACCGCCGACTACCGGCAGCAGCTGATCGAGGACTACCGCTACGACGGCAAGCTCTGGGCGCTGCCCTGGGCCCGCTCGACGCCGATCTTCTACTACAACAAGGCGCACTGGCAGAAGGCAGGCCTGCCCGACCGCGCGCCCGCGACCTGGGCCGAGATGGCCGAGTGGGGGCCGAGGCTGCAGGCCGCGGGCACCGGTGCGCAGAAGGCGTACCAGCTCCCCGCCCTGGCCGACTACGCCGGCTGGTCGTTCCAGAACAACCTCTGGGGCGAGGGCGGTGCGTGGTCGGACGAGTGGGACGTCACCTGCGACTCCCCCGAGGCGGTCCGCGCGGTCTCGGCCCTGCAGAACGCGGTGACCTCGGGCTGGGCCGGCGTCGCCGCCACCGACGGCACCACCGACCTGGGTGCCGGGGCGGTCTCGGCGACGGTCGGCTCCACCGGCTCGCTGGTCACCGTGCTCGACGCGGCCCGGTTCGACGTCGGCGCCGGCTTCCTGCCCGCGGGCCCGGTCGCCGGGCCGGTGTGCCCGACCGGCGGCGCGGGGCTCGGGATCCCGGCCGGGGTCCCGCCGGAGCGCCAGCTCGCCGCGGCGGCGTTCGCGAAGTTCCTAACCAGCCCGGAGAACACCGTGCTGTTCTCCCAGGCCACCGGCTACCTGCCGCTCCGGACCTCGGCCGACACCGGCCCGCTGCTCGCCGAGACCCCGCTGCGCAAGATCGCCATCGACCAGCTCGACCGGACCCGCACCCAGGACCGGGCGCGCGCGTTCTTCCCGGGCGCCGACCAGGAGATCGCGCGGACCTGTGCCAACATCCTCAACCAGCGGGCCGACGTGCAGGGCGAGCTCACCACCCTCAAGGGCACACTGACCCGGATCTTCGACACCGACGTGAAGCCCAACATCTGATGGCGGGACGCTGACATGGCAACGGTCACCTACGACTCGGCGACGCGGATCTACCCCGGGTCGGACACCCCCGCCGTCGACGGGCTGGACCTGGAGATCGCCGACGGCGAGTTCCTCGTGCTCGTCGGGCCCTCCGGCTGCGGGAAGTCGACGTCGCTGCGGATGCTCGCGGGCCTGGAGGACGTCGACGCCGGCGCCATCCGGATCGGCGACCGCGACGTCACCGACGTCCGGCCCAAGGACCGCGACATCGCGATGGTGTTCCAGAACTACGCGCTCTACCCGCACATGACGGTCGCCGCGAACATGGGCTTCGCGCTGACCAACGCGGGCCGCCCGCGCGACGAGATCGCCCGCCGCGTCGCCGAGGCGGCCAAGATCCTCGACCTGGAGGGGCTGCTGGACCGCAAGCCGCGTGCCCTGTCGGGCGGGCAGCGTCAGCGGGTCGCGATGGGCCGGGCCATCGTGCGCGAGCCCGCCGTGTTCTGCATGGACGAGCCCCTGTCCAACCTGGACGCGAAGCTGCGGGTGTCCACCCGCACCCAGATCGCGTCGCTGCAGCGGCGTCTGGGTGTCACCACCGTCTACGTCACCCACGACCAGGTGGAGGCGATGACGATGGGCGACCGCGTCGCGGTGCTCTCGGGCGGGGTGCTGCAGCAGTGCGCCACCCCGCGGGAGCTCTACGAGCGGCCGGTGAACGCCTTCGTCGCCGGGTTCGTGGGGTCGCCGGCGATGAACCTGGTGACGGTGCCGGTGGACGGCTCCGGGCAGGTCGCCCTGGGTGGGGCACAGATCGCGGTACCGGCCTCGTCGTCGGGCACGGTCACGGTCGGGATCCGGCCGGAGGACCTGCGCCCGGCCGGTGCCGGGGACGGGCTGGAGGTGACCGTCGACGTCGTCGAGGAGCTGGGTGCCGACGCCTACGTCTACGGCACCCTCACCGAGGACATGGGACACGACGGGGCCGGGACGACGCTCGTCGCCCGGGTCGACGCGCGCACCCCGCCGGAGCGCGGGACCCGGCTGCGGCTGGTCCCCGACCCGGACCGCACCCACCTGTTCGACGGCGGCACCGGCGCCCGCCTGGGGTGACCCGGCCTGCCGCCGCCGGTCGTGCCGCGCAGCGTGGTGATCCGCAGCCCGCGCGCTGATCCGCTCGGCGCGCGTGTCCGGACGCGCGCGCGGCGCGGATCACCGCGCGGATCGGCGATCACCGGTGAGCGCACCGCGGCCCCGCACCCGTGACGGGTGCGGGGCCGCGGTCCGTGTGCGGTCGGCTCAGATGAGGCCGAGCTTGGCGACGGTGTCGCGCTCCTCGACCAGCTCCGCGACGCTCGCGTCGATCCTCCCGCGGGAGAACTCGTCGATCTCCAGGCCCTGGACGATCTTCCACTCGCCGTTCTCGGAGGTGACCGGGAACGAGGAGATGATGCCCTCGGGGACGCCGTAGGAGCCGTCCGACGGGATCGCCGCGGAGGTCCAGTCGCCGGCCGGGGTGCCGTTGACCCAGTCGTGGACGTGGTCGATGGCGGCGTTCGCGGCCGACGCGGCCGACGACGCGCCCCGGGCCTCGATGATCGCGGCACCGCGCTTGGCGACGGTCGGGATGAAGTCGTTCTCCAGCCACTCCCGCTCGACCTGCTCGGCGGCGATCTTGCCGCCGACCTCGGCGTGGAAGAGGTCCGGGTACTGGGTGGCCGAGTGGTTGCCCCAGATCGTGAGCTTGCTGATCTCGTCGAGGCCGACGCCGAGCTTCGTCGACAGCTGCGCCAGCGCGCGGTTGTGGTCGAGGCGGGTCATCGCGGTGAACCGCTCGGCCGGCACGTCGGGCGCGGAGGCCTGGGCGATCAGGGCGTTGGTGTTGGCCGGGTTGCCGACGACCAGGACGCGCACGTCGTCCGCGGCACCGGCGTTGATCGCCTTGCCCTGCGGGCCGAAGATGCCGCCGTTGGCCTCGAGCAGGTCGCCGCGCTCCATGCCCTTGCTGCGGGGGCGGGCGCCGACGAGCAGCGCGACGTTGGTGCCGGAGAACGCGGCGTTCGCGTCGTCGAAGATGTCGATGCCGCGTAGCAGCGGGAAGGCGCAGTCGTCGAGCTCCATCGCGGTGCCCTCGGCGGCCTTCACGGCCTGCGGGATCTCCAGCAGGTTCAGCTTGACCGGGGTGTCGGGCCCCAGCAGCTGCCCGGAGGCGATCCGGAAGAGCAGCGCGTAACCGATCTGGCCAGCGGCTCCGGTGACGGTAACGGTAACGGGGGTAGCAGACACGCCACGGACCCTAGCCCTGATCGCGCCCGCGTACCGCGACGGGGAGCACACCCACCGCCACGCGTGGCGGGAACCACACCGCCGGTAGCGTGGGGCGTGATGCGTGACGTCCCGGTGACCGGTCGTGCACCGGCGCCGGACCTGGCCCGCGGCGCGGCGCTGCTGCTGATCGCCGTCGCGAACGCCCACACCTTCGTCACCCATCGCGGCATCGGGGTGCGCACCTACCCGCTCGACCCGACCGGCGTCGACGCCTGGCTCGCCGCGGCGCAGCTCACCCTGGTCGACGGCCGGGCCTATCCGCTGTTCGCGCTGCTGTTCGGCTACGGCATCGCCGGGCTCGCCCGCCGTGCGGCCCGCGACGGTGCCGGGCCCGAGCAGGTCCTGGCCCTGGTGCGTCGCCGGGGCGGGGCGCTGTTCGCCGTCGGAGCCGCGCACGCGGTGCTGCTGTGGCACGGGGACTTCGTCGCCGCCTACGGGCTGATCGCGGTGGTCCTCGCACCGGTGCTGGTCCGTGGGTCGACCGCGGTGCTGGTGCTCACCGGGGTGGCCGCGACGACGCTGCTGGCGCTGCTCTACGCCCCCGTCGCGCTGACCCGGTCCGACGCGGCGTCGGCGTCGCCATCGCTGGTCGCGCCGGACGTGCTGTCGGCGGCGGTGGAGCGGTTCGGCGAGTGGTTGTTCGGCAACCTGCTGATCAGCGCGGTCGGGCTCCTGGGCGCGGCGGTCGCGGGGGTGCTCGTCGCCCGCGCCGGGTGGCTCGACGCCCCGGCCCGGCACCGGCGGGCGCTGCGCCGGGTCGCCGTCGCGGGGATCGGGGCCGGGGTCGTGGGCGGCGTGCCGCTGGGGCTGGTCGCCGCCGGGGTGTGGGCGCCGTCGGAGCCGGTGGCGCTCGTGGTCGGGGTGCTGCACGCGGTGACCGGCTACGCGGCCGGGGCCGGGTACGCGGCCGCCGCGGCGCTGGTGGTGGCCCGGGGGTCGGCGACCCGGCCGGTCGCGGGCGCGCTGGTGGCGCTCGGGCGACGGTCGCTGAGCGGGTACCTGGCGCAGTCGGTGGTGTTCGTCGGTCTGTTCCCGGCGTGGACGCTGGGGCTGGGGGCCGGTCTGCCGCTGTGGGCGGCGACGCTCTGCGGGGCCGGGGTGTGGCTGCTGACCGTCGTCGCGGCGGTGGTGGCCCGGCAGCGCGGACGGCGCGGGCCCGCGGAGGTGCTGCTGCGGCGGCTGACCTACGGCCCCGCGCCCGCCGCGGCCCGCTGACCCCGCGCCGGTCCACCCGGGCCGGCGTCGACGGCCGCGGGGCCGCGGCCCGCCTCGCTACCCTCGCCGCATGAGCGGCACCCGCGGCGACGGCACCCACGGCGACCGGGCGGACGACGGCCGGGACGGCGGCGCCGCCGTCCCGGGCTCCGGGCCGGACGGTCCGCCGCCCGCGTGGCAGGGCGCGACCGGCTGGTCCGGGGTGGACCCGCTGCCGTCCGGGTCCGCGGAGGTCGGGCCGCACGCCCCGCTGCCCGGCGCGCCGCCGTACCCGCCGGGCACCGAGCCGGAGCGGGCCGCGGTCGCCGACCGGTCGGCGGCGCTCCCGCGGCCGGCCGCGGTGCTGCCCCGGTGCCTGGCCGCGACGGCCGGCTGGGTCGCGGTGGCACTGCTGCTCGCGCTGGCCACCGGGGTCGCGTCCTGGCCGCTGCGCGGCGTCGCCCTGCTCGTCCCCTGGGGGCTCGCCGCGGTCGCGCTGGTGTTCCCGGCCCGGCGCGGCGTGGGGCCCGGCGGGCTGGTCGCGCTGGCGTTCGCCCCGTTCTGGCTGGTCCACGCGTTCCTGGTCGGCCTGCTCGGCTGGTGAGCCCGGATCAGCTCGCGGGCGGGACGTTGACGTTGCGGTGGAAGACGTTGTCCGGGTCGTAGACCGCCTTGACCGCGGCGAGCCGTGCATAGTTGGGGCCGTAGGTGGCGCGGACCCGACCGGTGTCGTCGCCCATCATCGCGTTGACGTACACGCCGGCGCCGAGCGCGTGCGGGGCCATCGCCGCGGCCAGGCCCCGGACCCAGTCCCGCTCCGCGGCGAGGCCCTGCGGGTCGGTGGTGAGCCCGACCGCGAACAGCCCGAGCCGCGGGCTGCGGCCGCCGCCGAACGCGGTCGCGTCGTCGTCGACGGCGGAGAAGGCGCCGTCGAGGGTGTACAGGTGCACGACCGACATCGGCGAGACCTTCCGCGCGACGTGTGCGGCGAGGTCCTCGACGGCCGCGTCGGTCAGCGACGGCAGGAAGCAGCCCTTCTCGTAGCAGTGCACGCCCCAGCCGTTGGCCTCGTCGAACATCTGCTGCAGCGCCGTCCAGGGCATCGGGGTGCAGAACTCGAACAGCCGGTCCGGCAGCGTCGCGCGGAGCAGGTCGTGCACCTGCTCCGCGTCCGGGTCCGGGACGGCTCCGGTGGTGCCGACGACGATCACCGCCCACCCGGGACGCAGGCGCACCTCCTCCGGGACGAACGGGGCGGGCGGTGCGTTCACGGCGACGATCTGGAACCCGACCGTCGACGGCAGCCGCCCGATCGCGTCGCGGGCGGCGCGCAGCAGGGCCGGCCCGTCGTCGAGGCCGCAGAAGAACATCCCGACCGACACGAGCGGGCCGACCGGTACCGCCGTGAACTCGAACTCGGTGACGATGCCGCAGTTGCCGCCCCCGCCGCGCAGCGCCCAGAACAGGTCGGGGTGCTCGTCGGCGGCGGCCCGCACGACCCGGCCGTCGGCGAGCACGACCTGCGCCGACACCAGGTGGTCGACGGTCAGCCCGGCCCGCCGGGTCAGCCAGCCCATGCCACCGCCGAGGGTCAGCCCGCCGACACCGGTGTGCCCGATCTCCCCGGCCGGGACCGCGAGCCCGTGCTCCTGGGTGGCGGCGTCCATCCCGCTCAGCAGGGCGCCACCGCCCACCCGCACCCGGCGGGCCTCCGGGTCGACGACGACGGCGTCGAGGTCACCCAGGTCGATCACCAGGGCGCCGTCCCCCGCGCTGTGCCCGGCGGAGTTGTGGGCGCCACCGCGGACGGCGACCTCCAGCCCGGAGGTCCGGGCGTGGTCGAGGGCGGTCACGACGTCCTCCACGTCGGCGCAGCGGACCAGCACGGCCGGCCGCTGGTCGATCGCGGCGTTCCAGACCCGCCGCGCGGCGTCGTAGCCGGGGTCGGCGGGTCCGAGGACGGGGCCCCGCACCCGGGCGCGGAGGAGTGCGACGTGGTCGACGGTGGCGGTCATGGCGGTTCCCCCGTATCGGCGGGTCGATGGACGACGGCGGTCCACCGTGTCCCCCGTCACAGCTGCTGTCACGGTCCCGACCCGGATTTCGTCACGGTTGACGACGGCGAACCGGACCCGTGCCACGAATGGCGCACGTCGCTGCAGCGCGCAATGATGCCCGTCACACCACCGAAGGAGGCCCCCGTGGACGGTCACGACCCGCAGGTGCTGATGATGGCCGACGTCGCCGACCGGTGGGTGGTGCGCTGCGACTGCGGGTGCGGGGTCCTCACCGAGTACGCCACCCGGGAGGAGGCCGACGAGGCGGCGGAGCAGGCCCGCGCCGAGGCCGCTCCCCCGGCGGCGCGCGAGGAGGTCGTCGACGACGCCGGGCGGGCCCCCGAACGGATCTGACCGCCGGGGGAACCCGGGTCAGTCCCGGCGCCGCGAGGTGATCACTCCGGTGTCGAACCCGGCCAGGTGCAGCCCACCGGCGAACCGCGCGTGCTCGACCTTGAGGCAGCGGTCCATGACGACGGTCAGCCCCGCGCTCTCGGCGCGGCGGGCCAGGTCCTCGTCGAACAGCCCGAACTGCAGCCAGAACGTCGACGGGACCGGGTCGAGGGCGAGGACCTCGTCGAGCACGCCGCCGAGGTCCTCCGGCCGCCGGAACACGTCGACCAGGTCGGGCGCCACCGGCAGCTCCGCCAGCGACGGGTACACCGCGCGCCCCAGGATCGTGCTCGCGTTCGGGTTCACGAAGTACACGTCGAAAGCGGTCGAGGCCAGCAGGTAGGTGGCGACGAAGTTGCTGGCGCGGGCCGGGTTGGGGCTCGCCCCGACGACGGCGACGGTGCGGGTGTCGCGCAGGATCTGCTGCCGCCGCCACGCGGGCGGGTTCTCCCAGGTCACGCGGTCTCCTTCTGCGAGGCGGTGAGGGCCTGGTCGAGGTCCCAGACGATGTCGTCCGGGTCCTCCAGCCCGACCGAGATCCGGATCATGTCCTCGGGGACGCCGGCGTGCTCCAGCTGCTCGGTGGTCAGCTGCTGGTGGGTGGTGGACCCCGGGTGCAGGACGAGGGTGCGGGCGTCGCCGACATTGGCGAGATGGCTGCACAGCTGCACCGCCTCGATGAACCGCGCCCCGGCGGCCCGGCCACCGCGCACCCCGAACGCGAACACCGCGCCCGGCCCCGCGGGCAGGTACCGGCGAGCCCGCTCGTGGTGGCGGTGCGACGGCAGCCCGGGGTAGGTCACGTACTCCACCCGCGGGTCGGCCTCGAGCCACTCGGCGACCTTCTGCGCTCCGGCCACGTGGGCCTCCATCCGCTGCGGCAGCGTCTCGACGCCCTGCATCAGCAGGAAGGCCGAGTGCGCGGACAGCGTGGCACCGACGTCGCGCAGCTGCTCGGCCCGCAGCTTGGTGAGGAACCCGAGCTCCTGGAAGTTGCCCCACCAGGTGAGCCCGCCGTAGGACGGGACCGGCTCGGTCATCCCGGGGAAGCGGCCGTTGCCCCAGTCGAAGCGGCCGGACTCGATCACGACGCCGCCGAGGGTGGTGCCGTGCCCGCCGAGGAACTTCGTCACCGAGTGGATCACGATGTCCGCGCCGTGCTCCAGCGGCCGGCACAGGTACGGCGTCGCCAGCGTCGCGTCGATGATCAGCGGGAGCCCGGCCGCGTGCGCGACCTCGGCGAGCCCGGCGATGTCGGCGACCTCGCCGCCCGGGTTGGACACGACCTCGGCGAAGACGAACTTGGTGTTGTCGCGGATCGCGGCGGCGTAGTCGGCCGGGTCGGTGCCCGGCACGAAGGTCGTGTCGACGCCGAAGCGGCGCAGCGTCACGTCGAGCTGGGTGATGGTGCCGCCGTACAGCCCCGCCGCGGCGACGGCGTGGTCCCCCGCCCCGGCGAGCGCGGCGAAGGTGAGGAACTCGGCGGCCTGCCCGCTGGCCGTGCACACCGCGCCGATGCCCCCGTCGAGGCTGGCCAGGCGTTCCTCCAGCGCCGACACCGTCGGGTTGGCGATCCGGGAGTAGATCAGCCCGTACTTCTGCAGCGCGAACAGCGCCGCGGCGTCGTCGGTGTCGCGGAAGACGTAGCTGGTCGTCTGGTGGATCGGCACCGCCCGGGAACCGGTCGCGGCGTCCGGCACCGTCCCCGCGTGCACGGCCCGGGTGCGGAAGCCCCAGGCCCGGTCCTGCTGATCATCGCGCTCGCTCACACCCCCCATCCTGCCCCGGCTACAGGTGGTCGCGCAGGAAGGCCCGTACCCGCTCCGTCGCGTCCGTCGCCGACGGCTCGTGGTACTCCGCGTGCAGCGGCGTCCGGCGCGCCACCGCGCCCTTCACGCCCGGCGTGCGCGTCATGAACGAGTGCCCGGCCTCGGGGTAGACGACGACGTCGTGCGGGATCCCCCGCTCGGTCAGGTCGGCCTCCAGGCGCTGCGGGTAGCCGTCGGCGAACTGGGCGTCCCGGCCGCCGAAGCTGGCGACGACCGGACAGACCGGTTCCACCTCGACGCCGGCGCGGCCGTAGAACGGCACCGCGACCCGGTACAGACCGCTCTGGGACAGCAGCATCGCGAACCCGCCGCCCATGCAGAACCCCATGACCCCGATCCGGTCGGCGTCGACGGTGGGCTGGTCGGCCAGCCAGCGCCGCGCGGACTCGCAGTCACCGAGCGCGGCGCCGCGGCCGGTGGCCATCGTCGCCACCGTCGAGGCGATGCACAGCGGCTTCACCCGGCCGCGGGCGAACAGGTCCGGGATCAGCACGGTGTAGCCCTCGCGGGCCAGCTCGCGGGCGATCCGGCGCATCTCCGGGGTCATCCCGAAGATCTCGTAGATCATCACGATCGCCGGGCCCGGGGTGGTGGTCTCGGGGCGGGCCAGGAAGCCGGGCAGCCTGCCGCCGTTGACGCTGGGCAGCGAGATCTCGGACTCGACGGTCATGGGCGTGCGTCCCTCCCGGCGCGCGGGACCCGGACGAGTCCCTCCTGCATGGTGGTGGCGACCAGGCGGCCGTCGGCGGTGAAGAAGCGGCCGCTCGCGAGGCCGCGCCCGCCCGACGCGGCCGGCGAGAAGCACGAGTACAGCAGCCACTCGTCGGCCCGGAACGGCGCGTGGAACCACATCGCGTGGTCCAGGCTCGCCATCTGCAGCCCGGTCCGGGGCACGTCGTGGCGGGCGACGACCGAGCCCAGCAGGGTCAGGTCGCTGGCGTAGGTGAGCAGGCACACGTGCAGCAGCGGGTCGTCGGGCAGCTCGCCGTCGGCGCGCAGCCACAGCCGCATCGGGTCGTCGGACGGACCGGGGTGGTCCTGCGACCAGGACGGCTCGTCGATCAGCCGGATGTCCAGCGGGCGCGGCAGCCCGGCCATCCAGCCGCCGTCGCCGCGGGCGGCGCGGGTGCCGAGGTCGTCGACGGCGTCCGGCGCGGGGACGTCCGAGGGCATCGGCTGGGAGTGCTCCAGGCCGTTCTGCGGCAGCTGGAACGACGCCGACAGCGAGAAGATCGGCTCGCCGCGCTGGATGGCGAGCACCCGGCGGGTGGTGAACGACCGGCCGTCGCGGACCCGCTCGGTCTCGTAGACGATCGGGATGCTCGGGTCCCCGGGCCGGATGAAGTAGGCGTGCAGCGAGTGGACGCCCCGGTCGGCCGCCACCGTGCGGCCCGCGGCGACCAGCGCCTGGCCCGCGACCTGCCCGCCGAACACACGGGGCAGCGACACCGGCGGGCTCACCCCGCGGAAGAGGTTGTCCTCCAGCCGCTCCAGGTCCAGCAGCGCGACCAGGTCGTCGAGGACGGCCTGGCCGCGCGGTTCACCGTCGGCGGCGGTCTGCGCGGTTGCGGAATCGGCACTCACGGTCGGTGAGTATGCCCAACCGGCCTCAGGCGTGGTCGTCCTCGCCCAGACGGTGCACCCGGATCAGGTTGGTCGAGCCGACCGTGGAGGGCGGCGACCCGGCGACGACGACCACCAGGTCACCCGGCTTGAACCGGCCGATCGAGAGGATCGCGTGGTCGACCTGGCGGATCATGGCGTCGGTCGAGTCGACCTTGTCGACCAGGAACGTCTCGACGCCCCAGGTCATCGCGAGCTGGCTGCGCACCGCGGGCTCCGGGGTGAACGCCAGCAGCGGGAGCCGGGTGTGCAGCCGGGCCAGGCGGCGCACCGTGTCACCGGACTGGGAGAACGCGACCAGCGCCCGCGCCGAGAGCCGCTCGCCGATGTCGCGGGCGGCGTAGGACAGCACGCCACGCTTGGTGCGGGGCACGTGGTTGAGCGGCGGCACGTCGGCCGGGCCCGCCTCGACGGCCTCGACGATCTCGGCCATCGTCCGCACGGTCTTGATCGGGTAGCGGCCGACGCTGGTCTCACCGGACAGCATCACGGCGTCGGTGCCGTCGAGGACGGCGTTCGCGACGTCGGAGGCCTCGGCGCGGGTCGGGCGCGAGCTGGTGATCATCGACTCCAGCATCTGGGTCGCGACGATGACCGGCTTGGCGTTCTCCCGCGCGATCTGCACCGCGCGCTTCTGCACCAGCGGCACGTTCTGCAGCGGCAGCTCCACGCCCAGGTCACCGCGGGCGACCATGATGCCGTCGAAGGCGAGCACGACGGCCTCGAGGTTGTCGACGGCCTCCGGCTTCTCCAGCTTCGCGATCACCGGGACGCGGCCGGCGCCGGTGTTGTCCATGATCTTGTGGACGAGGTCGATGTCGGCGGGGCTGCGCACGAACGACAGCGCGACGACGTCGACCCGCAGCGACATCGCGAACTCGAGGTCCGCGATGTCCTTGTCCGACAACGCGGGCACCGAGATGTTCATCCCGGGCAGCGACAGGCCCTTGTTGTCCGAGACGGGGCCGCCCTCGGTGACCCGGCAGACCACGTCGTTGCCGTCGACGGCGACGACCCGCAGGCCGACCTTGCCGTCGTCGACGAGCATCCGGTCGTCGACCTGGGCGTCCTGGGCGAGGCCCTTGTAGGTGGTGGAGACCCGGTCGGGGGTGCCGGCCACGTCGTCGACCGTGATCCGCACCTCCTCGCCGGTCGCCCACTCGGTGGGCCCGTCGGTGAAGCGGCCGAGCCGGATCTTCGGGCCCTGCAGGTCGGCGAGGATGCCGACGGCGCGCCCGGTCGAGTCGGCGGCGGCGCGGACCATGTCGTAGACGCGCTTGTGGTCGGCGCGGTCCCCGTGGCTGAAGTTGAGCCGGGCCACGTCCATGCCCGCCTCCACGAGGTCACGGATCCGGTCCGGGGTCGCCGTGGCCGGACCGATGGTGCAGACGATCTTGGTTCGACGTGTCACGACTATCAGGGTAGCGCTGTCTGGAACGATCAGGACGATCGGAACCCGGCCTGTCGGCGTCCGGTCCGACGGTGTTCATCCCGGCGGTCACCGGTGGAGCAGACTGGGGGCGTGCGCGTCCAGCCGTTCGTCCTGTCGGTCCTGCTGAGCCTGGTGGTCCTGTTCACCCCGGCGTCCGGGGTCCCGACGGCGCCTCCGGGCACCGACAAGGTCGTCCACCTGCTGCTGTTCGCGCTGCTGGCGTGGACCGGGCGGGCCGCCGGGATCCGGGTGTGGCCGCTGCTGGGCGGGCTCGTCGTCTACGCCGCGGCGTCGGAGGTGGCGCAGGCGCTGCTGCCGATCGGGCGCAGCGGGGACGTCCTCGACGCACTCGTCGACGTCGCCGGGGCGGCACTCGGGGTGGGGCTGGCCGTGCTGGTGGCGCGCCGACGGCCGGACCGCGAGACGTCGTCGCGGCTCTGAGCCGGAACCGGTCCCCACGGCCGCCCGTGGGACCGGTCGGCCGGCTCAGCCGGAGGGGCGCTGGGTGGCGTCGGCGAAACGGGCCAGGGTCGCCGCGATCGCACGGGTGTAGCGGTCCAGCTTCACGGTGTCGACGTTGCCGATCCGGTCGCAGGCCGAGTGGTAGCAGCCGTCGTAGGCCCGGCCCGCCTCACCGCCCCAGAGCTGGGCCTGGGAGCGGGACTTGGTGTCCTCGTCCCCGGTGACCGCGCCCGCGACCGGGATGCCGACCTCGGCGAAGGGGCCGTCGTCGTCGCCGTAGAGGCCGATGGTCTCGGGCTGCGGTGCGCCCGCCGCGGCCAGCTCCTCGGCCAGCACCGAGGCGACGACGCCGGACCCGGACGGGCCCCGCTCCTCGTCGTCCTCGCCGCGGCCGCCCTGCACGAAGTAGCCGCCGTTGGGTGAGCCGAGCATGTCGGCGTTGAGGTAGAGCAGGTGGTGCTCGCGCTCCTCCTCCGACAGGGACCGCACGTAGCCGGTCGAGCCCTGCAGGTCGTCCTCCTCCGAGCCCCAGAACCCGAACGAGACGGTGGCGCCGACGCCCGGCTGCGGGCCGAGCGCGGTCGCCGCGGCGAGCAGCCCGGCGATGCCGCTGCCGTCGTCGTTGATGCCGGGGCCGGCGCGCACGGAGTCGAGGTGGGCGCCGGCGAGCACGATCCGGGCGGGGTCGCCGCCGCGGGTGCGGGCGACGACGTTGCGCAGCTCGCGGCCGTCCCCGGCGTCGTAGGTGGGGGTGGTGACGTCGAACCCGGCGTCGCGCAGCACGCCGGCGACGTAGTCGACCGTCGCGTCGTAGCCGGGGGTCCCGGCGGCGCGGTTGCCGCCGTTGTCGTCGGCGATGCGTTCCAGGGCCCGCAGGTGCGGCACCGCGGCCTCGCCGGTCGCGGCGCCCGTGACCTGCTGGGACAGCGCCCCGGCGGGCGGCGGCGCGGTGGCGGGCCCGGCGGCGGTGCACCCGGCGACGACGAACGCCGCCGTCACCAGCGCCAGCAGCCCGTCCCGGCTGCGCCGGCCCCGCGTCCGCCCCTGCACTCCCATGCCCACTCCCCCGTGCGTCGACCCGGACCGCGTCGGCCCCTCCGCGGTGTTCGTACCCCGGCCGTCGTCCGGATCACCGCGCAGGTTGTCGACCGTGTCACGGAAACCCGTCGGGCGCCGCCCGGACCGTCGGCGCGGCCGCGGCGGGTCAGCGGCGCGGGAGCTCGCTGGGGCCGACGTGGTCGTCGAGCCACTCGGTGACCGGGCGGGAGGCCCGCCACACCGTGCGGACCCGGTCCCGGGCCCGCGGGCGGTGCAGCACGTCGTCCGGCGGCCAGCTCCGCGACACGTAGAGCCCCTTGTGCCGCAGCAGGTCGAGCCGCGGATGGCCGGGATCGGTGCCGCGCGGGCGGGTCCTGAGCGTCGCGCCGTCGACGGTGAGCCCGGCGGCGCGGGCGGTGTCGAGCCGGGCCCGCAGGTCCTCGCCGCGGCGCTCGTCGTCGACGCTCTCGCGGTAGCGGGTCAGCTGGTCGGGCGCCATGTAGTAGTAGCCGCCCGCGGCGAGCATCCCGTCCGCGGACACCTCGACGTAGAACGGCTCGGCGAAGCCGCCGCAGTGGGTCTTGTACGGCGTCTTGTCCGCGGCGAAGCGCACGTCGCGGTAGGGCCGGAACACCTTGCCCGCCCCGAACTCCGGTTCGAGGTCGGCGAGCAGCGCCGTCATCGGGCCGCGGACGTCGCTCTCGTAGACCTCGCGCTGGTCGGTCCAGTACGCCCGGGAGTTGTCGGCGAGCAGGCCGTCGTAGAACTCGACGGCGCCGTCGCCGAAGCCCGCGAACGCGCTCACGCGTCCTCGTGCTCCTGGGGCTTGCCCTGCTCCCCGGGCGCGGTGGTGTCCGCAGGCTCGGGCGCGACGACGTCCTCCCGACCGCGCCGGGCGAACGCGACGTAGAGCACCGCCCCGACGAACACGACGGCCGAGACGACGACGTTGATCCGGACGTCGCCGAACACGCGGGTCGCCGGGTCGGTGCGCATGAGCTCGATGAAGAACCGGCCGAGGGTGTAGCCCGCGACGTAGAGCGCGAACACCCTGCCGTGGCCGAGCCGGAACCGGCGGTCGGCCAGCACGATCAACGCGGCGACGACGAGGTTCCACAGCAGCTCGTAGAGGAAGGTGGGGTGCACGACCGCGATCGGCGTGGGGTCGAGCGCGACGCCGCCGAGCGGGTCCTCCAGCCCGGTCGCGGGGTCGACCCGGCGGTAGATCTCCAGACCCCAGGGCAGCGTGGTCGGGCCGCCGTAGAGCTCCTGGTTGAACCAGTTCCCGAGCCGCCCGATCGCCTGGGCGACGATGATGCCGGGCGCGACCGCGTCGGCGAACAGCGGCAGCGGGACGCCGTGGCGGCGGCAGCCGATCCAGGCCCCGACCCCGCCGAGCGCGATGGCGCCCCAGATCCCGAGCCCGCCGTTCCAGATCTCCAGCGCACCCCACGGGTTGCCGCCGGGGCCGAAGTAGGTCCGCCAGTCGGTGGCGACGTGGTAGAGCCGCCCGCCGAGCAGGCCGAACGGCACCGCCCACACCGCGACGTCGAGCACCGTCCCGGCCCGCCCGCCGCGCGCCTGCAGCCGACGCTCGCCCCACCACAGGGCGACCGCGATGCCGGCGATGATGCACAGCGCGTACGCCCGGATCGGGACCGGGCCGAGGTGCCAGACACCGCGGTCCGGGCTGGGGATGGACGTCGGGAGCGCCGCGGCGAGCGTGACGAGCACGGCTCAGCCGCCGTTGCGGCTGCAGGACGGGTGGAACCCGGCCGCGACCAGCCCGCGCACCGCGGCCGCCGGGTCACCGCTGGTCACCAGGCCCTCGCCGACCAGCACCGCGTCGGCACCCCAGCCCGCGTAGGTGAGCAGGTCACCGGGGCCACGGACGCCGGACTCGGCGACCTTGAGCACGTGCGACGGCAGCCCGGGGGCGATCTCACCGAAGACCGACCGGTTCACCTCGAGGGTGTGCAGGTTGCGGGCGTTCACGCCGATCAGGGTGGCGCCGGCCTCCAGGGCGCGGTCGCACTCCTCCTCGGTGTGCACCTCGACCAGCGGGGTCATCCCGAGGGACTCGATGCGGTCCAGCAGCGAGGCGAGCACCGGCTGCTCCAGCGCGGCGACGATCAGCAGCACGACGTCCGCGCCGTGCGCACGGGCCTCGTGCACCTGGTACGGCGTGACGACGAAGTCCTTGCGCAGCAGCGGGGTGTCGACCCGGGCGCGGACGGCGTCGAAGTCGGCCAGCGAGCCGCCGAAGCGGCGCTGCTCGGTGAGCACGCTGATCACCCGCGCGCCGTTGGCGGAGTAGGCCTCGGCGAGGTCGGCCGGATCGGGGATGTCGGCGAGCGACCCCTTCGACGGGCTGGCCCGCTTCACCTCGGCGATGACGCCGACACCCGGCTCGCGCAGGGCCGCCATCGCGTCCCGCGGCGGCGGCGCGGCCGCGGCCCGCCGTTTGATCTCGGCGAGGTCGACGACGCTCTCGCGCTCGGCGAGGTCCTCCCGGACCCCGTCCACGATGGACTCGAGGACGCTGGGTACGCGACCCGGTGTCCCGTTCGGGTGTCCGGCAGTACCGGCAGTGCCCGTAGTGCTCACAGGGCCGACTCCTCCTCCGCTCGCGCGTCGCCCGGACGTCGAGGTCATGCTAGTTCTCCCCCTCACGCGGGCCGACGGTCGGGTCGCCGCCGGCGTCGAGCCGTTCCCAGGCCGCCCGGTCGGGGTCGGCCGGTGTCGTGGCCGCCTGCGTCCCGGGTGCGGCGTACCGGGCGCCGAGCCGCGGCAGCCGCGGCTCGCGGACCACCAGCAGCACCGCCGCGGCGAGCGCGACGACCCCGCCGGCGACGGCCAGCCAGGGCCACGGCGTCGCCGAGACCGCGCCGGAGCCCGCGGGGGCGTTCGGGGCGGTCAGCCCGGAACGGGCGGAGGCCAGCTCCACCGCCGACGGCGGCACGGCGACCAGCCGCAGGGTCAGCACCACCGCGGCCGCCCCGGCGAGCCCGACCAGCACGCCCAGCACGCGGCGGGCGATCCCGGACAGTGCGACCAGCGCGGCGACGGCCGCCACCAGCAGCGCCGCGACCGCGGTGACGGCGGGCTGTAGCTGCGCGCCGGTGGCGCCGAGCTCGACGGTGCCGCGGGTCGCGGTGGGCACCTCCAGCACGAACCACTCGGCCGCACCGGCACCCCACAGCGCACCGGCGCCGAGCAGCAGTCCGAGCACGGTCAGGCCCAGTGCCCGCCGGTCGGTGCGGTCCGCCGTGTGCGCGGCGGCGCCGTCGTCGCCGGGCGCCGTCACGCGCTGCCCGGGGCCGGCGGGGGTGACATGGACCCGGCCGCGGCGACGGCCGAGAGCACCGCCCGGGCCTTGTTCAGGCACTCCATGTCCTCCGCGGCCGGGTCGGAGTCGGCGACGATCCCCCCGCCCGCCTGCACGTACGCGGTCCCGTTGCGGATCATCGCGGTGCGGATGGCGATCGCGGTGTCGGCGTTGCCCGCGAAGTCGAGGTAGCCGACGATGCCGCCGTACTGACCGCGCCGGGTCGGCTCCAGCCGGTCGATGACCTGCATGGCCCGCACCTTCGGCGCGCCGGACAGGGTGCCGGCCGGGAAGCAGGCGACGACGGCGTCGAACGCGGTGCGGTCGCCGCGCAGCAGCCCGGTCACCGTCGACACCAGGTGCATGACGTGGCTGTAGCGCTCGATCTCGAAGAAGTTCCGCACGGTCACCGTGCCGGGCTCGCACACCCGGCCGAGGTCGTTGCGGCCGAGGTCGACGAGCATCAGGTGCTCGGCGCGCTCCTTCTCGTCGCCGCGCAGCTCCTTCTCCAGGAGCTGGTCCTCCTCGTCGGTCGCGCCGCGCCAGCGGGTGCCCGCGATGGGGTGCGTGGTGGCACGCCCGTCGAGCACGCTGACCAGCGCCTCCGGGCTGGACCCGACGATGGAGAACGGCGGCCCGCCCGCCGCGTCGTCGAGACGCAGCAGGTACATGTACGGGCTCGGGTTCGTGGTGCGCAGGATCCGGTAGACCTCGAGCGGGTCGGCGTCGCACTCCATCTCGAAGCGCTGCGAGAGCACGATCTGGAACGCCTCGCCGGCGCGGATCTGCTCCTTGGCGTCCTCGATCGCGGCGTGGTGCTGCTCGGGGGTGCGCCGGCGGAGGAACTCGGGGCGGGTCGGGGTGTACACCGCGACCGAGCTGGGCGCGGGCACGGCGAGCTCGCCGGTCATCCGGTCCAGCCGGGCGACGGCGTCGTCGTAGGCCTGGTCGACGCGCTCGTCGGTGGCGTCCCAGTTGATCGCGTTCGCGATCAGGGTGACGGTGCCCTCGTGGTGGTCGAGCGCGGCCAGGTCGGTGGCCAGCAGCATGACCAGCTCGGGCAGCGCCAGGTCGTCGACGGCGGGGTCGTCCGGGTCCGCGATGCGCTCGACGCGGCGGACGATGTCGTAGCCGAGGTAGCCGACCATGCCGCCGGTCAGCGGCGGGAGCCCGGGCAGCGGCTCGGAGTGCAGCTCGGTGACCACGGTGCGCAGCGCGTCGAGCGGGTCGCCGGTGGTGGGCAGGCCGTCGGGCACCTCCCCGGTCCAGACCAGCTCGCCGTCGACGGCGGTGAGCGCGGCGGCGCTGCGGGCCCCGACGAACGACCATCGCGACCAGGACCGGCCGTTCTCGGCGGACTCCAGCAGGAACGTGCCCGCGGTCCCGCCCGCGAGTTTGCGGTAGACCCCGACCGGGGTCTCGTCGTCGGCCAGCAGCCGCCGGGTCACCGGGATGACCCGGTGCGCGCGCGCCAGCTCCCGGAACTCCTCACGGGTGGGGCTCACCGCGCCCAGGGCGGCGACCGCGGGAGCCGCGGGGGCGGGGGCCCCGGTCGTCGTCGCGCCACCGGATGCGTTCTGGGTCCGCTGGGTCATGCGACTCATTGTCCCCGAGCAGTGACGGCCGCCCTCGCGCGGGTGAGGATGGGGCGCATGACCGAACCGAGCGCCACCGCACCCCCGGGCCCGGGGGCGTCGCCACGGCGTCGTGGCCGCCGGTCCGGCGGCGCGGACACCCGGGCCGGGCTGCTCGCGGCCGCCCGCGCCGAGTTCGCCGACCGCGGCTTCGACGGCGCCACGGTCCGCCGGATCGCCGAACGGGCCGGGGTGGACCCGGCCATGGTGAACCACTGGTTCGGCGGCAAGGAGAAGCTGTTCCTCGCCGCGCTGGACCTGCCGGTCGACCCCGCACAGGTCCGGCGGATGGTGCTGGACGGCCCCGCCGACCGGGTCGGCGAGCGGATCGTGCGGGGGTTCCTGACGGTCTGGGACACCGGCGGCGGCGCCCCGATGGCGGCGGTGCTGCGCAGCGTCGCGGGTCACGACATCGCGGCCCGGATGCTGCGTGAGTTCGTCGGCGGCGCGATCCTGCGCCCGGTCACCCGGGCGCACTCCCCCGACCGGCCCGACGAGCGGGGCGCGCTCGTCGGCTCCCAGCTGATCGGGCTCGGCATGATGCGCTACGTGGTGCGGCTGGAGCCGCTGGCCTCGGCGCCGCGCGAGGACGTCGTCGCCGCGGTCGGGCCGACCGTGCAGCGCTACCTGACCGGGAACCTGGGGTCGACGAACCCCGAGGAGTAGGCGGCGACGACGGCCTGGGTCCGGTCCCGCGACCCGGTCTTGGCCAGCACCGCGGCGACATGGGTCTTCACCGTCTCCACGCCCAGCACCAGCTCCTCCGCGATCTCGGCGTTGGACAGCCCGCACGCCACCAGGCGCAGCACCTCGCCCTCGCGCGCGGTCAGCCCGGCGGAGGCGAGCCGGTCGCCGTCGTCGGCGGCGAACCCGGCCACGAGCTCACGCACCGCCGCCGGGAACAGCAGCGACTCCCCCGCGGCGACGGTGTGCACGGCCCGCACCACGTCGCGCGGCGGGGTCCGCTTCAGCAGGAAGCCACCGGCCCCGGCGCGCAACGCGTCCAGGACGTGCCGGTCGTGGCCGAACGTGGTGAGCACCAGCACCCGCGGTGGGTGGGGCCTGCGCAGCAGCGCCCGGGTGGCGGTGATGCCGTCGACCGCGGGCATCCGGACGTCCATCAGCACGACGTCCGGCCGCAGCCGGGCGACCAGCCCGGGGACCTCGGCGCCGTCGGCGGCCTCGCCGAGGACGGTGATGCCGGGGTCGGCCTCGAGCACCGCGCGCAGCCCGGTGCGGATCAGCTCCTCGTCGTCGACCAGCAGGACGCCGACCGTCGCGTCGCTCGTCATCGCTCCCCTCCGTACGCCGGTCCCCGTCCTACCCCGCCCGTCGGCGTGTCCCCGCGCCGCCGCGCCGACCGATCGGCGACGGGGCCACCGGAGGCGGTCCGCAGGGCAGCCGGGCCCGCAGGACCCACCGGCCGTCGTCCGGGCCCGCGGTCAGGGTGCCGCCGAGCAGGTCGACGCGGGCGCCCGCCCCGGCCAGTCCCCGGCCGCCGCCCGGCCGTGGGCGCCCACCGGCCGCCGCCGGGTTGACGAGCTCGATCCCGACCCCGTCGCCGGTGCGGCGCAGCGCGAGGTGGGCCGGGCCGGGCGTGCCGTGGCGCAGGGCGTTGGTCAGGCCCTCCTGCACGACCCGGTACGCCTCCCGGGAGACGGCCGCGGGGACCCCGGCGGCGGTGTCGACGTCGGCGACGAGGTCGAGCCCGGCCGCGCGGGCGCCGTCGAGCAGCCCGTCGAGGGCGTCCAGGTCACGGACGACGGCGGTGCGGTCGGTCTCGTCGTCGTGCAGGACGCCGAGGACGTGGTCGAGCTCGTCGAGCGCGGCCCGGCCGGTGTCGGCGATCGCGGTCAACGCCCGGCGCACGAACGCGGGGTCGGTGTCGAGCAGCTCGGCCGCGGCCCCGGCCTGCAGGGTGGTGACGGTGAGCGCGTGCCCCACCGAGTCGTGCAGCTCCCGGGCCAGCCGGGCCCGTCCGGCCTGGCGTTCGGCCCGGTCCCGGGCACGGGCCAGCTCCACGGCGAGCCGCTCCTCGCGGCCGGGGCCCAGGAACCGGGGCGCCAGCCGGGCCTGCCCGGCCCCGATCACGGCGGGGACGGCCACCGCGACCGGCACGAGCAGCACCCCGGCGGGCACCGCCCACCACGCGCCGGGCCCGGTGGGCAGCGGCGGCCGCGCCACCCACGGCGCCTGTATCAGCGCGACCGCGGTCGGCAGCAGCCACAGCACCGCGGCCGCGCCGACCGCCCCGGCGGCGGCGCCGAGCACGATCCAGGCCGCGGCCCGCCGGCGTGCCCCCGGGAGCGACCGCACCGGCGGGTCGGGCAGCGGCACGTCGAGCAGCGCGCGGGCGGCGGTCGTCGCCAGCTCCCGGACTCCCGGCAGCACCAGCACCGCCGCCCCGGCCGCGGCGGCGGGGACGCCCAGCGACCACCCGACCGCGGCACCGGCCTCCGTGCCGGTGCGCACGAGCACCCAGCCCGCCGCCAGGTACGGGAGCAGGACGACCGCGCCGAGCAGCACGTGCACCGCACGCCGCGCCACCCGTGTCCCGACCACGACGACGATCGTCGCAGACCGGCGGCCCGCCGCGGCTCCCCCGCGGGAGGGAGGCGGTCCCCCCGCGGGCGGGAGCCGCCGGCGCCGCCGGACCCGCAGTGTCGACGACCATGAACGACTCGATCCCCCTGCGCCGGGTGCTCGGCGCCGCCGCCGTCGCCGGCACGCTGCCGTACCTGACCCTCAAGACCCTCTGGCTGACCGGCCACCCGGTCGGTGTCACCGTGCCGGGTCTGCTCGACGGGCCCGCGATGACCGCGCTGAACACGGCCACCCTGCTCCTGGACCTGTGCGTGGTCGCGCTGGCCGCGGCACTCGGCGCCCGACGGCGGCTGCCCGCGGTGCCGCTGCTGCTCGCCGGGTGGGCCGCGACCGGGCTGCTGCTGCCGGTCGCCGTGCTCTCACCGGCGGCGCTGCTGCGGGCCGGGACCGACGGCGCCGGGCTGGCCGCGTGGGTGCGGCCGCTGGTCTACGGCGGTTTCGGCTGGCAGGCGGTGTTCCTCCTGGCGGCCTTCGCCCTGCTGGCCCGGGATCGCTGGGGTACGCGGGTGACCGTCCCGGTGCCCCCGCCCGGGGCGGTCGAGGGCCTGGCACGCACGACGGCGGCGGGTGGCGTCGTCGTCGGGCTGCTCGCCGTCGTGGCGGGGGTCGCGGCCGCCGCGGACCGTCCGTCGTTCCCCGGGGTCGTGGGCGCGGCCGTCGACGCGACCGCGGCGCTCACCGGGGCCGTCGGGGTACTCGCCCTGCGGCGCGGTCGCGCGGGGTGGTCACCCGTCCTCACGACGTTCACCGGCAGCGCGGTGCTGTTCACCGGCGGCCTGTGGACGCTGGTGTCGGCGACCGCGGGGCCGCTCGCGACCGACCGGCCGCTGTACGTCCTCGCCCAGCTGTGCGGACTGCTTGCCGGGTTCGCCCTGGCCGTCGCCGGCATGCTGGCGGTCTCCGGTCGGATGTGCGGCCCGGTCACGGTGTCGCCCCGCCCGGCCCCCGTCCCCTGAGCCGGGACGTCCACCCGGTGGCCGCCGCCGGGGCACGACCGCACACTGGGGTCATGGTCGATCTGTCCGCCCGGCTCCCCGACGCCGTCACCGACCGGCTCGCGGTCCTGCGCTCGCGGGTCGGGTCGGCGGTGTTCAGCCGGGTCGCCGGGGACGAGGGCTCCGGCCGCCGGGCCCGGGTGCTCGGCGCCGAGGGCCCGCGCTGGTTCCCCGAGGACGCCGCGATCCGCACGGTGCACGGCGACGCGTCGATGTTCGTCGGCGGGCTGCGGGCGCTGCTGCTGCAGTCGCTGCACCCGCTGGCCATGGCCGGGGTCGCCGGGCACTCCGGGTTCCGGGGCGACCCGTGGGGACGGCTGCAGCGCACCTCCTACTTCCTGGCCGCGACGACGTTCGGCCCGGCCGAGGAGGCCGAGCGGGTGATCGCCCGGATCAGGCGGGCGCACGTCCACGTCCGCGGGACCGCGCCGGACGGGCGCCCCTACTCGGCGTCGGACCCGCACCTGCTGCGCTGGGTGCACATCGCCGAGATCGACAGCTTCCTCACCGCGCACGACCGCTACGGCAGCGCACCGCTGGACGCCGCGGGCCGCGACGCCTACGTCGCCGACGCCGCACGCGTCGCCCGTGAGCTGGGCGTGCCCGACCCGCCGGAGTCCACCGCGGAGCTGAAGGCGCAGCTCGACGGGTACCGGCCCGAGCTGGCCGGCACCCCCGAGGCGCGCGACGCCGCCCGGTTCCTGTTGTGGGAGCCGCCGCTGCCGCTCTCCGCGCGGGTGCCGTACGCGGTGCTGGCCGCCGCGTCGGTCGGGCTGATGCCGCGCTGGACGCGGCTGCCGCTGCGGCTGCCGTGGCTGCCGGTGGCCGAGCGGACGGTCGTGCGAGCGGGCGGGCACGCGATCACCGCAGGCATCCGGTGGGTGACGAGCACACCACAGCCCGCTCCCCCGCCGATGCCCCCGGCGCACCCCTGACCGGGCGCGCGCTCAGCTCCCGGCGAGCAGGACGTCGGAGTCGAAGCATGTCCGGGTCCCGGTGTGACAGGCCGGCCCCTCCTGGTCGACGACGACGAGCACCGCGTCGCCGTCGCAGTCCAGCCGGACCTCGTGCACGTGCTGCACGTGCCCCGACGTGCCGCCCTTGACCCAGTACTCCTGCCGCGACCGCGACCAGTAGGTACCCCGGCCGGTGGTCAGGGTGCGGTGCAGCGCCTCGTCGTCCATCCAGCCGACCATCAGCACCTCGCCGGCGCGGGACTGCACGACGGCGCAGACCAGGCCGTCGGCGTCGCGCTTGAGGCGGGCCGCGACCGCCGGGTCCAGCGCGGACTCGGCCGCGGACAGGCGCACGCTCTGTGCGGTCATCGGATCTCGACCCCCTCGCCCCGCAGCGCGTCCTTGACCTGGCCGATCCGCAGCTGCCCGAAGTGGAACACGCTCGCGGCCAGCACCGCGTCCGCTCCGGCCCGCACGGCCGGGGCGAAGTGCTCGACCGCGCCGGCACCACCGGAGGCGATCACCGGGACGTCGACCACCTTCCGGACCGCGGTCAGCATGTCCAGGTCGAACCCGGCCCGTGTGCCGTCGGCGTCCATCGAGTTCAGCAGGATCTCCCCGACGCCGAGCTCCTGGCCGCGCTCGGCCCACTCGACGGCGTCGATCCCGGCGGACCGGCGCCCGCCGTGCGTGGTGACCTCCCAGCCCGACGGCTGCGGCTTCTCCCCCTCCGGCACCCGGCGGGCGTCCACCGACAGCACGATGCACTGGCTGCCGAAGCGCCGCGACATCTCGTGCAGCAGCGTGGGCCGGGCGATCGCGGCGGTGTTCACCGAGACCTTGTCCGCGCCCGCGCGGAGCATCCGGTCGACGTCGTCGGGGGTGCGGATGCCGCCGCCGACGGTCAGCGGGATGAACACCTGCTCGGCGGTGCGGCGCACCACGTCGATCATGGTGCCGCGCTCCGACGACGACGCGGTGACGTCGAGGAAGGTCAGCTCGTCGGCGCCCTCGGCGTCGTAGACCCGCGCCATCTCGACCGGGTCGCCCGCGTCGCGGAGCTCCTTGAAGTTGACGCCCTTCACCACGCGCCCGGCGTCGACGTCCAGGCAGGGGATGACGCGGACCGCGACGCCCATCAGGCGCTCACCGCCCGCACGGCCGCCAGGGCCTCGGGCAGGGTGAACCGGCCGGCGTAGAGCGCCTTGCCGATGATCGAACCCTCGATGTTCACGCCGGTCGCGGCGACCTCGGCGAGCCGGGTCAGGTCGGACACCTCCGAGATCCCCCCCGACGCGATGACCGGCGCGGTCGTGGCCTGCGCGACCTCGGTGAGCAGCTCGACGTTCGGGCCCTGCAGGGTGCCGTCCTTGGAGACGTCGGTGACGATGTAGCGGGTGGCGCCGTCGGCGTCGAGGCGGGCGAGGACCTCCCACAGGTCGCCGCCGTCGGAGGTCCAGCCGCGCCCCGCGACCCGGCGCCGGCCGTCGATCATCTTGACGTCGAGCCCGATCGCGATCTTCTCGCCGTGCTCGGCGAGGACCCGGCGGCACCACTCGGGCTGCTCCAGCGCCGCGGTGCCGAGGTTGAGCCGGGCCGCGCCGGTGGACAGCGCGCGCTCCAGGGACTCGTCGTCGCGGATGCCGCCGGACAGCTCGACCCGCAGGTCGAGCTTCCCGACCACCTCGGCCAGCAGCTCGGCGTTCGAGCCGCGGCCGAACGCCGCGTCGAGATCGACCAGATGGACCCACTCGGCGCCGCCGGCCTGCCAGTTCAGGGCAGCGTCCAGGGGCGAGCCGTAGCCGGTCTCGGTGCCGGCCTCGCCCTGCACCAGCCGGACGGCCTGCCCGTCGACGACGTCCACCGCGGGAAGCAACGTGAAGCTCACCGCGCCAGGGTATCCGCGCCGCTCGTAGCCTCCGGGGGTGGCCGAGGGGGACAGCATCTTCCGGCTCGCGGCGCGGCTGGACGCGGCCACCGCGGGCGCGGTGATCGCACGCTCCGACGTGCGCCACCCCCGCTTCGCCGGCGCCGACCTCGCCGGGCAGGAGATCACCGGCTGGGTGCCGCACGGCAAGCACCTGCTGGCCCGCACCGCGGGCGGCTGGACCGTGCACTCGCACCTGCGGATGTCCGGGCGGTGGTCGGTGCTGCGGCCCGGGAGGCGGCTCCCCCGCGCCGTCGCGGCCGACCTGCGGATCGCGCTGCACCTCGTCGACGGCCGCACCCTGGCCGGGATCGGGCTGCCGGTGCTGGCGGTGCTCCCGACCCGCGACGAGCACACCGTCGTCGGGCACCTGGGCCCGGACCTGCTCGGCGACACCTTCGACGGCGACGCGGCCCTCGTCCGGCTGCGCGCCGACCCCGGCCGGGTGGTGCTGGCGGCGCTGCTGGACCAGCGCGTCGTCGCCGGGCTGGGGAACATGTGGGCCCAGGAGCTGCTGTTCCTGGAGCGGATCTCCCCGTGGCGGGAGTGTTCCGCGGTCTCCGACCCCGGCGCACTCCTCGGGCGCGGCCGCGCGCTGCTGCGCGACGCGGTCGTCCGCAACCCCGCGCAGAACACCACCGGCCGGGTCCGGCCGCGGCACTTCGTCTACGGCCGCTACCGGCGGCCCTGTCTGCGCTGCGGGACCGCGGTGGCGTTCGCGGCGCCGGAGCGCACCCCGCACGGTCGCGAGACTTGGTGGTGCCCGCGCTGCCAGCGGTGAACGCGCGGCCGTCGCCGGTTCGCCCTACCGTCGGATCATGGAACTCTCCGGGGCGCGGACGCTGGTGGTCGGGGCGACGGGTGTGCTGGGCGGCGCGCTCACCGAGGCGCTGCGCGACCAGGGCGCGACGCTCGCGCTGGCGGGCCGCACCGATCCCTCCGGGGCCGACGGCGAGCCCACGTTCACACTCGACGCACTCGACCTCGAGCGCTGTGCCGCCGTCGTCGACGAGGCGGCGGGCGCCCTGGGCGGGCTGGACCTGGTGTTCGTGGCGATCGGGGTGGCCGGGTTCGGGGAGGAGTCGGAGAACGACGTCGTCACCGAGCACCTGCTGACGGTCAACGCGCAGGCGCCGATGGCGATCGGCCGGGCCGCCCTCCCGCACCTCACCGACTCCGGTGGCACGCTCGCGATGATCTCGGCGATCCTGGCCGACGTGCCGACGCCGGGGATGGCGGCCTACTCGGCGTCGAAGGCGGCGCTGTCGGCGTGGCTGACCGCGACCCGCGGTGGCCTGCGCAAGCAGGGGGTGCGGGTGCTCGACGTGCGGCCGCCGCACATCGAGACCGGGCTCGCCGACCGCGCCGTCGCCGGGACGGTGCCGTCCGGCATCAGGGCCGGTTCCGACGTCGCGACGCTCGTCGAGCAGGTGCTCGAGGCGCTGCGCTCGGACAGGCGGACGGTGACCTTCGACCTGCGCTCCGGGGAGTACGCGCTGGGCTGAGGCGCGTTCCGCGGACGGGCCCGCTCGCCCCCCGACGCCGCCCTCGGCTCAGCCCTTGACCGAGCGCAGCCAGTTCTCCAGGACCGCGGCGCCGGCGTCGCCGGATTTCTCCGGGTGGAACTGGGTCGCCGACAGCGGCCCGTTCTCCACCGCGGCGACGACGTCCTCGCCGTGGTGGGTCCAGGTCACCTTCGGCGCCGCGATCGCGTGCGAGGGTTCCAGGGTCCAGCGCCGGACGCCGAACGAGTGCACGAAGTAGAAGCGGGTGTCGGCGTCGAGCCCGGCGAACAGGGTGCTGTCCTGCGGGGTCCGGACGGTGTTCCAGCCCATGTGCGGCAGCACGTCGGCCCGGATCCGCTCGACGGTGCCGGGCCACTCGCCGCAGCCCTCGGTGTCCTCGTCGAACTCGACGCCGCGCTCGAACATCACCTGCATGCCGACGCAGATGCCGAGGACCGGGCGGCCACCGGCGAGGCGGCGCCCGATGATCTGCGGGCCGCGGACCGCGTGCAGGCCCTGCATGCACGCCGCGAAGGCGCCCACCCCGGGGACGACGAGACCGTCGGCCTCCACCGCGGCGTCGAAGTCGGACGTGACGGTGACGTCCGCCCCGACGCGTTCGAGGGCGCGCTCGGCGGAGCGCAGGTTCCCGGAGCCGTAGTCGAGGACGACGATGCGTGCCACGCGACCAGCGTAGTCGCCGCCCCGCGCGTCTCCCCGCGGCCCGGGGGGCGACGCCGTGATCATCGGCAACTGTGCGCTGCTCGGGCCGACCGGCGACGGCGCTCGAGTACCGATGATCATGCCGCCGGGTACGGGGTCGGACCGCGCGGTAGCGCGTCGCCGGTTCCGTGCTCTGTCCGGCGAACGCGGCAAGCCCCGCCTCGGCCGCGACCGGAGCAGGACCGCGTCCTCGACACCCGGGCGCACACCACCTCGCCGAGCTCGAGCTGGCCCCCGCAGACCGGCGGTGACGACATCCTCGGGACTCATCCGCGGGACGGCGCCCCGGTCGGGTCCCTGGCGGCTGTGGAGTTCGGTGGCCACGACACCGGGGCACAGGACCTGGCCACGGACCACGGTGCCCCGGCTCACCGGGTGTCGCTCGTCCGGGGGGCGGTGCCGGCCCCACCGGCCCGGCCCGGCCGAGGGGGGCGGGTGCACAGGCCCCGCCCGGTGATCCGCGGTCCGCGCGCAGATCCTCCGTCCGCGCGCGTCCGGACGCGCGCGAGGGGCGGATCTCCGCGCGAACCCGCAATCAACGGGGAGTGAGGTCGGCGAGGCGGTCGGTGTCGTCGCCGCCGGGTGGCCCGGGGGCACGGAACCGGGTGGTCGACCCGGCGCAGCGCCAGGGCCCCGGGCCGCGGGTACGCCCAGCACGACGACGCCGGTGAGCAGGCCGACGTCGTGGCATCGCCGGACCTCGCGGAACGTCGCGCTCGCCGCCGACAATTCCTCGGAGCCGGGCGGCGACGGCGGGAGCCGCGAGGTCGGGACCGCGAGGTCGAGCTGCAGGACGCGGGCGAGCAGTGGCGACCTGGGCCTACGGTGTGGTGTCGCGTCCCTTCTCCAGTCGTACGTGGTGGTCGACGCTGATGCCTGCCGGCGTCGCCACCGCCTCGCGGTGGAGCCCGGGGGTGCGCCGGGTGCCGGTGCCGGACAGCCCGACGTCGTCGGGGATGACGAGCGCCCGCGGCGGCTGCAGGTGGGTGCTCGGCGCAGTGGTCCGGCCACGGGCCCCTAGGGCGCCCGCGTCCCCCGGGCCGCGAGGGCGGCGACCAGCCGGGCCGCGGCGCGGTCCAGGGTGACGCTGCGGTCGGCCCGGCCCCGCCGGGTGCCGGTGAGCACCGCCGCCGCGACCGTCTCCCCGCCCTCCTCCACCGGGACGGCGACGGCGCGGATCGCCGGGTCCGCCAGCCCGTCGCTGCGGGCCAGCCGGGTACGGACGATCTCCGGTCGCTCGGCGAGGTAGGCCGCGACCGCCGGCGGGTCGTCGACCCCGGCCAGCGCGCGGGCGGACTCCTCGGTATCGCCCAGGGCCAGCAGCAGCCGTCCCGCCGCGGTGCGCAGCGGCGGGCGGGGCCGGTGGTCGTCGGTCACCCGTTGCAGCCGGTCGGGGGCCCGAGGACCGGCGTGGTCGACGTAGCGCACCTGCCCGCCGACCAGCACGGCGAGCGCCACGGGAGCCCGGGCGGCGCGGCTGAGCGCGTCGAGATCGGTGTGCGTGAGGGCGCTCGGCGGGCCCACCCCGGCGAGCAGTCCCAGCACGTACGGCCGGTGGCCCAGGACGTGGCCGCGCCCCCGCAGCCGTACCCAGCCGGTGGCCCGCAGCTCGCGCAGCAGGTCCGCGGTGGAGCTGAGCGGCAGGTCGAGCGCGTGGGCCACCGCGGTCACCGACGGGGGTGTCGCAGCGGTCGCGACCAGCTCCAGGATGCGGTCGGCCCGGCCGACCGCGCGGGCGGAGGCGACGGGTCCGGACACCCGACCGAGTCTACGGATATACGGAGGTCGTGGAGAGTCCCGCCGTCCCGTCGCAGGCTGGAGCCATGACCACGACGACCCCGCCCGCACGGTTTCCCTCCGCCGCCGACACGGCGGCGACCCTGCTGCCGGACGCTCCCCCGGTGCGCTCGACGCTGCGGGTCACCGGGGCGGACCCGCTCGTCCCCTCGGTGCACCGGCTCGCCGACGCGATGTCCGCGGCGGTCGGGGCGTTCGGGCTGCAGGTCGCGGGGCTCGCCGAGGACTCCGGCGGCGCACCCCGCGAGATCCGGGTGCGGGCGGCCGACGCGATCGACACCCTGCGCGCCCCGTTTCTCACCACCCTCGGCGGGGTCGACGTGCAGTCCGTCGCCGAGGACCCGACCGCGCTGGCCAACAACGGCTTCGTCCGCACCACCGACGGGTGGATCTTCCTGATCACCACCTACCCGCACCAGCGCGACGCCGTCTGCCGGGTGCTGGACTGTCCGCCGCTGCGGCCGCGGATCGCCGAGGAGGCCGCCCGGTGGCGCGCGGTCGACCTGGAGGACGCGGTGTGCGCGGCGGGCGGGGTGGCCGCGGCCGTCCGGGGTGCCGACCGGTGGGCCGCGCACCCGGCGGGCCGCCACCTGGCCGGGCGCCCGGTCGTCGAGGTGGAGCGGATCGGCGACGCGGCGCCGGAGCCGGTCCCGGACCGGCCGCGGGTGCTCGACGACACCCACGTCATCGCCGGGCCGGTCGCGGCCAAGCTGCTCGGCACGTTCGGCGCGGACGTCCTGCACGTGTCCCGCCCGGACCTGCCCGACCCGCTCGCGATGGTCGCGCTGACCGGCGGCGGGAAGCGCAACGCCTGGCTGGACCTGCGGGACCCGGCGCAGGCGGCGACGCTGCGCGACCTGGTGGGCGGGGCGGACGTGTTCGTCAACGCCTACCGGGGCACCGCCGCCCGGGGCTTCGGACCGGAGGGCCTGGCGGCGCTGCGGCCCGGGATCGTCGCCCTGGACCTGCACTGCTGGGGCGCCGACGGGCCGTGGGCCGCGCGCGGCGGGTTCGACCAGCTGGCCTGCTCCGCGACCGGCTTCGCGGTCGAGGAGGGCCGGGACGGCACCCCGTCGCTACCGCCGACGCACCTGCTCAACGACTACCTCGCCGCCTGGCTCGGTGCCGCCGGGGTGCTCGCGGCGCTGCGCCGGCGCGCCGTCGAGGGCGGCTCGTGGCGGGTGCGGGTCACCCTCGCCGGGGTCTGCACCTGGGTCCGGGGGCTCGGGATGTTCACCGCGGCGGAGGTCGCGGACCTCCCCCGGCCCGGTACGGCGACCATCGCCACGCACGCCGTCGACGGGCCGATGGGCCGGCTCGTCGAACCCGTGCTCCCGCTGGAGTTCGACGGCCGGCCCGCGCCGCTGCCCGGCCCGCCTCAGCTGCTGGGGACCGCCGCCGCCACCTGGTGACCGGCCGGCGCCCAGCCGATCGCCGGGGCGACCCGCTCGGCGATCGAGCGCAGCAGGTGCGCGTTGTACTCGACACCGAGCTGGTTGGGCACGGTGAACAGCACGTAGTCCGCCTCCCGCACCGCGGCGTCCTCGGCGAGCTCGGCGGCGATCCGGTCCGGGTCACCGACGTAGCTGCGGCCGAACCGGGACCGGGCGCCGTCGAGGATCCCGACCTGGTCGTCCTCGCCGCGCTCACCGAAGTAGCGGCGGTCGAGGTCGGTCGTGACCGGGATGACGCTGCGCGACACCGACACCAGCGGGGTGCGCTCGTGCCCGGCGGCGGCCCAGGCCTCGCGGTAGCGCAGGATCTGCTCGGCCTGCAGCCGGTCGAACGACTCGCCGGTGTCCTCGGTCAGCAGCGTCGAGCTCTGCAGGTTCATGCCCTGGGTCGCGGCCCACTCGGCGGTGGCCCGGGTGCCCGCGCCCCACCAGATCCGGTCGCCGAGGCCCGGGGACTGCGGCTGCACCGGCAGCGCGACGTGCCGCCCGCGGGTGCGGGACGGGTCGGCGGGCGCCACCCCGGCACCGCGGATCGCGGCGAGGAACACCTCGGCCTTGGCGCGGGCGGCGTCGGCGTGGGTCTGCCCGTCGGCGGGCCGGTACCCGAAGGCCTCGGCACCGTTCAGCGCGATCTCGGGCGACCCCCGGCTCACGCCGAGCTGCAGCCGCCCGCCGGAGAGCAGGTCGGTCGCGGCGGTCTCCTCGGCCATGTAGAGCGGGTTCTCGTAGCGCATGTCGATCACGCCGGTGCCCATCTCGATCCGGCTGGTGGTCGCCGCGATCGCTGCGAGCAGCGGGAACGGCGCGGCCAGCTGGCGCTCGAAGTGGTGCACGCGCACGAAGGCGCCGTCGATGCCGATGTCCTCCGCGGCGCGCGCCAGCTCCACGGTCTGGCGCAGCGCGTCGGCGGCGGTGGGGGTCCGGGACCCGGGGACCTCCCCGTGGTGCCCGAACGACAGGAACCCGATCTTCGTCATGCCCTCTGCAACAGAAGTTGAGGGCTCAACATTCCGTCAGAGGGCGCCCTTGGTGGACGGCACACCGGTGACCCGCGGGTCGGGCTCGGTCGCGGCCCGCAGCGCGCGGGCGACGGCCTTGAACTCGGCCTCGGTGATGTGGTGCGGGTCGCGGCCGTCGAGCACCCGGACGTGCAGGGCGAGGTGCCCGTGGAAGGCCAGGGACTCGAACACGTGCTTGTTCAGCACGGTCGGGTAGTGCCCGCCGACGACGAAGCCGCGCATCATCTCCGGCTCGCCGGTGCACACGGTGTAGGGGCGGCCGGAGACGTCGACGACGGCCTGGGCCAGCGCCTCGTCCATCGGGATCCATGCGTCGCCGAAGCGGCGGATGCCCTTCTTGTCCCCCAGCGCCTGGCGGATCGCCTGCCCCAGCACGATCGCGACGTCCTCCACGGTGTGGTGGGAGTCGATCTCGATGTCGCCCTCGGCGTGCACGGACAGGTCGAAGCTGCCGTGCTTGCCGAACGCGTCGAGCATGTGGTCGAAGAACGGGACCTTGGTGGCGATGTCGGTGCGCCCGGTGCCGTCGAGGTCGATCTCGACGACGATCCGGGTCTCCTTGGTGACGCGTTCGACGCGTCCGATGCGGCTCACCTTGTCGGTCGTCACAACAGCTCCTTGGTGGCGAGGTCGGTGGCGGCGGCGAGGAAGGCGTCGTTATCCTCCGGCGTGCCCACGGTGACCCGCAGCCGCTCGGGGATGCCGACGTCGCGGATCAGCACGCCCTGGTCGAGGAACCCCTTCCAGGCGCGGCCGGCGTCGGCGAAGCGTCCGAAGAGGATGAAGTTGGCGTCGGAGGCGACGACGTCGTAGCCGGCGGCGGCCAGCTCGCCGGAGATCCGGTCGCGCTCGGCGGCGAGCAGCGCCACCGAGCCGAGGGTGGCCTCGGCGTGGCGGAGCGCGGCCCGCGCGGCGGCCTGCGACAGCACCGACAGGTGGTACGGCAGCCGCACGAGCTGGAGTGCGTCGATCACCGCGGGCGCGGCGGCGAGGTAGCCCAGCCGACCGCCGGCGAAGGCGAACGCCTTGCTCATCGTGCGGGACACCACGAGCTTGTGGCCGTGCGTCGCCAGCAGGGTCGTGGCGCTCGGGCGGCCGGTGGCCTCGGCGAACTCGGCGTAGGCCTCGTCGACGACGACCATCCCGGGGGCGGCGTCGACCAGCCGGGCCAGGTCGTCCGGGGCGATCGACTGCCCGGTCGGGTTGTTCGGGCTGGTCACGAACGTGATGTCCGGGGCCTTCCCGGCCAGGACGGTGACGGCGGCGTCGACGTCGAGGGTGAAGTCGTCGCGGCGCGGCACCGGGACGAACTCGGTCTGCGTGCCGGAGGCGAGGATCGGGTGCATCGAGTAGCTGGGCACGAAGCCGAGCGCGGTCCGGCCGGGACCGCCGAAGGTCTGCAGGATCTGCTGGAGGATCTCGTTGGACCCGTTCGCGGCCCACAGGTTCGCCGTGGTCAGCTCGACCCCGGTCTGCCGGGACAGGTAGGCGGCGAGGTCGCCCCGCAGCGCGACGAGGTCGCGGTCGGGGTACCGGTGCAGCTCACGGGCCGCCTCCTCCACCGAGGCCGCGACGTCGGCGACCAGCTCGGGCGGCGGCGGGTACGGGTTCTCGTTGGTGTTGAGCCGCACCGCGACGTCGAGCTGCGGCGCGCCGTAGGGGCTCTTCCCGCGCAGGTCCTCGCGCAGCGGCAGGTCCGCGAGCCGGACCGTCGAACCGGCGGTCACGCCCCGGCCCCCTCGAACCGGGCGGTCACGGCCTCGCCGTGGGCGGGCAGGTCCTCGGCGTTCGCCAGGGTCACGACCCGGCCGGCGACCTCGGCCAGCGCCGCGCGGCCGTAGTCGACGACGTGGATGCCGCGCAGGAACGTCGCCGTCGACAGCCCGCCGGAGTGTCGCGCGCAGCCCCCGGTCGGGAGCACGTGGTTCGACCCGGCGCAGTAGTCGCCCAGCGACACCGGCGACCAGGCCCCGACGAAGATCGCGCCCGCGTTGCGGACCTTCGCCGCGTCGCCCGCGGAGTCGGCGGTCTGGATCTCCAGGTGCTCGGCGGCGTAGGCGTCGACGACGGCGACCCCGTCGGCGGTCGAGGACACCAGGATGACCCCGGACTGCGGCCCGGTCAGCGCGGTGCGCACCCGCTCGGTGTGCTTGGTCGCGCCGACCCGGGTCTCCAGCTCGGCCTCGACCCGCTCCACCAGCGCGTCGGAGGTCGTGACCAGCACCGATGCGGCGTTCGGGTCGTGCTCGGCCTGCGAGATGAGGTCCGCGGCGACGTGCGCGGCGTCCGCGGTGTCGTCGGCGAGGATCGCGATCTCGGTGGTGCCGGCCTCGGCGTCGATCCCGACCAGGCCGCGCAGCATCCGCTTGGCCGCGGTGACGTAGACGTTGCCGGGGCCGGTGACCATGTCGACCGGCTCCAGCTCGGCGCCGTCGGTGTCGGTGCCGCCGTAGGCCAGCAGCGCGACGCACTGGGCGCCGCCGACGGCCCACACCTCGTCGACGCCGAGCAGCGCGGCCGCCGCCAGGATCGTCGGGTGCGGGCGTCCGCCGAACTCCGCCTGCGCCGGGGAGGCGACGACCAGCGACTCCACGCCCGCCGCCTGCGCCGGGACCACGTTCATGACCACGCTCGACGGGTAGACCGCCAGCCCGCCCGGGGCGTAGAGCCCGACCCGGCGGACCGGGACGAACCGCTCGGTGACGGTGCCGCCGGGGACGACCTGGGTGACCACGTCGGGCCTGCGCTGCTCGGCGTGCACGATCCGGGCCCGCTCGATCGAGGTCTCCAGCGCCGCGCGCACGTCCGGGTCGAGATCGCGCAGGGCGGCGGAGATCGCCCCGGCCGGGACGCGCACGGTCTCCGGACGGACCCGGTCGAAGCGCTCGGTGGCGTCCAGCGCGGCGGCGGCGCCGCGGTCGCGCACGTCCTCCACCAGCGGGCGGGCACGCTCCAGAGCGGCGTCGATGTCCAGCTCGGCGCGCGGCATCATGCCGCGCAGGGTGGCCGGACGGGGCAGCGGTTCGGCTCGCAGGTCGAGGCGGCGGAGCATGACCCCCAGGGTACGGCGGGGGTCCGACACGGTCCCATCCCGGCGGGGTGAGCCACGTCCTCGCCGTCGGTGGGCCGTGGCAGTCTCCGCGGCGTGACCCGCCACGTGAGCGACGCCGAACGCCGGGCCCGGCTGGTGACCCGCCACCGGCTGGCCCCGCACACCCGCACCGACGACGTCGTCGCGATCAGCGACGACCTGGTCGCGCTGCACTCCACCGACCCGGTCACGGTGTACCTGTCGGCGGCCGCGCGGATGGCGGCCCCGTCGCTCGCCCCGGTCGACGCCGCGCTGCACACCGACCGCACGCTGCTGCGCCACCACGCGATGCGCCGCACGCTCTGGGTGTTCGGCCACGCCCACGCCGCGCTCGCCCACCACGCCGCCACCGTCGACGTCGCCGCCGTCCAGCGCCGCGACCTGCTGCGCCAGGCCGCCGCGGCCGGCCACGCCGACCCCGGGGCGTGGTACGCCGAGGCCGCCGGGCAGGTCCTGGAGGTCCTCGCCGAACGGGGTCCCACCGCCGCCCGCGACGTCGCCCGCGCACTGCCCGAGCTCGCCGCGCAGCGGCTCGTCCTGCCCGGTGGGGGTCCGCAGCCCGCCCACACCCGGGTGCTGCTGGTGCTCGGGTTCGAGGGCCGGGTGCTGCGGACCCGGCCGATCGGGACGTGGATCAACGGCCAGTACCGATGGGCCGCGGCCGACGCCTGGGTCCCCGGCGGGATCGGCCCCGCCCCCGGCCCGGACGGTGACGCCCGTCGCGTCGCCGCGGCCGGGCTGGCCCGCGCCCAGCTGCGGGCGTTCGGGCCGGTCCGCCGCGACGACCTGCGGTGGTGGGCGGGCTGGACCGTCGCCACCACCACGACGGCGCTGGCCGACGTCGGCGCGGTCGAGGTGACCCTCGACGGCGGGGGCACCGGGTTCCTGCTCCCCGACGACCTGGACCCGGTCCCCGACCCCGGGCCGTCGGTGGCGCTGCTGCCGAGCCTCGACCCGTCGACGATGGGCTGGAAGGCCCGCGACTGGTACCTGCCCGCCGAGGTGGCACCGGAGCTGTTCGACCGCAACGGCAACGGCGGGCCGACGGTCTGGGTGGACGGGCGCATCGTCGGGACCTGGGTGCAGCGCCCGGACGGCGGGATCGCGACCCTGCTGCTCACGCCGGTCGCGGACCGGGCGCGGACCGAGGTGGCGGCCGCGGCGCGACGGCTGCGCGAGTTCCTCGGCGACACCCGGTTCTCCGCCCGCTTCCCCGCCCCCGCCCAGCCCCGGCTGCTCGCCTGAGGGTGCCCGGCCCGAGGTGGCACGCCGCGGACCCCTCCGTGACGGGGGGCCGGGCGTGCCGGCCGGCCGTGCTCACCCCAGGTCGAGCCCCAGGTCCAGCGCGGTCACCGAGTGGGTCAGCCCGCCGACGGCGAGGAAGTCCACGCCGGTGGCCGCGTAGTCCCGGGCGCTGCCCAGTGCCAGCCCGCCGGAGGACTCCAGCAGCGTCGCCCGGTCCCCGCGCCGCCGCACCGCCTCGGCCGTCTCCGCGACGGTGAAGTTGTCCAGCAGTACCAGCTCGGCGGCGAGCTCCAGGACCTCGTCGAGCTGGTCGAGCGAGTCGACCTCCACCTCGCACGGCAGGTCCGGGGCGAGCGCGCGGGCCGCGGCCAGCGCCGCGGACACCGACCCGGCCGCCGCGACGTGGTTGTCCTTGATCAGCACAGCGTCGCCCAGCCCGAGCCGGTGGTTCACCCCGCCGCCGCACCGCACGGCGTACTTCTCCAGCAGCCGCAGGCCCGGCAGCGTCTTGCGGGTGTCCCGGATCCGGGCCCCGGTGCCGTCGACGGCGTCCACCCAGGCGCGGGTGGCCGTGGCGATCCCGGACAGGTGCGTGAGCAGGTTCAGCGCCGTGCGCTCGGCGGTGAGCAGCCCGCGGACCGGGGCCCGCACCGTGAGCGCCGGGGTCCCGGCGGTGAGCCGGTCACCGTCGGCGGCCCCGGCGAGCACCGCGTACCCGCCCGCGCCCAGCACCTCGTCGAGCACGGCGCGGGCGGCCGGGAGCCCGGCGAGCACCCCGTCGGCCCGCGGGGTGAACGACGCGGTCGCCACGGCCCCGGCGGGCACGGTCGCCGCCGTCGTCGCGTCCGGGCCGTACCGCAGGTCCTCCTCCAGCGCGGTGCGCACGACGCGCAGCAGGTCGTCGGGGTCGGGGACGCCGACCTCGGTGACCCCGCCGACCCCGGCGGCGAGGGTGCTCATGCGACACCCGCCAGCGTCTCGCCGGCCACGACGACCGGCCGTCCCGTGGCGTCGACCCGCACCCGCAGCGACGAGCGCTGGTAGGTGTCGTCCCGGTCCGGGAAGTCGGTGCGCACGTGACAGCCGCGGGTCTCCCGGCGGGTACCGGCCGCGGCCAGCACGGCCTGGGCGACCAGGGTGAGCGCGGCGTCCTCGACCCCGGCGCGGCCGGCCGGGACCGCGGTGGCGGTGACGGCCTCGATCGCGTCCGACGCCCCGGCGAGCCCGGCGGCGTCGCGGCCGATCCCGGCGCTCACCGACATCGCCCGCTGCACCACGGTGCGGTCGGCCACCGGCAGCGCCGGGACCGTCGCGGCCGGGGTCGGCACCCCGGTCGGGCCCGCGTCGGCGAGCACCGCGCGGACCACCCGCTCCCCCACGACCAGCCCCTCCAGCAGCGAGTTCGACGCCAGCCGGTTCGCCCCGTGCAGCCCCGTCCGGGCGACCTCGCCCGCGGCGTAGAGGCCCGGCACCCCGGTCCGCCCGGACGTGTCGGTGACGACGCCGCCACAGGCGTAGTGCGCGGCGGGGGTCACCGGGATCGGCTCGGTCAGCGGGTCGATCCCGGCGGCCCGGCAGGACGCGTACACGGTCGGGAACCGTGCGGCGAACCCCTCGAGCGCGGTGGCGTCGAGCCAGGCGCACGCGCTGCCGGTCTCGGCCATCCGGCGGGTGATCGCCGCGGCGACGACGTCGCGCGGGGCGAGGTCGGCCCGCGGGTGGACACCGGCCATGAACGCGGTGCCGGCCCGGTCGCGCAGGACCGCGCCCTCGCCGCGGACGGCCTCGGTCACCAGCGGGCGACGCCCGGCGGTGCCGCTGCCGGGCCCGGTCCACAGCACGGTCGGGTGGAACTGCACGAACTCCAGGTCCGCGGCGACCGCACCGGCGCGCAGGGCGAGCGCGACGCCGTCGCCGGTGGAGGTGCCCGGGTTGGTGGTGGAGGCGTAGAGCTGGCCGTAGCCGCCGGTCGCGAGCAGCACCGCGGGCGCGGACAGCACCCCGGCGCGACCGTGGGCGTCGAGCACCGTGAGGCCGGCGACCCGGCCGGCGTCACGCAGCACCTCGGCGGCGACGTGCCCGTCGAGCACGGTGAGCTGCGCCGAGCGGGTGGCGGCGACCAGGGCGCGCTCGATCTCCGCGCCGGTCGCGTCACCCCCGGCGTGGACCACCCGGTACGCCGAGTGGCCACCCTCCCGGGTCCGCGCGGGGCGGTCCCCGCTCCGGTCGAACAGGGCGCCGCGGCCGCACAGCCTGCGTACCGCGTCCGGTCCGGCGCGCACGATCGTCCCGACCGCGGCGACGTCGTTCAGCCCGCCGCCCGCGGCGACCGTGTCGGCGACGTGGGAGTCGAGCGAGTCCCCCGCGACGTCGCCGAGCACGACGGCCACCCCGCCCTGCGCCCAGCGGGTGGAGCCCTCGCCGATGCCGTCCTTGGTGACCACCACGACGCGCAGCCCGGCCGCGGCCGCGTCGAGCGCGGCGGTCAGCCCGGCCACCCCGGACCCGACGACGACCAGGTCGGCTCCGGCCTCCCAGCTCACCCCCCGCGCCGTCACTCCCCACCTCCCGGCTGACCGATCTCGATCATCCGCTGCACGGCGGCGCGGCCGCGCGCGGCGAGGTCGGGGTCGACGTGGACCTCGTCGGTGCCCTCGCGGACCGACCGCAGCAGCGCCTCGGCGGTGATCATCTTCATGTAGGGGCAGGACGCGTTCTCGTTCACCGCGCGGAACGCGATCTCCGGGGCGGCCAGGCGCAGCTGGTGCAGCATCCCGACCTCGGTCGCGACGAGCACCTCCGTCGCGCCGGTGGCGCGGGCGGCGTCGATCATGCCGCCGGTGGAGAGGATCCTGACCTGCTCGGCGGGCACCGCGCCGGTGCCCGCCAGGTAGAGCGCCGAGGTCGCGCAGCCGCACTCGGGGTGCACGAACAGGTCGGCGCCGGGGTGGGCCGCGGCCCGCTCGGTGAGCTGCTTGCCGTTGATGCCGGCGTGCACGTGGCACTCCCCGGCCCAGACGTGCATGTTCTCCCGCTCCAGGGTGCGCCGGACGTGCGCGCCGAGGAACTGGTCGGGCAGGAAGAGCACCTCGCGGTCACGCGGGATCGAGTCGACGACCTCGACGGCGTTGGAGGAGGTGCAGCAGATGTCGGTCTCGGCCTTCACCGCGGCGGTGGTGTTGACGTAGGAGACGACGACGGCGCCCGGGTGCTCGGCCTTCCACTCCCGCAGCTGGTCGGCGGTGATCGAGTCGGCCAGCGAGCAGCCGGCCCGCGCGTCGGGGATCAGCACGGTCTTGTCCGGGCTGAGGATCTTGGCGGTCTCGGCCATGAAGTGCACGCCGCAGAACACGATCGTCGACGCCTGGGACTCGGCCGCGATCCGGGACAGCGCGAGCGAGTCCCCCACGTGGTCGGCGACGTCCTGGATCTCGGGCAGCTGGTAGTTGTGCGCCAGCAGGACCGCGTCCCGCTCGCGGGCCAGCGCACGCACCTCGTCGGCCCAGCCGGGGTCGGTCCCCGTGCCGCCGGGTGCCGTCAGCGTTCCGGTCATTGCGCCCTCCCGGGCCGTGTCGGGTTTTCGCCTAGCGGGCGGAAACTGATCGGATGGTAGCACCGGTCGCGCGCCACCGACACCTCCGTCGTGACCGGGACCTCACCCGACGGACACCCCGCCGTCACGTCCCGGTGCCGCGGCCGGTCCGCCCTAGGCTGGCCCCGTGACACCGCCACCCGCCCTGCACGAGGTCCTCGCCGTCGTGCTCAGGATCCGGGAGGGCCGGGCGGGCGCCCTGCTCTGGCAGCGGGCCCTGGACCCGGACGCCGGACGCTGGGCGCTGCCCGGCGGCACCCTGGGCCCCGACGAGGACGTCGAGACCTCCGTGCGCCGCCAGCTCGCCGAGAAGGTCGACGTCCGCGAGGTCGCCCACGTCGAGCAGCTGTCGGTCTTCTCCGACCCGGCCCGTGTGTCCGGGGAGCGCCGCATCGCCACCGCGTTCCTCGGCCTGGTCCCCTCCGACGCGGACCCCGAGCTGCCCGGGGACACGGCGTGGCACGACGTCGAGGACCTGCCCGCGACCGCGTTCGACCACGCCGCGATCGTCGCGGCGGGGCGGGACCGCCTGCGGGCCAAGCTCTCCTACACCAACCTCGGGTTCGCGCTCGCCCCCGCGGAGTTCACGATCTCGACCCTGCGCGAGCACTACGTGGCCGCGCTGGGCCACGAGGTCTCGGCGACGAACCTGCAGCGCGTCCTCACCCGTCGCGGCCTGCTGGAGCCCACCGGGGAGGTCGTCCCGTCGGGCCGTTCCGGCGGCCGCCCGGCCGCGGTCTTCCGGTTCACCGACCGCGGGATGCGGGTCACCGACGCGTTCGCCGTGCTCCGGCCACCTGCGCGACCCGGCGGGCCCCGCGACGGCGTACTACCGTGAGCCGGTGTCCGCCATGCTCCCGCTGTTCCCGCTGGGGACGGTGCTGATGCCGGGTGCGGCGCTTCCCCTCCACATCTTCGAGCCCCGCTACCGCCAGCTCACCGTCGACCTGCTCACCGGTGCCGTCCCCGACCGCGAGTTCGGTGTCGTCGCGGTGCGCGAGGGCCATTCGCCGGACCGTTCCGGGGCCGCCGGGATGCACGCCGTCGGCTGCACCGCGGTGCTCATCGACGCCCGCCGGCTGCCCGACGGCCGCTACGACGTCGTCACCCGCGGGGCCCGCCGCTTCCGGCTGCTCGACCTCGACGCGGGCTCGCACTCCTACCTCTGCGGCGAGGTCGAGTTCCTGCCCGACGACACCGGCGACGAGGCCGACCCGCGGCTGGTGGCGATGCTGGAGCGGTCCGCCCGCGCGGCGCACCGCGAGTACTGCGACACCGCGTGGCGGACCGGTGACTGGTCCGAGCCCGCCGACGACACCCCCACCGCCGACCTCGCGCACCTGCTGGCCGGGGACTGCCTGCTGCCCCTGGGCGACCGCCAGCTCCTGCTGGAGCAGACCAGCGCGGTGCAGCGGCTCCGGGAGATCCGCAGGCTGCTCGCCCGCGAGCGCGGCCTGCTGGAGACCCTGCGGGCGGTGCCCGCGCCGCTCGGGTCGTTCCCCGACGAGCACAGCCCGAACTGAGCTCACCCGCCGACGGCGAGGTGCGGCCCCTCCCAGCGCCGGCGCAGCCACCGGTCGTGCGAGGTGACGACGACCGTCCCCGGCGCAGTGCCGAGCGCCGACTCCAGCTCCCCGGCCAGCCGCAGCGAGACGTGGTTGGTCGGCTCGTCGAGCAGCAGCAGGTCCGGGGCGTCGGCGACGACGACGGCCAGGGCCAGCCGCCGCCGCTGGCCGAGGCTGAGCTCTCCGACCGCGGTGCCGTGCTCGCGCGGGTGCAGCAGCCCCAGCTCGCGCAGCGGAACGGTCTCCGCCCGCTCCACGCCGACGGCCTCGGCGTAGGCGGTCGCGGCGCTGCGGTCGGGCGGGCCGACGTCGGGGTCCTGGGCCAGCAGGCCGACCCGGCGCGCCCGGACGTCCACGGTGCCCGCGTCCGGAGCGAGGTCGGCGTGCAGGACCGCCAGCAGGGTCGACTTCCCGGCCCCGTTGGGGCCGGTGACCAGCAGCTTCTCCCCCACGGCCAGGTCGAGCAGGTCGAGCCGCAGCCTGCCGTCGATCCGCAGGTCCCGCACGCTCACGGCGAGCCCGCCGGCCGGGGCGTCGCCGGTGAGGTGCCCGGCGAACTCCAGCGGCCGGGGCGGCCTGCGGACCGCCTCGCGCTCGGCGACCTCCAGGCGGCGCTGCGCGTCGTGGACCCGGCGGGCCCGGGTGCGTTCGACGCCCGCCCCCTTGAAGGCGTGGATGAACTTGTCGTTGTCGCGCGGGCCGCGCCCGGGGGCGATCGTCGACAGCCCGGCCCGCGCCTTCTCCCGCAGCGCGGCGATCTCCTCCTGCTCCGCGGCGAAGCGCTCCTCCCAGCGGCGGCGGCTCGCCGCGGCGGCGTCGAGGTACTCGGTGAACGAGCCGCCGAACCGGCGCCCGCCGTACCCGTCGGTGCCGAGCTCGCCGGCGTCGAGGTCGAGCAGCTCGGTGCAGACCCGGTCGAGGAAGGTGCGGTCGTGGCTCGCCGCGACGACGACGCCGGGCAGCTCCACCAGCGAGCGTTCCAGCAGTTCCAGGGCGGCGTCGTCGAGGTGGTTGGTGGGTTCGTCGAGCAGCAGCACCGCGGGGCGGCGGACCAGGGCGGCGGCCATCGCGAGCCGGGTGCGCTCGCCCCCGGACAGGGTCGCGACCGGCCGGTCCCGCTCCAGGTCGGCGACACCGAGCGTGCCCGCGGTGACCTCGGCGCGCCGGTCGGCGTCCCACGCGTCGTGGGCGATCGCCCAGGCCAGCACCCGGTCGTAGGCGGCGGCGCCGCTGCCGTCGGCCAGACCGGCGGCCAGGCGCTCCAGCTCGGCGACGGCGTCGTGCAGCGGGCGCAGCGCCGCGTCGAGCAGGTCGCCGACGGTCCCCCCGTCGCCCAGGTCGGGTTCCTGCGGCAGGTACACCCGGTCCGCGGGAACCGTGAGCGTCCCGCCGTCCGGGGTGTCGACGCCGGCGAGCAGCCGCAGCAGTGTGGACTTGCCCGAGCCGTTCTCCCCGATCAGGCCGACCCGGGTGCCCGGCGCGGCGACGAGGTCGACGCCGTCGAGCACCGGCGGACGGCCGGCGCGGGCGGCGTGGGAACGGACCAGCCCGCGGGCGGTGACGGCGTGGACCTGCTCGGTCGATGACATGACGACGACTCCGGTGGAGACGGAGGAGGACCGCAGGGGCGTGTGCCGCGTCCGCGGTCGAGGGGGTCGTCAGTGCCTCATGATGACGGCGACCCTACCGGGTGCGCCCGCACGGGCGCACCCGGGTTTCAGCGCCAGCCGTAGCGCGACCGCAGCTCGTCCGCGACCCGGTCGAACCGCGCCCGGTCCAGCACCGCACCCTCCCGGCGGATGCCGTGCTCCTCGACCTCCAGCACCCGGTCGAGCCGGATGTAGGAGTCGCGGCCCTCGCGGTCCCAGGCGCCGGAGCCGATCCCGACCCAGTCCGGGTCGTGGGCCCGCTTGTCCTGGCTGGACAGCATCAGCCCGAGCAGCTCGCCACCCGAGCGCCCGACGACGAGCAGCGGCCGGTCCTTGCCCTGGCTCGCGTCCTCCTCGTAGGGCACCCAGGTCCAGACGATCTCGCCGGGGTCCGCGGCGCCGTCGGGCTCGGGGGCGTAGGCGACCTCCCGGGCACGGTCGCCGGTGGGCGCGGTGCGCACCCGCCCGGCCGTCGGCGGCGGGCCGGGCCGGGCGCCGCCGTGGCCGCGCCGCGGGTCCTGCCCGTCCTTCTGCGAGTCCTTCAGGAACTGCACCGCCAGATCCGCGGCCTTGCGCAGCACCGAGCCCCAGTTGATCGCCATGCCGCCCAGCCTGCCGCACGTGCGGCACGTCACGACCACCGGGCGCGCATGAACGGTTCCGCATACGGGAAGGCCGGGGGCATGAAGGCGACTCTGATCCACGGCACGCACGACATCCGGGTCTCGTCCGACGTACCGGACCCGGTCATCCGTGACGACACCGATGCGATCGTGCGCGTGCTGCGCTCCTGCATCTGCGGCAGCGACCTGTGGCCGTACAACTCGGCCGACGACAACCCGCAGGGCGACCGGATCGGCCACGAGTTCCTCGGCGTGATCGAGGAGGTCGGGTCCGGGGTGCGGAACCGCACGGCGGGCCAGCTCGTCGTCGCACCGTTCGTCTGGGCCGACAACACCTGCGACTTCTGCGCGCAGGGGCTGCAGACCTCGTGCCGGCACGGCGGCGGCTGGGGCTCCGACGGCACCGACGGCGGCCAGGGCGAGGCGGTGCGCGTCCCGTTCGCCGACGGCACCCTGGTCCCGATGCCGGGCGAGCCGGACGACGCGCTGCTCGCGTCGATGCTCACCCTGTCCGACGTGTTCTCCACCGGCCACCACGCCGCGGTCTCGGCGCGGGTGCGCCGCGGAGACACCGTGGCCGTCGTCGGCGACGGTGCGGTCGGGCTGTGCGCGGTGCTCGCGGCGAAGCGCCTCGGCGCCGAGCGGATCATCCTGCTCGGCAGGCACACCGACCGCACCGACCTGGGCCGCGAGTTCGGCGCCACCGACGTCGTGGCCGAGCGCGGCGACGAGGCGGTCGAGAAGGTGCGCGAGCTGACCGGCGGCGACGGCGTGGACGCCGCGCTGGAGTGCGTCGGCTACGTGGAGGCGATCCGCACCGCCATCGAGGTGACGAAGGACGGCAGGCTGGTCGGCCGCGTCGGCGTCTCGCAGTACTCCGACATCCCGCTCGGCGTCGGCGAGTTCATGCGCAACGTCGGCGTGCACGGTGGCGTCGCCCCGGCGCGCGCCTACATCGAGGAGCTGCTGCCCGACGTGCTGGAGGGCCGCATCCAGCCCGGACGGGTCTTCGACCGCACCATCGGTCTCGACGAGGTCCCCGACGGCTACCGCGCGATGAACGACCGCGAGGCGCTGAAGGTCCTGATCAAGCCCTGACCCGTGCGGACACCGGCGCGGCCCCCGCCACCGCGGGGGCCGCGCGCGGCGGCGGGTCAGGACGAGGTGCGCTCGCCGTGCCGGCTGCACCGGGCCGTCCAGCCGACCGGGTGGACCTGCACCACCATCCGCCGTGCGCAGTCCGGGCAGAACCGCGGCGGCTCCAGCTCGCGCCGCGCCGCGCACCGGTCGTGCCCGGCCGCGGAGTCCGGCGACCCGCACTGGTCGCAGTACCGGCCCCCGTCCTCGCGGGTCGGCGTGCCCACCGGCGCCGTCACAGCGTCTCGTTGAGGGCCTTGATCGGCATCTCCAGCTCGCCGAGCAGGTCGATGTCGGACTCGGCCGGACGCCCCAGCGTCGTCAGGTAGTTCCCGACGATCACCGCGTTGATCCCGCCGAGCAGGCCCTTGCGGGCGCCCAGGTCGCCGAGGGTGATCTCGCGGCCACCGGCGAAGCGCAGGATCGTGCGCGGCAGCGCCAGGCGGAACGCGGCGACGGTGCGCAGCGCGTCCGGCCCGGACATCGGCTCCAGGTCCCCGAACGGGGTGCCCGGGCGCGGGTTGAGGAAGTTCAGCGGCACCTCGTCGGGCTCCAGCTCGGCGAGCTGCCCGGCGAACTCGGCGCGCTGGTCCAGGGTCTCCCCCATCCCGACGATGCCGCCGCAGCACACCTCCATGCCGGCGTCACGGACCATGCGCAGGGTGTCCCAGCGCTCCTCCCAGGTGTGGGTGGTGACCACGTTCGGGAAGTGGCTGCGGGCGGTCTCGAGGTTGTGGTTGTAGCGGTGCACGCCCATCGCGGCGAGCTCGCCGACCTGCTCGGCCGTGAGCATCCCCAGCGAGCACGCGATGTTGATGTCGACCTCGTCGCGGATCGCCGCGATGCCCGCGGCGACCTGGGACATGAGCCGCTCGTCGGGCCCGCGGACGGCGGCGACGATGCAGAACTCGGTGGCCCCGGTCTTCGCGGTCTGCTTGGCGGCCTCGACGAGCATCGGGATGTCCAGCCAGGCCGAGCGCACCGGCGAGGCGAACAGGCCCGACTGGGAGCAGAAGTGACAGTCCTCCGGGCAGCCGCCGGTCTTGAGCGAGATGATCCCCTCGACCTCGACGTCCGGCCCGCACCAGCGCATCCGCACCTCGTGGGCCAGCTCGAGCAGGTCGTCGAGACGGTCGTCGGGCAGGTCGAGCACCTCGCGCACCTGGGTGACGGTGAGGCCGCGACCCTGGTCGAGGACCTGGTCGCGCGCGACGGTGAGGACGTCGGTCCGGGCGGTCGTCATGCCCGTGGATCCTGCCAGTCACCCAGCTGGATCGGACCCAGTGTGTCCCGGGCCACCGCGGCGAAACGGTCCGGTGTCACCCGTCCGAGCCCCTCGGGCAGCAGGCCGCGGACCCGCGCCCGGGTGATCATCGGCAGGTCCTGGAGGTTGCAGCGCTCCGCCAGGTCCGGCTCCGCCGGCCAGGACCCGATCACGATCCCCGCGCAGGTCAGGCCGCGCGCCCGGAGCGCCTCGACGGTGAGCGCGGTGTGGTTGAGCGTGCCGAGCCCGGACGCCGCGACCACCACGACCGGGGCGCCGAGCAGCCGGGCGACGTCGGCGAGGGTGCCGCCCTCGTCGGTGAACCGGACGAGCAGCCCGCCCGCACCCTCGACGAGGACGAGGTCGTGGTGGTCGGCCAGCGTCCGCGCGGTCACCGCGGCCTGCTCCGGGGTCACCGGGCATGCCCCGCAGCGCCGGGCCGCGGTCGCCGGGGCCAGCGGGTCGGGGTAGCGGGCCAGCTCCCGGGTGGTGACCTCGGGGACGAGGCGGGCGACCTCGTCGACGTCGCCGGGATCGTCCGGGCCGACCCCGGTCTGAGCGGGCTTGAGCACCGCCACCCGCTCCCCCGCCGCGACCGCGACGGCGGCCAGCGCGGCGGTGGCGACGGTCTTGCCGACCCCGGTGCCGGTGCCGGTGACGACCACGAACCGCCCGGTCACGCCCGGGCCCCCGTCCGGGCGTCGGCGAGCACCTCGGCGAGCACGCCGGTCGCGAACGACAGCTGCGCCCCGGTCAGCCCGGCACGGGCGGTGAGCCGGAGCCGGGAGGTGCCCGGCGGGACCGACGGCGGCCGGAAGCAGCCCACCCGCAGACCGCGCCGCAGGCAGGCGGCGGCCGCGGCGACCGCGGGGCCGGGCTCGCCCAGCACCACCGGGACGACCGCGGACACCGGCACCGCCGCGTCGCAGGCGGCGGCGAGCGCACCGGCGACCCGCAGCACGTCCGCGGCCCGCTCGGGCTCGGAGGCGAGCACCCGCAGCGCGGCCAGCGCCGCACCCGTCGCGGCGGGGGCGAGGCCGGTGTCGAAGATGAACGAGCGCGCGGAGTCGACCAGGTGCGCGGTGACCGCGGCCGGGCCGAGCACCGCACCGCCCTGGCTGCCGAGCGCCTTGGACAGGGTGACGGTGGCGACGACGTCGTCCGCCCCGGCCAGCCCGGTCTCGGCGAGCAGGCCGCGCCCGCCCGGACCGCGTACCCCGAGCCCGTGGGCCTCGTCGGCGAGCAGCACCGCGCCGCGGGCCCGGCAGACCCGGTGCAGCGCGGCGAGCGGGGCGAGGTCGCCGTCGGCGGACCCGACCGAGTCGGTGACGACGAGCGCGCGGGTCTCGGTGCGGGCGGCCAGCGCGGCGTCGACGGCGTCGACGTCGGCGTGCGGCACGACGACCACCCGGGCCCGGGAGAGCCGGCAGGCGTCGACCAGGGAGGCGTGCGCGGCGGCGTCGGACACGATCAGCGCGCCGGGGCCGGTGAGCGCGGTGACCACCCCGAGGTTGGCGGTGTAGCCGGAGGAGAACACCAGGGCGTCGTCGTGGCCGCAGAACGCGGCGAGCTCGGCCTCCAGCTCGGCGTGCAGCGCGGTCGAGCCGGTGACCAGCCGTGACCCGGTGGCGCCCGCACCCCAGGTGCGCAGCGCCGCGGTCGCCCCGGCGACGACCCGCGGGTCGGCCGAGAGCCCGAGGTAGTCGTTGCCGGCGAGGTCGAGCGCGGGCCCGCCCGCGGGGTCGGCCGGACGCGGGGACAGCCTGCGGCGCAGACCGGCCTCGGTTCGGGCGCGGGCGTGGGTGTCGAGCCAGGCCAGCGGGCGGGGTCCGGGCGGCGTCGGGTCGGGGCCGGTCACGCCCACACCCTAGGCACGACGGAGCCCCGCCCACCCTGAGGTGTGCGGGGCTCCGGGGGTCGTGCGGACGCCGGGTCAGGCCTGCGGCGCCTCACCCTCCTGCTTCTCCTGCTCGGCGACGGCGGCGCGGACCTCGTCCATGTCGACCGCCTTCACCTGGCCGATGAGGTCCTCGAGGGCCTCGGCGGGCAGCGCGCCCGGCTCGGAGTAGAGCACCACGCCGTCGCGGACGGCCATCACGGTCGGGATCGAGGAGATCCCGAACGCACCGGCCAGCGCCTGCTGGGCCTCGGTGTCGACCTTGCCGAAGGTCACGTCCTGGTGCTTCTCGGAGGCGGCGTCGTAGACGGGGGCGAACTGGGTGCACGGCCCGCACCAGGACGCCCAGAAGTCGATGAGCACGGTCGTCCCGGGCGCACCCACGACGTCGTCGAAGTTGTCGGTGGTCAGTTCCACGGTGGCCATACGGTCCCCAACGACGTCGTGGGTGCGGATTGTTCCCGGATGCGCGGGCTCAGACCTTCAGCAGCCGGCGGGCGGCGGCGGTGGCCCCGTGCCCGTGTCCGGCGGCGATCCGGTCGAGGTCCGAGACCCCGGTGCCGAGGTCGGCGCGGGGCTCGACGAACCGGCCCGCGGCCTCGTCGAGGACGAGCACACGGGCGCTGCGGATGTCGTAGAACAGGCCCAGCACCTCGGCGCCGGAGTCCTGCGCCCGCAGCATCTCCAGCTGCATCGCCACGTTCACCATCGCCAGCTGGTCGGCCTCGCCGAACCCGTCCCGCGCGGCGGCGACGGCGACCGGGTGACCGTTCTCGTAGGCGCGCAGCACCGGCCGCGCCTCGCGCAGCCACTGGCCGAGCGCGGAGTCCCCGCTCGCGCCGCCGGCGAGCAGCCCCTGCATCGCCCCGCAGCCGGAGTGCCCGCAGACGGCGACGATCGGCACGTCGAGGGTGCCGGTCGCGAACTCGACGGCGGCCGCGGTGCCGGGCCCGACGACGAGGTTGCCGACGTTCTGCACGGTGAACACGTCGCCCGGGCCGCTGTGGGTGATGACGTGCGGCAGCACCCGGGAGTCCGCGCAGGTGATCATCATCGCGGACGGGGACTGCCCGTCGGCGAGCCCGGTCATGGTCGGGAGGATCGCCTCGGAGGTGTTGTCGTGGTACGCGGCGACGCCCGCCATCAGCGTCCCCGACGCACGCCCCTCGGTCTCCCTGCCCTGCCACTCGCCCCAGGTCAGGAAGCCGGCGCCGGGCGCGGTGGCGCGGCGGGCCTGCTCGGGCTCGATCACGGTCACGGTGGCGCCGGTGCCCTCGTGGCGGGCCTTCCAGGCGAGCAGGTGGTCGTAGGCGGCGTGGTCGAGGTAGTCGGTGACCAGCCGGACGGTGACGTCGCAGCCGCGCGGGACGGAGTTCAGCTCGCGGGACAGCCGCGGCACGGCCAGGAAGCTCAGCGAGCCCTCGACGACGAGCTCGCAGCTGCCGTCGTCGGCCTGCTCCAGGTGCGGGCGGGACCGGACGGCGCGCCAGAGCAGCATCAGCCCGGCCAGGACCAGCCCGATGACGACGCCCTCGAGCAGGTTCAGGAACACGACGCCGAGCAGGGTGGCGGCGTAGATGGCCAGCTCACCGTGCTGCCGGGCGGTGCGGATCTCGGCCGGCTTGACCAGCCCGACACCCATCATGACCAGCAGACCGGCCAGTGCGGCCATCGGGATCAGCTCGATGACGCCGATCAGCACGATCGCGAACAGCGCGATCCAGACGCCGTGCAGCACCGCCGACGCGCGGGTCTCGGCGCCGGCCTTGACGTTCGCGGCGGACCGGACGATCACACCGGTGATGGGCAGGCCGCCGATCATGCCGGAGACGGTGTTGGCGGCACCCTGGCCGAGCAGCTCACGGTCGGTGTCGGTGCGGGTGCCGGGCCTCATGCGCTCCACCGCGACGGCGGACAGCAGCGACTCGACGCTCGCGATCAGCGCGATGGTCAGCATGCCGAACAGCACGCCGCCCCAGTTCGACTCCGGCAGCGCGGGCAGCGACAGCGCGTCCAGGAGCGAGCCCCCCAGCTGCACCCGGACGACGTCGGCGAAGGCGAGGGAGACGACGGTGGCCGTGACGATCGCGACCAGCGCGGCCGGGACGACGGTCACCTTCGCGGGCAGCCGGTTCCAGGTCAGCATGATCGCGATGACGATGCCGCCGAGGAGCAGCGCGGGCCAGGACAGGTTCGCGATCGCGCCGGGCAGCGCGGCGATCGAGTTGACGCCGCCGGTCTGCGCCTGACCACCGAACACGACGTTCAGCTGGCCGAGGGCGATGGTGGCGCCGATGCCCGCGAGCATGCCGTGCACGACGGCGGGCGGGATGGCCTGGGCGAACCGGGACAGCCGGGTCAGCCCGAAGACGATCTGCAGGACACCGGCGCCCGCGGTGATCAGCGTGGTGACCTGCCAGCCGAAGGTGTTGACCAGCTCGGCGACGATGACGGTCAGACCGGCGGCGGGGCCGGAGACCTGGAGCTTGGAGCCGCCGAGCAGACCGGCGACGACGGCACCGACGACGGCGGCGATGAGGCCGGCCAGGATCGGGGCGCCGGAGGCGACGGCGATGCCCAGCGACAGGGGCACCGCCACGAGGAACACGACGATCGAGGCGGAGAAGTCCGCCCGGGCGTGCGGGAACGTGCGGCCGAACCAGGAGCCGCCCGGCGGCGAGTGCTCACCGCGGCCGGACTCGGCCGGGGCGTGCTCGTGGTCCTGCACGCGGTGTTCGGAGTTACTCGTGGGGCTGGTGGTGCTGGAGTGACTGTGCGTGGGCACCGGATCCTCCGTATCGGTCCGTGGGGGGCGCCGGACCGCGACGGTGCGGTCGACTGGGGCGGGTCGCGCGGTGCGCGACCGGCGGAGCGGGTGCGGCCGACCGGACGAATGCGACCGGCCGACACCGTTTCACCCCGACCACGGAAACGGATCATGATGAGAACGCTTCTCATCGTTTCGGACGTCCACGACGAAACGCCCGGTCAGCGCCGTACACCTCTGCGTAACGTGAGGTGGAACACACCGAAGTCCACCGGATCGGTGGTCCGGATCACGGACTCAGCGCTGATCCCGCTGCCCGGCAAGGGCTGCGGCCCGCATCCCGGCGGTGATCAGCGCCACGTCGTCGCGGGTGCTGACGAACGGCGGCATCGCGTAGACGAGGTTGCGGAAGGGCCGTAGCCAGACCCCGGCGAGCACCGCGGCGGCGGTCGCGGCGGCGACGTCGACCTCCTCGGCCATCTCGACGACACCGATAGCGCCCAGGATCCGGACCTCCCGCACGCCCGGCAGCGACCGGGCGGGGGCCAGCCCGGCGCGCAGCCCGGCGGCGACGTCCTTCACCTCGCGCCGCCAGTCGCGTTCGAGCAGCAGCGACACCGAGGCGTGGGCGACGGCGGCGGCGAGCGGGTTGCCCATGAACGTCGGCCCGTGCATGAGCACCCCGGCCTCGCCGTCGGTGATGCCGCGGGCCACCCGGGTGCTGCACAGGGTCGCGGCCATCGTCAGGTAGCCGCCGGTCAGCGCCTTGCCGACGCACATCACGTCCGGGGCGACGGCGGCGTGGTCGGCGGCGAACAGCTCGCCGGTGCGGCCGAAGCCGGTGGCGATCTCGTCGAACACGAGCAGCACGTCGTGGGCGTGGCACAGCTCGCGCAGCACGTGCAGGTAGCGGGGGTCGTGGAAGCGCATCCCCCCGGCGCCCTGCACCACCGGCTCGACGACCACCGCGGCCAGCTCGTCGGCGTGGGTCTCGACGAGCTCGGCGAGGTGGGCGACGTAGTCGTGGGTGAAGTCCTCCGGTGGGGCGTCGGCGAACACCTGCTGCGGGAGGACGTCGGACCACAGCGAGTGCATGCCGCCGTCGGGGTCGCAGACGCTCATCGCACCGAAGGTGTCGCCGTGGTAGCCGCGCCGCCACGTCATCAGCCGGTGCTTGCCGGGGCGGCCGCGGGACCGCCAGTACTGCAGGCACATCTTGATGGCGACCTCGACCGACACCGATCCGGAGTCGGCCAGGAACACGTGCTCCAGCCCCTCCGGGCTGACGTCCACGAGCAGCCGGGCCAGGTCGACGGCCGGGCCGTGGGTCAGGCCGCCGAACATCACGTGGCTCATCCGGCCGAGCTGGTCGCGTACCGCCGCGTCGAGCCGCGGGTGGCGGTAGCCGTGGATGGCCGACCACCACGACGACATCCCGTCGACGAGCTCACGGCCGTCGGGCAGCCTCAGCCGCACCCCCTGCGCGGACTCCACGACGATCGGCGCCCGGGTCGCCGGCATCGGCGCGTAGGGGTGCCAGACGTGGTCCCGGTCGGTGGCGAGCAGTGCCCCCGTGTCGAGCGGGGATCCGGAGACGGTCGGGTCCGGGACACGCCCGGGGCCTGCGGTGGTCACGGACGCCCACGCTAGTGCCGACCCTCTACGCTGGCCCGACCATGGCCACGCCCGACTCCGTGTACGAGCCGGAGGGGCCCGACGGGTCGGCCCTGCGCCGTCGCGAGCTCGGGCAGACCTCCGCACGATCGTTGCTGCTCACCGTGCTGGGCGAGTTCGTCCTCCCGGCCGGGGAACCGGTCTGGACCCGGGCCCTGCTCGACGTGCTGGGCGCGCTCGGGGTGGAGGCCAAGTCGGCCCGCCAGGCGCTGGCCCGCACCGCGGGCGAGGGCCTGCTGACCTCCGACCGCGACGGCCGCCGGGTCCGCTGGTCGCTCACCCCCGCCGGGTCGGAGCTGCTGTCCGACGGCGCCGCCCGCATCTACGGCTTCGGTCGTCCGACGACCGGCTGGGACGGCCGCTGGCTGGTCCTGCTCGCCTCGGTCCCGGAGTCGCGCCGACGCCTGCGCCACCGGCTGCGCACCCGGCTGGCCTGGGCCGGGCTGGGCTCCCCCGCCCCCGGGGTGTGGGTCAGTCCCGACCCCGGCAAGGAGGCCCGCGTCGCGGCGGTGCTCGACGAGCTCGACCTCGCCGGGTCCGGGTACTCCTTCGTCGGGCACTACGGCGGCATCGGCCGCGCCGACGACATCGTGGCCCAGGCCTGGGATCTCGACGTCGTGGAACGGGCCTACTCGGAGTTCCTCGACGAGTTCGGCCCCCACCTCGACGCGGTCTCCGCCGCGTCCTGCGCGGCCGCCGCCACCTCGGCCCCGGGCGCCGCCGGGCCCGCCACCGACGACGGCGGCGACGTCCTCGCCCGCCAGGTCCGCCTGGTCCACGCCTGGCGACGGTTCCCGTTTCTGGACCCCGAGCTGCCCGCCGAGCTGCTGCCCGAGCAGTGGGCCGGGTCCCGCGCGGCGGAGCTGTTCACCACGCTGCACGAGCGCTGGGACGCCCCCGCCCGCGCCGCCTGGGCCGACCTGGCCCGCCGGGCCTGAGCCCTGCCCACCGCGACACCCCGCCGCACCCGGGCCGCCCGTCGCGCGCCGGCGGCACGGGCCGGTCGGCGCCGCACCCCACACCCCCCACACCCGTTGCCCGGGCATCCGCACCCGTGGCAACGGGTGTGGACGCCCGGGGAGGGGTGTGGGCGGTCAGCCGCCGAGGCAGCCGGGGCCGAGCAGGGCCTTCAGGTCCCCCATCAGCGCCGAGGTGTGCATGACCTTGAGCGAGTCGTCCAGCCGCAGGGCGGTCATCTTGGTGCCGTAGACCAGGGTCAGGTGCACCTCGGAGGTACCGGGGTGGTGGGTCAGCACCTCCTTGAGCTTCGCGACGCGCTCGGGGGTGCACTGGTCGGTGCGCAGGCTGACCCGGATCGGCAGCCCGGCCTCGCCGGTGGCCAGCTCGGGCACCGCGAGGTCGTTCGCGATCAGCGAGACGCGGTCGTCGCGCTTGTTGACCCGCGCCTTGACCAGCACGATCGCGTCCTCGGCGACGTCGACGCCGACCACCTGGTACGCCCGCGGGAAGAACAGCACCTCGATGCCGCCGGCGAGGTCCTCGATCTGCGCCGACGCCCACGGTTCGCCGTTCTTGTTCACCCGGCGGTTGACGTTGGCGAGGATGCCGCCGACCGTGACCTGCGCACCCTCGGCGACCGAGCCCTCGACGATGTCGGCGATCGAGGTGTCGGACTTCGCGGCGAGCGCCTGCTCGAGGCCCTGCAACGGGTGCCCGGACACGTAGAGGCCGAGCATCTCCCGCTCGACGGCGAGCTTGTGCTTGGTGTCCCACTCCTCGTCGGGCACCTTCACGTCGAAGATGCCACCGAGACCGCCGTCGTCGCCCTCGCCCGGCCCGTCCAGCGAGCCGAACAGGTCGAACTGGCCCATCGAGGCGGCCTTCTTGGTGCTCATCACCGCGTCGATGGCGTCGGCGTGCACGAGCAGCAGGCCCTTGCGGGAGTGGCCGAGCGAGTCGAACGCGCCCGCCTTGATCAGCGACTCGACGACCTTCTTGTTGCAGACGACCGCGTCGACCTTGCGCAGGAAGTCGGAGAAGTCGACGAAGTTCCCCTTCTCCCGCCGCGCGGCGACGATCGCGTCGACGACGTTGTGCCCGACGTTGCGGATGCCGCCGAGACCGAAGCGGATGTCGTCGCCGACCGGGGCGAAGTTGCGCACCGAGTCGTTCACGTCGGGCGGGAGGACCGTGATGCCCATCCGGCGGCACTCCGCCAGGTAGACCGCGGCCTTGTCCTTGTCGTCGCGCACCGAGGTGAGCACGCCGGCCATGTACTCGGCCGGGTAGTTCGCCTTGAGGTAGGCCGTCCAGTACGACACCACGCCGTAGGCGGCGGAGTGGGCGCGGTTGAAGGCGTAGTCGGAGAACGGGAGCAGGATGTCCCAGAGCGTCTTGACCGCGGCCGCGGAGTAGCCGTTGTCCTTCATGCCCTGGGCGAAGCCGGCGTACTCCTTGTCCAGGATCTCCTTCTTCTTCTTGCCCATCGCGCGGCGGAGCAGGTCCGCCTGGCCGAGCGTGTAGCCCGCCAGCACCTGCGCGATGGACATGACCTGTTCCTGGTACACGATCAGGCCGAAGGTCTCACCGAGGACGTCCTTGAGCGGCTCGGCCAGCTCCGGGTGGATCGGCGTGATCTCCTGCCGGCCGTTCTTGCGGTCGGCGTAGTCGTTGTGCGCGTTCGCACCCATCGGGCCCGGGCGGTACAGCGCGCCGACCGCGGAGATGTGCTCGAACTCGCTGGGCGCCATGCGGCGGAGCAGGTCGCGCATCGGGCCGCCGTCGAGCTGGAACACGCCGAGGGTGTCGCCGCGGGAGAGCAGCTCGTAGGTCTTCCGGTCGTCGAGCTCGACCTTGTCCAGGTCGACGGCGGGCTTTCCGTTGAGCTCGATGTTCTCCAGGGCGTCGTCGAGGATGGTGAGGTTGCGCAGCCCCAGGAAGTCCATCTTCAGCAGGCCGATGGTCTCGCAGACGCCCATGTCGAACTGCGTGATGATCGCGCCGTCGGACTCGCGGCGCTGGATCGGGATCACGTCGATCAGCGGCGTCGAGGACATGATCACGCCCGCGGCGTGCACACCCCACTGCCGCTTCAGTCCCTCGAGGCCCCGCGCGGTGTCGATGATCTCCTTGACCTGCGGGTCCGCCTCGTAGAGGGCGCGGACCTCGGTCGCCTCGGAGTACCGCTTGTGCGACGGGTCGAAGATGCCCGACAGCGGGATGTCCTTGCCCATCACCGCGGGCGGCATGGCCTTGGAGATGCGGTCGGCGACGGAGTAGCCGGGCTGGCCGTAGAGCACCCGCGCCGAGTCCTTGATCGCGGCCTTCGCCTTGATCGTGGAGTAGGTGATGATCTGCGCGATCCGGTCCTCGCCGTACTTCTCGGTGACGTAGCGGATCATCTCGCCGCGCCGGCGCTCGTCGAAGTCCATGTCGATGTCGGGCATCGAGACGCGGTCGGGGTTGAGGAACCGCTCGAAGATCAGCTTGTGCCGGATCGGGTCGAGGTCGGTGATGCCCAGGACGTAGGCGACCAGCGAGCCCGCCGCCGAGCCACGGCCGGGGCCGCAGCGGATGCCGACGGACTTGGCGTGCTGGATGAGGTCCGCGGTCACCAGGAAGTAGCCGGGGTAGCCCATCTTGATGATGACGCCGACCTCGTAGTTGGCCTGCTGCCGGTACTTCTCGGTGACGCCGTCGGGGAACCGCATGTGCAGTCCCCGCTCGACCTCCTTGATCAGCCAGGACTCCTCGGTCTCCCCCTCGGGGACGGGCGCCTTGGGCTGGAGGTCCTGGCCGGTGGTGAAGTCGATGTTGCAGCGCTCGGCGACGAGCAGCGTGTTGTCGCAGGCCTCGGGGTGGATCGGGTCCCAGAGCTGGCGCATCTCGGCGGCGGACTTGAGGTAGAAGTCCTGGGCGTCGAACTTGAACCGGTTCGGGTCCGCGAGGGTCTTGCCGGTCTGGACGCACAGGAGCACCTCGTGCGCCTTGGTGTCGTCCGGGTAGGTGTAGTGCAGGTCGTTCGTCGCGAGGCCGGGCAGGTCGAGCTTGTCCTTGAGCCGGAACAGGTCCTCCTGGACCCGCTTCTCGATCTCGATGCCGTGGTCCATCAGCTCCAGGAAGAAGTTGTCCTTCCCGAAGATGTCGCGGTAGTCGCTCGCGGCCTGGCAGGCGGCGTCGAAGTCGTGCTGCTGGAGCAGGCGCGCGACCTCCCCGGAGGGGCAGCCGGTCGTCGCGATCAGGCCCTTGCCGTAGCGCTCCAGCAGCTCGCGGTCCATACGCGGCTTGTAGTAGTAGCCCTCGAGGCTGGCCAGCGAGGAGAGCCGGAAGAGGTTGTGCATCCCCTCCGTGTTCTCCGCGAGCAGCGTCATGTGGGTGTACATGAGGTCGGGGTTGTTCTCGCTGCCGTTGCCCAGCGCGGTGCGCTTGCGCTCGTGCCGCGACCCGGGCGCGAGGTAGCCCTCCATGCCGATGATCGGCTTGACGTCGTGCGCCTTCGCCTTGCGCCAGAACTCGAAGGCGCCGTAGACGTTGCCGTGGTCGGTCATCGCGATGGCCGGCATCTCGTGCTTGGCGGCCTCGGAGAACAGGTCGTCGAGCCGGGCGGCACCGTCCAGCATCGAGAACTCGGTGTGCGTGTGCAGATGGACGAAGGAGCGACTCCCGGATCCGGCACTGCCCATGTGTGTCCCGCGCTCCTCTCCCGCGCCGCTGGGACGGCGCGGACCTCCGCTGGTGCGCACGCCCGTCGGGGCGGACGTGCCGACACCGGGCCGGCGGCGCGGACGGGCAGGGGCATCGGCGCCGGTGCGCGGACCTGGCGGGGCCCGCTCGCCGGAGCCGGTGGACCCTGAAGGTCCGGACCGACCGGATCGGTGAGGGCCCCAGCGTAACGGTGGGGTCCGACGGTTCCGGCGACGGCGGCCGGGCACGATCGGGCTCCGCGTGTCGGGCCTGCTCACCCCCTGTCCACCCCGGACGACGGCGTGTCGCGGACGGCCCGGCGGCGGGTTAGGGTCGGGCCACGATGCCCACCGCCCCCGAGCCGACGACGCCACCCGGCACCGTGGTGTTCGACCTCGGTGAGGTGCTGGTGCCGTCCGCGGGCCTGGAGCGCCGGCTGGCCGGGGTGTTCGCCGTTCCCGAACCCGTGCTGCGCGAGGCGTACTGGCGCCACCGCGCCCGGCACGACCTGGGCGACCCGCCGGACCGCTACTGGACCGCCGTCTGCGCCGACCTGGGCCTGGCACCCGAGCGCGCCCGGATCGACGCCGCCGAGCGGGTGGACGTCACGTTCTGGTTGACGCTGCCGCCGTCGTCGTCGATGCTGATCGCCGACCTCGCGCGGGCCCGGGTGCGCCTCGCCGTGCTGTCCAACGCACCGCGCGGGCTGGCCTCCGCGGTGCGTGCCGCGGCCTGGAGCAGCCCGTTCGACCGGTTGCTGTTCTCCGCCGACGTCGGCGCCGCGAAACCGTCGCAGGACATCTTCCGGCGCGCCGACGTCGAGTTCGGCACCGCACCGGAGCAGGTGCTGTTCTTCGACGACCGCGTCGACAACGTCCGTGCCGCGTCCGCGCACGGCTGGGACGCCCACCGCTGGGAGGGCGCCGCCCGGGCCGTGCGGGTGCTGCGCGAGCGCGGGGTGCTGGGCTGACCGGTCCCCCGGGACCAGCGGCAGCGACGGTCGTGCACCGCCGTGCACTGCGGTCAGGGGGTCCGCCGACCCCGGGCACCGTCGGGCTCATGATCGGCACGCGTGCAGCGATCGGTGCCACATCCGGCACCGATCACCTCCATCACGGCGATCATGGCCGGGCTGCCGGGCGGGGGACCGGAGCCGCGACCCCGTGATCGACGTCTGTGCAGCGATCGGTGCCACATCCGGCACCGATCGGCGCACTCGTGCTGATCATGGGCGGGCGGCCGGGGCGACCAGGGCCGCGCGGCCGGACGGGGCCGGGCACGGGCGGGCGGAAGCCCGGGGGCCGCCCGGAGGCCGGGGCCGGCCGGAGACCGCGAGGCCGGGCGAGGCCCGCGGCCGGCCGGGGCCCGGGTCGGACGAGGGCCGGGACCTGACGAGGGCCGGGGGCTGACGAGGGCCGGGAACGCGGCTCGGGGACGCGCGCGGCTCAGGGGACGGGGCCGTCGTCGGGCGGCGGGCTCGCGGTGGTGGTCTGCTCGGGCAGCAGCGGCGACAGTGCGAGCTCCGGTGCGCCGGTCCCGGCCGGCGCGGCCTGCACGCCCCGCACGCCCGGGCGCGCGGCGAGCGCCTCGAGCCCGGCCCGGTCGGCGGTCACGACCAGCGCGACCACGCAGGCGCAGCCCGGGTCGGCGAGCGCGCGTCGCTCGGCCGCGGCCACGGCGGCCCGCCGGGTCAGTGCCGCGCGGGCCTCCGGGGTGGCCGCTCCCCCACCGTCGCGGGCGGCGCGGTCGGCGTCGGCCTCGGCGGCGTAGGCGGCCCGCTCACGGGCGACGCCGAGCGCGGCCGCCGGGTCCCCGGTGCCGGTGACCGGCTCGAACCGCAGCGCGGTCTGCACCCGGTCGAACGGCACCCGGAACACCGCGGTCGTGGTCGTCGTGCCGGAGCCCGCGGCCGCAGCGTCGGACGGGGCCAGCGGGCGGGTGAACTGCACGAGCGCGGACACGGAAACCCCCGGTGCGGGCAGCGTCGCGGGCAGCCCGGCGAGGTAGCCGGCGACGTCCTGGCCGGGGTCGGGGCCCAGCCGCACCGACCCCGTCGCCGCCGGGGGCCCGGCCGACGGACCGGACCCGGCGGCCCAGAGCGCACCGAGGAACACCACCGCCATCGCCGCGGCGATCCACGCCCGGGCCCGGGTGCTCAGACCGGTCACGCGTCAGTCCCGCAGGACGTCCAGCGCCGCGTCGAGGTCGGCCGGATACGGGCTGGTGAACTCGACGTGCCGCCCGTCGGCGGGGTGGGCGAACCCGAGCGTGCGGGCGTGCAGCCACTGCCGGGACAGCCCGACCCGCTTGGCCAGCGTCGGGTCGGCGCCGTAGGTGATGTCGCCGACGCAGGGGTGGCGCAGTGCGGAGAAGTGCACCCGGATCTGGTGGGTGCGCCCGGTCTCCAGGTGCACGTCGAGCAGGCTCGCCGAGCGGAACGCCTCGATGGTGTCGTAGTGGGTGACGCTGGGCTTGCCGCTCTGCATCACCGCGAACCGGTAGTCGTGGCGCGGGTGCCGGTCGATCGGGGCGTCGATCGTGCCCGACGACGGGTCCGGGTGCCCCTGCACGACGGCGTGGTACCGCTTGTCGACGGTGCGTTCCTTGAAGGCCCGCTTGAGCTCGGTGTAGGCGTGCTCGGAGGTGGCGACGACCATCACCCCGGTGGTGCCGACGTCGAGCCGGTGCACGATGCCCTGCCGCTCGGCGGCGCCGGAGGTGGACAGCCGGAACCCGAGCGCGGCGAGCCCGCCGGTCACGGTCGGACCGGTCCAGCCCGGGGAGGCGTGCGCGGCCACCCCGACCGGCTTGTCGACGACGACGATGTCGTCGTCGGAGTGCAGCACCGTCAGGCCCGCGACGACCTCCGCCGGGCCCTCGATGACCGCGGGCGCCGGCGCGTCGGGCAGCTCGACCTCCAGCCAGGACCCGCCGGGCAGCCGGTCGGACTTGCCGGCCTCGCGGCCGTCGACCGAGATCCGGCCGGACTCGGCCAGGGTCGCGACGACGGTCCGGGACAGGCCCAGCAGCCGGGACAGCCCGGCGTCGATCCGCATGCCGTCCAGCCCGTCGGGCACCGGCATGCTGCGTACCTCACCCACGTTCGCGGCTCCCGTCGATCTCGATGCCGCGCACGGCCATCAGCACCAGCAGGATGCCGCCGCACACGATGCCGGTGTCGGCGATGTTGAACACGGGGAAGACGCTCCCGTCCGGGGAGAAGAAGGCCAGCATGTCCACGACGTGCCCGCGCATCGGTCCGGGTGCGCGGAAGAACCGGTCGACCAGGTTGCCCAGCGCGCCGCCGAGGACCAGGCCGAGGCCGATCGCCCAGCCGGTCGAAGCGAGCCGCCGCGCGATCCGGAGGATCACGCCGACGACCACCACGGCGACGATCGTCAGCACCCAGGTGTAGCCGGTGGCCATGGACCAGGCGGCGCCCGGGTTGCGCAGCAGCGTGAGGTAGAAGAACCCGTCGATCACGGTGACCGGCCGCTGCCCCTCCAGCGTGGCGACGGCGGCGACCTTGGTGACGAGGTCGAGCGCCAGCCACACCGCGGCGATGCCCGCCAGCAGCGCCACACCGCGCCGTCGTACGGCGGGGTCGATCGGCGCGGTGGGGGGTGGAGGGTCGGCACTCACACCCGTGATTATGCGGGTCGCCCCGACACCGCCGACCGGCCGGTCAGCCGGCCCGCCCGCTCGGCCGGCCCCGGCCCTCGTGCCAGCGGACCAGCTTGCCGCCGCGGTCGACGTCGCGGATCCGCTGTTCGGTGTCCTCCCGGTTGTCCCGGGTGCTGACGACGAGGAACTGGTCCCCCTCGCGCAGCCGGGTGTCCCCGCCCGGGGAGAACGCCTCGGCGTCGCGTACGACCAGGCTGACCGTGGCCCCGCGGGGCAGCCGCAGCTCGCGCAGGTAGACGCCGTGCAGCCGGGACCCGGGGGGCACCTTCACCTGCAGGAGCTCGGCGTCGACCTCGTCGAGCGGGGCGGCGTCGACCTCGACGCCGCGGGTGTCGGTGCGCGAGACCACCCCGAGCAGCCGCGCCACCCAGGGCAGGCTGGTGCCCTGGACCAGGGTGAGCAGCACGACCAGCACGAACACGACGTCGACCAGGCGTTGGTTCTGGCCGCCGCCCTCGGTGACCGCGACGAGGGCGAGCACGATCGGCACGGCTCCGCGCAGCCCCGCCCAGGACAGGAACGCCTGTTCGCGCCAGGGCACCCGGAACGGCAGTGCGGCGGCGGCCACCGACAGCGGCCGCGCGGCGAGCAGGACGACCGCCGCGCAGATCAGCGCGGGCACCACGGCGGCGGGCAGCCGCTCGGGCACCGCGTACAGGCCGAGCAGCACGAACAGCCCGATCTGGGCGATCCACCCGGTGCCCTCGGCGAAGGAGACGACACCGCTGCGGTGCGGCAGCCGGGAGTTGCCCAGCACCAGCGCGGCACAGTAGGTGGCGAGCAGCCCCGAGGCGTGCACGCCCTGACCGGCGGCGAAGGCCAGCAGGCAGGACGCGATCGCCGCGAGCGGGTACAGGCCGGTCGACGGCAGCGCGGCGCGGCGCAGCGCCCACGCCGAGCCCAGCCCGAGCAGGACGCCGACGACGGCGCCCGCGACGAGCTCGTAGACGATCAGCAGCGGCGTCGTCCAGCTGATGGCCTCGGTCCCGGCCAGGACGACGACGGCGATCACCACCGGTGCGTCGTTCATCCCGGACTCGAGCTCCAGGGTCCCGGCGAGGCGCTGCGGGACGGCGACCCCGCGCAGCACGGAGAACACCGCGGCGGCGTCGGTGGAGGACAGAACCGCGCCCCACAGCAGCGCGGTGCGCCACTCCAGGTCGAGCAGCAGGTGCAGCAGCCCGCCCGCGACGGCGATCGACACCAGCACCGACAGCGTCGACAGCAGCAGCCCGAGCCCGAGCGCGGGCCGCACCGCCGACCAGCGGGTGGTGAGCCCGCCCTCGGTGAGGATCAGCACGAGCGCGGTGAGGCCGAGGGACTCGGTGAGGCCGGTGTCGTCGAACGGGATGCCCAGCACGGACTCGCCGAGCAGCACGCCGATGCCCAGGTAGAGCAGCAGCGACGGCAAGCCGAGCCGCACCGAGACGCGCACCGCGAGCACGCCGAGCAGCAGCACCCCCGCGGAGATGCCGAGCAGCAGTTCCAGACTCACCGGGGCCCCCTGCTCAGGGCGACCAGGTCAGGGTGACGGCGTCGGTGCGCCGCGGCGGGAGGTCCACCAGCGCGGCGGCGACCGCCTCGACGCGGTCGGCGGGCAGGCAGAGCCGGCGGGTGACCCAGGCGGCGTCGTGCGGCAGGCGGGCCGCACGGGTCCAGGTCAGCACCTCCGGGTCGACGCCCTGCTCCTCGCGCAGCACCGCGACGGCGTCGTCGTGGGTCGCCGACGGCGGCCGGACCACGTCGTGGAAGCGCTCCCACAGCGGGTCCAGCCAGGCCAGCGGGTGCTCGGTCAGCATCTCGACCACGACGCCGCCGATCCCGCCGCGGGTGCGGACGGCGCCGGTCAACGCGGCGAGGAACGGGGGCAGGTCGACGACGTTGTGCAGGACGTGGTGGCAGACGACGACGTCGTGCCGTCCGGCGTCCCCGACCGCGTCGGGCCAGCTGCCGTGCACGGTGCCGTGGGGCAGGTCCCGGGCGCGGGCCGCCGCGGCGAACACCGCCAGCATGTCGGCCTGCCGGTCGACGCCGACCACCCGCGCCACCGGCGACGGCTCGGGCCACGCCGCGCCGAACGCGGCGTCCCCGCCCCCGCAGCCGACGTCGAGCACCGACGCCCCGGCGCAGGTCCACGCGGCGGCACGCTCGGCGATCGCCCGCGCCGCCCGGTGCGACGGCGTGTCGGCCGGCTCCGCGGGCGGGGTGAAGTCGGCGGGGTCGTGGGTCCACGGGTCGGCGGGGGCGTGCCGGAGGACGTGGTCGGGGATCCCGCGGCCGGTCTGGCGTTCCCGCCACCGTTCCGCCGCGTCACCCATGGGGTGAGGATAGGGCCCGGTGGTTCTGCGGAGTTGCGGCCGGTCCCGGTCGGCCAGACTGCCCCCGTGCCCGATCGACCCCGTCCGCCCCGGTGGTGGCTGCCGCTCGTCGTCGTCGTCGTGATCCTCCCGACCGCGCTGGTGCTGTGGTCGCAGCACGAACCGCTGCCGTCGCCGGCCGAGGGCGCGGCGCTGCTGGTCGAGGCGGCGACGGGCCGGGAGCACTCCGGCGTCACCGCCGACTGCCGGGTCCTGGACGGTGACGACCCGGTCCTCGGCTGCCGGATGCGCGACGACGAGGGCCGCCACGGCTGGGGCACCGTGCGCGTCGACAGGACGCGGGTGGAGGGCGCCCGCGGGTCCACCCCGCAGGACGTCGTGCGGACCCGCTGGGACTTCCCGGTGTCCGCCGACGGCGTCGCGGAGCTGGACGTGGTCGTCCCCGGCCTCGGCCCCGGCCCGACCGGGACCGACACGCTGGCCGGGGTCCTGATGTTCGCCGTGCGCGACCCGCTGCGCGCCGCGGGCCACGACGCGGTGCTCCTGTCCCCGCGCTGCCCGCCGGTGGCCGAGGGCGCGACGGTCGTGTGCCGGGTCGACGGGGTCCCGGCGACCGTCGAGGTCACCCGGGTCTCCGGCGCCGACCACCGCGTCCGTCTCACGGTGACACCCCGCCCCTGAGCGGTGGTCGGCGCCGGTACCGGTCAGGCGCGGGCGACCGCGGCCGACAGCGTGACCGATGCGCCGTCGGGGCCGACGACCTGCCCGCTCGACGCGCCGTCCCCGGCGGCGCCGTAGGCGACCGAGGTCGCCAGCACCTCCCCGGCGACGAACGCCTCGTGGGTCCGTACGGCGTCGAGCACCGCGTCCGGACCGTCGAGGGTCAGCGCGATCCGGTCGGACACGTCCAGACCCGCGTCACGGCGGGCCTGCTGCACGACGCGCACGACGTCGCGGGCGGTGCCCTCCGCGGCCAGCTCCGGCGTCACCGTGGTGTCGAGGACGACGAGCCCCGCGTTCCCGGGCAGGGCCTGGGTCCGCTCCGGGTCGGCGGCGACGAGCTTCTCGGTGAACTCCCCCGGCTGCAGCGCGATCCCCGCGGCCACGACGGTGTCGCCCTCCTGGGACCATTCCCCCGCCTTGACCGCGCGGATGCAGGTCTGGACGTCCTTGCCCAGGCGCGGTCCGGCGACCCGGGCGTTGACGGCGATCTCGAACCGGCCGTGCGTGGCGACGTCGTCGGTCAGCTCGACCGAGCGGACGTTGACCTCGTCGGCGAGCAGCCCGGTGAAGTCCTCCAGCGCCTTGGCGTCGCCGGCGGCGACGGTCAGCGCGGGCAGCGGCTGGCGCACCCGCACCTTCGCGGACTTGCGCAACGACAGCGCCGCGCTCGCGACCTGCCGGATCCGGTCCATCCCGGCGACGAGACCGGCGTCGTGCGGCAGCCCGGCTCCGGCCTCACGGTGCGAGACCGAGGCGTCCGACCCGGCGGGCCAGTCGGTGAGGTGCACCGACCGCTCCCCCGTGAGACCGCGCCAGATGGCCTCGGTAGTCAGCGGCAGCAGCGGCGCCGCGACCCGGCAGGTCACCTCCAGCACGGTGTGCAGGGTGTCGACGGCGTCCTGGCGCACGGCCGGGTCCTCGGACCAGAACCGCTCGCGGGAGCGGCGGACGTACCAGTTGGTCAGCGTCTCGGCGTGGTCGCGGATCCGCTCGCAGGCCCCGGCGATGTCGTAGGCGTCCATGGCCGCGGTGACGCCGTCGACGAGGTCGGCGGTCTTGGCCAGCACATACCGGTCGAGGACGTGCGGGCTGTCGGTGCGGAACGTGCCGCGCTCCCCGCCCGCGTAGAGCGACAGGAAGTACCAGGTGTTCCACAGCGGCAGGATCGCCTGGCGGACGCCCTCGCGGATGCCCTGCTCGGTGACGACGAGGTTGCCGCCGCGCAGGATCGGGCTCGCCATGAGGAACCACCGCATGGCGTCGCTGCCGTCGCGGTCGAAGACCTCGTTGACGTCGGGGTAGTTCTTGCGCGACTTGGACATCTTCGCGCCGTCGTCGCCCAGGACGATGCCGTGCGCGACGCAGTTGCGGAACGCGGGCCGGTCGAACAGGGCGGTGGCCAGCACGTGCAGCGTGTAGAACCAGCCGCGGGTCTGGCCGTTGTACTCGACGATGAAGTCGCCCGGGTAGTGGTGCTCGAACCAGTCGCGGTTCTCGAACGGGTAGTGGACCTGCGCGAACGGCATCGAGCCGGACTCGAACCAGCAGTCGAGCACCTCCGGCACCCGGCGCATGGTCGAGCGCCCGGTCGGGTCGTCCGGGTTGGGCCGGGTCAGCTGGTCGACGTACGGCCGGTGCAGGTCGGTCGGGCGCACGCCGAAGTCGCGCTCGATCTCGTCGAGCGAGCCGTAGACGTCGGTGCGCGGGTAGCGCGGGTCGTCGGACTGCCACACCGGGATCGGGCTGCCCCAGTAGCGGTTGCGGGAGATGCCCCAGTCGCGGGCGCCCTCGAGCCACTTGCCGAACTGGCCGTCGCGCACGTGCGCGGGCGTCCAGTCGATCTCCTGGTTGAGCTCGACCATCCGGTCCCGGAACTGGGTGACGCGCACGAACCAGGAGTCGACGGCGCGCTGGATCAGCGCGTTGCCGCAGCGCCAGCAGTGCGGGTACGGGTGGTCGTAGGTCTCGTGGCGCAGCAGGACGCCCTGCGCGTGCGCGTTGCCGTCCTTGAGGTCGCGGATGACCTGCGGGTTCGCGTCGAACACCTGCATGCCGGCGTACGGCGGGACCTCGGTGGTGAACTCGCCGCGGGAGTCGACCGGGTTGACGACCTCGATGCCGGCCGCGTCGGTGACCTCCTTGTCCTCCTCACCGAAGGCGGGGGCGATGTGGACCAGCCCGGTGCCGTCCTCGGTGGTGACGTAGTCCGCGGCGAGCACGCGGTGGGCGTTCTCGCGGCCGGTGAAGAAGTCGAACGGCGGGGTGTAGCTCGCGCCGAGCAGGTCGGACCCCGTCACCCGCGCCAGCACCGGCGGTTCCTCCCCCAGCTCGCGGGCGTACGCGGCGACCCGGGCCTCCGCGAGCAGCCAGCGCTCGGAGTTCGCCTCCACCACCACGTAGTCGACGTCGGGGTGCACGGCCACGGCGAGGTTCGACGGCAGGGTCCACGGAGTGGTCGTCCAGACCAGGGCGAGGGCGCCGTCGGTCTCCGGGCGGTCCGGCGTCGACAGGCGCAGCCCGACGGTGACCGCCGGGTCCTGCCGGTCGGTGTAGACGTCGTCCATCTTGGTCTCGGTGGCGCTCAGCGGCGTCTCGCAGCGCCAGCAGTACCAGAGCACCCGGAAGCCGGAGTAGACGAGACCCTTGTCCCACAGCGACTTGAACGCCCAGAGGACGGACTCCATGTAGTCCAGGTCCAGGGTCTTGTAGTCGTTGTCGAAGTCGACCCAGCGGGCCTGGCGGGTCACGTAGTCGCGCCACTCGCCGGTGTAGCGCAGCACGGACGTGCGGCACGCCTCGTTGAACGCGGCGACGCCCATCTCGTCGATCTCGGACTTGTGCTTGATGCCGAGCTGGTTCTCGGTCTCGACCTCGGCGGGCAGGCCGTGGGTGTCCCAGCCGAAGCGGCGCTCGACCCGGTGGCCGCGCATGGTGCGGTACCGCGGGACGACGTCCTTGACGTAGCCGGTCAGCAGGTGGCCGTAGTGCGGCAGGCCGTTGGCGAAGGGCGGGCCGTCGTAGAAGACGTACTCGTCGGCCCCGTTCTCACCGGCGGGGCGCCGGTCGACCGACGCGCGGAAGGTGTCGTCGGTGTCCCACGACGCGAGCACGTCCTGCTCGAGCGTCGGGAACGACGGGTGCGCCGGGACGTCGGGATAGCCGCTCACGTGTGTCGCTCCTCGTGCGTGCTCTCGCTTCGCACGGGGACGACGACGGCTCTGGAGAGCCGGGCCGCGGTACCACCCCGCTTGCCCGTGCACGGGTGCACGGGCCTCTCGTTCGACGGCGATGACGGGCCGCACCCGTCCGGTTCTACTCCGGCCCGGGGCCGTTTCTTCCGGAGGCTCCCCGGTGATGGCCGGATCGGTGCCTGTGGAACCAGGGTAGCGCGCGACCGCGCCCCGTTATTCCGTGGGGCGCGCCGCGCTGCTGGTCAGCGGGCCTGGGCGGGATGACGGTCGCCGAGGGTCCGGTTCGGCGCGCACCAGCCGCACGGGGTGAACCCGAGCTCGACGGCCTCGCTGACCGGCAGCGGGATCACCGGGCGACCGGTGAGGGCCCGGCAGGTCTGCACGTGGTACCGGGGGTGTTCGTCGATGACGAGCACCTCGTCGGGCAGGCGCGCGGCCAGTGCGGCGAGGGTCGGGTCGCGCGGCTCCTCCGGGGAGTCGCCGTCGGTCCCGGCGGGAGCGTCGGACCCGACGGTGTCGGCCGGGGTTCCGTTGGTGTCCGCGCCGGCTCCGGCGGGCGTGCCCGCGGGTGTCCCGGCCCGGGTGTCGTCGGCCGGGGCCCCGGATCCGGCGGCCGCGGCGCCCGCGGTCACGGCGGCGTCGGGATGGTCTGCGCCCGACGGGCTGCCCGCTCCGGCCGGTCCGCCGGGTGCACCCGCGGCGCGGGTCACCGTGGTGGCGTCGGCCGATCCGGGGGTGCGGGTCGCGGTGGTCGCGTCCGCCGTTCCCGGAGCGGCGTCCGCGGTGGTCGTCTCCGCCGTTCCCGGGGTACGGGTCGCGGTGGTCGCGTCGGAGGGGCCGGACCGGCCCTCCGGGCTGTCCGGCCGGTCGGATCCGGCGGCGGGCGGGGTGCCCGTGCCGGCACCTCCCGTGCCGTCGGCGCCCGAGCCGGTGCCCGACCCCGAGCCGAAGCCCGGGTCGTCGGCACCGTCGTGGGCACCGGAACGTGCTGCCGGGTCGGAGCCCGACCCGCCGTCGCGGCCGGCTGCCACGGCACCGGCCGTCCCGGCGGCGACCGCGCCTGCGGCTGCCGCCGTCACGGCCGACGTCGTGCCGGCGGCGCCGGTTCCGGTCGGCCGCGAGTCGGTCGCCCGCGTCGTCGCCTCGGCGGGCGGTTCCGCGGTGCCGGGTTCGGCGGGGCCGGACCGTGCCGGGTCGCCGCCACGACCCGCACCGCCCTCCCCGTCCGCTCCCGCCGACGCGTCCGGCCCCGCCGGGGCGCCCGCGTGCGACGCGGCCACCCCACTCGGGTCGGCCGCGTCCTCGGCCCCGGATTCGGTCACCGTGCGTGACGAAAGTCCACCCGATCGAGATGCGCCGGGCGGTCCCTCCGCAGAGCCGGACGGCCTGACGACCGGCATCTGGATGGTCTGGTCGGTCGCGTTCTGCGCCGCCCCGGGCGTGCCCGAGGCCGCGCCGCCGTCCGGCCGGACGACCGGCAGGACCTGCGTCGCGGGCTCCATGTCGGCGCCGTAGCGCGCCTCCATGTCGGCCCGGTCGGCCCGGTCCGGCGCCGCGGGGGCACCGGTGCCTCGACCGGAGGCGTCGGCCTCTGCCCGGTCACCGGCCTTCACCGCGGCACGGGTCTGCCACCAGTCGTAGGCGAGCACCAGGCCCGCGATCAGGCTGATGACCACCGATGTCCACGCCAGTGCCACCACGTGCAGGAACCATCCTGCGAGCAGCAGCACCAGCGCGATGACCACGAGGATCAGGACCAGCACCAGCATCGGCGAACTCCGTCGGTCGGCAGCGGCACCTGTCCGCTACCCGGTCGTCGTCGGTCGTCCCCGGCGCCTCGGAGGCGCCGTGGGGCGGTCAGCTCCCGGTGTCGGCCCGCTGGCCGTACCCGGAGGCGGCGTACCCGCCGTTCGAGCCCGACCTGGTGGCACCGGAGCCGTCCGACGGGGCAGCGGAACCGCGACCCTCCAGGTCACGCAGCTGCGACTCCAGGTAGGTCTTCAGACGGGTGCGGTACTCCCGCTCGAAGGTCCGGAGCTCGTCGATCTTCTTCTCCAGAACGGACTTGTCGCGCTGGATGGCGCCCATGATCTCGTTCTGCTTGCGCTCGGCCTCGCTGACCAGGCCGGACGCCTTCTCGCGCGACTGGCGCTCGAGCGTCTCGGCCCGCGTGCGGGCGTCGTTGAGCATGGTCTCGGCACGCGAGCGCGCGTCGTTGACCAGGCCGTCGGCCTTCGTCCGGGCGTCCGACAGGAGCTGCTCGGACTTGTTCCGGGCGTCCGACAGCATCGTGTCGGCCTCGTTCTTGGCCTCCGCGGTCAGGCGGTCCGCCATCTCCTGGGCGAGGCCCAGGACCTTGGCGGCCTGCACGTGGTGGTCACCGCCGTCGGCATCGGCGGGTCCGGCACCGGCCAGCTGCGGAGCGGGAGCACCCGCACCACGGCCCATCGGCGACGGGGAGGCGGCCAGGGCCTGGGTCTGCGCCGGAGCCGGCTGGCTCCGCGCCTCCTCCAGGTCGGCCTCGGCATCGCCGAGACGCTGCTCCAGCTGCGCGACCTGGTCGCGCAGGTCGTCGTTCTCCCCGATCAGCCGGGCCAGTTCGGCCTCGACCAGATCGAGGAAGGCGTCGACCTCGTCCTCGTTGTAACCCCGCTTCCCGATCGGGGGTTTGCTGAACGCGACGTTATGAACGTCGGCGGGCGTCAGCGGCATCGGATCACCTCATGCGGTCCTCGGCGGCACTCCCGGGTGACTGGGGCTCATCCCAGGAGCTGTGATCTGACGGCGCTCATCGAGATGAACACCACCAGCAACAGAACCATAATCGACAGGTCCAGTCCTACGCCTCCGATACGGACCACGGGGATCACTCTCCGCAGCAACTTGACCGGAGGGTCGGTCACGGTGAAGACGACCTCGAGCGCCACGGCGGGCGCTCCGGCGGGTCGCCACTGGCGCGCGAACGACCGGACCATCTCGACGACGATGCGGGCCGCGAGCAGCAGCCAGAAGAAGAACAGGACGTAGTAGATCAGCGTCAGGATCGGGTCGGCCACGACTCAATCCTGTCGGAAAGCTCCGCGCTCGGCGAGCCTCCGCGCGTCGTCCGCGGAGACCTCGACGTCGGCCGGCGTGAGAAGGAACACCCGGTCGGTGACCTTGTCGATGCTCCCGCGCAGGGCGAACGCCAGGCCCGCGGCGAAGTCGACCAGGCGTTTCGCCGCCGCGCCGTCCAGATCCGTCAGGTTCATGATGACGGGCACACCGTCGCGGTAGCGCTCGCCGATGGTGCGGGCCTCGTTGTAGCTGCGCGGGTGCAGCGTCGTGATCGACGCCGGTCCCGCGGCGGCCCGGTCGCGCTGCTCCGGAACCGGCGCGGGGGCCACGACGGGCTCGCTCCGCTCCTCGCGTGCCGGACCCCGGAGGGTCTCCGGGTCCATCGCCAGCGCCCCGCGGACGGCCGCTCCGGCGCCCCCTCCGAGAGGAGTGGGAAGGTTCCCGCGCTCCGGGACCAGCCCGAGCGTCTCCCGCTCGCCGCGTGGATCCTGCCGCACGGCGCGCGCCGGACGGAGGGTCTCCCGCGCCGGGCGGGCGCCCCATCCGTCCTCGTAGCGGACCGCGGTCTCGTAGCGGTCGTCGTCGTAGGACGCCTGGTCGGCGAACCGACCGGCCCCGGCGGACCAACGGTCACCGCGCGGGCCGGCGTGGTGCTCGTGGCCGCCCCGGTAGTGATCCGGTTCGTCCACATAGTCCATCTCGTCGGCCGGGACCATGCCGAAGTACGCCTTCAGCCGGTACATCGCGCTCATCCGCTGTCCCCTCGCAGTACTGCTCGACTCCGTACGCGTCCCAACCGCACGCGCACCCCGCGTTCTGGCGACGGTCTCGCCGGCGGTGCGGTCTCCGCCACCTGCTCAGTACCCACACCCACCAGCGATTACTCGGAGGCTATCCGCCGATCCCCCACAAGGGCCGTACCGACACGCACCACCGTCGATCCGTGACCGATCGCCGACTCCAGGTCCCCGCTCATCCCGGCCGACAGGACCGTCGCACCGGGGTGCCGCCCGACGGTCTCCCGGTGCGCCTCGGCGATCCGCTCGAACGCCGCATCGGGCTCCCAGCCCAGCGGCGCGACGGCCATCAGACCGGCCAGTTCCAGCCCCGGCAGCTCCGTGACCAGGTCCGTCAGCTCGACGAGCCCCTCCGGGGCGACGCCGCCGCGGTCGGCGTCGCCGTCGACGCTGTACTGCACGAGCACCGGCAGCGGGCCGCCGCGCTCCCCCGCGTCGCGGGCCTTCGCGACCTCCTTGTCGATCGCGCGGGCCAGCCGGGTCGAGTCGACGGAGTCGATCCGTGTCACCCACGGGAGCACCGTCCGTACCTTGTTCCGCTGCAGCCCGCCGACGAAGAACCAGTCCGGGGAGACGTCCGGGCGCAGGGCCCGGACCTCGTCCACCTTGGACGCCGCCTCCTGCGCGCGGTTCTCCGCGAAGGCGTCCAGGCCGAGGTCGACCAGCGCGGCCACGTCGGCGGCCGGGATCGTCTTGGTGACGGCGAGCAGCCCGACCTCGGAGGGGTCGCGGCCGGCGGCGCGGCAGGCCTCGGCCACCCGCTCGCGGACGGCGGCCAGTCGGTCGGTCAGTTCGCCGACGCGGTCGGCGGTGGGGGTGCGGGGATCGGACACGGCGTCCATCGTTCCCGCCCGCGGGGGCGCCCGCGAGCCCCGCGTGGCGTGGATCGCCGGACCGGGGCGCCGGTCAGCGCGGGTCGAGCCAGGTGATCCCGGCCTGGCGGCCGCAGCGGCCGTCGCGGCGGTGGCTGAACAGGTCCGGGTCCTCGACGGTGCAGCGCGGGTCGGTCGCGACCTTCGTGACGCCGAGGTCGGCGAGACGGCGGGTGAGCCCGGCGCGCAGGTCCAGGCCGGCGGTGCCGGTGCGGGTGGTGGACGCGCTGCCCGGCAGCGCGGCGTCGACCTCGGCGCGCATGGCCGCGGGCACCTCGTAGCAGCGGCCGCAGACCGACGGCCCGAGCAGGACCTCCAGCCGTGCGGGCTGCGCGCCCAGTGCGGTCATCTCGGTCACGACGGCGTCGACGACGCCCGCGGCCGCGCCGACGCGGCCCGCGTGGGCGGCCCCGACGACGCCGGCGACCGGGTCGCCGAGCAGCACCGGTACGCAGTCGGCCGCGAGCACCGCGACACCGAGCAGCGGCACGTCGGTGACGACGGCGTCGACGTCGGCGACGTCCGGGGCGACCCCACCGGTGCCGGGGCGGGCCCGCGGGGGCTCGCGCAGCACGGCGACGTCGCGGCCGTGGACCTGGTTCAGGAACACCAGTCCGGACAGGCCGAGCTCACGCACGACGCGGGCCCGGTTCCCGGTCACCGCGGCCGGGTCGTCCCCGACCCCCGACGACAGGTTGAACGAGGTGAACGGGCCCTCGGACCGGCCACCGGCGCGGGTGGTGGTGACCCGGCGGATCCGCGCGCGGCGGGTGCCGCCCGCGCGGGCCGCCGTGGCCGGTGTCGGTGAGTCCGGCACGCGGGTCAGCGCCGCATGAACGGCGGGACGTCCACCTCGTCCTCGACCGGCTCGGCCGGACGCGCCGCGGGGTTCCCGCCGACGGTCCCGTGCTGGGCCGGGGCCGACGTCGGCGAGGCCGGCGCGGACATCGGACCGCTCGGGACGGACGCGCCGTCGCCGCCGTGGTGCTGGGTGTCGCCCTGGCGCGGGGCCGGGGCGGTGGGCTGCGCGGGCGGCAGCGTCCCGGTGCGCTCGGGGGCCTGCGCCGTGGCGGGCAGGTGCGGCGCCGACGGGGTGGTCGCGGTCGTCGCGGCCCAGCGGGACTGGCCCTGCGGCTGCTGGCCCTGGTGCTGCTGGGTGTGGTGCTGCTGGGTCTGCTCGGCCTGCTGCGGCGCCGCGGGCGGCGCGGCCTGCGGTGCGGGCTCGGCGGACGTCCGGGTGCCGCGGGCGAACACGGCGGGCTCGAGCTTCTTGTGGGTCGGCGTGCCGCCCTCGAAGCCGGCCGCTATCACGGTGACCCGCACCTCGTCGCCGAGCGAGTCGTCGATCACGGTGCCGAAGATGATGTTCGCCTCGGGGTGCGCGGCCTCCTGGACCAGCGAGGCCGCCTCGTGGATCTCGAACAGACCGAGGTCCGAGCCGCCCGCGATCGACAGCAGCACGCCCTGCGCACCGTCCATCGACGCCTCGAGCAGCGGCGAGTTGATCGCCTTCTCGGCGGCCTGCACCGCGCGGCCATCGCCGCGTGCGGACCCTATTCCCATCAGCGCCGACCCGGCCCCGGACATGACCGACTTGACGTCGGCGAAGTCGAGGTTGATCAGGCCGGGGGTGGTGATCAGGTTGGTGATGCCCTGGACACCGGAGAGGAGCACCTCGTCGGCGGAGCGGAAGGCGTCCATCAGCGAGACGCCGACGTCGCCGAGCTGCAGGAGCCGGTCGTTCGGGATGACGATGAGGGTGTCGCACTCGTTGCGGAGCGCCTGGATGCCCTCCTCGGCCTGCCCGGCGCGGCGGCGCCCCTCGAAGGTGAACGGGCGGGTGACGACACCGATGGTCAGCGCGCCGAGCTTGCGGGCGATCGACGCGACGACGGGTGCGCCGCCGGTGCCGGTGCCGCCGCCCTCGCCCGCGGTGACGAAGACCATGTCGGCCCCCTTGAGGACCTCCTCGATCTCCTCGGCGTGGTCCTCGGCGGCCTTGCCCCCGACCTCGGGGTTGGCGCCGGCACCGAGGCCGCGGGTCAGCTCACGACCGATGTCGAGCTTCACGTCGGCGTCGGACATGAGGAGGGCCTGGGCGTCGGTGTTCACCGCGATGAACTCGACGCCCTTGAGGCCGACCTCGATCATCCGGTTGACGGCGTTGACGCCGCCGCCACCGATGCCGACCACCTTGATCACTGCCAGGTAGTTGTGCGGGGGCGTCATGCGCGGCACCTTCCAGTCGCTCGGGGTCCGGGGTTCGGGTGGGTCAAGCTCCGGGTGCCCCGGGCCTTCGGGTGCGCACGCTAAGTGGAGTGCGGTGCCCGGGTCCAGCAGGCGCGCCGCACGACGACAACACCCCGCCCGGGTGGTTCGACCTCGCCACCGATGGAAACCCGCACGGTCGTCGGACGGTCACCCACCGCGACGATCGGGCCGGGTGCGGCGGGTCAGCGCTGCCGGACGGTGACCAGCGACGGGCTGGAGACGTCGTAGACGGCGCCCTCGCGCTGCAGCACCGGTCCGAGGACCCGGGCCCGGGCGGCGGTCCGGTCGGTGTCCGGCCACGGGCCCCACAGGACCCGCCGGTCCTCGGTGAGCCCCAGCTCGAAGGTGGATCCGCCCCCGCCGAGCGACAGCGTCTGCACCTGGTCGCGGACCGGGACCGGCAGTGCCTGCAGGACGCCGACCGCGGCGAGGGTGGCGGGGTCGTCCGGGGCGACGCGCGGCAGCTGGAGCCGGGGCAGTCGCACGTCGGGCGGGGCGTCGCGGTAGACGAACCCGGTGACGTCGACGAGCTTCGGTCCGTCCGGGGTGTCGAGCAGCGCGGCCGGGGTGCGTTCGGTCACGGCCACCACCAGGGTGTCCGGCCAGGACCGGTCGACCTCCACCGCGGCGACGCCGGGGATGGCCGACACGCGCGCGGCGACGCCGTCGGTGTCGACCGCGGCGAGCGGGACACCGGTCTGGTCGCCCGCGGCGTCCTCGACGTCGCGGACGGGGATCTGGCGGGTGCCGTCGACCCGCACGGTGGCCACCGGGGGGCCGTACCGGCCCAGCGCCCACCAGCCGGCCGCGGACACCCCGAGGAGCACGACGGCGGCGGTGGCCAGCAGGGCGACGAGGCGACGGCGCCGATAGCGCGGGTCGCGGCTGCGGGACCGTTCGGCCGCGCGGGCCGCCGTGCGCTCCCGGACCGCGGCAGCCGCGCCGCGCCCGCTCCCCCGGCCCGCCGGGCCGGCCACCTCGTCGGTGTCGGCGGCCCGGTCGCCGGTATCCCCGGTCTCCCCGGGCTCGTCGGGCTCGTCGTGGCCGTCGGCGGCGGGGGTCCCGGCGGCGGCGCGGCGTTCGGCGGCGCGGCGCTCCCGGATGCGCCGGGCGCGCTCGGCGGCGCGGCGCTCCTGCTCGGGGTCGCGGCGGCCCGGCGAGCGGGCACCGTCCCGGGCCCGGTCGTCGCCGGTGTCCTGCTCGTCGCTGCTCATCGTGCCCCCGCTGTGCCGCCGCCGTGTCGCGCGCTCACCCCTCGCCGGCGAGCTCCCGCAGGATCTCCGGCCCGAGCGCGGTGACGTCACCGGCGCCCATGGTGATCACGACGTCGCCGTCGGTCGCGAGCGCGGCGATCGCCGCGGGTGTCCGCTCCCACGAGGGGGCTCGGTGCACCCGCCCGGCCGGCAACGTCACCGCGTCGGTGATGAGCGCCGGACCGACGCCGGGTTCGGGATCCTCCCGGGCACCGTAGACGTCGAGCACCATCACCTCGTCCGCCAGCGACAGCGACGCGCCGAACTCGGCGGCGAACAGCCGGGTGCGGGAGTACAGGTGCGGCTGGAACGCGACCAGGACGCGGCCGCGTCGCCCGTCGCGGACCGGCGCGGCCTCGCGGGCGGCGCGCAGGGTGGCGGCGACCTCGGTGGGGTGGTGGGCGTAGTCGTCGTAGACCGACACGCCGCGGGCGCGGCCCTTGAACTCGAACCGGCGCTGCACCCCGCCGAACCCGGCGAGGCCCTCCAGCAGCACGGCCGGGTCGGTCCCGACGACGACGCCGGCGAGGAACGCACCGAGCGCGTTGAGGACCATGTGCTCGCCCGGGACGCCGAGGGTGAGCTCGTGCTCGGCGTCGCCGGTGCGGAACCGCGCACGGCAGCCGGTGCCGTCCGGGGTGAACTCGAGCAGCCGGGCGTCGTGCGGGCCGGTCGCGGTGCGGCCGTAGCGCAGCACGGTGACGCCCGACTCCTCGGCCCGCACCGCGACCTCGGCGGACCCCGGGTCGTCGGCGCAGGCGACCAGCGTGGCGCCGGGGACGAGCCGTTCCAGGAACCGCTCGAACACCGCCCGGTAGGCGGCCTCGTCGCCGTGGTGGTCGAGGTGGTCGGGCTCGACGTTGGTGACGATCGCGACCGACGGGGCGAACGCGGTGAACGAGCCGTCGCTCTCGTCGGCCTCGACGACGAACACGTCGCCGCTGCCGTGGTGGGCGCCCGACCCGGACACCGACAGGTCGCCGCCGATCGCGAACGACGGGTCGGCCCCGGCGTGCTGCAGGGCGACGGTGACCATCGACGTCGTCGAGGTCTTGCCGTGCGTCCCGGCGACGGCGACCAGCCGCCGTCCCTCGGTGAGCGCGGCCAGTGCGACCGCCCGGTGGACGACGTCGTAGCCGCGCTCGCGGGCGGCGGCCAGCTCCGGGTTGGTCTCCCGGATCGCGGTGGAGACGACCACGGTCGGCGGGGTCTCGCCGTCGTGGCGCAGGTGGCCGGCGTCGTGCCCGGTCTCGACGCGTGCGCCGAGCGCGCGCAGCGCGGTGACCGTGCGGGAGTCCCGCGCGTCGGACCCGGAGACGGTCGCTCCGCGGGCGAGCAGGATCCGCGCGATCCCGCTCATCCCGGCGCCGCCGATCCCGATGAGGTGGACGTGGTCGGAGAGCACGCTCACCGGCCCGCCACCTCCATGACGATGCGGGCGATCCTCTCGTCGGCCTCGCCGTGCCCGGCGGCGCGGGCGCGGCGGCCCATCGCGAGGGCCAGGTCGGGGTCGGTGAGCATCGGCATCAGCTCGTCGATCGCGCGTTCGCCGTTCATGTCCTCGTCCTGCACGAGCTTGCCGCCCCCGGCCTCGACGACCGGGCGGGCGTTGAGCGCCTGCTCACCGTTGCCGTGCGGCAGCGGCACGTACACCGCGGGCAGCCCGACGGCGGTGAGCTCGGCGACGGTGGTCATGCCGGACCGGCCGAGGACGACGTCCGCGGCGGCGTAGGCGAGGTCCATCCGCTCGATGTAGGGCACCGGCACGTAGCCGGGCCGCGGGTCGGCGGGGGTGCCGTTCTTCCCGTACGCGTGCAGGACCGAGATGCCCCGCTCGGTGAAGGCGGGCAGGGACTCGGCGACCGCGTCGTTCAGGGTCCGGGCGCCCTGGGAGCCGCCGAAGACCAGCAGCACCGGTCCGTGCGGCGGGAGGTTGAAGTGCGTCCGGGCCTCCGGCCGCAGCGACGCCCGGTCCAGAGTGGTGATCGAGCGGCGCAGCGGCATCCCGACCACCTCCTCGTTCGCGAGTCCGGTGCCGGGCACCGCGACGCAGACGGCGGAGGCGAACCGCGCACCGACCTTGTTCGCGAGCCCGGCGCGGGCGTTCGCCTCGTGCACGACGATCGGCACCCGGCCGCGGGCGCCGAGGTAGGCGGGCAGCGAGACGAACCCGCCGAACCCGACGACGACGTCGGCCTCGGCCGCCTCGAGCACCTCACGGACCCGCTTCACCGCGCCCCGGACGTTGCCGGGGAGCTTGAACAGGTCGGCGGTGGGCTTGCGGGGCAGCGGCACCGGCGGGATCAGCTCGAGCGGGTAGCCGCGGGCCGGGATCAGCTGGGTGTCGAGGCCCTTCTCGGTGCCGAGCGCGGTGACCCGGGCTCCCGGGACGAGCCGCCGGATCGCGTCGGCGACGGCCAGCGCGGGCTCGATGTGCCCGGCCGACCCACCCCCGGCGACGACGACCGACAGGCCGCCCCGCGCCGGCGCCGGCGCCTGCTCCCCCGCGGGTCGCGTGGTGGCGGGGCCGAAGGCGCGGGTCGCGTCCGGGCCGGTGGGTCCGGGCACCCCGTCGCCCTGCGGGTTCTGCTGCGGGCCGTTCGGCTGGGGGCCGGGTCCCTGGGGGCCGGGTCCCTGGGGGCCGGGTCCCTGGAGGCCGTGCGGCTGCGGGCCGCCTGGGCCCTGGGGGGCACCCGGGCCCTGCGGTCCGGGGGCGACCGGACCACCGGGGCCCTGCCGGCCGGGTGCGCCGGGGCCGTACGGGCCGGGGGTGGCCGGACCGAACCCGCCCGGGCCGACCGGGCGGAACGGGCCGGTTCCCGCGGGACCCGGGCGGCCGGGGCCCGCGTACCCGGGCCCCTGACGTGCGGGGCCCTGCTGACCCGACGCCTGCGGACCGGGACCCTGCGGACCCGGGCGGGCGGTGCCCGGGCCCTGCGCTCCCGGGCCCTGCTGTCCGGGGCCCTGCTGTCCGGGGCCCTGCTGTCCGGGGCCCTGCTGTCCGGGGGCGGGGTGGTGCGGGCCGGTGCCGGTCAGGGCGTTCGGGCCCGCGGGGCCGGGACGCCCGAACTGCTGCGGGCCGGGGCCACCGGGGACGGGGCCGTGGGGACCGGCGCCGGGACGTCCGGGCGCGTACGGACCGGGGGCGAACCTGCCGTGCGGGGGGACCGGGCCACGGGGACCGGTCGCCGACAGCGCGCCCGGCTCGGGCCCGCTCTGCGGACCGGTGGCGGTGACGCCGGCGTGCTCACGCTCGCCGGGCTGCGCCGGGCGCTGCTGCGGGGCCGACGGGGTCCGGGCCTGCTGCCACCCGGTGCCGAGCGGGGTGTCCGCCGAGGCGGCGGCCGGGAGCCCGGCGGCGTCGCCCGCGGGGTGCGCGACGGTCGGCGGTTCGCCGGCCGCCTGCTCCCGGCGGGCCGGGGTGGATCCGGTGGACTCCGGCCCCGGGGTCGCCGGGCCGGTCCGCCGGGGCTGCTGCGGGCCGGTCCGCTGCGGGGTGCTCCGCCCGGGGTCGGTCGCCGTGGGGTCCTCGGCCGCTGCGGTGTCCCGGCCGTCGGCGACGGGCTGCTGCGGGCCCGTCCCGGCGTCCGGCCCGGTCGTGTCGACCGGGTCCGGGCCGGTGGCGGCGACGGTGGGGCCGGTGTCCGACCCCGGCGCGCCGGGGACGTGCGGCCCCGGACCGGCGGGTGCGGGGCCGGCGGTGGGGCCGTCCTCCCCCGGGCCGGTGCGCGGCACGCCGTTCGCCGGGGCGCCGGACCGGGTCGGGTCCGGGCCGCTGCGTCCGGTGCTCCCGCGGGGGGTGAACAGGTCGTCGGCCGCGCCGGGACGCGCCGGCATCGCTCCGGGCGGCACCGGTCCCCCGGGCCGGCGGCGCGGCAGGCCGCCCGGCTGCTGTCCGGCGTCGTCGGCGGAGCGCGGTGCGCCGTTCAGGCCGCGCGGGCCACCGTCCGGGGCGACGCCGTCCGGGCCGTGGGACACGCCGTTCGGGCCCTGCGGAGCGCCCTGGTCCCCGCCCTCGGCCGCGCCGCGCGGGACACCGTTGCGCGGGGCGCCGTTCCGGGAGCCGCCGTTGCGGGGGGCGCCGTTCTGCGGAGTGCCGTTCTGCGGAGCGCCGTTCTGCGGAGCGCCGTTCTGCGGAGCGCCGTTCTGCGGAGCGCCGTTCTGCGGAGCGCCGTTGCGCGGGTCACCGTCGTGCGGGGCGTCGTGGCGGTCGGCGCCGTCGGGCCCGAGGTCCTCGTGCGCGGCGCCGTTCGCCGGCCGGGCTGCGCCGCGGTCGCCGTGCGCGACGCCGTTCGTCCCCTGCGGCCCGTCACCGCTGCGTGGGGCGGCGCCCGGGCGGCGGGACTGCGCATGCGGGTCCCACCCGGTACCGGGCAGCCGCTGCGGACCACGCGGACCCGGCTCGACGGACGGCTGCGACGCGGGGGCCTGCGCCGACGCGGACTCCGGAGCAGCGGAGGCACCGAACAGGTCCGCACCCGACGGGGACTCCGTGGGCCAGGCCGGGCGACCGCCCGTGCCGCCCGCCCCGTCCGGGGCGCCGAAGACCACACCGTCCGGCCGGACCTCGTGGGGCCCGGGGGCGCGGCCGCCCATGGTCGGACGCCGGCCGGGCTCCCGGCCCGAGCCGGTGCCGTCGTTCCCGCCGGTCTGATCCGTACCCGTCACGCTCTCGTGCCCCTTGCGTCGTCCGTCGTGTCCGCTCCCACCCGGAGTGGGAGCGCCCTAACGCGCCGCCCACCGCGACACCGGTGCCGGTGCGCGGTAGGGCTGCGGCAACGGCAGGCGCAGCAGCTTCGCCAGCCGCCCCTGCCCGTCCTTCCGGAGCGCGGCGACCGCCTCCGGCTCGTGCCGGGCCGCGTTCGTGAGCAGCCCGAACAGGAACATGGTCACCACCAGCGAGGTACCGCCGGAGGAGATCAGCGGGAGCTGCAGCCCGGTCACCGGCAGCAGTCCCACGACGTACCCGATGTTGATCGACGCCTGCACGACCATGCCCGCCGTCGACGTCGCGACGACGATCCGCAGCCACGGGTCGGTGTTGCGGGCGGCGATCCGCATGCCGGTGTAGGCCAGCGTCGCGAAGAGCGCGAGTACCGCACCCGCGCCGACCAGGCCCAGCTCCTCGCCGATGATCGCGAAGATGAAGTCGTTGTGGGCGTTGGGCAGGTAGTCCCACTTCGCCCGGCCCTGGCCGAGACCGACGCCGAACAGGCCGCCGTCGGCGAGCGCGTACAGCGCCTGCGTCGCCTGGTAGGCCGGGCCCAGCGGGTCCGCCGACGACGACAGGAACGCCGTGATCCGGCTGGCCCGGTACCCGGCGGTCAGCCCGAGGATCACCGCGCCGGCCAGGCCGCCGCCCGCGATCAGCGCGAGCAGCTTCACCGGGGCGCCGCCGAAGTACAGCAGCGCGAGCATGATGATCCCGACCGAGATCGTCATGCCGAGGTCGGGCTCCAGGACGAGCAGCGTGAAGATCACCAGCGTCACCGGGACGACCGGGTTGAGGGCGTGCTTCCAGCGGTGCATCACGGCGCGGCGGGCGGCGAGCACGTGGGCGCCCCACAGCGTCAGCGCGATCTTCACGCCCTCCGACGGCTGCAGCGAGACCGGGCCGAACGCGAACCAGGACCGGGCGCCGCCGCGCAGCGCACCGATCCCCGGGATCAGCACCAGGACCAGCGCGACCAGGCCGATGATCAGCAGCACCGGTGCCGCGGCGCGCAGGCGACGCGGGGGGACCCGCAGGCCCACGTAGAACAGCACCAGCCCGACCGCGCAGAACATCAGCTGACGGGTGAACACCGAGTACGACGAGCCGTCGCCGACCGACGACGCGGACAGCACCATCACCAGCCCGAACAGGGTCAGCAGCCCGAAGACGCCGAGGATCAGGTGCAGCGAGGTCAGCGGGCGGCGCAGCCAGCGCCGCAGCCGTCGCACGGCCCCGCGGGTGCCGGTCACGGCGGCCTGGCCGAGCGTGCGGTCCGGCGCGGCCGGGCTCACCGGGACACCCCGGCGGCGGCCAGGCCGGCGACGGCGGCGGCGAACGCGTCGCCGCGGTGGGCGTAGTCGCGGAACTGGTCCATCGAGGCGGCGGCCGGGGCGAGCAGCACGACGTCGCCGGGGCGGGCCAGGCCGGATGCGCGGCGGACCGCGGCCGGCATCGGGTCCTGCGGGTCGGAGGGCGCCATCGGACCATCGTGTCCCGGCGCGACCTCCTCGACCGGGAGGCCGGGCGCGTGTCGCGTCAGCGCCTCGACGATCGGTGTCCGGTCCGTCCCGATCACGACGATCCCCGCCAGCCGCTCGGCGTGCGCGGCGGCGAGCCTGCCGAGCTCGGCCGGGTCGACCCCCTTGAGCAGCCCGCCGACCACCCAGACGGCGCGGGCACCGGGCCGCCGGGCGGCGACGGCGGCCAGCGCGGCCCCGGCGGCGTGCGGGTTGGTCGCCTTGGAGTCGTCGAGGTAGGTGACACCGGCGTGCTCGCCGGCCGGGGCGCTGCGGTGCGGGCCGGGGGCGAACGCCGCCAGGGCGGCGCCGACGTGTTCCGGGTCGACACCGTGCGCGCGGGCCAGCGCGGCCGCGGCGAGCGCGTCGGTGATCCCGGGCGGCCCCGGGGGGACGACGGCGTCGGCCGCCAGCAGTGCCCCGCCGCCGAACGCGCGGTCGGTCAGCACCCCGTCGGCGACGCCGAGCTGGTCCGGTCCGGGCGGGCCGAGGGTGACCCCGACGCGTCGCGGTGCCGGGGACTCCCCGAGCAGCCGTGCGGCCACGGGGTCGTCGACCCCGCCGACCGCGACGTCGCCCAGCAGCGCGCGTGCCTTGGCCGCGGCGTAGGCGTCCATCCCGCCGTGCCAGTCCAGGTGGTCCTCGGCGACGTTGAGCACCACGCCCGCGGCCGGGCGCACCGACGGCGACCAGTGCAGCTGGAAGCTCGACAGCTCGACCGCGAGCACCGCGTGGCCCTCCGCGACCGCGGTGACCACCGGGTGCCCGATGTTGCCGCAGGCGACGGCGTCGACCCCGGCGCGCGCGAGGATCGCGGCGAGCATCTCGGTGGTGGTGGTCTTGCCGTTGGTGCCGGTCACGACCAGCCACGACGGCGGTGTGTCGCGCAGCGCGCCGAGCCGCCAGGCGAGCTCGGGCTCCCCGATGACCTCGACGCCGAGCCCGGCGGCCTCGGCGACCAGCGGGTGGTCCGGCCGGCGCCCGGGCGAGGTGACGACGGTGCGGACCCCCTCGGGGATCCCGCCGCCACGCCACGGCTCGACGCCGTCGGGCAGCGCGGACAGCGCGTCCGCGCGGTCGTCGGACAGGAGCACCCGGGCCCCCGCATCCACCAGGGCCGTCGCGGCCGCGAGGCCGGAGACCCCGGCCCCCGCGACCAGGACCGGGTCCCCGCCGAACGGGCCGCTCACCCGGAACCCGACATGGACAGCCACTCGGAGTAGAAGATGCCCAGCCCCATCGCCGCGCAGATCGCGGCGAGCAGCCAGAACCGGATGATGACGGTGGTCTCGGCCCATCCGGCGAGCTCGAAGTGGTGGTGGAACGGTGCCATCCGGAACAGCCGGCGGCGCGAGGTGCGGAACACGATGATCTGCAGCGACACCGACAGCGCCTCGACGACGAACACGCCGCCGATGACGACGAGCAGCAGCTCGGTGCGGGTCACCATGGACAGCCCGGCGAGCAGGCCGCCCAGCGCGAGCGACCCCGTGTCGCCCATGAAGATGCGGGCCGGGGCGGCGTTCCACCAGAGGAACCCGATGCAGCCGCCCATCGCGGCGGCGGCGACCAGGCCGACGTCGAGCGGGTCGCGGACCTCGTAGCAGCCCGCGGTCGCGGCGATCGCGCAGTTGTTGCGGAACTGCCAGAACGCGATGATCACGTAGGTGCCGAGCACCATCGCGGCGGTACCGGCGGCCAGGCCGTCGAGGCCGTCGGTGAGGTTCACCGCGTTCGACCAGGCGGCGACGATCAGGTTGCACAGCAGCACGAACCCGACGACGCCGAAGCTCAGCACCGTGATGTCGCGGACGAACGACAGGCTCTCCGAGGCGGGCGCGAGGTTGCGCTCGTTCACGAAGCGCACCGCGAGCACACCGAAGATCGTCGCGGTCAGGACCTGGCCGACGATCTTGGAGGTCTTGTTCAGCCCGAGGTTGCGCTGGCGACGGATCTTGAGGAAGTCGTCGAGGAACCCGACGACGCCCAGCGCGGTGGTCAGGAACAGCACCAGCAGCGCCGAGGCCGTGATCGGCTCCCGGGTGAACGCGTGCGAGCCCAGGTAGCCCACCCAGATGGCGAGCAGGATCGCCACGCCGCCCATCGTCGGCGTACCGCGCTTGGACTGGTGGCTCTGCGGGCCCTCCTCGCGGATCTCCTGCCCGAAGCCCTGCCGCGCGAAGAAGCGGATCAGGTACGGGGTGAGCAGGATCGACACCGCGAGCGCGAGACCCGCGGCCAGGAACAGGCCCCTCACCGGCACACCATTCCCTCGGTCGTCAGCAGGCCGGCGGCGAGCCGCTCCAGCCCGGCGCTGCGGGAGGCCTTGACCAGCACGACGTCGCCGGGCCGGGTCCGCTCCCGCAGCAGGGTCAGGGCGGCGGGCACGTCGGCGACGTGCTCGGCGCCGGGCCCGTAGTCGGGTGCGCCGACGGCGACCACCCGGGCCCCGGCGGCGCGGGCGTTCTCCGCTGCCGCGGCGTGCTCGGCGGCCGCGCCGTCGCCGATCTCGGCCATCGGGCCGAGCACGGCCCAGGCCCGGCGGTCCGGGCCGGCGATCTGCCCGAGCGCGGTGATCGCGGCGCGGACGGACTCGGGGTTGGCGTTGTAGGCGTCGTTGACGACGGTCACCCCGTCGGCGCGGTCGGTGACCTCCATCCGCCAGCGCGACGCCGGTGTCGCGGCGGACAGCGCCGCCGCGATCCCGTCCGGGGTGCCGCCCAGCTCGAGGGCGACCGCGGCGGCGGCGAGCGCGTTGGAGACCTGGTGCTCCCCCACCAGCCGCAGCGCGACGTCGGCCGACCCGGCCGGGGTGACCAGCCGGAACGACGCCCGGCCCGCGGTCAGGGTGACGTCGGTGGCCCGCACGTGCGCGTCCGCGGCGCGTCCGAAGGTGACGACCCGGGCGGGGGTGCGGGTCGCCATGGCGGCGACCAGCTCGTCGTCGGCGTTGAGGACGGCGACGCCGCCCCGCCCGCCGGGCAGGTCACCCGGCGGCAGCGCCTCGACGAGCTCGCCCTTCGCCGTGGCGATCGCGGCGCGGGAGCCGAACTCGCCGAGGTGGGCGGAGCCGACGTTGAGGACGACCCCGATCCGCGGTGGCGCGACCGCGCACAGCGCGGCGATGTGGCCGATCCCGCGGGCGGAGAACTCCAGCACGAGGTTGCGGGTGCCCGCGTCCGCGCGCAGCGCCGTGTACGGCGTCCCGAGCTCGTTGTTGAACGACTCCGGCGGCGCGACGGTCGGCCCCAGCGGGGACAGCACCGCGGCCAGCAGGTCCTTGGTGGAGGTCTTGCCCGCCGATCCGGTCACGCCGACGACGGCGAGGCCCGGCAGGGCGCCCAGCACGTGCCGGGCGAGGCGCCCCAGCCCGGCCAGGACGGCGGCGCCGGTCCCGTCGGGATCGACCGCACCGAGGTAGGTGTGGCTGTCGCGGACCTCGACCGGCGGCACGACGACCGCGGGGGCGTCGACCTCGCGGCCCGCCAGCACCGCGGTCGCACCGCGGGTGACGGCCTGCGCGGCGAAGTCGTGGCCGTCGGCCCGCTCCCCCGGCAGCGCCAGGAACAGCCCGCCCGGCCCGACCCTCCGGGAGTCGAACTCGACGGCGGTGACCGGCGCGGCGGCGGCCTCCTCGTCGATGCGGTGCAAGCGGCCGCCGGTCACGGCCGCGATCTCCGCCGGCGTCATCTCGATCATCGCCCGCTCGCCTCCACCGGTCCGATCCGTCCTCCTGCCCGTGCGCGGTCCGTGCCGGGTGCCGGCACGCCCTGCCCTGCCGCCCCGCGGCGCGTCACGTCGCCGCCCGGATCGCCGCCACCAGCTCGTCGGTGTCGTCGAACGGGTACTTGACGCCGTTGATCTCCTGGCCGGCCTCGTGGCCCTTGCCGGCGACCACCACCGCGTCGCCCGGGCGGGCCGAGCGGACCGCGTAGACGATCGCGCTGCGGCGGTCGCCGATCTCGATGACGTCACCGCGGGCGGGCTCGCCGAACGCGCCGTCGAGCATCGCGCGGCGGATGGCGCCGGGCTCCTCGCTGCGGGGGTTGTCGTCGGTCACGACGAGCACGTCGGACCGGATCGCGGCGGCGGCGCCCATCAGCGGGCGCTTGCCGGTGTCGCGGTCCCCGCCGCAGCCGAGCACGGTGATCACCCGCGCGTGCGGGCGGACCTGGCGGCGCAGCGCGTCCAGCAGCGCGGCGACGGCGGCCGGCTTGTGCGCGTAGTCGACCACGCCCAGCCAGGGCTGACCGGCGTCGACCCGCTGCATCCGGCCCGGCACCGACGCCCGGGCGAACCCGGCCGCGGCCACCTCGGGGTCGATCCCGTCGGCGTCGAGCACGGCCAGCGCGACGAGCGCGTTCGCGACGTTGTAGCGGCCGGGCAGGCTCAGCGTGACCGGCACCGCGAGCCCGCCGGGGCCGACCGCGGTGAAGGTCTGGGTGCCGTCGGGGTGCGCGGTGAGGTCGCGGACCGTCCAGGTGGCGTGCGCGCCGCGCGGGTCGGAGGAGACGGTGACCGCGTCCCGGTGGCGGGCCGCCAGCCGGCGGCCCCACTCGTCGTCGACGCAGACGACGCCGTGCCGCGCGGCCTCCACGCCCGCCCCGCCGCCGCCGAACAGCCGGGCCTTGGCCTCGAAGTAGTCGGTCATCGTGGGGTGGAAGTCCAGGTGGTCCTGGGACAGGTTGGTGAAGGCCCCGGCGGCGAACCGGGACCCGCCGACCCGGCCGAGCGCGAGCGCGTGGCTGGAGACCTCCATCGCCACGTCGGTCACGCCGGCCTCGACCATGACCGCGAACAGCGCCTGCAGGTCCGGTGCCTCGGGGGTGGTGAACGCGCTGGGCAGTGCCCGGGCCGGGTGGCCGGGGACCTGGACCCGGGTCCGCACGGTGCCGAGCAGCCCGGTGGCCCGCCCGGCGGCGGTCAGGCCCGCCTCCAGCAGGTGCGCGACGGTCGTCTTGCCCGAGGTGCCGGTCACCCCGAGCACCCGCAGGCGGGCGGTGGGCTCGCCGTAGACGGCGGCCGAGACCGGGCCGAGGACCTCGCGCGGGTTCGGGTGCACCAGCACCGGGAGCCGGGAGTGCCGGATCTCGGCGCGGTCCGCGCCCGCGGCGTCGGTGAGGATCGCGCCGGCGCCCGAGGCGACGGCCTGCGCGGCGAAGTCGGCGCCGTGGGCGCGGGCGCCGGGCAGGGCCGCGAACAGGTCGCCGGGGCGCACCGAGCCCGCCCGCAGGGTGGCGCCGGTGACGGTGTGCGGTCCGGCCGCGGGGTCGAGCAGCGGGCCGGGCCCGCTGCCGGCGGTGCGCGGGTTCAGCTCGGCGCCGACGAGCCGCCCGAGCAGGGCGACGTCGACCGGGCGCACCTGCGACGGGCGGTCCGGCAGCGACTCGAGGGATCCCGCCACGTCACCCGTCCCCGTCCGGTCGCCCTGCACACCACCCGGCCCGCCGCCGAGCGCGGATCCGCCGGCGCTCCGGGAGCGGGCGGTGGCTGCGGTGTGGAGGTCGGGCACAGGGCCGGAGGTTACCGACCGGCGCGGGCCGCCCCTCGTCCCGGTCAGGCGCCCGCGACCGCTCGCGGAGGCTGTCGCGGCGGGCGGCGGAACGACGACCGGCACACGGCCGTCCGACGAGCCGGATACGGCCATCCGGCGCAGGTTCCGGGCCGGTGGGCGGCTCGTCGGGCGGGGTGCACGGCGGCCCGGCCGGCACCCGTACGGGTGAGCAGTGGCCGGGACCGTCCGACGCAGCCGGACCGCACCCGGCCGCGCCGTCACCTGATCTGCAGGGTCTGCACCGGCTGCGGCACGGTCTGGACCGGCACGGCGTCGCGCTGGGCCAGGTAGGAGGCGATGTCGTGGAACAGCGGCGCCGCGCTCGTCCCGCCCTTCGGGGCGTCGAGCATGATCCCGATCACGAACCGCGGGTCCTGGGCCGGGAGCATCCCGGCGAAGGTGATCCAGTACTGGGAGCGCGAGTAGGCCCCGGTCGCCGGGTCCACCTGCTGGGCGGTGCCGGTCTTGCCCGCCACCTCGTAGCCGGGCACGGCGGCGGCGGGCCCGGTTCCGGACTGGCCGTGCGCCTTCTGGGTGACGGCGGTGAGCATCGTCCGCAGGGTCTGCGCGGTCTGCGGCGACATCACCTGCACCGGCTCGGGCGCCTCGGTCGGCACCCGGACGCCGTCCGGGCCGGTCGTCGCGGCGATGATCCGCGGCGGAACCCGGACGCCGTCGTTGGCGATGGCCTGGTACATCCCGGCCATCTGCAGGACGGTCATCGACAGGCCCTGCCCGATCGGCAGGTTGCCGAAGGTCGAGCCGGACCAGGTCGCACGGGCCGGGACCCGTCCGCCGCTCTCGCCGGGCAGCCCGACACCGGTCTTCTGCCCGATGCCCATCTTCGCGAGCATGTCCGAGAAGCGGTCCTCGCCGACCTTCTGCGCGGTCATCAGGGTGCCGACGTTGGAGGACTTCGCCAGCACGCCGGTCAGCGTGTAGTGGTCGACGCCGTGCTCCCAGGCGTCCTTGATCGTGCGGTCGGCGACCTCGATGCTGCCGGGCACGTCCAGCACGTCGTCGGGCTTGGCGACGCCGGCCTCCAGCGCGGCGGCCATGGTGACGACCTTGTTGACCGAGCCGGGCTCGAAGGGCGTGGTGACGCCCTTGTTGCCCAGCGAGTTCGGGTCCGCGGACAGCAGCTGGGCCGGGTCGAACGAGGTGTTGTCGGCGAGCGCGAGCACCTGCCCGGTGGCCCGGTCGAGGACGACGGCCGAGCCGCTGCGCGCGCCGGAGCGGCCCGCGTAGTCGGCCAGCATCCGCTGCACCTGGAACTGCAGGTCGGAGTCGATCGTCAGCTGCACGTCGGAGCCGGACACCGCGGCCTGCTCGGAGCGCACGCTGCCGGGGATGACGGTGCCGCTGCCCTCGGCGGTGTCGGCGATCTGGAAGCCGTCGCGACCGGCGAGCAGCCCGTCGTCGGAGGACTCCAGGCCGATCCGGCCGATCAGCTTCTGCGCGTCGGCGCTCCAGGTCGCGGCGCCGATGATGTTCGAGGCCAGCGTCCCGTTGGGGTACTGGCGCGCCTCGCGGCTCTCCTCGGCGATCTCCGGGAACTGTGTGCGCAGGTCACGGGCGGGCCCGGGGTCGACCGCGGTGGCCATCACGACGTAGCCGCGGTCGCTGTTCAGCGCCCGCTTCAGCTCCTCGGGGTCGCCGTGGGTCACCGCGGCGACGGCGTCGGCCATCCGGTTCTTGTAGGCGACCGCGTCCGCGCCCTTGGTGGCATTGATCAGGCGCGGGTTGGTGACGAGCGCCTTGGACTCGGTGGAGAACGCCAGCACGGCGCCGTTGCGGTCGCTGATCGCGCCGCGCTCGGCCGGGATGACGATCCGGCTGGCGCGCTGCTTCTCCGCGTCCGCGGTCAGCGTGCCCGCCTGCACCGTCTGGACGACGACGAGCTTCGCCCCGGACACCAGCAGCAGGGCGGCCAGCGCCACCCAGGCCAGGCGCAGCCGGAACCGCGGGTCGTCGGCCGGGGACCGGCGCCGGCCGCCCCGCGGACCCTGCCCCCGCGGCCGGGGGCGCGGCGGCGCGTAGACCATCAGTTCCCGCCCGCCGCCCGGGTGTCGGCCGGGACCTCATGCTCGGTGCCCTCACCGGCACCGGCGGCGCCACCCGCGGCGGCGCCCGGAGCGGCGTCACCGCCCTCGGCGGCCGGGTCGGTGGTGGCCGCGCCCGGCTGCTGCGCCTGCTGCGCGGGCGGGACCTGCGGGGCCGGTGCGTCGGCGGCGGGCGGGGCGGGCGGCGCCGCGGCGACGGCGGCACTCGGCTCCCCGACGACGTCGACGCGTCCGTCCGGTGCGACGACCAGGCGTGCCGGGTCGGTCACCCGGACCATGCCCTGGGCCGCGGCGCGGTCGGCGAGCGAGCCGGGGCTCTGCAGCACCGTGACCTCCTTGCGGAGCGCCTCGGACTGCTCGGTGAGCGACGCGGTCCGCTCCCGGGCCGCCTGCAGCGAGTAGGAGTCGGCCGCCGCGGCGGTCGACAGCCACAGCGTCGCGATCAGGCCCGAGACCAGCAGGACCATCACGACCAGCACGAACTTCGCGCGGCCGGTGTTCTCCCTGGCCGCGCTGCGGCGGCGCTGGTCGGCCACCCGTCGGGCGTCGCCGGGGCCGCGCTGGGCCGGGATCCGCGGGGGTGCCGCGGTACGACGGCTCTGGCGGGTGTCGGGCCGCGCCCGGCCACCGCCCGGGGTGCCCGGGCGCTCGATGACGGGTGTGCTCATCGGGGGTTCCTGCCTCTCCGCCGTGCCGGTACTGCCTGCGTGCTCGGGTCCGTGCCACGGGTGCTCACGGCCCGTCCTCCACGCGTTCCGCCGCGCGCAGCCGTACCGGGGCGGCCCGGGGGTTGCGGGCGATCTCGGAGTCGGACGCCTGCTCGGAGCCCCGGCTGAGCAGCCGGAACTCCGGTCCGTGTCCGGGGAGCTCCACCGGCAGGTCCACCGGGGTCCGCGAGCGGACGCGCTCGGCGAGCACGCGCTTGGTGATCCGGTCCTCCAGCGAGTGGTAGGACAGGACGACGATCCGCCCGCCCGGGGCGAGCGCGTCCAGTGCCGCGGGCAGCGCGTCGCGCAGCACCTCGAGCTCGCGGTTCACCTCGATGCGCAGGGCCTGGAAGGTCCGCTTCGCCGGGTGCCCGCCGGTGCGCCGGGACGCGGCGGGGACCACGCCGTAGAGCAGCTCGACGAGCTCGGTGCTGCGGGTGAACGGGCGCTTCTCCCGGGTCCGGACGATCGCGTTGGCGATCGGTCCGGCGAACCGCTCCTCGCCGTACTCCCGCAGGATCCGGCGCAGCTCGCCGGCGGTGTAGGAGTTCAGGACGTCGGCGGCGGTCGGCCCGGTGGTCGGGTCCATCCGCATGTCGAGGTCGGCGTCGCGGGAGTAGGAGAAGCCGCGGGCGTCCTCGTCGAGCTGGAGCGAGGAGACGCCCAGGTCGAACAGGATGCCGTCGGCGGCGGACACGCCCGCCTGCTCCAGCGCGCCGGCGACGTCGTCGTAGACGGTGTGCACCCGGTGCAGCCGGTCGGCGTAGGCGGTCAGCCTGCGGCCCGCGAGCTCGAGGGCCTGCGGGTCGCGGTCCATGCCGACGACGGTCAGCCGGGGGTGCGCGGCCAGCAGCGCCGCCGCGTGGCCGCCCATGCCGAGGGTGGCGTCCACGTAGACGGCGTCGCGGTCGCGCAGCGCGGGGTCGAGCAGCTCGGAGACGCGCTCCAGCAGGACCGGGGTGTGCCGGTCACCGGGCGCACGCTCGTCGCGCGGGGTGGCGCCGTCGCCGGAAGTACCGTCCACGTCCCACCCCCCGGTGCGCCGTCCGTCCCCGTGTGGTGCGTGCGTGTCGTGCGGGCCGCCGGTGCGGCGGCCGTACCCGGTCCCGGCCACGGGGGCCGGGACCGGGTGGGTCGATGTCCGTGGGTGTGGCGTGCCGGCTCCCACAACCGGTCCGCTCCACGCCCGAAGACGCGCGGGCGCCACCGCGCCACCCGAACTCCCCAGTCGGGGTGGGCGCCGGCGCCGTCCCCACCCGGGGGCCGTGCCGAGACGGACCTGGCACCGGGGAAGGTGTGCCAGGGCCGGCTCGATCACGGCACCCGGGTCGGGGCGGCGACGGTGGTGTCGTCCGCTGTCGGTCGTGCTGTCCTGCTCAGGTACTGCCGCCGTCCGTCGTCCCGCCCGCCAGCGGAACTCAGAACAGCCCGGGCAGAACCTCCTCCTGGGCCTTGGCGAACTCGTCCTCGTGCCGCTCCTGGTACTCCTGCCAGGCCTGCGCGTCCCAGATCTCGGCGCGCGTGAACGCGCCGATCACCACGCAGTCCTTGGACAGTCCGGCGTACCGGCGCAGCTCGGACTGGATCGCGATCCGGCCCTGGCCGTCGGGGTTCTGCTCGTCGGTGCCCGAGAAGAGGTTCCGCTGGAACACCCGCGCCGACTCGTTCGTCAGCGGGGCCGCGGCGATCTTGCGCGCCATCTCGGTGAAGGCGTCACGGGTGAACACGTAGAGGCAGTGGTCCTGCCCTTTCGTGATCATGCAGCCGCCTCGCAACTCGTCGCGGAATTTCGCGGGCAGCGTGAGCCGCCCCTTGTCGTCCAGCTTCGGGGTGTAGGTGCCGAGGAACACCGACCCCACCTCCACCTGGGACCCCTGTTCGCCCCAGCGATCACCACACTACCCCACACTCACCCACCGTCAACCCGAGACGGGTGGATCTTCGACCGTTCATCCGGTGTTTTCGCAGGTCAAGGACGGTGGGGCGCGGTGGGGGCACGCGACGCGCCACCCGGTCGCGCGACGTCCGGAGGCCGTTTCCGGCCACTCCGGCCGCACCTGCGCCCCACCGCTCCCCCACCGGCGTCGTCGCAGGTCAGGGACGGTTTCCGGGCCGATCCGGTCGTCCGGGGTGGGGACGGGTGGGGAGCCGGTGGGGGGACCGTGGTGAGCCCGGGTGGGGGGCGGTGGGGGGATCGGCGGACGCGCCGGTGGAGCGGCGTGGGGAACCACCGTGGGGCGCCGTGGGGGACCTCGTGGGGAACCTCCCGCCCGGGGCCGCCGGCGAGCCCCGGAGCGCGTCGCGTTCGGCCGTACGGAGCAGCGGGGCGAGGCGGGTGGCGGCGCCCGGTCCCGATCGGGGGACGTTTGACAGACTGGGGTCATCCGAGCCGTCTCCTGAGGAGGCCCGTTGTCGTCGAGCGCGCCGTCCGCGCCCTCCGTGCCACCCGTCCCGTCGCCGTCCGGTGGTCCCCTCCGCCGGGCCGAGGCCAGCGGTGCGCACCCCGGTTACGCGCCCGAGCCGATGGACGCCGTCGCCGTCGCCGACGCGGCGGGCCGGATCGCCGCCGCGATGGCCCGGATCATCGTCGGCAAGCCCGACACCATCCGGCTGGCCCTGGTCGCGATGCTCGCCGAGGGGCACCTGCTCGTCGAGGACGTGCCGGGCGTCGGCAAGACCACGCTGGCCAAGGCACTCGCCCGGGCCGTCGACGGGGCGGTGAGCCGGGTGCAGTTCACCCCGGACCTGCTGCCCGGCGACATCACCGGCTCGTCGGTCTACAACCGGCAGACATCGGAGTTCGAGTTCCGGCCCGGCCCGGTGTTCGCCAACGTCGTGATCGCCGACGAGATCAACCGTGCGTCGCCCAAGACCCAGTCGGCACTGCTGGAGTGCATGGCCGAGCACCAGGTCACCGTCGACGGCGGCACCTACCCGCTGGGTGACCCGTTCATGGTCGTCGCCACCCAGAACCCGGTGGAGATGGACGGCACCTACCCGCTCCCCGAGGCCCAGCAGGACCGGTTCACGATCCGCGTCTCGGTCGGCTACCCCGACCCGGCGGCCGAGCTGGCGATGCTCGAGGAGCACGGCTCGACCGACCCGCTGGAGCGGCTGCGGCCGGTGACCGACCTGCGCACGCTGCGGTCGATGATCGCCGGGGTCCGCGGCCTGCACACCGCGGCGGAGGTGCGCCGCTACTGCGTCGAGGTCGTCGGGGCGACGCGACGGCTGCCCGAGGTCCGCCTCGGCGCGTCGCCGCGCGCGACCCTGCACCTGCTGCGGGCCGCCCGCGCCTGGGCGGCGACCGCCGGGCGCGGCTACGTCGTGCCCGACGACGTCCAGGCCGTCGCCGTCCCCGTCCTCGCGCACCGGCTGGTGCTGGGCCCCGAGGGGGTCGCGGCCCGCCGGACACCGGCGGACCTGGTGCGGGCCGCCGTCGCGCGGGTCGCGGTGCCGTCCCCGCCGCGGGGCTGAGATGGCGCCGACCGCGCCGCTGTCCGGGCCACCGGCTCCCACCGAGCCCGGTGCCCCGGCGGCACCCGGGTCGTCGGCGCCGCTCGCGGCCGGCGGCGCGCCGCGCCGGGAACGGCGGGCCGGGCTGACCGTGCGCGGGCGCTGCCTGCTCGCCGGCGGCGCCGCGATGGTCGTCTCGGCGATCGCGCTCGACGAGCGCGACCTCGTCCGGATCGGCGCGTTCGTGCTGTTCCTGCCGCTGCTGGCACTCGTCGTCGCGCTGCGGTCGCGCCGCTCGCTGCAGGTCGGGCGCACCCTGGAGCCGGCGCGGCTGGAGGCGGGCAGCGGCGGCACGGTGCTGCTGCGGATCGCCGGCGGCGCCCTGCTGGGCGCACTGCGGATCGCCGACCACGTGCCCGACGCCGCCGGTCCCGCCGACCGTTACCCGCCGCGGTTCACCGTCCACCGGCTCGGCCGGCGCGGTGCCCGGGTCGGCTACCCGGTGCGGCCCGCGGTCCGCGGCGCGTACCGGATCGGTCCGCTGCGCGGTCGCGGCACCGACGCGCTCGGCCTCGCCGAGTTCCGCCACGACCTGCTCCCCGCCGACCGGCTGCTGGTCCTCCCCCGGGTCACCCCGCTGACCGGGCGCCCGGCCCTGACCTCCACCGCCGCCGGGCGCGGCGCCGAGGGCGGCAGCCGTCCCGGCCCCGGTACCCCGGACGTGCTGATCCGCCCCTACCGCCAGGGCGACGAGCTGCGCCGTGTGCACTGGCGCTCCAGCGCCCGGCGCGACGAGCTGATGGTCCGCCTCGACGACCGTCCCGACCCGTCCGGGGTGACCCTGCTGATCGACCGGCGCGACAGCGCCCACCGCGGGCACGGGCCCGCCTCCAGCCTGGAGTGGGCGGTGGCGTTCACCGCGAGCGTCGCGGTGCACCTGCTGCAGCGCGGCGAGGCCGTCGCGCTCGTCGACGAGTCCGGCGAGGCCGTCGGCGACGTGCCGCCCGGTGTGACCGGTGCGGACGCCGTCCCCCCGCGGCTGGAGTCGCTCGCGGTCCTGCGGCCCTCGGCGAGCACCGGGTTCACCGCGCCCGGCCCCGGGCCCGGGCACCCGGAGGGTGTGCTCGCGGTGCTCGGCGGGACCGCGCCGCAGGACGTCACCGCGCTGGTCTCGGCCTGGCCGCGCGGCGGGCACGCCGTCGTCCTCGACGTCGACACCTGGTCGGCCGCGACGCGGTCCCGCCCGGCGTCGGTCGCGGCGGCCGCGCTCCGCCGTGCCGGGTGGCACGCCACCGTCGTCACCTCCGACATGACCGTCCAGCGGGCCTGGGCGGACGCCTGCGGCTCGCCCGGTATCGCGGGGGCGACCGGATGAGCGCGCCGACCCGGCCCCCCGTCCGGCCCGCGCCGCCGCCCGCCGCGCCCGTCCCCGACGCCGCACCCGCGGGCCGGACGCCGGGTACCCCGGCCTGGACGGTCGTGCTGGGACCGGTCGCGACGGTCGTCGCGGTGCTGCTCGCCGGGACGGCGATGAGCTCGGTCGTGCAGGGCGCGACCTGGTTCGCCCACGCCGCCGTCGCGGTTGTGCTGGTCTCGCTGGTCGGCGGCCTGCTGCTGCCGCTGCGGGCCTGGCTGGTCGCGCCCGGCCAGCTGCTGGCCCTGGTCCTGCTGGTGACCGCGTGGTTCACCGGCAGCGGCGTGCTCGGGGTGCTCCCCGGGCCGTCGGCGTTCGGCGAACTGTCGGGCCTGCTCGGCGGGGCCGGGCAGCAGATCGACAGCGGGCTGCCGCCGGTCGCGGCGAGCCCGGAGATCCTGCTGCTGGTCACCCTCGGGTTCGGCACGATCGCGATCGCGGTGTTCGGGCTCGCGGTGACCGTGGCCGCCCCGGCCGCGGCCGGGGTGCCGCTGCTGGTGGTGTTCGCAGTGCCGACGGCGCTGCAGCCGGACCTGCTGCCCTGGTGGACCGTGGTCGCGGCGACGCTCGGCTACGGCGTGCTGCTGCTCCTGCGCCCGGACCGGCTGCGGCAGATCCCGGCCGGGGTCGCGGTCGTCGCGGTCGCCGTCGTGGGCTCGCTGCTGGCGGGACTGCTGGCATCGTCGGTGGGAACCTCGGGACGCTTCGACGCCACCGGCGGGACCGGGGGCGACGCCGACGGCTCGATCGGGCTGAACCCGTTCACCTCGCTGCGCGGACAGCTGACCCGCAGCGAGCCGCGCCCGTTGTTCAGCGTCCGGGGTCTGCAGACCCCGACCTACCTGCGCGCGCTCACCCTGCAGTCCTACGTGCCGCAGGAGGGCTGGAAGGCGGGGCGCCCGCTGCCGGGCGTACCGCTGACCGGGCCGCTGCCGCCGTCGACGTCCGGGCCGGCCGCGTCCCAGGACGTGCAGGTCGACAACCTGGGCTTCCGCGACTACTGGCTGCCGGTGTTCGGCGACCCGACCCGGATCGCGGTGAACTCACCGAGCTGGGCCTACGACGCCGACGGCGGCATCGTCTACAGCGAGCGCGCACAGTCCGAGGACGGCTGGACCCAGTCGATGCGACTGCCGGAGCCGTCGGCCGACCAGCTGCGCGCGGCCTCCGGGCCGACCACGGTCGACCGGTCCTACCTCGACACCGACGGTGTCGACCCACGGGTCACCGCGATCGCCCGGGAGGTGACCGCCCGGGCCACGACGCCGTTCGACCGGGCGATGGCGCTGGAGGACCACTTCACCGGGCCCGGCTCCCCGTTCACCTACAGCCTGGCGACCGCGCCGGGTGGCAACGGCGACGCCCTGGTCGACTTCCTGACCCGCGGCCGGACCGGCTACTGCGAGCAGTACGCCTCGGCGATGGCGGTCATGCTGCGCGCCGTCGACGTCCCGGCCCGGGTGGCGGTCGGTTTCACCGCAGGCGACGCCGACGGCTCCGGGGCCCGCACGATCACCACCGAGGACGCCCACGCCTGGGTCGAGGCGTGGTTCCCCGGCTACGGCTGGATGACCTTCGACCCGACCCCGCTCGCCGACGGCCGCACCATCGACCCGGCCTACGTCCAGCAGGCCCGGGAGCAGGACGGCGGCACGCCCGCCGCCGAGCAGACCCCGCAGCCCGAGCCGTCCGCGACGCCGCCGCCCCCCGAGGCCGGTGGCCCCACCCCGGAGCCTCCGCCCACCGAGGAGCAGGCGGCCGACCGGCCGACGGCCGCAACCGGGTCGTGGTGGCCGCTGGTCGTGGCGCTGCTGCTGGCGGCCGCGGTGCTCGCGGTCGTGCTGACCCCGGGCCTGTGGCGCCGGCACCAGTACTCCCGCCGGGCCGGGCTGGCCCGGGCGGGCGGCGACGGCGCTGCGGCGGCGGCATGGGACGAGGTCCTGGCCGCCTCCCGCGACCACGGGGTCCCGGTGCCGCCCGGGGACACCGTCCGCGCGGCCGCCGACCGCATCACCGAGCGGCACGGCCTGTCCGGGCGCCCCGCCGAGGCGCTGCGGGAGCTGGCGGGCCGGGTCGAGGCGAGCTGGTACGGCGGGATGCTGCCCGAGCCCGGCACGCTCGACGGTCTGGTGGACGAGGTGCGGACGGCGATCGCGGCCGGCGGGACGTCGTTGCGGGCCCGGGTGCTGCCGGCCTCGGTGGTGCCGGAGGCGGTCCGGCGCGGGCGCCGCCCGTCCGACGACGACCCGACGGCCGACGACGGCGCCGCCGACACGGCCGGGGAACCTGCCGAGCGCGGCTGACCCGCCCGGCGCGCACGGCCGCCCCGCCCGTCGAGCGCGGCCGACCCGCCCACCGCGGCACGGAGTTCGCAGGCCCCCGGCACCCCGGATCAGCGCCCGGCATCCGATCGGCGGCGTCGTCCGGCCGGCGGCATCGTCCGGCCGGCGGCATCGGCCTGCCAGCGGCATCGGCCGGCAGCGTCGCCCGGCCGGCGGTGTCGTCCGGTCGGCGGTGTCGTCCGGCGCGGGCCGGTCCCGACGCCGGGCTCCCGTCCCCGGTGACACCCGGGCCCGACGCCGGTACAGCGGACGGCCGGCGCCGGGCACACGACGGCGGGGCGGGCCACCGCATCGGTGTCCCGCCCCGCCGGGTGTCGTACGGGCGGCCACGTGGGCCGCCCCGTGTCACTCCTGCTCGAAGCGGCGCCGGAAGCGCTCCTCCATACGGCCGGTGAAGCCACCGCCGCTCTCGCCGGACTGCTTGTCCTTCGGGGCGGCCCCGCCCTGACCGGTCGTCTCCTCGCCGCCGCGACGGGCGCCGATCGAGGTGACCGCCAGCAACGCGCCGCCGAGCATGGCGAGGAAGCCGACGATGCTCAGGATCGGCAGGTCGCCGAGCCAGAGTGCCCGGAAGGGGATCCCGGCGACGAGCAGCACGAGGCCCACCACGAACAGGACGGCGCCCTGGATCCGGCGGCGCCGGGCGGGCTTGCTCCGCCGGCTACCGCTGACCGAGGACGCGAACTTGGGGTCCTCCTGGTAGAGGGCGCGTTCGATCTGTTCGAGCAGGCGCTGCTCGTGCTCGGAGAGCGGCATGCCTTCACCTCCGGCACACGTAATCGGACGGTAGGCCGCATTCGACCCGGGCCTCCTCGCCCCGGCCGGTACGACGGGCGCCCCAACCTGGGCGTCTGATGTCCAGAGTACGAGGCGAATCGTGCCGCGACCACCCGGACCGTCCAACCCGCTCGGCTGATCGTCGAGCGGACGGCGTGGCGCGGCGTGTCGTCGCTCACCCGGACTGTCGCAGACCCACCCGGACGGGGGTGGGCAGCCGGGTGAACGCCGGACGACCGGTCACCGACGGCAGCCGGACGGCGACCGTCGGACACCGGCGGCGGGGACGGGTGTCAGTACCGCCGGGCGAGCAGATGCAACCGCGGGGCGACCTCGGCGAGGGCGCCGACCTGCGACGCGAGCGCGTCCAGCTCGTCGCGCTCGTCGCGGCCCGCCGCCTCGCCCTCCTGGCCGGGGCCGGGCAGCCACGCCTCGAGGGTGCCGTCGCCCTGCAGGATCTCGGTCCGCAGCCGTCCGGTCTCGGCGGTGAGCTCCTGCAGCCGGTGCGCGTCGAACCGGCGCAGCAGCCGGTCGTCGGTACCGGTGCGGCCCTCGGGGTCGGTGAGCAGGGCACGGGCCTCGGCGAGCCGGCCGGTGGCCAGTCGCCCGATGAACGCGCCGTAGCGCCCCACCGTCAGCACCGACACCGCCCCGCCCGGGGCGGCGGCCGCGGCGAGCGCGGCGAGCACCCGGCCCGGGCCGTCGACGACCTCGAGCAGCCCGTGTCCCAGCACGAGGTCGGCGCCGTCGGCCGGGGCGACCTCGGCGAGGGTGTCGACGTCGCCGTTCACCGGGGTGATCCGGTCGGTCACGCCGGCCTCACCGGCGCGCCGGGCCAGCGTCGCCAGCGCGTTGGGACTGGTGTCGACGACGGTCACCGCGCAGCCGGCGATCGCCAGCGGCACCGCCCAGGTGCCGCTGCCCCCGCCGACGTCGAGCACCCGGGGCGCGGCCCCGGTGTCCCGGCGGACACGGTCGATCTCCCTGTCCAGCACCCGGAACACGGCGGCCCCGCGCGCTGCTCCGGCCTGCTCGCGTGTCGGCGATCCCACGGCACCGAGACTAGTGGCCCGCGCCGGTGCCCGGCCCGCCCGCCCGCCGGGACGCCCACGACCGGGCGCCCGACGATCACCGGCACTCCGCTCGGCGACCGTGCCGGACCGCACGGTAGGTTGGGTGGGTGCAGGTCGTCGCCACGCTCAGTCTCAAGGGTGGCGTCGGCAAGACCACGGTCGCACTGGGTCTGGCCGGCGCGGCGCAGCGGCACGGCGTCTCCACCCTCGTGGTGGATCTCGACCCGCAGGCCAACGCCACCACCGCGCTCGACCCGGAGCCCACCACGGCGACCGTCGCCGACGTGCTGGACGAGCCGCGCCGCGCGGTCGTCGAACGGGCCATCGCGCCGTCGGCGTGGGGCGAGGGCCTCGACGTGCTGGTCGGCGCGGAGCAGACCGAGCGGCACAACCACCCCGACCCGGGGGCGGCGCAGCTGTACCGGCTGGACCGCGCCCTGCAGCGGCTGGCCGGCGAGCTGATCACCGACGACTCCGGTGGCTCCGAGCACGCCGAGGAGCGCTACCGGCTGGTGATCGTGGACTGCCCGCCGTCGCTGGGGCAGCTGACCCGCAGCGCGCTGTCCGCCGCGGACCGGGCGATCCTGGTGACCGACCCGACGATGTTCTCGGTGTCCGGCGTGCAGCGCGCGTTCGACGCGGTCCAGACCGAGCGCGAGCGGTCCAACGACCGGCTGCAGCCGCTGGGTGTGCTGGTCAACCGGGTGCGGCCGCGCAACACCGAGCACGAGTTCCGGATCTCGGAGCTGCGCGAGCTCTTCGGCCCCCTGGTGTTCAACAGCGTCCTGCCCGACCGCTCGGCGGTCCAGCAGGCCCAGGGCGCCTGCCTGCCGATCCAGGCCTGGGACACCCCGGGCGCCCGGGAGATCTCCGCGGTGTTCACCGCGCTGCTGGGCCGGGTGCTGCGCAGCGCCTCGCGCCCCGCCGCCTCGGCCTGACCGGCTCCTCCCGGCCCGCTCCTCGGCCCCGTCCGCTCGCGTTCTCCTCCGTCCGCCGATCCGCTCCCCCGTGCGGCCCGCCGCCCCGGCGGACGGACCTCACCGGGGCAGCAGCAGCTGCACCCGGGTCACGAACTGCTCGGCCTGGCGCAGCAGGTCGTCGGCGGCACGCCGGTCGACGTGCCGCCCGATCCCGGCCTCGGCCTCGATCCGCAGCCGCGAGCACCCGGCGAAGAACGCCGCCCACTCCTCCAGCTCCGGAGCGACCTCGGCGAGGAGCCGCCAGACGTCGCGCGGGGCGCCCCGGCGGGTCCGGGGCCGGGCCCGCATCGCCAGCACCGCCGCCCCGGCACGCAGCGCGGCGAGGTAGGCGGCCGGGTAGCGGCGCAGCGGCTCGGTCTCCCGGTGCGCCTCGGCGAGCTGCTCGGCGGCCTGGCGCAGCAGCCCGAGCGCGTCCCGCGACGGCGGGGCGGGCGCGGGCGACCGGAGGGGCACCGGCCCGGCCGGCCGTGCCGCGCCCCCGTCCGACGGCACGGGTGCGCCCGGCAGGGGGACCACCTGCCCGGACCGGCCGGCGGCGCCGGTCTCCCCGGCCCGGCCCGGCCGGCCGGTGCACCCGGTCCCGGCCGGGTCCGCACCGGTCCGGCCGCTCCCCCGCCGGGACGGCGCCGCCCCGGCGGCGGCCCCCGTACGGTCGGCGGCGCCCCGTCCCGTGCCCCGGGCCGCGCCGCAGTCCAGCGGCCACAACCCGTCGGCGACCGGCCGCACCCGGCCGGACCGCCGCTCCGGCCGCGCGGCGCCCGCCGGGGCGTCGCCCGGCCGTCGCACCCCGGCGGACCGCGGCGACGGCAGCGCCAGGTCCAGTTCCATCGTCCTGCTCCGCACGCGCACCTCCCGCATCTCCCGCACCTCTCAGTCGACCTTCACCAGGTCCCACACGCCCGGACCGGACCGCATCCGCAGCACCACCTCGCGCGGCGGCTCCTGCGGGTCCTGCACCGACCGGGCGAGCACCCGCCAACAGCTCAGCCGGTCCCCGCCCACCGGCATCGGCGACGGGAACGGCCACGGGGACTCCTCGATCCACTGGTCTCGAACCCCGGTGACCAGGAAATGTTCCCCGCGGCGCGACGGACGCCGCGAGAACTCGACCGGCTCACCGTTCTGCCAGCGCACGTCGATCGCCGCCGGCTGGCGGGACCGGAACAAACGCGAGAAGCCGCCCACTGGCATCACCACGCCCTCCACCCGGTGGCCGGGCCTCGGTTCCCACCACCGGAATCGGTCTCCGGGACGCCCGGCGACGGGGTGCTTCCCCCACTCCGCCCACCGGACGCCCCGGCGTCGAACGCGCGTTCGACATACGCCAGTAGAACGCGTGTTCGATCGTCGCGTCAAGTCGGGCGACCGGGTGGCGCCACTCACCCACCGGCACCGCGGCGGGGTGCCCGGTCCGGACCCGCCGGGACCGGCCGGACGTGGTGTGATGGGGGCATGTACCCGGACACCGACCCCGCCCCGGCGCGGGCGTGCGGTCCCCACCGGGGCCGGTGCTCGCGGTGACCGCCGCACCGTCGCGTGCGCGCCTGGTCGGCCTCGGCCGCAGCGACTTCGCCGACCGGCTGGGCGAGGCGATCGACGTCTACGTCACCGCGATGGGCTACCCGCGGTCGACCGCACGCCAGCGCCGCTCGCTGTGGCTCGAGCACTCCTACCGGCCGGGCTGGCGCTCGGTCGGCTGGCTCGACGCGCAGGACCGGCTCACCGGCATCGGCTACGGCTACTGGGGCGGCCCCGGGCAGTGGTGGTTCGAGGAGGTCCGGCGCGGGCTCCGCGCCCGTCGCGGGGAACCCGGCGCCGTGAGCGCCGACTGGCTGACCGACTACTTCGAGCTGACCGAGCTGCACGTCCACCCGCAGGCCCAGGGCTCGGGCATCGGCGAGTCGCTGCTGCGGGCGCTGGCCCGCGACGCCGCCCGGGCCCGGATGCTGCTGTCCACCCCCGAGTACGGCCGCGCCACGCCCGGCCGGGCGTGGCGGCTCTACCGTCGTGCCGGGTTCGTCGACGTGCTGCGCGAGCACCTGTTCACCGGGGACCCGCGCCCGTTCGCCGTGCTCGGGCGCGAGCTGCCGCTGCTTCCCACGGATCACCCGACACACGCCCCCGAGTGACGCCGGGACCGTCGTACCCGGGTGGCACGATGACGCCATGCCGCCGCACCGCACCGCGCCACCCGCACGCCGTCGATACCGGACGCGTGCGCTCGTGCTGCTCGCGGTGCTGGCCCTCCTCGCGCTGACCGGCTGCACCCGGGTCCAGGTGGCCCTGGCCGTGCAGCCGGACGACACCGTCGACGGCACGATCGTCGTCGCGACGCCCGAGGGCGCGCCGGACGGCCGCGGCCCGCAGCTGGAGGTCCCGGCCGACCTCGCGGGCGATGTCGAGCTGTCGCCGTACGACCAGGACGGCTTCGTCGGCACCCGTGCGGCCTTCGAGAACCTGACCTTCGCCCAGGTCTCGCAGCTGAACCTGCTCGGCGGGAACGCGTCGGGACGGGCGAACCTGGAGCTGCGCCGGGTCGGGGAGCGGATCGCCGTGCAGGGCCGCGCCGACCTGACCACGATGCCGGTGGACCGGGCCGACGTGCGGCTCGCGATGAGCTTTCCCGGCGAGGTCGTCGAGTCCGACGGCGAGACCGACGGCGGCACCGTCACCTGGGAGTTCGTCCCCGGTGAGGTCTCGCAGATCAACGCCTCGGTGATCTCGACCGATCCGAACGCGCCGTCGATCCTGGGCTGGTCGCTGCTGCTGGCCGGGCTCGTCGTCGTCGCGGCGGGGGCCGCCGTGCTGCTGGCCCGGCGCGACCGGAACCCGCCGATCCGGCGCCGAGGGCGGGCCGGGCCGGCGGGGGGGGGCG
>NZ_JAMQOF010000006.1:0-512726 GCF_023717215.1 Pseudonocardia sp. DR1-2 | reverse complement strand
CTTGTGTGAGACGGCGAGTCTTGGGAGTGCCGTTAACTGAGACTCCCACGACCCCTGAAGAGCACCCGCGACCCCTGAAGGGCAGGAGCCTCGTGGGTCAACCGGTAGCGCCGACAGCTCCTGGCGGTCGTCGAAGTGGCACTCAATCGTGCCATGACACACAAGTGGCCTATGTCTGACATCCGCTGCTAGGCTGGCATCGTGGACCTTGAAGCTTTCACCGACGCGTCACCTGGGACGCTTGTCCCGATAAAGGGGACAGATGTGCGTCACGGCGAGTGGGTGCACTCCGCTTTTATTCCGAATCCTCTAACGGTTGAGTCGCCCCGACTATCGGGGCGAACTTACCGTGTCGTCGCGGATGCTCGGGCGGCTTTAGCTGCGCTTGATAGCACGGCGCGCCAGTTGCCAAACCCACGACTTTTCAGGCGACCGTCACTTCAGGCAGAGGCTCAAAGCACGTCGGCACTCGAAGGTACGTATGCTCCACTGTCGGAAGTCTTGAAGGCGGATGAAGAGCGCCCACCAAATGTCGATCTACGCGAAATCTTCAATTATGTGGCAATGGCAGATAATGCCTTCAGGTGGGTTGAGGATGGAAGGCCGCTGACTGTTGCGATGCTCAGCGAGCTTCAAGCGATACTTGTAAAGAGAACTCGCAATGAGAGTGCCTCGTCTGGAAAAGTCCGTGATCATCAGGTGGTCATTGGGCAGAGGAAAGAGGCGCCACCCGGGGAGCTGCCAGTTAAGGCTGCCCGCTTCATCCCGTCGCCACCTGGCCTGGACCTGCAGGCCAGCCTGCAGGACCTCCTGGCCTGGATGGACAACGATGAAGTCCGGGTCGAGATTGATCCTGTGGTTGCTGCGGGGATGGCGCACTACCAATTCGAGTCGCTGCATCCATTCAACGATGGAAACGGTCGCATTGGTCGCCTTCTGATTGTTATCCACTTGCTTCGGCAGCGCGTACTGTTTGAGCCAACTCTGACTGTCTCCCCTTGGTTCGAGGCCCGACGAACTGACTATTACGACAATCTCTTTAGGGTGAGCACTGAGGGTGACTGGGACTCGTACATCGAGTTCTTCGCGCGCGGTCTGGAGGCTTCGGCAAGGCGCACGCAGGGCCGTATGACGTCGCTCGTCGAAATCCAAGCAAGCATGAAGGAGAAGGTTCGGCAATCAAAGTTGCGGGCTGATACTGCGCACGCTCTGGTTGACTTCGCAGTCGCGAACATATCTTTCACTATTCGGTCAGTAGAAAGAGGGCTCGGGGTCTCTTACGGTCGAGCCAACACGGTCGTGAACCAGCTTCTTCAGCTAGGGCTTCTGGACACGCTAGAAGACAGACCCGGCACGGCTCGCCGATTCTTCGCCCCCGAGGTTTATGAGGTTCTCCTTGGGGAGGAAGCCTGACAGGAAGCAGCGTCGAGGCCGCGCGAGGACCGGCCGGAGGCCGCACGCCTCGCGCGGCGCCGTAGGCGTCGCGCACTTGATACCGAATGGAAGGTCTAGACACGGCGAGCGCTGCCGCCGTTTGTCGTGTCCCGGCTGATGCTTGACGTTCGGGCCTGGTGCGGTAGCTAGACGGTGGCGGCGTCGACGACGGTGACCCATGCGTCCGCTCGGTCGGGGTCGGTGCCGCTGGAGAGGGCGATGCTGCGGGCCAGGGCTCGGGCGGTGTCGAGGTGGTCGTCGCTGAGCTTGAGTGCGAGGACAGCGACGTCGTAGGCGGCTTCGCCGTTCATCCCTCGGGGGTCGATGAACCACAGCCGTGAGTTGCCGTGGAGCACGTTGGGCGGCGAGAGGTCGGCGTGGCACAGCCCGGCCAGCATCTCGGCGGCAAGCTCGTCCAGAACAACGCTGGCGGCCTCGCGGACCACGGCAGGCTCAGGGCCGCGGTGGGGTGGCTGGTCATCGGCGGGTGGATCGGAGAGTCGGGCTCGGAGCCACGGCACGATGCTTGGCACCGAGTGCGCGCCCTCCTCATTGGAGAGAGTGCGCAGCATCGCGGCTATACCCGCGAGATCTCGCGGTCGCGGTTCCTGTTCCGCGAACGATGCCCCGGGCTCGACCGCGTCCATTGCCGTCCACGTGCTCGTAGGCGTGTCCCGCAGGAGATGGACCGCAGGCGCCAGACCTGCCCGTGCGAGCTGGTCCAGTACAGCGGCCTGGTGAACGGCGTCCGGGTCGGCACTCGACCGCAGGACCAACCGAGTACCGGCGCCGGTCGTGGCCTCGACGACGTGGGCCGACCTGGCAGAGAACGTCCGGCCGGTCGGGGTGACCGAGAGTGCTGCGCAGACCTCGGCAAGCTCGGCTGGGAGTGCTTCGATCCAGGCGGGTGCGCGGTCGGGCCATCGCGCGTGCGCGGCGCGGGCGATATCGGGGTGCAGCGGTGTCACGGGCGTAGTGCGGTGGCGAGGGTGTGCATGTCGTCGATGACGACCAGGGCGTCCGCGTCGGCCAGGCCCTCGGCGCGCTCGGGCTGCTTGGTGTAGCCGATGCACGGCACCCCCGCCGCTGCCCCGGCGAGGGCGTCGGTGATCGAGTCTCCAACGAACACCGCCTCGGTCGGTGCAGCTCGGCTGATGTCCAGCGCAGCGCGGAGGAGATGGGGGTCGGGCTTCATCTGCTCGGGGTGCCCGAAAGGCCGGCCGATGATCTGCGCGACGTGTTCAGTGAGGTCGTGGCGGGCCAGGTAAACCCGGATGGCTCGTTCGGAGTTGTTGCTGACGATCAGGACGGAGTGGCCGGTGGCGACGGCGGTGCGGATGAGCTCGTGAGCGCCGGGGGTCGGTTCGGCGACGGTCGCGGCGCGGGTCTCGTGCTCGATGACGTAGGCCTCGATGTCGCGGCCGGACTCGGGGGAGTGCCGGTAGGCAGCTCGGAGCAGGACCAGCGGGTCGTCGGTGCGGATCTCGGTGAGGTCGATGCCGCGCACGGTGGCGAACTGGCGGACGGCGGCGGCGACCTCGGGTGCAGGGTGGCCGGCGAACAGGTGCGCGACGGGCCCGTCGAAGTCCAGGAGCAGGACCCGGGCGCCGCGGAGTAGGTCGGCGAGCTGGGTGCGGGTTCCGGTCGGGAGGGTCACTGCGGGTACTCCCGGGTGATGGTGGTCCACACGGAGTCGAACCAGGTGCGGGCCTGGGTGACGTACTGGGGGCCGTTGCTGGTGTCGGCGTCGTCGCCGGTGGAGAAGTGGAACAGGGTGGCGTCTTTGCCCATCGGGTCGAAGATCGGCACGGGGGCTTTGTCGATGGTGACGGTGTGTTCCAGGACGGGGTAGAAGCCGAAGAACGCTTCCTCGTTGTTAATCAGGTAGAGCTTGAACAGCGGCGAGGCGCTGTGCGCCCGGACTTCCGCGGTCGCGGTCTTGACCAACCCGAGGTCGGCAAGCTCCTCGATGCCGTCGGTGATGCTGTCCACGGCACGGCGGGTGATCCGGTCGGCGCGCTTGCGTACGGCGGGGTCGTCGGCGGCGGTGTCGGCCCGGCAGGGGAGCGCGAGGGGGACGCCGGGGTCGGACAGCATGATTCGCACGGCGATGGACTCCGGGCTCAGGCGTCCGGCGCGGACCTTGTCCAGGACCTCGGCCAGGGTGTTGGCCAGGGTTTCGCCGGAGAACCCGGCGAAGTCGATGCGCACGTGCGGGCGCTCGAACGCAGCCTCGATGTGCGGGCGCAGTCCCACCGGTAGCTCGGTCTGGGCGCGGACGAACACCCCGCTTCCCTGTCGGCTGATGAGCAGTCGCTCGGCGTAGAGGGGGCGCAGGGCGGCCTTGACCGTCTCGCGGGCGACGCCGTAGCGCTCGGCCAGGTCAGGCTGCGACGGCAGCTTCTCCCCCGCCTTGAGCTTGCCGAGCTTGATCGCGGCGCGGATCTGGTTGGAGATCTGCTGCGACGGGGTGCGCGGATCCTCCGGGTCCAGGTGCGCGAGGAACTCGGCTGGCGTGCTCATGACTCCACGGTATCGGTCGGCTGACTAGCCCGGCTAGCCATCTTCCTCGTTCGTGCTTGACATGGCTAGCCAAGCCGGTCATTCTGAGATGGCTAGCCAAGCTGGTCAGGTGAACGAAGGAGAGAGCGATGAGGGATCTTCCGGTGGTGCTCGACGGCTTCAAGCTCACGGTGGTGGAGCCGCCCGCACCCAAGACCCGGCAGGACGCGAACGGTGCGGAGGTGCCGGTGACCGACCGGGACGGGGTGACGCAGTTCGTGGTGTCACTGTTCGCGAAGCTCCAGGTGCAGGCGGGCCAGCGGGCCCCGAAGGGCGAGGAGATCAAGGTGACCCTGACTGCCGACCCCGGCGACGGGTTCGGGGAGGACGCCCGGGTCCAGCTCATCGACCCGAAGATCAACCCGTACTCGATCGAGTCCCCGGACGGGCGCACGGTGTCGGGGATCGCGTTCAAGGCGATGGGCCTCAAGCACGCCCACCCGGCCCCTGCGCCGATGCGGCGGAGCAAGGACGACGAGAACCACTCCTGACCGACCTCTGCGTCGTCGGCGTCGCCCGCGTGATATGCGGGCCGGCCGCCTGATGTAGCGGCCCATCTACTCGCCGGAATGGTGTTCCGGCAATTCCCCGGTAATTCCGACACGGGGACACCTATGTCCTCGACCAGGGGTGATCTGCGGTGATGTGTGGCGAATGCAGCGGTAGCCAAGCATGCGATGTGTGCGACGGCTACGGCGACTCGACCTGCGGGATCGAGTGTGGGGCGTGTGGTGGTTCCGGGGTCTGCCCGGGCTGCTTCGGAGGCGGCGAGACCCACGGCCCGGTGCCGTCGGTCGGGATGGAGATGACGGCATGAACACCAACACGAGCACCCGCCCGCGGGTGACGACCGGTGTCGGTCGCCTCGTGCGGCGGCTGGAGATCGAGCGGCGCCGCTGGGCCCGCACCGAGCACCCCGTCATCGCGACCGAGCAGGCGTGGCGGGCCGGAGTCGCCGAGGGCCTGCGCCTGGCCCAGCTCGCCATCCGCAAGGGGGTCTGACCGTCATGGCGATCAACCTCGGAGCCCGGGACCGGGTCAAGACGCTCCCGAAGGTCAACCGGCGCGCGCTGCGCAAGTACGGGGAGTTCTGGCGGGCATTGCAGCTGGTCGCAGACGCGCTCGCCGAGGCGGACAAGGTCGCCGCGAAGGCCAGCGACTCGAAGGCCAAGCGATCCGGCAGGGGGATGTCGGCGAAGGCGGGTGCTCAGGGGGAGCACTGGTCGACTGCGTCGCCGGAGGAGATCCGGGCCTCGGCCAAGACTGCGCACGCTTCCCTGCGGGTGATGGCGTCGGCGGCGAAGAAGTGGGAGGCCGAGTTGGTCTCCCGCGAGTGGAGGAAGTGACCCATGTCGAAGGCTGTCGATCGCACTGTCGAAGAGCTGGATGCCGCGATGCGCGAACTGCGCCGTTCGCTGCATGGGATTCCGTATCGGACGGGTGGGTTCAAGAACACCCACGACAACCTTGCCCGCGACGTCGCGCACCTGACCGTGCATCTGGACTCGGCACGGGGCGCTTTGCGCGAACAGAAGTAACCCATCTCTGGGTGGTGGGGTCGCCCGCTGCACTGATTCTTGGCGGAAACACACAGCGGGCGCCCCTGCTACCCGACACAAACTCTCGTGAGGACTGGTAGCAGTGAACAAGCGTAGTAGCACCGCAACACGTATGAACGGCCCGGCACGCACCCATGCGGGTCGCGCGACTCGGCCACCGGGGCGCGAGTTCCAGGCGCTGGCCTGGACCGCACGGCATCCCGGGTTCGTCGCTGTCCCCCTGATCGTCCTCGGGTTGGCGCTCGTCCTCGGGCCGATCCTGGCGGCGATCCTCCTCGGCGCGCTGGTGGGCTCCGTAGCGGTCTGGGGCCGTGCCCACCCGGCAACCTTCGACCGATTCGCCGCACCCGCCCTACGGGCCACGTGGCGGCGTTGGACGGTCTACCGGGGACGTCGGTGGGGACAGCTCATGTCCGACTGTGGCCTGACCAAGGAGCACCGCCACACCGGCGATCTGCTCGTCCCGCGGGTGCTGCGGGTGCGGTCGTCGGCGGCGTCGATCGACACCGTCTACGTCCGCATGGTCCGCGGCCAGGACGTCGCCTACTGGCAGGAACGCTCCTCGATCCTCTGGGAGGCGCTCATCGCGCACCGGGTCGCGATCACCCGCCACCGACCGGGCGTCGTCGCGATCGTGATCGAGTGGGAGCTGCCCTTCACCCGCACCATCCCCGCACCCGACATCCCCGAGCAGACCGACGACGTCGACCTGGGCGCGGTCGAGATCGGGGACAACGAGCGCGGCGAACCGTTCACCGCCCCCGTCATCGGTGGACACCGCCTCGTGGCCGGCGCCTCTGGAGCGGGCAAGGGCTCCGTCCTGTGGTCCACGTTGCGTGGGGTGGGGCCGTGCATCCGCGACGGGATCGTCCGGGTCTGGATGGTCGACCTCAAGGGTGGGGTGGAGACCGAGCAGGGCGCCCCGCTGTTCTACCGCTACGCCACCTCCATGCCCACCGCGCTGGAGCTGCTCACGGAGTTCCGCGACGCCATGCGGGACCGGCAGGACGACATGCGCGACCAGAACATCCGCGCCTGCACCCCGAGTGTGGGGACGCCGGTGGAGCTGCTGGTCATCGACGAGATGGCCATGCTCACCGCCTACGGCGACCGCACCTCCGTCCGCGACGCACTCCGCCTCCTCGCCGAAGTGATGACCCAGGGCAGGGCGTCGCTGTTCGCCGTCCACGGCTACCTGCAGGAGCCCTCCAAGGACGTGGTCGACGTCCGAGAGCTGTTCACCCAGCGAATCTGCCTCGGCGTCACCGCCGCCTCCCACGTCGACATGGTCCTCGGCGAAGGCGCCCGGGAGCGGGGAGCGCTGGCCGACGAGATCCCCGGCGACGCCCGCCACGCCGGGATCGGGTTCGTCATCGACAAGGGCTCCCGCCTCCCGGTCCGATTCCGCGCGGCGTTCGTCTCCGACGACAACATCACCGAGCTGGTCCAGCGCTGCACCCCACCGCCGGACGCGGACGTGATCGACCTCGACACCGAGCGGGGGGCCGCCTGATGGGCACCACCACCGCATGGGTCCTGCGCACCTGGCTCAAGTTCACCCTGCTGTTCGCCCTCATCGTGGCCGGGACCTGGCTCTACGTCGGATCGGCGTCCGGCTGGTTCTGGGTCGTCCTCACCGGGACGGTTGTCGCCGAGTGGTACGTCGTGCGGCAGCTCGCCCGCGAGTGGTCGTGGGAGGCCCGCGCTACCTGGTGGTGGTCCGCATGAGCGGGACGGTGCAGAACGCACTGTTCGGGGACCCGGCCGTCCTCGAGACCAGCGATCACGCACCGGCCGCGACGCAGGACCCGCGCGAGATCGCCCGCGTCGTCGCCCTGGCCCAGGACCCGGGGCTGTTCGTCATCGAGCGCACCGGCCTCGTCCTGCGTGCGGACCCGGCCCGGCCTGGCTGCGCCGACGCCCTCGCCCGGCACGACGGGGACACCGTCGGCCAGCTCCTCGACACCGGACACCTCCGGCTCGGCGGCACCCATCACATCCACCACAACAACGCGGAGGGTCCTGCCCGCTCGGTGCTCGTGCCCAAGGCGACCCGGGACATGGTGTCGCGCTGGGACCACCTCCGCCCGGTCCCGGAACCGACCCGGCCGCCGGAGCCGCAGAAGGATCCGCAGCGCTCCACCGGGGTGATCGGCGTCGACGTCGTCGAGCCCGGCAAGGCCCTGGTCTGCCTCGGCACCACGGGGCAGGGCGGGACTGTGCTGCGCGATGGGGGCCGCTACCGCGTCGAGAACGACCACGGCACCACCGTCGGCCACGCCTCGTCCTACCGGGCCGCTGCCCGGCTCCTGGCCCGCTACCACGGCTTCACACCGGGTCCGGTCGAGATCGAGCACGAGCACCGCCTCTACCGCCGCTGACCCCGGCAATCCGGCCCGGTCCCGCCGCGCGAGTCCAGCTCCCGGCGGGGCCGGCGCCACCCCACACCCACTCGCCCCGTCCCTCGGAGGGATGCCGTGATGACGGCTGCCACCAGCACCGCACACGACCACGACCTGTCCCACCTGCTGCGCTCGGAGAACTTCCAGACCTGGCGGCGGGAGGTCACCGCCATCGGCGGCTGCGCCGCACCGATCCACCTCACCGGCTCATCCCGCATCTACGACCGCGCCACCGGCACCGTCCTAGCCGAGCGGGAAGGCGAGATCCTGGCCCCGTGCGGCAACCGCCGAGCATCGGTCTGCCCCGCGTGCTCGGATCGCTACGCCTCCGACGCCTACCACCTGCTCCGCTCCGGGATGGCCGGTGGCAAGGGCGTCCCCGACACCGCCGCCACCCACCCGCGGCTGTTCATCACCCTGACCGCGCCCTCATTCGGGCCGGTCCACACCCGCCGGGTCACCGCTCGCGGCCTCGTGATCCCTTGCCGCTGCGGGGACAAGCACCACCGCGACGATCCCCGCGTCGGCTGCGCGCTGGACCCCGATACCCACGACTACGTGGGCGCGGTGCTCTGGCAGGCGCACTCCGGGGTCCTGTGGAACCGCTTCGCCATCCGCCTCCGGCGCCTGCTCGCCCAGGTCCTCGGTGTCCGGGTCCGCGACTTCCGGGATCACGCCCGGCTGTCCTACGCCAAGGTCGCCGAGTACCAACGTCGTGGGCTGGTCCACTTCCATGCCGTCGTGCGCCTCGACGGCCCCGACGGACCCTGGACCGCCCCACCCGCCGGGATCACCGCCGACGCTCTGCACGCCGCCATCCGGGACGCCGCCCACGACGTGTCACTGACTGTCGACCGGCCCGACGGCTCCCTTCAGGTGCTGGCCTGGGGGACGCAGGTCGACATCCGGCCGATCACAAGCGCGAGCGCGGCGGCGCTGGAGAACGACGACGGCGAGATCACCGACTCAGCGTTGGCCGCCTACGTCGCGAAGTACGCCACTAAGGGCACCGGCAAGAGCGAAGCCACCGACCGGCCGATCCGCGACATCGCCCACCTCGACCACCTCGACATCACCCCGCACCACCGGCGCCTGATCGAGACGGCGTGGGAGCTCGGCGGCCGCGAGGAGTACGAGGATCTGAACCTGCGGCGTTGGGCGCACATGCTCGGGTTCCGCGGTCACTTCCTCACCAAGTCCCGGGCCTACTCGACGACGTTCGGTGCGATCCGCGGGGACCGGCGCACCTACCGGCTCGGGGAGACGCTGGCCGCTCTCGACACCCCGACTGAGCCCGGGGCGGTGCTGGTGGTCAATGACTGGACCGTCGTCCACATCGGGCACCGCAACGACGCGGAACGGGAGATCGCACTGGGCATCGCCGAACGACGACGCGAGCAGAGGCAGAGCCGGGGGACACGAGCGGGGGAGGGGGCGTGATGGAACGCGTGCTGCTGACCGTCCAGGAGGTCGCGGAGGCGCTGCACGTCGGGCGCTCGAAGGTCTTCGACCTGATCATCGCTGGTGAGATCGACTCGGTGAAGATCGGGAAGCTGCGTCGCATCCCGGTGAGCGCCGTGCACGAGTACGCCCTCCGGCTGGTCCAGGAGAGTCGGGAGGCGTCCTGATGGCCGGCCGCGAGCGCAACGGCATGGGCACCGTGGTCAAGCGCTCGGACGGGCGCTACCAGGCCGCGGTCTACGTCCTCACCCCGACGGGACACCGCCGCCGGAAGTTCGTCTACGGCCGCACCTGGGACGAGGCCAACGACAAGCGGCTGGAGCTGCTGGACAACAACCGCAAGGGGGTGCCGTCGGAGTCCTCGGCGATGCGGCTGGACGAGTACCTGACGTACTGGCTGGACCACATCGCGGTGCACGACCTGCGCCCGTCGACCTTCGCCCGCTACCGGGCGCTGGTCAGGGACTACATCACCCCGCACCTCGGCCGGAAGAAGCTCAACCGGCTCAGTCCGTCCGACGTCCGCGGGCTGATGGCCACGCTGGGACGCACCAAGGGCACGAGCGGGCGCGTGCTCTCGCCTCGGACGATCCAGTTCATCCACGCCGTGCTGCGCAGCGCGCTGCAACACGCCGTCCGGGACGAGCTGATCGGCCGCAACGTCGCCAAGCTGGTCAGCCCACCGCGGGCGACCCCGCCAGAGATCACGCCGCTCTCGCCGGAGGTCGCGCGAAAGTTCCTGCGGGTCGCGAACACCCATTGGCTCGCGGCACTCTGGCTGATCCTGCTGACGACCGGTCTGCGGCGCGGTGAGGTGCTGGGGCTGACCTGGTCGGATGTCGACCTGGACGCGGGAACGCTGCGGGTCCGGCGCACGGTGCAGAAGCTCGACGGTGCGTTCGTCTTTGGCGAGCCGAAGAGCGCTCGGTCGCGGCGGGTCCTCACGCTGCCCGCCGTGTGCGTGGCGGCCCTGCGTCGGCAGCCCGAGATCAACCGGGGGAGGGCTGCCGGTGAGCAGCGGCGGGTGGACGGTCAGCCCGCGGACCTGGTGTTCGTGTCGACGTCCGGCCAGCCGATCGACCCGCGCTCGGTGAACCGGGCGTTCGACCGGCTGCTGACCAAGGCGGAGGTGCCGCACTCGCGCGTACACGACCTCCGCCACACCTGCGCGACCCTGCTGCTGGCGGAGGGAGCGTCGGACCGGGAGGTCATGGAGCTGCTGGGGCACAGCTCGATCGGCATCACGATGAACACCTACGCGCACGTCCTCGACGACTCGAAGCGTCGGATGGCCTCGCGCATGGACGGCCTGTTTGGATGAACCGCGGATCGGCTCACTCGGGCGGGCTGGTGGAAACCCCCGCGGTGTCGTTGGCACCTCCGCTGGAAGCAGTCGGAATCTTGCGGGTCGCCAGGTAACCGGCGATGGTGCCGAAGAGGGTGAAGGCGGCAGTCTGCACCGTGTCCGGGATGGCACTCAGGGCCAACGTCGTAGCCAGCGCCGCAACCACGATCAGGCCGACAAGCACGATGTAGTTGATGCTCCACTTGCCGTCCTTGTAGAAGCGGATGGCCTGGAGCAGGGACAGCAGCACGATCACGATCAGCGCGAACCCGAGCACGGCATACAGGAGAGTCGGGTTCGAGTTTTGCGCCATGGTCACTCCCAAGGTGGTTTGACCATCCCTCGGTGAACCCTTGACATGTGTTACGGGCCACATCAACTGCCCTGAACCGGGGCGGTTGATGTCAAAAGGTGATGTCAGAGGCGATTGCCGGACCGAGCAGTTCGACCGAGCCCGAGCCTGACCTGGTGCTCCGCCGCCAGGATTCGAACCTGGACCATCGGAACCAAAATCCGAGGTGCTGCCGTTACACCACGGCGGATCGTGGGGCCTCGTCATCGTGACACGTCGGCGACGCCGTCCTCGCAGCGCACCCGGCCTGCGCGTCGGCCGGGGATGACCGGGATCACGGACAAACGCCCACGAAAGGGTGATCCGCACCCCGGGCGCGGCGGATCCGCGTCGGGTTGACACACTCCCGTGCGTGCTGAACACGGATGCTTCCGGGACGACGTCGTCGATCGGGTCCGGAACCGCGTTGACGTGCCGTCTCTGTGGCACGACCGACCTGCGCAGCTTCTGCGACCTGGGCGCCACACCGCCCTGCGAGCTGTTCCTCACCGAGCAGACGGCACAGCAGCCCGAGCAGACCTTCCCGCTGCACGTGCGGGTGTGCAACTCGTGTCTGCTCGCCCAGCTGCCCCCGGAGATCAGCCCGGAGGAGACGTTCGAGGAGTACGCCTACTTCTCCTCGTTCAGCTCGTCCTGGGTGGACCACGCGCGCCGATTCGTCGACTCGGCGCAGGAGCGCGCCGGACTGGACGCGGGCTCGTTCGTCGTCGAGGTCGCGTCGAACGACGGCTACCTGCTCCAGCACGTCGTCGCGAAGGGCATCCGCTGCCTCGGCGTCGAGCCGAGCGTGAACGTCGGCGAGGCCGCCCGCGAGAAGGGCGTCCCGACGCTCACCGCGTTCCTCACCCCGGAGACCGGCGCCCGGGTGCGCGCCGAGCACGGCCCGGCCGACCTGGTCTGCGGCAACAACGTGTTCGCCCACATCCCCGACGTCGTCGGCTTCGCGCGGGGACTGCGCGCCATGGTCGCCGACGACGGCTGGGTCTCCATCGAGGTCCAGCACCTGCTCACGCTCGTCGAGCGCAAGCAGTTCGACACGATCTACCACGAGCACTTCCAGTACTACACGCTGCTCACCGGGCAGCGGGCGCTCGCCGCGGGCGGGCTGACCCTGGTCGACGTCGAGCTGCTCGACACCCACGGCGGCTCCATCCGCATGTGGGCGCGCCCGGCGGAGGTCGCCGGTGAGCCGAGCGCGACGGTCCGCGAGGTCCTGGCCGCCGAGGCGGCCGCCGGGCTGCACACGCCGGAGGGGCACGACGGGTTCGCCGAGGCCGTCTCCACCATCCGCGACGACCTGGTGGCGTTCCTCATCGACGCCCGCCGGCAGGGGAAGCGCGTGGTCGGCTACGGCGCCCCGGGCAAGGGGAACACCCTGCTCAACTACTGCGGCATCCGGCCCGACCTGCTCGAGTACACGGTGGACCGGAACCCGTACAAGCACGGGCGGCTAACGCCGGGCACCCGAATCCCGATCTTCGCTCCGGAGCGGATCGCGCAGGACCGCCCCGACCACGTGTTGATCCTGCCCTGGAACCTGCGCACCGAGCTGACCGAGCAGCTGTCCTACGTCCGCGAGTGGGGCGGCACGCTGGTCTTCCCGATCCCGTCGCTCGAGGTGGTCTGACGTGAAGGTCGTCCTGTTCTGCGGTGGTTACGGCATGCGGATGCGCGATGGCGCGTCCGACCTCCCCAAGCCGATGCACCCGGTGGGCCCGCGCCCGTTGATCTGGCACGTGATGCGCTACTACGCCCACTTCGGCCACAAGGACTTCGTCCTGTGCCTGGGCTACGGCGCGCACCACATCAAGAACTACTTCCTCAACTACGACGAGACCGAGTCCAACGACTTCGTGCTGCACCAGGGCGAGGTCGAGCTCATGGGCAGCGACATCAAGGACTGGAACATCACGTTCGTCCACACCGGTCTGGACTCGCCGATCGGTGAGCGTCTGCGCCGGGTGAAGGCGCTGGTCAAGGACGAGGAGATGTTCCACGCGAACTACGCCGACGTCCTCACCGACGCCCCGCTGGACAGGATGGTCGAGCAGTTCGCCGGCACCGACGCCGTCGGGCAGCTGATGGCGGTGCCGCCGCAGTCGGCGTTCCACTGCGTCGACGTCGACGACAACGGCAGGCTCGAGTCGATCACCACGCTGCAGGAGATGCCGATCTGGGAGAACGGCGGCTATCTCATGTTCCGGCCGGAGATCTTCGACTTCCTCGAGAAGGACTGCGACCTGATCGCCGACGCCGCCGCCCCGCTGGCGCGCAAGGGCCGCATGTCGGCCTACCGGCACCGCGGTTTCTGGCAGCCTGCGGACACCGTCAAGGAGCGCAACGCGCTGGAGGCGGCCTACCAGAGCGGCGCGCGACCGTGGATGCTCTGGGAGTCCCACGAGACCGACCAGGACCCGCTGCAGGCCGCGATCGCGGAGATGCACCGCAGCAGCCACCAGCGCGACTAGGCCGCGATTCCGGGGGGAACGAGAGACCGTGCTGAACCTGTTGCCTGAGCGGCTGGACCGCATCCTGCTGCTCGGCGCCCACTGTGACGACATCCCGATCGGGGCCGGCGGGATGCTCCTGGAGCTGTGCCGCGCCTATCCGGGGGTGCAGGTCACCGCGCTGGTCCTGACCGGGGCGGGGTCGCTGCGCGAGGAGGAGGAGCGGGCCGCACTGGCCGCGTTCACCCCGGGCGCGCACCTCGACGTCGTCGTCATGGACCTGCCCGACGGCCGCGTCCCGCAGCACTGGGAGCGGGCGAAGATGGCGCTGGAGGACCTGCGCAGCCGCAGCGAGCCGGACCTGGTGATCGGCCCGTCGCCGCACGACGCCCACCAGGACCACCGGACGCTGTCGCAGATGGTCCCGACCGCGTTCCGCGACCACCTGACGCTCGGCTACGAGATCCTCAAGTGGGAGGGCGACCTCGCCCAGCCGACGGTCTTCCTGCCGCTGTCCGAGCCGGTGCTCACCGAGAAGATCGCCAAGCTCAACGAGCACTACGGCAGCCAGCGCGACCGGACCTGGTTCGACGACGAGACCTTCCGCGGCCTGGCCCGCGTGCGCGGGGTGCAGTGCCACGCCCGCTACGCCGAGGGCTTCCACGTCCAGAAGCTCACGCTGTCCGCAGCGCCGATGGTCGGTTCCGAGCCGAACGGTTTCTGACCCCGCACACACCGCCGAGAAAGGGATATTCATGCGCGTACTGCTCACCGGGCACCAGGGCTACCTCGGGACCGTGATGGCGCCGTTGCTGGCGGCCGCGGGTCACGACGTGACCGGCCTGGACTCCGGGCTGTTCGCGGACTGCGTGCTGGGTTCGCTGGACACCCCCGACGTCGAGGGCTTCGACACCGACCTCCGCGACGTGACCGTGGAGCAGCTCGCCGGGTTCGACGCCGTCGTCCACATGGCGGCGCTGTCGAACGACCCGCTGGGCTCGCTCGCCCCGGAGATCACCTACGACATCAACCACCACGCGTCGTCCCGGCTGGCGCGGCTGTCGAAGGAGGCCGGTGTCGGCCGCTTCGTCTACGCCTCCACCTGCTCGGTCTACGGCGCCCAGTCCGGCGACGACCTCGTCGACGAGGACGCCCCGCTCAAGCCGGTCACCCCGTACGCGATCTCGAAGGTCCGCGTCGAGGACGACCTCGCCGAGCTCGCCGACGCCGACTTCGTGCCGGTCTCGATGCGCAACGCGACCGCCTTCGGCTTCTCCCCGCGGCTGCGCGCGGACATCGTGCTGAACAACCTGGTCGGGCGCGCGGTCCTGACGAACGAGGTCACGGTGCTCTCCGACGGCACCCCGTGGCGCCCGCTCGCGCACGCCGAGGACATCGCGGGTGCCGTCGTCGCGGCGCTGGGCGCGCCGGCCGACGTCGTGCGGGCCCGGGCGTACAACGTCGGCACCGAGCGGAACAACCGGACCGTCGCCGAGATCGCGCAGGCCGTGATCGACGCCGTCCCCGGCTCGACGCTGAACATCACCGGCGAGGCCGGCAACGACCCGCGGTCGTACCGGGTGGACTTCTCCCGGGCGCGCAAGGAGCTCGGCTTCGAGGCGTCCTGGACGATCCCGGCCGGTGCCGAGCAGCTCGCCACCGAGTACCGGGACCGCGGCCTGACCCAGGACGCGTTCGACAACTCCTTCACCCGGCTCGCGGTGCTCAACCGTCGTCAGGCGGCGGGGGAGCTCGACGGGTCGATGCACGTCGTGAAGTAGGACCGCTCGGCCGACGGCCCGTCCCGCGCTACCGTCGCGGGGCGGGCCGTCGTCGTATCCAGGGGGTGCCCATGTGCCGCAACATCCGGACGCTGCACAACTTCGAGCCGCCGGCCACGCCCGACGAGGTGGACGCCGCGGCGCTGCAGTACGTCCGCAAGATCGCCGGGTCGGCGAAGCCCTCGCAGGCCAACGCCGAGGTGTTCGAACGGGCGGTCGCCGCCGTCGCCGAGGCGACCCGGGAGCTGCTGGACGGGCTGACCACGACCGCCCCGCCGAAGGACCGTGAGGTGGAGGCGGCGAAGGCCCGGGCGCGGGCGGAGCTGCGCTACGCCCGCTGAGCGCCCGCGGGCGTCCCGCTGTCCCGCCCCGACCAGGCGACGTGCCACGTGGCGCACCCTCGCCCGCGGCGGACCACCGCTCGACGCCCACCGAGACGCACGTTTCCGCCCTGCCGGGGGCGAGAACGTGCGTCTCGACGAGCACTACGCGGCGGGGGCGGCCAGGGCGTCGATCTCCACCAGCATCTCGGCGTGGGGGAGGCCCACGAACACCGTGGTGCGGGCGGGGAGCGCGGCACCGTCGGGGACGTGCCGGGACACGAACTCGCCGTAGGCGTCGTTCATCGCGGAGAAGTGCTCCCGCTCGGTGAGGTAGACGCGGAACATCAGGACGTCGCCGACCGAGGCGCCGCCCGCCTCCAGGATCGCGCGGACGTTCTCCAGGGTCCGCAGCGTCTGGGCGTGCACGTCGCCCGGCGCGATGTACTGCTTCGTGGCCGGGTCCATCGGGCCCTGCCCGGAGACCTGCAGCAGGCCGCCCTTGCGCACGCCCTGGCTGAAGGTGTGCGCGGGGGCGGGTGCGTCGGTGGTGGTCACGGTGCCGTTGGCGGCGGTGGTCATGCGGGGGGATCCTCTCGGGTCGGGCGCCAGCCGAGGTCGCGGGAGATCGTCCCGGTGACGGCCAGCAGTGACGGGACCAGCTCCATCAGCTGGTCGTAGCCGGCGACGATGGTCGGCACGGACACCGACACCGCCGCGACGGCGGTTCCGGCCGGTCCGCGGACCGGCGCCCCGATGCAGTTGATCGAGGCCTCGTTCTCCTCGCGGTCCTGGGCCCAGCCCTGCTCACGCACCCGGGCGAGCTCGGCCAGGTAGGCGTCGCGGTCGGTGATCGTGTGCGGGGTGCGGGCGGGGAAGCCGACGTCGTCGAGCACCCGGTTCCGCTCCGCCGCGGGCAGGTCGGCGAGCAGCACCTTCCCGGCGGCGGTGGAGTGCACGGGTCCGCGCAGCCCGACCCGCGACGCCATGCGCACGTTGTCGAGCGACTCCAGCTTGTCGATGTAGACGATCTCGCCGTCGTCGCGCTCGGACAGGTGCACGGTGTGGCCGTGGGCCCGGTTGAACGCGTGCAGGTGCGGTGCGGCGACCGTGCGCACCTCGCGCTGGTCCAGCCCGCGCGAGGACAGCTCGAACAGCCGTGAGCCGAGCCGGTAGCGGTGGTGGTCGTCGCGGTGCACGAAGTGCTCGTCGGCCAGGGTGCGCAGCAGCCGCAGGACGGTCGTCTTGTGCACCTCGAGCGCCGTGGCGAGCTCGTCGAGCGACGCCGGGCCCTCCCCGAGGACCACCAGGATCCGCAGCGCCTTGGTCAGGCTGGTACTCACACGGCCTCCCGGTCGGCGCTCACGCGTAGGGTCGCCCAGGCGTCGTCGTCGAGGTCGAGCAGGTGCTCGGGCAGCGGTGCGGCGGAGTCGCCGGGAACGACGAGCACCGCGGCGGCACCGAGGTGGCCCCGGCGCAGGCAGCGGCCCACGTCCTCGCCGCGGACCAGGCCGGTGAGCAGCCCGGCGGCGAACGCGTCGCCCGCCCCGACCGGCTCGACGACGTCGACGACCAGCGCCGCGCGCTCGGTGACCGCACCGTCGCGGTGCACGGCCAGTGCGCGCCGGGCGCCGTCCTTGACCACGACCAGCTCCGGGCCGGGCAGCAGCGCGCGCAGCCGGGCCGGGTCGTCGGTGCCGAACACCCGCCGCGCCTCGTCCGCCCCGACGAGTACGACGTCGGCCCGATCGGCCAGCGCGGCCACCGGGGCCGGGTCGCCGTCGGGCCACATCTGCTCGCGCCAGTTCACGTCGAACACGACCCGGTACCGGCGGGGGCGGGCCAGCAGCGCGGCCAGCGCGGCCGCGCAGGACGCCGACACGGCCGCGGTGATCCCGCCGACGTGCACCCAGTCCGCGACGGCGATCCGGTCGCGTACCGCGGGCACCTCCAGCAGTTCGGGCCCGGCCGCCGAGGCCGCCGACCCGGACCGCCGGTAGGTCATGACGGTGCCGCCGTCGGGTGCCGGGGACTTGGCGTAACGGCCGGTCGGGAGGTCCGGGTCGACGCCGATCCCACCGGTGTCGACCCCGGCGGCGGCGAGCGTGTGCTGCACGAGGGCGCCGTGCCGGTCGTCGCCGAGACGCCCGACCCAGGCCACCGCGACGCCGGCCGCGGCCAGGTCGAGCGCGACGTTCACCTCGGCGCCCGCGGCGTGCGCGGGGGCCCGCGGGTCGTCGACGGCGGCCGCGTCGGGGACCAGGGCGAGGGCCTCGCCGAAGCACACCACAGCGCTGCGGCCCGGGGTTTCCACTGCTGGGTTCTCCTCCGCCGTCGTTGACCGATCTGTCGCGGCGATGCTAGAACAGCCGCACCGAAATACGCAACCATCGCTGCAGAATACGCAACGTACCTGCTCAGAGGGGAGAACGGGATGCTCCGGTACGCGTCGCTCGGCGCCGAACGGCCCGGCCCGTACGCCAAGTCGGTCCCGCCGCTGCCCGGTACGGTCGACGAGTGGCTCGCCGGCGGGCCGCGGCTGTCGGACCTGGCCACACCCGTCCTCACCCTCGACCGGGCTGCCCTGCACGCCAACGCCGAGCGGATGGCCGGCTGGTGTGCCGCGCACGGCGTCGACCTCGCCCCGCACGGCAAGACGACGATGGCCCCCGCGCTGTGGGACCTGCAGCTGCGCCACGGCGCCTGGGGGATCACCGTCGCGACGCCGTGGCAGGCGCGGATCGCGATCGACGCCGGCGTGCGACGGGTGCTGCTGGCGAACGCGCTCGTCGACCCGGCGGGCGTGCGGGCCGTCGCCGCCGCGCGTGACGCCGACCCGGACCTGGAGGTGCTGAGCTGGGTCGACTCGGTCGACGCCGTCGCCGCGATGACCACCGCCGCGGGGTCCCCGGCGCGGCCGCTCGCCGTCGTCGTCGAGCTGGGGGCGCCCGGCGGCCGGACCGGCGCGCGCACCCTGGCCGAGGCCGAGCGGGTGGCCTCGGCCGTCGTGGCCAGCCCGGCGCTGGCGCTGGCCGGGGTCGGCGGCTACGAGGGGGCGCTCGCGCACGACCCGTCGGAGGCGTCGCTGGCGACCGTCCGCGCCTACCTCGACGACCTCGCCGAGCTGCACCGCCGGCTCGCCCCGTCCTACGGGACCGACGAGGTCGTGGTCACCGCGGGCGGCAGCGCCTACTTCGACCAGGTCGTCGCCGCGCTGGCCGGGCTCGCCGACGCGCGCACCCGCGTCGTGCTGCGCTCGGGCGCCTACCTCGTCCACGACGACGGCTTCTACCGCGGCATCTCCCCGCTGGCCCGCGACGACGAGCAGCGCCCGTTCCGCTCGGCCATGCACGTGACCGCCCGGGTGGTGTCGACCCCCGAGCCCGGCCTCGCGCTGCTCGACGCGGGAAAGCGCGACGTCCCGTTCGACGAGGGGCTGCCCGAGCCGCAGCGGATCGCCGACGACCTCGGGTCGCCCTCGCGGCCGCTGACCGGCACCGTCACCGCCGTCAACGACCAGCACGCGTTCCTGCGCACCGAGGAGCAGGTCCGGATCGGGCAGGTCGTCCGGCTCGGGCTCTCGCACCCGTGCACCGCGTTCGACAAGTGGCGCTGGATCCCGGTGCTGGACGGCGCGGACCCCGACCCGCAGGTCGTCGAGCTCGTCCGGACGTTCTTCTGATGGGCACGCTGCTGCGCGGCGGCACCGTCGTCGACGGGACCGGCGGGCCCCGGTACACCGCGGACGTGCTCGTCGAGGGCGACCGGATCGCCGCGGTCGGGCCGGACGCGGCCGGACGGGCCGGGCGGGTCGTCGACGTGGACGGGATGGTCGTCGCCCCCGGGTTCGTCGACATGCACGCCCACTCCGACCTGCGCCTGCTCACCGAGCCCGCGCACCTCGCGAAGGTCTCCCAGGGCGTGACGACCGAGGTCCTCGGCCAGGACGGGCTGTCCTACGCCCCCGTCGACGACGACGTGCTGCCCGTGCTGCGCCGCGCGATCGCCGGCTGGAACGGTGACCCCGGCGCGGACTTCTTCACCTGGCGCACCGTCGCGGAGTACCTGGACCGGCTCGACGAGGGCATCGCCGGCAACGCCGCCTACCTCGTCCCGCACGGCACCGTCCGCGCGCTGGTCTGCGGCTGGGACGACCGCCCCGCCACGCGGGCGGAGATCGCCCGGATGGCCGACGTCGTCCGCACCGGCATGGACCAGGGCGCGGTCGGTCTCTCGGCCGGGCTCACCTACACCCCCGGCATGTACGCCGACGGCGCCGAGCTCGCCGCGCTGTGCGCCGCGGTGGGGGAGCGGGGCGGCTTCTTCGCCCCGCACCACCGCAGCTACGGCGCGGGCGCGCTGGAGGCCTACGCCGAGATGGTCGACGTCGCCGAGCGGTCCGGGTGCGCGCTGCACCTGGCGCACGCCACGCTCAACTTCGGCCCCAACAAGGGCCGGGCCGGGGAGCTGATCACGCTGCTCGACACGGCCGTCGCCCGCGGCGTCGACATCACCCTCGACACCTACCCGTACCTGCCGGGTGCGACGACGCTGTCGGCGATCCTGCCCAGCTGGTGCCAGTCCGGCGGCCTCGACGCGGCCCGCGAGCGGCTGCGCGACCCGGCCGCACTCGCCCGGATCCGCGAGGACCTCGAGGTCCACGGCTCCGACGGCTGCCACGGCGTCGTCGCCGAGTGGGAGACGATCGAGATCAGCGGGGTCACGAACCCCGAGCTCGCCGGGACGGTCGGGCGGACGGTCGCCGACATCGCGGGCGCGACCGGAGCGGATCCGTTCGACACCTGCGTGGACATCCTGCTCCGCGACGACTTCGGGACCGGCATCCTGCAGCACGTCGGGCACGAGGAGAACGTCCGCGCGATCATGCGCCACCCGCGGCACACCGGCGGCAGCGACGGCCTGCTCGTCGGCGCGAAGCCGCACCCGCGGGCCTGGGGGACCTTCCCCCGCTACCTCGGTCACTACTGCCGCGAGCTCGGGCTGTTCTCCCTGGAGGAGTGCGTCCACCACCTCACCGGGCGCGCCGCCGACCGGCTCCGCCTGGCCGACCGCGGTCGCGTCCGGCCGGGCCTGGCCGCCGACCTGGTCGTGTTCGACCCGGACACCGTCACCGACACCGCCACCTTCGCCGAGCCCGCCCAGCAGGCGGCCGGCATCCCGTACGTCCTGGTCAACGGGGCCTTCGCGGTCGACGGCGGGGAGCGCACCGACGCGCTCGCCGGCCGCGCGCTGCGCCGCCGGGCCGACGGCCGGACCGCACCGGGCACCCACCCCACCGGAGGACGACGATGACCTTCCTCGACTGGCTGCAGAACGACACGGCCGGCCTGCTCACCCTCGCCGCCGTCAGCGTCGCGCTGCTGCTGATCATGATCATGCGACTACGGCTGGAGCCGTTCATCGCGCTGATCGTCACCGGCGTGCTGGTCGCGCTCGTCGCGGGCGTGTCGGTCACCGACCTCGTCGGCACCCCGATCAAGGCGTCGGACTCGCTGTTCGAGACCGGCTTCGCCGGGATCCTCGGCCACATCGCCCCGATCATCGGGCTGGGCACCGTGCTCGGCGCGATCATGGAGCGCTCCGGTGGCGCGGACGCCCTGACCGAACGGCTGCTCCGGCTGTTCGGGCCGAAGGGCGCACCGCTCGCGATGGGGGTCACCGGGCTGGTGCTCGGCATCCCGGTGTTCTTCGACATCGGCATCTTCGTGCTCGCGCCGCTGGTCTACGTGGCCGCGCGCCGCGGCGGCCGCTCGCTGGTCCTCTACGCGATGCCGATGCTCGCCGGGCTGTCGATGACCCACGCGTTCCTGCCGCCGCACCCCGGACCGGTCACCGCGGGCGGGCTGCTCGGCGTCGGGATGGGCTGGGTGATCGCGATGGGCCTGCTCTGCGGCATCCCCGCCTGGCTGGTCAGCGGCGTCTGGTGGGGCTCGTTCATCGGGCGGCGGATCCAGGTCGGCGTGCCCGAGGACCTGCCCGGCGGGGCCGCCCCGGCCGCGGCCCCCGGCCCGGCCGGTTCCGCGCGCGACACCGGCGACGGCGACGGCGACCCGGGCGGCGGGACGGCCGGTGTCCGCACCGCGGAGACGGCCGGCCCGCAGACCGCGGTCGGGGTGGCCGCGCCCCCGTCGGTCGCGCTCATCTCCTCGATCATCGCGGTCCCGCTGGTGCTCATCCTCGCCGCGACCGTCGCGGGGGTGACGCTCCCCGAGGGCACGGTGCTCCGCGACGTCCTCGTGCTGCTCGGCACCCCGGCCATCGCGCTGACGCTGTCGGTGCTGCTCGCGCTGTACCTGCTCGGCATCCGGCGCGGGACGTCGATGGCCGAGCTCGGCCGGATCTCCGGCGAGTCGCTGCGCCCGGTCGGGATGATCCTGCTCGTCGTCGGGGCGGGGGCGTTCTTCGGCAAGGTCCTGCAGACCACCGGCGTCGGCGACGCACTGGCCGGCTCGATGACCGCGATCGGGCTGCCGGTGATCGCCTCGGCGTACCTGATCAGCGCGGCGCTGCGGATCGCCCAGGGCTCGGCGACCGTCGCCATCGTGACGACGGCGGGCATCATCGGCCCGACCGTCGCCGCGGGCGGCTACAGCCAGCCGCAGCTCGCGCTGATCGTCGTCGCCGTGTCGGCCGGGTCGATCATCGCCAGTCACGTCAACGACGGCGGGTTCTGGATCGTCGCCAAGTACTTCAACATGACGGTGAAGCAGACCCTGATGACCTGGACGGTGCTGGAGACGATCCTGTCCGTCGTCGGGTTCGCCGCGGCCGCGCTGGTGTGGGCCGTCGTCTAGGAGCGCAGCGGGTCGGCGTCGAGCGTGACCGGCGCGCCGTGCGGGGTCGCGACGGCGGCACGCAGCCAGGCGCCGGTCCGCTCCTCGACCGAGCCGCGGTCGGCGACGCCGAGCCCGTCGAGCAGGTGCTCCAGCGCGGCGAGCCAGGCGTCCCAGTAGGCCAGGCCGGTGTCCAGCTCGGCGCCCAGGGTCTCGGCGAACTCCTGCCGGTCCAGCGTCCCGGTGTCCTGCAGGGCCACGGCCAGCGCGAACGCGCTCGCCTGCCACGGCTCGTCGAAGACCGGGCCGTCAGGCGGGCTCAAGGTAGGACTCCCAGGCGTCGACGGAGACGGTCGTGGTCGGGTCGGCGTCCGGGCCCCACAGCTCGGGGCCGGTGAACACCACGGTGTAGAGCGGCTCCGGGCACTCGCCGTGGCCGTGCGCGCGGGCGTCGGGCAGCACGTGGGTCCCGCGGTGGGTCTCGACGGTCCCGCACCGGCCGCGGACGTAGCGGGGGAGCCGGGTGTGCCCGCGCGGGTGCATCACCCGGGCCCGCACGCGGTCGCCGGGGGCGAACCGGGGTGGGCCGGTGCCGTCGCGCTCGGTGGGGGCGCCGGTGGCCAGCACCCGGGCGGCGGCGTCGGCGTCCAGCGCGGCCGGGGCGTCGGAGCGCGGGCGCAGGGAACGCCCGGCGTCGAGCTCGTCGGCGCCGACCAGACCGTGGGTGACCAGCAGCTCCTCGGTCGCCGCGAGCCAGATCTCGTAGTAGGTCAGGGTCAGGTAGACCGGCGGCGGGAGCGACTCGCGGGCGTGCCGGGACTCGTCGATCGACCAGCCGCCCGGGCGGGCCGCGGCGAGGGTCAGAGCCAGCACCAGCGGCTCCCAGCCCGCGTGGAACCGGACGTCCTCCGGCTCGGGCTCCACCGGTCCGAAGCCCATCGCGCCGCCGAGGTCGTGCGCGCCGTTCACGCCGACACCAGCCGGGTACCGATCATGGCGTCGCGGGAGACGATCGCGGCGAGCTCGTCGGCGGACCAGCCGTCGGTACCGGCCGGGCGCTGCGGGACGACCAGGTAGCGCAGCTCGGAGGTGGAGTCGTGCACCCGGATGGCGACGTCGTCGTCGAGCACGGTCCCGAAGTCGGCGAGCACGCCGCGCGGGTCCAGCACCGCGCGCGACCGGTAGGCCGGCGACTTGTACCAGACCGGCGGCAGGCCCAGCACCGGCCACGGGTAGCAGGAGCACAGGGTGCAGACGACGAGGTGGTGCTCGCGCGGTGAGTTGAACACCGCGGCGAGGTGCTCGCCGCCGCGACCGCCGTAGCCGAGCTCGGCGACCGCCGCGGTCGCGTCGTCGGCGAGCCGGGCCGCGAAGTCCGGGTCGGTCCAGGACCGGGCGACGACGTGCGCGCCGTTCCGCGGGCCGACCCGGTGCTGGTAGGTCTCGATGATCTCGTCGAGTGCGGCCGGGTCGACGTAGCCCTTCTCGACCAGGATCGACTCGAGTGCCCGCACGCGGGCGTCCACCGGTCGCAGCTCACCGCTCATCGGGAGGACGCTAGCCAGGCGGGGCCGGGGCGTCGAGAGCACGACGGCCCGGCACCTCGCGGTACCGGGCCGTCGGGAGGGCGGTGGGCTCAGGCGTGCGTGAGTGCGTCCTCGAACTCCTCGGCCTTCAGCGGGGCGAGGTCGGAGACCCGCAGGAAGTCGCCCAGCGTGGTGCCGGTCGCGCCCGAGTCGACGTTGCGCGGGCCGCGGCCGGCCCTGACGTCGTCGAGGTTGATCGTGCGCAGGTCGTAGGAGAACCGGGTGACGTCGGAGGTGTTCGGCGCCGACGCGTGCAGGTGGTTCGACGAGAACATGAACACGTCACCCGACTGCCCGGCGATCCGGATCTCGCCGCGGGACTCGAAGTCCTCCAGCGGGAGCGGGTGCGGACGGGTGTCGGTGGTCTTCTCGCCGGCGGCCGCGGTGCGGTGCTTGGCGACCCACTCGTCGTAGTCGTACTGGTTCGAGCCGTTCTTCACCGGGCGGTCGAAGTAGTCGGTGTACATGCTCATGACGTTGTCGCCGACGACGTCGAACACCGGGGTCCAGTAGTTCACGAGCTGCTGCGGGTGGCCGTACCACATGTCGCGGTGCGCCTTGTAGTTGTAGGACACACCGGCGGTGAGGAACTGGTCGGCCGGGATCACGCGCAGCCGCGGGATGTCGAAGTAGGTGCGCTCGGGGTCGACGCCGAAGTCGACGGCGAACTGCTGGCAGAGCGCCTTGGTCCGGTCGCCGTTGGTGAACTCGCGCTTGAGCGGCTCGACGCGGCGGACGAACTCGTCGACGTCCATCTCGTACTGGGCCCGCTCCGGGTCCAGACCCTCGAAGGCCTGACCGATCAGGTCCTTGGCGTGGTCGGCGAGGGCGTTCGCGCCGCCGATCCCGCTGTAGAGGTGGAAGTCGCCCCGGAACAGGGACTCGCGGCGCGCGTCGTCGTCGATCCGGCGGTTGAGGTAGACCGTGATCACCGCTTGCTCCTCCGTGCTGGCTCGGGGGTCGTAAACCCGCCTGACGCCTGTCGACGCTAGCGCACACGATCGGGTGAGCATCTACGATGCGTCGTAGTAGTCGTGCTGTGCGACACCGTGTCCGGAAGATCCGTTTGGTGTGGCCCGCTCCGTCGTGGTTAGCTGAGCCTCACCTATGGAGGAGGCGGCGATGTCGGTCGTGACCGAGGACCGGGCGGCGGTCCGCGTGGTGGGTCTGCAGCGGCTCTCGGACGTCTTCGTCCGGGCCGAGCTCGAGGGGGAGGGGCTCGCCGGTCTCGGCCTGCCGGGCGTCCCCGACGAGGCCTGCGTCTTCCACTTCCCGCTGCCCGACGGCGGCCGCGACGACCACGGTCGCTGGTACACCCTGCGCGAGGTCAGCCCCTGCCGCACCCGGGCGTCCATCGACCTGGTCTGCCACCCCGGCGGGGTCGGCGCGGGCTGGGCCCGGCGGGCCTGCGTCGGCGACGAGATCGAGGTCTCGCACTCGAACAGCTGGTTCAAGCGCCCGGCCGGCGTCGGCTGGCAGATCCTCGTCGGCGACGCGGCCGCGCTCCCCGCGCTCGCCCGGATCGTCACCGAGACCCCCGAGGGCATCGACACCGAGGTCGTCCTGGAGATCGACGAGGTCCCGGCCGACTTCCCCACGCGGGCGCGGGTCCGGCGCGAGCCCGCGAGCGAGACCGGCAGTCGGCTGGCGGAGATCGTCGCCGGGCTGGCGCTGCCGGACGGGCCCGGCTACGTCTACGTCGGCGGTGAGGCGTCCGCGACCCGTGCCGCCCGCAAGCACCTGCGCCACGAGCGCGGCCTGCCGCCCGGCGCCTACGGCGTGCTCGGCTACTGGCGTCGTGACGCCGACACCTTCCGTCGCACCTGGCAGGCCAATCAGGAGCGCTTCGAGAAGGCCTACGCCGACGCGGCCGTCGCCGCCGGGGGCGACGACGAGCGGATGCTCGACATCTACGAGGCGACCCTGGAGCGCGACGGGCTGCTCTGAGCGAGGCGTGCCGCGGGACACGGACGCCTCGGTCGGCGCCCGCGTGGGTCAGGCGTAAACTCGGAGGTCGGCACCCCGACCGGGTCGGGAGCCCTACCGCGACCCGGGCAGGGGTCTGTCCTGCCCGCGGCCGGTCCCCGTCGCCGCGCGCACCGCCAGCCCACCTCCACCGAGGAGCCAGCGCCGTCGTGGCCATCCTGTCCGGTCTGCTCACCTCCGCCCTGTCCGACGCCGGTCTCCGCGCCGCCGTCGACGCCGCCCGTGCCGCGGACACCCGCGCCGGTGAGACGCCTGCCGTGCAGGTCGAGGGCCCCTCCGCGGTGCGTCCGCTGCTCGCCGCCGGGCTCGCCGAGACCTCCACGGTGCTCGCCGTGACCGCCACCGACCGGGAGGCCGAGGACCTCGCGGCCGCGGTGTCGGACCTGCTCGGCCACGGCGAGGCGCCGGGCGCCGCCGCCGACACGGTGCACGACTGCGCGGGCGCGCCGGTCGTCGTACTGCCGAGCTGGGAGACGCTGCCGCACGAGAAGCTGTCCCCGCGCCCGGACACCGTCGCCCGCCGGCTGACGATCTTCCACCGGCTCTCCTCGGCGGAGACCGCCCCTCGGGTGGTCGTGACCGCGGCGCGCAGCCTGATCCAGCCGGTCGCGCCCGGGCTGGGCACGCTCGCCCCGGTGACGCTGGCCGTCGGCGAGGAGTACGACTTCGAGCAGCTGCTGGTGCGGCTGGTCGAGCTGGCCTACAGCCGCGCCGAGATGGTCACCACCCGCGGCGAGTTCGCCGTGCGCGGCGGCATCCTCGACATCTTCCCGCCGACCGCCGAGCACCCGGTGCGTGTCGAGTTCTGGGGCGACGAGGTCTCCGAGGTGCGGTCGTTCTCCGTCGCGGACCAGCGCTCGGTCGGCGAGGTCACGCGGATCGACGTGCCGCCGTGCCGCGAGCTGCTGCTCACCACGCCGGTGCGCGAGCGGGCCGGCGAGCTGGCCCTGGAGCAGCCCGAGACCGCGGGCCTCAACCGCAACCCGCTGCGCGAGCTGCTGGAGAAGCTGTCCGAGGGCATCCCCGGTGAGGGCATGGAGTCGCTGATCCCGGCGCTGGTCGGCGGGGAGATGCAGACGCTCACCGACCTGCTCCCGGACGGGACGCGGGTGCTGCTCGCCGACCCCGAGCGCATCCGCACCCGCTGCGCGGACCTCGTGCGCACCGGGCAGGAGTTCCTGGAGGCGTCCTGGCTGGCGTCCGGCTCCGGCGGCGAGGCCCCGATCGACGTCTCCGGGTCGGCCTACCGCGACCTGCGCGTCACGCTGGACCACGCGACGGCGACCGGCCGCCCCGTGGTCTCGCTGTCGCCGCTGCTGTCGGGCTCCGACGACGTCGTCGTGGCGGGCGTGCACGAGATCGAGCCCTACCGGGGCGACACCGACCGCGCGCTGACCGACCTGCGCGCGCACGTCGCCACCGGCGGCGCCGCGGTGCTCGTGCTGGCCGGGCAGGGCACCGCCGACCGCTCGCTGGAGCAGCTGCGCGAGGCCGAGGTCCCCGCCTCCGCCGTCCCGGTGCTCGCCGACGCCCCGGAGAAGGGGATCGTCACCGTCACCTGCGGGCGCGTGCTGAACGGGTTCACCGCGCCGGAGGTCGGGCTGGTCGTCGTCTCTGAGGCCGACCTGACCGGCAGCCGCGCCGGGCTCGACACCGCGCCGCGCAAGACCACCCCCCGCAAGCGCAACGCCGTCGACCTGGCCGTGCTGCAGCCCGGCGACTTCGTCGTCCACAACCAGCACGGCATCGGTCGCTTCATCGAGATGAAGGAACGCACCGTCCAGGGCGCCACCCGCGAGTACCTGGTGCTGGAGTACGCCAGCTCCAAGCGCGGCCAGCCCGCCGACCGGCTGTTCGTGCCGACCGACGCCCTCGACGAGATCAGCCGCTACGTGGGCGGCGAGCAGCCCGCCGTCAACAAGCTCGGCGGCGGGGACTGGGCCAAGACCAAGAGCCGCGCCCGCAAGGCGGTCAAGGACATCGCGGCCGGTCTGGTGCAGCTCTACGCGGCGCGCCAGGCCTCGCCGGGGCACGCGTTCGGCGCGGACACCCCGTGGCAGCGCGAGCTCGAGGACGCCTTCCCCTACACCGAGACCCCCGACCAGCTCTCCGCGATCGACGAGGTCAAGCGGGACATGGAGCGTCCGGTCCCGATGGACCGTGTCATCTCCGGCGACGTCGGGTTCGGCAAGACCGAGATCGCGGTGCGGGCGGCGTTCAAGGCGGTGCAGGACGGCAAGCAGGTCGCGGTCCTCGTCCCGACGACGCTGCTCGCCACCCAGCACCTGTCGACGTTCTCCGAGCGGATGCGCCAGTTCCCGGTGACCGTGCGCGGGCTGTCGCGGTTCACCGACCCGGCCGAGGCGCGCGAGACGATCGAGAAGCTCGCCGACGGGCAGGTCGACGTCGTCGTCGGGACGCACCGGCTGCTCCAGACCGGCATCCGCTACAAGGACCTCGGCCTGGTGATCGTCGACGAGGAGCAGCGCTTCGGCGTCGAGCACAAGGAGCACATCACCGCGCTCCGGGCGCACGTCGACGTGCTGACCCTGTCGGCGACGCCGATCCCGCGGACCCTGGAGATGAGCCTGGCCGGCATCCGCGAGATGTCGGCGATCACCACCCCGCCCGAGGAGCGGCACCCGACCCTGACCTACGTCGGCGCCTACGACGACAAGCAGGTCGCCGCCGCCCTGCGCCGCGAGCTGCTGCGCGACGGCCAGGTGTTCTACGTGCACAACCGGGTCAGCTCGATCGACCGGGCGGCCAAGAAGATCCAGGACCTCGTCCCCGAGGCGCGGGTCGCCGTCGCGCACGGGCAGATGAACGAGGACCTGCTGGAGCGGACCGTCAGCGCGTTCTGGCACCGCGAGTTCGACGTCCTGATCTGCACCACGATCGTCGAGAACGGCCTGGACATCTCCAACGCCAACACCCTGATCGTCGAGCGCTCCGACACGCTGGGCCTGTCCCAGCTCCACCAGCTGCGCGGCCGGGTCGGGCGTGGCCGTGACCGCGGCTACGCCTACTTCCTGTTCCCGGCGGAGCACCCGCTCACCGAGACCGCGCACGACCGGCTCGCCACCATCGCCCAGCACTCCGAGCTCGGCTCCGGCGCGGCCGTCGCGATGAAGGACCTGGAGATCCGCGGCGCGGGCAACATCCTCGGTGCCGAGCAGTCCGGCCACATCGCGGGCGTCGGGTTCGACCTCTACATCCGCCTGGTCGGGGAGGCCGTCGCGGCGTTCCGCAGGCAGGCGGGCGGGGAGATCGGGGCCGAGCCGGAGGAGCTGCAGGAGGTCCGGGTCGACCTCCCGGTCGACGCACACGTCCCGCACGACTACGTCGACGGCGAGCGGCTGCGCCTGGAGGTCTACCGCAAGATCGCCGAGGCGCCGGACGACGCCGCGCTCACCGCGATCGTCGAGGAGCTGACCGACCGCTACGGCGAGCCGCCGACCCCGGTGCGCAACCTGCTGGAGGTCGCCCGGTTCCGCCAGCTCTGCCGCCGCCTCGGCATCCGCGAGGTCGCCTCGGCGGGCACCCAGCTGCGGATCGGTCCGATGCAGCTGCCCGACTCCGCCCAGCTGCGGCTGCGCCGGCTCTACCCCAAGGCGCAGTACAAGGCGGCCGCGCAGGTCGTCACGGTGCCCAAGCCGGTGCACGGCAACCGGATCGGCGGCGCCGCCATGCGCGACGTCGAGCTGCTCGGCTGGTGCGCGGAGCTGCTGCTGCAGATCGTGCCGACCTCCACCCCGGTGCACAGCTCAGCCTCGTCCTGACGCGGCCCCGACGCGGCGTTGACGCCGCGTTGATGAACACCGGGTGCTGCACCGGAGAACATCGGGTGTCGGCGTCCGTGCCGTTTCCGGGACGGAACGGGACGGACGCCGGCGAACTGCTCGCCGGAGTTGTCGGGATCAATCGCGCGACGTGGGTTCCCGTTTCCTCCGGTGATCCACGGCACCCCACGCGCGTGATCCACACTGTTTTACGATCGGATCAACGGCGGATCAGAACGCCGTTTCCGTCGTGAACCCCCCGTTTCCGGGAAAGAGGTGTGTCCGATGTCCGATCGCCGTCCCGTCTCCACCGAATCCGTCGAACTCTGCACTCCGTACCTGGTGCTGGACCTGGACGCCGTCCGGGAACGGTATGCCGAATTCGGATGTGCACTTCCCGGAGCGGAACTTTTCTATGCGGTCAAGGCGAATCCGGCCCCGCGGCTCGTCGCATTCCTGGTCGGTCTCGGCGCGCGATTCGACGTCGCCAGCCGGCCGGAGCTGGAACTGTGCCTCGCGGCCGGCGCGCGGCCCGCTGACATCTCCTACGGCAGCACCGTGAAGAAGGAACGCGACATCGCGTTCGCGCACCGCAGCGGGGTCCGCCGGTTCGCCGTCGACTCGGCCGCCGAGCTGGCCAAGATCGCGCGCTGCGCGCCGGGGGCGGAGGTGTTCGTCCGGGTCACCTGCACCGGCGCGGGCTCCTGTTTCCCGCTGGACCGCAAGTTCGGGTGTTCGACGGCCGCGGCCGCGTCGTTGCTCCTCGACGCCGACGCGGCCGGTCTGCGCGCCGCGGGCGTGTCGTTCCACGTCGGCTCCCAGCAGCTCGACCCGGGGGCGTGGCGGGCCGGGATCGCCGACGCCGCGGAGGTGTTCCGCCGGGTCCGCGCCCGCGGGCTGCGACCCGACCTGCTCGACCTCGGCGGCGGCTTCCCCGCGCACTACGACACGCAGGTCCGCCCGCTGTCGGACTACGGCGACGCGATCCACGAGGCGGTCGCCGCGGAGTTCGGCGACGACCGGCCGGAGTTGATGATCGAACCGGGCCGGGGTCTCGTCGCCGACGCGGGGACGCTCCACAGCGAGGTCGTGCTCGTGTCCGACCGGGACGGTGACGCCGGTCCGCGCTGGGTCTACCTCGACGTCGGCCGCTTCGGCGGGCTCGCCGAGACCGAGGGCGAGCTGGTCCGCTACCCGATCCGCACCGCGCACGACGACGGCCCCCGCTCCCCGGTCGTCCTGGCCGGGCCGACCTGCGACAGCGCCGACGTGCTCTACCGCAGGCACCCCTACCTGCTCCCCGACGACCTGTGCGCCGGTGACGTGGTCCGGCTGCTGCACACCGGCGCCTACACCGCCAGCTACTCCTCGGTGGGCTTCAACGGCTTCGCCCCGCTGCGCTGCGTCTGCACCGGCGACCCCGCCGCGGGCGGGCCCGGATCGTCGGTGCGTGCGGCTAACGTCGCCGTGTGAGCTTCCTGCGCCATCCCCATCTGTCGGGTGACACGGTCGTCCTGGTCGCGGAGGACGACCTGTGGACGGCTCCGGTCGAGGGCGGGCGGGCCCACCGCCTGACCGCGGACGGGGTGCCCGTCACCGCACCGCGCTTCTCGCCCGACGGCGGGTCCGTCGCGTTCGCGTCCCGGCGCGACGGCGCACCCGAGGTGTACCGGGTCGACGCCGAGGGGGGCACGCCCACCCGGCTGACCTGGTGGGGCGAGGCGCCGACGCGCGCCGCGGGCTGGACCCCCGACGGCGCGGTGGTCGCGCTGTCCGCGCACGGCGACGCGACCTCGCGGCTGTGGGCGTACGCGGTCCCGGCGACCGGCGGGGCGCCGCGGCTGCTGCCGTACGGCACGCTCACCGCGCTCGCCCACCAGCCCGGCGGACCCGCCGTGCTCACCCAGGTCGAGGGCGGGCGCGACGCGGCCCACTGGAAGCGCTACCGCGGTGGGCGCGCCGGCCGGCTGTGGCTCGACACCGCCGGGACGGGGGAGTTCACCCGGGTCCTCGCCGCTCTGGCCGGGCAGCTGGAGTGCCCCATGATCGTCGACGACGGGTCGGGCCCGCGGCTGGCGTTCGTCTCCGACCACGAGGGCTGGGGGAACGTCTACTCCGTCCCGCTCGCCGACCCCGGCACCGACCTGCGCCGGCACACCGACCACGGCTCCGGCGGCGGCACCGACTTCTACGCCCGGCACGCCAGCACCGACGGGCGCCGGGTGGTCTACGAGTCGGCCGGGGAGATCTTCCTGCTGGACGACCTGTCCGCCGTCTCGCAGCCGCGCCGGATCGACGTCCGGCCCGGCGGGCCGCGGCGCGCCCGCGAGACGTTCCGCGCGTCGCTGCCCGCCGACCTCGGCCCGGTCCGGCCCGACCGCACCGGCCGCACGAGCATCGTGTCGGTGCGCGGGACCGTGCACCGGCTCACCCACCGCGACGGTCCCGCCCGCGCGCTGCTCGCCGAGCCCGGTGTGCGGGCCCGGCTCGCGCACCCGCTCGGCACGCACCGCGCCGTGTGGGTGGACGACGCGACCGGTGAGGACGCCGTGGTCGTGGCCCCGCTCGACCCGCACCTCCCGGACGCCCCGGAGCGGGCGCGGTACGCCGCGGGCGGCATCGGACGGGTCCTGGAGCTGGCCCCGGCACCGGACGGGTCCGCCGTCGCGCTCACCACGCACGACGGCAGGCTGCTGGTGCTGCACACCGGCGCCGATCCCGCACCGGACCCGGCGCCCGGCCCCGACGACCGGCCCGACGACGGCGTGGTCGACGAGGCCGTCCCGGCCCGGGCGGTGGGGGAGCTGCGCGAGCTGCACCGCGGCACCGCGGGCGAGCCCTCCGACGTGTCCTGGTCACCGGACTCGGCCTGGCTGGCCTGGTGCGACCCGGCCCCCGAGGGGCTGTCGCGGATCGTGCTCACCCGGGTCGCCGACGGCGAGCACGCCGAGGTCACCCCGGCCCGCTTCCACGACAGCGACCCGGTCTTCACCGCGGACGGCAGGCACCTGGCGTTCCTGTCCCGGCGGGTGTTCGACCCCAGCTACGACGAGCACTCCTTCGACCTGACCTTCGGCACCGGCTGGAAGCCGTTCCTGGTGCCGCTGGCCGCGCGGACGCCGTCGCCGTTCGGGGCGGGGCCGGACGGCCGCCCGGTGGACCCGGCCGACGAAGGCCCGGACGACCCGCCCGCGACCCCGCCGACGCCCCCGGCCCCGCCGGAGCCCGGCGACGAGCCCGAGCCGTCCGGTGACGGAGCCGCCGACGGTGCGGGCCGCGCGGTGGCCGCGGCGACCGGGGCCGGGACGCAGGCCCGGAGCGGGGCGCGCGGCGGCCGTCGCCGGTCCGGACGCGACGCCGACGAGGTACCACCGGAGGTCGTCGTCGACGTCGAGGGGCTGGCCGACCGGATCGTCGGCGTGCCGGTCGAGGCCGCCCGCTACACCCGGCTCTCCGCGGTCCGGGGCGGCCTGGTGTGGCTGCGGCTGCCCGGCGGCACCGGCGTGCTCGGCGACAGCCTCCCCGACGACGACGCCGAGCCCGACCGCGCCGTGCTGGAGCGGTTCGACCTGGCCCGGCGCACGGTCACCGTGGTCGCCGATCCGGCGTCGTCGTTCGCGGTGAGCGGCGACGGCACCCGGCTCGTCGTCCGCGACCGGGGCACGGTGCGGCTGCTGCGCGCCGACCGGGGCGGCTCCGCGGCACCCGAGGACGACGCGGGCGGCGACGAGTTCACGATCGACACCCGCCGGCTCGTGGTCACCGTCGACCCGGTCGCCCAGTGGCGGCAGATGTTCGACGAGACCGCCCGCCTCATGCGCGACCACTTCTGGGTCGAGGACATGGCCGGGGTCGACTGGGCCGCCGAGACCGCCCGGTACCGGCCGCTGGTCGACCGGGCCGGGAGCCACGACGACCTGCTCGACGTGCTGTGGGAGCTGCACGGCGAGCTGGGGACCTCGCACGCCTACGTCCTGGGCGGCGGCGCCGGCGGCGACCCGACCGGGCGCCCCGGCCTGCTCGGGGCGGACCTGGAACCCGACCCGGCAGGCGGACCGGGGTGGCGGGTCCGGCGCGTCCTGCCGCCGGAGACCTCCGCGCCCGCCGCGCGCAGCCCGCTGTCCGGGCCGGGCGTCGACGTGCGGGCCGGGGACGTGCTGCTGGAGGTGAACGGGCGCCCGCTGGACCCGCACTGGGGGGTCGCGCCACTGCTCGTCGCGACGGCCGGGAGCACCGTGGAGCTCACCGTGCGCTCCGGTCCCGACCGGCCCGACGCGGGCACCGTCCGCCGCGTCGCGGTGCGCCCGCTGCACTCCGAGGACGAGCTGCGCTACCAGGACCGGGTGGCCCGGCTGCGCGCCGAGGTCGCCGGGCGTTCCGGCGGGCGGCTGGGCTACCTGCACGTGCCGGACATGATGGGCTACGGCTGGGCCCAGCTGCACCGCGACCTCGCCCGCGAGACCGCGAAGGACGGCCTGCTGCTCGACGTGCGCGGCAACCGCGGCGGCCACACCTCGCAGCTGGTGGTGGAGAAGCTCGCCCGCCGCGTCATCGGGTGGGACCTGCCCCGGCACGGCGCACCCGCCACCTACCCCGAGCAGGCGCCGCGCGGGCCGGTGGTGACCCTGGCCGACGAGCGCTCGGGCTCCGACGGCGACATCGTCACCGCCGCCATCAAGCGGCTCGGGGTCGGCCCGGTCGTCGGGACCCGCACCTGGGGCGGGGTGATCGGCATCGACAGCCGCTACCGGCTCGTCGACGGCACCCTGGTGACCCAGCCCCGCTACGCCACCTGGTTCGACGACGTCGGCTGGACGATGGAGAACCACGGCGTCGACCCCGACGTGGAGGTGGTGGTGACCCCGCAGGACCGGGCGGCGGGACGGGACCCGCAGCTGGACCGGGCGATCGCGATCGCCCTGGCCCGGCTCGACGAGCACCCGCCCGCGCGGCCGCCGGACCTCGCGGGGCGGCCGTCGGCGGCCCGGCCCGCGCTACCGGGTCGGCCGGGCGGGGGAGATCGGCACCACATCGCGTGAGAGGCTGACCGCCGTGCGCACTCGCAGGATCACCGCCGCCCTGCTGATCGTCGGGGCCGTCGCTGTCACCGGGGCCGGCTGCGGCACCGGACCGAGCCGGGTCGACTCAGCCGCGATCGTCGGCGAGACGTCGATCCCGCTCGCCACCGTGCAGCCCGCGATCACCTCGGTGCTCACCCGGCCCGGGCTGGTCGACGGTCTCAAGGCCCAGGGCGGGTCCGAGGCCGACATCGGGCGGGCCGTGGTGTCCCAGCTGGTGATCCGCGACCTGATCGGCCTGACCGCCCCGGAGCAGGGTGTCACCGTGTCCGACCAGCAGGTCGCCGCGGCGATCGCCCGGCAGGGCGGCGAGCAGGCGGTGCAGGAGTCGTCGCTGGCGGTCGGCGGTGCGCAGGCCGCCACCCGGGACGAGCTGACCCTGTCCGAGCTCGCCCGCCGCGAGCTGCCGCGGCTGTCGGTGACCGCGGACGTCGCGGTCGCCCAGGACCGGGCACAGGCCACCACGCTGGCCCGTGAGGTCGCCGCCGGCGGGCAGCGGGCCGAGACGGCGTTGGCCGGTGCCGGCACCACCCAGCGCGGGCTCGCGATCCGCCCGGCCGAGACCCCGCAGGCCGCGCTCACCCCGCTGATCGGGATCCCGGCCGGCTGGGTCGCGGCGTTCCCGCTGGGCAGCGGCCAGGGCTGGGTCGTGGTGCGGGTGACCGAGCGCGACCTCGGCGCCCCCGCCCCGGGCGACGCGGTCGGCCAGCTGGACCAGCGGTCGCTGTCCGAGGCGGGGATCCGCATGCTCACCCCCACCGCGCTGCGCACGGGGGTGCAGCTCAACCCCCGCTACGGCGAGTGGGACCCGATCCAGATGCTCGCCGTACCGACCGCCGAGGACGCCTCCGTGGTGTTCCCGGTCGCCGCGGGCAACCCGACCCCGCCCGCTCCCTGATGGCCGCCACGGTCGTCGTCTGCCCTCGGCGCGGGGCCGCGCTCCCGGCCGCGGCGCTGCCGCTGCTGCGCTCCGCGACCGACGTGCTCGCCGTGCCCGGTCTCGACGCCGGCGCCGCCGCCGGAGCCGCCGACTGGACCGGCACCGACCCCGCCGGGCTCGCCGACGGCACGGTGCTGCTGGTCCCGGCGGGCCACCCCGCCGCCGTGCACCCCGGTGCGGTGCCGCCGCCCACCGGGCACGCGGTGCTCGACGCCGTCGCGGTGATGGACCGGCTGCGCTCGCCCGGCGGCTGCCCGTGGGACGCCGAGCAGACCCACACCTCGCTGCTGCGCTACCTCGTCGAGGAGTGCTACGAGCTCTACCAGTCCATCGAGGACGGTGACCGCACCGAGCTGCGCGAGGAGCTCGGCGACGTCCTGCTGCAGGTGCTGTTCCACGCCCGCGTCGCCACCGAGCACGACGGCGCCCCGTTCGGGATCGACGAGGTCGCGACCGGGCTGGTCGACAAGCTCGTCGGCCGCCACCCGCACGTGTTCGCCGCGGGGGAGCAGGTCGCCACGGCCGCCGACCAGGACCGCCGCTGGGACGAGCTCAAGCGCGCCGAGAAGCAGCGCGAGTCCAGTGTCGACGGCATCGCGACGGTGCAGCCGGCCGTCGCGCTCGCCGCGAAGCTGACCTCCCGCACGGCGAAGGCGGGGCTGCCCGCGGACCTGCTGCCCGCCGACGACGGTGCCGGTGCGGCGCTGTTCCGGCTGGCCGCGGCCGCACAGCTCGGCGGTGCCGACCCGGAGGCCGCGCTGCGCACGGCCGCCCGGGAGTTCGAGGCGCGGGTGCGGTCGGCGGAGAAGGCCGCCGCCGCCGACGGGCTCGACCCGCACGCGCTGACCGCCGAGGACTGGCGCCGCTACTGGGACGGTCCCTGACCCCCACCCCGATCGGGTGATACCCGCCGGTAACGTGTGAGCGTGCGCACCCAGTCGCTGCTCGCGGCCATCGGCGGCATCCTGGCCCTGATCGTGCTCGTCTCGCTGGCGACCGGCCCGGACTTCGGGCCGTCGCTGCCCCGGACCCCGGTCGACAGGCAGTCCGCCCCGCCCGCGTCCGCGCCGCTGCCCGCGGGCACCGACGTCGTCGCGTGGGCCCGGGCGACCGCGGCCGAGGCCGACATCCCCGAGCGGACCCTGCAGGCCTACGCGAACGCCGAGCTGCGCCAGCGCGAGCGCACCCCGGACTGCCGGCTGAGCTGGGCGACGCTGGCCGGGGTCGGGCGGATCGAGTCCCGGCACGCGACCTTCCGCGGTGCCGAGCCCGGCCCGGACGGCCGCGTCGACCCGCCGATCATCGGCATCCCGCTCGACGGCACCGGCGGCACCCGCCGGGTGGCCGACACCGACGGCGGCCGCCTCGACGGCGACCCGGTGCTGGACCGCGCGGTCGGGCCGATGCAGTTCCTGCCCGGGACCTGGGCGCGCTACGGCGCGGACGGCAACGGTGACGGCGTCGCCGACCCGCAGCAGGTCGACGACGCCGCGCTCGCCGCGGCCGGGTACCTGTGCGCGAACGGGCGCGACGTCGCCGACGCCGACGACTGGTGGCGAGGGGTGCTCGCCTACAACGCCTCGGGCGACTACGCCCGCGACGTGTGGGCCGCCGCCGCGGACTACGCGCAGCGCACCACCGCCCCCGCGCCGCCGGCCCCCTGACCCGGCCCGCCCCCTGGCCCGGCCCGCACCCCGGCGGGCGCGGCCGTGCCGGGACGCGGCGTGCGGGTCAGCCGAGGAGCGCGCGGCCCCAGTGGTCGTCGCCCTCGGCGAGGCCGGGTGGGACCGCGAACACCGCCGAGCCGTTGTGCTCCAGGTACTCGCTGAGCGCGTCGGACCGGGCCAGCCTGCGCTGCATCGGCACGTACTGCGCCAGCGGGTCGCGCACGAACGCGACGAAGAACAGCCCGGCGTCGAGGTGGCCGCGGCCGTCGGTGCCGTCGACGAAGTTGTAGCCGCGCCGCAGCATCCGAGCGCCACCGTTCGCCTCGGCGGAGGCGAGCCGGATGTGGCTGTCGTCCGGGATGACCGGCCCCGACGGACCGGAGGCGGCCAGGTCGGCGAGGTCGAACTCGGCCGTGCCGGTCAACGGAGCGCCCTCACCCTTGTCTCGGCCGATGATCTGCTCCTGCTCGTCGAGCCCGGAGCGGTCCCAGGTCTCGATGTGCATCCGGATCCGGCGGGCAACCAGGTAGGACCCGCCGCGCAGCCAGTCCGGGCCCTCGTCGCCGACCCACACGTGCTGCGCGAGCAGATCGGGTTCCTCGGCCTTGAGGTTGTTCGTGCCGTCCTTGAAGCCGAAGAGGTTGCGCGGGGTCGCCTGCCCGGTCGAGGTCGACGACGTCCGCCCGAACCCCAGCTGCGACCAGCGCACCTCGGTGACGCCGAAGCCGTCGCGGACCAGGTTGCGGACCGCGTGCACGGCCACCTGCGGGTCGTCGGCGCAGGCCTGGATGCACAGGTCCCCGCCGGAGCGGGCCGGGTCGAGCCGGTCGCTCTGGAACCGGGGGAGCCCGGCGAGCTGGGGCGGGCGGCGGTCGGCGATCCCGAGCTTGTCGAAGAACCCCGGGCCCACGCCGAAGGTCAGCGTCAGCGACGCGGCCGGGAGCCCGAGCGCCTCGCCGGTGTCGGCCGGGGCGGCGTAGCGGTTGGCCGGGATCGCGCCGCCCTCGGCGGTCTCCCGGCCACTCGTCATGCGCTCGGCCGCGGCGGTCCAGCGGCGCAGCAGGTCGGCGACGGCGGCGCGGTCGGTCGAGGTGAGGTCGAGCGCGACGAAGTGCAGCCGGTCCTGGGCCGGGGTGACGATCCCGGCCTGGTGCTCGCCGCGGAAGGCGACGACGCCGTCGGCGGCGGGCGCGCCGGACAGCCCGTAGCCCGCGGCCGCGCCCGCCCCGGCCAGCGCCGCTCCGGCGCCGGCCAGGCCGAACAGCCGTCGCCGGGACAGGTGCCACGGGCTCATGCCGTCACGGTGCCCGCGACCTTGCTGACCGGCTCGGACAGCGCGTCGACGGCCGCGGTCATCGCGCGGGTGTCCTCCGGGGTCAGCTGGGTGTAGAGCCGGTAGCCGTCGCCGACCCGGTAGCCCTGCAGCAGCGTCTCGACGGCCTCGAACCGCTGGTCGAGCACCGGGCCGAGCGCGGGGTCGTTGGCGTCGATCGTCGGGCGGAGTGCGGCGACCGCGGCGCGGGAGCCCTCGACGTTCGCGGCGAAGTCCCACAGGTCGGTGTGGGAGTAGCGGTCCTCCTCGCCGGTGATCTTGCCGGTGGCGACCTCGTCGAGGAGCTCCTTCGCGCCGTTCGCGAGCTGGACCGGGGTCAGCTCGACGGTCCGGGTGCGCGCGGCCAGGTCGGTGATGTCGGCGGTGAGCCGGTCGGCGATCGCGGCCGAGTCGGGCTGCAGGCCGGTGACCCACAGGTCCTTCTCCAGCCGGTGGTACCCGGTGAAGCCGACGCCCGGGTCACGCTCGTCGTCCTCCCGGCCGTCGATCCTCGGGTCGATGTCGCCGAAGGACTCGGCGACGGGCTCGATGCGCTCCCAGTAGGTGCGCGCGACCGGGAACAGCGCCTTGGCCTTCTCGACCTCGCCGGCCTTGACCGCGTCGGCGAACTCCTGGGTCTTCGGGACGAGCGCGCCGACCTGGGAGTCGACGTAGCGCTTGTAGCCGGCGGTGGCGGCGGCGAGCTCGGCGTCGGTGTCGGTGGCGCGCTGCGCGGAGCCGGTCACGGTGAACGGCGCGCGGATGCCGTCGCCGGACATGCCGGGCTTGCAGGCGGTGGTGTAGGTGCCGCCGTCGGGGACCTCGACGATCAGGTCGCGGGACAGCCCCGGGCCGATGTTCTCGACCTCGCCCATGATCCGGTCACCGGTGGCGTAGAGGTAGAACTCGGTGACCTTGCTGCCGGCGTTGGTGATCCGGAAGGTGACGGTGCCGGCCGGGGCCTGCGCGGTCGAGATCTCGCAGGCGGTGTCGGTGGCGTTCACGGTGATCGGGCCGCCGTCGCCCGCCCCCTGCGCCGTGGGGGCGGTCGAGGTGCAGCCGGCCAGCAGCGCGCCGGCGACGGTGAGCGACGCCAGGCCGGCGGCCGTGCGCGTGACGGGGGACATCGTGCGTTCTCCTAGAGGGGTCGACACCGTGGACGGTGCGGGGTTCAGGCGTCGGTGGTGGCGTGGGCGCGCCGGCGGGCGGGGCGCAGGAACAGCGCCAGGACCACCACGACGTAGAGCGACCAGACGACGGCCTCGAGCACGGTCGTCTGCGGTGAGAAGTTGAAGATCCCCTTGAGGAGCGTGCCGTACCAGGAGTCGGCGGGGATCACGTCGCTGACGTCGAAGGCCAACGTGGTCAGCCCCGGCAGGATCCCGGCCTCCTGCAGGTCGTGCACGCCGTAGGCGAGGATCCCGGCGGCGACGAAGATCAGCAGGAAGCCGGTGACGGTGAAGAACCGGCCCAGGTCGATCTTCAGCGCGCCACGGTAGATCGCGTACGCCAGCGCGACGGCGATCGCGATGCCGATCAGGAACCCGACCAGCGGCCCGGCCGTCTCGCCCGCGGCCTGCGCGGCGGCGAAGAAGAAGATCGCGGTCTCCAGGCCCTCGCGGCCGACGGCGAGTGCCGCCATCACGACGACGGCCCACGGCCCCATCGACACGGCCCGGTCCAGGGCGCCCTCCAGCTCCCGGGACAGGGTCCGGCCGTGCGAGCGCATCCAGAAGATCATCCAGGTGACGAAGCCGACCGCGATGATCGAGAGCGAGCCGCCGAGCGCCTCCTGGGCCTCAAAGGTCAGTGCCTGCTGGGTCAGGGTCAGCCCGAGCGTGACGCCGACGCTGACGGCGACGGCGAGCGCGACGCCCGCCCACACCCTGGGCAGCTCGGAGCGACGCCCGGTGCGGACCAGGAACGCGACCAGGATCGCCACGACCAGTGCGGCCTCGAGCCCTTCGCGCAGCCCGATGAGCGCGTTCCCCAGCATGCGACCTCCTGCAGCGTGACCACGACGAGCAGTCACCAGGTGAGGGTGTGCTGCCGGGCGGGAAGGCTAACCTCACCCGATCGAGCGGGGAAGTGTCGCGCGGCATTCGCCCCGGAAGATCCGTTTTCGCACGTCAGGGACGGTCGGGTGCGAGCGCGATGCGGGCCCGCACCTCGCCCAGTGCCTCCTGGTACTCCGGGCGCGGATCCATCGCCGAGGCGATCTTCAGCTGCGTCTCGGCCTCGCCGAGCCTGCCCTGGCGCTGCAGCGTCTTGCCGAGTGCGAAGCGGGCGTAGTGGTCGGCCGGATCCATCTCGACGACCCGGACGAACGCCGCCTCGGCCTTCCGCAGCTGTGCCGAGTCGAGGTAGGCGCGGCCGGCGAGCAGGTGCACCGAGGCGTCGCCGGGTTCGTCCGGACCGTGGGCGTCGAGGACCGGGCGGAGCGCGTCGAGCGCCTCGAGCGGGCGGTGCCGCGAGAGCAGCCGGTCGGCACGGCGGAACGCCGCGACCGGGTCCTGGTGGTTCGCACGGGGACTGCTCATGGTCACCCTTACGTTAGGTGCGATCCGGGCGGGATGCGAGGTCTTGACAGACCGCCGGTGCGGAGCAGGGTGACGCAAGCGTCCCCCGCCGGGGGCCGACCGGTGACTACGCTGACGCACCGGACGACACCCGCGATCAGAACAGGAGTCACGGTGGCGGTCATCGAGCAGGTCGGGGCACGCGAGATCCTCGATTCCCGGGGCAACCCCACGGTGGAGGTCGAGGTCGCGCTGGACGACGGCACGCTGGCGCGTGCCGCGGTCCCGTCGGGCGCCTCGACCGGCGAACACGAGGCCGTCGAGCTGCGGGACGGCGACAAGAACCGCTACGGCGGCAAGGGCGTCGAGAAGGCCGTCGCGGCCGTCCTCGACGAGATCGGGCCGGAGCTCGTCGGCGTCGAGGCGGTGGACCAGCGACTGGTCGACCAGCGCCTCGTCGACCTCGACGGCACCCCGGACAAGTCGAAGTTCGGCGCGAACGCCCTGCTGGGCGTGTCGCTGGCCGTCGCGAAGGCCGGGGCGGAGTCCTCGGGCCTGGAGCTGTTCCGCTACGTCGGCGGCTCCAACGCGCACGTCCTGCCGGTCCCGATGATGAACATCCTCAACGGTGGTGCGCACGCCGACACCTCCGTCGACGTGCAGGAGTTCATGGTCGCCCCGATCGGTGCGGAGACCTTCCGCGAGGCGCTGCGCTGGGGCGCGGAGGTCTACCACGCGCTGAAGTCGGAGCTGAAGGACAAGGGCCTGTCGACCGGCCTCGGCGACGAGGGTGGTTTCGCCCCCGACGTCAAGGGCGGCACCCGCGGGGCGCTCGACCTGATCGCCGCCGCCGTGCAGCGGGCCGGCTACACCCTGGGTACCGACGTCGTGCTGGCGCTCGACGTCGCGGCGACCGAGTTCCACGACGCCGGCAAGTACTCCTTCGAGGGCAAGAAGATCACCGCGGACAAGCTGTCCGAGGTGTGGGCCGAGCTGGTCGACTCCTACCCGCTGGTGTCCATCGAGGACCCGCTGGACGAGAACGACTGGGACGGCTGGGTCGGCCTCACCGAGGCCATCGGCGACAAGGTGCAGCTCGTCGGCGACGACCTGTTCGTCACCAACCCGGAGCGGCTCGAGGACGGCATCGCCCGGGGCGCCGCGAACGCGCTGCTGGTGAAGGTCAACCAGATCGGCACCCTGTCCGAGACCCTCGATGCGGTGACGATGGCGCACAACGCGGGGTACCGCTGCATGATGAGTCACCGTTCCGGGGAGACCGAGGACGTCACCATCGCGGACCTCGCCGTCGCGACCGGCTGCGGCCAGATCAAGACCGGCGCCCCGGCGCGGTCCGAGCGGGTGGCGAAGTACAACCAGCTGCTGCGCATCGAGGAGCTGCTCGGTGACGCCGCGCGCTACAACGGCGAGCTGGCGTTCCCGCGCTACCAGGTGCCCGGCCAGAGCTGACGCTCCGGTCGTTCCCCCGTCGGTGACACCGGTGCCGCCCGGATCGTCTGCGGACGGTCCGGCGCGGCACCCCCACCGGTGCCCGATCGGGCGGCATGCTGGACGGGTCGCCACGGAGGGGCACGGGCGGCACCGACGGGTGAGGGAACCCGGGACGGACGGGAGGGTGCATGGCGGACCGTCGGGGACGTGGACGGGACGCTCGTGCGCGCACGACCGGCACGGGGCGTGGCCGTGCCGCGGCCAAGCCGCGGACCACGACCGCACGCTCGGCGCGGGCCCCCGCGTCGACGGGCGGCTCCGGTGCGCGGTCGCGGCCGGCCGGACCGCAGGGCGCCCGGCCCCGTCTGACCCGCGCCCGGTCCCGCGCCGGTGAGGTCGTCGCCCGCACGACCGGGATGCTGGGCCTGTCGTCGACGAAGCGGGCCGCCATCCTGGCCATCGTGGTCTGCGCGCTCGCGCTGACCGTCGCGGTGCCGCTGCACAACTTCGTCGCCCAGCGCCAGGAGCTGGCCGACGTCTCCGACCGGCAGCAGGCGCTGGAGGCCGACGTCGCGCGGCTGTCCTCCGACCGCGCCCGGCTCTCGGACCCGGCCGAGGTCGAGGCCCAGGCCCGGTCCCGGCTCGGGATGGTCCAGCCGGGGGAGACCCCCTACGTCGTGCAGTTCCCGGCTCCGCCGGCGCCGGTCGTCGAGGACGGCCAGGCCGAGCCCGGCGTGCCCTGGTTCCACACCCTCTGGAACGACGTCACGGGCGACCCGCGACGATGAGGGCGTGAGCAGCACTCGTTCCCGTCCGCCCGGTCTGGAGCCGGGCCCGGTCGCCCAGGCCGACCTCGACGCCGTCGCCGACCAGCTCGGTCGCGCCCCGCGCGGGGTCCTCGCGGTCGCCTACCGCTGCCCGTCCGGGCACCCGGCGGTCGTGCAGACCGCGCCGCGGCTGCCCGACGGCACCCCGTTCCCGACGCTGTACTACCTGACCTGCGCCCGGCTGGCGTCGCGGATCGGGACCCTCGAGGCCGAGGGCCGGATGCGGGAGATGGAGGAGCGGCTGGCCGTCGACGACGAGCTGGCCGCCGCCTACCGTCGCGCCCACGAGACCTACCTCGCCGAGCGCGACGCCATCGAGCCGCTCGCCACGCACCCCGACGTCACGGCCGGGGGGATGCCGGACCGGGTCAAGTGCCTGCACGTGCACGTCGCGCACGCCCTCGCCGCCGGGTCCGGGGTGAACCCGTTCGGCGACGAGGCCCTCGACGAGATCGGGGAGTGGTGGCGGTCCGGACCGCCCTGCCTCTAGATCCCCGGCGTCGCCCGCTCCAGCAGCACCCCGACGCTGCCCTTGCCCGGCCGGGTCCCGGCGGTGCGCAGCGGCCCGTCGGCGTCGAGCCGGGTCGCGAGGAAGACGTCCGCGACGGCCGTCGGGGCGTGGCGCACCAGCAACGACCCCTGCAGCGCCAGCGCGGCCAGCTCCGCGAGACGGCGGGCCCGGCGCTCCTCCGGCGCGGTCAGCTCGGCGCGCAGCGCGGTGACCGTCGCGTCCAGCCGCGGGTCGGCTCCCGCGGCGAGGTCGATCTCGGCGAGCAGCGCCTCGACGGCGTGCGGCTCGCGGGCGATGGCGCGCAGCGCGTCGAGCGCGGTGACGTTGCCCGAGCCCTCCCAGATCGAGTTCAGCGGCGCCTCCCGGTAGAGCCGGGGCAGGTCGGACTCCTCGACGTAGCCGTTGCCGCCCAGGCACTCCAGCGCCTCGGCGACGACGGTCGAGGTCCGCTTGCACACCAGGTACTTCGACACCGGCAGGGCCAGGCGCAGCAGCGCCGACTCACCCCGGTCGACGGCGCCGGCCAGCCGCAGCGCCAGGACGGTCGCGGCCTCGGTCTCGGCGGCGAGCTCGGCGAGGACCTCCCGCATCAGGGGCTGGTCGGCGAGCCGCGCCCCGAACGCGGACCGGTGCGCGACGTGGTGCGCGGCCTCGGTGACCGCGGCCCGCGCGGTCGCCGCGGAGCCCAGCACACAGTCCAGCCGGGTCATCGAGACCATCTCGATGATCGTCCGGACGCCGCGGCCCTCGTCGCCGACCCGCCAGCCGACCGCACCCGCGTACTCGATCTCCGACGACGCGTTGGACCGGTTGCCGAGCTTGTCCTTGAGCCGCTGCAGCCGGATCGCGTTGCGGGTGCCGTCGGGCAGCACCCGGGGCAGGACCAGGCAGGTCAGGCCGCCGGGGGCCTGGGCGAGGGTGAGGAACAGGTCGTTCATCGGGGCGCTGGTGAACCACTTGTGCCCGGTCAGGCGGTAGCTGCCGTCGGGCTGCGGGGTGGCGACGGTGGTGCCGGCGCGGACGTCGGAGCCGCCCTGCTTCTCGGTCATCGACATGCCCGCGAGCAGGCCGTCCTTGCCGGCCGGGACCGCGAGGCCGGGCACGTAGCGGCGGGCGGTCAGACCGGGTTCGTAGGCGGCGGCGAGCTCGGGCGCGTGCCGCAGCGCGGGCACCGACGCGTAGGTCATCGAGATCGGGCACAGGTGACCCTGCTCGACCTGCGAGGTGAGGTAGAAGCCCGCCGCGCGGGTGACGTGCGCGCCGGTCCCGGGCTCCTCCGCCCACGGAGCGGCGGCGAGGCCGTGTCCGACGCTGGTGCGCATCAGCGCGTGCCAGGACGGGTGGAACGTGACCTCGTCGACGCGGTGCCCCGTCCGGTCGTGCGTGCGCAGCTCCGGCTCGCAGGCGTTCGCGGAGCGGGCGTGCTCGCGGTGCTCCGCGGTCCCGACGGCCGCGGCCACCGACTCCAGCGCCGCCGCGTCCCCGCCCTCCCGCGCGAGCGCCTCGACGACGGCCGGGTCCGCGGAGAGCAGGTCGCCGTCCGAGCGCGGCGGGACCTGGTTGAGGACCTCGTGGGTGCCGAGGTCGGACACCGGGGCCGGGGTGTGCGTCGTCGCCATTACCGGAGGGTAACCCGGACGGGCGGCTCCACCGGCCGATCCCGACTACGGTGAGGCCCGACGGTCGCCGAGAGCAGGGAGTGCCGATGTCGCGGGTCGCCGCCATCGACTGCGGAACCAATTCGATCCGGCTGCTGGTCGCCGACGTGACCGAGGCCTTCGACGGGCAGAAGGAGCTGCGCGACCTGCACCGCGAGATGCGGATCGTGCGGCTGGGCAAGGGCGTCGACGCGACCGGCCGGCTCGACCCGGAGGCGCTGGAGCGGACCCGGGTCGCGCTGGTGGACTACGCCGTCGCCGCCCGCCGCAAGGGAGCCGAGCGGATCCGGATGGTCGCGACGTCGGCGACCCGGGACGCGTCGAACCGCGAGGACTTCTTCGCGATGGTCCGCGACACCCTGGGCGTCGAGGCGGAGATCATCTCCGGCGACGAGGAGGCGCGCCTGTCGTTCGTCGGCGCCGTCGGCGACCTCGACCCCGACGACGGCCCGTTCGTGGTGACCGACGTCGGCGGCGGGTCCACCGAGGTCGTCGTGGGGGAGCTGCGCGACGGGGTCGCCGTGGTGACCGCGGCGAAGTCGGTCGACATGGGGTCGGTGCGGCTGACCGAGCGCTGCCTGCCCTCTGACCCGCCGTCGGACGCCGAGATCGACTCCGCGCGTGCGGTCGCCGCCGAGGTGCTGGCCGAGGCGTTCGCATCGGTGCCGCTCGAGACCGCGACGACCTGGGTCGGGGTGGCCGGGACGATCACCTCGCTGTCCGGGATCGCCCAGGAGCTGCCCGCCTACGACCGCGAGCAGGTGCACGGCTCGACGCTGACCCGCGAGGACCTGCACCGGGTCGCCGACCTGCTGATCCGGTCGTCGCGGGCGGAGCGGGAGAAGCACGGTTCGCTGCACCCGGGCCGCGTCGACGTCATCGGTGCCGGGGCGCTGGTCGTGCAGGCCCTGGCCGACGAGTTGCATGCGCGCGCCGGGATCGACCGGGTCGTCGTCTCCGAGCACGACATCCTCGACGGGATCGCGCGATCGATCGCATGAACCTGGCGGTCCTGGACCAGCGGATCTCCGAGTGCCGGGCCTGTCCGCGGCTGGTCGAGTGGCGCGAGCAGGTGGCCCGGGACAGGCGGGCCGCGTTCCGCGACGAGACCTACTGGGGACGCCCGGTGCCCGGCTTCGGCCCGCCCGACGCGCAGATGCTGATCGTCGGGCTGGCTCCCGCCGCGCACGGCGCCAACCGGACCGGGCGCATGTTCACCGGCGACCGCAGCGGCGACGTGCTCTACGCCGCGCTGCACGCCGTCGGACTGGCCTCGCAGCCGACCGCCTCCCACATCGGCGACGGCCTGGAGCTCCACGGGGTCCGGATCACCGCGCCCGTGCACTGCGCACCGCCGGCGAACAAGCCGACCCCGGCGGAGCGCGACGCCTGCCGGAACTGGCTGGAGCAGGAGCTCGACCTGCTCGCGCCGACGGTCCGCGGGGTCATGGTGCTCGGCGGCTTCGGGTGGCAGGCGCTGCTGCCGGTGCTCGCCGGGGCGGGGTGGACGGTCCCGCGGCCGGCCCCGAAGTTCGGGCACGGGGCGTCGGTGACGCTGGCCCCGGCCCGGCCCGACCGGGAGCCGCTGGAGCTGTTCGGCTGCTACCACGTGAGTCAGCAGAACACCTTCACCGGCCGGCTGACCCCGGCCATGGTCGAGCAGGTCCTGGCGGACACCGCGCGGGCCGCGGGATTGTCGCCGATCCGACGATGAACGTCGTCGCCGCCGCTGCCGCCGCCGAGATGCAGCTCAGCGGGGTTCCGGTACGGGGCGCCGCCCGCTGAGCTGCATCTCGGCGGGCGTCCCGGTCCCGGGGCTCAGCCGGTGGTGAAGCGGTGCAGGCGCATCGCGTCCTGCATGGCGGGGAGGTGTCCGGCCGCCGACAACAGCGGGCGCAGCCACACCCGCGGCTCACGCAGGGACACCTCGTCGTAGATCGAGATGTCGTCGCGCTCGGTCAGCGACGGGTGCCGGTGCGCGAACTCCGCGGGACTCCACGACCACCGGAACTCGGTACCGACGGCGCGGAACGTCGGCGTCCACCGCGAGGCACGCACCGTCCACGGGGCGACGGCGTCGAACGCCAGCGTCGCCGCGGGGGTTCCGGACACGACCCGGTCGACGGTGGCGTGCACGGCCTCGGCCGGGACGTACATGAACAGCCCCTCGGCGACGACGAGCGTCGGCAGCGTCGGGTCGACGGCGGGCCACCAGTCGTCGTCGGTGACGGAGCCGGAGACCTGCTCGATGCTGTCGGGGAGGTCGTAGAGCCGGCGTCGGACCTCCATCACCTCGGGCTGGTCGACGTCGACCCAGCGGCACGTCGAGGGCACCCCGACCCGCAACGGCCTGCTGTCCAGCCCGCAGCCCAGGTGCAGGACCTGCCCGGCGGGCTCGGCGGAGAGGAACTCCCGTGTCCAGCCGTCGAGGATCGCGGCGCGGCACACGATGGTCGAGACGTCGCCGGTGAACTGCCAGAGGCCGTGGACGTCGTGGTCGATGCGGTCCCAGACGGGCTCCGCCCACGGGTCGCCCAGGATCGGGCGGCGGGACCGGGCGTCCAGGCGTCGCATGTAGAGGGTCATCAGCAGGGTCGCCGCGGCGCCCCGGAGGTCGACCTTCTCGGTGCTCGGCATGAGTCCTTCCCGCCCTGGCTACGCTGTCGCGGCGCCCCCGTAGCCCAACGGCAGAGGCAGGCCCCTTAAAAGGGTCCCAGTGTCGGTTCGAGTCCGACCGGGGGCACCCCGAGTCCACTTCGAGACTACGCCTCTGAGCAGCCGTTACACCCGCCACGACCACGATGATGTTGTCCGGCGGGCACTGGTGCTGATCGGGGTTCACCGGGTGCCTGCGCTGAATAGGCGCTGAGAACTCAGGCACCGGAGTCGTCCCCGAGCGCCGCTGCGATCCGCTCCCGTGCCGCGTCCTCCTGGCCGACGATGCACTTCGCGTACATCTGATGCAGGACCCCGACGCTGTGTCCGGCCCACTCGGCGACCTGGGTCGACGGCACACCTGCGTTGAGCCACGTCAAGGCGCCGCCTCCGGCGGCGTGGGGGCCGGCCACGCCGGCCCCCGTCGCTCGCTCACTACACCCCCGGCCCGTTCGCGGCGCCGTGGTCCGGCTACGCGGCCCCCACCTCGCGGGGCAGCGACTGACCCCGGGGGCCGATCGACCGATGACTCCGCACGATCCGAGCGGTCGACCCTCACATGACCCCAGCACACAAGCCGGACCACAGCGGAACGCTCGTGATCGCCGGAGCGGTCTACGTCGACCCACGTCAACAGCGAGCGTTCGTCGATGCTCATAAGGACCTCATTCGTGCGGCCCGGGCCTTCCCGGGATGCCTGGACATCGCCGTCACGCCTGACCCCGTCGATGCCGCCCGGGTCTACCTCTTCGAGCTGTGGGAGTCAGACGAGCGACTGCAGGAATGGCGAGCGATGGCGCCTGTGCCGGCCGACGTGCCCCCCATCATTCGCGACGAGGTGCAACTGCACCTGATCTCATCGTCTGGGTCGCCGTTCTAGAACCAATGGGCTCCGCCCGGACCCGACACCGCTCGGAGATCAGGGAAGTGCGGCAGGGGCCGGTGATCTCCTCACGGCGCGCCGAGACGGCAACCAGGCCGGGGAGTGGGGTGCAAGGCGGGACCCCGTGCCCTGCACCCCACTCCCCGGCCTGGCAGGGGTGAACCCGCGCCGCGAGGAGATCACCAGCAGGCCGGGCATGTGGGGGAGAAGCCCCCGTCGGTGCCGCTCACGGACGATACGCGTACGCGGGCGGGTGGTCCGTGCTTAAGCTGCAGGTCAGGGCTGGTTTGGCAGCTCTCTGTAGAACCGATCCCTCGACAACGAGTTTTAGGGTGGCGTGACTCCACGATCGTCGGGCCGGATCACATGGGCTGATAGGTCTGGAGGACTTGGGCACCGGTAGCGCTGAGGTCATCATCGACAGCCTCGTTGAGGAAGGTGACACCATCGTCGCCCTGAACCGGGGTCGCTTCGTGCCGCACGGGGGGAGCGGGTGTCGTTCTCCTGCTGGTCGGGTTGATAGGTGGTGGTTTCACGTTCTCGGGTTCCGTCATGCCGACGGTGGGGCGCGCTCCGCGAGTGGCCTGTTTCGCCGTCGGCTCGGTTCTTCTACTCCTGGCGCTCGTCCTCGGTCTGGCCGACATCGGTTCGAAGATTCCCCGAGCACAACCTCGGCCGAGCGATCCCGTGCCTCCTCCGGAGCCGAGCGTGTCGGCCGCGCCCGCTCCGTTCGTCGCGACCGTTCTCGTCCCTGCCGGACACGGTGCTCTCATCTATTCGGATCCGTTGTCGACCGCGCCGACCGTAGGACAGGTCAACTCCGGTGTATCGATCAACCTCTTCTGCAGCGTGCAGGGCGAGTACGTCGTGAACTCACAGAACGTCGGAAGCACGCTCTGGTACCGCACGGAGACCGGGTACGTTCCGGACGTCAATCTGAACACCGGGACGAATCAGTCCGTCACCGAGGCGTGTCAGCGATTCCCGGAGGGGTAGTGCATTCCCGCTCGTGACCCTCGAGGCGGGACAGCGAGCCGGTCGGCCCCGACGGACCGACTGTCCGCGGCGCCGGCCGCAGGGGTGGTGCCTGCGGTGTCGCCACGGCTTCGCCGTCGATGATTCCCCGGCCCCGTGCCGGTCTCCCTCGTTGTCCAGGTCGGCCGACCCGTGGACAGCCGTCCGACAAGGAGAACCCGATGAGCGATCCCGTCGCCCCCCACGCCCTCGACCACACGTTCACCGCCACGCTCGAGAAGAGCGACGCACCGGGCGGGTGGGTCTACCTGCGCACCGACTGGTCGGCCGAGTTCTTCGGCACCCGCGGACCGGTCAAGGTCCGGGGCACGATCGACGGCCACCCGTTCCGGAGTTCCTTCATGGCGCTCGGCGACGGGACGCACAAGCTGCCCGTGACCGCTGCGGTGCGGACGACGATCGGCAAGCAGACCGGGGACACCGTCACCGTCCATCTCGACGAGCGCCTGGGCTGTCACTGACCTCCGTCCTCGCCACGCTCGGTGCGGTGGTCGCGGCGTTCGTGCTCGGCAGCGTCTCCCACGCCGTACCCGGGTCCCGGCCGACGGGCCTCCTCCCGGCCGGCGCCGGGCCCTGCCGCTCGGTGGGCGCGACCGTGGTCGTGGAGCTGGTCCGAGACCTCGTTCTCGGCGTCGTCCTCGGCGTGTTCGTCGCGATCGGCTACCGAGCGCCCGGCAGGGTCACGGGCTCCACCCTCATCCGGACGGATCGGCGTGGAAGTGCACGGCGAAGGCGACGACGTCGTCGTGGGTGTTCTCGGGCAGCGACTCCATCGCCGCGGTGACGACGGCCTCCGGTCCGTCGTCGCGGACACCGTCGAGGAGCGCGACCAGAGACCGGGTCGTCTCGTCGATGTCGGAACCGGGTCGCTCGACCAGTCCGTCGCTGTAGAGGAACAGCGTCGATCCCGGTTCCACGACCAGCTCGTGGTCGGTGCGCGTGAGCCCGTCGGTGATCGCGAAACCGAACAGGGCGTCGTGTTCGGCCAGGAGCTCGGTCCGGCCGTCGGGCCGCAGCAGGAGGGGAGCGGGGTGCCCCGCGTTGGTCCAGCGCACCACCCACGGGGCGCCCGGCGGGCGGTGCATGTGGGCCACCACCGCGGTGCCCGCGGCGCCCGGGCCGATCCCCCGGTTGGCGGCTTCGAAGGCGCCGAAGACCGCCGTCGGAGGCCCCGCCGAGTGGTCCCACGCCGCTTGGCGCAGCATCCACCGGACCTGCCCCATGAGCGTGACCGCCGGGAGGTCGTGCCCGATCACATCACCGACCGAGACGGCCACCGCCTGACCGTCCCGGTCGCGGGCACCGCGAAGCGCGATCGCGTCGTACCAGTCGCCCCCCACGTTCAGGCGCGAGTCCGCGGGCCGGTAGCGGGCGGCCATCGACAACCCGTCGATGGCGGGCAGGACGGTCAGCATGGCCGCCTGCAGCTCGCGGACGACCTGTTGCTGCCACTGCTCGACCAGGTCGCGGCGCCCGGCCTCGATACCGGCGTCGTACCGGGCCAGCCGCAGCCGGAGCTCGGCCGAACAGGAGCGGGCGATGTCGTGCAGCGTGGCGAGGTCGTCGTCGGACCAGTCGCGCGGTCGCCCGTCGATCGCGCACAGCGAGCCGAGGACCCTGCCCCGCTCGTCGGTCAGGGGGACACCCGCATAGGCGACGACGCCGAGATCCGGGATCGCGAGGCTGTCCCACACGAGCGGATGCGCGCGGGCGTCGCGGATCACCAACGGCTGCGCCGACGCGACGACGTGCTGGCAGAACGAATGCGTCAGCGGCGTCGCCCGCTCGGCGGCAGCAGGCTCCGGCAGGCCGACCATCCCCGGGAAGACCTGTCGGTCGACCTGCACCAGCGACACCAGCGCCGTCGGCACACCGAGCGCGCGGCGCACCCAGTCCGCGATGCGGTCCATCTCGGGGTCGGCCGCCGGACCGAGCCCGGTCCTGGCCAGCGCCAGCAGCCGCGCCCGGTCGCACACGGCCCGCTCGGCGTCCGGGTACCCGCCCGCCTGGGTCAGCCCGCCGACGACCGCCTCGCCCACAACCGCCTCCTGGCCCACGTGATCGGCCGGTCCACGACCCGGCGGACCGACCCCCGCCCGCGAGATCGGTGCGGGGCCCTCCGATGGCACAGCGTAGGGCGGCCGGGTCCGTCACGCGCACGGTCTCCCGCTCCAGCCGCGACGACCGGTCCGGCGTCGACGGGGTGAGCAGCTCGTCGAGGACGCGGTGCTGCTCGGCCGGTCCGGCCACGACGGTGTCCACGATGCGCTCCCTTGCGGGCGTCGGCCCGTGCCGGACCGCGCCCCGCCTCGACGACGAACCGGCCCCGGACGACGCCGGCCGGCAGCCGGACCCCGCGTCGACCGATGAGTTCCGCCGCCCCCTGCGGTCCACCGTCGTGACGCGGTCCGCGTGTTCTCCGAGGAGGCCCCATGCCCCGCACCCGGGTGCACAACCTGTTCATCTCGCTCGACGGCTACGCCGCCGGCGACCACGTGGCCCTCGACGCCCCGATCGGCGACGCCGGACGGCTCTTCGCCGGGTTCGACGGGCGGTTCATCCACGGGATCGGCGGGGTGGACGCCCCGGTCACCCTGGACCGCGCCCTGACCAGCACGTGGGCCCAGGGCGTCGGGGCCGAGATCATGGGGCGGCGCAAGTTCGGCCCGCAGACCGGCCCCTGGACCGACGACGGCTGGCAGGGCTGGTGGGACGACGAGCCCCCGTTCCACACCCCGGTGTTCGTCATGACCCACCACCCGCGGCCGCCGATCGAGTTCGCGAACGGGACGAGCTTCCACTTCGTCGACGGGTCGGCGCAGGAGGTGCTGACGGTCGCGCAGGAGGCCGCGGGCGACCTCGACGTGCGACTCGGTGGGGGACCCTCGACGATCCGGCAGTTCCTCGACGCCGACCTCGTCGACGTCATGCACGTGGTGATCCTGCCGATCGTGCTGGGGCGTGGGGTGTCCCCGTGGGAGGGACTGACCGGCGTCGAGGACCGGTTCACGGTCGAGTCGGTCGCCTCGCCGAGTGGGCGCATCCACCAGTTCTGGAACCGGAAGGTCTGACGCCCGTGGGTTTCCTCAGCTACTCCATGAGCATGTCCCTCGACGGCTTCGTCGAGGACCCCGCCGGCAGCATCGCCTTCGGCGACCCCGACGAGGAGGTGCACCGCCTGTCCAACGACCAGACCCGGGCGACGTCGGTGTTCCTGTTCGGCCGCAACCTCTACGACGTCATGGAGGACTTCTGGACCGCCCCCGAGCGGGCCGACGGCCACCCGGTGGAGGCGGAGTTCGCGCAGCTCTACACCGCGATCCCCCGGGTGGTGTTCTCCGACTCGCTGACCTCCGTCGCGCCCGGGTGCCGTCTCGTCCGCCGCGCCGACGCCCTGGAGGAGGTGGCCCGGCTGAAGGAGGAGACCGACGGCGAGCTGGCCGTGGGCGGGCCCGGGCTGGCCGCGTCGCTGGTGGACCTGATCGACGAGTTCCGCCCGCGGGTGGTGCCGGTCGTCCTCGGCGGCGGGAAGCGGTACCTGCCGCTCGGCGCGGACCTGCGGCTGCGGCTGGTGGAGCAGCGCGTGTTCGACGGCGGGACCGTGCACCTGCGTTACCAGCGGGTCCGCTGACCCGGAGCAGCGCGTGGTACGCCGACCTGCGCCGCCGTCGCCCCGGACCGCACATCGGGACCGTCGACGGCGCCGGGCACCTCGTGCCCGGCGGACGGCCGGAGGCGTTCGCCGAAGGACGCACCCGCCGGGGCGCCCGCGGCGCGTGGGCGTCAGGCGTCGCCGACCGAGGAGATGGCATAGCGCCGCACGTCCGCGCCCAGGATCCGGGCCGCGGTGTCCCCGTCCGGCCCGGAGCCGCGGAACGCGAGCAGCTCCTCCTCCGACGCCCAGCGCTCGAAGACGTTCACCCGCGCCGGGTCCAGGGTGTCCGCGGTCAGGGCGAAGTCCAGACAGCCCGGCGCCGAGCGCGCGAGCGCGACCGCCCGCGTCCCCTCGGCGACGAGGGCGTCCCGGTCGGCAGGGTCGGTGAGCAGGTGGCCCGCGACGATCAGCATGCAGGAGAGACCGCAGCTCGGCCCCGGACTCATCGGTCTCGCAGCGCGTCGTCCAGTGCGGTGGTCAGCGCGGCGACGCGGCTGCGCCCGGCCGCGGCGCGCGGGTAGCGGCACAGGACGTCGACCAGCTCCGGTGTCGCGCGCCGCCGGGCACGGTCGAGCTGCGCGTCGCCGCTGCGGGGCGCGTCGCCGTCGGCCAGCTCGACGGCGTGCGCGGCGTGGGCGGCCGCGCGCAGGATGTGCCCGACCTGGGCGGCCTTCGCCAGCGGGTGCAGGTAGGCGGACGCGGCGGCGTCGGCGGCGGCCAGCGCGGCGTGCCTGCCGGCCGGGGTGTGGGCGTCCTTCGCCGCCCGCGCCGCGTCGACGGCGGTCACCCGCTGCAGCCGCGACCGCTCGGCGCCGTCGGCGAAGGCCCACGCCGCGGCGAGCGCCGCGCGGGGGCGGCCGTCGCCGGGCACGTCGAACAGGGGGAGGGCCTCGGCGGCGCACTCCGCGGCGAACCGGGTCACGACCCGCAGGTCGGCCATGGTGAGGGTGACGTCCCCCGGTCCGATCCGTGCCATCGCCGCACCTTCCCGTACCGTGCGCACCTCCGCCAGGACGGGCTCGGGCCGACGACGGTGGAACCGGGCTGCGCATGACCGGCCGCCACCACGAGATCCACCTCGGCGACCCCGCCGGACGGCCCCGGAGAAGCTGCGCACGTCCTGCGCCGGCCCGTCACCGACGCGGTGATCACGGGCGCTCAGGCCGGGCGGTACCGGTAGCGCGCCAGGTAGAGGCAGTACCCGACGATCCCGGCGACCAGCAGCGCCAGCACCACCCAGAGCGGTCCGACCGGCAGCCGTGGCGGATCGGTGCGGGTGGCGTACACCGCCGTCACCGGGACCACGGTGAGCAGGAACAGGGTCGCGCCGAAGATCCGGCCCATGTCCTCGGCGAGCATGCGGCGCAGCCGCCCGATCCGCTGGGGCCGCATCCAGTAGTCGCGGTGCGGCACCGACACCCGCGCCAGCGAGCCGGTCGCGACGAGGCGGTAGAGCCCGGCGCCGATCCCGGCGACGAGCAGCCCGAACAGCGTGCCGAGCGTCAGGAACCAGGCGCGGCTGCCGAACGCGGTCGGCGCGCCCGTGGGGTCGAAGTGCAGCGGCACCCCGTCCTCGGGGAGCTCCCCGGCCGCCCACACCAGGGCGAACGCGTAGAACACCGAACCGGCGAGGAGCGGGAACCAGGGGCGCACCGCCCGGATCATTCCGGGTCGCCGGCCGGTCCGCGCGCCGTGGCGGGGGCGAGCCGGTCGAGCATCGCGGTCAGGGTCCGCCGGGCGCGGTCGACGGGGGCGCCGTGCAGCGCGACCTCCGCGCTGAGCCCCCCGGTCAGGGCGAGCAGGGCGTGCGCGTCGGTGTCGGGGTCGGCCGATCCGGCGTCGGCGACGACCCGGACGGCGAGGGCGCGGATCTCGTCGTCGCCGTCGGTGAGGATCGCCCGCGCGCGCTCGTCGACCTCGCGGGTGGCGAAGGCGGCGTGGATGCGCAGCGCGTCGCGGGTCCGCGGGTGCTCGCCGAGCAGCTCGTCGAGGATCGTCGCGAGGACGGTCCGGTCGCCGCCGCCCACAGCCCGGGCCCTGGCCTCGATGCGCTCCTCCATCTGCCGGTGCGACCGGTCCAGGGCGTGCAGCAGCAGTGCGTCCTTGCTGGCGAAGTAGTGCTGGACGCGGCCCATCGAGATGCCGGCCTCGGCTGCGACCGAGCGCAGCGAGACCGCCTCGGTGCCCGACCGTGCGACGAGCGCGAGCACGGCGTCGGCGATCTCGGAGCGTCGGGTGTCATGGTCGACGGAGCGGGGCACGACGCCACCGTAGCAATGCGGTCGCATTGACAACTCACGCCGCACCCTGTTGCAATGCGAGTGCATTGCAATCTGGGGAGGGTATGTGAAGACGGCACAGAACGTCGCCGGGTTCCTCGGGGTGGTCCTCGGCGTGATCCCGCTGCTGCAGTACCTGGTCACCGGCCGGATCGGCCTGTGGTCCTTCGTGGTCGGCGACGCGCCGCCGCTGCCGTGGGCCTACCCCGCGGTTCTGCTCGTGGTCACCGCGGTCGTGGTCGTGGTGGCCGACCGGCGGGAGAAGGCGGGCTGACCCGGTCAGTCCTGCCGCGGCGAGCCGTAGCGCAGCAGGTTGTTGTCCGGGTCGTGGTGCGCGCCCTCGCGCAGCCCGTAGGAGGTGTCGACCGGCGCCACCTCGCGGCCGCCGGGCACGGCGGACCAGCGGGTGTGGAGCGCGTCCGCGTCGTCGACGTGCAGGTAGGCGCAACCCGCGGTGCGGGCCGGGTCGTGGTCGGGCAGCACCGAGACGTGCAGCTCGACGCCGCCGAGGACGGCGAAGCCGTAACCGTCGTCGTAGCGCTCGACGGTGAACCCGAGCGCCCGGTAGTGGTCCAGCCACCGGTCGAGATCGGTGGTGGCGAAGACCGGGGCGACCGAGCGCAGCGTGGACACCGAGGCAGTCTGCCCGCATGCTCGCCGCCGTGACCAGACGCCACGACGAGCTGAACCGGGCACTCGTGCACGGGATGCGTCCGGTCGTCGTCGAGCTCGCCGAGCCCGACCCGGCCTGGCCCGCCGCCTTCGACGCGGCGGCGGCCCGGCTGCGTGCGGCGCTGGGGGAGCGGGCCCACCGGATCGAGCACATCGGATCCACCGCGGTGCCGGGGCTCGCGGCGAAGCCGGTGATCGACGTCGTCGTGGCGCTCGACGATCCCGACGACGAGGCGGCCTACCTGTCCGACCTGCTCGCCGACGGCTACGACCTGCGGGTCCGCGAGCCCGGGCACCGCTGCCTGCGCGGCGCCGTCGGGGACCTGCCGGTGAACCTGCACTGCTACGCACAGGGCAGCCCGGAGATCACCCGCTACCTGGTGTTCCGCGACCGGCTCCGCGCCCACGACGACGAGCGCGCGCGCTACGAGGCGCACAAGCGCGGCCTCGCCGGACGGGAGTGGGCCGACATGAACCTCTACGCCGACGCCAAGGGTCCGGTCGTCGAGGAGATCATCGGCCGGGCCGGCGGCCCGCCCCGGCCCTGACCCGCCGGATCAGCCGCCGGGACGCTCCGCCCGCTCGGCGAGCATCCGCTCGGTCGCCGCCCGGACCTCGTCGACACCGATCTCCTCGACGCCGTCGGCGGTCACCGTGATCAGGTTCGGGAAGATCGCCCGGGTGAGGTCGGGGCCCGCGGTGGCGGTGTCGTCGTCGGCGGCGTCCCACAGCGCGTTGACCGCGAGCGCGATCGCGCCGGCCCGGTCGACGCCCGGATCGTGCCGCTTCTTCAGCGACGCCTCGGCGAACTGCGAGCCGGACCCGATGCCGACGTAGCCGGACCGGGCGCGCTTGATGCTGCCGGTCGGGTCGTAGGTGACGATGCGGACCGGGTCGGGGTCGGTCGGGTCGTAGCCGACGAACAGCGGCAGCGCGACGAAGCCCTGCATCGCCGCGCCCAGGTTCTCCCGCACGATGCTCGACAGCCTGCGGACCTTGCCGTCCTGGCTGATCGGCGCGCCCTCGACCTTCTCGTACTGCTCCACCTCGGCCGCGAACATCTTCAGCATCTGCAGCGCGTGCCCGACCGACCCGGCGAACCCGGCGGCGGAGGTGTCGTCGATGCCGACGACCTTCACCAGGTCCTTCTGGGCGATGAGGTTGCCGGAGGTGGCGCGCCGGTCACCGGCGAGCAGCACGCCGTCGGCCCAGGTCAGGGCGATGATCGTGGTGCCGTGCGGGACGTCCAGGTCGGCGGGGACCCGCTGGGCGGGGTCGCGCGGGAGGTGCGAGGGCAGCAGCTCCGGGGCGTGGGCACGCAGCTGCTCGAGGAACGAGGGTCCGGTCATGAGGGGGAGCGGGCTCCTTCGCACTGCGGGGCGGGGACGGGACCGATCCTTCCCGTCCGCGGCGCCCCGGTCCACCCGCGGTGCAATGGCACACTCAGGGCGGTGAGCGCACGGAGCCGGGCCGAGTCCTTCTGCACACGCCACGGGCTGCGGGTGCCCGTCCTGGAGGCCCCGATGGCCGGGGCCTGCCCACCGGAGCTGGCGGCCGCGGTGGCCGCGGCGGGCGGCATGGGTGCCGCGGGCGTCGTGAACGACACCCCGGAGGCGATCGCCGACTGGGCCGCCCGCTTCCGCGCGCTCGCCGGGACCGCGCCGTTCCAGCTCAACCTGTGGATCCCCGACCCGCCCGCCGACGACGACGTGGGCCTGCAGACCGCCTACCTCGACACCCTGGGCGGCACACCCGCACCGGCCGGCGGCCCCGGACCGTCGTTCCCCGACCAGCTCGCCGCCGTCCTGGCCGCCCGGCCCGCGGTCGTCTCGACGATCATGGGCCTGTTCACGGCCGAGCAGGTCGCCGCGGTGCACGGTGCGGGCTGCGCCTGGTTCGCGACGGTCACGACCCGCGCCGAGGCCCTCGCGGCGGAGCGGGCGGGGGCGGACGCCGTCGTCGTGCAGGGCATGGAGGCCGGCGGGCACCGCGGGACCACCGACCCCGCCGACGCCGAGGCCGTCTCGGTCGGGCTGCTCGCGCTCGTCCCGTGGGTGGCCGACGCCGTCGGTGTCCCGGTGGTCGCCGCCGGCGCGATCGGCGACGGCCGGGCCCTGGCCGCCGCGCTCACCCTCGGCGCGAGCGCGGTGCAGGTGGGGACGGCGCTGCTGCGCAGCCCCGAGGCCGGGATCGACGACGGCTGGTCCGCCCGGCTCGACGGCCTCGACCCCACCGGCACGACGACCACCCGTGCCTACACCGGCCGGCTGGCCCGCGGCATCGCCACCGACTACGTCCGCGCCTGGACCGTGCCGGGCGCCCCGGCCCCGGCGCCCTATCCCCATCAGCGACGCCTGGTGGCCCGCTACCGCGCGGGCGAGCCGGGCGCGGTCGACCGGGTCAACCACTGGGCCGGGCAGGCCGCCGGACGTGCGACGACCGACCCGGCGGCCGAGGTCGTCGCCCGGCTGTGGCGCGAGGCGGACCCGCTGCTGCCGTGAGCCCGGCTCAGTCGCGGAAGGGGTCGACCATGTCGTCGAACTCGCCCTTCTTGGCGCCGTCGACGAACGCGGAGATCTCGGCCGGGGTGTAGACGAGCACCGGGCCCTCGGGGTCGCGGGCGTTGCGGACCGCGACCTGGCCGTCGTCCAGGACGGCGAACTCCACGTTCTGCTTGTCGGCGGTCCCGCCGGCCGGGCGGCGCCACGTCACGGGGCCGAGATCCGCTGCGCGCGTGCCGTTCGGGTGGGACATGGGGACCTCCGGATGTGTCCGCTGCGTCCGTTTGACTGCGGAGAGTGTCGAAAGACTGTGCAAGCGATCTTGCATCCGCACGTGTCATCCGTGACGATGGAACCACCGACACGCTGAGGGGGCCCGTGAATGCGCCGGTCGACGCACGGATCTGCCGTCGGGTGGATGTCGTCGTGACCGCCGGACGGACGAACGAGGCCGGCGGACCCGATGTCCTCACGGTGACGTCCGTTCTCGACGGTCGTGCACACAAGGTGACCGACGCGGAACTCTGCGCACCGCACTCGATGCGGACCGGCCGGTACGCGGCCCTGTGCGGCCACCTGGTGTCCCCGGCCCCGCTGATCGACGTCGCCGGGACCCCGTGCGGTCGCTGCGTGCAGCTGGACCCGACGCCACCGGCGGAGGAGACGTCGCGGCGCCCCGCCCGCCGGCGCGGCTGGGGCCTGCGCCGGGTCCTGCCGGCCTGAGTCGTCCGGTACCGGAGCGGGACCCGTCAGCGGGCGAGCCGCTCCGGGTCGGTCTGCTCGTGGCGGCGCAGCGGTCCCCGGGTGCGCCGCTCCAGGTAGCGGCGGCCCGAGCGGGTCAGCTTGCTGAGGGTGTTGGGGCCGCGGCGGCGCTCGACGGCGTCGCCGATCTTGCCCAGGAGCCAGGCCAGCAGCGGTGCACCGACCGCCAGGAGCAGCCATACGCGCAGGTGCCGGGAGAGCAGGGCCCACATGTCCGGACCGTCCTTTCACTGGGGCGACGGAGGTGTCGTCGCCGGAGGCGCCGACAGTAGTGCGGCCCGCCCGGGTGCGCCCGCTGCGAGGTGACGGCCCGTGACCGACCCGCCACGGGATCGTTGTACGACGCGAGGGTGGGTCCGGCTGCCCCCGGCCGGGCGCCCGCTTCTGCGAGGAGGTACGCCCGTGTTCGTTCCGGGTTCCGGCAGCGTGGTGGTCGTCGCCGTCGCGCTGCTCGTCGTCGTCGCCGCCCTGGTCAGTCCCGCGGGTCGCCGTGCCGCGGTGGCCGCGCTCGGCTCGGTCGGACGCTGGCCCGCGCTGATCCGCGCGGAGATGCGCGGTGACGCGCCGCTGTCCGACGGGCGTGCCGACACCGCCGACACCGCCGACGACCGTCGCTTCGACACCACGCCCGAGATGCCGGCGGTGCGTGCCGAACCGCTGCCGCCGACGTCGACGTTCCCGCAGGTGAGACACCCGGGGCGGTGATCATCGCCCGTTGTGGGAGACGGGGCTGACGCCGGAGGCCCCGGACGCGGTAAATTTTCTTTTACCAGCGGGAACCCCCGGCGCTCCCTCGGCGTTGCACACGTGTGAGGGCCTGCCAGAGGTGGGCCCCGCACACGTCCGTCGAGGAGGATCCAGGTGCGCTCCACGAGCAACCCGGCGTTCCGCAACCTGCCCACACAGCAGCAGGGCGGCTACGCCACGTTCGACCGCTCGGGTGGCGGCATGATGGGCGGGGGCGCCGCGATGGCCGGCTCCCAGTCGTCCTACGTCGACCCGACCCAGGCCACCCAGGACACGGGCCGGCCGATCACGGTCGACGACGTCGTCCAGAAGACCGCCATCAGCGGCGGACTCGCGCTCGTCGCGGGCTTCCTGACCGCCATGTCGGGGCTCTACATCCTGGCGCTGCCCGCGTTCGTCGTCGGGCTCGTCGTCTCCCTGATCGTCATCTTCAAGCAGAAGCCCAGCGCCCCGCTGACGCTGACCTACTCGATCGCGATGGGTGTCGCGCTCGGCGGCATCACCGGGCCGATCAACCAGCTCTACCCGGGCATCGCCTTCCAGGCGCTCATCGGCACCGCCGGTGTGTTCTTCGGGATGCTGGTCGTCTACAAGACCGGTGCCGTCCGGGTCACCCCGCGGTTCACCAAGTGGATGATGGGCGCGCTGATCGGCGTCGTCGTCCTCATGCTGGCGAACCTGGTCGCGAGCTTCTTCATGGAGGGTGGCTTCGGCCTCCGTGACGGCGGCCCGCTGGCCATCCTGTTCTCGGTCGTCGTGATCGGTGTGGCGGCGTTCAGCCTGCTGCTCGACTTCGACGCCGCGGACAACGCGGTCAAGGCCGGCGTCCCGGCGAAGTACTCCTGGTACATCGCGTTCGGTCTGATGACCACGCTGGTCTGGCTCTACATCGAGATCCTGCGCCTGCTGAGCTACCTGCGCCAGGACTGACCGGTCACCCACGACCCGGCCCGTGAGGGCCGGGTGCGGCCGGAATCGCCCCCTCCGGTCGCGCGCGCCGCGGACACCCCAGGTGTCCGCGGCGTCGTCGTGTCCGGGGGTGGCCCGGTGGGACCGGGAGTCGTAGCGTCGGTGTCGTGCCCGGGAACGACCCGGTCGTCACCGGGATCGCCATCCTCCTGGGGATCGCGTTCGGGCCCGCGGTGCTGGTGGGGCTGCTGGTGCGCCTGCCCCGCCTGGTGCGCTGGGTCGCCGCGCGGCACCGCCGCCCGGCTCCGCCGCGTCCGATCGGGCCGCCGCTGGAACGGCTCGTCGCCGACCTGCGCCGCCTCGACCGGCTGCGCCGCGGGCCGCAGCCGGCCACCCGGGTCCGGCGCCTGGCGCTGCTGGCCGCCTACGACGACGTCCTGCTCGACGTCTGCCGGGCCGTCGGCGTCGAGGACCCGCCGCTGCGCGCCCACGTCGAGGCGGGCGGGACCCAGGGCGCGCTCGACGCCGACCGGGAGCTCGCCCGGCTGCGGACCGAGGCCGAGGTCGAGGCGACCGGCGTGCGCATCGACCCGCCCGGCCACGCCGCCTGACCCCGTGACGCCGACGGGCCGGCCCGCGCGAGGCGGACCGGCCCGTTCGTGGGACGCCGTGGGGTCAGGCGAGGTTCTCGATCACCAGCGCCATGCCCTGGCCGCCGCCGACGCACATCGTCTCGAGCCCGTAGCGGCCGCCGGTGCTGCGCAGGCCGTTCATCAGGGTCGTCGTGATGCGGGCGCCGGTCATGCCGAACGGGTGGCCCAGCGCGATCGCGCCGCCGTGCACGTTCAGCTTGGCCTCGTCGATACCCAGGTCGCGGGCGCTGGGCAGCACCTGCGCGGCGAAGGCCTCGTTGATCTCGACCAGGTCGATGTCGTCGATGGTGAGCCCGGCGCGGCGCAGCGCCTGCTGGGAGGCCTCGACCGGGCCGTAGCCCATGATCTCCGGCGACAGCCCGGTGACACCGGTCGAGACGACCCGGGCCAGCGGCGTGACGCCGAGCTGCTCGGCCTTCGTGTCGGACATGATCACCAGGGCGGCGGCGCCGTCGTTGAGCGGGCACGCGTTGCCGGCGGTGATCCGGCCGTCCGGGCGGAAGACCGGCTTGAGCTGCGAGATCTTGTCGTAGGTGGTGCCGGGGCGGGGGCCGTCGTCGGTGTCGACGACCGTGCCGTCGGGCAGCGTCACCGGGGTGATCTCGCGCGCGAAGAAGCCGTCGGCGATGGCCTTCTCCGCACGGTTCTGCGACTGCACCGCGAAGCGGTCCATGTCCTCGCGGGACACGTCCTTGTACCGCGCCAGGTTCTCCGCGGTCTGCCCCATGGAGATGTAGGCGTCCGGCAGGAGGCTCTGGTCGCGCGGGTCGGTCCAGCTCTCGGCGCCCTTCTCCGCGGTCTCGGCGGTGCGGGCCTCGGCGTCGGCGAACAGCGGGTTGTGCGTGTCCGGCCAGGAGTCCGACGTGCCGCGGGAGAAGCGGGAGACGGTCTCGACGCCGGCGGAGACGAACACGTCGCCCTCGCCGGCCTTGATCGCGTGCAGCGCCATCCGGGTCGTCTGCAGCGACGACGAGCAGTACCGGGTGATGGTGGTGCCGGGCAGCGAGTCGTGGCCGAGCTGGATCGCGACGATCCGGGCCAGGTTGTTGCCCTGCTCCCCACCGGGCAGGCCGCAGCCGAGCATCAGGTCGTCGATCTCGGCCGGGTCCAGCTGCGGGACCTGGCCCAGGGCGGCGCGGACCATCTGCACGGTCAGGTCGTCCGGGCGCATCCCGGCCAGGGAGCCCTTGTTGGCGCGGCCGATCGGGGACCGGGCCGCGGCGACGATCACGGCTTCGGGCATGGGACGTCCTCCTCCATCGCAGGTACCTCTCGATCAGACCCTACTCGTCGGTAACCGATGATCGGGAGACGGCGTGACGAAACCGTCAGGGGCCCGCGGCATGCTCTGGTCCATGACGTCGTGGGGAGACTTCCGGCGGGCCGAGCCCGCGTTCGCCGACCTGTCCGAGCGGATCCTGCGGCGGGGGATCGCGCTCGTGATCGCGACGCTGCGCGCCGACGGGGCACCGCGCGTCTCCGGGATCGAGGTGGTGCTGGACGACGCCGGTGGTGACACCGAGCTCTCCTTCGGATCGATGCCGGGCGCCCGGAAGGGTTCCGACCTGCGGCGGGACCCGCGGTTCGCGCTGCACGCCGCGCCGGCCGACCAGTCCGGCGGGGACCTCGGGGACGGCGACCTGAAGGTGTCGGGCCGGGCGGTGCTGCAGGGCCCGCTGTCCGGGCCGGTCACCGGGGACGCGTTCCGCGTCGATCTCACCGAGGTCGTCTGGACCGGGCTCAACGACGAGCGGAACCGTCTCGTGGTCCGCTGGTGGACCCCCGGTGGCGGGATGCAGGAGGTCGCGCGCGAGTGAGCGGTGCGAGGATGCGTGCATGCGCTACGTCGAGCACGTCGTCGACCTGGTCGGGAACACGCCCCTCGTCCGGCTGGGAGCGACGGCCCAGGGCATCGCCCCGCCGGTCCTGGCCAAGGTCGAGTACCTGAACCCCGGTGGATCGGTGAAGGACCGCATCGCCCTGCGGATGGTCGAGGCCGCCGAGGCCTCCGGTGAGCTGCGCCCGGGCGGCACGATCGTCGAGCCGACCTCGGGCAACACCGGGGTCGGGCTGGCGATGGTCGCCCAGCGCAAGGGCTACCACTGCGTCTTCGTGTGCCCGGACAAGGTCGGGGAGGACAAGCGCAACGTCCTCAAGGCCTACGGCGCCGAGGTCGTGGTGTGCCCGACGGCGGTCGACCCCGAGCACCCCGACTCCTACTACCAGACCTCCGACCGGCTGGTCCGCGAGATCGAGGGCGCCTGGAAGCCCAACCAGTACGCGAACCCGGCCAACCCCGAGTCGCACTACCACTCGACCGGCCCGGAGATCTGGGAGCAGACCGAGGGCCGGATCACCCACTTCGTGGCGGGGATCGGCACCGGCGGCACCATCTCGGGCATCGGGCGGTACCTCAAGGAGCAGTCGAACGGCGCCGTGCGGATCATCGGCGCGGACCCGGAGGGCTCGGTCTACTCCGGCGGCACCGGGCGCCCCTACCTGGTCGAGGGCGTCGGCGAGGACTTCTGGCCGACCACCTACGACCGCGACATCTGCGACGAGATCGTCGCCGTCTCCGACGCCGACTCCTTCGAGATGACCCGCCGTCTCGCCCGCGAGGAGGCGCTGCTCGTCGGCGGTTCCTGCGGGATGGCGACCGTCGCCGCCCTGCGGGTGGCCGCGACGCTGCCCGCGGACGCGGTCGTCGTCGTGCTGCTGCCCGACGGTGGCCGCGGCTACCTCGGCAAGGTCTTCAACGACCGCTGGATGGCCAGCTACGGCTTCCTCCCGCCGTCGCAGGGCGCGACCATCGGCGACGTGCTGCGGCGCAAGGACGGCGCGCTGCCCGCGCTGGTGCACGCCCATCCCAACGAGACCGTCGCCGACGCCGCGCTCTACCTGCGCGAGTTCGGTGTCTCCCAGATGCCGGTGGTCAAGGCGGAGCCGCCGGTCATGGCGGCCGAGGTCGCCGGGTCGGTCAGCGAGCGCGACCTGCTCGACGCGCTGTTCACCGGGCGGGCCAAGCTCTCGGACCGGCTCGAGGACCACATGTCCGAGCCGCTGCCGACCCTCGGCGCCGGCGAGTCGGTGCAGGACGCGATGGAGGCCTTCGCCAAGGCCGACGCCGCGCTGGTGCTGGAGGACGGCAAGCCCGCGGGCGTCGTCACCCGGTCCGACGTGATCGCCTTCCTCGGCGGCAACGCCTGACCCGGCCCGCACGGACGCCGGGAGTAGCCTCGGCGTCCATGCAGGGCTTCTCCACACGCGCGATCCACGCCGGCCAGGTCCCGGACCCGACGACCGGCGCGGTCACGACGTCGATCCACACCAGCTCGACCTACGCCCAGGACGGCGTCGGCGGGACCCGCGGGGGGTACGAGTACTCCCGCAGCGCCAACCCGACCCGGACCGTGCTGCAGGACCAGCTCGCCGCCCTGGAGGGCGGCCGGCACGCGCACGCGTTCGGCTCCGGGATGGGGGCGACGGACACGCTGCTGCGGATCCTGCTCAAGCCCGGCGACCACCTGGTCATCCCGCACGACGCCTACGGCGGCACGTTCCGGCTGGTGGACAAGGTGCTGTCCGGGTTCGGTGTCGAGCACACCCCGGTCGACCTCGCCGACCACGACGCCCTGCGCGCGGCGCTGCGGCCCACGACCAGGGTCGTGTGGTGCGAGACCCCGACCAACCCGCTGCTCGGCATCGCCGACATCGCGGCGCTGGCCGGGGTGGCGCACTCCGCGGGCGCGCGGCTCGTCGTCGACAACACCTTCGCCTCGCCCTACCTGCAGACGCCGCTGGCGCTGGGCGCCGACGTCGTCGTGCACTCCACGACCAAGTACGTCGGCGGCCACTCCGACGTCGTCGGCGGTGCACTGGTCACCGACGACGACGCCCTGTCCGAGCAGATCGCCTTCGTCCAGAACTCCACCGGTTCGGTGCCCGGCCCGTTCGACGCGTGGCTGACCCTGCGCGGCGCGAAGACCCTCGCGGTGCGCATGGAGCGCCACTGCGACAACGCCGAGCGCGTCGCCGAGATGCTCTCCGCGCACCCCGCGGTGGCCTCGGTGCTCTACCCGGGCCTGCCCGGGCACCCCGGCCACGAGGTCGCGGCCAAGCAGATGCGCCGGTTCGGCGGGATGGTGTCGTTCCTCGCCGCGGGCGGGCGCGACGCGGCGCTGCGGATCTGTGCGGGCACCCGGCTGTTCACCCTCGCCGAGTCCCTCGGCGGGGTCGAGTCGCTGATCGAGCACCCGGGCGAGATGACCCACGCCTCGACCGCGGGGTCGATGCTCGAGGTGCCGGACTCGCTGGTCCGGCTGTCGGTCGGCATCGAGGACGCCGACGACCTGCTCGACGACCTGCGGGCCGCGCTCGACGCGGTCCGGTAGCGCCGCCGGCGGGCTCAGCTGCGCGACTGCTCCGGCGACGGCGCGGGGGGCTGGACCACCGGCGGCGGCGGGATGACCAGGTCACCCGGGTCCACGCAGCCGCCGACCAGCGACCACGTGCCGTCGCCGCGGGCCTCGTAGCGGCCCGGGTCGGCGCAGCCCGCGTCGTGCACGGTCGCCACCGCGAGCGCGGCCAGTCCGGCGGCCAGCAGCAGCGGTGCCGTCGTGCGCAGACGCGTCATTCGCGAGTCCCTCCCGACACCGGGCGCGCAGGAGACGTCACGCCCGGTGAGACACCGGCGAGGTTACCCGGGGCGGTGCGAGACTGCCGGGATGGCCGCCCCCGTCATCCCCCCGGTCACCGCCGACGACGTGCTCTCCGCCCGCGAACTGCTCGCCGGCGTCGTGCGCACCACGCCCGTCGCCGGGGCCCGCGCCCTGTCCGACCTGACCGGCTCCCGGGTCGTTCTGAAGTGCGAGAACCTGCAGCGCACGGGCTCGTTCAAGATCCGCGGTGCCTACACCCGCATCGCCCGCCTCTCCGACGACGAACGTGCAGGCGGCGTCGTCGCGGCGTCGGCGGGCAACCACGCCCAGGGCGTCGCGCTCGCCGCACGGCTGCTGGGCGTGCGCGCCACCGTGTACATGCCCGAGCGGGCGGCCCTGCCCAAGGTCGACGCGACCCGCGGCTACGGCGCCGAGGTCGTGCTCACCGGCCGCACCGTCGACGAGGCCGTCACGGCCGCCACCGCGGCCGCCGAACGGTCGGGTGCGGTGTTCGTGCACCCCTTCGACCACCCCGACATCATCGCCGGCCAGGGCACCGTCGGCTGCGAGATCCTCGACCAGGTCCCCGACGCCGGCACCGTGCTGATCTCCGCGGGCGGCGGTGGGCTGCTCGGCGGGACCGCCGCGGTCCTGCGCGCCGCCCGCCCGGACGTCCGGATCGTCGGGGTGCAGGCCGCGGGTGCCGCGGCCTGGCCGTCGTCGCTGGCGGCCGGCGAGCCGATGCCGGTCGGCGGGATGCGCACGATGGCCGACGGGATCGCCGTCGGACGCCCGGGCGACGTCACGTTCGCCCAGGTCAGCAGTCTGATCGACGAGATGGTCACGGTGTCGGAGGACGCATTGTCCGCGGCGCTGCTGCACTGCCTGGAGCGGGCGAAGATGCTCGTCGAGCCGGCCGGCGCCGCGTCCGTCGCCGCACTGATGGAGCAGCCCGACCGCTGGCCGGGGCCGGTCGTGTGCGTGCTGTCCGGCGGCAACGTCGACCCGCTCGTGCTGCTGCAGGTCATCCGGCACGGGCTGGTCGCCTCGTCCCGCTACCTCACGCTGCACCTGAGGATGCCCGACCGCCCCGGCGCGCTCGCCGAGCTCCTGGCCCGGGTCGGTCGGCTCGGGGCCAACGTCACCGACGTCGCGCACTCGCGGATCAGCGGCGCGCTCGCGGTGGGGGAGGTCGACGTCGAGCTCAGCGTGGAGACGCGGGGGCCCGAGCACCGCGACGCCATCGTCGCCGACCTGCGCGAGGCCGGGCACGCCGTCGCCACGCCCTGACCCGCCCCGGCCCGGCCCGACCGGCCCCGACACGCGAACGGGCCCGGCCGACCGGCCGGGCCCGTTCCGCGGGTGGTCGTGGGTCAGCCGGTGAAGGCCTCCACCGACACCAGCGTCACCTTCATGGTTCCGCCGTCGGGCAGCTGGTACTCGCGGGTGTCACCCGGCTTCGCGCCGAGCAGGGCCGCGCCGAGCGGGGAGTTCGGGGAGATGACCTGCAGGTCGCCGTGGCTGCCCTCCTCGCGGGAGCCGAGCAGGACCTTCTCGGTCTCGTCGTCGTCCTCGTAGCGGATCTCGAGGACGGTACCGGGGGAGGCCTCGTCGGAGCTGGACGGCGCGGTGCCGACCTGGGCGGTGCGCAGCAGCTCCTGCAGCTGACGGATCCGGGCCTCCTGCTGGCCCTGCTCCTCGCGCGCCGCGTGGTAGCCGCCGTTCTCCTTCAGGTCGCCCTCCTCGCGGCGGGCGTTGATCTCCGCGGCGATGACGGGCCGGTTCTCGATCAACCCGTCCAGCTCGGCCTTCAGCCGGTCGTAGGCGTCCTGGGTCAGCCAGGTGGCCTGGGTGTCCGTCACCGTCATCAACTCCTCCAGGAAAACAGGACGTGTCGCCGCCGGGACGCCTGGCGCCCGGCGGGCACACGGGGGTGGCGGCTCCGAGCGGCACGCCCCGAGTAAGGAAAAACACGACCCGCCTGCGGGTCGTGTGGGGCTCACCTTACCACGGAGCGTGCCGCTCATCGCAGCCTTTCGGTGAACGGGCGCGTGTACCGGATAGTTCCCTGCCGAGGAATATTCGCAGGTAACGGGGTTGTCGACGGCCGCACAGCCGCCCCGGCCGCGTCGGCGTCAACCGTCCGTCGCAGACGGGCGCCCCGGCGGGAACAGATGGTGCGGGTGACGGCGTTGCCGATGCCGGAGCCCGTGCTCGGCGCGGTTCCTGTCGGTCCCCTCTGCCAGGATCGTCCCTGAGCACGACCTCGCCGCCCGCCGCCGGCAGACCACCGGCGCGGGACCCGAGTCCGGTGACCGTGGAGGAACCCGCCCCGATGGCTACGCAGTACACCCCGTCCGCCCCGCGCCCGGTCCAGCCGCCGGCGCCCGGCGAGCGTCCCCGGTTGATGACGGTGCACGCCCACCCCGACGACGAGTCGTCGAAGGGCGCGGCGACCACCGCCCGGTACGTCGACGAGGGTCACGAGGTCATGGTCGTGACCTGCACCGGCGGTGAGCGGGGCAGCATCCTGAACCCCGCGATGGACCGGCCGGACGTCCTGGAGAACATGACCGCGGTCCGCAACGCCGAGATGGCGCGCGCCGCCGAGATCCTCGGCGTGCAGCACGTCTGGCTGGGCTTCGTCGACTCCGGCCTGCCCGAGGGCGACCCGAAGCCCCCGCTGCCCGAGGGCTGCTTCGCCCTGGGTGACGTCGAGGAGCAGACCGCGGCCCTGGTGAAGGTCATCCGCGAGTTCCGCCCGCACGTGATCGTCACCTACGACGAGAACGGCGGTTACCCGCACCCGGACCACATCCGCACCCACGTCATCTCGATGGCGGCCTGGGAGGCCGCGGGCGACCCGGCACGCTTCCCGGAGGCGGGGGCTCCGTGGCAGCCGATGAAGCTCTACTACGGCCACGGCTTCTCCAAGGCCCGGCTGGAGGCCTTCCACAACGCGATCGTCGAGTCCGGCCAGGAGTCGCCGTACGCGGAGTGGCTGGAGAACTGGAAGAGCGACCGGCCCGACCCCGGCACCCGGGTGACCACCAAGGTCCCGTGCTCGGACTGGTTCGGCCGGCGCGACGACGCGCTGCGCGCACACGCCACCCAGATCGACCCGGACAGCAGGTTCTTCTTCACCCCGCTCGAGGTGCAGGCCCGGGTGTGGCCCACCGAGGACTACGAGCTGGTCCAGTCCCTGGTCGACACCGAGGTCCCGGAGGACGACCTGTTCGCCGGCATCCCCGTCGAGGTCGGCGGGGAGCGCCGTCGCGCCGGATGAGGGCGCGCGGGCTCCGCGGGTAGCCTGGTCACCGGCCCCTCCCGCAGCTGCGGGGTGGTGCCGGTGATCCGGGAACCGGAGTACGGAGGCGCGTGGCGGTGCAGGTCGAGAACGTGACGGCTGTGGTGAACCAGGTCGTGACGGGGCTGCTCGTCCCGATGCAGGACCGGCCCCCGCCCCCCGGGCAGCTGCCCGAGTTCGGCAACGCGGCCCCCGCCGGCCTGGCGATCGTGCTGCTCCTGCTCCTCGCGACGGTCTTCCTCATCCGCAACATGAGCAAGCGGATCACCCGCCTCCCGGAGACCTTCGACGGCGAGGACACCGCGGCGGGCGGATCCGACCCGGCCGGCACCGCATCCGGGACCGCGACCGACCGCGGTGAGCCGGGACCGGCCCGCTCCTGAGCCGCCGACCCGCGCAGGCGCCGGGTCAGCGCAGCAGGACCAGCCAGATCGCGACGTGGTGGCAGGCCCAGGCCAGCACCGTCGCGGCGTGGAAGAACTCGTGGTAGCCGAATGTCGCGGGCCACGGGTCGGGCCGTCGTAGCGCGTACATGACCGCGCCGACGGTGTAGAGGGCCCCGCCCGCGAGCAGCAGCACGAGCGCGGCCACGCCACCGCCGGCCAGCAGCCCGGGCAGCACGAACACCGCGACCCAGCCGAGCGCGACGTAGATCGGCACCCCGACCCAGGCCGGCGCGGTCGGCCAGGCGAGCTTGAGCGCGACCCCGGCGAGCGCCCCGCCCCAGACGACGGCGAGCACCCAGGTGGCGGTCGCCGCGGGGAGCGCCAGCACCGAGACCGGCGTGTAGGTGCCCGCGATGAACAGGAAGATCATCGAGTGGTCGAGGCGCTTCATCAGCCGTCGCCGGGCCGGGTCGACCCAGGTGTGCCGGTGGTACAGCGCGCTGATCCCGAACAGGCCGAACGTGGTCAGCGTGTAGACGGCCGTGGCCGCGGCCGCGGAGGCCCCGACGAGCGCCCCCGCGACACTGATGAGCGCGGCGCACGCGAAGACGGAACCGACGAGGCTCCACAGGTGCAGCCAGCCCCGCAGACGGGGCTTGAGCGGGGCGGACGGGGCGATGCTCACGCACCCCGACGTTACGGGTCGCGACGGCGGGGGTCCCGTCCGGCGGACGAACGCCACACCCGGGACTAGGCTCCCTGTACGTGGCCCTCCGAGACCTGCTCTACACGGTGTACGAGCGCAGGATCCTGCGTCAGATCGCGGGGGCCGAGCAGCCCAGGCACGTGGCGCTCATCCTCGACGGCAACCGCCGCTGGGCGCGGGAGGCGGGTCTGGCCGACCCCGCGGAGGGGCACCGTGCCGGCGCGGCGAAGATCGCCGAGATGCTCGGCTGGTGCTCCGAGGCCGGCGTCGAGGTCGTCACGGTGTTCCTGCTGTCCACCGACAACCTGGACACCCGGTCCCCGGAGGAGCTCAAGGACCTCCTGGAGATCATCGCCGGGGTCGTCGACGACCTCTCCGGCCCGGACACCCCGTGGCGGCTGCGGGTCGTCGGCGCGATGGAGTTGCTGCCGAGCAGCCTGGCCGACCGGCTGACCGCGGCGGTCGCCCGTACCAGCGACCGCGGGGGCATCCAGCTGAACGTCGCCGTCGGCTACGGCGGCCGCCAGGAGATCGCCGACGCCGTCCGCAAGATGCTGCTGACCCAGGCGGAGGCGGGACGGACGATCGAGGAGCTCGCGGAGTCGCTCGACGTCGACCACATCGCGGAGCACCTCTACACCTCCGGACAGCCTGACCCGGACCTCGTCATCCGGACCAGCGGTGAGCAACGACTGTCGGGGTTCCTGCTGTGGCAGTCGGCCCATTCGGAGTTCTGGTTCTGTGAGGCCTACTGGCCCGAGTTCCGCCGCGTCGATTTCCTGCGGGCACTGCGCGACTTCGGCGCACGGCACCGACGTTTCGGCGGATGAATTCAGATCGACCGTAACCTCCGGTCGACTTGCTCGTTATGGATGTCCCGGAAACGGGGATCACGATCCCCGGAAACGGGAAAGACCCCGGGAGCGGACTCCCGGGGCCTTCCGCGCGTCGGTGACGCGAGGTCTTACTTGCCACCGCCGTGGTGCTTGCCACCGTCGATGTCGACCTTGTCGCCGTTGTCGGCGGCGTTGGTGCAGTCGACGCTGTTGTCCGACTTGACGCCCGACTTGTTGTACGCCTCGCTGAACAGGCCGCCCAGGGCACCCTGGACCAGGCTGTTGCCGTTGAGGGCGGTCCCGCAGGCCTGCGGCGAGACGTTGATGTTGTTGTTGGACAGGTTCACCAGGCCGGCGCTGTTCTTCTGCGCGACGCCCTCGGAGTCCTCGACGGTCGAGGCCTTGGCCTTGTTGCCGCTGAAGTAGCTCTCGTGGGACTTGGTGTTACCGCTGTCCTTGATGTGGGTGTCGCCACCGTGCTCACCCGCGAACGCGAGCGGGCTCAGCGCGACGAGCGACGCGGCGCCGGCCGCGGCAACGATTCCAGCCTTCTTCAGCACAGTCCGTCTCCTGTTAGTCGGAGAGCGCGCCCGACCAAGGTGCGCGACTCTCAGTACCTGTCGACGCTCGAACCGGGGAGCCCGCATCGACTGCGTGTCAATCTAACGGACGCTTTCGCGCTCGACAATCTGACCCTGCGTAATTCTTCGGCGGAGTCGGCGAATCATTCGTGTACCTGGGGATTCGTCGCCGCAATCGCAGCGCGGTCGGCGTGGCGTGCGGGCGTGTCGGCACTGCGGCGGACGGGGCAGTGCGGTGGGAGCCGTCCGGGGGAGGAGTGCGGCCGGTGCCGACGGCACCCGGGATCCGGGCGTGCGGGCCGCGCGGGTGGACACCACCCGGCGGCCGGGGCCCCGGCGGGGTCCGCGCCGGCCGGGACGGTCGAGCCGGGTGGGCCCCGGAGGGGGCCGCGCCGGGGCGGGGCGACGGTCGGCGGACGGGCCCGGGGCGCCGCAGGTGCCGAACCGGTGCGGGCGACCCGGTTCGGCTCCCGGCCCGGGCGGTGGGGGCTCGGACGATCACCGGTGGCGGGGTCGGGTGTCCGCGACGCGGACGTTCCGCTCCACAACCGGTGATCATGACGGCGTCCGGGGGCCGGCGTCTCGCTCGAGGCCGAGTGCGCCGGACGTGTCGCGGACGGGCCGGGGCCGCGGCGGTCAGCACGAGGGTGGTCGGCCGCGAGGGCCACCGGGCGCGGGGTGTCGCCGGGTAGCAGGGCGGCCGGGGAGCGAGGGCGTCCGGATGTGCGGGGCGACGGGCTCCGTATACGGAGCGTGGTCACGCAGTGGAGGGATCGGAGCAGTGCCGGGCGGCGTCGACCCGACGGGGTGAACACGTCCCCGGAGGTCCGGAAAAGGGTGACCCGGCGGAATCCCGGTCACCCGGGAGTGGGCACGGACCGGAACGCAAGAATGCCCCGGAGCAGAAGCTCCGGGGCATTCTCAGATCTGCGAGGAGATCAGCCGATCGAGTCGCCGGCGCCGGCCTCCTGGCCGCAGTTGTCCGACTGGTCGGTGACCGAGTCGCCCGACTTGGCCTGGGCCTTGCCCAGGATGCCCAGGGCGCCGGTGACGCCGTTGAGGGCGGAGGCGTCCTCGACCGGGACCTGCACGCCCAGCACGTTGACCGGGACGTTGTTGTTGCAGGCCTGGATCGGCACGTTGACGTTGTTGCCGTTCAGGCCGGCGATGAGGCCCTTGGCGTCCTTGTCGATGACGTTCTCGGCACCGTGGTGGTGGCCGCCCTTGTGGCCGTGGTCGCCGTCCTTGTCGCCGGCGAAGGCGAGCGGGGACAGGGCGAGCAGGGACGCGGCGGAGGCCGCAACCACGATTCCAGCCTTCTTCAGCACAGTTTTCTCCTGTTGAGTCTCGAGTCCGCCCGAAGCCGGTCTCACGCGTGCCGGCACGCTGACGAGGGGGAGCCCGTACCGACTGCGAGAAAAGCTACCGCTGTTATTCCTGCGAAACAAATCTCGTGACCCTATCGAGGTACACTTTCACTGACGGTTCCGATACTCCCCAAATAGGTTGTTCCGGTCCCGTGCGACCGAGCCGTCGCCGACCCGAATCGTGCACTCTGCGTGGCCGGGTACGTCCGAACGGACGCGTCACCGGCGGCCCTCGCCGTCGTTCCGCTCCGGGCCCGCCTACGCTCCGGGGATGGACCTGCTGCACGCGACGGCGGAGCTCGCGTCGCGGGTGGACCGGCTGCGGCCGGGTGTGCTGGACGGGCCGCCGCCGTACCCGTCGATCGCCCGGCGGGTGGCCGCGGAGCCGGTCGGGGACCCGGCGGCGCTGGCAGTCACCGCCGGGCGGCTGCGTGCGCAGGTCGCGGCGGCGGGACTCCCGGACGGTCGTCGCCGGTACCTGGACGCGCTCCTGGTCGCGCTGCGCTGCCGGGCCCGGCTGCTCGCCGGTGAGGACGTCGGTTACGTCGAGCAGGTCCGCGACCTGTTCGGAGTGCTCCCGCGCCGCAGCGAGCCGGACGAGCTGCACGAGGCGCACCGCAGGCTGGCGGCGGTGCTGCCCGGCCGCGGTCCGCTGGCGGCCCGGATGCGGGACCACCGGGCCGCCGACGTCGTCCCGGCGGAACGGCTGGCCGCTGCGGTCACCGCCGTCGTCGCGGAGCTGCGCCGCCGCACCCACGACACGCTGGGGCTCCCGGACGGCGAGCACGCCGACGTCGACCTCGTCGGCGCCCGGCCCTGGACGGCGTTCACCCGCTACCGCGGCGGCCTGCGCAGCCGGATCTCGGTCGCGACGGCCGGTCGGGTGCGGGCCGGCTCGCTGCTGCCGCTGCTCGCCCACGAGGTCTATCCCGGTCACCACCTGCAGTACTGCCGGGCCGAGGTCGCGTCGGCGCGGTACCCGGAGCTGGCACTGCGGCTGGTCCACAGCCCGCAGGGGCTGGTCGCGGAGGGGGCGGCGGAGGCCGCCGTCGCCGTGGTGCCCGGCCCCGGCTGGGGCGCGGTCGCCGAACGCGTCCTCGCGGGCGCGGGCGTGCGCCTCGACGGCCCGGCGGCCGAGCGGATCGAACAGGAGCTGGACCTGCTGGGCCGGGTCCGGCTCGACGCCGCCCTCATGCGTCACGTCGACGGCGCCGGCCCCGACGCGGTGCTCGCCCACCTCGCACGCTGGCTGCTGGTCGACGACGACCGGGCGCGGCGCATGCTCGAGTTCCTCGACCATCCCCAGTGGCGCACCTACCCGGTCACCTACGCCGAGGGCGGCCCGCTCGTGCGCGCCCGGCTCGCCAGCGCCCCGGAGGGCCCCGCCGCCGCGCTGGCGACGCTGCTCGACACCCCGGTCCTGCCGTCGGATCTGGTCACCGACGGTGGCGCCGCGCACGGTCCGGAACGCGGTGGACCGGCCGCCGCCGCGGTCGGAGTACTCCGTCCGCCGCACCTCGGCTGAGCCGAACGGCTCGCCACCGAACGAGGTGTCGCTACCCGATCCGACGTCGGACGGTACCGATCACACGATGAACGGCACGTTACGACTGTTCCATCAGGGGTCAACGTAGGGATCCGACGGAGAGTTGCTATTGACCGCACGAGGGTGACCACTAGTAGCGTCCACGACGACGGGCTGTACCCGATGCGGCCCGTTCGGGAGGCCCTGGAGTGGTGTCACACGCACCCGAGAGGGCCGGCACCCGGCCCTTGCGGGCGTGCCGGCCGGAGGACCGCCATGGTCCCTCCGCGTCGTCGCGGCCCGCACCGGGGCCGGCCGGCCCGACGCAGAGCAGGCGCGGTGCCGCGCCTGCGAGGGAGCACCCGTGACCGATCGTCGTCCCGCCCTCACCGACCCGACCTCCGCACCCCAGGGGTCCGTCGGGGACGCACCGGCAGGTACCACCCGCTGCTATGTGCTCGACACGTCCGTGCTGCTGTCCGACCCCTGGTCGCTGCAGCGCTTCGACGAGCACCAGGTCGTCCTGCCGCTCGTCGTCATCAGTGAGCTGGAGGCCAAGCGTCACCACCCCGAGCTGGGCTGGTTCGCCCGGACCGCGCTGCGCCAGCTCGACGAGCTGCGCGTCAAGCACGGCCGTCTCGACGCCCCCGTGCCGATCGGCGAGTCCGGCGGCACGTTGCACGTCGAGCTGAACCACTCCGACCCCACGGTCCTGCCGGCCGGGTTCCGCACCGACTCGAACGACTCGCGGATCCTGGCCTGTGCGCTGAACCTCAAGGCGGACCCGGCAGCGCCGGCGGACGTCACGCTGGTCACCAAGGACATGCCGTTGCGGGTCAAGGCCGCCGCGGTCGGTCTGGACGCCGACGAGTACCACGGCCAGGACGTGCTGTTCTCGGGCTGGACCGGCATGACCGACCTGGAGGTGACCCCCGAGGACGTCGACGCGTTGTTCCGCGACGGCGTCATCGACCACGACGAGGCCCGCGACCTGCCCTGCAACACGGGGTTGCGGCTCGTGGGGGCGTCGAACGCGCTCGGGCGGGTCACCGCGGACAAGCGGGTCAAGCTGGTGCGCGGGGACCGGGAGGCGTTCGGGCTGCACGGCCGTTCCGCCGAGCAGCGGATCGCACTGGACCTCCTGCTGGACAACGAGGTCGGGATCGTCTCCCTCGGCGGCCGCGCCGGGACGGGCAAGTCGGCGCTCGCGCTGTGCGCCGGCCTGGAGGCGGTGCTGGAACGACGCCAGCACCGCAAGATCGTCGTCTTCCGGCCGCTCTACGCCGTCGGCGGGCAGGACCTCGGCTACCTGCCCGGCAGCGAGGTCGAGAAGATGCAGCCCTGGGCGCAGGCCGTCTTCGACACCCTGGGCGCGATGGTCAGCCAGGACGTCATCGACGAGGTCATCGCCCGCGGGCTGCTGGAGGTCCTGCCGCTGACCCACATCCGCGGCCGGTCGCTGCACGACACCTTCGTGATCGTCGACGAGGCGCAGTCGCTGGAGCGCAACGTGCTCCTCACCGTGCTGTCCCGGCTCGGGACGGCGTCGCGCGTCGTGCTCACCCACGATGTCGCGCAGCGGGACAACCTGCGCGTCGGGCGGCACGACGGTGTCAACGCCGTCATCGAGAAGCTCAAGGGCCACCCGCTGTTCGCGCACGTCACGCTGACCCGCAGCGAGCGTTCGCCGATCGCCGCGCTGGTCACGGAGATGCTGGAGGGACCGAACTCCTGAGGTGCCGGGCCCGGCCCCCGTCCGCAGCCGCGGACGGGGGCCGTGTGCTCAGTCGAACAGGTCCGGGTCGGTACGGACGACCTCGTCCCACAGCGGCTGGTAGGAGAACCAGCCGGCGTAGGGGGTACCGGTCTGCTCGGCGGTGAACCGCGCGTTGACGTGGTCGACGAGCGTCGGCGTCCCCGCGGCCTCGGCGAGCAGCTGCGCCTGGCAGTTGCGCTCTGTCGAGATGAACCACCAGGCGGCCTCGGCGACGGTCTCGCCGACGGAGAAGATCCCGTGGTTCTGGTGGAACACCATCTTCCGGCCGGTCAGGCCGCGGGCCAGCGCCCGGCCCGCCTCCGGGTCGAGCACGACCGCGCCCGCCCCCTCGTGGACGACGCCGTGGTTCTCGTAGAGGGCGCAGGCGTCCTGGGTGATGGGGTCCAGCGGGCGGCCCAGCGACGACCACGCTTTGCCGTACACCGAGTGGGCGTGGGCGGCCGCGACGACGTGCGGGTGCTCGGCGTGCACGGCCGAGTGGATGACGAACCCGGCCTGGTTCACCGGGCGGTTCCCGTGCCGGACCGTGCCGTGGTGGTCGACCATGATCAGGTCCGAGACCCGGATGTGCCGGAAGCTCATGCCGAACGGGTTGACCCAGAACATCTCCGGGTCCTCCGGGTCGCGCACGGTGATGTGCCCGGCGACGCCCTCCCCGAAGCCGAACCGGCCGAAGATCCGGAACGCGCCGGCGAGCTGCTGCTTGCGGTGCAGCCGCTCCTCGGCCGAGGTGGCGAACGTCGGTGGCGTGGGCAGACCGCCGGTACCACCGCCGCCGAGAGCGGCGGTACCGGAGCTGCTGGTGGTGGTGTCCTGCGTGGGGGCGGCCATGACCCGACCGTGCGCCGGATCACGCCCCGGGTCAAGCGGTGGGTCAGAGGCCGTGCGGGGTGCCCTCGGTGAACCCCGCGGTGGTCTGCACCCCGACGACGGACCGCTCGTGCAGCTCGTCGACCGAGCGCGCGCCGGCGTAGGTGCACGCGGAGCGGACGCCCGAGCAGATCTCGTCGAGCACGTCCTCGACGCCCGGCCGGTCCGGGTCCAGCCGCTGGCGCGAGGACGAGATGCCCTCCTCGAACAGCGACTTGCGGGCCCGGTCGAACGCGTTGTCCCCGCGGGTACGGGCGCCGACCGCGCGCTTGGACGCCATCCCGAACGACTCCTTGTACGCGCGGCCGTGCTCGTCGCGCAGCAGGTCGCCGGGGGACTCGTAGGTGCCCGCCAGCCAGGAACCGATCATCACCGAGGCCGCGCCCGCGGCGAGGGCGAGGGCCACGTCGCGCGGGTGGCGCACCCCGCCGTCGGCCCAGACGACGGCGCCGCGCTCGCGGGCCGCGGCGGCGCACTCGGCGACCGCGGAGAACTGCGGGCGCCCGACGCCGGTCATCATCCGGGTCGTGCACATGGCGCCGGGGCCGACGCCGACCTTGACGATGTCGGCGCCCGCGTCGACCAGGTCGGCGACGCCCTCGGCGGTGACCACGTTGCCGGCGGCGACCGGGACCGCGGCCCCGGCCTGGTCGACCACACGGCGGACCGCGCCGAGCGCGTCGAGCATCTTCTCCTGGTGGCCGTGCGCGGTGTCGACGACGAGCACGTCCACACCGGCGTCGAGCAGGGCCTTCGCCTTCACCGCGACGTCGCCGTTGATACCGATCGCGGCCGCGGTGCGCAGCCGGCCCGCGCCGTCGAGGGCGGGGGAGTAGATCCCGGCCCGGATCGCGCCGAGCGGGGTGAGCAGGCCCGCGAGGCGGCCGTCGCCGTCGAGGCCGAGCGCCACCGCCTTCCGACCGGCGTCGAGCTGCTCGAACACCTCGCGCGGCTCGGTGCCCAGCGGCAGCGCCAGCGGGTCCGGATCGAGGACTTCGGCGAGCCGGGTGAAGCGGTCCACCCCCGCGCAGTGCGCCTCGGACACGGTCCCGACCGGACGGCCGCCGTCGTCGACGACCACGACGGCGTCGTGGGCCCGCTTGGGCAGCAGGTTCAGCGCGTCGGCCACCGCGTCGGAGGTACGCAGCACCAGCGGGGTGTCCCACACCGGGTGCCGGGACTTGATCCAGGACACGATCCCGGCGACGGCGTCGGTCGCCACGTCCTGCGGCAGCACCGTCAGCGCGCCGCGGCGGGCGAGGGTCTCGGCCATCCGGCGGCCGGCGACGGCGGTCATGTTTGCCGCGACGACCGGCACCGTGGCCCCGGAGCGGTCCGGGGCGGTGAGGTCCACGTCGAACCGGGAGGTCACCGTGGAACGGCGCGGGACGAGGAAGACGTCGTCGTAGGTGAGGTCGTGCTCGGGCCGGCGGTCGTCGAGGAAGCGCACGGTATCGGGACTGTACGCCCCCGGCCGCCTCGTCACGTGCCCGTCACGTGTCGACAACCGTCGGGCAACCACGGATGCCTACCGTCGGGTACATGCCGGTGCCGTCGCCGAACCCCCGTGTGCGTGCTGCCGACGTACGCCGGCTCCGGGACCTGCTGCGCATCGCCGTGGCCGGGCGCGGGCGCCCCGGGGACCTGCTGCCCGGTGAGGACGAGCTGATGGTGCGCCACGGCGCGCCGCGCGCCGCCGTCCGGGCAGCGCTGGGGCTGCTCCGCGAGGAGGGGTTGCTGCGACCCGGGCCGACCGCGCACCGGATCGTCGCCCGGCCGCACTACCCCGGACGGGCCGCGGTCACCGGTACGGGTGCCCGGCTCCCGCGCTGGCTGGAACGCACCGGGATCGCCGCGCCCGACGTGCTCGCCGACTGGCTCGGCGTGCCGGTCGGGGCACCGTGCCTGCGCACCGAGTGCGTCTCGGCCACGGCCGGTGGCGGCGCGGTGCTGGAGACCCACTACGTGACGACCACGGCCGCGGCGCGGCTGCTCGCGGTGCCCGGGACCGGCCCCTTCGACCGGCAGCTGTGCGAGGCCGGGCTGCGCCCGGCGTCGGCGGGCACCCGCTCCGGGCCGGTGCCGGCCGACCCGGACTCCGCGGCGCTGCTCGGTGTCGCCGCCGGCACGCCGCTGCTGGGCGCCGAACGGACCCTGACCGGTGACGACGGCCGCGTCCTCGCGGTCAGCGTGCTGCGTGCCGACCCGGCCGGGTCGGTGCCCGCGGCCCGCGACGGCGCCGCGGCCGCTCAGCCCGACAGCAGCGCCCGCACCGCGTCGAGCGAGTCGGCCTCGGCCGGGGTCTTGTCCGGGCGGTAGCGCAGCACCCGGGCGAAGCGCAGCGCGACCCCGCCCGGGTAGCGGGTGCTGCGCTGCGCGCCGTCGAGCGCGATCTCGACGACGAGCTCGGGCCGCAGGTGCACCACGCCCGGCTCGCGCGCCGTCTCGTACTCCGGGAAGGTCGCGGTCTGCCAGGCCAGCAGCTCGTCGGTCATCCCCTTGAACGTCTTGCCGACCATCACCGGCTCCCCGCCGTCCGGGTCGCGGGCGCCGAGGTGGATGTTCGACAGCGACCCGGTCCGCCGCCCGTAGCCCCACTCGGCGCCCAGCACCACCAGGTCCAGGGTGTGCACCGGCTTCACCTTCTGCCAGGCCCTGCCGCGCCGCCCGGCCGCGTACGGCGCGGCCAGGTCCTTCACGACGACGCCCTCGTGCCCCGCCGACAGCGCCTCGGACAGGACCGCGGCCGCCTGCTCCGGCGACGGCCGCCGCACCCCCGGCATCCGCAGCGCGGCGTGGGTGTCCGCGGCGAGCAGCCCGGCGAGCGCGTCGAGCCGGACCTCGGCGGGCTCGTCGACCAGGTCACGGCCGTCGAGGTGGAGCAGGTCGAAGAAGAACGGCGACAGCAGGACGTCCGGTACCCGCTCCTCGGTGCCGAACCGGCTCATCGTGTCCTGGAACGGGCGGGGGCGGCCGTCGTCGTCGAGGGCGAGGGTCTCGCCGTCGAGCACCGCGGTGTCGCACGGCATCCCCCGCACCAGCTCCACCAGCTCGGGCACGCGAGCGGTGATCTCGCGCAGCGTGCGCGTCCACACCCGCACCCGGTCGCCGCGGCGGTGCACCTGGATGCGGGCGCCGTCGAGCTTGTGCTCGACGGTGACGTCGGTGCCGAGCCCGGCCAGCGCGGCGTCGAGCGAGTCGCCGGGGGAGGCGAGCATCGGCCGGACCGGCCTGCCCACCTCCAGCCCGACCGCGGCGAGCGCGTCCTGTCCGCCGGTCAGCGCGGTGGCCGCGGTCTCCGGCAGCCGGCCGGACAGCATGAACGCGCGGCGCACCGCGGGCGCGGCCACCTCGGAGGCGGCGGCGACGGCGTCCACCATCAGCCCCTCCAGGGCGCCCTGGCGCAGCTGGCCGGTGAGCAGACGGTGCAGGAAGCGCTGCTCCTCGGTGGTCGCGGCGCCGTACAGCTCGGTGAGCAGCTCGCGGCGCCGGGCCGCCGAGCCGGTCCCCGCGGTGCCGGAGAGCTCGTCGAGCAGTGCGTCGACCTGCTCCACCGTCAGCGACGGCTCCGCCGCGGCCGGCACGTCGACGCCCGACAGCGTCCGCCAGCCGGTCCCGATCCGGCCCTGCCGGGGCACCCCGGACAGCCAGGCGACGACCGGCACGACCTCGGCCGGCGCGGCGGTGCGCAGCAGCCCGGCGAGCGCGGCGGTCTTCTCCTTGCGCGCGCGGGTCGCCCCGACCGCGGCCGAGGTGGTGACGACGTCGGTGAACAGCACCGGGTCAGTGAAGCAGCGACCCCCGACAGTCCGCGCGTCGTCGGATCAGGCGGTCCGTGCGGCCTGCGGTACCGGGACGGGGCGCGGGCCGGACGCGGCGGGCGGCAGGATCGCTCGGCGCCACAGCTCGGCGACCGGGACGACCCCGCGGCAGGTGCCGTCCGGGGCGACGACGACCAGGTCGTCGTAGCCGCGGGCCGGGTCGCCGGACAGGCCGATCTCCATCGCGCGGTGCAGCGGGGTCCGCTCGTCGACGGTCCGCGGCGGGTCCGCCAGCTCGGCCGCCGGCTTCTCGGCCCACAGCGCGTGCCCGAACCGGCCGGCCAGCTGGAGCAGGACGCGGCTGCGGTCGAGGTAGCCGACCGGCCGGTGCGCCCGGTCGACCAGGACGATCCCGGCCGAGTCGGGACGGGCGCGCAACGCCTCGCGTGCGGTGTCGCCGACGGCGTCGTCGGGCAGGGTCACGGCCGGCACGGCGAGCCCGCGCACCGGGGGACCGGCCGGGACGGGCACCGGGGTGGCGGCCGGCTCCGGCGTCCCGCCGCGCTCCGGCGCCGGGTGGCCGGGCCCGGGACGCCCCGGGACGGGACGGACGGCGGCGGTCCGGCCGGCGGCGGGCTGTGGCATCGCGCTCAGCAGGCCGAGCAGCTCCGCGCGGGTCGCCGGGTCGGCCTCGGGCGCGGCGCGCGTCCCACCCAGCAACGGGCCCTGGGCGAACGCGATCCCGGTCGCGAACAGCCCCGTCAGCCGGGCCGCGTCGCGGACCCCGGTCGCGGCGACCGGCGCCCCGACCGCGCGGGACACCTCGACCACGGCGCGGACGGCGGCGCCGGTCCCCGTGTCGAGCACCCCGTCGCAGAGGTCCGGCTCGAGCTTCACCACGTCCGGCCGGACGGCGGCCACCACCTCGGGACCGAACGCGCGCCCGGCCCCGTCGAGACCGATCCGGAAGCCCCACCGCCGCAGCTCGGCCAGCGCCGGGACGAGGTGCTCGGCCGGCGCCGCGGCGGCGATCGGCGGTCCCACCTCCAGCAGCGGGGCGACCGGGTCGGTGGCGTCGCCGAGCATGCCGCGCAGCCGGCCGCGGGCGTGGAGGACGGTGTCCGCGGCGACGTCGACCTGCACCGGGACGGCGGCACCCCAGGACCGGGCGGACGCGACCGCGGAGACCGCGGTGCCCGCGTCGAGCTCGGCGATCCGGCGGGCGTCCCAGCCGCGGTCGCGGGCCGCGACGGCCACCGTGTCGTGGTGCAGGCGCGGCACGACCTCGACCCCGGTGCAGCGACCGGAGCGCAGATCGTGCACAGGGACGTACGCGAAGCGCTGGTCGGGCATCGGAGGGGTCCGTTCGGGTGACGGTGATCGACTGACGCACACACGGTGTCACGTCGATGTGGACCGAACGGGGACGCGGAGGTGAACAGCGGATGGACTGACCCGGTGCGCCCGGCCGGTGACCGGGCGCAGCCGGGATCAGGAGCGCTTCTCGCCGCGGGTCATCGCCAGCACGTCCAGGGCACGGTCCAGCTCGTCCTCGGTGAGCGTCCCGTTCGCCACGTGCCCGCGCTCGATCACGACCTCGCGGATCGTCTTCCGCTCCTTCAGTGCCTGCTTCGCGACGGCCGCCGCCTCCTCGTAGCCGATCCTCGAGTTCAGCGGGGTGACGATCGACGGCGAGGACTCGGCGTACTCGCGGGTGCGCTCGAGGTCGGCCTCCATGCCGTCGACGACCTTGTCGGCGAGCAGCCGGGCGGCGTTCGCGATCAGCCGGGCGGACTCCAGGACGTTGCGCGCCATCACCGGCATCATCACGTTCAGCTCCAGGTTGCCCTGGCTGCCGGAGAACCCCACCGTCGCGTCGTTGCCCATGACCTGCGCGCAGACCATCATCGTGGCCTCGCAGATCACCGGGTTGACCTTGCCCGGCATGATCGAGCTGCCCGGCTGCAGGTCCGGCAGGTGGATCTCGGCCAGCCCGGTGCGCGGCCCGGACGACAGCCAGCGCAGATCGTTGGCGATCTTGTAGAGCGACACGGCGACGGTGCGCAGCGCGCCGGAGGCCTCGACCAGGCCGTCCCGGGAGCCCTGGGCCTCGATGTGGTCGGTGGCCTCGGTGAGCTGCTCCAGGCCGGTCGCCTCGCGCAGCTTCGCGACCACGGCGGCGCCGAACCCGTCCGGGGCGTTCAGCCCGGTGCCGACCGCGGTCCCGCCGATCGGCAGGACGGCGAGGCGGGGGAGCGCGTCGCGGACGCGGTCGGCGCCGTAGCCGGCCTGGCTGGCCCAGCCGCCGGCCTCCTGGCCGAGGGTGATCGGGACGGCGTCCATGAGGTGGGTGCGGCCGGCCTTCACGACCTCCGACCAGTCCGCCGCACGGCGGCGCAGCGCGGCCTCGAGGTGCTGCAGCGCCGGGACCACCTCGGTCGCCAGCGCCTCGGTGGCGGCGAGGTGGATGGTCGTCGGGAAGACGTCGTTCGACGACTGCGAGGCGTTGACGTGGTCGTTCGGGTGCACGTCGGTGCCGGCCCGGGCGGCCAGCGAAGCGATCACCTCGTTGGCGTTCATGTTCGACGACGTGCCCGAGCCCGTCTGGAAGACGTCGACCGGGAAGTGGTCGTCGTGCCCGCCCGCGGCCACCTCGTCGGCGGCCGCGGCGATCGCGCGGGCCCGGTCGTCGTCCAGGACGCCCAGCTCGCCGTTCACCCGGGCCGCGGCCGCCTTGACCAGGCCGAGTGCGCGGATCTGGGCGCGCTCCAGGCCGCGGCCGGAGATCGGGAAGTTCTCCACCGCGCGCTGGGTCTGGGCCCGCCACAGCGCGTCGGCGGGGACCCGGACCTCGCCCATGGTGTCGTGCTCGATGCGGAAGTCCTCGCTCATGGGCTGAGGTCTACTCCTCCGCGACCCGTCCCGCAGTGTTAAGTGAGCCTAACCTCACGGCAGCGGCGGGGCCTCGCCCTCGACGCCGTCGAAGTCGACGGAGGAGAACTCGCGCAGCTTGGTGAGACGGTGGTAGCCGTCGATCAGCCGGACGGTGCCGGACTTGGACCGCATCACGATCGACTGGGTGGTCGCCCCGCCACCCCGGTAGTGGACGCCGCGCAGCAGGGGGCCGTCGGTGATGCCGGTGGCGCAGAAGAAGACGTTCTCGCCGCGCACGAGCTCGGCGGTGGTCAGGACCTTGTCGAGGTCGTGGCCCGCGGCGAGGGCCTTCTCGCGCTCGGCGTCGTCCTTGGGCCACAGCCGGCCCTGGATCTCGCCGCCCATGCACTTCAGCGCGGCCGCGGTGATGATCCCCTCCGGGGTGCCGCCGACGCCGTAGAGCATGTCCACGCCCGAGCTGGGACGCGCGGCGGCGATGGCACCGGCGACGTCGCCGTCGGAGATGAAGGCGATGCGGGCACCGGCCGCGCGGATCTCGGTGACGATCTGCTCGTGGCGGGGGCGGTCGAGCACGCAGACGGTGACGTCGGCGACGTCGATCTCCTTGGCCCGCGCGACCCGGCGGATGTTCTCCGCGACCGGTGCGGTGATGTCGATGGCGTCCGCGGCCTCCGGCCCGACCGCGATCTTCTCCATGTAGAAGACGGCGGACGGGTCGAACATGGCGTCCCGCTCGGCGACGGCGAGCACCGCGAGGGCGTTGGGCATGCCCTTGGCCATCAGCGTGGTGCCGTCGATGGGGTCGACGGCGACGTCGCAGAACGGGCCCTCGCCGTTCCCGACCTCCTCGCCGTTGAACAGCATCGGGGCCTCGTCCTTCTCGCCCTCGCCGATGACGACGACGCCGCGCATCGACACCGAGGAGATGAGCTGGCGCATGGCGTCGACGGCGGCACCGTCCCCGCCGTTCTTGTCGCCCTTGCCGACCCAGCGGCCCGCGGCCATCGCGGCGGCCTCGGTGACCCGGACCAGCTCCATCGCCAGGTTGCGGTCGGGCGCCTCACGACGGCGGGGGGTGGCGGGACTGGCGGGCTGGCTCACGGATACGTCTCCATTCACGGGCGGCGTGCTCGTCGGCGACGTCCCCTCGTCCGGGTTCCCACGGGCGTACGGGGAGGCGCCCGGCGATCCTCGCACGCCCGGCGTCGGGGGAGCAGCGATGAGCGACCGACGCCATGCCTGGGACGATGGACACGTGAGCGCACGACCTGACCCGGGAATGCCGTCGCCGGACTCCTCGGAGCCCGCCGGGCCCCCGGCTGTCCCGGACCCGGCCGACACCTCCGGTACCGCCGGGGCCGCCGAACGGGCCACGGCCGGTGGCACCGGCCCGGACCCGGTTCCGGCTGCGGACCCGGCCGCCGCGCCCGAGGGTGCGGCCCGGTCCGGGAGGCCGCAGCCGCCGCCGGTGACCCGCCGGATCCCCGAGGCGGGTCCGCAGGCGATGCACAAGCCCGGCCGTGGCGACACGTCGGTGCGCGACCTGATCTGGGCCTGCCTGATCCTCGTCCCGGTCGCCCTGCTGATCTTCTCGGTCGGCGGGTCCTGCTCGTTCTCGCCCGGCGCCCCGGCCGAGGACGCCGCGTCGGCCCCCACCGTCGACGCCCCGGCCCGGATCGCCGAGTACGCCCGTGGCTCGGCCTTCCCGCTGCGGTTGCCGGACGTCCCGTTCCGGGTCAACTCCACCGACCGCGGCCCGGTGGAGGGCGGCGGCACCGCCGTGCGCATCGGCTTCGTCACCCCCGACGCGGACTTCCTGAGCCTGGTCCAGACCGACGGCTCGGTCGAGGGTGTCCTCGCCACCGAGTCCGGTTCCGCGGGACGCGGCGACGGCCCGCCGACGATGCGCGGCACCGTGCAGGCGGGCGGCCTGACCTGGGAGGTCTACGGCGCCGAGGGCGGCGAGCCCTTCCGGATCGCGACGCTGCCCGGACGGCCGGAGGTCCGCGTCCTGGTGACGGGCTCCGCGTCGGACGCGCAGTTCCGCACCCTCGCCGAGGCCCTCGTGGCGGCGCCCCCGGTCGCGCCCGCAGGATCCTGATCCGTGCCGGTGACCCGGGCCCGGTGACCCGGGTCCGGTGCTGCGCCGCGGCACCGGTGAGGCGCGGCGCAGCGGGTCCGGCCGTGACCGGTGGTCGCCGGCCTCAGCGGCCGAGAACGGTGTCGAGCCAGTCGAACGTGCGCTGGTGGAACAGGAAGAGCGCCCCCTCGTGGCAGTGCTCCCCGCCTCCCTCGTCCTCGCGGAACACGATCAGCTCCTTGACCGAGGTGAGCTCGTCGTACACGCGTTGCGGCTGTCCTCGGAAGAACTGGTCGTTCTCCGCCTCCAGCACCAGCGTCGGGCACCTGATGAGCCCGGTGACCCCGTTCATCGTGTAGGGCCCGGCCGCGTCGAGGAGCTCGTCGAAGTCGCGTACGCCGAAGGTCCACAGCCCGTTGAGCACGGCCCAGCGCGCACCCGTGTCCCGGGCCATCAGGGCGTCCAGCCCGCCGGGGGTCGCCGCGGCGCGGTCACCGATCGCGGCGACGACCGGCCGGAAGTCGTGGACGCCGTCGTACAGCACCGCGGCGGCCAGCCGTGGCTCGAAGGCGGCGGCCCTGGCGGCCAGGTACCCGCCCAGGCTCATGCCGATCAGGGTGAGGCGCTCCGGGTCGACCTCGGGCTGGGCGAGCGCGAGGTCGACGGCCGGTGTGACGACGGCCTCCCAGTCCGGGCGGAAGTGCAGTCCCCGGTCCCGGAGGCTCCGGCCCTGGCCCGGGCCGTCGAAGGCCAGGACGTTGTAGCCGCGCCGCAGCGCGCCGGCCGCGAGCGCGAAGTAGTCCTCCTCGAGGGTTGAGTCGTAGCCGCCGTGGAAGAGCACGGTGGGCCGGCGGACCCCGGAGTCGTCGACCAGGAACAGGTAGCCCGGCAGCGACACGTCCTCGTAGGGGATCTCGACGGCCCGGACGGGGGTGTCGAAGAGGGTGACCGCGTCCGCGAACGTCTGCTGCGACGCGGTGGCGAGCCGGGCGGACTCCGTGTCCTGCGCGGGGTTCTCGCGCCGGTAGAAGTCAGCGGTCCGGTAGTAGTTCGAGGCACGCAGCAGCGCCTCCCGGGCGCTGACCCGGTGACCGGCCGCCTGCGCGTCGCGACCGATGAGCTCGACACGCGCCGCGGTCGCGGCCCATCGCGTCGACCAGGCGTCGTGGTCGCCCTCCGGGATGTCCCGGCAGGTCACCAGGACCTCGCCGAGGTCGGCGCCGGCGTAGGCCGCGTAGCCGGCCGCGCGCAGCGCCTCGAAGGAGAAGGACTCGTCGTCGAAGAGGAACTTCATCGCCAACTCCGGTGTCTCAATGGAACGAAACGGTATCGTTCCGTTTTGACGGTAGACAGGACCGGGGACGATGTCCAGGGGTGGGTGCGCGGCCGCCGGGCACACGACGTGGCCCGGCGAGCCGGGTCCCGGATCGTCGCCCGGCTCGACGGACGGGGTCGCGGTCGTCGCCGCGGGTGGCCTGCCGGCGCCGGTATCCCGACCGTGTGCCGGCGGGACGGCGTCAGGCGTCGGGGTCGCGTTCCGCCTCGGCCAGCTTCTCCTCGATGCGGGTGCGGGCGCCGGCGAGCTGGGCGTCGCAGCGCTTGGCCAGGGCCTCGCCGCGCTCCCACAGTGCGACGGACTCGTCCAGGCCGAGGCCGCCGACCTCCAGCGCGCGCACGACCTCCACGAGCTCGTCGCGGGCCTTCTCGTAGCCCAGGGTCTCCACTGCCGGTCGGTCGCTCATCAGGTCTCCGGGTCGGTGGTGGTGGTGGTCACGGTGGCGGCGACGGCGCCGTCGGCGACCCGGATCCGCAGGCCGGTGCCGGCGGGCGCGTCGGCGACCGACCGCAGCAGCGGGGGCACGTCGTCGTCGGTGCGGTCGGCGAGCTGCACGATCGCGTAGCCGCGGGCCAGGGTCGCGGTCGGGCCGAGCGCGGCGAGCCGGGCACCCAGGTGCTCCAGCTCCGACGACGACCGGTCCAGCCGCCGCAGCACCGCGCGGTGGGCGGCGGCGCGGGCGTCGGCGATCTCGCCCTCCCGGGAGGTGACCATGCGCAGCGGGTCGGCCAGCACCGGCCGTCGCCGCAGGTCGTCGAGGCGGTGCTGCTCGCGGTCGACCCAGCCGTGCAGCGCGCGGCGGGCCCGGTCGCGCAGCCCGGAGATCCGCGCGGTCTCCTCGGCGAGGTCGGGCACCAGGCTGCGTCCGGCCTCGGTGGGGGTGGAACAGCGCACGTCGGCGACGTGGTCGACCAGCGGGGTGTCCGGCTCGTGCCCGATGGCCGACACGACCGGGGTCCGGCAGGCGGCGACGGCGCGGCACAGCGTCTCGTCGGAGAAGGGCAGCAGGTCCTCGACGCTGCCGCCACCGCGGGCGAGCACGATGACCTCGACGTCCGGGTCCCGGTCGAGGGCCCGCAGCGCGCCGACGACCTGCTCGACGGCGAGCCCGCCCTGCACCGCGACGTTCTCGATCCGGAACCGCACCGCGGGCCAGCGCGAGGTCGCGTTGCGGACGACGTCGTGCTCGGCCGCCGAGTCGCGCCCGGTGACCAGGCCGATGGTGTGCGGGAGCAGCGGCGGGCGCCGCTTGAGGGCCGGGTCGAACAGCCCCTCGGCGGCGAGCAGCCTGCGCAGCCGCTCGATCCGGGCCAGCAGCTCGCCGAGTCCGACCGCGCGGATCCGGTCGACGCGCAGCGACAGCGTGCCGCGCCCCAGGTAGAACGACGGCTTGCCGTGCACGATCACCCGGCTGCCCTCGGTCACGGCGCCGCCGGCGTCGCGCACCAGCGACGACGGCGCCGTCAGCTGCAGGGAGATGTCGGCGGCCGGGTCACGCAGGGTCAGGAACGCGGTCCCGGAGCGGACGTTGACCTGGGCGAGCTGGCCCTCGACCCACACCGCGCCGAGCCGGTCGACCCACTCGGCGATCTTGCGGGCGACCGTGCGGACCGGCCACGGGTCCTCCTCGGAGGTCGTGGCGCTCAACGGTTCTCGGACACCGTCGCGATCCGGTTCGTCAGCATCGTGACGTACGGCGGCCGGTTCTCGTGCGCGGTCTCCCAGGCGAGGAGGTCCGCGAGGTCGTCGAGGCTCAGCGTGCGGAGCTTGCCGCGCAGCTGGGGCACGGTCATCGTCGGGTACTCGGGCAGCACGGCGGGCGCGGTGGCACTCGCCTCGGCCCGGTTCGACGCCGACGCCGGACGCGGCGACGCGGGCGACCGGTCGATCGGGATGCCGGTGCGGGCGGGCCGCAGCGACGACACGGTGCCGTTGCGCCCGGCCGGGGGAGCGGCGGGCGGCAACGGCGGGGCGATCGGCTCCGGGTCGGGCAGCGAGAGGTCGGCGCCGTCGGCCAGGTCGTCGTCGAAGGTCGCCCAGCTGGGGATGTCGTCGGCGGGACGCAGGGTGCCCAGCGCGCGGTCGCCCTTGATGGCCAGCTCGGTGATCCGCTGCTGGAGCCGCATGGACACCTGCAGCGCCTGGCTGACCGCGGTCACCGGCAGCTCGACGGCGTGCCGCGGCAGCTCTCGGGCCTGCTCGACGGCGGTCACGACGAGGCCGGCGGCGATCCGCACGGGGAACGGCAGCGGAGACATGCACGCCATTGTCCCCTCATCCGCGGCCGCCTGTCGCGCCGGGCGCGCCGGGAGCCGGTCGGGCCGGTCACGTACGGCTGCCCGCTCCCGGGCCGGTCCGTACCCTGGGGGCCATGTCCGGTTCTGCCAAGCAGGTCCTGCTCGCCAAGCCCCGCGGCTACTGCGCGGGCGTCGACCGTGCCGTCGAGGCGGTGGAGCAGGCGCTCGACCAGTACGGCGCCCCCGTGTACGTCCGCAAGGAGATCGTGCACAACAAGCACGTCGTGGAGACGCTGCGCGAGCGCGGTGCGATCTTCGTCGACGAGGCGTCGGAGGTTCCGGAGGGCGCGCACGTGGTGTTCTCCGCGCACGGCGTCTCGCCCGCGGTCCGCGACGAGGCCGCGGGCCGGAACCTGCAGACCATCGACGCGACCTGCCCGCTGGTGACCAAGGTCCACCAGGAGGCGAAGCGGTTCGCCCGCGAGGACTACGACATCCTGCTCGTCGGGCACGCCGGACACGAGGAGGTCGAGGGGACCTCCGGTGAGGCGCCCGAGCACATCCAGCTCGTGGAGTCCGCCGCCGACGTCGACTCCGTGACCGTCCGCGACCCGGAGCGGGTCGTGTGGCTGTCGCAGACCACGCTGAGCGTCGACGAGACGATGGACACCGTCCGTGCGCTGCGCGAGCGGTTCCCGAAGCTGCAGAACCCGCCGTCGGACGACATCTGCTACGCCACGCAGAACCGCCAGGTCGCGGTGAAGACGATGGCGCCGCGCTGCGACCTGGTGCTGGTCGTCGGGTCGCGGAACTCGTCGAACTCGGTGCGTCTGGTCGAGGTCGCGCTGGGCGCCGGGGCCGGTGCCTCGTACCTGATCGACTACGCCCGCGAGATCGACGAGTCCTGGCTCGACGGCGTCACGACGGTCGGGATCACCAGCGGTGCGTCGGTCCCGGAGATCCTGGTGCAGGGTGTCGTCGAGTACCTCGCCGAGCGCGGCTTCGGCTCGGTCGAGGAGGTCGACACCGCCGAGGAGACGCTGACCTTCTCGCTGCCCCGCGAGCTGCGCCCGCCGCGCGGCCGGTCGCTGGGCCTGACCCCGGTGAACTGACCCGCGGCACACACGACGGAGGCCCCGGACCGAACCGGTCCGGGGCCTCACGTGTGTACGGGGCGGGGATCAGCCCGCGGCGCGGTCCGCCTGGACCTGCTTCGCCGACACGACCTGCACCTGGTCGCCGATCTGCAGGGTGTCGAACCAGAGCTTCGCGTTCTCCGGGGTGAGCCGGACGCAGCCCGCCGACGGGGTGTCGGTGCGGCCCTCGTGGAAGGCGATGCCGCCGTCCTGGAAGAACACCGCCCACGGCATCGGGGCGGGCTCGCCGTTGGTCATCGTGTACTCGCCGCTCTTGTGCAGCTGCTCCTTGCGGTAGACCCGCAGGGAGTGGCCGACCGGGGTCTCCTTACCCGGGCCGCCGATGGCGACCGGGACGGGCCCGTGGGTGATCTTCCCGTCGGTGAACAGCCAGGAGCGCTGGGTGTCGAGGTCGACGCAGGCGCGGGCCGTGACGGTGCACGGGGTGCCCGCGACGAGCGGCTGGTCACGGAAGGCCTGCGCGGCCGGGGTCCCTGCGATCGCGGTGCCGACGCCGATCAGCGCGACGGCCGCGGCGACCAGCGCGACGACGATCGCGGGTCGCGTCCTGCGGGGGCTGCGGGTGGTCGACATGGCTCTCCAGTGGATCCGGCGTGCGTCGGGGAGCGGCGGGGTCACGCCGTGCCCCCGATGGGAAGACGCTCGGGAGGGCAGTGGGTTGCTCCCATTGTCCGATCCGTCGTCACCCGAGCGGTCTGCGGGGTACGTTCCGGCCGTCCACCTGGGCGGATGCGTCCGGACGACCGTGGCTGCGCCGGGTGGCGGTCAGCGGGTGTCGCGGCGTGTCCGGCCGGTCGCGCCGCGTGTCGACCCACGGGAGGGTTCGGAGCGGGAGGAGTCGGCGCGCGAGGAGCCGGAGCGCGCCGTCCCGGTGGAGCGCGCTGCGGAGCCGGTGCGGGAGACCCCGGTGCCGGTGGACCCGGTCCGCCCGGTGGACCCGGTGCGCCCGGTGGACCCGGTGCGACCGGTGGACCCGGTGCGGACCGAGCCGGTGCGGGCGGTGCCGGTGGTGCGGGAGCGGGCCGCGGTCGTCGTCGCGGTGCCCGCGCCGCGCGGTGCCCGGGTCCGTCCGCCGGGACCGTCGGGGTCGTACCCGCCCGGGTCGCGGCCCAGTCGCTGCCGCAGCCGGCCGACGGCGTCGTCCGGGCCGAGACGCTGGCGCAGCACGCGCAGACCGGCGACGAGCAGGACGACCAGTGTGGTCACCGCCATCGCCGGGAACGCGTTGATCAGCGGGGCGCCCGCCATGAGCAGGCTCTGCGCCGTGCCGCCGCCGGACGGGGCGCCGATCAGCACCGCGACCAGCGGTACGACGACGGCGAGCAGCAGCGGCGGCTGCACGGCCGGCAGGAACAGCCCGCGCCGGCGGACCCACGACACCGCGAGCACGCAGCCGAGCAGGTAGCAGACCTCGAACACCCGGCCGACCGTGCCGATCCGCAGCAGGTCCACCAGGACGCCGAGGGCGGTGGTGCCGACGGCCAGACCGGTGGCCGCGAGCGGCGGGACACCGAGGACCGGGGGGAGCAGGGACCGCTCACGCACCGGCCAGCCACCGCGCGCGGGGGCTGGGCCCCGGCCGGGCCGGCGGGCCGAGCTCGATCGGGCCGTGGTCACCCGGTCAGCCTAACCCCTCCCGCCACGGTGTCCCGGTCGCCTCGTCGCGTGCCGTGTCGCCGTCGCCGAACGTGCCCGGATGTGCGCCGTCGGGTCGGCCACCGCCGGATCGGGTGCCGTCCGGCCGGTGGTGGTCGGGCCGCCCGAGGTCCTCGAGGGACACCAGCGAGTCCCCGGCGGAGGCGACCAGCTCGGGCGCGGAGACGCCGCGCGGGGTCCGGTCGACCGTCGCGGGCGTCCCCAGCTCGGTGTCGGACACCTGCAGCTCGGTGAACTTCCGGGCGCTCACCAGGACCCGCGCCTCCAGCGAGGAGACGGTCCGGTTGTAGCTGTCCACCACCGCGTCCAGGCTGCGGCCGAGCTTCGCGACGTGCGTGCCCATCGTCGCGAGGCGCCCGTGCAGCTCGCGCCCGAGCCGGTGCACCTGGGCGGCGTTGCGGGCCAGGGCCTCCTGCTTCCAGCCGTAGGCGACGGTGCGCAGCAGCGCGACGAGGGTGGTCGGCGTCGAGAGCACGACGTTGCGGCCGAAGGCGTACTCCAGCAGCCCCGGGTCCGAGCGCAGCGCCGCCTCCAGGAACGGGTCACCCGGCACGAACAGCACCACGAACTCCGGTGTCGGCTCGAACGACTCCCAGTAGGCCTTGGCCGAGAGCTGGTCCACGTGCGTGCGCAGCTGCCGGGCGTGCGCCGCGAGCCGTTCGGTGTGCACGTCCGGGTCCGAGGCCTCGACCGCCTGCAGGTAGGCCGCGAACGGCACCTTCGCGTCGACGACGACCTGCTTGCCGCCCGCGAGCCGGACCAGCATGTCCGGGCGGACCCCGCCGTCCTCCCCGGCGGCGGACACCTGGGTGGAGAAGTCGCAGTGCTCGAGCATCCCGGCCATCTCCGCGACCCGCTGCAGCTGCATCTCGCCCCACCGGCCCCGCACCTGCGGCGCCCGCAGCGCGTTGACCAGTGCCTTCGTCTCGGTGCCGAGCTTGTCCGAGCTCGCCGCCATCGCCCTGACCTGCTCGCGGAGCCCGGCGTAGGCGGACTCGCGCTCCTTCTCCACCGTCCGCAGCTGCCCCTCGACCCGGCCCAGCGCCGCCGAGACCGGGTCGAGCAGCTGCTCGACGGCCTTCGCACGGGCGGCCTGGTCGCCGTCGGCCTTCGCCGCGAGCGCGGCGGTCGCCTCCTTGAGCCTGCTCTCCGCCAGCGCCACGAACGCCTCGTTGTTGCGGGCCAGCGCGTCCTGCGACAGCGCGGCGAAGGAGTCCTTCAGCTCGGCCTCGCGGCGCACCGTCGCGGCCTCGGCCCCGGCCCGGGCCTCCCGCTCGGCGCGCAGCGCGGCGGTGGCTCCCGCGGCGTCGGACTCGGCCCGCCGGGCGCGGACCGTCGCGTCGTCGAGGGACTCGTGCAGCTCCTCGACCCGTTCGAGCAGCGCGGCGCGCTCGGCGCGCAGACCCGCCGCGTCGGCCCGGGTGGTGGCGGCGGTGTTCGCGGCGGCCCGGGCCGCCTCGGCCGCCTCGGCCCGGAACCGGGCGGCGGCCACCGACCAGACCACGGCGGCGGCGACCGCCGCACCGAGCAGCGATCCGAGGAGCAGGCTGAGGACGTCCACCCCCGCAGCGTGCACCGCACCCCCGACAGTTCCGCGCCGCCGCAGCTCAGCGGCGTGTCCGGAGCCGGGTGTCCCGCACGGGCACGCACGGGGGACGGCCGGCGGCCGGCCGGGTTGCCCCGGCGAGGCGGATGCCACGCCGGGCGAACCGGTTCGCGATGCACACGTCTTCCCCGGTGTCGGACCTTCGGGGGGCCGACGGTCCGGGCCGGGGGGCCCGGGCGCACCGCGAGAGTGAGAGAGGTACCTGTGAAGACCACCCGACTCGCCCGCACCATCGGCCGTACGGTCGCCACGACCACCGCCGCCCTGGCGGTCGCCGCCGCGGCCGTGCTCGTCCCGGCCGGGGTCGCCTCGGCCGCACCCGCGACGCCGGCGGGGGACCCGGCGCCCAGTGCCTGCCGCCCGGCGAACCAGCAGGCGACCATCCACCCGGCCCCGGGCAGCGCCGGACACCGTCACTACACGGTCGTGCTCAGCGCGGCCCCCGGCACGTCGCCGTGCCTGCTGTCCGGATCGCCGTCGGACCTGGTGTTCAGCCTGAACGGCTCGCCGCGCGCCTCCGAGGTCGCGGTGCCCCACGGCGACCAGACCCGCGCCGTCGAGTTCGGGCCGGGCGAGCCCGTGCGGTTCGACGTGCAGGTCCGCGACTCCGCCGGGCCCGCCCGGGCGAACGAGCTGCAGTTCTCGCTGCACGGTCCCGGCGGTGACGTCCCGGGCGGCTTCCTGGCCCGGGGGCCGATCGGCGTCGACGCCGGCATCCAGGTCGGCCCGGTCACCGAGCGCTGACCCGGGGCGCCGCCCCGGACCACCGGCCACGCGGCGGCCGCGGTGCGCGATCCGCGGCCGCCGCGGCGGTCTCAGACCGCCTCGTGCTCCAGCAGCCACCGCTTCACGGCTAGGCCGTAGCGGAACCCGCCCAGGCTCCCGTCGGTGCGCAGCACCCGGTGGCACGGGACGAACAGCGCCGCCGCGTTGAACGCGCAGGCGCCCGCCGCGGCCCGCACCGCCGCGGGGCGGCCGGTCTTCTCGGCGTAGCCGGTGTAGGTGACCGGTGCCCCCGCGGGGACGGTCCGCAGCACGTCCCACGCCAGCTCCCGGTAGGGGCCGGACCGCTGGCGGACGGGCACGTCGTCGATCACCGACAGGTCGCCGCCGTGGTAGCGGTCGACCGCCTCGCCGACCGCACCGAGGTCGCCCTCGACCACGGTCGCCGGGGCCAGCGAGCGGTGCACCAGGGCGAGCAGCTCGTCGACCGAGGCGGTCCAGCCGGAGGCGAGGACGTGTCCGTCGTCGTCGACGACGGCGGTGAACGGCCCGGCCGGGGTGTCCCGTGTGGACCAGGTTGCCGTGCTCATGCGCTCCTCCGAGGAGTGGTGGTGGTGGCGGCGGACGTCGCGGCCCGCCAGAGATGGGTGGCGGCGTAGGACCGCCAGGGGGCCCAGGCGTGGGCGCGCGCGGTGAGCGCCGCCTCGTCGCCGGGCAGTCCGAGTGCCTCGGCCCCGCGGCGCACCGCGAGGTCGGAGGCGAGCAGCTCGTCGGGATCGCCCAGGACGCGCATGGCCAGGTAGCCGGCGCTCCACGGACCGATCCCGGGCAGCGCGCACAGCTCGGCGCGCAGCCCGTCCGGGTCGCGCCCGGGGTCGAGGGCGAGGGTGCCGTCGGCGAGCGCGGCGCACAGCCCCCGCAGCGACGACGCCCGCCGCGCCGGCCCCGCGATGTCGGCGTCGGCGAGGGTCCCCGGCCCGGGGAACAGCAGGTGCGGCCCGTCGTCGTCGCGCAGCTCGGCGGGCAGCGGCGTCCCGTGCACCGCCGCGAGACGAGCCGCGGCGGTACGGGCCGCGGCGACCGACACCTGCTGGCCCAGCACCGTGCGCACCGCCGTCTCGGCCGGGTCGACGGTGCCCGCCAGCCGGATCCCGGGCGTCGCGGCGACCAGCGGGGCGAGAGCGTCGTCGGCGCCCAGCACGGCGTCGACGGCGAGCGGGTCGGCGTCGAGGTCGAGCAGCCGGCGCAGCCGGGACACCGCGGGACCGACGTCCCGCGGGTCGGACGCCCGCAGCGTCGCCACCACGGCTCCGGCCCGCGCGGTCAGGTCCAGCGCGATGACGGCCGGTCCGTGCGGCAGCCGCAGCGTGCGCCGGTACGTGCCGCCGGTGACGGCCTCGACGCCGTCGACGGCGCGGGCCGCGAGGTGGTCGAGCAGGCCGTGCGGGTCGAACGGGGACCGGTAGGGCAGGCGCAGGACCAGCGCCCCCGGCGGGCCGGGCTCACGGGTCCGCGACCGGCGGGCGGCCTCGGCGCGCAGCTGCGAGGGCGGGACGCCGTAGACGGTGCGGACGGTGTCGTTGAACTGGCGGACGCTGCCGAACCCGGCGGCGAACGCGACGTCGGCCAGCCCGAGCGGGGTGGTCTCGACCAGGATGCGGGCGGTGTGCGCGCGCTGCGCGCGGGCCAGGGCCAGCGGCCCGGCGCCGACCTCGGAGGTGAGGATCCGGCCGAGCTGGCGGGGCGAGTAGCCCAGCCGCGACGCGAGCCCGGGGACCCCGTCGCGCTCGACGACGCCGTCGGCGATCAGGCGCATGGCTCGCCCGGCGGCGTCCGCGCGCAGGTTCCACTCCGGCGAGCCGGGGACGGCGTCGGGCAGGCACCGCCGGCAGGCGCGGTAGCCCGCGGTCTGCGCGGCGGCCGCGGTCCGCAGGAACTCGACGTTGCGCGAGCGCGGAGGCGGCACCGGGCAGGACGGGCGGCAGTAGATGCCGGTGGTGCGCACGGCCGTGACGAACTGGCCGTCGAACCGCGCGTCCTTGGCGGCGACGGCGCGGTAACAGGAGTCGTGGTCGAGCAGCACGGCACCGACGATGCCACTGGGCGGCCGTCGTCACTGGCGGGAATCGGTCACCGGTGTCCGGGGTCCGGTCTACGGGCAGAGCGCGCCCGACACCCATCCCTGCTCGCAGGCGAAGCGGACCTCCTCCTCGCGCGAGGCGTCCCGGTCGGGGACCCCCGACGGGCGCTCACGGGTCCGCTCCGGGGTGGCGCGCGGCGGGTCGGCCGGGGCCGGGGTCGCGACGGGGGCGGGCTCGACCCGTTCGGGGGCCGCCGTCTCCCGCTCCCGGGTGACGCCGCCGGTGTCGTCGCGCACGACGGGTGCGCTCGCGCCCGACGGTGCCGGTGCCGGGGCCGGGACGAGCGGCGGGGGAGCGGGTGCCGGTGGGGCGGGTGCGACCGGCGGTGCCGGGGGCAGTGCGGGCTCCTCCCGGCCGGCCGCGGTCAGCGACACCGCGGACACGGTCCCGGCGGTGGTCAGGACCGCGACCCCCGCGGTCAGCAGGGCGTGCATTCCGGGCAGGCGCACGACGTCCCCCTCGGTCTCGGTCGTCGAAGCTCGGCCCGGACGGAGGTGGTGTGCGGCTGTCCGGGTGATGGGAGCGGGTCGACGATGGCTCTACGTCACCTGTGCGTCGTGCGACGGAGTATGCCTTACGCCCAACGGAGCAATGTCGGCGACTGACGGTGATCTTTCGCGGTGGGTGTCGTGTCCTGGCCCCGGGGCGGGTACGGGATCATGGTCGTCGGCACGGACGAACTGGAGGCGATCATCGCGACCGAGGCCGTCGAGACCGGCCCCGGGCCCCGTCGCGCCGGGCGGGCGACCGCGGCCCGCACCCGCATCGTCGGGTGGGTCCTGCTGCTCGTGCTGGCCTCGCTGGGCGTCGTCACGCTGCTGACCTGGATGCTGCTGATCGACGAGACCGACCGCCGGATCGACGGCGCGCTGAACTCCGAGATCGCCGAGTTCGCCCGCGTCACCGAGACCGGCGTCAACCCGACGACCGGCCAGCCGTACTCCTCGGTCGACGAGATCCTGCGGTCGGTGATCGCCGCCAACGTCGCGCGGCCGAACGAGAAGTTCCTGGGCTACCTCGACGGGCGCTTCCGCTGGGAGTCCCGGCGGACCAGTCCGCGGGTGCTGCTGCGCGAGGACCCGGCGTTCGCCGCGCTGGTCGCGGACGTCCGCCGTCCCACCCGCGGCTCCTACCTCAGCTCGGCGGGCGAGGTGCGGTGGTCGGCACTGCCGGTCGGGCTCGCCGGCGACCCGCAGCGCGGCGTCATCGTGATCGGCTACTTCACCGAGCGCGAGCACGACTTCGCCCACGAGGCCGCGCGGCTGATGGGGCTGGTCGGGTTCGGGACGGCGCTGCTGTCCGCGGTCGGGGCGTGGCTGGTGGCCGGGCGCATCCTGCGGCCGCTGCGCGACGTCGCCGCGACGGCCCGCACCATCACCGGGCGGGACCTGTCGCGCCGGGTGCCGCAGCGCGCACGGGCCCGCGACGAGATCGCCGAGCTGGCCACCACGCTGAACGCGATGCTCGACCGGGTGCAGAGCGGGATGGTGTCCCAGCGGCGGTTCGTCGACGACGCCGGGCACGAGCTGCGCACCCCGATCACCATCGTCCGGGGGCACCTCGGGGTGCTCGACCCGCGCGACCCCGACGACGTCGCCGAGACCGTCGCCCTGGTCGACGACGAGCTGGAGCGCATGAACCGGCTGGTGTCGGAGATGCTCGCGCTGACCCGGGCCGAGCAGCCGTCGCTGCTGCGGACCGAGACCGTCGACGTCGGCGTGCTGACCCGGGAGCTGTTCGAGAAGCTGACCGGCCTCGCCGACCGGGACTGGCGGCTGGAGTCGGTGGCCGCGGTGCGGTGCCGGATGGACCCGCAGCGGATCACCCAGGCCGTCGTCGCGCTGGCCGACAACGCGACCCGGTTCACCGGTGACGGCGACCGGATCGCGCTCGGCTCGGAGGCGGTCGACGGGCGGGTGCGGATCTGGGTGGCCGACTCCGGACCGGGCGTCGCACCGGAGGACCGGCAGCGGGTGTTCCGGCGCTTCGCGCGCGGCGACGACGCGCCCCGCTCCGACGGCGCCGGGCTCGGGCTGTCCATCGTCGAGGCCATCGCGACGACACACGGCGGCCGCGTGCTGCTCGAGAGCACACCCGGGCACGGGGCGACCTTCACGCTGGACCTGCCGAGGAGCGAGACGTGAGCAGCCGGATCCTGGTGGCCGAGGACGAGCCGCGCATCGCGTCGTTCGTGAAGAAGGGCCTGGTCGGGGCCGGGTTCGAGGTCACGGTCGTCGCCGACGGGGCCGGTGTGCACGACCACGCCGTGACCGGTGGGTTCGACCTGCTGGTGCTCGACATCGGGCTGCCCGGGATGGACGGCTTCGAGGTCCTGCGCCGGCTGCGGGCGGCGGGCAGCGCCGTCCCGGTGATCATCCTGACCGCGCGCGACAGCGTGCACGACACCGTCGCCGGGCTGACCGGCGGCGCCGACGACTACATGGCCAAGCCGTTCCGGTTCGAGGAGCTGGTGGCCCGGATCCGGCTGCGGCTGGAGCGCGCCCGCCCCGTCCCGGACCCGGACGTGCTGACCTTCCACGGGCTCGAGCTCGACCCCCGTACCCGGCACGTGAGCGTGCACGGCCGCACCGTCGAGCTGTCGGCGCGCGAGTGCGCGCTGGCCGAGACGTTCCTGCGTCACCCGGGCCAGGTGCTGTCCCGCGACCAGCTGCTCCGGCTGGTGTGGGGGCCCGCCGAGTCGGGGGCGTCGTCCAACGTCGTGGACGTCTACGTCCGCTACCTGCGCCGCAAGCTCGGGCCGCAGTGGATCGCGACCGTGCGCGGCGCGGGCTACCGGCTCGAACCGGGCTGAGCAGGGCCGACTACCCTGGTCGTCCGTGTCCCTCACCCTCGGCATCGTCGGCCTGCCCAACGTCGGCAAGTCGACCCTGTTCAACGCGCTGACCCGCAACGACGTGCTCGCCGCGAACTACCCGTTCGCGACGATCGAGCCCAACGTCGGCGTCGTCCCGCTCCCCGACGCGCGCCTGGGGACGCTGGCCGAGATCTTCTCGTCGGAGAAGATCATCCCGGCGTCGGTGTCCTTCGTCGACATCGCCGGCATCGTCAAGGGCGCGTCCGAGGGCGCGGGCCTGGGCAACAAGTTCCTCGCGAACATCCGTGAGTCCGACGCGATCTGCCAGGTCGTGCGCGTCTTCGACGACCCGGACGTGGTGCACGTCGACGGCCGCATCGACGCCGCGAGCGACATCGAGACGATCGCGACGGAGCTGGTCCTGGCCGACCTGCAGACGCTGGAGAAGGCGATCCCGCGGCTGGAGAAGGAGGCCCGCACCCAGAAGGACCGCAAGCCGGTCCTGGACGCCGCGCACGCCGCCGTCGCGATCCTCAACGAGGGCCGGACGCTGTTCCAGGCCGACGCCGACACCGAGCTGCTGCGCGAGCTGACCCTGCTCACCACGAAGCCGTTCCTCTACGTCTTCAACGCCGACGAGGCCGTCCTCACCGACGACGCCCGGCGCAAGGAGCTCACCGAGCTCGTCGCCCCCGCCCAGGCGGTCTTCCTCGACGCCAAGGTCGAGGCCGAGCTGCTGGAGCTCGACGACTCCTCCGCCGCCGAGCTGCTGGAGTCCATCGGGCAGGACGAGCCGGGCCTGGCCCAGCTCGCCCGGGCCGGGTTCTCCACCCTCGGGCTGCAGACCTACCTGACCGCCGGGCCCAAGGAGTCGCGCGCCTGGACGATCCCGCAGGGCGCCACCGCGCCGCAGGCGGCCGGGGTCATCCACACCGACTTCGAGCGGGGCTTCATCAAGGCCGAGATCGTCTCCTTCGACGACCTGGTCGCCGCGGGGTCGATGAACGCCGCGAAGGCCGCGGGCAAGGTGCGGATGGAGGGGAAGGACTACGTCATGCACGACGGCGACGTGGTCGAGTTCCGCTTCAACGTCTGACCCGCGGCGGTCCCGCCCGTCGTCCCTCATCAGAAGGGGTGACGATCCGGCGTACACGCTGACCGTCGTCGCGCCACCCACGACACTGTGGGCCGGGCCCCGGGGCGGGGCCGGCGTGACCGGCTGGGGGAACGACGATGGGCATGGGCCGCTTCGCCGTGGCGGCCGTCGTCGCCGCCGTGTTCGCCACCAGCGCGTGCGCCGCCGCGTCGGGCGCCGAGCGGGCCACCACTCCGGCACCCGCGGCCGTCTCGGTGTCCGCGCCGTCCGCACCCGCCGCCGGGGTGCTGCCCCGGGCCGGGGTGGGCTCGTCCGTGCCGGGTGCGGCGGTGGACGACGCGATCGTCGCGGCCCGCCGGGTGATGGACCGGGCCGCGGCCGCCGAGGCGCGGGCGGCGGAGGAGAGCCGGGCGAGGACGTCCGGTGACGACTGCGCGGCACGGGCGATGGCGGCCGGCCGGTTCGACCCGTCGTGCTCGGCCTACCAGGGGTACCTCGACCCGGGCACGGCCGCGGGCCGGGCGCCGACCAGCGGCGAGACCCAGATGCGGTACCTGTGCGCGCGGGGCCTGGTGCCCCGGAGCGACTGCTGACCCGTCGCGGCGCACGGCGCGACGACACCGGCGCGGGCGCGCCGCCGCGGGGCCGGGTCGACGGCGCGGAACGGCCGGGCCACGGTGTGGCGGTGCGGGACGGACGGCGGGCCCGGGTGGACGTCCGGTTCGACGGGACCCGCTGACGGTCGGTCTTCCGACAGGTTGTCTCATATCGCGACGCCGCAGTGTGTCCCACGCCACTACCGTCGGATCATCCGTGACGATCACCCGGGATCCGGGCTCGTGACGGTTCCGCGCCCGACCCGGTGGCGCGGCCCGACCGACACGGGGGAAGCCACATGGCCGAGCAGGTCCACCGGTTGATCTACCGCAGTCACAGCACCGTGCCGCGCGAGCGCCGCGACGAGGTCCTCGCCGAGATCTTCGACGTGGCCCGGTCGAAGAACAAGAAGGCCGGTGTCACCGGTGCGCTGCTGATCTCCGACAACTGGTTCGTCCAGACCCTGGAGGGCGACGAGACGGTCGTCACCGGGCTGTTCGAGAAGATCCGGGAGGACGACCGGCACACCGATGTGTCGGTCGTCGAGTCGACGACGGCCCAGGCCCGGGTGTTCTCCCGCTGGTCGATGGCCCGCATCTCGGTGATCGGGCGCTCGGACATCCCGCTGCACGACGTCGACGGCCGCATCCGGCCCGCCGCACCGGACCAGCCCGGGCGTGAGCAGCAGGAGCTGCTCACGCGGATGCGGAACACCATCGGGGCGGACTCGGTCTGACCCGGCTCACTGCAGCGGGATGTCGACACCCCGCTCGGACTCGGGGCGCGGACCGTGGATCCGCCGCTCCGCCTCGGTGATCGGGACGTCGTTGATGCTGGCCTCGCGCCGCCGCATGAGTCCCAGCTCGTCGAACTCCCACAGCTCGTTGCCGTAGCTGCGCCACCACCGGCCGTCGGCGTCGCGGGACTCGTACTGGAACCGGACGGCGATGCGGTTGTCGTCGAACGCCCACAGGCTCTTGCGCAGCGCGTAGTCCTGCTCGCGCTGCCACTTCGCCGTCAGCAGCTCGACGATCTCCTGCCGGCCGGTGGCGAAGGTGTCGCGGTTGCGCCACACCGAGTCCGGTGTGTACGCGCCCGCGACGCGCTCGGGGTCCCGGGTGTTCCAGGCGTCCTCGGCGGCCTGCACCTTCTGGCGTGCGGTCTCCGCGGTGAACGGCGGGTAGGGCGGACGGCCATCGGCCACGACTGTCTCCTCGGTCAGTCGAGAACGAGCGTTCTCGATCTGCTCCGGTAACGTAGGGAACGATCGTTCTCGATGTCAAGGAGGTCATCGGTGCCCGCGGCCATCACCGAGGAACAGGCCCGTCTCGACCGGGACGGCCTGCTGGACGCAGCGGAGCTGCTGTTCTACGAGCGCGGCATCCGAGCCGTCGGGATGGACCGGGTCAGGTCGGCGTCGGGGCTCCCGCTCACGCGGATCTACCGGGACTTCGCGACCAAGGAGGACCTCGTCGTCGCGGTGCTCCGTCGGCGCGACGAGCGCTGGCGGGGCGACCTGGCGGCGTACGTGACCCGGGTCGGGGACCCGCAGCGGCGGCTGCTCGCCGTCTTCGACTGGCTGGGGGAGTGGTTCGCCCGGCCCGGGTTCCGCGGCTGCGCGTGGATCAACGCCTACGGCGAGCTCGGCAGCACCTCGGAGCCGGTGCTGCGCGAGGTGCGCAGCCACAAGGAGCTGTTCCACCGGCAGCTCGGGGAGTGGGCGTCGGCGGCCGGGGTGGATCCCGTCGAGCCGGTCTGCCTGCTCGCGGAGGGGGCGATGGTGACCGCGGCGATCGGCGGGAGCCCGGAGCCGGCGCGGCAGGCGCGCGCGGCGGTGGCGGCGCTGCTGCCCTGACCGGCGGTCACTGCGACCAGGCCGCCGACATCACCGCGGACAGCGGCTCCAGCTCCGCGACCAGCTCGTCGAGCTCCGCGTCGGACAGGGCCGCGTACGGCGGCGCGGCGAGCTCGTCGGTCAGCGCCTCCACGCGCGCCTTGACGTCCCGGCCCGCGTCGGTGAGCCGTCCGTCGTCTTCGACCAGGCCGCGTCGCCGCAGCCCGGACATGACATCGGCCAGCCGGGCCGCCGGCAGGTGGTGCACGCGCCCGAACGTCTCCGGCGGGTGGATGCCCATGTCCAGCGCGGACAGCAGGTGGGCCTCGGTGCCGCCGACCCGCGCGGCGAGCAGGGCGGTGACGTGCCCGTCGCCGCGGTGCTCGCGCAGCGTCGTCGCGGACTGCCACAGCCGGGTCAGCGGGTCGCCGGGGACCTCCAGGGTGCGCATCCCCGCGTACATCACCCGGCCCTCGGTGGGGGCGCTCGTCGCGGCGGTGGTGAGCAGGTCGGCGGCCCGGGTCACGCCGGGCGACCCGGACAGCTCGGCGCCGAGGATCCGGCGCAGTGCCGCGACGCTGCCCCGTCGCCACGCGGCGAAGGACTCCTCCGGCGGGACCGTCACCCAGGCGCTCGGGATGTGCCGGGCGGCCTCGCCGTCGGCGAAGCTGTAGAACGCCGCGTGCACGACCTCGGCCGGGACCCGGCCGAGCGGCGCGGCCCGGCTCGCGAAGTAGCCGTCCCAGTAGGTGCGGTGGCCGAGCGCGGCCAGCTCCTCGTTCGGCTCGTCGGCGAGATAGGTGGCCAGGCAGATCGGCTCGGTCAGCCCGAACATACGGCGTGCGGTGTGTGCGGAGGACATGACCGGTACGACCGGGCGGGCGTGCGGAACTGATCGGCCACCCGGGCCGGGCGGTGGACACCGGCCGGCCGGTCCCGGTGCACCCCGTGGCGGCGTCGCCGGTAGGGCGGGGCTCGGCGAGGCAGGCCTCGTGCACCGGTCCGTCGACGCGCGGCCCGTGCCCGGTCGGATGGGCGCCCCGGGCGGCCGACGTCGCCGGGGACCCCCGGACGGCCCGGTCCGGCTCGCGTGCGGCCTCACCCGCCCCGACGGGACGATCGCGCACCCGAGGATCCGCCCGGCGCGGTGACGGCGAGGGTCCAGCCGTCGACGTCGCAGCGGCCGTCGGAGCCCTCGCCCGCAGCGACGACGGTCCCGTCGGCCCGCAGGCCGATCGTGTGCGCCGACCCGGCGGCGACCGCGACCACGTCCCGCCAGGTCCCGACGGCGCACTGCCCGAGGTCGTCGTCCCCGGCGGCGACGGCCGTCCCGTCCGCGCGCAGCCCCACCGTGTGTCCGCTGCCCGCGGACACGGCGACGACGTCGTGCCATCCCGCGACGTCGCCGCCACCCCGCCCGGTGGTCACGACCGTGCCGTCGGCCCGCAGCCCCACGGTGTGCAGGTACCCGGCGGACACCGCGACCAGGTCGTGCCATCCGCCGACCGCGCACTGGCCGTACCGGTCGTTGCCGGTGGCGACCGCGGTGCCGTCCTCGCACAGCCCGACGGAGTGCCAGTCGCCGCAGCTCAGGCCCCGGACCCCGCGCCATCCGCCGACCGCGCACGCGCCCTCGGCGGCGCGGCCCGCGGCGAGCACGGTGCCGTCGGCGCGCAGCCCCAGCGTGCGGCGCCACCCCGCGGCGACCGCGACGACCCCGCGCCAGCCGGCGACGGCGCACTCGCCGTCGTCGTCGCGGCCGGTGGCCAGGACCGTGCCGTCGGCGCGCAGCCCGACGGTGTGCGTGCGGCCGGTGTTGCGGGCGGTGTGGACGTTCCCCACCGCGACGGCGACGACGCCGGTCCAGCCGTCGACGGCGCACTCCCCGGCGCGGCCGTCCCCGACCGCGACGACGGTCCCGTCCGCCCGCAGCCCGGCCGAGTGCCGCCGGCCCGCGGCGAGGACGCCCATGTCGCCAGGATGCACGGCCGGCTCAGCCCAGCCGGCCGTGCACGGCGTCGTCGTCGACGGTCACGTCCGCGCCCAGTCCGCGCAGCACCGCGACCGCCGCGGCGTTCGCCGGGGGTCGTCTCCGCGACGACCGGGCCGTCGGCGCGTGCCACGAGCATGCGGAGCACCGCCCCGCCGACCCCGCGGCCCCGCCACGGCCGGGCCAGCCAGATCCCGGCCTCCTCGCCGCCCTCGACCGGTTCGAGCCGCGCCGCGCCGGCCACCTCCCCGTCGACGACGACGGCCCAGGTCCGCTCCACCGGCACCTGCGCCGCGACCGACCGCTCCCGGTGGAACGCGACGAACGCCGCGCGCCGCGGCGTCGTCCAGCCGGGTGGGCCGGGCACCGGGGGCATCACCTCGAGCGGGTCCGCCCCGGCCGCTGCCGTGTCGCACAACGCCGCCAGCAGGGACTCGTCGAGGCGCCTCAGCCCGATGTGCACCCGCCCAGGATCGCGGTCACCCGTCCGGTGCGTCACCGGGTTTCCGGCCGGCGGGCGCCGTCGCGGCCCGCGCGCGGCGGGATGACCCGGCGGAGGAGTGATCTGCACCGACAGCGTTACTCCGGACGGACCACGTCGTTGACCATCGTGAGGGACCGCGCCGACCTGCGACAGTCTGGTGCGAAAGGCTGTCCAGCCCCGTCCCGTGCCGCCGTTCGGCGATCGATACACACCCGACGGCCGCGCCCCGCGCGACGAACGGTCGAGTCCGGTCGCGCCGTACGGCCCATTCCCGCAGGTGGTCGCGGGTGTCGGAGGGCTACCGGGCGGGTCCGGCGGTGACTCCGGGAGCTAGAGACGCCCGTTCCGTCCCGTCGTTGCGCCGATGTGATCCATCCCACTTCTCAGTGCCTTTCTGTAACGATCGGCGAGCTGTCGATCTTCTACGGAGAGTAGCTAAACGACACCTGACGGATAGCACTGTGTGTAGTTGATCAGCGGCGAACGGTCGGTCCGGGGGAACGGAAACAGGCATAACGCCGCCCGAACGAGGGGGTGCTCTCGCTTCGGTGATCGGCGTCCGTACGTTCTGCGGCACCGGCCAGTGACGGAGTGTCAGTACGACGGCCGGATCACATCGCCACAGAAGGAGTGCCATGAACGCCCCCGAGACGACCCCCGCCCGTCGTAACGCCCGGCGGATCGCCACCGCCGGCGTCCTGTCCGTCCCGCTGGTCCTGGGCTCGGCCGGAATTGCCTTCGCCGGTGACTACGGCGACGGCGGCAAGCACCACGACAAGGGCCGCGACTGCGCGCCGTCGTCCGCCTCGCAGAAGGGTGGCCTGCTCGGCCTCGACGCGGCCGTCGACCCGCAGCTGAACGTCGGCGGCATCCTGAACCAGGGTGCGGTCTCCCAGCACACAACGAAGCTCGACCGGTCCAACTCCGGCATCGTGCAGAGCGGCTGCGGCGCGGGCGACGCCGTGCAGGTCGACGACCTGGTCGGGCTGGGACTGGACGTCAGCCCGTCGGCCAACATCGGCGGCATCCTGAACTCCGGCCCGGTGCAGCAGTCGACCACCACCGTCGACGACTCCAACAGCGGGATCCTGCAGTCCGGCGGCACGCACGGCGGCGGCGGGCACGCCTCGCAGCGCGGCGGCCTGATCGACGTCGCGGCCACCGTCAACCCGTCGATCAACATCGGCGGCCTGCTGTCCGGCGGCCCGGTGTCGCAGTCCACCACCACGGTCGACCAGGGCAACTCCGGCATCGTCCAGGGCTGAACTCCGCGGGACAACCGCGAGGCGCGTACCGCCCGGGCCGCTTGACCCGGCCCGGGCGGTACGGCCGACCGGTCCCTCCGAGCGGAGCTCAGAAGTCCCGGCGGACCAGCATCCGCCACGCCCACCCGGCCGCGACGTCGGGTGGGGGCAGCGGGTCGCGTTCCAGCCAGCTGGCCGCGACCCCGAGCAGTGTCCAGGTCAGGCCGGCGGCGAACACGTCCAGCGGCATGCCGAACGCGTCCTCGGAGACACCCAGCCGCACCGTCGTGTCGGCGACGACCGACTGCATCCGCCGGCGCATCCCGGCTGCCGCGTCCGGCGCCGCGGCACCGCCGAGCGCCTGCCGGTACAGCGGGGCGTGCTCGGCCAGATGGATGAACCAGCGCAGCAGCGCCGCGGGCGGTTCGGGCCCGATGTCGTCCATCGACAGGTCCGACAGGTCCGCCCCGGCGTCCGCCGCCCGGTTGGCGAGCGCGTCGGCCAGCAGCATCTCCTTGTCGGTGTAGTGCTGGTAGAAGCTGCTGCGGTTCACCGACGCGTGCTCCGCGACGTCGGCGATCGTGATCGACTCGAGGGTGCGCTCCCTGGCCAGCGCGAGCAGCGCGTCCTGGAGACGTCGTCGTGTGCGCACCGCCCGGGGATCCACGCTCAGCATTCTGCCGAACGGGTGACACCCGGTTGCGACGACCCACCGCGTCGCCGTCCGGTCAGGACGTCCGGTTGCACGGCGGCCCCCACATGCCGGCCCGCCGGTCCTGCGCGATGCGCTGCCCGGCCTCGAAGCCCGGCCGGTAGCGGCCCTGCCCCGGGCCCACCCAGCCCGCGACGAGCGCCGCGTCGGTGTAGGACTGCTGCGTCCCGACCACGAGGTACGCGGGCCAGGTCGGGGCGTCCGCCGCCGGAGCGGGCAGCGTCGGGTCCGGCACCAGCGTGACCTCCTGACCGTCGAGGAAGCCCTGGGCGAACCGCTGCGCGTCGGCCCGCGCGCACGGCGGCGTCGACGCGGTGTCCACACCGATCACCGACACCGTCACCGGACGGCCCCCGACGTCCACCACGACCGTCGCCGGGTCCACGACCCGCTGCACCCGCCCGTACAACGTCGGCGGGCCGGTGAGCGGGCCGAGCGCGGCCGTCCCCGCCGGTTCGCCGGCCAGGGCCGGGCCGTCGGACATCCGGCCGATCGTCAGCCCCCCGACGATTCCGAGGGCGACCAGCGCCAGCACGGTCAGCATCGCGATCATGCGGCGTGGGCCGGTGGACCAGGCGGACTGGAGTGTCCGGGCGCGGTGGCGCGGTTCGGGCAGCATGACTGGAGTTCGTACCGAATCGGGCGTCCGGTTGCCTGTCGGGCGGGATCAGGGACATCCGGCCGCGGTCCAGGCCGCGGAACAACCGGTGCCCGCGGAGGCGGGCCCGGCGACCCCGGTCCCGAACAGGGCGAGCGCGAGGACGGCGCCGGCCAGCAGCAGGCGGGGTCCGGTGGGACGGGTGCGGCGGCGCGGCGCGGTCATGCCGGTCCTCTCGCCGGACAGCGGGCCGATGTTGCGCCGTCCGGACCAACCTCATCAGGATTGTCGATCGCCGGACACGCGGCGGGACCGCTCCGGGGCGCTGCTAGGTTCGGCGCCTCCGTCCGTCCGGGAGGCCATGCGTGATCACCGTCCGGGAGCTGGGACCCGACGACTGGGAGACCTGGCGCGACCTGCGCCTCGCCGCCCTGGCCGAGGCCCCCGACGCGTTCCACAGCCGGCTCACCGACTGGCTCGGCGCGGGGGAGCGGGAGTGGCGCGACCGGCTGGCCGCGCCCGGCCGGTACCTGGTGGTCGAGGTCGGCGGCCGCCCCGCCGGGCAGGTCGTGGCCGTCCCGCCGGACGGCGACGGCGTCGCCGACCTCATCGCCCTGTGGGTCGCCCCGCACGCGCGCGGAGGCGACGCCGCGACCGCGCTCGTCGACGCGGTCCTCGACCGCGCCGCCGCATGGGGCGCCCGGACGCTGGCACTGCACGTGGTGATCGGCAACGACCGCGCCACGGCGTTCTACCGGCGGCTCGGGTTCGTCGACCGGGGTGTCGTCGAGCGGCCCGACGGCATCAGCGAGACCCGGATGGACCGGCCCGTCGGCCGTCCGGCCCCGCGGTGCTGACCGTCCGGCCCGCGGCACCCTCCGACGACCCCGGGCTGACCCGGATCGACGCCCTGACCTGGACCGCGGAGGTCAGCCCGGCCCCGCCGCGGCCCGAGCCGTTCCTCGACCGGACCCCGGTCGGGGACGTGCTCGTCGCCGACGACGACGGCGCCGTGGCCGGCTACGTGATCGTCGGGGCCGCTCCGCCCGCGGTCCCGGCGCACGACCACGTCCGCTGCATCGGCGGGCTGGCGGTGCACCCCGGGCACACCGGCCGCGGCGTCGGCCGCGCGCTGGTCGACGCCGCGGTGGCCCGCGCCCGCGACAGCGGCGGCCGCAAGGTCAGGCTGCGGGTCCTCGGCCCGAACACCCGGGCCCGCGAGCTGTACCGCCGCTGCGGGTTCGTCGAGGAGGGCGTGCTGCGCGCCGAGTTCGTGATCGACGGGGTCGCCGTCGACGACGTCCTGATGGCCAGGCACCTCGCTCCGCCGGTCGGCTGACCTGCGGCGACGCGGAACTGTCGGGGGTCGGTCGTAGCGTCGAAGCCATGACCAGCGCCCTGCCGTCGCCCCCGGCCTCGCCACCCGTCCCGGCCCGGGTGGCCGCCGCGCTGCGCGCCTCCTGGGGCCGCGACACCTGCGATGTCGCGGACGTCACCGGCTGGACCCCGGACCGTCCGTCGCGGGGCCAGTGCGGGGCGACGGCACTGGTCCTGCACGACCTGTTCGGCGGTGACCTGCTGCTGGCCGAGGTGTGGCAGGCCGACGGCCGGCTGCAGGGCTACCACTGGTGGAACCGGCTGCCCGGCGGCGCCGAGGTGGACCTCACCCGGGACCAGTTCGGCCCGGGGGAGACGGTCCACCCGCCCCGGGTGGTCGTGCGCCCGGAGGGCCCGCCGCGGCGCTGCCGCGCGCAGTACGAGCTGCTGCGCCGGCGGGTCCTCGACCGGCTGGACGGCCCGGGGTGAGCGGCCCGGGCTCAGCGGCGGCCGCGGCGCACGGCGTCGGCGAGCGTGCCCAGCAGCTCGTCGGTGGTGCCCCAGGACATGCAGGCGTCGGTCACCGAGCGGCCGCGGACCATGTCCGGCCCCAGCTCCTGGCGTCCCGCCTCCAGGAAGCTCTCCATCATCAGCCCGGTGACGGCCCGCTCGCCGCCCGCGATCCGCTCGGCCAGCTCCGCGACGACGCCGGCCTGCCGCACGTGGTCCTTGCCGCTGTTGCCGTGGCTGGCGTCGACGACGACCCGCTCCGGCAGACCCGCCGCACGCAGCCCGTCGGCGGTCGCGGCGACGTCGGCGGCCGAGTGGTTGGGGGTGGCCCCGCCGCGCAGGATGACGTGGGTGTCCGGGTTGCCGGTGGTGGTGACCAGGCCGGCGAGCCCGTCGGCGTTCACCCCCATGAACACGTGCGACGCCGCGGCCGCGCGCATCCCGTCGATCGCGGCGCGGATGTCGCCGTCGGTGGCGTTCTTGATCCCGACCGGCATCGACAGGCCGCTGACCAGCTGGCGGTGCACCTGGCTCTCCGCGGTGCGGGCGCCGATCGAGCCCCAGGTGACCACGTCGGCGATGTACTGCGGGGTGATCGGGTCGAGGAACTCGCAGCCGACCGGCAGCCCGAGCGCGGAGATGTCGAGCAGCAGCTTGCGCGCGGTGCGCAGCCCGCGGTTCACGTCGAAGGTGCCGTCCAGGCCCGGGTCGTTGATCAGGCCCTTCCAGCCGACGGTCGTGCGCGGCTTCTCGAAGTAGGTGCGCATGACCACGCACAGCTCGCCGGACAGCTCCCCGGCCCGGGCGGCGAGGCGGTGGGCGTAGTCCAGGGCGGCGTCCGGGTCGTGCACCGAGCACGGCCCGACGACGACGAGCAGCCGGTCGTCGTCGCCGTCGAGGACGTCGGTGACCGCGGCGCGGCCGCGGGTGACGGTCTCGGCGACCCGGGGGTCGCAGGGCAGGTCGTGCCGCAGCAGTGCGGGCGAGATCAGCGGGCTGATCCGCTCGATGCGGCGGTCGTCGGTCGGGGCGACCTGCAGGGGGGTGGTGCTCGCACTCATCGGAGACGGTGGTCCTTACCCGGCGGACCGCCCCGGATCACCTCGACCGAGCCGGTCTGGAATGCCGGCTCGAGGGGATGGAGGTCAGCGCGCTACGGCACCTGCCAGCCCATCCCGGGCCGGCCGGCGAAACCAGTAGTACGCGTTCAGCACGTGGCGACCGTACCCCACGCCGACGGCAGGCGTGGTACCACCGGCACATGCGGATCGCCCTCGCCCAGATCGTGTCCACCCCGGATCCCGAGGAGAACCTCGCCGAGGTGGAGCGCCGCACCCGCGCGGCCGCCGACGCCGGCGCGCAGCTCGTGCTGTTCCCCGAGGCCACCATGTGCTGCTTCGGGGTCGCGCTCGGCCCGGTCGCGCAGCCGCTGGACGGACCGTGGGCGACGCGGGTCCGCGAGGTCGCCGCGGCGGCCGGGACCACCGTCGTCGCGGGGATGTTCACCCCGTCCGGGGACGGCCGGGTCCGCAACACGCTGCTCGCCACCGGCGGCGGCGTCGACACCCACTACGACAAGATCCACATGTTCGACGCGTTCGGCTTCGCCGAGTCCGACACCGTCGAGCCCGGCACCGAGCCGGTCGTGGTCGGGGTGGGCGGTGACGAGCCGGTCACGGTCGGCCTGTCCACCTGCTACGACGTGCGCTTCCCCGGCCTGTACCAGCGCCTCGCCGACGACGGCGCCACCGTGCTGCTGGTCCCCGCGTCCTGGGGCACGGGACCGGGCAAGCGCGAGCAGTGGGAGCTGCTGGTGCGGGCCCGTGCGCTGGACACCGGTTCGTTCGTCGTCGCGTGCGACCAGGCCGACCCGACGACGGTCGGCCGCGAGCACGGCAAGGCGCCGACCGGGATCGGGTACAGCCTGGTCGCCGGCCCGCGCGGCGAGGTCGTCGACGCACTCGGCGCCGAGCCCGGGCTGCTCGTGGTCGACGTGGACCCGGCGGCGGCCACGGCCGTGCGCGAGCAGATCCCGGTGCTGGCCAACCGGCGGTTCTGAGCCGCGTCCGGCCGTTCGTCTGAGCCGCGTCCGGCCGTTCGGCGGTGCGGCGGCCGCCCGGGGCGGCTCAGCCGCCCGCGGTGCTGAGGCGGTCGGAGATCTGCGCGGCGAGGTCGACGTCCTTCGCGGTCAGTCCGCCCTCGGAGTGCGTGGACAGCCGGAACGTCAGCGTGGCGTAGCGGATGTCGATGTCCGGGTGGTGGTCGGCGGCCTCGGCGTCCTCGGCGACCCGGTCCACCACCGCGATCGCGGCCTCGAAGTCGGGCAGGGTGGCGGTGCGGACGATGGAGTCGCCGTCGCGGTCCCAACCGGGCAGCTTCTGCAGGGCGTCGGCGATCTCGGCGTCGGTCAGCGTCGGGGTGGGCATCGCCCCATCGTGGCGCAGACGGCGCACCCCGTCGCGGTGGAGGGTGTCCGAATCCTCCCGGTGGAGCAGCCCGCTCCCGGTGGAGCGGCGGCCGGCCGGGAGCGCTCAGCCGTCGCGGCGGGTCAGGGCGAAGACCACGGCACCCGCCCCGGCGACGGCGAAGCCGGCCGCCCGCGCCGTGGTCGCCCACAGGGCCGACGGGTCGGCGGGCACCGCGAGGATCCCGGCCAGGACCTCGTGCCAGTGCCCGGACGGCAGGACCGGCGCGATCGGCTCCCACAGCACGGTCGCCAGGGGCGCGCCGGTCAGCGCGGCCAGACCGGTCGCGACCACCCCGGCGGGGCGCCGGACCAGCGCCGACATCGCCAGCAGCAGCATCCCCAGCCCGCACAGCTGCACCGCGGCCCAGCCGGTGAGCACCAGGGCCCGGGCCACGGTGGCGCCCGCCCCGAACGGGCCGGAACCCAGGGCGAGGCCGCCGCAGACCAGGGCGGAGACGACCGTCGTCGCCGCGGCGAGCAGCGAGGTCACCGCGACCGCGGCGGCCTTGAGCCCGAGCAGTCGTCCCGGGCCGACGGGGGACAGCCGCAACGCGTCGAGGGTCCCGCGGGCCCGCTCCGCGGCGAACGCGTCGGCCGCCACGAGCACGACGGGCATCCCGAGCGCGAACGCCGCGGGTTCGGACAGGGCGACCGTCAGGGTCCCGAGTGCGAAGGACAGGCGGCCGGCGTCGGTGGCGAGCGCGATCGTCGCCAGCAGCGGCACCAGCGCGGCCGCCGCGAGGACGACCGCGGTGCGCGGACGCAGCAGGGCCAGCTCCAGCTCCGAGCGGAGCAGCCGGCCGAAGGGCGCCGAGGTGGGGCGGCGTGCCGCCCGGCCGGCCGTGGGGCCGGAGCGCGAGCCCGCGGACCGCACCCGTGCCGGTGCCTCCGAGGGGGACGGCCCGGTCCGGGGGAGGGGGGCGGCGGCCCAGTCGTCGTCGGGCCGGGGAGCCGCGGTGCCCCGGGTGTGCTCGGGACGCACGCCCGCGCTCACCGTCCCGCTCCGTACCCGGCACCCGCCGGGGCCGGCTCCTCGGTGAGCCGGGCGAAGAACTCCTCCAGCCGGGCGGCGGGCCGGGTCACCCCGTGCACGGCGACACCCGCGTGCACCAGCGTCGCGACGACGTCCGGCGCGGCGGGCCCGGCCGGCACGAACACCCGGTCCCGGGCTCCCGGCTCGGCGTCGATGCCCCGGGCCAGCAGGGCCGCGACGGCGCGCTCGCCGTCCGGCGTCGTCACCACCAGCGCCGACGGGCCGGAGTCGACGAGCTCGTCGAGCGGGCCGGCGCACAGCAGGCGCCCGGCCCGGAGCACCGCGACGTGGCTGCAGGTCGCCTCGATCTCCCCGAGCAGGTGCGAGCTGACGATCACCGTCGCGCCCGCGGCGTTCATCTCCGCGATCAGCCGGCGCACCTCGCGGGTCCCCGCCGGGTCCAGCCCGTCGGTCGGCTCGTCGAGCACGACCAGACGTCGCCGGGTCAGCAGCGGCACGGCCAGACCGAGGCGCCGCCGCATCCCCGAGGAGTACTCACCGGCGCGGCGGTCGGCCGCCTCGGCGAGCCCGACCCGGCGCAGCACGGCGTCGACGGCGGCCGGGATCCGTGCCGAGTCCAGCAGCGGTTCGGCGGCCGCGGCCCGCAGGAGGTTCTGCCGGCCGGTGCGGTGCGGGTGCAGCGCGGGCGCGTCGACCAGGGCTCCGACGTGCGGCAGCACCTCCGACGCGCGGTACGGCAGCCGCCGTCCGAGCAGCTCGACCTCGCCGTCGGTGGGGGCGAGCAGCCCGAGCAGCATCCGCATGAGCGTCGTCTTGCCCGCGCCGTTGGGGCCGAGCAGCCCGAGGACCGCGCCCATCGGCACGTCGAGGTCCACCCCGTCGACCGCGCGCACCGCGCCGAAGCCGCGGGACAGGCCGATCGCGCGCACGGCCGGTGGGCGGGGCGCGGCGGTCGGCTCGGGGGAGTCGGCGGGGGCGGACGTCCGGTACACGGGACCCAGCGTGACCGTGCGGCGCCGCGAGCGGGCCGTTTCGGCGAGATCGGTCGGCCCGGCCGGGTGCGGGTCCGGCTGCGAGGATCAGCGGTGTGCCGGTGCTGAGCCTGGACCATCATGTGGACGGACCGCCCCGACTCGTCGCGGGGGTGCTGCGTGAGTCCGCCCCCTCGGCCCGCGCGGTCGCGCGGGTGGGAGCCCGGTTCACCGCGCCGTCGGCGCTGCTCGTGGCCGGGGACGAGATCCGGGTCGCGCTGCCCGGCGGGTTCCCCGCCTGCCGGACCCGGATCACCCGCGCCGGGGCCGACGGGTTGTGGTCGGAGCTGGCGGCGGGGCCCGCGGCGGTGCTGCGGCACTCGACCCGGGTCACGCCCGCGGACGGCGGCGGCAGCCACGTCCACGACGAGCTCACCTGGGAGCCGCCCCTCGGTGTGCTCGGCCGCCTCTCCGACCCGGTGCTGCGTCACTACGGTGCGCGGCTGCTCCGGGCCCGCCGTGACGTGCTCGCCGAGCGGGTCGGGGAGCTGGGCCGGGCCGGGGTGGTCGTGGGAGCGGCGATCGTCCGCGACGGCAGGCTGCTCGTCGCCCAGCGCTCCTACCCGGCCGAGCTGGCCGGACGCTGGGAGCTGCCCGGCGGCGGCGTCGAGGACGGCGAGAGCGAGCAGCAGGCGCTGGTCCGGGAGTGTGCCGAGGAGCTGGGCGCCCGGGTGGTGGTCGGGGAGCGGCTGGGCACCGACCTGCCGATCGGGCGACGCGTGCTGCGGATCCACACCGCCCGGGCGGCGGCCGGCTCCCCGGAGCCGGAGGCCCGCGAGCACCGGGCGCTGCGCTGGGTGGGGCCGCACGAGGTGGCGGCCCTGGGCTGGCTCGACGCTGACCGGGCCGTCGTCGCCGAGCTGGTGGACCTGCTGCGGACCTGACGCGCGGTCCCCGGTGCCGGAACGACGATCACCGTCGGATCGGTGGAACCGATCCGGGCCGGGCGTCGTCCAAGCCGCATGAACCGGAACACCACCGCCCCCGTCCCGTCCGTCCTCCCGACCGCCGCGCACGGGGCGGCCCGCCGCCGCACGTCGCGCGGCACCGACCCGCTCGCCCGGCTCGTCGCCGCGCAGGACGGCCTGGTCACCCGGGCGCAGGCGCTGGCCCACGGCCTGTCGACCGACCAGGTCGACCGCAGGCTCGCCGCCCGGCGCTGGATCCCCGTGCACCCCCGCGTGTACCGGCACACCGCCCACCCGCCGAGCGAACGGTCCCGGGTCCGCGCCGCCGCACTCTGGGCGGGGGAGGACGCCGTGCTGACCGGTGCCGCCGCGGCCTGGTGGTGGGGGCTGATCCCGTCGGCACCCGCGGTCGTCACGGTCACCGTGCCGCGCCGGCGGGCTCCGCGGTCGCGGGCGGGGGTCCTCGTCCGGCGCCGGGACCTGGACCCGCGCGACGTCGTCACCCACGACGGGGCGGTCGTCGCCCGTCCCACGGCCGCGGTGCTGGAGGCCGCGGCCGATCCGTCGGTCCCCGGGGACGCGCTGCTCGACCACGTGCTCACCACGGGCTCCGTCGGTGCGGCCGAGCTGGTCGAGGCGCACGCCCGCAACCTCGGTGCGCACGGGTCGGGCCCGGTCGGCCGGATGCTGGCGGAGGCGTCGCGCCGGGGCGCCGTCCGGGCCCGGCACGGGCTGCGGGCGCTGCTGGCCCGGAGGGGGGTGCGGGCCTGGCGCACCGACGTCACCGTGGCCGGGGTGCTGCTCGACCTCGCGTTCCCCGCGGCCCGGCTGGCGGTCGAGGTGCACGACCCGGTCGACCCCGGGACCGGCGCCGACGGCTGCGGCCCCGCGTGGCGGCGGGCGGTGCTGCGCCGGCACGGGTGGCGGACGCTCGTCGTCGAACCGGCGGAGCTCCGGTGCCCCGACGAGCTCCTGGACCGCCTCCGCGAGGCGGTGACCGGGCACCCGGCGGGGCCCGGCGGTACCGCGGGGCGGGCCGCGGGGTGAACGACCGGCGAACGCCACCACACACGGTGTCACCGGACCACTCGGACGACTGTGATTCCGGCCATGCCGGCACCGCGCAGCGGACGCGTCGTCGCAGCGTACGGGGTGATCATGAAGGCCGGTCCGGGGTCCGGGCGCACGACGACCCGGACCTGCCGGACGACGTCGACACGCCTGCCGCCCTCCTGCCGGACAGGCGGTGCGCACGCACCCCGCAGTGCGACGTCGTCGCAGGTCAGCGGGTCATACGTCCGTTCAGTAGATGCGCGCGATCTTGATCGCGCGGGTGAGTGCCTTGCCGCTCAGATCGTCCGCACCCGCCTTGCGCAGCCGCAGTGCGACGACCGGACAGCTCTTGCACCGCTTCGGCTTGGACCGGCAGCACTTCTTCTTGACCTTGCTCATGATGAGGTCAGGCTAACCTGCGCCCGGGGCGGGGTGAAGGACTTGCAGCGGATACCGTTGAGGTGTGACCATCCCTCGTTCCGCCTCGGCCCTCGACGCTCGTTCCTCGCTCGAGAGCGACGCCGTGCCCGATCGGGCCGGTCGACCCGAGCTGCGCAACGTCGCGATCGTCGCGCACGTCGACCACGGCAAGACCACGCTCGTCGACGCGATGCTCCGCCAGTCCGGTGCCTTCGCCGAGCGCGCCGAGCTCGTCGACCGGGTCATGGACTCCAACGACCTGGAGCGCGAGAAGGGCATCACGATCCTCGCCAAGCACACGGCGGTGAACTGGCACGGCACGACGATCAACGTCGTCGACACCCCCGGCCACGCCGACTTCGGCGGCGAGGTCGAGCGCGGCCTGTCCATGGTCGACGGCGTGGTGCTGCTGGTCGACGCCTCCGAGGGCCCGCTGCCGCAGACCCGCTTCGTGCTCCGCAAGACCCTGACCGCCGGCCTGCCCGTCATGCTCGTGGTCAACAAGACCGACCGCGGCGACGCCCGGATCGCCGAGGTCGTCGACGAGTCCCTCGAGCTGCTGCTGGAGCTGGCCGACGAGCTGGAGCTCGACGAGTCGGTCACCGCCCACCTGCTCGACCTCCCGGTCGTCTACGCGTCCGGCCGCGCCGGCAAGGCCTCGCGGATCCGTCCGGCCGACGGCGAGCTCCCGGACTCCGACAACCTCGAGCCGCTCATCGAGACCCTGCTCGACGTCGTCCCGCCGCCCGCCGACGACGTCGACGCCCCGCTGCAGGCGCACGTCACGAACCTCGACGCGTCCAGCTTCCTGGGCCGCATCGCGCTGTGCCGCGTCCGCGCCGGCGTGCTGCGCCGCGGCCAGCAGGTCGCCTGGTGCCGCGAGGACGGGACCACGCCGCGGGTGAAGATCACCGAGCTCCTGCGCACCGAGGCGCTGACCCGCGTCCCCGCCGACGAGGCGCGCGCCGGTGACCTGGTCGCCGTCGCGGGCATCGCCGAGGTCACCATCGGCGACACCCTCGCCGACCCGGAGTCCCCGGTCGCGCTGCCGCGCATCCACGTCGACGAGCCCGCCATCTCGATGACGATCGGCACCAACACCTCGCCGCTGGCCGGCCGCGACCCGCACCCGGGCAAGAAGCTGACCGCCCGCCTGGTGAAGGGCCGGCTCGACGCCGAGCTGGTCGGCAACGTGTCCATCCGCGTGCTGCCGACCGAGCGCCCCGACGCCTGGGAGGTCCAGGGCCGCGGCGAGCTCGCGCTGGCGATCCTGGTCGAGACCATGCGCCGCGAGGGCTTCGAGCTGACCGTCGGCCGGCCGCAGGTGGTCACCAAGACCGTCGACGGCACGCTGCACGAGCCGTTCGAGCAGCTGTCGGTGGACGTGCCCGAGGACAGCCTCGGCGCCGTCACCCAGCTGCTCGCCGCCCGCAAGGGCGAGATGGGCGACATGGTGCACGGCGACGGCCGGGTCCGGATGGAGTTCCGCGTCCCGTCCCGCGGCCTGATCGGCTTCCGCACCGAGTTCCTGACGATCACCCGCGGCGCGGGCATCGCCAGCCACGTCTTCGACGGCTACGGCCCCTGGGTCGGCGAGATCCGCACCCGGAACAAGGGCTCGCTGATCTCGGACCGTTCCGGGCCGGTCACCCCGTACGCGATCGACCAGCTCGCCGACCGCGGCACGCTGTTCGTCGGGCCGACCACGCTGGTCTACGGCGGGATGGTCGTCGGGGAGTACACCCGCAACGAGGATCTCGAGGTCAACATCACCCGCGAGAAGAAGCTGACCAACATCCGCTCGTCGACCTCCGACGTGCTGGTCAAGCTGATCCCGCCGACGATCCTGAGCCTCGAGCAGTCGCTGGAGTTCTGTGCGACCGACGAGTGCGTCGAGATCACCCCGGAGAACGTCCGGATCCGCAAGATCGAGCTGGACCCGAACCTGCGGGCCCGTGCCCGGTCCCGCGCGAAGGCCGCGGCCAACGCCACGAAGTGACCCGTACGGCCCGTGCGCTGCAGTGTCGCGTATCGGTGAGCAGAGCACAGCCTCACCGACACCCGGCCCTCCTGCGTAGCGGTGAGCAGAGCGGTGGCGCCCGCCGGACCCCGTCCGGCGGGCGTGCCCGCCCCGGTGGGGATACTGCGGACGTGAGAGCACGTCGACGCTTCCGGGCGCTCCCGGCGCTCCTGCTGGTCGCCCTGCTGGCGCTGACGGGCTGCGCGGCGGACCCGCAGCCGGCACCCCCGCCGGAGACGAACCGCCCGACCGAGCCGGTCACCGCCCCCACCCGGGTGGTGGTCGGCGTCGACGACCTCGGGCCCGGGTTCAACCCGCACCTGCGGTCGGACCAGTCGGCGGTCACCACGGCGATCGCGTCGATGACGCTGCCGTCGGTGTTCCGGCCCGACGACCGCGGCGTACCGCAGCTCGACACGACCGTCGCCACGTCCGCTACGGTCACCTCGCAGAGCCCGTTCACCGTCAGCTACGAGCTCAACCGCGACGCCGGGTGGTCCACCGGCGCCCCGATCGCCGCCGAGGACTTCGTCTACCTCTGGCAGCAGATGCGCAGCCGGCCCAACACGATCGGCGCCGCGGGCTACCGCGAGATCACCGACGTGCGCTCGCGTGCCGCGGGCAAGGCCGTCGACGTCGTGTTCCGCGAGCCCTACCCGCACTGGCGGGAGCTGTTCGGCAACCTGCTGCCCGCGCACCTGCTCAAGGACGCGCCGGGCGGCTGGACCGCCCCGTTCGCGGGCGGGGTGCCGGCCTCGGGCGGCCCGTTCCGGCTGATGCAGGTCGACCGCCTCCGCGGCGAGGTCCTGCTCGCCCGCAACGACCCGTACTGGGCGACCGCCGCGGTCGTCGACGAGATCATCCTGCGCCGCATCCCGGCGAACACCCTGCCGACGGCGCTGGAGAGCCAGGGCGTCGACCTCGCCCTGCCCGACGCCCGGCCGGAGATCACCCAGGCCCTCGACGTCCTGGCCCGGGGCCCCCGGCCGCCGACGGTGCAGCGCGGGCCGCGCCCGGCCGTCGAACAGCTGGAGTTCCGCACCACCGACGGTCCGCTGGCCGACCCCCGGGTCCGCGAGGGCGTCGCTGCGCTGCTGGACCGCGACGCGATCCGCGAGCGCGTCAACCCCGACGCCGTGGCCGTGAACGCCTTCGGCGCCGCCCCGTCGGATCCCGGCTACGCGCCGACCGCTCCCGCCGGCGCCCCCGGCCGGCCCGATGCGGCGGCGGCCGCGGCCGCGTTCACCGAGGCGGGCTACGTCCGTGGTCAGGACGGCCGGTGGACCCTCGGCGGGCGCCCGCTCGGCGTGGTCATCGGCGCCGGGGCCGAGCGGACCGAGGACGTGAACGTCGCCCGCGTCGTGGCCGAGCAGCTCAAGGCCGGCGGCATCGGCGCCACGATCGTCGCCCCGTCGGCACCGGACCTGCTGACCGACCCGAGCGTCGCCCCGACGACGCCGACCCCGACCACCACCCCCGCCCCGGGTGCGGGCCCGGTCCCCGGCGGCAGCGCCGCACCGGTCACCACGCCCCCGGCGGCCCCGACCACGGCGACCGCCGCCCCGACGACGTCCGGTTCCCCCGACTCCGGGACCCCGGTCGCCGTCGACGTGCTCGTCGCACCCCGTGCCGCCTACGGTGCGATCGGGCCGCGACTGGACTCCGACTACGGCTGCCCCGCGGACGCGGTGCCCGGGGAGCTGCCGGGCGTGGCCTGCTTCCCCGCCCTGCAGCCGCTGCTCGACGAGCTGCTGGTCGCCGAGAGCCCGGACCCGGCCGTCGTCGCCGAGGCCGAGCGGGTGCTGTGGCGCCAGCTGCCCGCGCTGCCGCTGTACCAGGCGCAGGGTCTGGTCGTCAGCAACCCGCAGACCGACGCGGCCACCCGGGTCACGCCCGGCCCGATCGCGACCGGCCCGATGTCGGGCGCCCGGACCTGGGCCGAGCCGGAGGGCTCGGGCGAGCGCCCGACCGGCGACGACGACCCGAACTGACACCGTCGGACGCGTCCGTTCGGACGCACTCCGCTGCTGCACGGTGACGGCGAGTGGTACGTAAGTACCAACTGTGTTTCGGCATGCATCGAGGGCTGTGCGACGCAACGGTCCCGTTGTTACTGTCCGGTTCGGCTGCGAGCCCGTTACGCCGTTCAATGGTCACCGTTTCGCCACGATCGGCGTCGGACCTCGCTGCTGGAGGGCCGCGATTCCTAGCGTGCCTCCCGACGGGCCCCGGCACACATCCGGCGGTCCGTCGCGTCCCGGACGGGTGCGACAACGGCGTGCACCCACGACATCTCGAGAGGCACGGCAGATGAGGGGAAGAAGGGCGGCCGCCTCGGCCATCGCCCTGACCGCGGTCGTGGGGCTCGTCCTCACCGGCTGCAGCCAGCAGAGCAACACGGGGGGCAGCGGCAACACCGCCGCCGGGTTCGAGGAGACCCCTGACCAGCCGGAGGTGCCCGGCAAGCCGGGCGGCACGTTCCGGCTGGCGATCACCGAACCGACCGCGATCGACCCGTACAACACCCAGGAGTCCGAGGGGACCCTGGTGAACCGTGCCCTGTTCACGGGCCTGATCCGGGTCAAGCCCAACGGCGACGTCTACGACGGCGTCGCGTCGAAGTGGACGCCCAACCAGAACTGCACGCAGTGGGTGTTCGACCTCAAGCCGGACCAGAAGTTCTCCAACGGCGAGGTGCTGAACTCCACCTCGTTCAAGCGGGGCTGGGAGCGCACCGCGGCCAAGGCCTCGGCGTCGGAGGTCTCGTACCACCTGGACGAGGTCCAGGGCTACGACCAGATCCAGGCCGGGACCGCCAACGCGCTGTCCGGCGTGGACGCGACGAACCCGAACCAGCTCAAGGTCACGCTGTCCAAGCCCGACTGCGAGTTCGAGCTGCGGACCTACCACCCGGCGCTGAGCCCGGTCCCCTCGACCGCGGGCGCGGCGGACAACAAGACCTACAACGACCTGCCGGTCGGCAACGGCCCGTTCAAGATGGACGGCCCGTGGCAGCACGACCGCGGCATCCGCCTGGTCCGCAACGACGCCTACACCGCGGGGACCAAGGCGAACCTCGACGCCGTCGAGATCACCATCGTCCCGTCCGGTGAGGGCGGCGGCGTCACCGCCGAGTACAACGGCTTCCAGAACGGCCAGTTCGACTGGGCGCGCATGCCCACCCCGGTCCTGAACCAGGCCAAGTCGACCTACGAGCCCCAGGGCAAGTGGCTGAACAAGAAGACCAACGGCAACAACTACCTGCTGGTCTCGGTCACCACCACGCCGCTGAACAGCGCGGACGCCCGCAAGGCCGTCTCGATGGCGATCGACCGCAACGCGATCGTGCAGGGTGTGCTGCAGAACTCGACCTCGCCGGCCGACGCGCTCATCCCGCCGAACTTCCCGGACGCGTACACCCCGGGCGTCTGCACCGCGTGCACCTACAACCCGGACGAGGCGAAGCGGCTCGCGCAGCAGGCCGGTCTCACCCCCGGCACCGAGGTGAAGCTGCAGTACAACACCGGTGCCGGTCACGAGGAGTGGACCGCGGCGGTCAAGCAGCAGCTGGAGCAGAACCTCGGGCTGAAGGTCACCTACACCGGTGTGCCGTTCCGTGACCTGCTCGACAACGAGCAGCAGCCCGAGGCCTCCGGCCTCTGGCGTGCGGCGTGGAGCGCGGACTACCCGACCCCGGGCAACTACCTGTTCCCGCTGCTGGCCACCCAGTCGATCGGTGCCGCCTCGCCGAGCGAGCCGGCCCAGGGCGACAACCGTGGCCGCTACTCCAACCCGGAGTTCGACAAGCTGCTCGCGCAGGCCGCGCAGACCCAGGACGAGGCGGCCCGCAACGACCTCTACAAGCGGGCCGAGAAGATCGCCATCGGCGACGACCTCGCGCTGATCCCGCTCTGGTTCCGCCAGCAGTCCCGCCTGGTCAACACCGAGAAGTTCGGCAACGTGAACATGGACTTCTCCGAGGACCCGACGTTCGACACGATCACCCTCAAGTGACGTCCCGCTGACGCGGCCCGCGTCCCGGTGACCCCGGGACGCGGGCCGTCGTGCGGCGTTCCCACCACACGAAAGTCCGTGCTTCCATGGGCAGATTCATCCTTCGGCGGCTGCTCCAGGGGATCCTGGTCGTCGTCGTCACCGCGTTCCTGATCTTCATCGCGACGTTCTCGCTCGGCGACCCCTTCGCCTCCACCGGGGAGAAGGTCGTCCCGCCCGAGGTCGCCGCGATCAACCGCGCCAAGTTCGGTCTCGACCAGCCGCTGCCGGTCCAGTTCGTGAACTACCTCGGCAACATGGTCACCGGCGACTTCGGTCTCGACTTCGACCAGCGGCGCCCGGTCTCCCAGCTTCTCGCCGAGACCGTCCCGAACACGATCCTGCTCGCCGTCGTGGCGCTGCTGTTCCTCGTCCTGTTCGGGGTGACGGCCGGCGTGATCGCCGCGGTGCGCCGCTACTCGTTCTGGGACGTGTTCGTCACCGTCGTCTCCACCATCGGCATCGGTGTCCCGGTGTTCGTCGTCGCGATCTTCCTGGTCGCGAACGTCTCCGGGGTCGGGCCGTTCCCGCCGGTACCGCGCAGCTTCCTCGAGGAGGTGCCCTGGTACTGGGACGTGATCCTGCCCGCGTTCACCCTCGCGATCATCGAGTCGGCGTTCGTCGCCCGGCTGATGCGGGGGTCGATGCTGGAGGTCCTGCAGGCCGACTACATCCGCACCGCACGCGCCAAGGGGCTGTCCGAGCGGACGGTCATCGGCAGGCACGCCATGCGGACGTCGCTGCTGCCCGTCGTCACGTTCGTCGGGCTCACCCTGGGCACCTACATCGGCGGCGCGATCGTCACCGAGACGGTGTTCCAGTACAACGGCGCCGGATTCCTGCTGGCCCGCGCGATCACGAACAACAACGCGCCGGTCATCATGGCGGTGGTCGTCTACAGCGTGGTGGCCTACGTGCTGCTCTCCATGCTCGTCGACATCCTCTACGCCTACCTCGACCCGCGCATCCGCCTGAGCTGACTGAGTGAGGCGATCCCTCGCATGAACCCACCACCCACCCCCGGCGCGCCGGCCACCGATCCGGCCGCCGCGCTCGGACTGCCGGGCGGCGACCCCGCCGAGGCCGTCACACCGGCGCCCGACGGTCCCCGTCGCGCGCGGTCCAACGGCCAGTTCGCCGAGATCTGGCGGCGCTACCGCCGCAACAAGCTCGCGATGGCCGGGCTGGTCATCGTCGCGTTCGAGATCGTCATGGCGATCATCTCGCCGTTCTCGACGCCCTACGACCCGTTCGAGCAGAACCTGCTCAACACCCTGCAGCCGCCGTCGTCGGCGCACTTCTTCGGCACCGACGTCCTCGGCCGCGACCTGTACTCCGGGATCATCTACGGCGTCCGGCTGGCGATGATCGTCGGTCTGTCCGTGGTCTTCTTCTCCCTCGTCCTCGGGCTCACGCTCGGTGCGCTCGCCGGGTTCAAGGGCGGCGCCTGGGACGCGGTCATCGCCCGGATCATCGACATCTTCCTGGCGTTCCCGCCGCTGGTGGGCGCACTGGTGATCGTCCGGGCGGTCGGCGGCGGGACGCTGCCGGTCGTCATCGCGCTCGTCGCACTGGGCTGGATGACGACCGCCCGGCTGATGCGCGGCCAGGTGCTGGCCCTGCGGGAGGCCGAGTACGTCGAGGCGGCCCGCTCGATCGGGGCGGGCACCCGGCGGATCCTGACCCGGCACATCCTGCCCAACGCCGTGGCTCCGGTGCTCGTGTACTCGTTCACCTCGATCGGCGTGGTCGTCGTCGCGATGGCGACCCTGTCCTACCTCGGCGTCGGCGTCCCGCCGGACGTCCCCGAGTGGGGCCGGTTGATCTCGCAGGCCTCCCAGTACCTGTCGGTGCCGGGCAAGAGCTTCCTGTGGATCTTCCCGTCCGCCGCCATCGCGATCACCACGCTGGGCTTCGCGTTCGTGGCCGACGGCCTGCGCGACGCCCTCGACCCCAAGCTGCGCGGGAGGAACTGACCCGTGACCGAGAACCGAAGCGAGCACATGCTCGAGGTCCGCGACCTGCGGGTGCACTTCTCCACCGACGCCGGTGTGGTCAAGGCCGTCGACGGCGTCAGCTGGCACGTCGACCGTGGCGAGACTCTGGCGATCGTCGGCGAGTCCGGCTCCGGCAAGTCGGTGTCGGCGATGAGCCTGATGGGCCTCGTCCCGACCCCGCCGGCGACGTTCCCCAGCGGCGAGGTGCTGCTGGAGGGCCGCTCGCTGCTGACGATGTCGGAGTCCGAGCAGCGCAAGCTGCGCGGCAAGGACATCGCGATGATCTTCCAGGACCCGCTGACCGCGCTGAACCCGGTCTACAAGGTGGGCGACCAGATCGCCGAGATGATCCGGGCGCACGACCGGCAGGCCGGTAAGGTCACCGCCCGCCGCCGCGCCGTCGACCTGCTCGGGGAGGTCGGCATCCCGAACCCGGCCGCGCGGGCGTCGCAGTACCCGCACGAGTTCTCCGGCGGGATGCGCCAGCGCGCGATGATCGCGATGGCGCTCGCGAACGACCCGAAGGTCCTGCTGGCCGACGAGCCGACCACCGCGCTCGACGTCACCGTGCAGGCCCAGATCATGAACCTGCTCGAGAAGCTCCAGGAGCAGCGCGAGACGGCGATCGTCCTGATCACCCACGACCTGGGCCTGGTCGCGGCGCACGCCGACCGGATCATGGTCATGTACGCGGGCAGGGTCGTCGAGACCGGGACCAACGACGAGATCTTCGCCGAACCGCGGCACGCCTACACCTACGGCCTGCTGTCGTCGCTGGCGCGGATGGACCAGGCCCGGCCGGAGAAGCTGGAGCCGATCCCCGGGCAGCCGCCGAACCTCGCGCACGTCCCGTCGGGCTGCGCGTTCCACCCGCGCTGCCGGTTCGCCACGTCGTCCTGCGCGGAGAGGACCCCGGAGCTGGTCCAGCTCACCGACCGGCCCGGCCACCTGCACGCCTGCCTGCACTCCGACGAGGTCGGCGAGGCCGCCGCCACGCCGCGCGAGCCGGTCGTGCCGGGGTCCGAGGCACACGTCGCGGAGACGGCGACCGACGAGCCGATGCTGCGCACCGCGGGGCTGACCAAGTCGTTCCCGATCCGCTCCGGCGTGCTGTTCCAGCGCACCGTCGGTGTGGTGCAGGCCGTCGACGGCATCGACCTGGAGATCCCCGAGGGGCAGACGCTGTCGCTGGTCGGCGAGTCCGGCTGCGGCAAGTCGACCGCGGCCCGGGCGATCCTGCGGCTGCACGAGCCCACCGCCGGCAGCGTGCACATCAACGGCCGCGACGTGACCGCGCTCGGGCAGTCCGAGCTGCGCTCGGCCCGGGAGGACATGCAGATCGTCTTCCAGGACCCGTACGCGTCGCTGAACCCGCGCATGACGGTCCGGTCGATCCTCTCGGAGAAGTACGAGCTGCTCGGCGGCGAGCTCACCGACTCCACGATCCCGGAGCTGCTCGAGACCGTGGGGCTCTCGGCCGAGTACGCCGAGCGCTACCCGCACGAGTTCTCCGGCGGGCAGCGCCAGCGCGTCGGCATCGCCAGGGCGATCGCGCTCAACCCGAAGTTCGTGGTGCTCGACGAGCCCGTCTCGGCCCTGGACGTGTCCATCCAGGCCCAGGTGCTCAACCTGCTCGAGCAGCTGCAGCGCGACTTTGGGCTGACCTACCTGTTCATCGCCCACGACCTGTCGGTGGTGCGCCACATCTCCGACCGCGTCGCGGTGATGTACCTGGGCAACGTCGTCGAGGTCGCCGACCGCGACGACCTGTTCGACCGGCCGCAGCACCCCTACACCCAGGCGCTGATCTCGGCGGTGCCCGTCCCGGACCCGGAGGTCGAGCGGGTGCGGGAGCGGATCGTGCTGACCGGGGACGTGCCCAACCCGGCCGACCCGCCGTCGGGCTGCCGGTTCCGCACCCGGTGCTGGAAGCACCTGGAGCTGCCCGACGCCGACAAGGCGCGCTGCATCGACGAGAAGCCGGTCCTGGAGATCGCGTCCGGCCCGGGGCACCGGGTGGCCTGTCACTTCGCCGAGGAGCGCGCGCTCCTGCGGACCTGACCGAGCACGACCCGTCCGAGCAGGACCCCACGGCCACGACACGCCACCCGGTGCGAAACTGGGTGGCGTGTCGCTGGTTCTGGGGATCGAGACGTCGTGCGACGAGACCGGTGCCGGTCTCGTCCGGGACGGGGTGCTGCTCGGCGAGGGGCTGGCGTCGTCGGCGGACGAGCACGCCCGTTTCGGCGGTGTGGTCCCGGAGGTCGCGGCCCGCGCCCACGTGAGCGCGGTGACGCCGATGGTGCGCGCGGCGGTCGAGGCGGCCGGGGTGTCGCTGTCCGACGTCGACGCCGTCGCCGTCACCGCGGGGCCGGGGCTCTCGCCCGCGCTGCACGTCGGCGTCGCGGCGGCCAAGGCGTACGCGGCGGCGCTGGACGTGCCGCTCTACGGGGTGCACCACCTGGCCGGGCACGCCGCCGTCGACGTCCTGGAGCACGGGCCGCTGCCCGACCGCTGCGTCTGCCTGATCGTCTCCGGCGGGCACACCTCGCTGCTGGCGCTGGGCGACCTGGCCCGCGACCCCGTCGAGCACCTCGGCGACACCGTCGACGACGCGGCGGGGGAGGCCTTCGACAAGGTCGCCCGGCTGCTGGGCCTGCCCTACCCGGGCGGCCCGTCGGTCTCGCGGGCCGCACTCGACGGCGACCCGGCCGCGATCGCGTTCCCGCGCCCGATGACCGGTCCGCGCGACGCCGCGTTCGGCTTCTCCTTCTCCGGGCTCAAGACCGCCGTGGCCCGGCACGTCGAGGCCGCCCAGGACGCGGGCCGCGCCGTCCCGGTCCCGGACGTCGCCGCGTCGTTCCAGATGGCCGTCGTCGACGTCCTGGTCCGCAAGGCCCTGCGGGCGTGTGCCGAGCGCGGCGCGGACACCCTGCTCATGGTCGGCGGGGTCGCGGCGAACCGGGTGCTGCGCACCGAGATGGAGCGCGCCTGCGCGGGCGCCGGGATCACCCTGCGGGTGCCCGTGCCCCGGCTGTGCACCGACAACGGCGCGATGATCGCGGCCCTGGGCGACCTGCTGGTCCGCGACGGCGTCGAACCCGCGGGGCTGGCCGGGACCGCGGTCCCGACCGTCCCCCTGACCGGCGCGACGATCACGTTCCCCCCGGCGACGGGGGAGGCGGCGGAGTTCCCGCTGCCCGTCGTCCCCCACGCCGCGGCGGGGTCGATCATCGCCCCGTAGGCTCCCGGCGTGCCTGCTCGTCGCCTCCTGCTCGTCCACGCCCACCCGGACGACGAGACCCTGACCACCGGCGGGACCATCGCCCGCTACACCGCCGACCCCGACTGCGAGGTCACCGTGGTGACCTGCACCCTCGGTGAGGAGGGCGAGGTGATCGGTCCGGAGCTGGCCGAGCTCGCCCCGGACCGCGGTGACCAGCTCGGCGGCTACCGCATCCGCGAGCTCGACGCCGCGCTGGCCGCCCTCGGCGGGCCCCGGCACCGCTGGCTCGGCGGCCCCGGGCGCTGGCGCGACTCCGGCATGGTGCTGGCCGGGCACGGCACCCGCGCCGCGCTCCCGCCGGAGCTGCACCCGCGGGCGTTCGCCGCCCCGGAACCGTTCGGCACCCAGCTCGCCCAGCTGCTGGAGATCATCGACGAGGTCCGCCCGCAGGTGCTGGTCTCCTACGCCTCCGACGGCAGCTACGGCCATCCCGACCACGTCCGGGCGCACGAGCTGGTCGTCGCCGCGGCGGGGGCGCGCCCGGACGTCGTCGCCAAGCTGTACTTCGCGGTGCGGTCGAGCGCGCTGCTCGACGACGGGCTCACCGAGCTGCTCTCCGCGCTCGGCGGGGACCCGGACCGCACCGGGCTGCGCTGGCCGGAGCCCGACGAGCACCCCGGCCACGACGCCGCCGCCGTCACCACCCGGGTCGACGTCGACGCCCACGACGACGAGCGGGTCGCGGCGATGCGGGCGCACGCCACCCAGATCGACGTCCGCGGCGGCGACGGCTGGGTCGCGTTCGCGATGAGCAACGGCATCGTCCAGCCGCTGCTGGGGGTCGAGGAGTACGTGCTCGCCGGCGCGCCGCCCGGCACGACGGAGACGGATCTGTTCGAGGGGGTCGACGGGTGAGCGACGTGACGAGGCTCCCGCTCGCGCTGGTGCTGCTGGTGATCTCGCTGCTGCTGGTGGCCTTCGAGCTGATGTTCCAGATGCTCTACATCGGGCCGGTCCCGGTGCCGCTGGGCACGGTGATCGTGGTCGTCTCGCTGCCGTGGCTGATCCACACCACGGCCACCGAGATCCTCCCGACCCCGGCGGGCGCGGCCGCCCCGCTGGTCGTGTGGTTCGCGGCGGTGCTCGTGCTCGGCTTCTTCGGCCCGGGCGGGGACCTCCTGCTCCCGGTGAACTGGGAGTCGCTGCTGCTGCTCGTCGCCGGCGCCGTGACCGGCGTCGTGTCGTTCCGCAGGGCGCTCGACCGGCTGGCGGCCGGCCGCAACGACCGGAGGGTGACCCGATGACGATCTCCGACGACGACCTGGTGCGGGTCCTGCGCCCGTTCGTGCGGGCCACCCGGCCGGTGCTCGAGGGGCTGCGCGAGTCCGACCCGTTCGGCCTGCGGGCCCGGGTGACGCCCGGCTCGGACCGTCCGGAGGACGCGACCGACGAGGAACGCTCGCTCGCCGACAAGATCCTCGACGCGCTGGCGTCGGTGAAGGTCCCCGGCACCTCGGCCTGGGCGGCGATGGACGTCCCCGCCCGCACCGACTGGTGGGTCTACCGGGTCGGCCGGTTCACCACGCTGATCGCCGCGATCCCGGGTCTGGGCGGGGCACTGGCCCGCACCCTGCCGGTGTCCGACGCGGTCGGCGCGGCGGGCGAGGGGCTGCTGCTCGTCGCGATCGCGGGCGAGCACGGCGTCCGCTCGGAGGACCGGCTCGTCGAGCTGCTGGCGTCGGTGCTGTTCCAGCGTGAGCTCGACCTCGCCGCCCGGGAGCTCACCGCGGCCGAGGACGCCGATGCCGACGCCCGCGCCGAGGAGCTCACCGGTGATCTCGCCGGCGACGGCAAGCGGGCCACGCTCAAGCGCGTCGGCAGCGCCGTGTGGCGTCTCGGGCGGGCCCTGTGGGGCGTCGAGGACGAGCTGGGCAAGCGTCCGCACGGCCGCTTCTACCACCAGTGGCTCGGGCTGCTGCCGGTCGTCGGCGTCGTCGGGAAGTACCTGGGGGAGTGGTCGGGGCTCAAGCGCGCCGCCAAGCAGGCCCGCGCCTGGCTGCTCCGCCGCGGGTTCGCCTGAGCCCCTGCCCCTCCGGTCAGGCCGGATCCGGGGGGACCAGGTAGTGGTACCGGTGGTGGCCGGTCCAGCCGGTGGCGCGGTAGAGGGCGAGCGCGGCGGTGTTGTCGTCGGCGACGTCGAGCATCCCGTGCCGCGCCCCGTGCGCCGCGCCCCAGGACAGCGCCTGCCCGGTGAGCCGGGCCGCGAGACCCCCGCGCCGCGCGGCCGGGACGACCCACAGCCGCGACACGTAGACGTGGGAGTCGACGACGGCGGCGCGCACCGACGCGACCGGCGCCCCGTCGGCGCCGGTGAGCGTGCCGAACCCGACCTCGACGCGGTCCGTGCCCGACGCTCCGCTCTGCTCACCGGGACGCAGCGCCCCGGTCAGCACCGCCCACGCGGGCGCGCCGGGCCCGGGCTCCGGCTCGCCCTGCGCGGCCCACCAGTCCGGTCCGGGCGTCGCGGGCCACTGCGGCGCCGGGCCGTCGGACGCGGCGCGGGTGACGAGCACGGTGCAGGTCCCGGGGGCCTCGGCCCGCACCCAGCCCGCCTCGGCCACCCGGTTCGACCACGGCGCGTCCACCGGGGCCTGCACCGTCGGGGCGATGCCGTGCCGCCCGGCGAACTCCCGCACGCGGTCCAGGGCTCGTTCGACCGGCATCCCCGGGGCGCCGAGCGCGAGCGCGGAGTTCGCCCGCCGCGTCCAGCCGCCGGCCGCACGCAGCAGCCAGCCGCCCAGCTCCTCGACGACCGGCGCCGGCCAGGCCGCCGCCCGTACGCGTTCCAGCCGGTCCACCGCCGCACGCGACGCCCGCCGGGCCGGGGCGGGCGGCACCTCCCGGACGGCGACGACGGCGTCGCGTCGCACCCGGACCGCACCCGACCGGGTGTGGACGACGACGGCGTCGGGCCCGTCGGGCTCCAGCTCACCGACCGCGTCGGTCAGTCCGGGGCCCGGTGCGCCCTCCGGCGCGATGCGGTGGCGCAGGGCCACCCGCCGTCCTGCCAGCTCGTCGAGCATGAAGCCGACCACCTCACTCCTGCCCCGCCGGGGGGCGCGGGTTAACCTGCGGGCGTCCCAGTTTGACCGGGCACCCCGCCACCACATGATCTCCGGGTGCCCGCTGCTCCGAGTGGAGGACCACCGAAGTGACCTACGTGATCGCCGAACCCTGCGTCGACCTGCTCGACAAGGCGTGTATCGAGGAATGCCCGGTGGACTGCATCTACGAGGGTGGACGGATGCTCTACATCCACCCCGACGAGTGCGTCGACTGCGGGGCCTGCGAGCCGGTCTGCCCCGTCGAGGCCATCTACTACGAGGACGACGTCCCCGACCAGTGGGCCGCCTACACCAAGGCCAATGTGGACTTCTTCGACGAGCTGGGCTCGCCCGGCGGCGCCTCGAAGCTCGGCAAGGTCGACCGTGACGTGGAGCCGGCGAAGAGCCTGCCCCCGCAGGAACACGACGAGTGAGCAGGCTCGACCTCCCCGACTTCCCCTGGGACTCGCTGACCGGTGCGCGTGAGCGCGCGGCGGCGCACCCGGACGGCATCGTCGACCTGTCGGTCGGCACCCCGGTGGACCCGGTCCCCGGGGTGCTGCGCGACGCGGTGGCCGGGCCGGCCGCCGCCGAGCCCGGCTACCCGACGACCCACGGCCCGGCGTCGCTGCGCGAGGCGGTCGTCGCCTCGCTGCAGCGGCGCTTCGGCGTGTCCGGGGTCGACCCGGCCGCGGTGGTGCCCACGATCGGCTCCAAGGAGCTGGTCGCGTGGCTGCCGACGCTGCTGGGCCTCGGCGCGGGCGACACCGTCGTCATCCCGGAGCTCGCGTACCCGACCTACGAGGTCGGGGCGCGGCTGGCGGGGGCCGGGCACGTCCGTTCCGACGGCCTCACCGCCGCGGGTCCGGCCCGGGTCCGGCTGGTGTGGCTGAACTCGCCGTCGAACCCCACCGGCCGGGTCCTGCCGGTCGAGCACCTGCGCAAGGTCGTGACCTGGGCACGGGAGCGGGGCGCGGTCGTCGCCTCCGACGAGTGCTACCTCGGACTGCCCGGCGACGCCGACCCGGCCCCGCGGTCGGTGCTGCACCCCGACGTCTGCGACGGCGACACCACCGGGCTGCTGGCCGTCCACTCGCTGTCGAAGGTGTCGAACCTCGCCGGGTACCGCGCCGGGTTCGTCGCGGGGGACCCGGCGCTGGTGTCGGGGCTGCTCGAGGTGCGCAAGCACGCGGGCATGATCGTGCCGCGTCCGGTGCAGGCCGCGCTGGAGGCGGCCGTCTCCGACGACGCGCACGTCGCCGAGCAGGCCGCCCGCTACGACGCCCGTCGCACCCGCCTGCGGGCCGGGCTGGAGAAGGCCGGGCTGACGGTCGAGCACTCGCAGGCCGGGCTCTACCTGTGGGCGAGCGCGGACGAGCCGTGCCGCGAGACCGTGGACCGGCTCGCCGGCCTGGGGATCCTCGTCGCACCCGGTGAGTTCTACGGTCCCGCGGGCGCCCGGCACGTCCGGGTCGGGCTGACCGCGCCGGACGAGCGGATCGACGCCGCCGTGGAGCGTCTCGGGGCCGCCTGACCCCGGCTGTCGTTGCGATAGGCAAGGACCCGGGAGAGGATCGGCCCGGTAGCGACGACGCCGGTGCAGCGATCCGGCGGACCCGGCAGGCGAAGGAGCCGTCGAATGCAGGCACCGCGTCCCGGCGGTCCGGGTGCGCCCGGTGGCGCCGGGCCCGAGGCCCCGGTGGCCCGGTCCCGGCCGGTCGTCCGGCCCGCGCTGGTCCTGCTCGGGGTGCTCGCGCTCGCGGTCAACCTGCGCGCCGGGCTCGCCGGGTACCCGCCGCTGCTGGAGACCGCGCGGGCCGACCTCGGGATCGGGGCGGGCGCGGCGGGTCTGGTGCAGGCCGGTGCGGTGCTGATGATGTCGGCGGGTTCGTTCGGTGCCGCCGCCGTCGCCGCCCGGGTCGGTCGTGAGCGGCTGCTCGGTGTCGCCGTCGCGACGATCGGGGTGGGCAGCCTGCTGCGGTCGGTCGTGGCGCTGCCCGCGCTCGTCGGCGGCTCGGTGCTGGTCGGGCTCGGCATCGGGGTGTCCGGGGTGCTGCTCACCGGGGTCGTGAAGGAGCACCTGGCCGAGCGGGCGGGCGCGGTGACCGGTGCCTACGTCGTCTCGATGATGATCGGCGCGACGGTCGCCTCCGCCGTCGCGGTGCCCCTGGCCGTCGCCCTGGGAGGGTGGTCCCTCTCACTCGCGGTGTGGGCCGTGCCCGCGGTGCTCGCCGTCGCGGTGTGGGCGCCGGTCGCGAGCCGCATCGGTCACGCCCGTCCGGCCCCCGCGGGCGCCCCGGGGGCGGCCGACGACGGCCCGTCGGTCGCCGAGGAGGTCCGGGCCCGCCACGACCCGTTCGCCCGCCGCATCGCCTGCTACCTGGCGGGCTCGTCGACGATCTTCTACGGCTGGCTGACCTGGCTGTCCCCGTTCTACGAGTCGCAGGGCTGGTCACCGCAGGCGGCCGGGCTGCTCCTCGCGGCGTGGAGCATCGCCCAGATCCCCGCGGCCCTGCTGTTCCCGGCCGCGGCCGAGCGACGACGCCGGTGGCGGTTCTGGGCGGCGCTGACCGTGGTCAGCTCGGCCGCCGGGACGCTCGGGGTGCTGCTGGCCCCCGCACCGGGGACGCCGCTGCCGTGGCTGTGGGCGGTCCTGATCGGCATCGGCGTCGGCGCCGGGTTCCCGCTGGGGCTGACGGTGATCGCGTGGCGGACGCCGACCCCGGCCCGCAGCGCCGCCGTGAGCGGCTTCGGCCTCGGGATCGGCTACCTCTCGGCCGGGATCGGGCCGCTGGTGATGGGCGTGGTCATCGACTCCGCCGGGTTCCCGCCCGCGATCGGGCTGCTCCTGGTCGGTGCGGTGCTGCAGGGCGTCGCGGTGGTCCGGATCGGGGACCGCCCGCGCTGAGCGGGCGCCGCCTCAGAGAGCCTCGGCCTGCTCGGCCAGGTGCTCCCACGCGGCCCACCACTGTGCGCGCAGCGCCTCGGCGCGGGCCCGCTCGCGCTCGACCAGCCGGCCGCCGACGAAGACCTCGTGGGCGTCGGGGCCGGGGCCCAGCTCGTCGAGCAGGGCGCGGATGCGGTGCTCGGCGACGCAGGCGTCCTGGTGGTCGCCCAGGACCTCCTGCAGCCCGGCCGCGGCCTTGAGCATCCGGCGGACCTGGCGGGCGTCGTCGGTGCGGGACCCGTCCGCGTCGCGCATCGCCGGTGCGACGAGCTCACCGGTGTAGCGCAGCCGCTTGGTGCGGATCCGCAGGTCGTGCAGGGTCATGTCCGGCGGGTTCGGCCCGGCCCGGCGCACCGCCTTGACGAGCTTGCGGGTCTCCGCCCGGACCAGCTCGATCAGCTCGGGGCGCGCGACCTCCTCCGGCGGCTCCGGCAGCGGAGCGGAGACGGCCTCGACCAGCGAGCGACGCAGTGCCGCGTGCCGGTCGGAGTCGAGCTCGTCGAGCATCTCGGCCCGCGCACCGACCCGCTCGGCCTCCAGCACCGCGACCAGTCGCTCACCGGCGGCCAGCTCGGCCGACGGCAGCGTGGCCACCTCACCGCGGAGGCGGTCGATCATCACGTCGAGGTCGCGCACCGGGCCGAGCGCCCGGCCGAGCCGGCCGAGCTCGGCCCGCAGCAGGTCCGCCCAGGTGTGGTCGAGCAGGGGGCGGGCGGCCTTGAGCGCCGCCCGCATCCGCCGCACGGAGACCCGCATCTGGTGCAGGTCCTCGATCTCGGACCCGTCGCGCACACCGGGCTCGTGTCGCAGCATCGCGCGCAGCCGCTTGTCCAGCAGCGCGCGGACGTGCGCCACCGCCGGGTCCTGCGGTCCCGCGGTCAGCGGCTCACCGAGGTCCGCGGCGCCGTAGAGGTTCCCCGGAGGCTGCGCAGCCCCGTCCATACCCACCATGTCCCCGCCGTCCTGCTTCTGTGGGTCGTTCCGCCGCGAACCGCTGCCGGGCCGTCAGTTGGCGTGCAGCGCGGCGTTGAGGGCGATGCCGTCGCCGGTACGGGCCAGCGCCTCGACCGCGCCGGACACCGAGTTGCGGCGCATCAGCAGCCCGTTCCGGCCGGACAGCTCGCGCGCCGCGGTGGTGCTGCCGTCGGGCAGCGTGACCTTGGTGCCCGCCGTGAGGTAGAGACCGGCCTCGACCACGCAGTCGTCGCCGAGGGAGATGCCCAGGCCCGCGTTCGCGCCGAGCAGGCAGCGGCGGCCGATCGAGATGACCTCCTTGCCGCCACCGGACAGCGTCCCCATGATCGAGGCACCGCCGCCGACGTCCGAGCCGTCCCCGACGACGACACCGGCGGAGATCCGGCCCTCGACCATCGACGCGCCGAGGGTGCCGGCGTTGAAGTTGACGAAGCCCTCGTGCATGACGGTCGTGCCCTCGGCGAGGTGCGCGCCGAGCCGGACGCGGTCGGCGTCACCGATGCGGACGCCGGCGGGGATCACGTAGTCGACCATCCGCGGGAACTTGTCGACATGGGTGACGGTCACCGGGCCGCGGCCGCGCAGCTTCGCCCGGGTGAGCTCGAACCCGGGCACCGGGCACGGGCCGTGGTTGGTCCAGACGACGTTGGTGAGCAGCCCGAACTGGCCCTCGAGGTTGACCTGGTGCGGCTGGACGAGGCGGTGGCTGAGCAGGTGCAGCCGCAGGTAGACGTCGGCGGCGTCGGCGGGCGCGTCGGCCAGCGAGGCGATCTCGGTGCGCACGACCTCGGTCCGGACCCCACGCAGCTCGTCGGTCCCGGCGAGGGGCGCCAGGTCGACGGCGTCGTCGGACGCGCCCCCGGCCAGCACCGGCGCCGGGTACCAGACGTCGAGGACGGTGCCGTCGGTCGTGACCGTGGCCAGGCCGGTTCCGGAAGCGCCTTCGCGGCGGTACTCGGTGCTCACGGGCCCCGAACCTACCGTCCCGCCGTCGCCCACGGCGCGTCGCGGTGGGTGCGCCGGGACACGTCGTCATGATCGGCTGCCCGTACCGAGAGCAGCAGGGCCGCGGCCTGCAGACAGCGGAGCACCGCGGCCGGCGCGAACGGCGGCGGTGGCGGGTCGGGCAGCCGCCCGCACGCCCGGCACCGGGCCTGCAGCATCATCCAGTGCTCGATGGTCGGCGGTGGCGGCACCGTGCGGAACTGCGCGACCCGCACCTCCCACACGCTGCGCCGCCGCATCGCGTCGCGCAGCGGCCGATCCCGGTGGAACGTCTCCGGCGGTCGGGCGCAGCCGTACCGGTCGCCCCACCACTCGCCGGGCAGCGGGTCGAGGATCACGTCCAGATGTGACGGGAACCTGCGCCCCGCCCCGTCCCGCAGGTCACCCGGCGGGTCCTCCATCGGTGGCACCCGCCGGTTCTCAGCGTCGACGACGACCAGCCGCAGCCCCGCGACCGACAGGATCGCGGCCAGCGTGTCCAGCGCCGGCGCGAGCGACCGGCTCTCGATCCGGGCGATCGTCGACGGCGCCAGCCCCGTCCGCTCCGCGAGCTCCCGCTGCGACAGGTCCGCGCTCCGCCGCACCCGCCGGACCAGGCCGGACAGATCCGGGACGACGACGTCGACCGGTGCCGGCGGCGGCTCCGCGGGCAACCGGTCGCCCTCGATGATGTCCATGCACCGAGCCTGCGTCCGCGAGCCCGGAACGCACCGGTGACCTGCGAACCTGTGGACAACTCGCGCACTTGTGGACAACCGGGCCGTCGCCGGTGCCGGCGATGATCGACACGGCGGGCCCGCGGCCGGATCGGTCGCCCGGAGGTGGTCGTCCGTGCGTCGCTTTGCTCTGCTCACCGATACGCAGCGGGCAGGCCCGGGGACGCCCCCAGAAGGCGAACGGAGACCGTTCACGCCCCGACCCTGCCCCGATCCGGGGGCGACGGCAGGGGGCGCGCGAGGCGCCCGCGGGCCCGTGCTGCGTATCGGTGAGCAGAGCAAAGCGACGACCGGCGAGCCCACCCCCGGCGCGGCACCCGGGCCGGGACGTCGATCCGGCGCCGCGGCGGTCGGTCCGGAGTGCCCGCGCGGCCGGGTCGCGGGGGAGGGGCGCCCGGGCGGGTCGGTAGCGTCGGGCCGGTGACGACGACGCTGCCCGCGCTGGACCTCACGTCCGACCCGGTGACCCTGACCGCCGCGATGGTCGACATCGCCAGTGTGTCCGGGGACGAGCGGCGCCTCGCCGACGCGCTCGAGGCCGCGCTGCGGACCCAGGCACCGCACCTGGAGGTGCTGCGGTCCGGTGACGCGGTGCTCGCGCGCACCGATCTGGGGCGTCCGCACCGCGTCCTGCTGGCCGGGCACATCGACACCGTGCCGATCGCGGACAACGTGCCGTCGCGCCGCGCCGACGGGATCGTGCACGGCTGCGGCACCTCGGACATGAAGTCCGGCGATGCCGTCTTCGCGCATCTCGCGGCCACGCTGCCCGAGCCGAGGCACGACCTCACCCTGGTGTTCTACGACTGCGAGGAGATCGAGGCGGAGCGCAACGGGCTCGGCCGCATCGAGCGCGAGCACCGGGACTGGCTCGACGCCGACCTCGCGATCCTCGGCGAGCCCACCGACGGCACCCTCGAGGCCGGCTGCCAGGGCACCCTCCGCGTCGAGCTGCGGACCGCGGGACGACGCTCGCACTCGGCGCGGTCGTGGCTGGGGGACAACGCGATCCACCGGGCCGGGGAGATCCTCTCGCGGCTGGCGGCGTACCGGCCGCGGTGGGTGGACATCGACGGCTGCGAGTACCGCGAGGGTCTGCAGGCCGTGCGGATCGGCGGCGGGGTCGCGGGCAACGTCGTCCCGGACGAGTGCGTCGTCACCGTGAACTTCCGGTTCGCCCCGGACCGGTCCGCCGAGCAGGCCGTCGAGCACGTCCGAGAGGTGTTCGACGGGTTCCCGCTCGTCGTCACCGACCTCTCGCCGGGTGCGCTGCCGGGCCTGTCCGCGCCGGCGGCCGCGGAGTTCGTCGCCGCGACCGGGGCCGTGCCGCGGGCGAAGTACGGCTGGACCGACGTCTCCCGCTTCGCCGCGCTGGGCATCCCGGCGGTCAACTACGGGCCCGGCGACCCGAACCTCGCCCACACCCGCGAGGAGCACGTCGCCGAGGACGCGATCACCGCCTGCACCGAGGTGCTGCGCCGCTACCTCGCGGGCCACCCCGCCTGACCGGAGCCGGCCGGCCGGGCCCGCGCCGACGACAGCGCCGACGACAGCGCCGACGACAGCGCCGACGACAGCGGCGACGACCCCACCGGCGGGGGCGGGTCGTCGCCGCCCGAATACCGTGATCGCCATGGCCGACGAGAACGCCGATCCCCGGACGCTGCACGAGAAGCAGCCCGAGAAGCAGCGTGGCCCGGTGGTGCTGCGCGGCGAACGCAGCATCGAGCCGACCACCACCGACCAGCGGCTGCTCGACTCCCGGGGCCCGGCCGACTGGGTGCACACCGACCCGTGGCGGGTGCTCCGGATCCAGGCCGAGTTCGTCGAGGGGTTCGGGATGCTCGCCGAACTCCCGCGCGCGGCGACCGTGTTCGGCTCGGCCCGCACGCAGGCCGGCTCCCCGGAGTACGAGCTGGGCCGCGAGCTCGGGGCGCGGCTCGCCGGAGCCGGGTTCGCCGTCATCACCGGGGGCGGCCCGGGCGCGATGGAGGCCGCGAACCGCGGTGCCTCCGAGGCGGGCGGGCTCTCGGTCGGGCTCGGCATCGAGCTGCCGTTCGAGCAGGGCCTGAACCCGTGGGTCGACCTCGGGATCAACTTCCGCTACTTCTTCGCCCGCAAGACGATGTTCGTGAAGTACTCGCAGGCGTTCGTCTGCCTGCCCGGCGGGTTCGGCACGCTCGACGAGCTGTTCGAGGCGCTCGTCCTCGTGCAGACCAAGAAGGTCACGAAGTTCCCGGTCGTCCTGCTCGGCAGCGCCTACTGGGGCGGCCTCTACGACTGGATCGCCAAGACCGTCCTCACCGACGGCAAGATCAGCGAGAAGGACCTCGACCTGCTGCACGTCACCGACGACATCGACGACGCCGTCGACGTGGTCAACGAGGCCTACCACGCCTGGGAGGAGACGCACTGATGGCCGGTCCGGAGCCCGGGTTCGCCGTCTGCGTCTACTGCGCCAGCTCCGACGGCGTCGCCCCGCACTACCTCGACCTCGCCCGGGAGGTCGGCCGTGCCGTCGCCGCCCGCGGCTGGACACTCGTGTCCGGCGGGGGCCGCAAGTCGATGATGGGTGCGGTCGCGGCCGGCGCCCGGGAGGCGGGCGGCCGCACCGTCGGGGTCATCCCGCGGTCCATGGTCGAGCGCGAGTGGGCCGACCACGACAGCGACGAGCTGCTCGTCGTCGAGAGCATGCGCGAGCGCAAGCAGCAGATGGAGGACCGCGCCGACGCGTTCCTCGCGCTGCCCGGCGGCATCGGGACCTGCGAGGAGCTCTTCGAGGTCTGGACGGCCGGATCGCTCGGCCTGCACGGCAAGCCGGTCGTGCTGCTCGACCCCGACGGCCACTGGGACGGCCTCGTCGACTGGGTCGCCGGCCTCGCCGACCGCGGGTTCGCCTCACGGGGCCCGATCGAGCGGCTGCGGCAGGTCCGCGGTGACGACTCCGCCCCGGCCGACCCCGCCGGGCTGGCCGGGGCGGCGCTCGACGAGTGCGCCCGTCCGCTCACCTGAGCCCGTGACCCTCTCCGCCCGGCTCGCCGCCCGCAAGGACGGCCGTCGCATCGCCGTCGTCCTGCCCGCCCTGGACGAGGAGGCGACGGTCGGTGCGCTCGTCGCCGGGCTGACCCGGCTGTGCGAGGGCCCGTCCCCGCTGGTCGACGACCTCGTCGTCCTCGACTCCGGGAGCAGCGACCGCACCGCGGAGCGCGCCGCGGCGGCCGGGGCACGGGTGCTCGGCCGCGAGCGTGCGGTGCCCGGCGTCCGGGTGCTGCCGGGCAAGGGCGAGGCGATGTGGCGCGCCGTCGTCGCCCTGGGGAACGGGCCGCGCCCGGCCGACCTGGTCTGCTTCGTCGACGCCGACCTCGTCGACCCGCACCCCGAGCTCGTCGAACGGCTCCTCGCGCCGCTGCTCACCCGGCCCGGGACCGCGCTGGTCAAGGGCTACCACCGGCGCCCGCTCACCGGCCCCGGCGGTGCCTGCGGCCCCGACGAGGCGAGCGGGCACGAGGGCGGCCGCGTCACCGAGCTGCTCGCCCGCCCCCTGCTCGCCGCGCTCCGCCCCGGGCTGCGGCACGTCCGCCAGCCCATCGGGGGCGAGTACGCCGCCACCCGCGAGCTGCTCGACCGGCTCCCGTTCGCGACCGGCTACGGCGTCGACATCGGCCTGCTGCTCGACACCGACGCCGACACCGTCGTCGGCGGGACCGCGGCCATCGCGCAGGTCGACCTCGGCGTGCGCCGGCACCGCAACCGCCCGCTGCACGAGCTCGGCCGCACCTCCCGCGAGGTCCTCGCCACGGCCCTGGCCCGCTGCGGGGTCGAGGACTCCGGCGCGGGACTCACCGCGTTCCTCCCCGACGACGTCCTCCCCGGCCACGTGCGCACCGGCCACGGTACGGAGACGGGATGGCGCACCGAGACCCGTCCGTTGCGCCAGGTGGACCGGCCCCCACCAGGCCGGGTGCGCGACGGGGGGTCCGCCGAGCCGGTGGTCGCACCCGCCGCCCGCGTGGGGTGAGACCCGTCGTCGGACCGGCGTGATGAGATGGCGGCATGGGGACCGCCCTCGCGTACGTGATCGTCCTGGCCGGCGTCGCCGCGCTGGTGTTCGTGTTGGCGGCCGCGGTCTTCGGCCGCGGGGAGGAGCTCGCCCCGCTCGCCCCGGACGCGACACCCACCCGGCTGCCCGCCCGCGAGGTCTCCGGAACCGACGTCCGTGATCTGCGTTTCCAGCAGGTGCTGCGCGGATACCGGATGGCTGAGGTGGACTGGGCACTCGACCGGCTGGCCGGCGAGCTGGACCGGGTCCGGACCGACCGGCACGAGCTGGCCGACCGGGTGGCCCGGTTGGAGGCGACGATCGCGCGGATGCGCGCCGAGGAGGACCCGGGTGACGAGCAACGACGGCAGTGGTGACGGCGGTACCGCGGGCAGGAGCGGGGACGGTCGCGACGGCGGGGTCGGCGACCGCACACCGGGCGTGCGGCCGGCCGGTGGCGGCCGGGTGGAGCTGACGGTCCCGGTCGACGTCAACGTGCCCGCCGACGTCCTGTGGGAGGTCGTCTCCGACCTCGAGGGCCAGTCGGACTGGATGCTCGGCACGACCGTCGAGATCACCGCGGGCGACGGCCGCTCGGTCGGCACCGAGCTGCGCGCGGTCACCGGGGTCGGGCCGCTCGGCGTCGCCGACACGATGCGGGTCACCGAGTGGACCGAACCGCCCGCCGGTGCGACGGGGGAGCGGCGGATCGTCGTCACCCACACCGGCACCGTGATCCGCGGCGACGGCGTGTTCGTCGTCGTGGAGCTGGGCCCGGCGCGGTCGCGGTTCCTGTGGACCGAGCTGCTCGACCTGCCGCTCGGCGCGCTCGGCCGGTTCGGCTGGCCGCTGGTGCGCCCCGCGTTCCGGGCCGGGGTCGCGCACTCGCTGCGCGGGATGGCCGAGCGGACCGAGGACCGCTACCGGGCCGGCCGGTGACATCGCCCGACCCCGCGGCCCACGACGACCGCCCCCGCTGCGACTGGGCGCTCTCGGCACCGGACTACGTCGCCTACCACGACGACGAGTGGGGCCGCCCCGTCCACGGCACCGCGGCCTGGTTCGAGCGCATGAGCCTGGAGGCGTTCCAGTCCGGGCTGTCCTGGATCGTCGTGCTGCGCAAGCGCCCGGCGTTCCGCGAGGTCTTCGCCGGCTTCGACCCGGACACGGTCGCCCGCTTCGGCGACGACGACGTGACCCGCCTCCTCGGCGACGCCCGGATCGTGCGCAACCGGATGAAGATCGAGGCCACGATCTCCAACGCCCGCGCCGTGCTCGACCTCCTCGACGCCGGCGACGACCTCGGCGCGTTCCTCGCCTCCTACGCACCCGACCCGGCCGACCACCCGCGCCCGGCACGGCTGTCCGACGTCCCCGGCTCCACACCCGCGTCGACGGCGCTGTCGAAGGCGCTCAAGAAGCGCGGCTTCCGGTTCGTCGGTCCCACCACCTGCTACGCACTCATGCAGGCGACCGGTCTGGTCGACGACCACGTCGCGTACTGCTGGCGTGCCGGGGCCGCCCCGGAGGGCCCGCGGGGGACCGGACCGGGGTCGCCGTAGCGTCGCCGGGCCGTTGCGCTGCGTGAACGCCGCGGGTATCGCTGCCGAGCCGTGATCGCCTCGGTTGCACCTCGGCGCCGGTGATGGGGGACAATGTGGTCCCACGGTCGGCGCGTGCCCCGAGCGCGCACCGGGGAACGACAGTTGTGGATGTTGACGGAGGACGGACGAATGGCCGCGATGAAGCCCCGCACCGGCGACGGGCCCATGGAAGTCACCAAGGAGGGCCGGGGCATCGTGATGCGCGTCCCGCTCGAGGGTGGCGGGCGTCTCGTCGTCGAGATGACCCCGGACGAGGCCACCGACCTCAGTGAGGCGCTGAAGTCGACCGTCGGCTGACGGCCGACGGAACGGACACGACGCGGCGGGACCGGGGAACCGGTCCCGCCGTCGTCGTACCCGGGCCTCGGTGACGGGCCTCAGGCCACCGACTCGTAGACCTCCAGCGTCCGCCGGGCCATCTCGGCCCAGGCGAACTCGGCGACCGCGCGCTCCCGGCCCCGCTCGCCCATCGTCGCGGCCCGCCGCGGGTCCGCGACCAGCCCGTTGACCGCCTCGGCCAGTGCCGCCTCGAACGCGGCGGTGTCGGCCGGGTCGTAGTGCGCGAGGAGGCCGGTCACGCCGTCGTCGACGACCTCCGGGATCCCGCCGACGTCGGAGGCGACCACGGCCGTACCGCAGGCCATCGCCTCCAGGTTCACGATGCCCAGCGGCTCGTAGACCGAGGGGCACACGAACACCGTCGCCGCCGACAGCAGCTGGCGGACCTCGGCGGTGGCGAGCATCCGCTGGATCCACACGACGCCGTCGCGCGAGGCGGACAGCTCCGCCACCGCCCGCTCGGTCTCGGCGGCGATCTCCTTCGTGTCCGGGGCGCCCGCGCACAGCACGACCTGCGCCGACGGGTCGAACCGGTGCGCCGCCGCGACCAGGTGCCCGAGGCCCTTCTGCCGGGTGATCCGGCCGACGAACACCACGAGCGGCCGGTCCGGGTCGACGCCGTGCGCCAGCAGCGCGTCGCGGGCCGGGTCGGGCGCGTAGAACTGCGTGTCGATGCCGTTGTGCACCACGTGCACCAGGTCCGGGTCGATCGCGGGGTAGGCGTTCAGCACGTCGCGGCGCATGCCGTGGGAGACCGCGATGACGGCGTCCGCCGCCTCGTAGGCGGTCCGCTCCACCCACGACGACAGCCGGTACCCGCCGCCGAGCTGCTCGGCCTTCCACGGCCGCAGCGGCTCCAGCGAGTGGGCCGTGACCACGTGCGGGCGCCCGTGCAGCAGGCCGCCGATGTGGCCCGCCATGTTGGCGTACCAGGTGTGGGAGTGCAGCACGTCGCAGCGCTCCAGCTCGGCGGCCATCGACAGGTCCACCCCGAGCGTGGTCAGCGCCGCGTTCGCCCCGTCCGGCAGCGGCGGCGCGGAGTGCGCGCGCGCGTCGGCCGGGGCGTCGCTGCCCGGTTCGGCGAAGCAGTGCACGTCGACGTCGACGAGCTCCCGCAGGGCGGGGACGAGATGTCCCACGTGGACTCCGGCGCCGCCGTAGACGGCGGGCGGGTATTCACGGGTGAGAAGGCCGACGCGCACGGGCCGGGACGCTACCGGGGCGGGCGGACGCGGCGCGAGGAGTCCGCCGGGCGATCGCTGCGTCCGATCCGGTCCGACCCTGCCCGGCGCGCCCGGACGTATGGCCCCGCCACCGGGCGCCCACTAGTGTTCACGCCATGCGACCGACCGCGTCCGGACGTCTTCCCGGAAGGGTTCTCGGCATCGTGCTGGCCGGTGGCGAGGGGAAGCGGCTCTGGCCGCTCACCGCGGACCGTGCCAAGCCCGCCGTCCCGTTCGGTGGCAACTACCGGCTCATCGACTTCGTGCTGTCCAACCTCGTGAACTGCGGGATGGACCGGCTGTGCGTGCTGACCCAGTACAAGTCGCACTCGCTGGACCGGCACATCTCGACGACGTGGCGGCTGTCGTCGGTGCTCGACCAGTACATCACCACCGTCCCGGCCCAGCAGCGGCTCGGCAGGCGCTGGTACACCGGCTCGGCGGACGCGATCTTCCAGAGCCTCAACCTGGTCTACGACGACCAGCCCGAGTACATCGCCGTGTTCGGCGCCGACCACGTCTACCGGATGGACCCGGCGCAGATGATCGCCCAGCACGCCGAGTCCGGCGCGGGCGTCACCGTCGCGGGGATCCGGGTGCCGCGGGCCGAGGCCAAGGCCTTCGGCTGCATCGCCTCCGACGAGACCGGCCGCATCACCGAGTTCCTCGAGAAGCCGTCCGACCCGCCGCACGTGCCGGACGACCCCGAGGTGACCTTCGCCTCGATGGGCAACTACGTGTTCACCACCGAGGCACTGCTCGACGCGCTGAAGACCGACGCGGCGAACGCCGACTCCGACCACGACATGGGCGGGGACATCATCCCGGCGCTCGTCGCCAAGGGTGACGCGCACGTCTACGACTTCGCCGACAACGTCGTCCCCGGCGCCACCGAGCGCGACGCCGGCTACTGGCGCGACGTCGGGACCATCGACGCCTACTACGACGCGCACACCGACCTCGTCTCGGTGCACCCGATCTTCAACCTCTACAACCAGCGCTGGCCCATCCGCACCGCGGTGCCCGCGCTGCCGCCGGCGAAGTTCGTCGAGGGCGGCATCGCGCAGGACTCGATCGTCGGCGCGGGCACGATCATCTCCGGGGCGATCGTGCGCCGGTCGGTCATCAGCCCGAACGTGTCGGTGTCGGGCGGTGCGGAGGTCTCGGACTCGGTCGTGCTGCCGGGCGCCCGGATCGGCCGGGGCGCGGTCGTGCGCCGGGCGATCCTCGACAAGAACGTCGTCGTCCCCGACGGCGCCCTGATCGGCGTCGACCTGAACCTCGACCGCAGCCGCTACACCGTCTCCAACGGCGGCGTCGTCGTCCTGGGCAAGGGCGTCACGGCGCAGTAGCGCTCACCTGCCGGTGTCGATGTCGCGTTCGCTCCGCTCACCTGCGGTGTCGGTGCCGCGTTCGCTCCGCTCACCTGCGGACGGCGCAGAGCATCCCGTCCGCGACCGGGAGCAGCGCCGACAGCAGGCGCTCGTCGTCGCGGACCAGCGCGGCGGTCTCGCGCAGTGCGGCCGTACCCGGGCCGTGCGCGGTACCGGGCTCGGCGACCCGGCCGCCGTCGAGCACACCCTCCAGCACCAGCACCCCGCCGGGCCGCAGCAGCCGGATCGCCTCGGCCAGGTAGCCGGGGTACTCGGCGGGGACGGCGTCGGCGACGACGAGGTCGTAGCCGCCGTCGGTCAGCCGCGGCAGCACCTCCAGCGCCATCCCGTTGATCAGCCGCGCGCGCCCGGGCCCGTACCCGGCGGCGAGGAAGGTGCGCCGGGCCGAGCGCTGCAGCTCCGGGTCGACGTCGATGGTGGTCAGCGTCCCGTCGCCGGCCATGCCGCGCAGCAGGTACAGCCCGCTCACCCCGGCTCCGGTCCCGATCTCGACGACGGCCCGCGCGGAGACCGTCGCGGCCAGCACCGACAGCGCCGCCCCGCCCGCCGCGGAGATGGGGTGCGCGCCCGCCGCCGTGCCCAGTGCGCGGGCCTCGCCGCACGCGTCGTCCTCGGCGAGGTAGCCCTCGGCGTACGCGGCCGCCCCCGCGGGTGTGCTCATGGCGCAAGATTATCGCCGCATGATCCGTCGTCGGTTTCACAGACTTCTCTCAGACGGGTTTCACATCCTCCTCATGGGTGGCGGGCAGTCTGTGGTGCAACGAACGAAGCCTCGCGGCCGATCGACACCACGACACGGTCGCGACTCCACGGAGGTGCCCCGCCCCGATGTCCGCCCCTCGCGCAACCGACGACGCCCCGTTCCGGGACGCCGCCGCCGGTACCCGCCCCGGTGAGGGTGCCGACTGGACCCCGCCCACCTGGGACGAGGTCGTCCGGGAGCACGCCGACCGCGTCTACCGACTCGCCTACCGCCTGTCCGGCAACCAGCACGACGCCGAGGACCTCACCCAGGAGACCTTCATCCGGGTGTTCCGGTCCCTGGCGTCCTACAAGCCGGGCACCTTCGAGGGCTGGTTGCACCGCATCACCACGAACCTGTTCCTCGACATGGTCCGCCGCCGCGCCCGGCTGCGGATGGAGGGGCTGCCCGAGGACACCGACCGGCTCCCGGGCGGTGGCCCCGAGCCCGAGACCGTGTTCGCGATCAACCACCTCGACCCGCACCTGCAGGCCGCGCTGGACGAGCTGCCCCCGGACTTCCGGGTCGCCGTCGTCCTGTGCGACGTCGAGGGCCTGTCCTACGAGGAGATCGGCGCCACCCTCGGGGTGAAGCTCGGCACCGTCCGCAGCCGCATCCACCGGGGCCGGACCGCGCTGCGGGCGTCGCTGGAGCGGCACCGCGCGGCCGCGGCGGAGGAGCAGGCGGTGGCATCCGACCGCGGTCCGGTGGCAGAGTTGGTCCCGTGACCGAGCGACGGCGTTTCCAGGTCGTCCCCCCGGACTGGGGGACGACCCACCTGACGCTCGAGGCGGTCGTCGCCTTCGTGGACGACGAGTTGGCCGCCGGTCCGCACGACCGCGCCACCCGCCACCTCGAGCGCTGCCCCGACTGCGCGGTGGAGGTCGCCGAGCAGCGGCGGGCCCGCACCGCGCTGCGCGGTGCCGACGCCCCCACGCTGCCGCCGTCGCTGATGTCGACGCTGCGCGCGATCCCGCAGGACACCGAGCTGCCCCCGCCGCCGGCGGGCCTGTCGCTCACCCCGGACGGCCAGCTCGTGTCGGTGCTGCGCCCGGCGCCGGTCGAGGGCGACCACGGCCGTCGCGCCGGCCGGTCGCGACGGGTGCGTCTGGGCACCGGCGCCGCCGTGTCCGGGCTGGCGCTCGGCGCGCTCGCGTTCGGTCTGCCCGCCGCCACGACCGCCACCCCGGCCGGGCCGGTCGTCCCCGGCCCGGGTGCCGCGGCCGTCGCCCGGTTCGCGGCCACCCCGGTGCCCGCCTCGTCGCGGCGGACGGCCGTCCCGGCCGCCACCACGGTGGGCTCGACCGGTGCGCCGCTGTCGCCGACGACCTCGGCCACGCCGACCGGTGACGCCGACATCTCCCCGACGCCCTGACGCGTCACCGATACACCGACTTCACCGCCCGCCGGGCAGGCTGTGCGGGTGTACTGGGTGGACGCCGTGCCGGCTGATCGATCGTCGGGAGCAGTCTCCCCGGGCTCCGGGGTGACCCGGTGAGCGACGACCGCGGCACCCGCCCGGACGGCGCAGCCGACCCGGAGGCCCACGGCTCCGCTCCGCCGCGGCTGCGACCCCGCCCGCTGGACCGTCCCGCGACCGATCCCGGCGAGCAGGCCGCCTTCGGCCGCCCGGACGGTGTCGGCAGCTCCTTCGCGCCGCCGTCGTCGCACCTCGGGTCGAACGGATCGCTGCCGACGGTGCCCCCACCGACCGCCGCGGTCGCCCGCGCGTTCGGCCGCCCGGACCGCACACCCGACGGCGACCCCGCCGGTGGTCTGCAGCGTCCGCCCGGTGCGTCGGGCGACGCGCTGCGCGGGGGTGAGCAGAGCGCCGAGCAGGACCCGTTCTGGCCCGGCGGCTCGACCGGCGACCCGTGGCGCGACCCGGGCACGCCGGTCGTCGCCGCCCCACCGCCCGGCGACGGCGACGGCCCCGGTGAGGGTCCCCGGCCCGACGGCCCCCGGCTGAGCGTCCGCGAGGTCCTGTTCGGCAGGCGGGTGCAGCCGCGCGCACTGGCGCTGCTCGGCGTGCTCGCCCTCGTCGTCGGTGCGGCGGGCGGCCTGATCGGTCACTGGACGGCCACCGCGGCGAGCGCACTGACCAGCCCCGGGGCCGTGCTGAGCGCGACCGAGCCCGCCCGGGAACGGCCGCCCGGCTCGGTGTCGGAGGTCGCCTCGCGGGTGCTGCCCGCGGTCGTCTCGCTGGAGGTGACCGTCGGCAACCAGGCGGGCAACGGCTCCGGCGTCGTGATCGACCCCGCGGGCTACGTGCTCACCAACGACCACGTCGTCGCGCCGGCGACCGGACCGGGCCAGGGCACCATCGAGGCCCTGTTCTCCGACGGCTCCCGCGTCCCGGCCACCGTGGTCGGCGCGGACCCGATGACCGACCTCGCGGTGGTCAAGGTGCCCGTCGCGAACCCGACGGTCGCCGCGATCGGCCGCTCCGGCGAGCTCGCCGTCGGCGACGCGGTGATCGCGATCGGGTCGCCGTTCGGCCTGGCGGGCACGGTGACGACGGGGATCGTGTCGGCCGTCGACCGCCCGGTGCGGCTCGACCCCGAGGGCAGTGCGGGCGACGCGGTGATCGACGCCGTGCAGACCGACGCCGCGATCAACCCCGGCAACTCCGGCGGCCCGCTGGTGGACGCGACCGGCGCCGTCGTCGGCATCAACACCGCGATCCGCAGCGCGGGCAGCGCCGAGTCCGGGGCGCAGGGCGGCTCGATCGGCCTGGGCTTCGCCATCCCGATCGACGACGCCCGCGCCATCGCCGAGGAGCTCATCCGCACCGGCCGCGTGGCGCACGCCGACCTCGGTGTCAACGCCCGCTCGGTCACCGACGGCGCCACCGACGGCGCCCAGGTGCAGAACGTCGTCGCCGGGGGACCGGCGGCCGCGGCCGGGATCGCCGACGGCGACGTCGTCGTCGACGTCGCCGGGCGCCCCATCGCCAGTGCCGACGAGCTCGTCGTCGCCGTCCGCGAACACGCCCCCGGCGAGCAGGTCCCGGTCGGTCTCGTCCGCCAGGGACGACCGCTCACCGTGACCGTCACGCTCGGGCAGCGCTAGTACCCGTACGCTGGCGCTGTGTTCGAGAACATCGGCATGCCGGAGATCCTCGTCCTGGTCGTGGCGGGGCTCTTCATCCTGGGCCCGGAACGGCTGCCCGAGGCCGCAGCCTGGGTCGGTCGCGCGGTCCGCCAGGTCAAGGAGTTCGCGAGCGGCGCCCAGAACCACCTGAAGAAGGAGCTGGGCCCGGAGTTCGACCAGATCCAGCAGCCCCTCAACGACCTGCGCAGCCTGCGCTCGCTCAACCCGCGCACCGCGATCACCCGCAGCCTGTTCTCCGACGACGGGTTCGCCGGCCCGGTCAAGCCGAACGGCTTCGCCCCCGGCGCCGGGACCGCCGCGGCGGCCGGTGGCGCGGCGGCGGCCGGGGGCGCGGCCGCGGCGAGCACCCCGCCGCCCGTCCGGGAGCCGCAGCCCCCGCTCGCCTCGGGCGAGAAGCCCCCGGTCGACTGGGACGCCACCTGAGCCCACCCGCTCCGACGCCCCCGGCGCCGCACCCGATCCCGGGGTGCGGCGCCGGCGTCGTACGGGACGGGGTCAGCCCAGCAGCGGGGGCCTGCGCAGGTGGTGCGTCGTCGCCTGCTGGTAGGCGTGCGCGGCGGCCAGCACCGTGGCGTCGGCGTGCCGCGGCCCGACGACCTGCAGCCCCACCGGCAGCCCGGCGGAGGTGAAGCCGCACGGCACCGACGTCGCGGGCTGCTGGGTCATGTTGAACGGGTAGGTGAACGGCGTCCACGACGTCCAGCGTGGGTCGTGCCAGCCCTCGGGGACCTCCCGGCCGCCCTCGAACGCGGTGATCGGCAGCGTCGGGGTGAGCAGCAGGTCGTACTCGGAGTGGAAGGCGCCCATCAGCGTCCCCAGCTCGTTGCGCACGGCCATCGCGCCCAGGTAGTCCAGCGCCGAGACCCCGGCGCCCTGCTCGGCGATCTCCACCAGCGCCGGGTCCATGGCCTTCCTGGCCTCGGCGCCGATCGGCTCCAGGGACTTCGCGGCCGCGGCGAACCAGAGCGTGTGGAACGGCTCGATCGGGTCGGCGAAACCGGGGTCGGCGTTCTCGACGGTCGCGCCGAGCTCACGGGCGAACACCGCGACCGCCTCGGCGACCAGCGCCGCCACCTCCGGGTCGACGTCGACGAAGCCGAGGGTGGGGGAGAACGCGATCCGCAGGCCCTGCGCGCCCCCGGCGAGCCGCTCGACGGCGGACTCGCGGGGCACGTCGAACACCCACGGGTCGCGGGTGTCGGGCTGGGCGACGACGTCGTGCAGCAGCGCGGCGTCGTCGACGGTGCGGGTCATCGGGCCGACGTGGGCGAGCGTCCCGAACGCCGAACCGGGGTAGTGGGCGATCCGGCCGTAGGTCGGCTTGTGCGCGACGGTGCCGGTGAACGCGGCCGGGATGCGGACCGAGCCGCCGGCGTCGGTGCCCAGCGACAGCGGGCCCATCCCCAGCCCGACCGCCGACGCCGAGCCCCCGGACGAGCCACCGGCCGTCCTCGTCGGGTCCCACGGGTTGGTGGTGACGCCGGTCAGCGGCGAGTCGGTCACGCCCTTCCACGCCAGCTCGGGCGTGGTGTTCTTCCCGATCAGCACCGCACCCGCGGCGCGGACCCTGGCCACCGGCGGGCCGTCGACCTCGAACGGCCCGTCCGGCGACGTCGTCGTCGAGCCGCGGCGGGTGGGCCAGCCGATCGTCAGGAGCATGTCCTTGATCGAGGTGGGGACGCCGTCGAGCGGCCCGACCGGCTCCCCGGCCTGCCAGCGCGCCTCGGAGTCCTTCGCCTGCGACAGCGCCGAGTCGGCGTCGACCAGGCAGAACGCGTTCACCGCGCCGTCGTGGGCCTCGATCCGGTCCAGCGCGTCGCGGGTGGCCTGCACCGGCGAGATCTCGCCGCTGCGGTAGCCCGCCAGCAGCTCGGTGGCGCTGAGGTCTGCGGTCGTCACGGCAGTCACACCTTTCCTGCGGATGAGCTCACGTACCCACGTTCGGGGTCCACCACGTTGCGCAGCTCCCGGCCGTCCCGGAAGCGCGCGAGGTTGTCGGCGAACAGCTCGACGAGCATGTCCTTCCAGCCGACGACGTCACCGGACATGTGCGGGGAGAGGAGCACGTGCTCCATCGTCCACAGCGGCGAGGTCGCGGGCAGCGGCTCGACCTCGAACACGTCCAGGGCGGCGCCGGCGAGCCGCCCGGTCGCGAGCGCGTCGGTCAGGTCGTCCTGCACGACGAGCGCGCCCCGGCCGACGTTGACGACCCGCGCCCGCTCGGGCAGCAGGGCGATCGTCCCGGCGTGCAGCATCCCGCGGGTGGCGTCGGTCAGCGGGGCGGCGAGCACCAGGTGGTCGGTGTCGGGCAGCAGGCCGGGCAGCTCGTCGAAGGCGTGCACGCCGTCCGCGGCGCGCCGGCCGACCAGCCGCACCCGCATCCCGACCGCGCCCAGCAGGTCGGCGACGGCGCGCCCGATCGGCCCGCTCCCGACGACCGTCGCGACCTTCCCGGCGACGGTCTCGGTCTCGCGGTGGCGCCAGGTCCGCTCCCGCTGCAGCGCGAGCGAGCGGGCGGTGTCCTTGGCGAACGCGATCACCGCGCCGAGCACGAACTCGGCGATCGGGCGGTCGAACACCCCGCGTGAGTTCGTCAGCGTCGCACCCGAGGCGAGCAGGGCGGGGAACGCGACCCGGTCGACGCCGGCGCTGGCGGTGTGCACCCAGCGCAGCGCCGCGGTGTCGGTGGCCCCCCAGACGTCCTTGACGGCGTCGGAGGTGAAGTCCCAGGTGAGCAGCACGTCGCTGCCGGGCAGGACGGCGGCGAGCTCGCCGGCGTCGGCGGCGAAGCGGAGACGTGCGTCACCGGCGTGTCGCTCGAGGCCGGGCGGGGTCTCCCCGCCGTGCAGCACGGCGACGGTGATGGGGTCCTGACCAGCGGAAACCGGCAACGGGAGATCCTGTCGGTAGGGAGGTCGGGCGGCGTTGACACGCTAGGAAGCGCACCTACGATTGTCAACAATCCGCGTATCGGACAGGGGGATCGGATGACGAAGCTGATCAGGATCGAGCTCGCGAAGCGTGGCGTCGCGTGCACCGCGAGGCTGCTGGAGGCCGAGGCGCCGCGCACCGCCGCGGCGGTCTGGGAGACGCTGGCCGACGGCCCGCGGGGTGGCGACGCGCAGCACGCCAAGTACGCCCGCAACGAGGTCTACACGATCGTCCCGCGGTTCGGCCCGCGGATCGGGCAGGAGAACCCGACGGTCACGCCCATCCCGGGCGACGTCTGCTACTTCGACTTCCACGGCGGGATGCTCGACAGTGCGTTCAAGGACGACCAGGGCATCGACGCCGCCGAGGGCGGGATCGACCTCGCGATCTTCTACGGGCGCAACAACCTGCTGCTCAACGGCGACGTCGGCTGGGTGCCGGGCAACGTGTTCGCCACCATCGTCGACGGGCTCGAGGAGATGGCGACCGCCTGTCACGACGTGTGGCGCGCGGGCAGCGTGGGGGAGCGGCTCGTCTACTCGCGGGCGTCGTGACCCTTGCGGTGACGCGGTCTCTGTAGGATTGTCGACAACATGAGCACGGTCGGATTCCTCTACCCGGGCTTCTCCGCCGAGGACGACTACCCGCGCGCCGAGAAGCTGCTGACCGACGGCAGCCGGCTCGCCCTCGTCCACACCGCGATGCCCGAGGACGCCCACCGCGAGGATGCGCTGCTGACCATCGGCGGCGACGAGGTCCTCGCCGACGGCGCGCGCCGGGTCGCCGCGGAGGCGGGCCCGCTGGACGCGGTCGTCTGGGCCTGCACCTCGGGGTCGTTCATCTTCGGCCCCGAGGGTGCCGCCCGGCAGGTCGCGGCGCTGGAACGGGTGTCGGGGGTGCCGACGTCGAGCACGTCGTTCGCCTTCGTCGACGCCTGCCGGCGGCTCGGGATCCGTTCGGTGGCGGTCGGGGCGACCTATCCGCCGGACGTCGCCGGCGCCTTCGTGCACTTCCTGACCCACCACGACATCTCCGTGCACACGCTGTCCGCCCGCGACATCATCACCGCCGCCGAGGTCGGGACATTGCCGCCCGAGACCGTGCTGGAGTTCGCCGCCGCGGTGGCCTCGGACGCGCCCGGCGCCGACGCGGTGCTGCTGCCCGACACCGCGCTGCACACCGTGGACGTGCTCGACGCGCTGGACGCACGCGTGGGCAGGCCGGTGCTGACCGCGAACCAGGTGAGCATCTGGCAGGGACTGCGTCTCGCCGGGGCCGACGTCGACCGTCCCGGCCTGGGGACACTGTTCCGGAGAGGGTGAGTCGTGGGGCTGGACGTCTCGGAGCTCGAGCCGGTGAGCCGGCGCTCCACCGCGGAGATCGTCGCCGACCGGATCCGTGCGGCGATCATGCGCGGCACGTTCGCGCCGGGCACCCAGCTCGGCGAGGTGGACCTCGCGAACCGGCTGGGGGTGAGCCGCGGCCCGCTGCGCGAGGCGATGCAGCGCCTCGTCGCCGAGGGTCTGCTGCGCAGCGAACGCCACCGCGGTCTGTTCGTGCGCGAGCTCGGTCCCGACGACGTCCGTGACGTCTACCTGGCCCGCACCGCCGTCGAGCGGGCCGCGGCGCTCAAGGTGCTGGAGGGTGACCGGGCGGCGGCCGTCGTCGCGCTGGAGATCCCGCTCGGCGTGATGGCCGCCGCGGCCGAGGCGGGCGACGCCGTGGCCCTCGCCGACGCCGACCACGACTTCCACGCCGCGCTCGTCGCCGCGTCGGGGAGCCCGCGGCTGCGCCGGATGACCGAGGGTCTGCTCGTCGAGACCCGGATGTGCCTCGCCGCGTTCCAGCAGACGGCCCCGCCCGCCCGGGCGCTGCTCGCCGAGCACGAACGGCTGCGCGACGCCCTGCGCGACGGCCGCACCGAGCTGCTGCTCGACCGGTTGGCCGCCCACATGGACGACGCCGTCACCCGCATCCTCGCCGCGATGCCCGGGGCGGCCTGAGCGCCTGTGAACCGAACCGCCGGACACCCCGGGGACTAGTTCGCATACGTAACATGTCGGCACGTGGTGGGTGTCCTCGAAGGTTTCCTGGTCATCGGCGTCGTCGTGGTCGTCGGGTACGTCCTCGGCCGCGGAGGCCTGCTCGGTGACCAGGGTTCGAAGGTCCTCGCCCGCACCGCCTTCTTCGTCGCGACGCCCGCGCTGCTGTTCACCACGCTCAGCCGTTCGGACGTCGGCGCCGTCCTGTCCTCTGGGCTGGTCGTCACCGCGCTCACCAGCACCCTGGCCTGCCTGCTGTTCGTGCCGGTCGCGCTGCTGCGCCGCCGCCCGGCAGGCGAGGTCGTCGTCGGGTCGATGGCGTCCGGCTACGTCAACGCGGGCAACCTCGGCATCCCGATCGCGGCCTACGTGCTCGGCGACTCCGCCGCCGTCGCCCCGGTGCTGCTGTTCCAGCTCGCGATCCTGACCCCGCTGTTCACCACCCTGATGGACGTCCTGCCCGGCGACGGCCGCGGCGAACGCCCCGGGTGGGTCCGGGTCGCCCTCGCCCCGCTGCGCAACCCGATCGCGATCGCCACCGCCGCCGGGCTGACCGTCTCCGCGACGGGCGTCGTGCTGCCCGAGCCGGTGACCGCCCCGGTCGAGCTGCTCGCCGACCTCGCGGTGCCCGCCATGCTGCTCGCGTTCGGGATCTCCCTGCACGGCGCCCGTCGCCCCGGGACGGGGGAGACCGCGGGCTCGGTGTGGACCGCCGTCCTGATCAAGAACGTGCTGCACCCGCTGATCGCGTGGGCCTTCGCCGCGGGTGTGCTCGGCCTGACGGGCCCGGCGCTGCTCGCCGCGGTGGTGCTGGCCGCCCTGCCCACCGCGCAGAACGTGTTCGGCTACGCCGTGCGCTACGACCGCGCCGTCCCGCTGGCCCGCGACGTGGCGCTGGCCTCGACCGTCGTCGCCGTCCCGGTGCTGCTGGTGATCGCCGCACTACTGGCCTGACCAGGGCTTCCTCGTCGCCACGTCCGGGACGTGGGGGTCCTTCGCCCGTCCCTTTGCTCTGCTCACCGATACGCAGCACCGGCCCCGCGCCGGCGCCGGGCGGCCGCACGACGGGCCGGCCACCCGCGTCGAGCGTGCGCCGAGATGCATCCCAGCGGGCGGTGGAGATCGACAACTCCCGTCGAGCTGCATCTCGACGCCGCCGAGGGCTGTCCGCCCGGCAGCGCGGGCCCGCCCGGGGTCGCAGCGCCGGGGCGTTCCGGGCGCGTGCTGCGTATCGGTGAGCAGAGCAAAGGCGGGCCCGACCGACCCTTGCCCGGACCCACCCGCCCGTGTTTCCCTAGGATTGTCGACAACTCGACAACCCGAGACGCACCACCCTCGACGCATCAGGAGCTGCGAACCCATGGCACAGCTGTCCCCGCTGCTCAAGCAGGCCACCCCGGTCCAGGCCGCCCGCGGTGAGGGCGTCTACCTGTACGACACCGATGGGCGCCGCCACCTCGACTTCACCGCCGGCATCGGCGTCACCTCCACCGGGCACTGCCACCCGACGGTCGTCGCGGCCGCCCAGGAGCAGGTGGCCACGCTGATCCACGGCCAGTACACGACCGTGATGCACCAGCCGCTGCTGACGCTGGTCGAGCGGATGGGCGACGTGCTGCCCGAGGGCATCGACTCGGTGTTCTTCACCAACTCCGGCTCCGAGGCCGTCGAGGCGTCGGTGCGGTTGGCCCGCCAGGCCACCGGCCGGCAGCTGATCGTCGCGTTCGACGGCGGCTTCCACGGGCGCACCATGGGTGCCGCGGCGCTCACCACCTCCGGGGCGAAGATCCGGGCCGGGATCGCCCCGATGATGGGCGGGGTCGCGTTCGCGCCCTTCCCCTACGCCTACCGCTACGGCTGGTCCGAAGAGCAGGCCGTCGCGTTCGCCCTGTCCGAGCTCGACCGGCAGCTGGCGAGCACCGCGCCGGCGTCCGACGTCGCCGCGTTCATCGTCGAGCCGGTGCTCGGCGAGGGCGGCTACGTCCCGACCCCGCCCGCGTTCCTGCACGGGCTGCGCGAGCGCGCCGACCGGCACGGCATCCTGCTGATCGCCGACGAGGTGCAGACCGGCTACGGCCGCACCGGGAAGTTCTGGGGCCACCAGCACGCCGAGGGCCTCACGCCGGACATCATCGTCACTGCCAAGGGGCTCGCGTCCGGCTTCCCGCTCTCGGCCATCGCCGCGCCGAAGGCCCTCATGGAGAAGGCGTGGCCCGGCTCGCAGGGCGGTACCTACGGCGGCAACGCCGTCGCCTGTGCCGCCGCGCTCGCCACGCTCGAGGTCGTGCAGGGCGAGGGCCTGGTCGAGAACGCCCGCGTGCAGGGCGAGAAGCTCCTCGCCGGCGTCCGGGACGCCGCGCAGGGCATCGCCGCCATCGGCGACGTCCGCGGCCGGGGCCTGATGGTCGGCATCGAGTTCGTCGACGCCGACGGCAAGCCCGACGGCGCGACCGCGGCGAAGGTGCACGCCGCGGCCGCCGCGCAGGGCCTGCTCCTGCTGACCTGCGGCGTGTACGGCAACGTCGTCCGGATGATCCCGGCGCTCGTCGTGACCGCCGAGCAGGTCGACGAGGCCCTGGCGCTCTGGACCAAGGCACTGAACGACGCGCTGTCCTGAGATCCGCCCCCGGGGGAACGGACGAGGCCCCGCACACCTGCCGGTGTGCGGGGCCTCGTCGTCGTCGGAGGTGCGGGTCAGCGCCCGACGGGGGAGATGTTCAGGCTCATCCCGGCCAGACCGCGGGCCTTCACGGTCAGCTTCTCCGCGATGGCGTCGAGGGCCTGCGCCGCGGCCGACTCCGGCTTGCCGAGCACGATCGGGGTGCCGGCGTCGCCGCCCTCGCGCAGCGCGACGTCGAGCGGGATCTGGCCCAGCAGCGGCACCGTGGTGCCGACCGTGCGGCTCAGCGAGTCCGCGACGATCTGCCCGCCACCGGAGCCGAAGATCTCGTTGCGCGAGCCGTCGGGCATCTCCATCCAGGACATGTTCTCCACGACCCCGGCCAGGCGCTGGCGGGTCTGGGTGGAGATCGACCCGGCCCGCTCGGCGACCTCGGCGGCGGCCTGCTGCGGAGTGGTCACGACCAGCAGCTCGGCGTTCGGCACGAGCTGGGCGGTGGAGATGGCGACGTCGCCGGTACCCGGGGGCAGGTCGAGCAGCAGCACGTCCAGGTCGCCCCAGAACACGTCGGCGAGGAACTGCTGCAGCGCGCGGTGCAGCATCGGGCCACGCCAGACGACCGGGGTGTTGCCGTCGGTGAACATGCCGATCGAGATGACCTTCACGCCGTGCGACTGCGGCGGCATGATCATGTTCTCGATCTTGGTGGGCCGGTCCGCGGCACCGATCATGCGCGGGACCGAGTGGCCGTAGATGTCGGCGTCGACCACGCCGACCTTCATCCCGCGCCGGGCCATGGCCGCGGCCAGGTTGACGGTGACCGAGGACTTGCCGACGCCGCCCTTACCGGACGCCACGCAGAACACGCGGGTCAGCGAGCCGGGCTGGGCGAAGGGGATGACGGGCTCGTCGGCGTCGCCGCGCAGCGAACGGCGCAGCTCGGTGCGCTGCTCGTCGCTCATCACGTCGAGCTCGACCTCGACCCGCTCGACGCCGGGGACCTTCGAGACCGCCTCGGTGACGCGGGAGGTGATCGTCTCGCGCATCGGGCAGCCCGCGACGGTCAGGTAGACCCCGACGTGGGCGAGGCCGTCGGCGGAGACGTCGACGCTCTTGACCATCCCCAGCTCGGTGATCGGCTTGTGGATCTCCGGGTCCTCGACGGTGCCGAGGGCTGCGCGCACGGCCTCGACGACGGTGCTGGTGCTGCCGGTGACGGACATGGGCTCCTACGACCTCTTTCCTCTCGCGTCACCCCATGCTACGTGGGTGCTTCCGCGGTCTCCGGGTCACCGGCGGTGTCGCCCGGCACGTCCGCGCTGACGAGGTGGTGCGGGTGTCTCTAGCATTCCTGCGATGGACGACACGAGTGGCACCCCGACGCGCGAGCACCCGGCGCGCCGCCGCGTGGTCCCGACCCCGGCCGAGCTCGCGTCGTGGCGCAGCTTCCTGCGCGCGCACGCGGGCGTCACCAGACAGCTCGAGACCGAGCTGGAGGGCGAGCAGCAGCTGTCCCTGGCCGCCTACGACGTGCTGGTCCAGCTGTCCGAGGCGCCCGGCCACCGGCTGCGGATGACCGAGCTGGCCGACGCCGTGCTGCTCTCCCGCTCCGGGGTCACCCGGCTCGTCGACCGGCTGGAACGGGTCGGGCTCGTCGCCCGGGCCAAGGTCGCCGACGACGGCCGCGGGGTCACCGCCCGGCTCACCGACACCGGCTACGACCGCCTGCGCACCGCCGCGGTCACCCATCTGCGCGGGGTACGCGCGCACTTCGTCGAGCGGCTCGACGCCGACGACCTCGCGGCGCTCGAGCGCATCATGGGCCGCCTGGTCCCTGAGCGCTCCTGAGCGCTCAGCGTTCCTTCTTGCGCATCTTCTTCCGGGCACCCGGCTCGACCGGGAGCTCCTCGCCGCGGCTGCGGGCCACGGCGTCGTCGAGCCGGTCGCCCAGCTTCTCCAGCTCGCCGCGCAGGTAGTCCCGGCTAGCGGTCTCCCCGACGGCCAGGCGCAGCGCCGCCAGCTCCCGGGCGAGGAACTCGGTGTCGGCCTTCGTCCGCTCGGCGCGCCGCCGGTCCTCGTCCAGCGCGATCCGGTCCCGGTCGTCCTGCCGGTTCTGGGCCAGCAGGATCAGCGGTGCGGCGTACGCGGCCTGGGTGGAGAACGCCAGGTTGAGCAGGATGAACGGGTAGGGGTCCCACTGGATCGACCAGGCGACCAGGTTCAGCGCGATCCACACGACGACGATCACCGTCTGGATCGCGAGGAAGCGGCCCGTCCCGAGGAACCGGGCGATCCGCTCGGAGAAGCGGGCGAAGCCGTCCGGGTCCACCTCGAACCGCCGACGCCCGACGCGCGGCTGGTCCAGCCGCCGTCCGATCCCGGGCTCAGGCACCGTGCACCTCCCCGTCGTACGTACGGGCGCCGTTCGCGGCCCGCGCCGCGCCGCCGTGCACCTCGCCCGGGGCGAGGTCGCGGTCGCGCCAGCCCTGCGGCAGCAGGTGGTCCAGCACGTCGTCGACGGTGACCGCGCCCAGCAGGTGGTCCTCGGCGTCGACGACCGGGCCCGCCACCAGGTTGTAGCTGGCGAAGTAGCGGGTCACCTCGCCGAGCCCGGCCTCGGGCCCCAGCTGCGGCAGGTCGGCGTCGACCATCCCCGCGACCAGCTCGAACGGCGCCGCCCGCAGCAGCTGCTGGGCGTGCACGCAGCCCAGGTAGCGCCCGGTCGGGGTCGCGGTCGGCGGGCGGACGACGAACACCATCGACGCCAGCGCCGGGGGCACCTCCGGGTTGCGCACCCGGGCGAGCGCCTCGGCGACGGTCACGTCCGGCCCCAGCGTGATCGGCTCCGGGGTCATCAGGCCGCCCGCGGTGTCCCACTCGTAGCGCAGCAGGCGGCGCACGGGCTCGGACTCGTCGGGCTCCATGAGCTCCAGCAGCCGGCCCGCCTCGTCGTCGTCGAGCTCGCCGAGCAGGTCCGCCGCGTCGTCCGGGCTCATCGCCTCCAGGACGTCGGCGGCACGGTCGTCGTCGAGGTAGCCGAGCAGCTCGCGCTGGTCGGACTCGGACAGCTCCTCGAACACGTCGGCGAGCCGCTCGTCGTCCAGGGCGTCGACGACGTGGCGCTGCCGGTCGTCGGGCAGCCGCGACAGCGCCGCGGCGACGTCGGCCGGGCGCATCGAGTCGAACACCGCGAGCAGCCGGTCCGCGCCCTGCGCGGCGGCGACGTCGAGCCCGGACACGGCCTCCCAGCCGTACACCTCGACCCGCGGCCTGCGCGCCAGCCGGGTCCGCCGGAACCGCAGCGCCACCTTGGTGATCACCCAGTCCCGGGTCCGGCTCGGCTCGACCGCGACGTCGACGACCGAGCCCTCGATCCCGCCCTCGCGCACCGTCGCGGGGGAGTTCAGCAGCTGGCCGAGCACGAGGGTCTCGTTGGGGCGCTGGTCGAACGAGCGCAGGTTCACCGAGCCGCTGGCCAGCGTCACCGCGGTCGGCGCGATGTCGGCGACCCGCAGCATCGGCACGAAGATGCTGCGGCGCGCGGACAGGTCCACGACCAGGCCCAGCACCCGCGGTGGATGACTGTCCACGCGCAGCGACACCACGACGTCGCGGACCTTGCCGATCCGCTCACCGTCCGGGCCGTAGACGGCCAGGCCGGCCATCCGCGCGACGAACACCCGTACCGAGGCCATGGGGCCGAGACTAGAACCCCCGGCGGTACCGCGACCGCCCCGGCCGTGTGACTAGGCTCCCCCGCCGTGAACGAGCCGCAGCACGATCCCGGCCAGGGCCCCGAACCCCTCCGCTACGACATCGTCGACGTGTTCACCGACCGTCCGTACGCCGGTAACCCGCTCGCCGTCGTGCACGGCGCCGAGGCGCTGTCCACGGCCCGGATGCAGGCGATCGCGCGCGAGTTCAACCTGTCGGAGACGACGTTCCCGCTGGCCCCGACCGGCGACGGCGAGGGCGGCGCCGACTACCGGGTGCGGATCTTCACCCCGCTCGCCGAGCTGCCCTTCGCCGGGCACCCCAGCGTCGGCACCGCCTGGGTGCTGGCCCGCGACGGCGCCATCGGCGAGGGCGACCGCGTGCAGGAGTGCGGGGCCGGTCTGCTGCCCGTGCGGGTCGACGACACCGGCGCCCGGGTGTGGGGCGGCGCGCCGTCGGTCGGCCCCGAGCTGAACGCCGTCCGCCTCGCCGCCGCGCTCGGCCTCGGCCCCGACGACGTCGACGGCGCCGCCGTGCCGGGTGTGGCCGGGGCCGGGACCGACTTCGCGATCCTGCTCGTCGTCGCCGGCGCGGTCGCCCGCGCGGTGCCCGACCCCGCGGCGCTGGCCGCCGCGGTCGCCGACAGCGGCGCGACCGGGCTGCTCGTCGCCGCCGTCGACGCCACCGCCGAGCGGGTCCACGCCCGCATGTTCGGCATCGGGATCGGGGTTCCCGAGGACCCGGCGACGGGCTCGGCCGCCGTCGCGCTCGGGATCTTCCTCGCCGACCGCGGTCTGGTCACCGACGACGGCGAGCACTCCTTCGTCGTGACCCAGGGGGTGGAGATGGGCCGTCCGTCCACGTTGTACGCCGGCGTCCGCACCGAGGGCGGCCGGGCCGTCGGCAGCTGGGTCGGCGGGACCGTCGTCGCGGTGGCCAGGGGTTCCCTGACCCCACCTCCCGAACAGGGGTGACCGACGGGTAACCCCTCCTGACCACCGGCGGGTGAGAAACCAATCACCTGGACGGGGCGCCGCGGCCGTCGTCGTGCCAGCATCAGTCCTCAGCCCGAGCGCCCGTGTCGTGACGACGTCGTCGCCGCGACGCGGGCGAGGACGATCTCGACGAGGAGCCCGCCTGTGAGCACCACCCTCCGCGCCCGCCGGTCCTGCCTGGCCGTGCCCGGATCGAGCCAGAAGTTCATCGACAAGGCTCGCACGCTGAACTCCGACCAGGTCTTCCTGGACCTGGAGGACGCCTGCGCCCCGCTGGCCAAGCCCGGTGCGCGGACGACGATCGTCGAGGCCCTCAACGAGGGCGGCTGGGGCGAGAAGATCCGCGTCGTCCGGGTCAACGACTGGACCACCGAGTGGACCTACCGCGACGTCGTCGAGGTCGTCGAGGGCGCCGGCGCCAACCTCGACGCGATCATGCTGCCGAAGGTGCAGACCCCCGAGCAGGTCGTCGCGCTCGACCTGCTGCTGACCCAGATCGAGAAGACCAACGGTCTCGAGGTCGGGAGGATCGGCATCGAGGCGCAGATCGAGAACGCGCTGGGCCTGACCAACGTCAACGCCATCGCCACCGCGTCGCCGCGGGTCGAGACGATCATCTTCGGCCCGGCCGACTTCATGGCCTCGATCAACATGAAGTCGCTGGTCGTCGGCGAGCAGCCCCCCGGCTACGACGTGGGCGACGCCTACCACCACATCCTCATGTCGATCCTGATGGCGGCCCGCGCGCACGACAAGCAGGCCATCGACGGCCCGTACCTGCAGATCAAGGACGTCGACGGGTTCCGCCGGGTCGCCGGCCGGTCCGCGGCACTGGGCTTCGACGGCAAGTGGGTGCTGCACCCCGGCCAGATCGACGCCGCCAACGAGACCTTCTCCCCGGCGCAGAGCGACTACGACCACGCCGAGAACATCCTCGACGCCTACGAGTACTTCACCTCCGAGGCCGGCGGCAAGCGCGGCGCGGCGATGATCGGCGACGAGATGATCGACGAGGCCAGCCGCAAGATGGCGCTGGTGATCTCGGGCAAGGGCCGCGCGGCGGGCATGACCCGCACCGACAAGTGGACCCCGCCGGAGGCCTGAGCCCCGACCGCCCGCCACCGACGACGCTCACCGAGGAGTAACCAGCATGGCCCGGCTCGCCCAGACCGCCGGTCTGACCGACATCCAGACCGAGATCCTGTCCACCGTCCGCACGTTCGTGGACAAGGAGATCATCCCGCACGCGACGGCGCTGGAGCACGCGGACACCTACCCGCAGGACATCGTCGACGGGATGAAGGAGATGGGGCTGTTCGGCCTCATGATCCCGGAGGAGTACGGCGGCCTCGGCGAGTCGCTGCTCACCTACGCCCTGGTGGTCGAGGAGATCGCCCGCGGCTGGATGAGCGTCTCCGGCGTCATCAACACCCACTTCATCGTGGCGTACATGCTCCGCCAGCACGGCACGCAGGCGCAGAAGGAGAAGTACCTGCCGAGGATGGCCACGGGCGAGACCCGTGGCTCGTTCTCGATGTCCGAGCCCGACCTCGGCTCGGACGTCGCGGCGATCAAGACCCGCGCGAAGCAGGACGGCGACGACTACGTCATCGACGGCGCCAAGATGTGGCTGACCAACGGTGGCACGTCGAACCTGACCGCCGTGCTGGTGAAGACCGACGAGGGCGCCGAGCGTCCGCACCAGAACCTCACCACGTTCCTGGTGGAGAAGCCCACCGGCTACGGCGAGGTCGCCCCCGGCCTGATCGTCCCGGGCAAGATCGACAAGATGGGCTACAAGGGGGTCGACACCACCGAGCTGGTGTTCAAGGACCACCGGATCTCCGGTGAGCAGATCCTCGGCGGGGAGCGTGGCAAGGGCTTCGCGCACATGATGGACGGCGTCGAGGTCGGCCGCGTGAACGTCGCCGCCCGTGCCTGCGGCATCGCGATCCGGGCGTTCGAGCTGGGTGTCGAGTACGCCCAGCAGCGCTCGACCTTCGGCAAGCCGATCGTCCAGCACCAGGCGATCGCGTTCAAGATCGCCGAGATGGCGACCAAGGTCGAGGCCGCGCACCTGATGATGGTCAACGCCGCGCGCCTCAAGGACCGCGGCGAGCGCAACGACGTCGAGGCCGGCATGGCCAAGATGCTCGCCTCGGAGTACTGCAAGGAGGTCACCGAGGAGGCGTTCCGCATCCACGGCGGCTACGGCTACTCCAAGGAGTACGAGATCGAGCGCCTCATGCGCGAGGCGCCGTTCCTGCTCATCGGCGAGGGTACCTCGGAGATCCAGAAGACGATCATCTCCCGGGGTCTGCTGCGCGACTACAAGCTGCGCTGACCGCACCCGCGTCCACGGCCCCGTACCCCGTCCCGGGGTGCGGGGCCGTGTCGTCCGGTCGGTGGGGTGTGACCTGCGGCTCCGCGACTAGTGTTCGGGGCACGTCGCGGTCGGGTCGAACGTTGCACCGACGACGAGACAGGACATCTTCCACGAGGAGCACGCCATGACCAACCCCTTCGGCGGCCAGACTCGTCCGGCTCCGGGCCTGCCGCAGCTGCCCACTCCGCCGACCGGGTGGCCGGTGGGCTCCTACGCCACCTACGAGGAGGCGCAGCGGGCCGTCGACCACCTCGCCGACTCCGACTTCCCGGTCGCCGACGTGACGATCGTCGGCGTCGACCTGATGCTCGTCGAGCGGGTCATCGCCCGCCTGACCTGGGGTCGCGTGCTGGCCTCCGGCGCGGCGCAGGGCGCCTGGCTGGGTCTGTTCGTCGGTGTCCTGCTGTTCGTGTTCTCCCCGGACGGCAACTTCCTGCCCATCGTCGTCGGCCTGGTGTCCGGGGCGGTGTTCTTCATGGCCTTCGCCGCGGTCAGCTACAGCGCGAGCAAGGGCCGCCGGGACTTCCAGTCCGCCAGCCAGATGGTGGCGGGCCGCTACGACGTCCTGTGCGAGCCGCGCAACGCCGAGCGGGCCCGCGAGATGCTGGCCAAGCTGGCGATGGGCGGCCCCGGCGGGGGCTTCTGACCGGCTCCCGCCCCGCCCGCACGACCCCGCGGCCGTCGTCACCCGACCGGGTGGCGGCGGCCGTCGTGCGTCGGCAAGCGGACATCGGTTCCCACAGGGCACACCGCCTCCTATAGTTCGCGCGTCGGACATATCGGAGGGGCGCGATGACACAGGTGTCGGGCGGACCGGCGGGGCGTGAGCTCCCGCCGGCGGCGGTGGACGAGGAGGTGCTCCTCGCCGAACAGCGGGCGTGGACACCGTGGAAGATCGCGGTGTGGGCGGGGATCGCCCTGCTGGGCGGTCTGGCGTGGGTGATGCTCGCGCTGGTGCGCGGGGAGACGGTCAACGCGATCTGGTTCGTGTTCGCCGCGGTGAGCACCTACGCGATCGCGTACCGGTTCTACTCCCGCTACATCGAGAACAAGCTGCTGCGTCCGGACGACCGGCGCGCCACCCCGGCCGAGTACAAGGAGAACGGCCAGGACTTCCTGCCGACCGACCGGCGGGTCCTCTACGGCCACCACTTCGCCGCGATCGCCGGTGCCGGTCCGCTGGTCGGACCGGTCCTGGCCGCGCAGATGGGGTACCTGCCCGGCACGATCTGGATCATCGTCGGCGTCATCGTCGCCGGCGCGGTCCAGGACTACCTGGTGCTGTTCTTCTCGATGCGCCGCGGCGGGCGCTCGCTGGGCCAGATGGCCCGCGAGGAGCTCGGCCGGGTCGGCGGGATCGCGGCGATCATCGCGACCCTCGCCATCATGATCATCCTGATCGCGGTGCTCACGCTGGTCGTGGTGAACGCGCTCGGGGAGAGCCCGTGGGGCGTCTTCTCGGTGGCGCTGACCATCCCGATCGCCCTGTTCATGGGCGTCTACCTGCGGTACCTGCGGCCCGGGAAGGTCTCCGAGGTCTCCTGGATCGGCTTCGTGCTGCTGATCGGCGCGATCGTCGCCGGCGGCTGGGTCTCCGAGACCGGCTGGGGCCAGGCGCTGTTCACCCTGGACCGGACCACCATCGCCTGGGGCGTGATCGTCTACGGCTTCGTGGCCGCGGTGCTCCCGGTCTGGCTGCTGCTCGCCCCGCGCGACTACCTGTCGACGTTCATGAAGATCGGCACGATCGTGCTGCTCGCGGTGGCGATCATCGTCGTCCGCCCCGAGATCGCGGCACCCGCGTTCAGCGAGTTCGCCGGCCGGGACGACGGCCCCGTCGTCGCCGGGTCGCTGTTCCCGTTCCTGTTCGTGACGATCGCCTGCGGCGCGCTGTCCGGCTTCCACGCCCTGATCTCCTCGGGCACCACGCCCAAGCTGGTCGAGAAGGAGCGCCAGACCCGCTTCATCGGCTACGGCGGCATGCTCATGGAGTCCTTCGTGGCGATCATGGCGCTGGTCGCGGCGCTGTCGATCGACCGCGGGCTCTACTTCGCGATGAACGTGCCCGCGTCGCTGACCGAGGGCACCGTCGAGGGCGCGGCCGCGTTCGTGAACTCGCTCGGCCTGATGAACGTGAACGTCACCCCCGACCAGCTCGCGACGACCGCGGCACTGGTCGGCGAGGAGTCGATCGTCTCCCGCACCGGCGGTGCGCCGACGCTGGCGGTCGGCCTGGCGAACATCATGCAGCAGTTCATCGGCGGGCCCGGGATGATGAGCTTCTGGTACCACTTCGCGATCATGTTCGAGGCGCTGTTCATCCTCACCGCCGTCGACGCCGGCACCCGGGTGGCGCGCTTCATGCTGCAGGACGCGATCGGCACCGTGGCCCCGAGGTTCAAGGACACCTCGTGGCGGCCGGCCGCCTGGATCTGCACCGGGCTGATGGTCGGTGCCTGGGGAGCGATCCTGCTGATGGGCGTGACCGACCCGCTGGGCGGGATCAACACGCTCTTCCCGCTGTTCGGCATCGCGAACCAGCTGCTGGCGGCGATCGCGCTCGCGGTGTGCCTGGCGATCGCGGCCCGGCGCGGGCACGTGCGCTACCTGTGGATCATCGTCGTGCCGCTGGCGTTCGCCGCCGTCGTGACGGTCACGGCATCGATGTACAAGATCTTCTCCTCGAACCCGAAGATCGGGTACTGGGCGCAGCACTTCGCCTTCCGGGAGGCCATCGCCGCCGGGGAGACGAGCTTCGGCACCGCGGGAACCCCGCAGGCGATGGCGGCCGTCGTCCGCAACACCTTCGTCCAGGGCACGCTGTCGATCCTGTTCGTGACGCTCGCGCTCGTCGTGATCGTCGCCGCGGTCCTGGCCGCCTGGACGTCGATCTCGACGGGCGGCCGCCCGGACCACGAGGAGGAGCCGGTTCCCTCGCGGCTCTACGCCCCGGCCGGCCTGGTCGCGACCCCGGCGGAGAAGGAGCTGGAGAAGGAGTGGACCGAGACGGTCGGCACCCCGGCCCGGTCGGGGCACTGACCGTGGCGGGACCGACCGTGGCGGCCGCGACGCTGGCCCGGCTGCGGGCGCTGCACGGCTGGTGGCGCGGGGTGATCGGGGCGGACCTGTACGACCGCTACCTCGACCACCACCGTCGCAGCGGGCACGACCACCCGCCGATGACCGAGCGGGAGTACTGGCGGGCCCGCACCGCGTACCAGGAGAGCAACCCGCAGGGCCGCTGCTGCTGAGGCGGCACCCCGTCTCCGGCCGGATCCGCTGCGCCGCACGGGTGGCCGGAGCTCCACGTTCGGCCCAGCGCGCCCTCCCGGGTGGGTGTCACACCCCACCGGGGAGGGCGCGTCGGGTTCCGGACACGGGCTGCTGCGGGCAGGATCAGGCCCCGTGAGCGGCGAGGCGTGGCAGGAGAGCGACCAGATCCGCCCGGCCACGGTGCACCGTGCCTACGGGCGGGGTGCCGCGGGCTTCGACGCCTTCGTCGCGACCCTGCCCGGCTACCGCACCCACCTGCGGGTGTCGGCGTCACGGATGGGCCTGGGCGACGGCCACGGTCTGCGTCTGCTCGACGTCGGCTGCGGCACCGGGGTGTCCACCGAGGCGCTGTTGACCAGCGTCGGAGGTGCCGAGGTGGTCGCGGTGGACGCGTCCGCGGAGATGCTCGCCGTCGCCCGGAAGAAGAACTGGTCGCCCCGGGTGACGTTCGTGCACTCCCGGCTGGAGACCCTCGCCGAGGCCGGCATCGAGGGCCCGTTCGACGGGATCCTCGCGTCCTTCCTGGTGTCCAACCTGCCCGATGCCGAGCACGGCCTGCGCCGGCTGCTGAGCCTGCTCGCGCCCGGCGCCCCGCTGGCGGTGCACGACTACGCCGTCGGCGGCCGGAGCCGGATGCGCTGGACGACGGCGAACTGGACCTGGATGCTCCCGATGGCCTCGCTGCGCTGGGGGGCCGCGGACCTCGCCCGCTACCGGGCCAGGCGGATCGCGACGGCCGGTGGGCCCGAGCAGATGGTGCACCGGATGGAACGGGCCGGGTTCGACGACGTCCGCGTCCAGACCGTCGGCGGGGTCCAGCAGCACCTCGTGCACACGTTCCTGGGACGGCGCCCCGACGAGCCCGACGTGGTGGGGGAGCGCCAGGAACGCCGCGCCCGCCGCTCGGCCATCGCCGCCGCGGGGTGGCGGCCCCTCCGGGACGAGCCCGCCCCGGCTCCCGAGGACACGACCGGACCCGTCGACGAGGGCGGCCCCGAGGACCCCGGCTACGCCGAGACGCTCCCGGAGCAGGTGCTCGAGGACGACGGGGTCGAGGTGGGGGAGGGTGACGCCGACGTCGCCGCGGACCCGGCCCCGTCCGGTGCGGCGGACGACCCCGCCCCGACCGAGGACGACGACCCGGACACCCGCCCGCGCGGACACGCCGTCGCCCGGGCGCTGCGGTACGGGCTGCCGGACCCCCGTCCCGAGCCCCCCGGCCCCGGCGCCGCGGAACCCGGCCCCGGCGCCGCAGGCCCCGGCGCCACGGAACCCGAGCCCGGTGGCACCGCATCCGACCCCGGCGCCGCCGGACCCGACCGCGGCGCTGCCGAGCCCGGGCCTGCCGGCCCCGCCGCCGCGGGCCCCCGGCGCCCGGCGCCCGGCCCCCGTCCGCGCCGCCCGGTCGGGCTCCGGCGCCCCGGCCCCCCGCGGCCGCGCCCCGGGGACGCGCCCCCGCCCGCCGGGGACGACGAGCCGCCGACCCCGCCGACGGGCACCCGCCGGGTCTGACCGGCGGGCGTCCCGCGCCTACAGCCAGCCGTTGCGGCGGAAGTTGCGGTACAGCAGCCCGCACAGCGTCGCGATGACGATCAGGACCATCGGGTAGCCGAAGTCCCAGTGCAGCTCGGGCATCGAGTCGAAGTTCATGCCGTAGACGCCGGCGATCATCGTCGGCACCGAGATGAGGCCCGCGTAGGCGGTGATCTTCCGCATGTCGTTGTTCTGCCGCATGCTGATCTTCGCGAGGACCGCGTCGACCAGGGTGGTCAGCAGCTCGTTGAAACCGGCCACCTGCTCGGCGACGCCGCCGAGGTGGTCGTCGACGTCGCGGAAGTAGGACCGCACGTCGTGCGGGACCAGCGCGCTGTAGCCCTCGGCGAGCTTGCGCATCGGCCCGACCAGCGGCATCACCGCACGACGCAGGTCGAGGATCTCGCGCTTCATGACGTAGATCTGCTCGGGGTTCATCGTCGAGCGCGGCGAGAACACCTCGGCCTCGACGGCGTCGATGTCGTCCTCGATCTGCCCGCAGACCTCGATGTAGGAGTCGACGACGTGGTCGGCGATGGCGTGCAGCACCGCGGCCGGGCCGAGGGACAGCTGCTCCGGGTCGTCCTCGAGCCGTCGCCGGACCTCCCGCAGGCCGGTGTGGCGGCCGTGCCGGACGGTCACGACGAAGTCGCGCCCGAGGAAGGCCATGACCTCACCGGTCTCGACGATCTCGTTCGACGTCGTCGGGTCGGCGTGCCCGACGTAGCGGACGGTCTTGAGCACCATGAACAGCGTGTCGTCGTAGCGCTCGAGCTTGGGGCGGTTGTGCGCGTGCACGGCGTCCTCGACGGCGAGCTCGTGCAGCCCGTAGGTCTCGGCGACGCCGGCGATCTGCTCGGAGTCCGGCTCGTGCAGCCCGATCCAGACGAAGCCCTCGCCGCGCTCGCGGACCTCGGCGATCGCCTCGTCGTGGGTCCAGCGGCCGGGGAGACGGCGGCCGTCGACGTAGACGGCGCAGTCGACGACGTAGGCGGACAGCGGGACGCGCAGCCGGACGGGCGGGCTTGCTGCGGCCCGCGCCGCGGCGCGCTCGGCGCGGCGGGACGGGCGGATGGTGGGGCGGAGCTGGGAGAGCGAGGGCATCACGAGGACCACCTCCGGGCGTGCCGGTGCGGCTCGGGGGCGAGCGGCACCGGGGAACGGTGCGACCGCGCTGGGCGGCCGCCGGGCCGGAACTCGCCTCCCGCCGGGATCAGCCCGTGACGTACTCCGGGGCCGTGTGCAGCGGGAGGCGGCACCTACTGCTCGCCGGTGTCTGGGACGCGGACACCGCACTCACCTCCCTGCTGTTCCGGTGGACGTCCTGTGTCTCGTCCGTGCGCGGGCGGACGTCACCGAGATGTGACATCCCCGACCGTGCACGTGTGAGCCGGACCGCCCTTCCTCGCGCGGGCCACCGGATAGATTACTCCCGCAACGAATCGACAGCGTGATGGGAGCGTGAACGGTGCAGTTCGGGCGCTACTACGAGGAGTTCGAGGTCGGTGCGGTCTACAAGCACTGGCCCGGCAAGACGGTCACCGAGTACGACGACCACCTGTTCTGCCTCCTCACCATGAACCACCACCCGCTGCACATGGATGCGCACTACGCGGAGGAGACGACCGACTTCGGCAAGAACGTCGTGGTCGGCAACTACATCTACTCGCTGCTGCTGGGCATGTCCGTGCCGGACGTGTCGGGCAAGGCGATCGCGAACCTCGAGGTCGAGTCGCTCAAGCACACGAAGCCGACCTTCCACGGCGACACGATCTACGGCGAGACCGAGGTCCTCGACAAGACCCCGTCGAAGTCGAAGGACGACCGCGGCGTCGTGTACGTCGAGACCCGCGGCTACAAGCAGGACGGCACCGTCGTGTGCACCTTCCGCCGCAAGGTCATGGTGCCCAAGCGGTCCTACGGCGACAGCCGCGGCGGGGAGCAGCCCGGCCGTCCCACGCCGCAGGTCTGACCCGCGCCACAGCACGCCGGCACCGGCCCCCGACTCCGTCCCGGAGCGGGGGCCGTCGTGTGTCACCCACACGCATACCGCGGCGCCGGACGGGCACCCGCCGTGGCGGTCAGGTCCGGGGCAGGCAGTCCCAGCCGCCGAGGGTCTCGGTGAGGCCCTCGACGACGGCCAGCGCTGCGTAGCCCGCCCGGTCGACGAACCGGGCGTCGGTGGCGTCGTCGCCGGCCCGCGGGACGCCGTCGCCGGTCGCCAGGGTGCAGACGTAGTCGGCGATCCGGTACGGGCCGCGGAGGACCACCCCGGCCAGGCGCCCGGGGACGACCGTCAGGCCGGTCTCCTCGGCGAGCTCGCGGACCACGGCCTCGTGCTCGCTCTCGCCCGCCTCGACCCGGCCGCCGGGGACCGACCAGAGCCCCCGACCAGGCTCGTTCGCCCTGCGGACGAGCAGCAATCGTCCGTCCGGGTCGAACACGATTCCACCCACGCAGGCGACGTGTCGGCTACTGTCGGTCATCCGGAACGACGGTACGCTGCTCGGGTGCCGGTACCGGGGCCAGTCGGCCCTCCGGTACCAATGACATGTCTGTGTGTCCGACACACCGAGAAACGGGTGGGCAGGGAACGTGAAGAAGATCCTGATCCTGGTAGCGGTGGCGCTGGGGATCTTCCTGGTGATCACCAATCCCAATGGTGCGGCCGGTTCGGTCTCGAACGTGGGCAACATCCTCTACGACGCGGCGCAGTCCGTCTCGACCTTCGTCACCAACCTGATCTGAGCCCGTGCTCGCGCCCCGGGAGATCGACGAGTACCTGCTCCCCACGGAGCGACGCGTCATCCGTGTGCGCCAGCACTGGGCGGTGATGGTCAAACACATCTGGCAGACGGCGCTGTTCATCGTCGTGGTGATCGGTGTCGAGCAGCTGCTCGACCGGCCCGGGGTCGACCCGGTGCTGGACGTCGTGGTCGACAACCTGGCGTTCTACCTGGTCGTCGTCGCGGTCCTGCGCTACACGGCGCTGTCGATCCTCTGGTGGATCGAGCGGATCGTGATCACCGACAAGCGGGTGATGATCGCCCAGGGGATCATCGTGCACAACGTCGGCATGATGCCCCTGGGCAAGGTCACCGACCTGACGTTCCAGCGTTCGCTGTCCGGGCGCATGCTCGGCTACGGGACGATGGTCGTCGAGTCCGCGGGCCAGATCCAGGCGCTGAACCGCATCGACTACATGCCGCGCCCCGAGGAGATCTACGAGGCGCTCTCCGAGCTGGTCTTCGGGGAGAAGGGCAAGACCCGCGCGACCGGCATGCTCGCCAAACCGCGCTGGCGGCGCTGACCCGCCGCCACCTCCCCGGAGCGCCGTCCCGGCGCCCCGGCACAGCCCGTCCCGACGCGGGGCCGCGCACCGTGCGCGGCCCCGCGTCGTCGTGTGCGCACCCGGCGTCCGGGGTGTGGTCGCGGGCCCGCGGCACTTGACGTACGCCGGCAGCGCCTTATCGTTCACAGAACGAATCAATCGTTCGGTGAACGAGTGGGGGTGTGCGCGTGCCGGTGACACTGACCCGCCGGGCCGCTCTGCGCGGCGGACTGGCCGGGCTGGGCCTGGCCGGGCTCGGCGCCGCGGGGCTCACCGGCTGCGGCGGCGCCCCCGCGACGGCGGCGATCCCGGAGGCGGGGCCGGCCGGACCGGCCCGTCGCGGCGGGCGGATGGTCATCGCCCGGCCGCCCGCGTCCGGGGCCGAGACCCTGGACCCCGCGAGCTCGCTGTCGGCCTACGAGTACCTCGGCGCGCTCTACGACCGGCTCGTCGTCCTCGACGACACCGGGGCCGCCGTCCCGGGGCTCGCCGAGTCGTGGGAGTCGACCCCGGACGCGCGCACCTGGCGGTTCCGGCTGCGCCGCGGCGTCACCTTCCACCACGGTCGCGAGCTCACCGCCGCCGACGCCGTCCACACGCTGCGGCGGATCCTGGACCCGGCGACGTCGTCGCCGATGGCCGGGGTGTTCGCCGGGCTGCTGGAGCCGGCCGGACTGTCGGCGCCGGACCGGTACACGCTGCAGGTCGCGCTGGCGAAGCCCGCGGCGGAGCTCCCGTCGCTGCTGTCGGGCTACCAGTGCGGGGTGCTGCCGGCGTCGGGGGAGATCGGGGTCGGCACCGGCCCGTTCGTGCTCGGCGGGTTCACCCCGGCCGGGCGCGGCGGCGTCACCGCCCACGAGGACCACTGGGCGGGCCGCCCGCACCTCGACGAGATCGCGTTCGCCTCCGTCGCCGACGCCCAGGCCCGCACCAACGCGCTGCTGGCCGGGCAGGTGCACCTGCTCATGCAGACCAACCTCGACACCGCCACCGCCCGGGTGGTGGCGTCCTCACCGCGCACCACGGTGGCGCGCTCGCGCAACGCCCAGTGGTACACGATCCCCATGCTCGCGACGGCCGCGCCGTTCACCGACCCCGCGGTCCGCGACGCCGTCCGGCTGGCCTACGACCCGCAGGCCGTGCTGGACACGGCGGCGCGCGACGCCGGCGTCGTCGGCGGGGACAACCCGGTCCCGCCCGAACAGCGGGACTGGGTCTCGACGCTGCGCCCGCGCGACCCCGACCGGGCCCGGTCGCTGCTGCGCCGCGCCGGTGCCGAGGGACTGGAGCTCGACGTCTACACCTCGGCCTACGACCCGCTGTTCACCCCGGTCGCGGTCGCCTTCGCCGACTCCCTCGCCGACGCCGGGATCCGCGCCCGGCTGGTCACCGCCCCGGCCGACTCCTACTACACCCAGGTGTGGATGACCCGCCCGCTGTGCGTGTCGTACTGGTTCACCGGCCGCCCGATCGACCAGCTGCTCAACCAGATCTTCCGGTCCGGGTCGTCGTACAACGAGTCCGCCTGGGCCGACCCCCGGTTCGACGCGATGCTCGACGCCGCCCGGGCCGAGACCGACGCGGCCCGCCGTCGCACGCTCTACCAGGACGCCCAGCGCTACGTCGCCACCCACGGCTCCGCGCTCACCCCGATGTTCGCCGACCGCCTGGTCGGCATGTCCCGCGACGTCCGCGGCTACCGCGAGCACGGGTTCGAGTTCGACTACCGCGGGCTGGGATTCGCATGACCGCCTACGTGCTGCGCCGGCTCGGCGTCTCGGTGCTGACCCTGCTGCTGGCCTCGGTGCTCGTCTTCGTCGCGCTCCAGGCCCTGCCGGGGGACCTCGCCACCCAGCTGCTCGGCCGCGACGCGACGCCCGACGCGGTCGCGGCGCTGCGCGAGCAGCTCGGCCTCGACCGGCCCGCCTGGGAGCGCTACCTCGGCTGGCTGGGCGCCGCGCTCACCGGTGACCTCGGGACGTCGCTGGTCAGCGGGGACCCGGTCACGGCCGACCTGGCCGTGCACCTGCGCAACACCCTGCTCGTCGCCGGGCCCGCGGTGCTCGTCGGCATCCCGCTCGCGGTGGCGCTCGGCGTCGTCGCGGGGCTGTACCGCGACCGCGCGCCGGACCTGGTGATCTCCACGATCTGCCTGGTGGGGATGAGCGTGCCCGAGTTCGTCGTGGCGACCGTGCTGGTGCTACTGCTCGCGATCACGGTCCCGCTCGCGCCCGCCGTCGTGCTGGACGGGCCGACCGCGCCCGTCGCCGACCTGGCCGGGGCGATCTGGCTGCCCGCGATCGCGCTCACCACGGTCATGGCCGCCTACATCGTGCGGATGGCCCGGGCCGGGGTGATCGACACGATGGGCTCGGAGTTCGTCACGACCGCGACGCTCAAGGGTGTGCCGCGCGGCCGGATCGTCCTCGCCCACGTGCTGCCCTCGGCGCTGCTGCCGACGCTCAACGTCATCGCGGTGAACCTGGCCTGGCTGATCGGAGGAGCCGTCGTGGTCGAGGCGGTGTTCAACTACCCGGGTGTCGGGACGCTGATGCTGCGCGCGGTGCAGAACCGCGACGTCCCGACCCTGCAGGCGGTCGCGGTGCTCGGCGCGGTCGTCTACGTCGTGGTCAACCTGGCCGCCGACCTCGCGGCGATGGCGCTGGACCCGCGGCTGCGGAGCACCCGGTGAGCCGGGCGCCGCTGCTCGTCGGGGTCGCGCTGGTCGGGCTGCACCTGGTGCTCGCCCTGGCCGCGCCGCTGCTGTCGCCCTGGTCCCCGGTCGTCAGCGACCCGGCGGTGGCGCTGCAGGACCCGTCCTGGGCGCACTGGGCGGGCACCGACGCCTACGGCCGCGACGTGCTGGCCCGGGTCCTGTACGGCGGCCGGTACGCGCTCGCGGTGTCGGTCGCCGCGACCGTCGCCGCGGTCGGGCTCGGCACCCTGCTCGGCTGCCTGGTCGCCCTGCGCGGCGGGTGGCTCGACGATGCCGTCATGCGCGTCCTGGACGCGGTGCTGGCCGTCCCGCCGGTGCTGGCCCTGCTCGTGGTCGTGTCCGTCCTCGGCGCCGGCCCGGCGGTCGTCGTGCTCGCGGTGACCGTCACCTACGCCCCGGCGGTGGTCCGCGTCGTGCGCGCCGCCGCGATGTCGGTGGTCCGGCTCGACTTCGTCGCCGCGGCCCGGATGCGCGGTGAGCGCACCGGGTCGGTGCTGGTCCGCGAGGTCCTGCCGAACGTCGTCGGGGTCGTCGCGGTGGAGTTCGCGCTGCGCGCGTCCTGGGTGGTGCTGCTGATCAGCTCGCTGTCGTTCCTCGGGTTCGGGGCCGCGCCCCCGACGCCGGACTGGGGGCTCATGGTCGCCGAGAACCGCACCGCCGTCACCGTCGTGCCGTGGAGCGTGCTCGCCCCGATCCTCGCGCTGGCCACGCTGGTCATCGGGCTGAACCTGGCCGCGGACGGGCTGGCGAACCGGTGGGGCGTCGACCGGATGACCGCGGGGGCCCGCCGGTGAGCGCCCCGGTCGCCCGGGTCTCCGGTCTCGGGATCGCCTACCGGGCGGGCCGGGCCGACGTGCCCGTCGTGCGCGGGGTGTCCTTCGCCGTCGAGCCGGGGTGCACGCTCGGCCTGGTCGGGGAGTCCGGGAGCGGCAAGTCCACCGTCGCCGCGGCGCTGCTCGGGCACCTGCGCCGCGGGTCGCGGATCACCGCGGGCACCGTCGCGCTGCACGGCGAGGACGTGTTCGCCGCAGGTCCGCGACGGGTGCGCGCGCTGCGCCGCGGGACCGTCGCGATGGTCGCGCAGAACTCCGGGGCGGTGCTGACGCCGTCGATGCGGATCGGCGTCCAGCTCGCCGAGGCGCTGCCCGAGGGGACCGGCGACCGGGACACCCGGGTCGCGGAGCTGCTCGACCGCGTCCGGCTCGACCCCGCCCTGGCGCCGCGGTACCCGCACCAGCTCTCCGGCGGGCAGCAGCAGCGGGTCTCGATCGCCATGGCCGTCGCGGCCCGGCCGGACCTGCTCGTGCTCGACGAGCCGACCACCGGGCTGGACGTGCTCACCCAGGAAGAGGTGCTGCGACTGCTGGCCGAGCTCGCCGAGGCCGACGGCCTGGCGAGCGTGCTGGTCAGCCACGACCTCGGCGTCGTGCGGCGGATGGCCGACGAGGTGCTGGTCCTGCGCGACGGCGAGCCCGTCGAGCAGCGCCCGGCGCCGGAGCTGTTCGCCGGCCCGCGCACCGACTACACCCGGCGGCTGCTCGCCTCGGTGCCGCGGCTGACCGACACCGGGCTCGCCGAGGTCGGCGCGGACGGCACCCGCACCGTCCGCGACCGCGCCGCCGGCGCGCCGGCGGGCGACCGCCCGGTCGCGGTGCAGGTCGACGGCGCCCGGATCACCTACGGCGGCACCGTCGCCGTGGAGGACGTGTCGTTCACCGTGCGCCGCGGTGAGGTCCTGGCGATCGTCGGGGAGTCGGGCAGCGGCAAGTCCACCCTGGCCCGGGCGCTCGCCGGCCTCGTCACCCCGGCCGGCGGGACGCTGCGGCTGCGTACTCCGAGCGGCACCCCGGACGGCGACCACGGCGGCTCCCCGGCCGGCGACCTGTCCCGCCCCGCGGGACGGCGGCCGGTCGAGGTCCGCCGGGCCCTGCAGATGGCCTTCCAGAGCGCCGACACCGCGCTGAACCCGCGCCGCACCGTCGGCTCGTCGCTGGCCCGGCCGGTCCGGCTGTTCGGCACGGCGACCGGGCGCACGGGCGTCGCCCGCCGGGTCGCGGAGCTGGTCGCCGACGTGCGGCTCGACGCGTCGTTCGCCGGGCGGCTCCCGGCGCAGCTCTCGGGCGGGCAGCGCCAACGGGTGGGGATCGCCCGCGCGCTGGCCGGGGACCCGGCCGTCGTCGTCGCGGACGAGGTGACCACCGCGCTCGACGTCTCGGTGCAGGCCTCGGTGCTGGCGCTGCTCGACGACCTGCGCCGCGAGCGGGACCTCGCCGTGCTGCTGATCAGCCACGACCTCGCCGTGGTGCGCGGCATCGCCGACCGCGTGCTGGTGCTGCGGCACGGCCGGGTCGTCGAGCACGGGCCGACCGCGGAGGTCTTCGCCGACCCGCAGCACCCCTACACCCGCGAGCTGCTCACCGCCGCCCGCTACACCGATCTCGGCAGTCCTGAGGAGACCCCCGCACCATGAGGTACCGCGACGCGTTCCCGCGCCGCACCGAGACCGTCGACGCCTGGATCCCCACCCGCGACGGCACCCGGCTGCACGCCCGCATCCAGCTCCCGGTCGACGCCCTCGACGACCCGGTGCCCGCCCTGCTGGAGTACCTGCCCTACCGCAAGGACGACTGGACCGCGCCCCGCGACGCCGCCCGCCACCCCTGGTACGCCGGGCACGGCTACGCCTCGGTGCGCGTCGACGTCCGGGGCACCGGCGACTCCGAGGGGCTGCTGCTCGACGAGTACACCCCGGCCGAGCTGGCCGACGGCGTCGACGTCGTCGGGTGGCTGGCCGCGCAGCCGTGGTGCACCGGCCGGGTCGGGATGTTCGGGATCTCCTGGGGCGGGTTCAACGCCCTGCAGGTCGCCGCGCTCGCCCCCGACGCGCTCCGGGCGGTCGTCACCGTCTGCTCCACCGACGACCGCTACGACAACGACGTGCACTACACCGGCGGCGCCGTGCTCGGCATCGACATGGCGGGCTGGTCGGGCACGATGCTGGCGTTCACCGCCCGGCCGCCGGACCCGGCCGTCGTCGGGGATCGGTGGCTGCCGATGTGGCGCGAGCGCCTGGAGGCGGCCGAACCGTTCCTGCACCACTGGCTGGCCCATCCCGAGCGCGACGACTACTGGCGGCACGGCTCGGTCTGCGAGGACCCCTCGGCGATCCGGGCCGCGGTGCTCGCCGTCGGCGGCTGGAACGACCCGTACCGCGACACCGTGCTCCGCCTGCTTTCCACACTGGACGCACCGGTGCGCGGGATCGTCGGCCCGTGGGCCCACCGCTACCCCGACATCGAGCTGCCGCCCGGCCCCGCGATCGGGTTCCTGCAGGAGACGCTGCGCTGGTGGGACCGCTGGCTCAAGGACGAGCCCACCGGCGTCGAGGACGACCCGCCGCTGCGGGCGTGGATCCAGGAACCGGTCCGGCCCGCCACCACCTACCCCGAGCGTCCCGGGCGGTGGGTCGGCAGCACGGTCGTCGGGGAGACCACCCGCGAGCTGGTGCTGGGCACCGGGAGCGAGCCGGTCGTCGTCGCCGCGCCGGACCACACCGGGATCGACGCCGGGCGCTACTTCCCCTTCGGCAACCCCACCGACCTGCCGCCCGACCAGCGCGCCGAGGACGGCCGCTCGGTGTGCTTCGACCTCGGCCCGCTGCCCGAGCGCGTCGAGATCCTGGGCAGGCCGGTGGTGCGGCTGCGCCTGGACGCCGACCGGCCCGCGGCCGCCGTCGTCGTCCGGCTGTGCACCGTGGACGACGACGGCGCGTCCACACTGGTCACCCGGGGTGTGCTGAACCTGACCCGCCGCCACGGCCGCGACCGCACCGTGCCGTGGACCCCGGGCGTCCCCGAGACGGTCGAGGTTCCGCTGATGGCGACCGGCTCGGCCGTCCCCGCCGGCGGGCGGCTGCGGGTCGCGGTCTCGCAGACGTACTGGCCGTGGGTGTGGCCGCACCCCGAGCCGGTACGCCTGACGGTCGTGCCCGACCGGAGCTCGCTGACCCTGCCGCTGAACACCGGCACCGACCTCCCGGCGACGACGTTCGGCCCGCCCGAGCAGGCGCCGCCGCTGCCGGTGACGACCACCCCGCCGCCGGACCGTCCCGAACGCGAGGTGCTCCACGACGTCGGCACCGGCACCTGGGAGCTGCGCGTCGACCCCCGCTACGGCGGCTCGCGCACCTTCCCCGACGGTCTGTCCTACGCCGAGGACACCCGCGAGACCTACCGGATCACCGACGGCGACCCGCTCTCGGCGCGCGCCGAGTCGGCCTGGACGATCGCGATCGGCCGCGGCGACTGGCGGACCGACGTCGAGACCCGCTCGGTGCTCACCGCGACCGCCACCGACTTCGTCGCCGACAGCTCGCTGGTCGCCCGGCACGGCGACGAGGTCGTCGCCGAGCGACGCTGGCACCGCACGATCCCGCGGCGGGGCGCATGAGCGCCCGGCCCGCGCGGCGCCGCCAGCCCACCGAGGTCCGGCGCGCGATGGTGCTCGAGGCGGTCCCGGCCCTGGTCTCCGAGCGCGGCGTGCGCGGCACCGGCATCCGGGACATCGCCGCCGCGGCCGGGGTGTCGGTCGGGACGCTGACCTACCACTTCTCCGGGGTCCGGGAGATCCTCGCCGAGTCCCTCGCCGTGCAGCTCGCCGCCTACTACGATCCGCTGCGGGAGCGGGCCGCGGCGCTGGCCCCGCGCGACGGCCTGGACCTGCTGCTCGCCGCCTCGCTCGACGAGGAGACCCGGCCGCACTGGCGGCTGTGGTTCGAGTGCTGGCAGGACGGCGTGTGGGACGACGAACGGTCCCAGCACGAGCGCTACACCGGCTGGCACGCCGTCCTGCGGGACCTGGTCCTCGCCGGGGTCGCCGACGGCTCGCTGCGCTGCGCGGACCCCGACGGCACCGCCGCCCGGCTCGTCGCGCTGGTCGACGGGCTGGCCCTGCAACGGCTGCGCGGGGTGCCCCCGATGTCGTCGGAGCAGGCCGTCGCGCACGTCCGGACCGCGCTGGCCGACTGGACCGGGTCCTCCCACCCGACGGGGGAGTAGGCGCCCCGTCCCGGGGTGCGTCGGCGGTGCGCGGGGCTAGGGTCGGGCGCGTGTCCGTCATCGACCTGCACGCCCACTCCACCGCGTCCGACGGCACCGACTCCCCGGCCGGGCTGGTCCGGGCGGCCGGCGCCGCGGGGCTCGACGTCGTCGCGATCACCGACCACGACACCACCGCCGGATGGGCCGAGGCGGGGGCCGCGCTGCCGGCCGGTCTCGCACTGGTGCGCGGCGCCGAGTTCTCCTGCCTGAGCCCGACCGGCCGCACGGGCGAGCCGCGCTGCTCGGTGCACCTGCTCGGCTACCTGTTCGACCCGGAGCACTCCGCGATCGTCGCGGAGCAGGAGCGGCTGCGGTCCGAGCGGGTGCAGCGACTGGAGACGATGATCGGGCGGATGGCCGCCGACGGGTACCCGGTCGACGTCGACACCGTGTTCGCGCACCTGCCCGAGGGCGGCAGCGCGGGCCGGCCGCACCTGGCCCGGGCGCTCGTCGCGGCCGGCGTCGTCGGGTCGGTCGACGAGGCCTTCGCCGAGCTGCTGCACAACGACAGTCCCTACTACGTGCCACGGGCCGACACCCGGGTCGAGACGGCCGTCGAGATGATCGTCGCGGCGGGCGGGGTCGCGGTGTTCGCGCACCCACTGGCCCGCAGGCGCGGTGTGGTCGTGGAGCCGTCGGTGCTCGTCGACCTCGTCGGCTGGGGGCTGGGCGGGATCGAGGTCGACCACCCGAACCACGCCCCGGCCGACCGCGAGCTGCTGCGCGGGATCACCGCCGAGCACGGCCTGCTCACGACCGGCTCCAGCGACTACCACGGCACGAACAAGACGACCCCGCTGGCCGAGGAGACGACCGACCCGGAGGTCTACGCGGCACTGACCGAACGGGCCACCGGCGTCCCCGTGCTGCACGGCGGATCCGGCGGCACCGCGTGACGGTGCGTCGCCGGGAGTGATCGACGGTCGGTGACCGTCCCGGAGTACCGTGGCGCCCATGGCCCGGACCACCGCTCCCGCCACCGGGACCCCGGACGGTCAGCTCGGCCTGGACCTGCTCGACCCCGGCTTCGGTGCGACCGCGCTGCACCGGGTCACCCCGGCCCGGCTCGACACCTGGGACGCCTGCCCGCGCCGCTACCGGATGCTGCACGTCGACCGCCCGGCCCCGCCGCGCGGCGGCGGGTTCGCCCACACCACGATCGGCGCGGTCGTGCACCTGGCGCTGCGGTCGCTGGCGGCCCTGCCCGCCGAGCGGCGCACCCCGGAGCAGGCCGCGTCCCTGGTGGATCGGCACTGGACCGGCGAGGGGTTCGCCGACGACGCCCAAGCCGCCCGGTACCGCGAGCGCGCCCGGGACTGGCTGGCCGCCGCCGTCGACGGCCCGGCCGGGCGGGACGAGCCGCTCGCGGTCGAACGGTGGGTGCGGGCCCCCGCCGGGCCGCTGCTGGTCGAGGGCCGGGTCGACCGGATCGACGCGCGCGACGGCGAGGCCGTCGTCGTCGACTTCAAGACCGGGCGCCGGGTGCCGACCGCGGCCGACGCCGCGGACTCCCGGCAGCTCGCGCTCTACGCCGTCGCCACCGCCTCGGTGTTCCGCCGCCCCTGCCGCACGGTCGAGCTGCACCACGTGCCGACCGGGACCGTCGCCGCGCACACCCACGACCAGGCCTCCCTCGACCGGCACGTCGCCGCGGCCGCGGAGTCCGCCGACGCCGCCGCCGGGGCGACGACCGCGCTGGCCGACGGCGGCGACGCCGACACGCTCTTCCCGGCCCGCACCGGCGCGCACTGCGGGACCTGCGCGGTCCGGCGGAACTGCGCTCCGGGCCGCGCCGCCGTCCCGGAGCCGCGACCGTGGGACCTGCTCGCACCGTGACCGCCGACCCGCAGTTCCCCGGTCCGCCGCCCCGCGGCCGCCCCCCGCTCCCGCCGGGCCCGCCCGCCCCGTACCGCGCCGGGCCGTCGCACGGACGCCCGCACCCCGGCCCCGACGGCTACGGCCACCGCCCGCCGGTCCCGCCGTCCGGCCCGCCCGGCCGGCGTGGCGGCGCCGGGCCCCCGGCCGGTCCGCGCCCCACCGAGGCCCTGCCCGAGTCCCGCCGCGCGCCGCGCCGCGGCGACGCCGGGTCCCGCCGGGGGCTGTCCTCCGGCGCGGGCGAGCCGCCGCGCGCCGACGAGCACCCCGCCGCCCGCGCGCCCGGCCGTCGGGCCGACCGCCGCCGCGCCGAGGAGGGCGAGCGGCGGGCACGGCGCCGCACCCCCGGACCCGACGTCGACGGCGCCGGCGCCCGGCTGCTGCGCGGCCTGGCCGGGGTGCTCGCCGGCGGGCTGGTCGTGCTCGCGCTCGGGCTGGTCGTCGTGGAGTGGGCGGCCGGGAACAGCGGGGTCCCCGGTCCCGGCTCCGGCGCGATCGTCGCGCACGTCGGGGCGGCGGTCGTCGCCGTCGTCGGCCAGGTCGTCGCGGACCGGCGGCGGGACCGCACCGGTCTGCTCGCCGCGCTCGGGGTGGTCGTGACGGCGTCGCTGGTGCTCGGGTTCGGCTGGTTCCTGTAGCCGGAGCGACGCCGGCTCAGCCGGCGGGCCCCAGCACGACGAGCTCGTCGCCGCGCAGCTCGACCAGCAGGGCGCCCTGGGCGGCGAGCAGGACCGGCGCGGTGACCGGGCCGCGGTCCACCGGCAGGGTCCGGGCGACGACACCCGTGGCCGGGTCGACGTCGGCGATCCCGCCGGGGACGGGCACGAGCAGCCGGTCGCCGTAGCGGGTCCCGGGGCCCAGCGTGCCGGGCAGGCTCCAGCGCGGCTGGAGGCTGCGGGTGTCCAGCGCGACCGTCGCGCCGCCGGTCCACCAGTAGCGGCGCCGGTCGTCGGCCGTGGTGCGGGCGACGCCGTCGGCGGGGGCGGCGACCGTCGCGCCCGCGTCGACCGGGAACTCGCCGATGCCGCGCCCGGACCGGTCGTAGAGGGCCAGGCGGGGTGCGCCCGGGAGCAGGACGGCGACGCGCTCGGACGACGCGGCGACCACCTGGGCGCCGTCGGTACCGGTGACCGACGACGAGTCGAACGCGGGCCGGTCACCCTCGGTCCCGCTGGGGCGCAGCACCGTCAGCCGCTCGGACGGCTCGCCGGGGCAGCGCTCCAGGATCGCGGCGCGGTCCTCGGCGGTGGCGAACGAACGGAACGTGCACCCCGACCGCGGCTGCGAGCCGGGCTCCTCCAGCGCGCGCACCGTGCCGTACTCGGCGGTGCGGACCAGGTCGGAGCGGAAGGTCTCGACGTAGTCCTGGCCGGTCGCGAGCACCGGGTCCTGGCCGATCAGCCGGGTGCCGGGCCGGGCGTCGAGGGTCCGTGCCGGTCCACGGGCCCCGGAGCCGGGCTGGAGCGTGGACAGCTCCGAGCAGTACTCGTCGTTGCGGTAGAGCGCGAGCACGCGGCCGTCGGCGAACCCGGTGGTGCACAGCGGCAGGTCACGGGAGTAGCTCCAGCGCTCGGCGCCCGTGCGGGCGTCGTGCCCGGAGACCCGCGACCCCGCGGCGACGACGACGCCGTCCCCGACCGCCAGCGGTACCGGGGTGTCCGGGCTGGCCGCCCGCCACAGCTCGGTGAACCCGGCCGGGACCGGGCCGACCGGCGGCGGTGGGGTGGGCGCGGTCGCCGCCGTCACCGACTCGGTGTGCGCGGCCGGGCTCTGCACGGCGTAGAGCACCGCGACACCTGCCAGCAGCAGCACGAGCACCGCGGCGACCAGTCGGTCGCCGCGGTGTCGTCGTTCGGCGGGGACGCCCGGGAGCGGGAGCCGGTCCCGCAGGGGTCGGCCGCGCAGCACGCGTGGGGTCAGCTGGCGGCCGCGTCGGCCCCGTCGGCGGACTCGCCGCCGCCGGGTCCGCGCCGCGACCCGCCGCGGCGACGACGGCGGCGCGGCTTGGCCGCCCCGCCCTCGGCCGACGCGCCGGCGTCCGGCCCGTTCTGCGGGGCGCCCTCGGCGGAACCCGCGGAGGCGGCACCCTCGGCGGGGGCCGAGGCGCCCGCCTCGACCGCGACCCCGCCGCGGGTCCGGGAACGGGACCGGTTGCGCCGCGGGCGGCGACCGCCCTCGTCGCCGTCGCCGTCGCGGCTGCCCTCGCGGCCGCCGCCGTCGCGCCCGGCGCCGTCACGACGGCTGCCGCGCGGCTTGCGGGCACCCTGGTGGTCGCCCTCGGAGTCGATGTACTCGGCGTCGAGCCCGGCGCGGGTACGCGCGGACAGCGGGAGCCGCCCGGACGCCGTCGTCGGGATGTCGAGGTCGGTGAACAGGTGGTCCGAGGTCGAGTAGGTCTCGACCGGCTCGTCGATGCCCAGCGACAGGTCGTCGGAGATCATCTTCCAGCGCGGGGTCTCGTCCCAGTCCACCAGCGTGACCGCGACGCCCTCGCGCCCGGCGCGGCCGGTGCGGCCGATCCGGTGCACGTAGGTCTTGGCGTCCTCGGGGCACTGGTAGTTGATGACGTGCGTGACGCCGGTGACGTCGATGCCGCGGGCCGCGACGTCGGTCGCGACCAGCACGTCGACCTTCTCCGCGCGGAACGCGCGCAGCGCCTGCTCACGGGCGCCCTGCCCGAGGTCACCGTGCACCGCGGCGGCGGCGAAGCCGCGCTCGGCGAGGTCGTCGGCGACCCGCTGGGCGGTCCGCTTGGTCCGGGTGAAGATCATCGTCAGGCCGCGGTCCTTGGCCTGCAGGGCCCGGGTGACCAGCTCGACCTTGTCCATCGCGTGCGCGCGGTAGACGAGCTGCTTGGTCCGCTCGTGGATGGAGCCCTGGTCGGCCTCCTCCGCGCGGATGTGCGTCGGGCGGGTCAGGAAGGCGCGCGAGAGCTGCACGATCGGGCCCGGCATGGTCGCCGAGAACAGCATCGTGTGCCGCTCCTCGGGGAGCATGCGCAGGATCCGCTCGACGTCGGGCAGGAAGCCCAGGTCCAGCATCTCGTCGGCCTCGTCGAGGACGAGCGCCTTGACCCGGCCGAGCACCAGGTGGCGCTGCTCGGCGAGGTCGAGCAGCCGGCCCGGGGTGCCGACGATGACGTCGACGCCCTTGCGCAGGGCCTCCAGCTGCGGCTCGTAGGCACGGCCGCCGTAGATGGCGACGACGCGCACGCCCAGGTTCTTGCCCGCGGCGGCGATGTCCCGGGCGACCTGCACGCACAGCTCGCGGGTCGGGACGACGACGAGCGCCTGCGGGACGTCCTTGGTGCGGTCGGCGGCCTCGCCCTCGGCGGTGGCCGCGGCACGCTCACCGGGCGGGGTGATCCGCTGCAGCAGCGGGACGCCGAAGCCCAGCGTCTTGCCGGTGCCGGTGCGGGCCTGGCCGATGACGTCCTCGCCGGCGAGCGCCAGCGGGAGGGTGAGCTCCTGGATCGCGAACGTGCGCACGATGTCGTTCTCCGCGAGCGCGGAGACGATTTCGGGCCGGACGCCGAGCTCGGCGAAGGTCGGGGGGAGCTTCTCGCCGCCGGGGTTGGTCACGCCGAGCGGGGTCTCGCTGGGGGTGATGCCGGTGGGCAGGAAGCCCGGGTCGGCCTCGGGGGTGTCGGTGCTGTCGACTCGGGACAGTGTGATCGCCTCTCTCCGCGCACAGGAGCCGTGGCGTGGCTCGTCGACCGGCCCCGGGCCGTCGGGGACGGTCCGGGCGGGAGAGCCGCCGAGGCGCTGCGCGCACCAGTTCGGGTGCGGGTCCCGGTGAGACGTGCTCGGCCGTGTCGGCCGCTCGTCCCGTTACCCGGTCCCCGCGCGGTGGGCGCGTCCGCATGGAGTTCCATGAGCCCGAAATCCGGTGACGCGCTGCCCGCATGGTACCCGCCGCGGCGCGCGAACACGACGGCGCGGGCGTCGCCGGGTGTGGTGAGTTGTCTCGCCCCGTGGCCCGGGTGGCCGTCGCGGGCCGCCCGGCGGGCCCGTACGGCCCGGTTAGGGTGGTGGTCATGACCACTGGAGGCGACGCGCCGACGGCCGCGACCGTGGAGCTGCTCGGCGTGCTGGCCTACGGCGAGCTGTCGGCGTTCGACCGGCTCGCCGAGGACGCCCGGGCCGCGCCGACGCTGGCCGGCCGCGCGCAGCTGTCGACGATGGCGGCCGCCGAGATCGGCCACTTCCGCCTCATCGAGGACCACCTGGGCCGCAGCGGGATCGCCGTCGCCGACGCGATGGCGCCGTTCGTCGCGCTGATCGACAGCTACCACGCCTCGACCGCCCCTCGGAGCTGGCTGGAGTCGCTGGTCAAGGCCTACCTCGGCGACGGTCTCGGCGCCGACTTCTACCGGGAGGTCGCGGGCTGGGTGGACCCCGGCACCGGCGACCTGGTGCAGCGGGTGCTCGCCGACACCGGGCACTCCGCCTTCGCCGAGCGCGAGGTGCAGGCCGCCTGCGCCGCCAACCCGGCGCAGCGCGACCGGCTGGCCCTGTGGGGCAGGCGGCTGCTCGGCGAGGCCGTCACCCACGCCCAGCGGGTCGTCGCCGAGCGCGACGAGCTGGCCGAGTTCATCGTGCTCGGCTCGGGGGAGAAGGGCGGCGTGGCCGGGCTCATCCGGACGGTGCAGACCGCGCACGGCCGCCGGATGGGCAGGCTCGGGCTCTCCTGAGCCCCGGCCCGGCCGTCCGCTCCCGGCTCGCCGATGCTCCGGCCCGATCTGGACTAGCCTGGCGCGGGCAAGGTGATCAGAAGTGACGGATCGGGAGGACCACCGGTGAAGGTCAAGATCGGCATCGCGGAGACCCCGCGGGAGCTCGTGGTGTCCAGCGACCGCACGCCGGACGAGGTGGCCCAGCTCGTGAGCGGGGCGATGAAGTCCGACGACGGGCTGCTGGACCTCACCGACGACGAGGGCCGTCGCTACGTCGTCCCGGTCGCGCGCATCTCGTACGTGGAGATCGGCCCGTCCGAGGAGCGCCGGGTCGGGTTCGGCCTCAGCGGCTGAACGCACACGGAGTCGTCCGGGCCCGGTACCCGTCCGCGGGACCGGGCCCGACGTGTGTCCGGGCCCGGTGGGCGCGGGTCAGTCGGTCTCCGGCGGGGGCGGCCCGTCCAGCGCGAACGGCGGCCTGCCGGTGCCGGTGATCCGGAACCGGTCCCACACGTCCGGCTCGGACAGGGTGCCGACGGCCGCGTGCCCGGGCGTCCGGACCTCGGCGGTGCCGCCGCGGCTGCCGAGCAGCGCGGTGAGCCGGGGGTGTGCGGCGACCCGGCCGGACCAGTGGAGCCTGCCGTCGAAGGGCTCGTGCCGGGCGTCGAGCAGCACCTCGACGTCGACGGTCTCCCCGCCGAGCACCAGGGTGGCGGGGCCGCGGTAGGCCTCGTCGTGATCGTGGTCGCCGCTCACCGGTCGCGCCCTGAGGCGTCGTGCACCTGCGGCTCGGGGACCAGCCGCAGGATGTCGGCGTTCGCGGTGGGGGAGTCGATCCCGGCGACGCCGGCGATCCCGCCCCAGATCAGCGCGGACAGGTAGTTGGTGAGCGCGTCGCGGCTCATCGTCCGGCGCTCCAGCCACCACTCGCCCGCGGTCTGGACCATCCCGATGATCCCGTGCGCCCACGCCTCGGCGCCGCCGGAGTCGCGGCCCTCGGCGCGCAGCCGCTCCCCGAACAGGGTGGTCAGCAGGGCGCCGATCTGGCCGCGGACGTCCTGCGCGATCTCGGCGCCCGGCACCGGCTCGGCCGGGTTCGCGACGACGAACCGGTACAGCTGGGGCTCGTCCTCGATCATCCCGAGGTAGGCGTCGATGACGGCGGCGACGTGCTCGATCGGCTCGGCCTCGATCGCCAGCACCGGGTAGATCCGCTGCATCAGCATGTCCGCGGCGTGCTCGCTGACGGCCCGCTGCAGGTCGGCGCGATCGGCGAAGTGCCGGTAGAGCACCGGCTTGGTGATGCCGGCCGCGGCCGCGATCTGGGCGACCGAGACCCCCGGGCCGTGCTCGCGGATCGCCTCGACGGCGGCGGAGACCATCTCGGTCCGCCGTTCCTCCCGTCGGCGGCTGCGCGCGTCCGGCTTGACATCCCTCGTGTCCTGGGGCACGTTACCAGTGGTAACCGTTACCGGCGGTAACAGCAAGGGTTCCGGGTGTGGAACCCGCCACCGCAGGCCCCTCCCAGCAGGAAGGCGCGACCGATGAGCGCTCCCGCCCGCACCGGCAGCAAGACCAACCTCGCCGACCGCGAGGACACCGCCCGACGGCTGCTCAAGAGCTCGGTCACGACCTCCTACGACCCGTCGATCGACATCGACTGGGACGCCCCGCTGGTCGAGGGCAAGTACGGCATCGTCCCCGAGCGCGTGTCGCTCTACGGCACGCCGCTGTGGGACGGCCTCACCGAGGAGCAGCGGATCACGCTGTCGGTGCACGAGTTCTGCAGCGTCGCCCGGATCGGGCTGTGGTTCGAGATGATCCTCATGCAGATGCTGCTGCGCTACGCCTACGACCGCGACCCGCGTCGCGCGCACATCCAGTACGCGCTGGTCGAGATCGCCGACGAGTGCCGGCACTCGATGATGTTCGCCAAGGCCACCGAGCGCTACGGCGTGCCGGACTACGCCCCGCGCCGGCTCACCCACGAGCAGGGCCGGCTGATGAAGACCATCGGCACCGGCCCGGCGATGTTCGCCGGCACCCTCTACGTCGAGGAGATCCTCGACCAGCTCCAGCGGGAGGGCATGCGCGACGAGCGCGTCCAGCCGCTGTCCCGCATGATCAACAAGATCCATGTCACCGAGGAGGCGCGGCACGTCCGCTACGCCCGGGAGGAGCTGCAGCGGATCATGCCGAGGACCAACCGCGCCGAGCGCGCCTGGGCCCGCTACCTCACCGCGCGGATCGCGTTCGTCGTCGCCCGCAACCTCGTCCACCCCGAGGTCTACCGCAGCGTCGGGATCGACCCGGCCGTCGGGCGGAAGGCGGCGCTGGCCAACCCGCACCACCACGAGATGCTGCGCTGGTCCTCGCGCAAGCTCGTGCCGTTCCTGCGCGAGCAGGGGATCGTCGGCGGCCCGACGGAGACCCTGTGGAAGCGCGCCCACCTGATCTGAGGAGGCATCCCGCGATGAGCACACGGATCGTCACCCGCGACGGGACCGGCTTGTTCGCCCGGGTCTCGGGCCCGGAGTCGGCGCCGGTCACGGTGCTGCTGGCGCACGGCTGGACCCTCGACGAGCGCTGCTGGGCCCCGGTCGCCGACGCCCTCGCCGTCGGTGCGCCCGGCGGCGGCCCCGCGCCGCGGGTGATCCGCTACGACCACCGCGCGCACGGCCGCTCCGACGACACCCCCGACGAGCTCAAGACCCTCGACGTCCTCGCCGACGACATGGCCGAGATGATCACCCGGCTCGCCCCGACCGGGCCGCTGGTGATCGCCGGGCACTCGATGGGCGGGATGACGGCGATGGCGCTGGCCCAGCGCCACCCCGACCTCGTCGCGTCCCGGGTCACCGGCGTCGCGCTCGTCGCGACCGCCAGCGGCGGCCTCGGGGCGGCGGCGACGCTCGGGATGACCGGGCGGCCCGCGAAGATGTTCCTGGCCGGCAAGGACAAGGTGACCGTCAGCCCGCTGTGGACCGGGCGCCGGTCGCTGTCGACCCACCCCACGCTGCTGCGGGCCGCGCTGCAGCCGTTGCTGCTCGGCACCCGGCCGGACCGGCTCGCCGTCCGCGCGACCTGCGAGGCGATCGCCGACTGCCGCCCGACGACGATCTCCGGGTTCACCCCGACCCTCACCACCCACGAACGCGACGAGGCGCTGGCGGCGTTCTCGTCGCTGCCGGTGGAGATCCTCGTGGGGACCCGGGACCGGCTCACACCGCCGCGGTTCGCCCGGCGGATCCACCGCAGCCTGCCGCGCGCCGAGCTGACCGTGTTCCCCGGCGCCGGGCACATGCTCCCGGTGGAGCGGGTCGGCGGGGTCACCGGCCGGATCGCCGCGCTGGTGCGCCGGGCCGGGGCGGAGCAGGCGGCCTGAGCCGCCCGCCCCGCCGCCGGGGCCGGGCCGTCAGATCTGGTCGAGGCCCTGCTTCGGGAACCCGGCGATGCCCCGCCAGGCCAGCGAGGCCATCAACGCCACGGCCTCGTCGCGCGGGACCCGCTGGTCGGAGTCCAGCCAGAACTGGGCGCCGACCTGGCTCAGCCCGACGAGACCGACGGCGAGCAGCCGCGCACGGTCCTGGTCCAGTCCGGCGTCGGTGGTGACCGCGCCGGCGACCGCGTCGATGCAGCGGTCCAGCGCGCTCTCCACCAGCGCCGCGGCCTCCGGGTCGCCCCGCAGGTCGGACTCGAACACCAGGCGGTAGGCCTTGCCCTCGCCGGCGACGAAGTCGAAGTACGCCGCGACGGCGGCCTGCACGCGCTCCTTGTTGTGCTCGGTCCGCTCGATGGCGTTGGAGACCCGCTCGACGAGCTCCTCGGCGTAGGTCGTGAGCAGCGCCTGGTACAGCTCCAGCTTCCCGGGGAAGTGCTGGTACAGCACGGGCTTGGAGACGCCTGCCCGCTCGGCGATGTCGTCCATCGCGGCGGCGTGGTAGCCCTGGTCGGCGAACACGTCGCGGGCGGCCAGCAGCAGCTGGGCGCGCCGCGCACCGCGGGACAGTCGTGCGCCCCGTGGCGTGGCGGTTCCGGTCATGGGCCCCCTACCTCTCACCCGTCGTGGGAATACCCTACTAGCAGGTAACCGCGTTGACGAACGATCCGTGAACGGGCTTCTCCGCAGAAGGGTGACAACCTCTCACGATCGGCGGCGCGGGCCCCGGGCGGCGAGCCCGAGCGCACCGAGGACCGGCACGGCGGCCACCACGACCGCGGGCGTCCCGAGCACGGCGAGGACCACGCCGGCGACGGCGAGCACCACGGCCGCACGGACGTACGCGCGGACCTGAGCCCGCGCGCGGCGGGCGATCAGCAGGGCGGCGGCCACCTCGGCGGGGCCGCCACGGGCGCAGATCCTCTCCGATCCGGGTGCGGGCACCACGACCGGGTCCGGCCGCGCGTCCGGGCGGTCCTCGGACCCGGGGCCTGCCCCGTCGTCGGTGGGCCAGGGCGCCAGCTCCACGGCCAGGTCGGCGGCGGCCAGGGCGGCCTCGTCGGTGGCCGGGTCGGCCGCCACCGCGACCGTGCGGCCGCGTACCCGCAGCCCGGCGACGGCCGCGGCCCGCGCCGCCGCGTCCAGCCCCGGGCGGACGGCGTCGGGGTCGGCCGGGTCGAGACCGGACGCCGCGGCGAGGGCACGGGCGGCGCCGTCGTCGTCGGGGGTGAGCAGGACCGGCGCGACCCCGGCCGCGGCCAGTTCCGCCACCCCCGGTCGGGCCGCGGGGTGCGGCGCCCGGGGCAGCGCGAGCACGGCGCGGGCGCACCCGTCCCAGGCGACGACGAGGACGGCGCGGCCCTCGGCCACCGCCCGCTCCCGCTCCGCCGACAGCGGCGGGGGCACCCGGATCCCGTGCTCGGCCAGCCAGTCCGGGCCGCCGAGCAGGACCGCGTGCGCGACGACGGTCGCCGTGGTGCCGCCGTCGCCCGGGCCGGGCTCCCGCAGCTCGGCCACCAGGCCGGACACCCCGAGGCCGGGCTGCTCGTCGGCCTCGGCGACGTCGGGCACCGGGCCGTCGACGGCGTCGGCCAGCGCCCGCGCCGCGACGCGCAGGTCCGACCCGGGCCGCGCGCCCGCCGCGACCGACGCGGCCAGCCGCAGCACCAGCGCCGGGTCCTCGCCCCGGCCCGCGTGCACGGTGACCGTCCCGGGGCCGGTGCCGGTCAGCACGTCCGGCCCGGCCAGCGCGACGGTGTCCACCCGGCCCACGAGTCCCGGGCCGCCCGCGGGCCCGGTCCAGCCCACCGGCTCGCGACGCCCGGGCAGTGGCGACGGCAGCCGCACCGTGTCCCCGCCCGCCCGGTCCGCGGCCCGCAGCGCCGCCGGCAACGCGGCCAGCAGCGGCACCGGGCAGGCCCCGACCAGCACCGCGATCCCGGCCGGGACCGCGACGGGCCACGGGGTGCCGGTGCCCGCCGCGAACGCGGTCACCGCGACCGCGGCCAGCGCCGCGGGCGGGGTGAGCAGGGCGCTCCACCGGTCCGCGACGGTGCGCAGGCCCGCGCGGACCTCGTCGGTATCCCCGTCGGCCGGGCGCCCGGTGCGCTGCACCGCGGCCGCGACGACGGTCAGCACCGCGGCGGCGCCGGGCAGCAGGACGGGCCCGGCGAGCGGGTCGGCCGGCACCGCGCCCGCGCCCGCGGGCGAGACCGCCGCGACGGCCAGCACCGCGGCCGACCACCCCAGCGCGGCGAGCGCGGCCGCCGCGACGCCGGTCTCGGCGGTCACCGTGCCCTCCCGCAGGCCACGCCCGGCGACGCGCAGACCGGGGCGCCCCGTCGTCGCGACGACGGCGAGGGCGACCAGCAGGGCGGCCGCCGCGCAGGGCGGGGCCCACGCCTCACCGGCGAGTGCCGGGCCGGCGAGCGGCAGCAGCAGGGCGAGCAGGGCCGCCACCGGCGGGGCGACGGCCCGCAGGACCGGAGGCAACCGCCGTCAGCTCCCCGGGGCGGTCGGGAGCGTGAACTCGCACGACCGCAGCACACCGCCGGAGCGGTAGTCGAGGAACAGCCGGTAGCTGCCCGGGGCGGGGACCGACACCGTGAACGCCACCCCGGGGCCGGACCGGTCGGTCGCGGCCGCGCCGGTGATCTCGGGACGGACCGGGAACCGGGCCAGGTCGCCCTGGCGGACCGCGGTCATGCGGCCGAACGCGCCGCCGTCGACGGGCTCGAGGTCGGTGACCGGGGTGCCGTCGCGCCCCACCGTCGCGAACAGCCGGGACTCCCCGCCGGGGACCAGGGCGCCGTCGAGACGGACCTGCTGGTCACTGCCCCCGCAGAGCCCCGCCCGGTTCTCGGACGGGAAGGTGAAGGCACCGTAGGTACCGGGGACGTGCAGGTCGGCCCCGAGGTCCAGGTGCGGGCCGCCGGTCGGGGTGAACCCGGCGTACAGCCGCCACACGCCCTGGCCGGGGAACCGGACCGGCGCCCGCCACACGCCGTCGGGGCCCTGGGTGGCGCGCAGCCGCATGTAGCCGGCGACGTCGCGTCGTAGCACGGCGACGTCCATGACCCCGGAGCCGTCGGAGGGGGCGTCGAACCGGGTCACCGGGGCGCCGTCGGAACCGGTCACGGTGAACGCGACCTCGGTGGGCTCGCGCCAGGGGTGGACGGTCCCGACCGGGGTCAGGGTGTAGCCGGCCGCGGTGGTGAGCACGCCGCCCGCGCCGGTCGTCGCGTCGCCGGTGGCCAGGCCGGCCGCGAGGACGCCGTCGTCGCCGCGCTCGTCACCGGGGTCGCCGCCGGCCCGCGTGTCGGCGGCCGGGGTCGCCGAGAGGGTGCCCACCGCACCGCCCGCCGTCCAGGCCGCGGTGAACACCAGCACCGACGCGGCGCCGAAACCGGCAAGCCGGGCCGCGGCCGATCCCGCGATCCGCCCCATGCCCACCTCCTCCGTCGCGTCGTCCACGGGGTACAACGTCCGGGGGGCGATCTCGTTGCGCTCCGTGGAGCGCCGGATGCGGACGGTGATCACAGCGAGACGGGGATCACCCGGCGCGGCGGGTGACGCGCACGACACGTCATGCTGGTCGGATGGTCGCCGCCCCGTCGATGTCCGTTCACCCGCCCGTCACCGTGCCCGCCCCGGTGACGGCGCCGGGTGCCGCGACGTCCCCGGGCGCCGTGGGACCGGTGGACGCGGAACGGGCCGCGGCGGAGCGCCCGCCGTGGCCCGGGCGCGCGGTCACCTCCGGCGGGGTCACCCTGCACGTGCGCGAGACCCCCGGCACCGGCGACGCCGACGCCGTCTACGTCCACGGGCTCGCCGGGTCGGCCACGAACTGGACCGACCTCGCCGGGCTCCTCGCACCACGGGCGGCCGGCCTGTCCGTCGACCTGCCCGGGTTCGGGCTGTCCGAGCCGACCGCCGTCGCCGACTTCGGCCCGGACGGCATGGCGGACGCGCTGCTGTGCTGGCTGGCCGGGCGCGACCGCCCGGTGCACCTGGTCGGCAACTCCCTCGGCGGCGTGATCGCGACGACGGTGGCGGCCCGCCGTCCCGAGCTCGTCCGCAGCCTCACCCTGGTCTCGCCCGCGGTGCCGGACCGGCGCCCCGACCCGCGACGCCTGTCGGACCCGCGGATGGCGCTGGCCATGGTGCCGCTGCTCGGGCGCGGCGCGCGGCGGGCGCTGGCCGAGGAGCCGCTGCGGGCCCGCGCCGAGCGGATCGTGAAGGTCTGCTTCGCCGACCCGCAGCGCGGCTCCGCCCGCCGGCTCGAGGAGCTGATCTCCGAACACGAGCACCGCGCGACGCTGCCCTGGGCCGGCGCGGCCACCGACGGCGCCACCCGCGGTCTGCTCGGGCTGTGGGCCGGGCGCGAGATCTGGCGCCGGATGGCCCGGGTGCGGGTGCCGTCGCTGGTGGTGTGGGGCGAGCAGGACCGCATCGTGTCCCCGCGGCTGGCCGCGCGGACCGCGGCCACACTGCCCGGGGCGCGGCTGCTGGTGCTGCCCCGGGCCGGGCACGTCGCGCAGATCGAGCGGCCCGCGGCGGTGGCCGACGCCGTCGCCGCGCTGTGGGACACGGTGCCGGTCGGAGCGGGTGCGGGAAGATGACGCGCACGTGGCGCGTTGAGACGCCCTGAGACCCGCACGCAACCCGCGAGGAGTGGACGAGATGGCGCTACCGCCACTGGTGGAGCCGGCAGCCGAGCTCACCAAGGACGAGGTGGAGCGGTACAGCCGCCACCTCATCATCCCCGACGTCGGGATGGACGGGCAGAAGCGCCTGAAGAACGCGAAGGTGCTGGTCGTCGGCGCGGGCGGCCTCGGCTCGCCCGCCCTGCTGTACCTGGCCGCCGCGGGCGTCGGCACCCTGGGCATCGTCGAGTTCGACGTCGTCGACGAGTCGAACCTGCAGCGCCAGGTCATCCACGGGCAGTCCGACGTGGGCCGCCCGAAGGCCGAGTCGGCCCGCGACTCGATCCGCGAGGTCAACCCCTTCGTCGACGTCCGCCTGCACAACGAGCGCCTCACCAGCGAGAACGTGCTGGACGTCTTCCGGGACTACGACCTGATCCTGGACGGCACCGACAACTTCGCCACCCGCTACCTGGTGAACGACGCGGCGGTGCTGCTCGGCAAGCCCTACGTCTGGGGCTCGATCTTCCGGTTCGAGGGCCAGGCGTCGGTCTTCTGGGAGGACGCCCCGAACGGGCAGGGCCTCAACTACCGCGACCTCTACCCCGAGCCGCCGCCGCCCGGGATGGTCCCCTCCTGCGCCGAGGGCGGCGTGCTGGGCGTGCTCTGCGCGTCGATCGGCTCGATCATGGTCAACGAGGCGATCAAGCTGCTCACCGGGATCGGTGAGCCGCTGCTCGGCCGCCTGGTGATCTACGACGCGCTGGAGACCACCTGGCGCCAGGTGAAGATCCGCAAGGACCCGGAGACGCCGAAGATCACCGAGCTGATCGACTACGAGGCGTTCTGCGGCACCGTGACGCAGGAGGCGCAGGACGCGGCCGCCGGCAGCACGATCACCGTCGGCGAGCTCAAGCAGATGATCGACGCGGGCAAGGACTTCCAGCTCATCGACGTCCGCGAGCCGCACGAGTACGAGATCGTGAGGATCCCGGGCTCGGTCCTGATCCCGAAGGACCGGATCCTGTCCGGTGCCGCGCTGTCGGAGATCGCCCAGGACAAGCCGGTCGTGCTGCACTGCAAGTCCGGCGGCCGGTCCGCCGAGGCCCTCGCCGCGCTGCACAAGGCCGGGTTCCGCGACGCCGTCCACGTCGGCGGCGGGGTGCTGTCCTGGGTCAAGCAGATCGACCCGTCGCAGCCCACCTACTGACCGGGGCCGACCCGCTCCGCCCTACACCGACGGCCGCCGTCACCGGTACACCCGGGACGGCGGCCGTCGCCGTTCCTGGTGTGGCACAGCGTGACCGCTTATCGATCGCACACGACCGTCCGAGTGAACATCGTCCGTTCAGCCCTGCATTTCGCCCGTTGGGCGAAACATGTCGACCGATCGCCGCGACATGGGGATGCACGCGATCACTAGGTCGGGAGGACGCTCGGTGGAGGACTCGCTGCGCACATGCGCCCTGCAGGGGTGCGACGCACCGTTGGAGCCCACGGGGGACGTGTCCGGCGACCGTCCACAGCGGCGCTACTGCTCCGCCGCCCACCGGCTGGCAGCCCGCCAGGCCCGCCGGGCCGCGGCACAGGCGGCGGGGGACCAGCGGCTCGCCGACACGCTGCCGTGGCTGCGTGAGCCCGAGGCCGTCGAGGCCGACGAGCGCGTGGAACCCGCCCGGCGGGGGACGGCGACCCGCCGCCCCGTCGTGGCGCGGCCGGCCGCGTCGGCGGGCCCGGACCGCCCCGGACCGCTGCGTGCCCCGCGCAGCCCGCTGCGGCACCGGCGCACGCTGGCCCTGATCGGGGCGACGGCCGTGCTCCTCGGCGGGTACGCCCTGACGACCTCGCCGGCGGTGACCGGTGTCCCGGCGCCGCAGGACCGCACCGCCGACCAGTGGGCCGGGCAGGCCCGCATCGCGCTGGCGGCGCTCGACGACAAGCTCGGGACGCTCAACGCGAGCGAACGGACCTGGCAGGCGTCCGCGCACGAGTCGGACCACACCCCGGCCGCGGTCGCGAAGCTGCAGCAGCAGCGCGACACCCTGCTCCAGCAGCGCGCCGCCCTGCAGTCGCAGCTGCAGGTCTACACGTCCCGGCAGGACGCCGTGGACGCGCTGGCCGCCGCCGAGCAGCAGCTCGCCGAGATGGACCGGATCGTCGCCGACCTGCCGCCGGCCACCCGCCGGACTCCCGACCAGATGGCCGCGGCCGCGTCGCTGGAGGAGCAGCGCGACCTGCGCGCCCGCAACCGCGACGCCTGCGCGGAGCGGCTGGCCGCCATCGACGACGGCATCGACCGGGCCCGCACCGCCCCGCTGCCCGGCGACGGCGACGAGACCGAGAAGGTCTCCGACGACGTGCTGGCCCTCGCCCGCGGCGAGGACCCCGCCACCCCGGAGCCGTCCGGGGTGCGCCGCAACCCCGAGGTCCTGGCCGGGGGCCGGGAGACCGCCGGGGACCGCGAGCGCGACGACGTCGGCACCAGTGGCCCGCCCGACCCGCGGGGCCCGCTGGACGAGACCCGGCCGCGGGCCGAGGGGCCGGAGGGCGCCTCGGCCCGCGGGCCGGGCAGCACACCCGGCCGGGACGCGGGTCCGGGGGAGAAGCTCGGTGGTGCCGTGTCCGGTGCCGCCGACGGCGTCGCCGGCCTGACCGGCGGCGAGCCGGGCCCCGGCGACGGCGCGGGCTCCGGTGCGGGTTCGGGCGCGGGTTCGGGTGCGGGTTCGGGCGCCGCGAAGAAGGCCGATCGGGCCGAGGTCGTACCGGCGTCGTCCGAGGGGCCGGTCAAGAAGGTCGGAAACGGCGTCGGCGAGGCCGCGCAGGGCGTCGGGGACACCGCCGAATCGCTGGGCCGGGGTGTCGACGACGTCGCGGGCGGGCTGACCGGGAAGAAGTCCGGCTCGGGTTCCGGCGGCTCGGACGCCGGGTCCTCCGGCTCCTCCGGTCCGTCCGACGAGGCCCCCGCCCGGTCCGCCCCCGCGCCGCGGAAGGACCCCGCGCCGCGGGAGGAGCCCTCGCCCCGCGCGGCCGCGTCCCCTGCGAGCCCGCCCGCGTCGACCGCCCCGGCGGAGAGCTCCGGCACGGAGCGCTCCGGCTCGGGAGCGCAGGGGTCCGGCGGGAGCCGCGGCTCCGGCGGCATCGTCACCGCCGTGGCCGGGTCCTACGTCGAGTCCGCCATGGGGCGGGAGGCGGCGGCGCCGGTGCTGGCGGAGGCCGACCGGCAGGCGGCGGAGCAGATGGCCGAGCGCAGCGGGTCCTCCGGGGCCCGGTCCGGCGGCTCGTCCGGCTCCTCCGACGGCTCGGGATCGGACTCGCGGTCCTCCGGCTCCCGCTCCTCCGGATCGGACTCCGACTCCGGATCCTCGGGGTCGCGGTCGTCCCGGTCCTCGGACTCCGGTTCGTCCGCCCGGTCGTCGGACTCGGGCTCGTCGTCCGCCCGGTCGTCGGACTCGGGCTCGTCGTCGTCCCGGTCGTCCGGCTCGGGCTCCTCGTCCTCCTCGGACTCGGGGTCGTCGGACTCGGGGTCGTCGGACTCGGGGTCGTCGCGGAGCAGCAGCTCGGACGACTCCCGCTCCTCGTCCTCGGACTCCGGCTCGCGGTCGTCGGGGTCGGACTCGGACGGGGGCGGCGGCAGCTCCTCGTACTGACGGGGCCGCCCGCGGCCGGCTCGTACGGAGCGGGCCGCCGGGGGGAGTGCACCCGCGGGCCCGGCAGCCGCCCCACCGGCCCCGATCGGTCCACCGTTCACCCGATCGGTCGTGGCGCGTCGCGCGGTTCGGGCGTGGCGCGACGAACGCGGGCCGGTGACGCGGGTACCGTCCCCGCTGTGACCGCTGCCCGCACGCTCGCCACCGCGCCGGCCGCGAGCGTCCTGCCCGAGCACGTCCGCACCGCCTTCGGCGTGCGCGAGACGTCCCCCCGTCCCGTCGTGTGGGCGGGCCAGCGGGCCTGGCAGTGCGGCGACGTGCTGCTGCGGCCGGTGTCCGACCACGTCGTCGCCGCCTGGTCGGCGACGGTCCTGGAGAACCTCGAGGTCGACGGCGTCCGCCTCGCCCGCCCCGTCCGCAGCTCGGACGGCCGGTGGGTCGTGGGCGGCTGGGCCGCGTCCCGGCACGTGCCCGGCGTCCCCGAGCCGCGGCACGACGAGGTCGTCGCCGCGTCGCTGCGGCTGCACACCGCCACCGCGACCGTGCTGCGCCCGCGCCTGCTCGACGACCGCGACGACCTGCTGTCCCGGTCCGCGGCCGCTGCGTTCGGCGAGCGCCGCCTGGACCTGCACCCCGAGACAGGCGGCCGGCTGTTCGCCGAGCTCGCCGCGCACCGCCGCACGATCCGGCTCACCCCGCAGGTCGTGCACGGCGAGCTGTTCGGCGCCATGCTGTTCGACCCGACGGGGCGGCCCGCGGTGCTCGACCTCGTGCCGTTCTGGCGGCCCGCGGAGTGGGCGGCGGCGGTCGTCGTCGTCGACGCGGTCGCCTGGGGCGGTGCCGACGAGGAGCTGATCGAGCGCTGGTCGGAGCTGCCCGAGTGGCCGCAGTCGCTGCTGCGGGCGGTGCTCTACCGGCTGGCCCTGCACGCCCAGCACCCGGACGCGACGACCGAGTCGCTCACCGGGATCGAGCGGGTCGCGAGCCTGGTCAGCCGCCGGCTCTGACGTGGCCGCTCCCGGCACGCCGCTGCTCACCGGCGCCGCGGGGAACACGGGGACGCCGTTGCGTCCCCGGCCGACCCGGTGCACCACCGGGTGGGCGGCGCGTTCTGCGACGCCCCGCTCGGCGTCCCGATGCGCCGAAGCGGCTCACAGCCGTCGCGACACCCGTGTGAGATAAGCGTTGCGGGGGTGTCACACGGGGCCACCCGTCGGAAACTGGGGGTCCCTAGCGTCGTCGACGACGTGACCGCCGGCGATCAGGAGACCGATCCGTGACCACCACCTCTGCCCCGGGGCGCCGCATCGGCGGCCGCTGGATCGACCACTGGGACCCCGAGGACGAGGGGTTCTGGCAGCGCACCGGCTCGGCGATCGCCCGTCGCAACCTGTGGCAGTCGATCTTCTCCGAGCACATCGGCTTCTCGATCTGGACCATCTGGTCGGTCCTGGTGCTGTTCATGGGGCCCGAGTACGGGTTCACCGCGGCGCAGAAGTTCTTCCTGGTCGCCGTACCCACGCTGGTCGGGTCGATCCTGCGGCTGCCCTACACCTTCGCCGTCGCCCGCTTCGGCGGCCGCAACTGGACGATCTTCGCGGCGTCGTTGCTGATCGTGCCCACGATCCTGGCGATGGTCGTGCTGGAGCCGGGCGTGTCGTACACGACGCTGCTGGTCGTCGCCGCGGTCGCCGGAGTCGGCGGCGGCAACTTCGCGTCGTCGATGGCGAACATCAACGCGTTCTTCCCGGAGAAGGAGAAGGGCTGGGCGCTGGGGCTCAACGCCGGCGGCGGCAACCTCGGCGTGCCGGTCGCGCAGCTGCTCGGCCTGCTCGTCATCGCCACCCTCGGCGCCGGCTCCCCGCGGGTGCTGCTGGCGGTCTACCTGCCGTTCATCGTGATCTCGGCGTTCCTGGCGTGGAAGCGGATGGACAACATCGCCGCGATGTCCAACGACACCGGCGCCTTCACCGAGGCCTGCCGCGACCGCCAGACCTGGATCATGTCGTTCCTCTACATCGGGACGTTCGGGTCGTTCATCGGCTACTCGTTCGCCTTCGGCCTGGTCCTGCAGAACCAGTTCGACCGGACGCCGCTGCAGGCCGCCGCGGTCACCTTCATCGGCCCGCTCATCGGGTCGCTGATCCGCCCCTACGGCGGCAAGCTCGCCGACCGGTTCGGCGGTGCGGTCGTCACGCTGTGGAACTTCGTCGGCATGGCCGTCGCCACGCTGATGATCATCTTCGCCTCGGGGATCGAGTCGCTGACGCTGTTCACCATCGGCTTCATCGCCCTGTTCACGCTGTCCGGCGTCGGCAACGGGTCGACCTACAAGATGATCCCGGCGATCTTCACCGGGCGGGCGCGCGTCGCGATCGCCGGGGGCGCGGACCGCGGGACCTCGTTCGACACCGCGCGACGGCTCTCCGGCGCGGTCATCGGCATCGCCGGCGCGGTCGGGGCACTGGGCGGGCTGTTCATCAACCTCGCCTTCCGCCAGTCGTTCATGACGGTCCAGTCCGGCACGCCCGCGTTCTGGAGCTTCCTGGCGTTCTACGTCCTCTGCATCGGCGTCACCTGGGCGGTGTACCTGCGCCCGCGCGCCGCCCTGGTCGGGAGCACCGAGGCCGCCGCGATGGCCCGGGTCTGAGCCGTGGGTCCGGACGACCGGACCGCCACCCACTGTCCGTACTGCGCCCTGCAGTGCGGGCAGTGGGTCGGCCCGTCCGGCGAGGTCGACGCCCGTGACTTCCCGACCAACGCCGGGGGCATGTGCCAGAAGGGCTGGACCTCCGGCGCTCTGCTCACCCATCCGCAACGCCTGACGTCGCCGCTGGTCAGGACCTCGCGGACGGCCGGTTTCGTCGAGACCGGCTGGGACGACGCGCTCACCGGCGTCGCCGCGCGGCTCGCCGCGCTGCGTGCCGAGCACGGGCCCGACTCGGTCGCGGTGTTCGGCGCGGGCGGGCTGACCAACGAGAAGGCCTACCTGCTCGGGAAGTTCGCCCGGGTCGCGCTGGGCACCAGCCAGATCGACTACAACGGACGGTTCTGCATGTCCTCGGCGGCCGCCGCGGGCAACCGGGCCTTCGGCGTCGACCGCGGGCTGCCGTTCCCCGTCACCGACCTCGACGACGCCGAGCTGGTCGTCCTCGCCGGCGCGAACGTCGCCGAGACCATGCCGCCCCTGATGTCGCACCTGACCGGCGCGCGCCTGGTCGTCGTCGACCCGCGGCGCACCCCGACCGCGGAGCGCGCGCTCGCCTCCGGCGGGCTGCACCTGGCCCCGCGCCCGGGCACCGACCTGGTCCTGGCGCTGGGGATGCTGCACGCCGCCGTCGTCGACGGGCACCTCGACCTGTCCTACGTGGACGACCGGACGACCGGTTTCGACGACGCCTGGGCGATCGCCTCGCAGTGGTGGCCCGAGCGCGCGGAGCGGGTCTGCGGCGTCGCCGCCACCGACATGCGTACCGTCGTGCGCTGGCTCGCGGAGTCCACGCGGCGCTACGTGCTCACCGCGCGCGGCGCCGAGCAGCACGCGCACGGCGTCGACACCGTCGCCGCGTGGATCAACCTGTCGCTGGCGCTCGGCCTGCCCGGCCGCCCCGGCTCCGGGTTCGGGACGATCACCGGGCAGGGCAACGGCCAGGGCGGGCGGGAGCACGGGCAGAAGTCCGACCAGCTGCCCGGCTACCGGCACATCACCGACCCGGCCGCCCGCGCGCACGTCGCACGGGTGTGGGGGGTGCCGGAGCCCTCGATCCCCGGGCCCGGCCGCAGCGCCGTCGAGCTCCTCGACTCCCTCGGCCGCCCCGGCGGGCCGAAGGCGCTGCTGGTGTTCGGCTCGAACGTGCTCGTCTCCGCGCCCGACGCCCGCGCCGTCGCCGAGCGGCTCGACGCGCTGGACCTGCTCGTCGTCGCCGACGTGCTGCCCGGCGAGACCGCGCTGCGCGCCGACGTCCTGCTCCCCGTCGCCCAGTGGGCCGAGGAGGAGGGGACCATGACCAACCTGGAGGGACGGGTCCTGCGCCGCCGTCGCGCGCTCGCCCCGCCGCCCGGGGTGCGCACCGACCTCGAGGTGATCGCCGGACTGGCCGCGGCCCTCGACGCACCGGGGGAGTTCCCCGCCGATCCGCGGACCGTGTTCGACGAGCTGCGGCGCGCCTCGGCCGGTGGGATCGCCGACTACGCGGGCGTGTCCTACGACCGGCTCGACGCGGGCGAGGCCCTGCACTGGCCGGTCCCCGCCGACGACCACCCCGGGACCCCGCGGCTGTTCACCGAGCGCTTCGGCCACCCCGACAGACGCGCCCGGATGCTGCCGGTCGACCACGTCGAGTCGGACGAGGGCACGGGCGGCGGCTTCCCCCTGACCGTGACGACCGGGCGGGTGCTGGTGCACTACCAGTCCGGCGCGCAGACCCGGCGGGTCGCCGAGTTGGCGGACGTCGCGCCCGAGGTGTTCGTCGAGGTGCACCCGGACACCGCCGCCCGGCACGGTCTCGCCGACGGCGACCTGGCCGACGTCGTGTCCCGGCGCGGGACGACGACGGCGCGCGTCCGCTGTGTCGCCTCGCTGCGCCCGGACACGGTGTTCCTGCCCTTCCACTTCGGTGGGGCGGGGGCGGCGAACAACGTCACCAACCCGGCCCTGGATCCGGTGAGCCGGATGCCGGAGTTCAAGGTGGCCGCGGTGCGGCTGGAACCCGCCTCGACGGACCGGGACCCGTCCGGCGGATCCGGCACCGCCGCCGAGCTGAGCCCCACCGGCGCGGGTCGGTCCGCGCGCTGATCCGCTGCTCGCGCGCGTCGGGACACGCGCGAGCAGCGGATCACCGCGCGCTCTGTGGATCACCGCGCGCTCTGTGGATCACCGCGCGCTCTGCGGATCACCGCGCGGGCGGTGGGTGCCGCGCCCGCTGCCGGGGGAGCCGCCGGGGCTCGCACCGGAAATCGTGCCGCCGTCGAGCGTTGTCAGGGATACCCTGACGGACATGTCCGCACCCGAGCACCGCACCCTCGTCGACCACGCCCTCGCCGTCGACGTCGCCGAGGCGGCCCGAGCCGTCACCGCGGCGGCGGTCGCCGAGCTGGACCGCCGCGCCGACGCCGTCGCCGGTGTCCCGCCGCTGCCCGGCACGCCGGAGTGGGAGGCCGAGCAGGGCACCGACGGCCCGGCCCGTCGCGAGACCGCCTGGCAGCTGGCCGCGTTCCGGATCGCGCTGGCCGCCGGCCTCGACCCGTTGCCGCAGCTGGTCGGGCTCCGCCGCATCGGGGTCAGCTGGGAGACGGTCGGCCGTGCCGCCGGGATCACCCGCCAGTCCGCGCACGAGCGGTGGTCGGCGCGGGTCGCCGCCGTCCTCGACCGCTGAGCGCAACGCCCGGCACGTCGCGCAGGGGCACCCCCGCGCGCTGCACAGGCGCACCTCGCACGGTCCCGCCCCACCTCGCACACCCTCCAGAGGCTGCGAGGGGGAGGAACCGCTGCGAGGTCCCGGCTCACGGAGGGCGCCCGCCGAGAATGAGGACCTCGTAACGCCCGTGCAATGGTCGGCGTTCTGCCCGTAACCCCCCGTTCCTACCGTCGGTGCCATGAGCAGGCGCGTGGTGGTGATCGGGCACGGCATGGTCGGCGCCCGTTTCGTGGAGGAGGTCCGCCGGCGCGACCCGGACGGCGAGCGGGTGACGCTCACCGTCCTCGGCGCGGAGTCCCGCCCCGCGTACAACCGGGTGCTGCTGTCCACCGTGCTCGCCGGCGGGCTGCGGCCCGCCATGGTCGCGCTGCCCGTCGTCGACGGCGTCGCCCTGCACACCGGCGTCGCGGCGACGGCGCTCGACCGGACCGCGCGCGTCGTCCACGCCGACGACGGCACCGTCCACCCCTACGACGAGCTGGTCCTCGCCACCGGCTGCCGCGCCTGGCTGCCGCCGGTCGACGGTCTCGCCGACCCCGGGGCCCCGGAGGTCCCGGGCCGCGGCGTGAGCCTGTTCCGCGACCTCGACGACTGCGGGCGCATCCTCGACGCGGCCGCGCCGGGCGCGCGGATCGCCGTCGTCGGGGGCGGGCTGCTCGGGGTCGAGGCCGCCCGCGGGCTCGCCGGACGCGGTGTCGCCGTCACCCTCGTCCACCCGCGCACCCACCTGATGGAACGCCAGCTCGACGCGGGCGCCGGTGAGGTGCTCGCGACCGCGCTGCGCGGGCTCGGGGTCGACGTCCGCTGCGGTGTCGGCGCCAAGGCCTGGGACCCCGAGGCCGGCCTGGACTGCGACGACGGTTCCCGGATCGCCGCGGACCACGTCGTCGTCGCCGCCGGGGTGCGTGCGAACAGCGGGCTGGCCGCCGACGCCGGGCTCGCGGTCGACCGGGGGATCCTCGTCGACGACCGTCTCGCCACCGCCGACGGCCGGGTGCACGCCCTCGGCGACTGCGCGCAGCACGCCGGCGCCCCGGGCGGGCTCGTGCAGTCCGGCTGGGAGCAGGCCGCCGTCCTCGCCGACCTGCTGACCGGCACCGACCCGGCCGCGCGCTACCGCGGCACCCGCCCGGTCACCCGGCTCAAGGCGCGCGGCATCGACCTCGCCGCCCTCGGCGACCCCACCGCGGGCGACGAGGAGCTGCGTGTCTCCGACCCCCGCCGCGGCCGCTACGGCGTGCTCGCGCTGCGCGACGACCGCGTCGTCGGGGCCGTCCTCATGGGACTGCCCGACGCCGCCGCCATGATCACCGGGCTCTACGACTCCGGCGCCCCCGCTCCCTCCGACCGGCTCGCGCTGCTGCTCGGCCGGGCCCTGCCCGGCGAGACGTCGCCCGCCACCGACCCGGTCCGGATGCCGGGAAGTGCCGTGGTCTGCCGCTGCAACAGCGTCACCAAGAACGCGCTGGTCACCGCGTGGCGCGCGGGCGCCCACGACGTCGACGCGCTGTCGCGGCGCACCCGGGCCGCCACCGGCTGCGGGAGCTGCCGCGACGTCGTCTGCGGGATCCGGGACTGGCTGGCCGACATCGACCCGCCGCAGGAGAGCGCGGCATGAAGGAGCAGAGCATGAGTCGTCTGGTCGTCGTCGGGAACGGCATGGTGGGCCACCGCCTCGTCGCCGCGATGCGGGACCGGGACACCGCCGGGGACTGGGAGATCACCGTCCTCGGCGAGGAGACCCGCCGCGCCTACGACCGGGTCGCCCTGTCCTCCTACGTGGACGGACGCTCCGAGGAGGAGCTGCGCCTCGACGACGACGAGCTGCGCGGCGACCCGCTGGTGACCTACCACCTCGGTGATGCCGTCGCGACGGTCGACCGCGACGCCCGCCGCGTCACCACCGCGTCCGGCCGCACCCTGACCTACGACGCGCTGGTGCTCGCCACCGGCTCCTACCCGTTCGTCCCGCCGGTCCCCGGCAAGGACCTGCCCGGGTGCTTCGTCTACCGCACCCTCGACGACCTCGACGCGATCAGGGCGGCCGCCGCGGCCGCCGCCGACGACCCGGACCGCAGGGGCCGGCCGTCGGCGATCGTCGTCGGCGGCGGGCTGCTGGGCCTGGAGGCGGCGCGCGCGATGCGGCTGCTCGGACTGTCCCCGCAGGTCGTCGAGATCGCGCCGCGGCTGATGCCGGTGCAGGTCGACGCGGGCGGCGGCGCGCTGCTCGAGCGACTGGTCACCGCGCAGGGCATCGCCGTGCGGACCGGGGTGTCGCTGGCCGCGGTGTCCACCGACCGCGGCAGGCTGGTCGGGACGCTGTCCGACGGCGTCGAGCTCGACGCCGACCTGGTCGTGTTCTCCGCCGGCATCCGGGCCTCCGACCAGCTCGCCCGCGACTGCGGCCTGCCGGTCGGCGAGCGCGGCGGCGTCTGGGTCGACGACCGCTGCCGGACCCGTGACGACGCCGTCTGGGCGATCGGCGAGTGCGCCGCGCTGGAGGGCCGCACCTACGGCCTGGTCGCCCCGGGCTACGCGATGGCCGAGGTCGTCGCGGACCGGCTGCTCGGCGGCGAGGCCCGGATGACGCCCGAGGAGCTGGACATGTCCACCCAGCTCAAGCTGCTCGGCGTCGACGTCGCCAGCTTCGGCGACGCGCACGCGGTCACCGAGGGGGCGCTGGAGATCGTCGTCAACGACCCGGTCGAGGGGACCTACTCCAAGCTGGTCGTGTCCGACGACGCGTCCACCCTGCTCGGCGGTGTCCTGGTCGGCGACGCCTCGCGCTACGGCGCGCTGCGCCCGCTGGTCGGGTCCCGGCTGCCCGACGACCCGGTCACCCTCATCTCCAAGGGCGGCGCCGAGCCCGACGCGTCCGCGCTGCCGGACTCGGCCCAGATCTGCTCGTGCAACGCCGTCACCAAGGGCACGCTGTGCGCGGCGATCGCCGACGGTGCGCACACCGTGCCGGAGCTGAAGGCGTGCACCCGCGCCGGTACCACCTGCGGCTCGTGCGTCCCGGCGCTCGCCCGGATCCTGGAGCAGCAGGGCGTCGAGGTCTCGAAGGCCCTGTGCGAGCACTTCGACCACTCCCGCGCCGAGCTCTTCGAGATCGTCGCCGGGGCGGGCATCACCTCGTTCTCCGCGCTGATCTCCCGGTACGGCCGCGGGTCGGGCTGCGACATCTGCAAGCCGGTCGTCGGGTCGATCCTCGCGACGCTCTACAACGAGCACGTCCTCGACGGCGAGCGCGCGACCCTGCAGGACACCAACGACCACTTCCTCGCGAACATGCAGCGCAACGGCACCTACTCGGTGGTGCCGCGGATCGCCGGTGGCGAGGTGACCCCCGAGGGCCTGATCGTCATCGGCGAGGTCGCCCGCGACTACGGGCTCTACACCAAGATCACCGGTGGACAGCGGATCGACATGTTCGGCGCCCGCGTCGAGGACCTGCCGGCGATCTGGCGCCGCCTGGTCGACGCCGGGTTCGAGTCCGGGCACGCCTACGGCAAGTCGCTGCGCACCGTGAAGTCGTGCGTCGGCACGACCTGGTGCCGCTACGGCGTGCAGGACTCGGTCGGCCTCGCCGTCGAGCTGGAGCTGCGCTACCGCGGGCTGCGCAGCCCGCACAAGCTCAAGTCCGGCGTCTCCGGTTGCGCGCGCGAGTGTGCCGAGGCCCGGTCCAAGGACTTCGGCGTGATCGCCACCGAGCACGGCTGGAACCTCTACGTCGGCGGCAACGGCGGCTTCACCCCGCGCCACGCCGAGCTGCTCGTGTCCGACGTGGACACCGCGACGCTGGTCCGGACGATCGACCGGTTCCTGATGTTCTACGTCCGCACCGCCGAGCGGCTGCAGCGCACCGCGCCGTGGATCGAGGCGATGGAGGGCGGGCTGGACCACCTGCGCGCCGTGATCGTCGACGACTCGCTCGGCATCTGCGGCGAGCTCGACGCCGCGATGGCCCGTCACGTCGACTCCTACGCCGACGAGTGGGCCGGCGTCCTGGCCGACCCGCAGAAGCTGGAGCGGTTCGTCTCCTTCGTCAACGCGCCCGACACCCCCGACCCCACCGTCCGGTTCGTCGAGGAGCGGGGACAGAACGTCCCGGCCCCCGGCCGTCCCGACGAGCCCGTCCTGATCGGCCTCCCGGAGGTGTCCTCCCGATGACCACCCGGCTCGACGCGACCACCACGACCGCCGCGCCTGCCCCGGCCGGGACCGAGCCCACCGGCTGGCTCACCGTCTGCCCGGTGGACCGGCTGCAGCCCGGCCGGGGGGTCGCCGCACTCGTCGGCGACACCCAGGTCGCGTTGTTCCGTCTCGCCGACGGCTCGGTGTACGCCCTGGGCAACATCGACCCGTTCACCGGGGCCGCGGTCGTCTCGCGCGGCATCGTCGGCGACCGCGGCGGCGAACCGACCGTCGCCTCACCGCTCCACAAGCAGGTCTTCGCCCTGCGCGACGGCCGCTGCCTCGCCGGGGCCGACGACGGCGACGCTGTGAGCCTGCCCGCGTTCGCGGTGCGGGTCATGGGCGACGCGCTGCAGGTCGGGCTACGGTGAACGGGCCTTCCCGCACCGTCGTGCCCACCACCACCCGCGACGCTCCCGGCGACCTCTGCGCGTCCTCCGCGCCGGCCGGCCGGGGTATCGGAGGAACGGAGAACCGGTGACCCGATCCGCCGCACGAGACACCGCCGCCGCGCCCGACGCGGCCGCGGTGCCACCGCTGGCCGGGTTCACCGTCGGCATCACCGCCGCCCGGCGCGCCGAGGAGCTCGCTACGATGCTGGAGCGCCGCGGCGCGACCGTCCAGCACGGGCCCGCGCTGCGCATCGTGGCCCTCGCCGACGACGCCGACCTCGAGAACCGCACCCGCGAGCTCGTCGCGGCACCACCGGACATCACCGTCGCGACCACCGGGATCGGCTACCGCGGCTGGATCGAGGCCGCCGACGGCTGGGGGCTGGGCGAGGACCTGCTCGCCGCGCTCGGCCGCTCGGAGATGCTCGCCCGCGGCCCCAAGGCGCGTGGCGCGATCCGCGCGTCGGGCCTGGTCGACGCCTGGTCCCCGGAGTCGGAGTCCACCGCCGAGGTGCTGGAGCACCTGCTCGACCGCGGCGTCGAGGGCAGCCGGATCGCGGTGCAGCTGCACGGCGAGCCGCTGCCCGACGTCGTCGACGCCCTGGAGATGGCGGGCGCCGAGGTCGTCACGGTGCCGGTCTACCGCTGGGCGCCGCCGCTGGACCTCGGCCCGCTGGACCGGCTGATCGACACCACCCTGGCAGGCGGGATCGACGTCCTGTCGTTCACCAGCGCCCCCGCCGCGGCCGGGATCCTCGCCCGCGCCGGGGAGCGCGGTCTGCGCGAGGGCCTGCTCACCGCGCTGCGCGGCCCCGTGCTGGCGCTGTGCGTCGGCCCGGTCACCGCGGCACCGCTGGAGGCACTCGACGTGCCGACCGTGCAGCCGCAGCGCTCCCGGCTCGGCGCGATGGTGCGGACCTGCGAGTCCGTCGCCCCGGCCCGCGCCCGCAGGCTCCCGGTCGGCGGCCACCAGCTGGAGCTGCGCGGACACGCGGTGCTCGTCGACGGCACGCTGTGCCCGCTCCCGCCGACGCCCATGGCACTGCTGCGGCTGCTCGCCAAGCGCCCCGGCCGGGTCGTGTCCCGCGCCGAGCTGCTCGCCGCGCAGCCCGGTGGGGCGGGCGACGAGCACGCCGTCGAGAACGCGATCGGCCGGCTCCGCGCGGCGCTCGGCGTGCCCGGCCTGGTGCAGACCGTGGTGCGCCGCGGCTACCGGCTCGCACTCGAACCCGAGCACGGCGCGCACTGCGCCGAGGACCCGGAGGTGACCCGGTGACCGGGCTCCCGCTGCTCCTCGTCGCGCACGGGTCGCGCTCCGACGCCGCCGACGCGGTGATCCGGTCGCTCGCCGCGGCCGTCGCCGCACGTGGCCCGCAGGTCGAGATCTGCTACGTCGACGTCCGCGGTCCCACGGTCGTCGACGCCGTGATCGGGCTGCGGGACCGCGGCCACGACGGCGCCGTCGTCGTCCCCGCGTTCCTCGCCGCCGGCTACCACGTGCGCACCGACCTGCCCGCCCAGCTCGCCGAGGTCGGCGGCGACCCGGCCCGGTTCCCGGTCACCCGCTCCATGGGGCCCGACCCGCTGCTCGCCGCCGCGGCCCTGGACCGGCTGCGCACGGCCGGCTACCGCGACGGCGACGCCGTCGTCCTCGCCGCGGCCGGCTCGTCGGACCCGTCCGCCGTCGCCCAGGTGCACGCGAGCGCCGGAATGCTCGCCCGCCGGGTCGGCCGTCCGGTCCCGGTCGGGTTCGCCGCCACCGGCAGCCCGTCGGTGACCGAGCTGGTCGCCCGGCTGCACGACGCCGGGGAGCGGCGGGTCGCGGTCGCGTCCTGGCTCCTGGCCCCCGGGGTCTTCCAGACGCGGCTGCTCGGATCGGGGGCCGACGTCGTCGCCGACCCGCTGGGCGTGCACGACGACGTGGTGACCGCCGTCCTCAAGCGCTACGCCGCCGGGGCCGCCGCGGTGCTCGCGGCCTGACCGTGCCCCGGCCCGACCCGGACCTGGTCGCCCGGCTGCGGGCGGCGGGCTGCGTGTTCGCCGAGGACGAGGCCGCGCTGCTCGCCGCCGCGGCCGACGGGCCGGAGCTGGAGGTGCTGGTCCGGCGCCGCATCGCCGGGGATCCGCTCGAGCACGTCCTCGGCCGGGTGGACTTCGACGGGCTGACCGTGCGGGTCACCCCGGGGGTGTTCGTGCCGCGCCGTCGCAGCGAGGCGCTGGTGCACGCGGCCGTGGCCGCGCTGCCGGGCTCCGCGCATCCCGGGCGCCCGCTCGTGGTCGACCTGTGTTGCGGCTGCGGGGCGCTCGGGCTCGCCGTCGCGCGCCGGGTCGCCGTCGACCTCCACGCCGCCGACGCGGACCCGGTCGCGACCGCCTGTGCCGCGCAGAACCTGGCCGGGGTGGGGACGGTGCACACCGGTGACCTGTTCGCCGCGCTGCCCACCGGACTGCGGGGACACGTCGACGTGCTCGTCGCGAACACCCCCTACGTGCCCAGCGGCGCGATCGGCTCGATGCCCCCGGAGGCCCGCGACCACGAGCCCCGCACCGCGCTCGACGGTGGCCGCGACGGCCTCGACCCGGCCCGCCGGGTGGCCGCGGGGGCGGGGGAGTGGCTCGCGCCGGGCGGGGCGCTGCTGATCGAGACGGGCACGGCCCAGGCCCCGGTGCTGGCGGAGGTGTTCGGCGGGCACGGGCTCGTCGCGCACGTCGGGCACGACGAGGACCGGGATGCGACCTGGGTGGAAGGGCGCGCGGTGCCCTGATCGGGCGCTCCTTTGCTCTGCTCACCGATACGCAGCAGCCCACCGGCAGCCCCGTCGAGCCTTGTGACGTCGCTCGGCCCGGCGCATCGAGACGCACGTTTCCGCCCCGGCGAGGGCGAGAACGTGCGCCTCGACCGGGCGGCGGGCCACTGCTGCGTCATGGTGAGCAGAGCGCTCAGCCTGTGGTGACCACGAGGCGTCCGGGCTCGTCCGCGGTCCAGGCCCGCTCCACGTCTCCCAGCTCCGCCACCCGCAGCGGGATCCGGAGCCCCTCGGTCGCGACGGCGTCGAGCAGGCGCGGCAGCTCCGCGAACAGCAGCGCGGGGTCGATGCTGCCCCCGCCGCTGCCGGACACCTCGATCCGGCGGGCACGCAGGATCGACGCGTCGAGGGCGACGGTCCGGCCCGCGAGCGCCCCGATCTGCACGTACCGCACCGGCCGGCCGCCGTGCCGGAGGCTGCCCGACCGCAGTGCCTCGAAGGTCGCCCCGGCGACCGGTCCCCACAGGTAGTCGAGGACGACGTCGGGGCCGCCGTCGAGCACGGCCGCGAGGGCGGCGGTCGTCGCGGCGGGGTCGTCGGAGAGCCGGACGGGGACGACCCGGTCGTCGTCGGCGACCTGCTCCAGCGCGACGGGGTTGCGCCCCGCGGCGATCACCCGGTCCGCGCCGAGGTGCAGGGCGATCCGTACGGCGAGCCCGCCGGAGGCACCCGTCGCGCCGAGGACGAGGACCGTGCCACCCGCCGGGACGCCCCGGTCGACCAGCGGCATCCACGACGACATCGCCGGGTTCACCACCGCCGCGGCCAGCTCGGTCGGCAGCGCGTCCGGCACCGGCACCGCCCACCCCGCCGGGACCACGGTGCGCTCGGCGATCGTCCCGTAGGGGGTGGGGCAGCCGCCGGTGTAGATCCGGCGGCCGTCGAGCTCGGCGACCCCGTCCACCCCGGCGACGAACGGCAGCGTGTCCCCGGCGGAGTAGTGGGTGCCCGCGGCCACGGACCGCACGAGCTGGTGCACCCCGGCGGCGAGCATCCGGACCTCGACCGTGCCGTCACCGGCCACGGGGTCGGGGAAGTCGGCGCAGGCCGGCGGCGCGCCGAAGGTCGAGACGACGGCTGCCTTCATGAGGACACCTCCATTGAACAGTGTTCAGATCCGAGGTCGCATACACTCCTCTGAACACTGTTCAACGTCAAGGGGGCGGCGTGGCTCTGGACCGCGACGCGATCGTCGACGCCGCGTTCGACCTGCTCGCCGAGGGAGGCCTCGACGCGATCACCGCCCGCGCGCTCGCGACCCGGCTCGGGGTGCGTGCCGGGGCGCTCTACTACCACCTGCCGGACATGGCGGCCCTGCGCGACGAGATGGCGACGCGCATCGTGCGGCGGATGCTGGAACGGGTGGGCGAGGCCGCCGGACTGGGCTGGGCGGACCTGCTGCGGTCGGCGGCGACCACGAGCCGGGACACGCTCCTCGGCCACCGGGACGGCGCTCTGCTCGTGGCCGGCACCTACCTGCTCGACGACGCGGCCCTGCGGTCTCTGGAGGTGCCGCTGGCCGCGCTCGTCGCGCAGGGGTTCACCCCGCTCGACGCGCAGCGGGCGCTGACGACGGTGAACGCGTTCGTCGTCGGGCACGTCATCGAGGAGCAGCAGCGACACGACCCGGTCCGGGGTGCGGCCTACACCGCCGAACGGCGCCGGGCCCGGCTCGACCCCGACGCCCAGCCGCTGACCCACGCGCTGAGCGACGAGGTCGCCGCGCTGCCGGTCGAGACCTTCACCTGGGGGGTGGAGGCGATCGTCGCCGGGATCGGGGCACGCCGGCGGGCCTGAGTCGGCTCAGCGCCTGCGGTGCTCACGGGGCAGCCGGCCGTCGACCATCAGGATCCCCTCGGCCCGCAGCCGGGCCGCCTGCTCGGCGGCGATGTGCGGGGCCGAGCGCCCGTCGGAGCGCAGCACCCGGTGCCACGGCAGGTCGTGGCAGTCCTCGGCGAGGATCCGGCCGACCAGGCGCGCTGAGCGGATCCCGGCCAGCTCGGCCACCTCGCCGTAGCTGAGGGTCTGCCCGGGCGGGATCGACCGGACGACCTCGCGCACCCGTTCCAGGGTCTCGGAGTCCACGCCTGCAGTCTGACGCTGTCGGTGCCCCGTGGTCTCATCGCCCCATGAGCCGAACAGCCGCCGAGCAGGCGTCGCCGCGCCTGGTGCGTGCGGACCCCCGGCCGGCTCCCGTGCGGGAGTGGACCGGCGCCGCCGCGCGGGTGCTCGCGCACGAGCGCGGCGCGCTGCGGGTGCTGGGCGGCCCGGGCACGGGCAAGACGAGCCTGCTGCTCGACGCGGTGGTCCGCCGCATCCGGGCCGGGGAGCCGCCGGGGTCGGTGCTGCTGCTGGTGGGCAGCCGCCGGGCCGCGGAGGAGCTGCGTGGCCGCCTCACGTCGCTGCTGACCGCGGGCGGGGGTGAGCTCGCCGGGGACTTCGGGGTGCGCACCACCCGCGAGCTGCTGGTGCGGACGGTGCACTCCTACGCGTTCGGGGTGCTGCGGCTGCACGCCGCGCGCTACGAGGACCCGCCGCCGCGGCTGCTGGCCTCGGCCGAGCAGGACGTGGTGGTCCGCGAGCTGCTCGCCGGGGAGATCGACTGCTGGGGCGGCACCGTCCCCGGCTCGGGCTGGCCGGAGCGGCTCGACCCGGCCCTCGGGCTGCCCGGGTTCGCCGCGGAGCTGCGGGAGCTGCTCCTGCGGGCGGCCGAGCGCGGGCTGGGGCCACGCGAGCTGGCCGAGCTGGGACGCGAGCACGGGCGCGAGGAGTGGGTCGCCGCGGCCCGGTTCTTCCGCACCTACGAGGAGGTCACGCTGCTCCGCGGGGCGGCGGGGCGGGGCGCACCACAGGCGACGGCCCCGGCGCTGGACTCCGCCGAGCTCGTCGCCGCCGCGCTGGACACCCTGGCCGCGGACCCGGACCTGCGGGAGCAGGAGCGGCGCCGGGTCCGTCACCTCCTGGTGGACGACGCGCAGGACCTCGACCCGCAGCAGATGGAGCTGGTCGCGGCGCTGGCCGAGCACGCGGGGTCCACGCTGCTCGCGGGCGACCCCGACCAGGCGGTCCTGACCTTCCGTGGTGCGGACCCGCAGGGCCTGACCGTGCTCGACGCGCCCACCGAGGTCCTCACCGTCGACCACCGCCAGCGGCCCGGGGTGCGGGCGGCGGGCCTGCGGGTGGCGGAGAAGCTGCCCGGCTCCGGGGTGACCCGGACCCGGCGCGGCCCGGAGCACGACGACCCGGCCCCCGAGGCCCCGGGCGGGTCCGGGGTGGGCGAGGCGCTGCAGGTCCGGGTGTTCGGGTCGCCGTCCGCGGAGGCCGGGTGGATCGCCGACCGGCTGCGGCGCGCACACCTCGTCGACGGGGTGCCCTGGTCGGACATGGCGGTGCTGTCCCGGTCCGCGCGGCGCACCCTGCCCGCGCTGCGGCGGGCGCTGGCCGCGGCCGGGGTCCCGCTGGCCGCACCACCGGACGAGGTGCCGCTGCCGCGCCAGCCCGCCGTCGTGCCGCTGCTCCTGGTGCTGCGCGCGGCATGGCGGCCGTCCGCGGTCGACGCCGACCTCGCGACCTCCCTGCTCACCTCACCGCTGGGCGGCGGCGACCCGATGCGGATGCGGCGGCTGCGCCGCGGCCTGCTGCGGATGCACGCCGCCGCGGGGCACGACGTGCGGACCTTCGCCGACGACGAGCGCGTCGAGGCGGGTGAGGTCGACCCGGCCGCGGCGAGCAGCGACCCGTTGCTGGTCGGGATGCTGCGCGACGCCGTCGCGGGCCGGCCCGACCCGCTGCCGATGCTCTCGCCCGCCGAGGCCGCCCCGATGCGCGACGTGGGCCGCCTCCTCGACACCGCCGCCCGCTCGATCGGCGCGGGCGAGCAGGTCGAGGAGACGTTGTGGAAGGTGTGGCGGCGCACCGGCCTGGCGAAGCGCTGGAGCGAGGCCAGTGCCCGCGGCGGCCCCGGCGGAGCGGCCGCCGACCGGGACCTCGACGCGGTCCTGGCCCTGTTCGACGCCGCCGCCCGCTACACCGACCGGCTGCCCGGCGCCGACGTCGGCGGGTTCCTGGAGTATCTGCTCGACCAGCAGCTGCCGGGGGAGACCCTGGCCCCGCAGGCGCCCCGGGGCGGCGCGGTGGAGCTGCTCACCGCACACGGCGCCCGCGGCCGGGAGTGGACGGTCGTCGCGGTGCCCGGGGTGCAGGAGGGGCTGTGGCCCGACGTACGGCTGCGCGGCAGCCTGCTCGGCCACGAACGGCTCGTCGACCTCGTCGGCGGGGTCGCCGCCCCCGACGACGCGGTCTCCCGCACGGCGCCACTGCTCGCCGAGGAGCGGCGGCTGTTCTACGTCGCCTGCACCCGTGCCCGGACGACGCTGCTGGTCAGCGCCGTGCAGGGGGAGGACGAGCAGCCCTCCCGGTTCCTCGACGAGCTCGACCCCCGCCCCGCCGACGCCGCCGAGGCCCGCCCGGTGCACCGGCCCGAGCGCTCCCTGGTGATGGCCGAGCTGGTCGGGGAGCTGCGGCGCGCCGTCACCGAACCCGACCATGGCGACCCGGGACGCGCCGCACGCCGTCACCGGGCGGCGACCCAGCTGGCCCGGCTCGCCGCCGACGGCGTCCCCGGGGCCCACCCCGACGACTGGTACGGCGTCGCCGACCTGTCCGACGGCGCCCCGCTGCGCGCCGAGGGCGAGCTCGTCCCGATCTCGCCCTCCGACGTCGAGACGATCGCCGGCTGCCCGCTGCGCTGGGTGCTGTCCCGGCACGGCGGCGACGAGACCGGCGCGCTGTCGGCGGTCACCGGGTCCCTGGTGCACGCGCTGGTGCAGGCCCGCGCCGCCGGGGCCGACCCGGTCGAGCTGGAGGAGGCGCTGCGCTCGGCGTGGCGGCGGCTGGACTCCGGGGCGCCGTGGTTCGGGCGCCGCGAGCTGGTCCGGGTGCGCGAGATGCTCGCCGCCTTCGACGACTGGGTCCGCCGCAGCCGTACCGAGGGACTGGAGCTGGTGGCCGTCGAGCAGCCGGTGCAGCTGGACCTGGACGGCGAGGACGACAGCGAGGGCGACGACCCGGGCCTGGCCCCCGGCGGCATCGGTGCGGGCGACGACGACCCGGCGGGGGCCGCGCTCCTCCCGGTCGACACCGACGGCGACGGCGCGGGCGGACGCGGCGGCGGGGCCGCGCGGGCGGCCCGGCGGGTCCGGCTCCGCGGCCGGGTCGACCGGCTCGAACGCGACGACCAGGGGCGCCCCGTCGTCGTCGACGTCAAGACCGGGAAGACGGCCACCTCGGCCCGGGCCACCGCCGAGCACCACCAGCTGGCCGTCTACCAGCTCGCGGCCTCGCTCGGCGCGTTCGACCAGCTCGTCGGGGGCGGGGTGGAGCCGGGCGGGGCGCGGCTGCTGTTCCTGGCCGACCGCAAGGCCAACGGGGAGGCGAAGGAGCCGCAGCAGGCGGCGCTGCGCCCGGAGGAGATGGGGCACTGGCGCGACGTGCTGATGACCTGCGCCGAGGACTCGGCGGGTGCGGTGTTCGTCGCCCGCGCCGGGCCGGACTGCGACCGGTGCCCGGTCCGCACCAGCTGCCCCGCGGTCGAGACCGGCCGGACGGTGGTGGACGGGTGAGCGGGTCCGGTCCCGTACCCGGACGGACCTCACACCCGGCCGTGCCGGCCCGCGGTCAGGTCGTGCCGCCGGCCCGGGCTCCACCCCTGCGGTGCCGGACCCCGGTCAGGTCGTGCGGACGGGCGGGATCCGGCGGTCGGCGACCCGGTCGATGACCAGCGCCGAGCCCAGCCCGAGTGCGACCGCGGCGCAGAACCCGCCGACGGTGTCGGTGGCGTAGTGCGCCCCGATCCGCACCATGCCCGCGCCGACGGTGCCGCCGGCCAGCAGCGCCGTCGCGGCCAGGGTGGCGACGGCGGGCCCGGTGCGGGCCACCGGCAGCAGCCCCACCAGCAGCAGCGCGACGAGGAGCCCGATCGACACCGCGCCGCCGGTGTGGCCGGAGGGGAAGGCGTAGCCGTCCGCGGTGGCGGTGCCGATGGTCCGGCCGATCAGCGGCTTGAGCACCGTCGTCGCGACGCCGGTCAGGCCGGGGCCGACGACGGCCAGCACGGCCAGGCGCCGTCGTCGCAGGTACAGGGCCAGCCCGGCGACCAGCAGCGCGCACAGCACGACCGTCGGCGGGGACCCGAAGGTCACCGCATCGGCGAGCAGGGAGCCCGAGCGGTGCCCCAGCGCGTCCACCGCGGTGTCGGCGCCCCGGTCGATCCGCCCGGCGGTCGCATCGCCGCGGTAGACCCAGGCCAGGACCGTGAAGACGGCGACGGCCGCCGCCACGATCAGTGGCGCCGGCCGTCGCAACGGTCCCAGCAGGGACGGGTCGTCGGGGGTGGGGCGCACCCGGCCCAGGCTAGCCCGCGCTGCCGAGCCCCAGCGCGCTCGCCAGCCGCCGCAGGTCGCCCTCCGGCTCGGCCATCCCGCGCGTGATGACCTGGGCGCAGACGTGGTCGGCGCCGGCGTCGAGGTGCTCGTCGAGCCGGGCCGCGACCTGCTCGGGGGTGCCGTGCGCGACGAGCGCGTCGATCAGGGCGTCGCTGCCGCCGTCGTCGAGATCGGACTCGGCCCAGCCGAGCCGCTTCAGGTTGTTCCGGTAGTTGACCAGGCCCAGGTAGGGCTTCTCGACGGCCGGGCGGCCCAGGGCGCGGGCGGCGGCGGGGTCGTCGTCGAGCACGACCTTGTGCTCCGGGGCGATCAGCGCTCCGGTGCCGTAGCGCTCGCGGGTCGAACGGGTGTGCTCGGGCGTGGTCAGGTACGGGTGCGTCCCGGCGGACCGCTCACGGGCCAGGTCGAGCATCTTCGGGCCCAGCGCCGCGAGGGCACGCCCCTCGGTGGGGACGCCGAGCTCGTCGAGCCGGTCCACGTAGGCGACGAGCGCCGCGTAGGGGCGGGTGTAGTCGCTGGTGGCCTCGGGGTGTCCGACGCCGACCCCGAGCAGGAAGCGGCCCGGGTGCCGCTTCTCGATGCGGTGGAAGGACTCCGCGACCTCGTCGGCGGGGGTGGCCCAGATGTTGACGATGCCGGTGGCCACGGCCAGCGACGTCGTCGCGTCGAGCAGCGACTCGGTCAGCGCGAGGTCACCGGGCGGGGAGCCGCCGACCCACACCGCACCGAACCCGAGCTTCTCGATCTCCACGGCGAGATCGGGGGACAACCCGGTCTCGTGCCGCCAGACGCCGTACCGGCCGAGGGGAACACTCATGGTGGGGACTACCACCGCGCGGGTCCGATCATTCCCGGTCCTACGATGGCCCCTCCACTACGCGAGAGGCTGGAACAGCAGTGATCGACCTCAAGGCGGCCCGACAGGACCCGGACACCTTCCGCACGGCGCTGTCCCGTCGCGGCGCGTCCGCGGACTTCGACGCCCTGCTGGAGGTCGACGCCCGCTGGCGGGAGGCCACCGACCGCGTCGGCAGCCTGCGCGCCGCGGCCAAGCAGCGGCCCAAGGGCAAGCCGACCCCCGAGCAGGTCGAGCAGTTCAAGCAGGAGAAGGAGGAGCTGCGCGCCGCCGAGGACGCCCTCGCCGCCGCCGACGTCGAGCGTTCCGAGCTCCTCGCCCGCATCCCGAACCTGCCCGACCCGACCGCCGCCGACGGCATGGCCGAGGAGGACGCGGTCACCGTCCGTACCTGGGGCGAGCCGCCGGTCTTCGACTTCACCCCGCGCGACCACCTGGACCTGGCGTCGTCGACGGGCCGGGTCGACATGGCCCGCGGCGCGCGGCTGTCCGGGTCGCGGTTCGCCTACCGCTTCGGCGACGTCGCGCGGCTCGAGATGGCCCTGTTCCGCTACGTCATGGACAAGCTCGCCGGCGAGGGCTTCGTCCCGGTGCTCGGCCCGGTCCTGGCGAACGAGCGGGCGATGTACGGCACCGGCTTCCTGCCCACCGAGGCGTCGAACCTCTACGAGCTGGAGAAGGACGGCCTCTACCTGACCGGCACCTCCGAGGTCGCGCTCGCCGGGATCCACATGGACGAGATCGTCGAGCTCGACACGCTGCCCGCGCGCTACGTCGCGTTCTCCACGAACTTCCGTCGCGAGGCCGGCGCGGCCGGCAAGGACACCAAGGGCATGTTCCGGGTGCACCAGTTCGACAAGGTCGAGATGTTCGTCTACTGCCTGCCGGAGAACTCCCAGGACGTGCACGAGGAGCTGCTCGCCCACGAGGAGTCGATCGTGCAGGAGCTGGGGCTGCCCTACCGGGTGCAGAACATCTCCGTCGGCGACCTCGGCAACCCGGCCGCGAAGAAGTACGACATCGAGGCCTGGTTCCCGGTCCAGGAGCGCTACCGCGAGATCACCTCGTGCTCCAACACCACCGACTACCAGGCACGACGCCTGAACGTCCGGTTCCGTCGCGAGGCCGGAGCGCCGACCGAGAACGTGCACACGCTCAACGGGACCGGCGCCACCGCCCGCGCCATGCTCGCGATCATGGAGAACTTCCAGGACGTGAACGGGACGGTCACGGTCCCGGAGGTCCTGCGGTCCTACGGTGCCCCCGCGACCGTCGGTACCCCGCCCGCCTGATCCCCGGTCGCAGGCGGGGTGACGCGCGCGACCTCCCGACGGGGCAACCGGACGGGGGCCCGCGCGTCCTGCTTGCGTGGAGAGATCGGGAAGTGGTGCGTCGCGGGCCGGGGAGCGCCCGGACACGTCGCGCCACGCCGTCCCCGCCGGGGCCGACGCCCGCCGTCCCGGCTCCCACCGTTCCGAGGACCGGCCGGACACCGCGGACTCCGGCCGGCACCGCTCGCCCGAGCCGCCCGTCGACGGACGTCGTGCCGCCGCACCGTGGCCGACCGGGCGACGGGCCGCGTCGTCCACGCCCCGGACGACGGCACCCGCGGTCCCGCCCGCGCCGCAGCCTGCCGCCCGGAGGACGGTGGCTCCGGCGGCCGCGCCTGCGGACCCGGTGGACGCGGCGTGGCCGACGGCCGGTCGCCGCGGGCCGGTGCCGCCGGCCCGCCGGACGTCGTCGGCAGCCGGCTCCGAGCCCGCCCGGTCCGCCGCCCGCGGACCCGTCGCCCGCCCCGAGGACATCGTGGCGTCGACCGTCGCCCTCCCCGCCGCGGACGGCACCCCCGCCCACCCTGTCCCGGAGTCCCGCCGCCCCGTACGCGGGGTGGCCGCGCCGTCGCGCCCCGCCCCGGGGACGCGTACCGCCCCGGACCCCGTCCCCGGCCCACGCCGAGCGCCCCGGCCTCCGGCGGCAGCGCACGCACCCGCGGTCCGGCCCCCCGTGGCGAGGACCCCCGTGGCGCGTGTCTCCACGACGCCGGAACCGGTCGCCACGACCTCCCGTATCCGCCCCACCGACCGCGGAGCCCGTGCCACGGTCGTCCGGGCCGAGATCCCGGACGGTGCCGGACGGGCGGACCGTGCCGGGCGGACCGGACGTCGTGAGCGCCCGGACCGCGCCGTCACCGGCCTGCGCCGCCGGATCGCGCACGGCACCGGAGCGATGGCGCTGGTGCTCGTCGCCGCCGCCGGGCTGACCTGGACCGTGCTCGTCCCGCCGGACGGCACGGCCGTCGCCGCCGACCCGGCGACCTCCGCACTGGACAACCAGCTGCCGCCCCCGCCGCCCCCGCCCCCGCCCCAGCAGTGGCGCCAGGTCGGTGGCGACGAGTTCGACGGCTCCCGCGTCGACCGCTCCACCTGGAGCGTCTACAACTCGCCCGGCGGGTTCGGCAACGGCCTGCGCCGCCCGTCCGCGGTCGACGTCGGCGACGGCCTGCTCACCGTGACCGCGCGCCCCCGGGCCGCGGGCGGGGGCGTCTCCGGCGGTGTCGCGATGCACGACGGCCGGCTCTACGGCCGCTGGGAGTTCCGCGCCCGCACCGACGTCGGCAACGGCTACAGCCCCGCGATCCTGCTCTGGCCGGACTCCGAGCGGTTCCCCGACGACGGGGAGCTCGACATGATGGAGATCCCGTTCGGCGACCGGCACGCGGCCACCGCCTTCGTCCACTACGGCGCGCAGAACCACATCCTGTCCACCGACACCCCCGGCGACTTCACCCGGTGGCACACCTTCGCCCTGGAGTGGCTGCCGGACCGGATCACCTGGTACGTCGACGGGGTGAAGAAGTGGGAGGTCACCGACCGCCGCGCGATCCCCACCACCCCGATGCACCTGGCCGTCCAGCTCGACCAGGGCCCGGCGTCGGGGTGGATCCCCGGCCCGGACGCGACCACCCCCGACGAGGTACGCCTGCAGGTCGACTGGGCCCGCGTCTTCGCACCGGTCGACGACGCCGGCCGCTGATCCACCGCCGGTCCCGGGCCGGGACGGCGCCGGATGGCGGATCTGTCGGTGACGCCGGGTAGAACGGTCCGTGTGGACCCCACCCCCGCCGAGCTGGCGCACGCGCTCGGTCTGCACCCGCCGACCGAGGAGCAGGCCGCCGTCATCGCCGCGCCCGCCGGGCCGGCGCTCGTCGTCGCCGGGGCGGGGGCCGGCAAGACCGAGACGATGGCGGCCCGCGTCGTCTGGCTGGTCGCGACCGGCCGGGTGCTGCCCGAGCAGGTCCTCGGACTCACCTTCACCCGCAAGGCCGCCCAGCAGCTCGGCACCCGCGTCCGGTCCCGGCTGCGCCGCCTCGCCGGGGCCCGGCTGCTCGACGACCTGGACCCGTCGGGTGCCCGGCGCGCCGCGCTGCTGGCGGGCGAGCCCACCGTCGCGACCTACCACGCCTACGCCGGTCGCCTGGTCGGCGAGCACGCGCTGCGGCTGCCCGCCGAGCCCGCCGCCCGGCTGCTCGGCCCGACGGCGGCCTGGCAGCTGGCCCACCGTGTCGTCTCCACCTGGGCCGCGGACCTGGAGATCGACCGGGTCCCCGCGACCGTCACCGGCTACCTGCTCTCCCTGGCCGGGGAGCTCGGGGAGCACCTCGTCGAACCGGACCAGGTGCGGCGCCTCGCCGAGCGGATGCTGCCGGTGCTGGAGCACGCCCCGCCCGGCAAGCGGCAGCGCGCCGAGCCCTCGGCCGGGTACAAGGCCCGCATCGCCGGGCAGCGGATGCGCTGCGAGCTGCTGCCGCTGGTCGAGGAGTTCGCCCGGCGCAAGCAGGCCGAGCAGGCCATGGACTTCGCCGACCAGATGGCCCTCGCAGCCCGGATCGCCGAGGCCGACCCGGAGGTCGGGCGGATCGAGCGTTCCCAGTACCGGGCCGTGCTGCTCGACGAGTACCAGGACACCGGGCACGCCCAGCGGGTGCTGCTCCGCGCCCTGTTCGGCGTGCCGCCCGGGCTCGCCCCGGAGCCGGACGACGGCCCGGACCACCGCTCGGTCACCGCGGTCGGCGACCCCTGCCAGTCGATCTACGGCTGGCGGGGCGCGAGCGCCGGGAACCTGGCGCGCTTCCGCACCGACTTCCCCGCCGCGGGCGGCGACCCCGCGCCCGTGCACGGGCTGCTCACCAGCTTCCGGAACCCGTCCGAGGTGCTCGTCCTGGCCAACCGGGTCTCCGAGCCGCTGCGGACCGCGCCCGGCACCGTGCGGGTGGGGGAGCTGCGCCCGCTCGACGGCGCCGGCCCCGGCGACGTCCGGGCCGCCCTGCTGCCCGACGTCGCGGCCGAGGTGGCCTGGACCGCCGACGGCATCGCCGAGCGCTGGCACGCCGGCCACGACGAGGGCACCCCGCCCACCGCGGCCGTGCTGGTCCGGCGCCGCTCCGACATGGACGCGCTCGCCGCCGCGCTGCGCGACCGGCGGGTCCCGGTGGAGGTGGTCGGGCTCGGTGGGCTGCTGTCCACCCCCGAGGTCCGCGACCTGGTCTCCGCGCTGCGGGTGGTGTCCGACCCGCTCGCCGGGCCGGCCGCCGTCCGGCTGCTGACCGGGCCGCGGTGGCGGCTCGGGATCGCCGACCTGGCCGCGCTGTGGCAGCGCGCCCGCGAGCTCGTCCCGCACCGCCCGGCCCGCCCCGGGCCGCTGTCGGCCGCCGACCTCGCCCTCGGCGCACTGCCCGGCGAGCAGGCCGAGCAGGCCGGTCTCGTCGACGCCCTCGACGACCCGGGTGGCCCGGAGCGCTACTCCCCGGCCGGGTTCGACCGGATCCGGCGGATCGGCCGTGAGCTCGCCCAGCTGCGCGCCCGCACCGCGGCCCCGCTGACCGACCTGGTGGCCGACGTCGAGCGGACCCTGCTGCTCGACGTCGAGACGATGGCCCGCCCCGGCCCCACCGGCCGGGCGCACCTCGACGCGTTCGCCGACGTCGTCGCGGACTTCGCCGCCGGTGCGGACGTGCCGTCGCTACCGGGTCTGCTCGACTACCTGGAGACCGCCGAGCAGGCCGAGGAGGGGCTGACCCCCGGCGAGGTCGAGGTCGCGCCGGACCGGGTGCAGATCCTCACCGTGCACGCGGCGAAGGGGCTGGAGTGGGAGGTCGTCGCCGTCCCGCACCTGGTCGCGCAGGTCTTCCCCGGCCGCAAGATGTCCGGCTCCTGGCTGAAGGACCCGGCCGCGCTGCCGGTCCCGCTGCGCGGCGACGCCGACGACCTGCCCGGCCTGCACCTGCCCCCGCCCGGCTCCGACCGCAAACAGGTCGAGACCGCGCTCGACGACCACGACGACGCCCTCGACGAGCGCCGCCTCGCCGAGGAGCGCCGGCTGTTCTACGTCGCGCTCACCCGGTCCGAACGGGTGCTGCTGGTGTCCGGGCACCGCTGGCCCGCGACGGGGGAGAAGCCGAAGGAACCGTCGGTGTTCCTGACCGAGCTCGCCGAGATCCTGGAGGGCCCCGGCGGCTCCGAGGTCGGCGTGCTGGAGCAGTGGGCGCCGCCGCCCGAGCTGGACACCGGCAACCCGGCGCTGGGCGTCGAACGGACCGCGCAGTGGCCGCCGGACCCGTTCGGCGACCGCGCCGACGACGTCCGCTCCGGCGCCGACCTGGTCCGCACCGCGCTGCGGGCCCGGCGCCCGAAGCGGCCGCGCCGCGCCGCGCCCGCCGACCAGCTCGCACTGGAGCTGCCCGCGGCTCCCGGCGCGGAGCCCGGGACCGGTGTGGTCGACGCCGAGGGCGACCCCGAGGGCTGGGCCGCCGACGTCGACGTCCTGCTCGCGGAGCGGGCCGCCGCCGCGCAGCGGCCCACGGTGTCGCTGCCCGGGCGGCTGTCGGTGAGCCGGCTCGTCGAGCTCGCCGACGACCCGGACGCGCTCGCCGTGCGGCTGCGCCGTCCGGTGCCGATGCCGCCCGACCGGCACGCCCGCCGCGGCACCGCGTTCCACGCCTGGCTGGAGCAGCGCTTCGGCGCGGAACGCCTGCTGGACATCGACGAGCTGCCCGGCGCCGCCGACGAGTCGGTCTCCTCGGAGGCCGACGCGACCGAGCTCGCCGAGCTGCAGGCCGCGTTCGAGGCGTCGGAGTGGGCGGACCGGCGGCCCGTCGACGTCGAGGTGTCGTTCGAGACGGTGCTGGCCGGGGTCGCCGTGCGCGGCCGGATGGACGCGGTGTTCGCCGACCCCGACGGCGGCTGGACGGTCGTGGACTGGAAGACCGGTCGCCTGCCCGCCGAGGACCGCAGGCAGGCGGTCGGGGTGCAGCTCGCCGCCTACCGGCTGGCATGGGCGGCCCTGCAGGACGTCGAGCCGGACCGGGTGCGGGCGGCGTTCCACTACGTCCGCGACGACGTCACCCTGCGCCCGGCGGACCTGCTCGACGCCCGCGCGCTGCACGACCTCGTCGCCGGGGTGCCGACCGTCTCCGCCGCCGAGGTGTAGCCGCAGGACGCGGAGAGCCCGCGCCCCCGGTGACGGGGACGCGGGCTCTCCGCGTGGGGGTGGCCTGCGGTCAGTGCGCCTCGGCCTTGGCGATGCCGGCACCGGTCAGGGACCGGACCTCCATCTCGGCGTACTTGCTGCCGTCGTGGCGCTTCTGCCCGATGTAGGTACCGATCACGCCGAGCAGGAACGACAGCGGGATGGACACCAGGCCCGGGTTGGCCAGCGGGAACCAGGCGAAGTCCACGGTCGGGAAGATCGAGGTCTCCTTCCCGGAGACCACCGGCGAGAAGACGATCAGCACCAGGGTGCTGATCAGACCGCCGTAGATCGAGAACAGGCCGCCGGTGGTGTTGAACCGCTTCCAGAACAGCGAGTACAGGATCGTCGGCAGGTTCGCCGACGCCGCCACCGCGAAGGCCAGCGCCACGAGGAACGCGACGTTCTGGTCCTTCGCGAGGATGCCGCCGACGATCGCGACAATGCCGATCACGATCGCGGTCCGCCGGGCGACCCGGACCTGGGTGGCCTCGGTGTCCGCGACCTCGCCTCGCTTGATCACGTTGATGTAGACGTCGTGCGCGAACGACGCCGACGCGGTGATCGTGAGCCCGGCGACGACCGCCAGGATCGTCGCGAACGCGATCGCGGCGATGATGCCGAGCAGGACCGGTCCGCCGAGGGCGGCGGCGAGCAGCGGCGCGGCGGAGTTCACCTTGCCCGGCGCGGCCTGGATGGCCTCCGGCCCGACGATCGCACCGGCGGCGAAGCCGATGACCAGGGTGAACAGGTAGAACAGGCCGATCAGCCAGATCGCGACCTCGACCGACTTCCGGGCCTCCTTCGCCGTCGGCACCGTGTAGAAGCGCATCAGCACGTGCGGCAGGCCCGCGGTGCCGAGGACGAGCGCGATCCCGAGGGAGATGAAGTCGATCTGCGAGGTCAGCGACGCGCCGTACTGCTGGCCGGGGGCGAACAGGCCCTCGCCCTTCGGCGAGCCGTCCGCGGCGGCCTGCATGATCGACGAGAAGTTGAAGCCGAACAGGGCGAGCGCCCAGATCGTCATGACCAGCGCGCCCGCGATGAGCAGCACCGCCTTGATCATCTGGACCCAGGTCGTACCGCGCATGCCGCCGATGAGGACGTAGGCGATCATCACGACGCCGACGACCGCGATCACGACGCCCTGGGCGAAGCCGCCCGAGATGCCGAGCAGCAGCGAGACCAGCGCACCGGCACCGGCCATCTGCGCGAGCAGGTAGAAGAACGACACGGCGAGTGTCGAGGTGGCTGCCGCGGCGCGGATCGGGCGCTGCTTCATCCGGAACGCCAGGACGTCGCCCATGGTGAAGCGGCCGGTGTTGCGCAGCAGCTCCGCCACCAGCAGCAGCGCGACCAGCCACGCGACCAGGAACCCGATCGAGTAGAGGAAGCCGTCGTAGCCGTTGATCGCGATGGCACCGGCGATCCCCAGGAACGACGCCGCCGAGAGGTAGTCACCGGCGATCGCGAACCCGTTCTGGGTGCCGGAGAAGCCGCCGCCGGCGGTGTAGAAGTCGGCCGCGGTCTTCTTGGCGTGCCGGCTGTTGACGTAGAACACGATCCCCAGCGTCACGATGACGAACGCCAGGAAGATCGAGATGTTGAGCGCCGGGTTGCTGTCCGCGGTCGCCGCCAGGACGGTCGTGCTCATCGGGTCCCCTCGATCTCTCCGCGGAGCTTCGACGACAGCGGGTCGAGCACGCGGTCGGCGTAGCGGATGTAGACCACGGTGATCGCGAAGGTCGACACGAACTGCAGCAGCCCGAGGATCAGACCCAGGTTGATGTTGCCGAGCACCGGGGTGGCCATGAAGTCCGTCGCGAAGGTCGCGAGCAGCACGTACAGCAGGTACCAGGCCAGGAACCCGGCGGTCACCGGGAACACGAAGCCGCGCAGCCGCTTGCGCAGCTCCTGGAAGTCGGGGCTCGCCTGCACGGCGGCCCAGTCGGGAGTGCCCGGCGTCGGACCGCCTGGCTGCTCGTCGGACTCGGTCGTACTCACGTATGCCTCCTTGCACAAGCCACGCACGGCCACGGGACCGGACCCAGGAAAGGGCCTTCGGGCCGTGTGCGGAACCCCACACGCACGCTCCGGGCGGCCCAAGATGCGAGCGGCCGACGACCGGACGATCGAGCGCGGCACCGAACGACGAGCGGTCTTGACTCCGATGTCGCCGCTACGCTAAAGCGCTCACTCCCGATCGGCCAGATGGAGCCGCAGCATCGTAACTTCCGCGTCCGACGGAACGTGATCGCCCAGTGACACGGCGATCATGACGAGGAATGCGCAGGGCACCGACCACAGCGCGGGCTGGGCGAGCAGCATGCCCGCCGTCCCGCCGAGCCCGAGCGCGGCGCCCAGCGCCATCGACCCGACCGTCGCGAGCAGCCCGGTGACCATCCCTGCGTACGCGCCGCGCGCGGTCAGCCCCTTCCACCACAGGCCGAGCACCAGCAGCGGGCAGAACGTCGACGCCGCGACGGTGAACGCCGAGGTCACCGCCGCGCTGACGTCGACGCGCACCATCAGCAGCGCCGCCGGTACGACGGCCGCCGACGCGGCCAGCGCGGTCAGCCGCAGCCGCCGCAGACCCGATGGCATGAGGTCGTGGGCGAGCGCCCCGGACAGCGCGAGCAGCAGCCCGAGCGAGGTGGCCAGGAACGCGGCGAACGCCCCCGCGGTGAGCATCGCGGTCAGCGCCGCCGCGGTGCCACCGCCGGTGACCCGGCCGGGCAGCGTGACGATCGCGGTGTCGGTGCCCTGCGAGAGGTACAGCTCGGGGGTGAGCACGGTCCCGAGCAGCCCGTAGACGATCGGGAACAGGTAGAACGCGCCGAGCATCGCGACGGTGATCGCCGCGGTGCGCCGGGCACCGCGCCCGTCCGGGCTGGTGTGGAACCGCACGATGATGTGCGGCAGCCCCATCGTCCCCAGCGCCGTCGCGACCAGCACCGACCAGGTCGTCAGCAGCGGCGAGGTGTCGGCGGTGCCGAGCAGCGGCAGCGCCCACTCGGCACCGCCGGGCACCGGCAGCGACGCACGGTCGCCGCCCAGCTCGGGCACCGCGGCACCGTCGGGGAAGACCCAGACGGCGTCGGCGGCGGCGTGGTGCGGGCCGGGGGCGAGCGGGACCGGCACCCCGTCGACGACCACGACGGTCGGCTCGGTCAGCACGAGCTCGGTGTCGAGCCGGAAGTCGACCGGGGTCTCGGCGGTGAACCGGGTGAACTCCGGCGGTGCGGCCATGTCGGCGCGCAGCTGCGGCCCGGCGAGCAGCAGCAGCCAGATCGCGGGCCCGGCGAACAGCAGGAGCTTGAGCGCGAACTGGAACGCCTGCACGTAGGTGGCGGCGCGCATCCCGCCCAGCGCCAGGGTCAGGCCGACGGCGAGGCCGGACACCACGACCCCGACCCAGTAGTCGACGCCCGACACCAGCGTGAGCAGCTGCCCGGCCGCGACGATCTGCGGCACCAGGTAGAGCACCGCGATCACCACGACGACCACCGCGCAGAACCGGCGCAGCGACCGCGACCCGAGGCGGGCCTCGGCGAACCCGGGCACGGTCAGCGCCCCGGAGCGGCGCATCGGCGCGGCGACCAGCGCGAGCATCAGCAGGTAGCCCGCGGCGAACCCGACCGGGTACCAGAGCGCCCCGGTGCCCTCCTTGATCACCAGTCCGGCGACGCCGAGGAACGACGCCGCCGACAGGTACTCCCCGGAGACCGCGGCCGCGTTGAGCATCGGCGAGGTCCGCCGGGACGCGACGAGGAAGTCCGAGGTGGTGCGCATCGCCGCGACGCCACGTGCCCCGATCAGCACCGTGACCAGCAGCAGGGCGACGACCGCGGCGGCCGTCACGGGCGTTCCGCGCGTTCGGCCCGGCGCAGGTGCCACCACGCCAGCACGCCGAGCAGCGGGTACGGCAGCCAGGCGACCGCGATCCAGCCCAGCGGGAGCCCCCCGACCCGCCACTGGGCCAGGTCCGGCGCGAGCCGCAGCAGCACCGGCAGCCCGAACAGCAGCACCGCGGCGCAGGCCAGGGTGACCACGGCGCGCCGCAGCTGGGCCCGGCGCAGCCCGCGGGCCCGCTCGGCCAGCCCCGGGTCGAGCGCCGCAGCCGGCTGGGGGCGCGGTACGGCGGTACCCCGCTCGGGCGGTGCGCTGACCGCGACCCGGCGCGGGCGGGCGGTCACGGCCGCCCCCGGTCGCTTCCCGGGCCGTCGCCGTCGGGGGCGCGGTGGCCGTCGAGCGCCCCGGCGGTGGCCGCGGCGAGCAGCTGGTCGCGCAGGTCCCGGGCGTGGCGACGACTGACCGGCACGTCGCCGGCGTCGGTGTGGGCGAGCAGGCCGCCGCCGGCGTCGCTGCGCAGCTCGCGGACCGCGGGCAGGTGCAGCAGGAAGCTGCGGTGCACGCGGACGAAGCGGTGCGGGTCCCAGTGCTCCTCCAGCCGGGACAGCGGGATCCGCACCAGGTGCGAGCCCCCGGGCAGGTGCAGCCGCACGTAGTCGCCGTGGGCCTCGACGAAGCGGACGTCCTCGCGGCGGACGTAGCGGGTGCGCCCGGCGGCCTCCACCGGCAGCACGGCGAGCTCGTCGACGCGGGGGAGCGCGGGCCCGGCCGGTTCCGGTGTGACCGCCCCCGGGGTGCCCGGCCCGGCGGCCGAGCGGCCCGCCCGGGCCCGGTGCACCCGGCCGAGCGCGTCGGCGAGACGGTCCGCGCCGACCGGTTTGAGCAGGTAGTCGACGGCGCCGAGGCCGTACGCGGCGACGGCGTGCTCCTCGAACGCCGTCACGAAGACGATCTCCGGCGGCGTGGCCATCGCGGCCAGCACGCCGCCGAGCTCCAGGCCGTCCATCCCGGGCATGGTGATGTCGAGGAAGACGGCGTCGAACCGGCCGGTGGGTATCGCGCGCAGCGCCTCGACCGCGCCGCCGGCCCGGGCGACCTCGCCGACGTCGGGTGCGTCGGCCAGCAACGCGCAGATCTCGTCGAGGGCGGGGGCGACGTCGTCGACGGCCAGCACGCGCAGCGGCTCGGCGGAGGGTGTCACCTCAGATCACCACCCCGGGCTGGAACCGCGGGATCCGCAGCACGATCCGGGTGCCCGCGCCGGGCGCGGTCTCGATGACCAGGCCGTGATCGGGGCCGTAGACCGCACGCAGCCTGCGGTCGACGTTCACCAGCGCCAGCCCTGCGCCCTCGGCGGTGCCGGCCAGCACGGCGCGGGCGTGCTCGGGGCTCATGCCCGGCCCGTCGTCGTCGACGGTGATCACGCAGACGTCCCCCTCGGCCTCGCCGCTGACCTGCACCAGCCCGCCGTCGGGGGAGCGCTCGACGCCGTGCTGCACCGCGTTCTCGACCAGCGGCTGCAGCGCCAGCACCGGAACCGGCACCGGCAGCACCTCCGGCGCCACCCGCACCTGCACCCGCAGCCGCTCGCCGAGCACGGCGCGGGCGAGGGTCAGGTAGGCCTCGACCGAGCGGAACTCCCCGGCCAGCGGCACGTAGTCGCCGCGTGCGGCGAGCGAGTGCCGGATGAACTCGGCGAAGGTCTCCAGCAGGTCGCGGGCGCGCGCCGGGTCCGAGCGGACGAACGAGGCGATCGTGGTGAGCGCGTTGTAGACGAAGTGCGGCGAGATCTGGGCCCGCAGCGCACGCAGCCGGGCGGCCTCGGCCTCGGCCTCCCCGTCGGTCAGGCGGGCGCGTTCGAGGGCGTCGGCGACGAAGGCGGCGGTCCGGCGGGCGGCGGCCGACCCGACCCCACCGGCCAGGACGAGCACCGGCCCGTCGCCGACGGGCAGCGCGGTGCGGCCGGCCTCGGTGAGCCGTCGCCCGCGGGCCCGCCCGGCGAGCGCGACGCCGTCGGCGCGGCCGGGGCCCCACCACGAGTCGGGCAGCCCGGGCCGGACCAGGCCCGCCGCCTCGGCGCCGCAGAGCCCGGCGAGCCGGCGCAGCGCCTCGGTCGCGGCGGCGGACCCGGCCGGTTCGCGCAGGCCCGCGGCCACGGCGACGCCCGTCTCGAGGACCTCGGTCGGGTCCGGCCCGGGTGCGGCGCCGCCGCGGAACCGGCGCGCGCTCAACCGCGGCCGCAGCGACGTGCGCGCAGCAGGCGTCACACGTTCGTGGTCCCCCTCGGCCGACACCTGAGTGAGGATAGGGCCCGCGCGGTCGGTGCGGCGCGACCTGGGCGCTAGCCTTCGCACGTGATCGGCTCCACCCGGCTCAGCGAACTCGATCCCCAGGTCGAGGGTGCGCTGCGGATGCCGGACCCGCGGTCGGGCCCGGTGCGCTCGCTGGTGACCCGCCTGGCGATCGCGGTGTTCGCGCTCGGCGCGACGACGTTGATCGTCTTCTTCGGGCGCGACGGCTACCTCGACAACAACGGCGCGGGCGAGATCTCGCTGCTCGACGCCCTCTACTACGCGACGGTGTCGCTGTCGACGACCGGCTACGGCGACATCGTGCCGGTCAGCCCGATGGCCCGCTCCATCAACATCGCGGTGATCACCCCGTTGCGGGTGCTGTTCCTGATCGTCCTCGTCGGTACGACCGTCGAGCTGCTCACCGAGCGCTCGCGGCAGTCGTTCCGGATCCAGCGCTGGAGGTCGCGCGTGCGCGAGCACATCGTCGTCGTCGGCTACGGCACCAAGGGGCGCGCGGCGGTGGAGACGCTGCTGGGTGACGACGTGGACCCCGGGAAGATCGTCGTCGTCGACACCGACCGGGCGCGGCTGGACGTGGCCTCCGGGCTGGGCCTGGTCACCGTGTCCGGCAACGCGACCCGCTCCGCGGTGCTGCGCATCGCCGGGGTGCAGCTGGCGACGACGCTGGTCGTCGCCCTGGACCGCGACGACACCGCGGTGCTGGTCACCCTGACCGCCCGCGAGCTGTCCAAGTCGATCTCGATCGTCGCCGCGGTGCGCGAGGCGGAGAACGTGCACCTGCTCCGCCAGTCCGGCGCCAGCTCGGTGATCGTGTCCGACGAGACGGCCGGGCGGCTGCTGGGCGTCGCGACCCGCTCGCCCGCCGTCGTCGAGGTGGTGGAGGACCTGCTCACCCCCGACGCCGGCTTCGCGATCTCCCAGCGCCAGGTCGAGCCGACCGAGGTCGGCGGCTCCCCGCGGCACCTGCCCGACATCGTGCTCGGCGTGGTGCGCGGCGAGCAGCTCCACCGGGTCGACTCGGCCGCCGTCGACGCGCTGGAGCGGGGTGACCAGCTGCTCTACGTCCGCAAGGCGACCCCGCCGGACGAGGAGTAGGCCGCCCGCGACCCGTAGCCCTTGACCTGAACCGCACTTCAGGTCGCACGGTGGTGACCATGCGATCACCGACCGGCTACGCCGACCTCGCCGGGCTGATGACCCGGATGACCGGCGACGAGAAGCACGAACCCGCCGCGACCTCCACCCTCGACGTCCTGTGGGTCCTCTACGACCGCATCCTGCGCGTCGACCCGCAGCATCCCGACGACCCCGACCGCGACCGCTTCCTGGTCTCCAAGGGGCACGGCCCGATGGCGCTCTACGCCGTCCTCGTCGCCCGCGGGTTCCTCGACGACCACCTGCTCGACCGGTTCGCCGGGTACGACTCGCCCCTCGGGCACCACCCCGACCGCACGCTCGTGCCCGGGGTGGAGATCTCCTCCGGCTCGCTCGGCCACGGGCTCGGACTGGCCGTCGGCACCGCGTCGGGGCTGCTGCTGCAGGGCCGCGACGCGCGCACCGTCGTCCTCGTCGGCGACGCCGAGCTCGACGAGGGCTCCAACTTCGAGGCGATCCAGTACGCGGGCCGTGCCGGGCTGTCCGGGCTGAGCGCCGTCGTCGTCGACAACAGCTCGGCCTCGCACGGCTGGCCCGGCGGGATCGCCGGCCGCTTCACCGCGGAGGGCTGGGTCGCCGTCGACGCCGACGGCCGCGACCACGACGCCCTGGAGCGCGCGTTCCGCACCGACCACACCGACCGGCAGCTCGCCGTCGTCGCGCACGTTGAACCGAAGGGGAGCCCCCGATGAGTGCCTTTGCTCTGCTCACCGATACGCAGCACGCCACCACCTCCGGGCCCGTGACCCCGCCCGACCAGCGGGAACGCTTCTACGGCCTGCTGCCCGAGCTGGTCGCCTCCGACCCGCGGGCCGTCGCGCTGCTGGCCGACATCGGCGCCGGCTACGTCGACGTCCCGCCCGACCTCGCCGACCGCGTGATCAATGTCGGCATCCGCGAGCAGCTGCTCGTCTCCGCCGCCGGTGGGCTCGCGCTGACCGGGATGCGCCCGGTCGTGCACACCTTCGCGCCGTTCCTCGTCGAGCGGCCCTACGAGCAGCTCAAGCTCGACCTCGGACACCAGGGCGTCGGGGCGCTGCTGGTGTCGGCCGGCGGGTCCTACGACATGGCGGGCGCGGGGGAGACCCACTTCGGCCCGCGCGACGTGCCGCTGCTCGACACCCTCGACGGCTGGACCGTCCACGTGCCCGGGCACGCCGACGAGGCGCAGGCGCAGCTGTGGGCCGCCCTGCCCGGCGACGACCGGGTCTACGTCCGGCTCTCGGGCGCGTCCAACGCGCGGCCGTACGGGGCGGGCCCGTCGATGACGGTGCTGCGGCGGGGGAGCCGGGGGACGGTCGTCGCGGTGGGGCCCCTGGCGGACCGGACGCTCGCCGCCGTCGCCGACCTGGACGTGACCGTCCTGTACGCCGCGACCGTCCGCCCGTTCGACGCGGCCGGCCTGCGCGCCACGCTGTCCGAGCCGGACGTCGTGCTCGTGGAGCCCTACCTCGCCGGGACCTCGGTGCGGCACGTCTCCGACGCGCTCGCCGACCTGCGGCACCGGGTCCTCGGGCTCGGGGTCGGCGCCACCGAGCTGCGCCGCTACGGCAGCCCGGAGGACCACGACGCCGCGCACGGCCTGGACGTCGCGGGCATCCGCCGATCGGTGACGCGCTTCCTCTCGTAGGGTCGGGGCGTGCGTCTGGCCACCTGGAACGTGAACTCCGCGAAGTCCCGGCTGCCGCGGCTGCTGCCGTGGCTCGACGAGCGGGAACCCGACGTCGTCTGCCTCCAGGAGACCAAGCTCTCCGACGACGACTTCGCCGCGGCGTTCGACGAGGCACTGGCCGAGCGCGGCTACGCGAGCGCGCACCACGGCCAGGGCCGGTGGAACGGGGTCGCCCTGCTGTCGCGGGTGGGTCTGGACGACGTCGTGCGCGGCCTGCCCGACGAGCCCGTCTTCACCGAGGGCGGGCTGGAGGTCCCGGACGCGCGCGCCGTCACCGCCACCTGCGGCGGGCTGCGGGTCACCTCGGTGTACGTGCCCAACGGCCGCAGCCCGGAGGACCCGCACTACGCCTACAAGCTGCGCTGGCTCGGTGCGCTGCGCGAGCTGGTCGCGACGGGCGACCCCGCGTCGACCGTGGTGGCCGGGGACGTGAACATCGCCCCCACCGACGACGACGTCTGGGACCGTTCCCTGTTCGACGGCGCCACCCACGTCACCCCCGACGAGCGGGCCGCGCTCGCCGCGCTGCTCGGGACCGGGCTGCGGGACGTCCTGCGCGAGCGCTGGCCCGACGAACGCGTGTTCAGCTACTGGGACTACCGGGCCGGCCGGTTCCACCAGGACCAGGGGATGCGGATCGACCTGGTGCTGGCCGGGTCGGGCCCGGCCGACCGTCGCGCGGCGGTGTGGGTGGACCGCAAGGCGCGCAAGGGGAAGCTCCCCAGCGACCACGCCCCGGTCGTCCTGGACCTCGACGAGGCACCCGACGGCGACGTCGGCCCGGTCGTCCCGCCGCCGTCGGCCCCGGCACCGCTCAGCCGTCGGCGATAACCACTCGCCGCCCGCGTGGGACCTGTCGTGTGGTTCGAGTTGCAACGTTCGGAGTAAGTCGATAGCCCATCAGGCGTACACCGCTACCTCCGGGGGATGACTCGCATGACGACGACCACGAACCACCCGCGCCGGATCAGCCGCACCGTCGGTGCCGCCGTCGCCGCGGCCGCACTCGTGGGGCTGACCGCCTGCGGTGGCGAGACGCCGCAGGTGCCGAACCTGCCCGACAACCTCCCTCAGGTCCCGGGCGTCGGCGACCCGCGCCAGGCGTTCGGCGACGCCCACCAGAAGGCCCTCGGCCTCGCCGCGCTCGGCGGCATCGGCCTGGAGCAGGGCGTCGGGGACAAGGTCAAGGAGCTCGCGCCGCAGGTGCAGGGCGAGGGCCAGCAGATCAACGACAGGCTGCGGGGGCTGGCGTCGTCGATCGGCGTCTCGCTGCCCGACCAGGTCTCCCCGGAGATCCAGTCCCAGGTCGACGACCTCAAGGCCCGCACCGGTGAGCAGTTCGACCAGGGCTGGCTGCAGGCGGCGCAGGAGCAGGTCGGACAGCTCAGCGACCAGGCCCAGCAGCTGCTGAACGTGCCCGGCCTGCCGCCGGAGCAGCTCGACCAGGCCCGCGCGCAGCTCACGAACCTCGGTGAGCTGAAGACCAAGCTGGACCAGGCCGCGGCCGAGGCCGGGGCCACGACCCCGGGCTCCGGCACGGACAACCCCGGGAACGGCACCGACGGGAACGCCGCCGGGTCCGGCGACGGGACCGCGCCCGGTGCGGGCGCCGGCAACGGCACCGGCAACGGCTCGGCCTCCGGTTCCGGTGACGCCGCGGGCCGGGGCGGCTCCGGCGCGCCCGCCGTCGACGCCGGCACCGGTGGCCAGGCCGCATCGGCGTCCGACGCCGCGCTGCCCGTGGCGCTCGGCGGTGCCGGGCTGCTGCTGCTCCTCGCCGGTGCCGTCCGGCTGCGTCGCGCCCGCGCGTGACACCGCGGCGCCGGCGCCCGGCCGGGGGCGTACGGGGAGCGGCCGCGCTGCTGCTCCTCGGCGCCGCCCTGCTGGGCGCCGGCGCCGGTCTCGCACTCGGCGACGACGCCCGCGTCGAGGCGAGCGACCTCGGCGCCGTGCCCGCGGGAACCGCCTCCGCCGCGACGCGTGCGGTGCCGGTGGCCCGGGCGCTGCCGGTCCTGGCGCCGCCGGACCCGGCTCCGCCGGTCGGGGCGCCCGACGCCGCGGCGCTGCCGGGGGAGCCGGGGCCCTCCGAGGCGGCTGCTGCGGCGACCGCCGTCCTGCCCGCGCCCGCCGCGCCGCCCGCGCCTGCTGCGCCGCCCGCGCCTGCTGCGCCGCCCGCACCTGCCGCGCCGCCCGCACCTGCCGCGCTCCCGGTGGCGCCTGCCGCTCCACCCGTGCTCGCCCCGCTCCCGGCTGCGGAGGCCGCGCCGCCGGCGCCCGACGCGCTTCCGGCGGGCCCGCTCCCCGGCCCCGGCGACCGCACCGGCCCCCCGCCCCGTTCCACCGGCCCGGCGCCCATCGCGCCACGGGAACCGTGGACCGTCTCCGCCGTCTACCCGCTCCCCGCACCCGAGCCCGGCACCGTGTCGCAGCCGGTCGTCCCCGCCGTCCTGGAGCTCCCCGCCCGCGGCCTGTCCGCCCCCGTCGACGCGGTCGGCACCGCCCCGAACGGCGGGATGGTCGTCCCCGACCAGGTGCGCACGGTCGGCTGGTGGGCCCCCGGTGTCCTCCCGGGCGGCGCGTCCGGGAGCGCCGTGATCGCCGGTCACGTCGACTCGCGCACCCAGGGCATCGGGTTCCTGTCGGTGCTGCCGCAGCTCGTCGCGGGCGAGCCGGTCGTCGTCCGTGGCGCCGACGGCCGCACCGCGGCCTACCGGGTCGTCGCGCGTCGCGAGTACGGCAAGCACGACCTGCCCCGCGAGGTGTTCCGCCGCGACGGCGACCCGCAGCTCGTCCTCGTCACCTGCGGCGGGGTGTTCGACCCGGCGGCGGGGAGCTACGAGTCGAACATCGTCGTCTACGCCGTGCCGACCGCTGCGCCCTGAGCCGTCCTCACCGGATACCCGGTCGGGCCCGCGACGGCGACCGCCTACCCTGACCTGCGTGAGCAGCACCGTGACCACCCCGCAGGAGACGACCGAGGCGCCGGAGTTCGCCGCCGTCCGTGAGGCCGCGCAGCGCGCCCGGGCCGCCGCCCCGGCCGTCCGCGCCGCGGGCGAGGGCCGGATCGACGACGCCCTGCGCGCCGCCGCCTCGCTGATCCGGGACCGGGCGCACGAGCTGCTCGACGTCAACGCCGCCGACGTCGCCGCCGCCGAGCGGAACGGCATGGCGGCGGGCCTGCTCGACCGGCTGCGCCTGGACCCCGAGCGGCTGGCCGGGATCGCCACCCAGCTCGAGGTGCTCGCGGCGACCCCCGAGCCGCCCACCGAGTGGCCGGTCCGCACTCTGGAGACCGGCGAGCGGGTGTTCGAGCGGCGCATCCCGGTCGGCGTCATCGGCGCGGTGTTCGAGGCCCGGCCGAACGTGACCGTCGACGTCGCCTCGCAGGTCCTCAAGGCCCGCAGCGCCGCCGTCCTGCGCACCGGGTCCGCGGCGCTCGGCAGCGCCACCGCGCTCGTCGAGCAGGTGCTGCGCCCCGCACTGGCCGACGCCGGGCTCCCCGAGGCCGCCGTGCAGCTCGTCCCGCTGCCCGGCCACGCCGGCGCCGAGGCCCTCGTCGGGCTGCCCGACCTGGTGCCGCTGGTCGTCGTCCGCGGGTCCGGGGACGTCACCCGCAAGCTGTCCGTGCTCGGCGCGACCGCGGGCACCCGGGTGCTCGCCCACGCCGACGGCGGCGGCGTCCTCTACCTCGACGCCAGCGCCACCGAGGCCGACGTCACCCGCCTGGTCACCGACTCGACCGACCGGCTCGGCGTCTGCAACCGGCTGAACCTGCTGCTCGTCGACCGGCCCGTCTACGACACCCTGCTGCCGGTCGCGAAGGCCGCCCTCGACGCCCGCGGCATCGCGCTGTCGCTGCCCCCGCACGACCACCCGCTCGGTCACGAGTGGGCACTGGACTCCGGCGCCGAGGCGCACGTGACGGTCGCCGTCGTCGACGGCCCCGACGACGCCGCCGACACCGCCGCCCGGGAGACCTCCGGCCTGGCCGCGACGATCTGCGCCGCCGACGAGCAGGTCGCCCACCGTTTCATCGACCGCTACACCGGTACCGGGGTGTTCTGGAACGCGCCGTCGCGGCTGCTCGACGGCTACAAGCTGCTGGGCCTGCCCGAGACCGGCATCAACGTCGATCACACCCCCGGTCCCCGCGGCCCGGTGACCTACCGCGACCTGGGGCTGCGCCAGTTCGTGATCCTGCCGCCCGAGCACGCCTGACCGGGCAGGTTGCCGGGGGTGGGGGATAGCCTCGCTCCCGTGTCCGTGATCGCCGACAAATCCGCTCTCGAGCTGCACCGGGCCACGCTGGCCAACGGGCTGCGCGTGCTCGTCGTCCCGGACCCGGCCACCCCGGTGGTCGGGGTCTCGGTGCACGTCGACGTGGGCTTCCGTTCCGAGCCGGAGGGCCGCACCGGCTTCGCGCACCTGTTCGAGCACCTGATGTTCCAGGGCAGCGAGAGCCTGGAGAAGCTGGAGCACTTCCGGCAGGTCCAGTCCGCGGGCGGGATCTTCAACGGCTCGACCCACCAGGACTACACCGACTACTTCCAGGTGCTGCCCGGTGCGGCGCTGGAGCGGGCGCTGTTCCTGGAGTCCGACCGGCTGCGCGCCCCGAAGCTCACCGTCGAGAACCTGCGCAACCAGGTCGACGTCGTGAAGGAGGAGATCCGGCTCAACGTCCACAACCGCCCCTACGGCGGGTTCCCGTGGATCCTGCTGCCGCCGGTCCTCTACGACACCTTCCCCAACGCGCACAACGGCTACGGCGACTTCTCGGAGCTGGAGCAGGCGAGCCTGGACGACGCGGCCGCGTTCTTCGACACCTTCTACGCGCCGGGCAACGCGCTGGTCACCGTGCACGGTGACCTGTCCGAGCACGGCGTCGACGGCACCCTCGCCCTGGTCGAGCGGCACTTCGGGGACATCCCCGCCCGGCCCGTCCCGCAGCGGCCGTCGTTCGCCGAGCCCGCCCCCGGCGCGGAGCGGCGGCAGACCGTGGCCGACGCCCACGCCCCGCTGCCCGCGCTGGCACTCGGCTACCGCGTCCCCGACCCGGCCGCCGAGCCCGACGCCTACCTGGCCCACGCCATGCTCGCCACCGTCCTGGCCGACGGCGAGGCCTCGCGGCTGCAGCGCCGCCTGGTCCACGGCGGCGCCGACGGAGCGGGGCTGGTCACCGACGTCTCGGCGTCCAACGGCCTGATGGGCGGCCCGTTCGACGCCCGCGACCCCGACACCTTCACGATCACCGCGGTGCACCCGGCCGAGGTGTCCGCGGACCGGGTCACCGCCGCGGTCGACGAGGAGCTGGACCGCCTCGCCGAGCATGGCCCCGGCACCGAGGAGCTGGAGCGCCAGACCGCCCGCTGGGTCGCCGCCCTGCACCGCGAGGACGACCGCGTCATGTACCGGATGCTCGGGCTCGGCGCCCGCGAGCTGCTCTACGGCCGCGCCGAGCTCGCCGTGGAGCTCCCCGGCAGACTGGCCGCCCTGACCGGTGCCGACGTCGCCGCCGCGGCCGCCCGGCTGCGTTCGGCCGGGCGGGCCGTCCTGCTGGTCGAGCCGGCCGCTGAACCGACCGGGGACGGCGACGCGTGAGCGCGCCGACCCGTCCCGGCACCGTGAACCACACCGAAGGGGGCTCCGCGTGAGCGCCGCCCGCACACACCGCAGCGCGGAGGAGATCGGCCGCACCGAGCGCGGCCCCCGACCGCTGCCCGCGCTCGGCCGCACCAAGGAGGTGCCGCTGCCGGACGTGCTCACCGAGACCCTGCCGAACGGGCTGACCGTCCTGGCCGCGCGCCGACCCGGGGTCCCGCTGGTCGAGACCGTCCTGCGTATCCCGGCCGCCTCGCCGGAGCCGGTCGCCGACGCCGCCCGCACCGCGGGCACCGAGGTGCTCGCCGAGACCATCCTGACCGGCACCGCGGGCCGCGACCGGGTCGGCATCGACGACGCGCTGGCCTCGGTCGGCGGGGAGCTCGGCGTCGCCGTCGACCCGGAGTACCTGCAGGCGGGCGGCTCCGCGCTGGCCACCGGTCTGCCGACGGTCCTCGACGTCCTCGCCGACGTCCTCACCGCCGCCACCCACCCCGACGCCGAGGTCGCCCGCGAGCGGTCCCGGCTGGCCGAGCGGATCGCCGTCGCCCGCGCGCAGCCGCGCACCGTCGCCCGCGAGGCGCTGATGCGCCGCCGCTTCGGCGACCACCCCATCGTCTCGGAGATGCCGACCGCCGAGGCCGTCGCCGCGGTCACCCCGGAGCGCGTGCGGGAGCTGCACGCCGACGTCGTCGTCCCGGACGGGGCGAGCCTGGTCCTCGTCGGCGACATCGACCCCGAGGCCGCGATCGCCGAGGTCGCCCGCCGGCTCGGGGGGTGGACCGGCGACCACCCCGCCCGGTGGCTGTCCACCCCGCCGGTGCCGCAGGCGGGCGACCTGGAGCTGGTCCACCGGCCCGGCTCCGTGCAGTCCCAGCTGCGTCTCACCGCGCCCGGCCTGGACCGCACCGACGAGCGCTACACCGCGTTCCAGCTCGCGAACCTCGTGTTCGGTGGCTACTTCTCCTCGCGCTGGATGGAGAACATCCGCGAGGACAAGGGCTACACCTACGGTGCGCACTCCGGGCAGGAGTTCGTGCCCGGTGGCGCGGTGCTCGGTCTCGACGCCGACGTCGCCTCCGACGTCACGGCCGCCGCCCTGCTCGAGACCCGCTACGAGCTCGGCCGCATGGTGGCGGTCCCGCCGACCGAGCAGGAGGTCACCTCGGCCCGTCGCTACGCGATCGGTTCGCTGCTGATCTCGCTGGACAGTCAGTCCGCGCTGGCCGGCACCCTGTCCGCGCTGCACGCCGCCGGGCTCGACGTCGACTGGCTCCGGGACCGGCCGCGCCGGCTGGAGGCGGTCACCGTCGACGAGGTCGCCGCGGCCGCCACCGCGCTGTTCGCGCCGACCCGGTTCACCGGGGTGGTCGTCGGTGACGCCGACGTGGTCGGGCCACCGCTCGCCGCGCTCGGCGGCGTGGTCCGCGGAGGCGGGCGATGAGCCCCGGGGACTTCTCCCTGACCGAGGAGCCGGTGCTGTCGCGCAACGCGCTCTCCCGCGACGAGAACCGCCGCCTGGACCCGGCCTACGTGCGCGACACGTGGGCGAAGGCGCGCGTGGTCGTCGTCGACGAGTCCGGACGCACCCCGGTGGACTGGGAGGTCGAACCGGGCCGCGAGTTCCGCGAGGTCGACGCCGCCGCCTGGGACGACGCGGCAGGCCGTGGCGGGCACGTCCGGACCCGCGCGGGCACCGACGTCGCCGCGGAGCCGCCGGCCGAGGCCGTGCTGCTCGGCGAGCGCGAGGGCGTCCCGTACTGGGCGGTGCGCGTCGGGACCGAACGCACCGCCGACAGCGACATCTTCACCGGCGAGGGGGAGTGGGCGGACCTGCGCGCCGCGGGCGCGTTCCTCGACCCCCTCGGGTCCGGGCTGCTCACCGGCGCGGTCGCCACGCTGAACTGGCACGACCGGTCCCGGTTCTGCGCGATCGACGGCACCCGCACCCGCCCGCACAACGCGGGCTGGGCCCGGGTCTGCGACAACGGCCACGAGGAGTACCCGCGCACCGACCCGGCGATCATCTGCCTGGTGCACGACGGCGCGGACCGCGTCCTGCTCGCCCGCCAGCCGGTGTGGCCGGCCGGGCGCTACTCGGTGCTCGCCGGGTTCGTCGAATCCGGCGAGTCGCTGGAGGCGTGCGTGCACCGCGAGATCTCCGAGGAGGTCGGCATCGCCGTGTCCGACGTGCGGTACCTCGGCAGCCAGGCGTGGCCGTTCCCGCGGTCGCTGATGGTCGGCTTCCACGCGATCGGGGACCCGGAGGTCCCGCTGACGCCGCAGGACGGCGAGATCGCCGACGCCCTGTGGATCACCCGGGACACGCTGCGGGCGGCACTGGCCCGCGGCGACTGGGGCACCCGGGACGAGCCCGACCCCACCGACGGACCGGTGGTCATGCTGCCGGGGAAGGTCTCGATCGCACGCACCATGCTGGAGTCCTGGGCCGCCGCCGGGGGCTGACCCCGCAGACGAAGCGGCGGCCCGCCCCCGGTGAGGTACCGGTGGCGGGCCGCCGCGCTCCGTGGTGGGAGATCAGGGGCAGGTGTCAGACCCCGAGCCGGGTCTTCACCTCGGAGAAGCTGGGGTTCGTCGCGACCGACTCGTCCGGGAAGACGACGGTGGGCACCGTACGGTTGCCGCCGTTGGCCTTCTCGACGAACGCCACGGCGTCCGGCTCACGCTCGATGTCGATCTCGCGGTAGCCGATGCCGGCCTGGTCGAGCTGCAGCTTGAGACGACGGCAGAAGCCGCACCAGCTGGTCGTGTACATCGTCAGGTCCGCCATACCGGGTGCAACGGGCCCGCCCGCGGGATTCTTCCCGCCCCCGCTGTGAGCTGCCCGGCACCCGGACGGGCGGGACGGGCGGCCCGTGACCGTCGGGGGTGGGTGTCAGGATGGGTGGGTGCCGTCCCGATCCGCCGCCCGCCCCGCCCGTGCGACCCGCGCCGTGCCGGACCCGGCGGCACCGATCGGCGCGGACGGTCTGGACCCCGAGCAGCGGGCCGCGGTGCACGCGCCGCGCGGCCCGGTCTGCGTCCTCGCGGGGGCGGGCACCGGCAAGACCCGCACGATCACCCGGCGGATCGCCCACCTGGTGACCTCGGGCCACGTCGCCGCCACCCAGGTCCTCGCCGTCACCTTCACCGCCCGCGCCGCGGGGGAGCTGCGCACCCGGCTGCGCGCGCTCGACGCCTCCGGGGTGCAGGCCCGCACCTTCCACGCCGCGGCGCTGCGTCAGCTGCGCTACTTCTGGCCGCAGATGGTCGGCGGCAGCCCGTGGCCGCTGCTCGACGGCAAGCTGCGGCTCGTCGGCCAGGCGGCCGCCCGCGCCCGGGCCGGCACCGACTCCGACGCGCTGCGCGACCTCGCCTCCGAGATCGAGTGGGCGAAGTCGACCCTGGTCGCCCCGTCGGACTACGCGGCCGAGGTCGCCCGCCGTCGCCGCGACACCCCCGGCCCGGCCGAGCAGGTCGCCGCCGTCTACGCCGCGTACGAGGAGCTGAAGAACGCGAGCGAGCAGCTCGACTTCGACGACCTGCTCCTGCACACCGCGATCGCGCTGGAGGAGCACGGCGGCGTCGCCGAGGAGTTCCGGTCCCGTTACCGGTGCTTCGTGGTCGACGAGTACCAGGACGTCACCCCGCTGCAGCAGCGCCTGCTCGACGCCTGGCTCGGCGACCGCGACGACCTCACCGTCGTCGGCGACGCCAACCAGACGATCTACACCTTCGCCGGCGCCTCCCCCCGGTACCTGCTGGAGTTCCCGCGCCGCTTCCCCGACGCGGCGGTCGTGCGCCTGCAGCGCGACTACCGCTCCACCCCGCAGATCGTCGGCTGCGCGAACCAGCTGATCGGCGCCGCCCGCAACCGGCCCGCCGGGTCCCGGCTGCAGCTCATCGGGCAGCTCCCGCCCGGCCCCGACCCGGACTTCTCCGAGCACGACGACGAGGCCGGGGAGGCCGCCGCCGTCGCGGGCCGGATCCTGACCCTGATCAACGACGGCACCGAGCCGTCGGAGATCGCGGTGCTGTTCCGGATCAACGCCCAGTCCGAGGCGTTCGAGCAGGCCCTGTCCGACGCCGGCGTGCCCTACCAGATCCGCGGCGGCGAGCGGTTCTTCAACCGGCCCGAGATCCGCCGGGCGATGCTCGCGCTGCGGACCGCGGCACCGGACCAGCGGCCGGGCACCGACCTCGTCGACGTCACCCGCGCGGTGCTCACCGCCCGCGCCGGGCTGACCGACGAGCCGCCGAAGGGCGCGACGCTGCGCGCGCAGTGGGAGTCGCTGCTGGCGCTGGTCGGCGTCGCCGAGGAGCTGGCCGCGGTCGAGCCGCAGGCCGACCTGCGCCGGTTGTGCGGGGAGCTGGAGACCCGCGCCGACCACGCGCAGGCGCCCGTGGTCAACGGCGTCACGCTGGCGTCGCTGCACGCCGCGAAGGGCCTGGAGTGGGACGCGGTGTTCCTCGTCGGACTCGCCGACGGCACCCTCCCCATCGGCCACGCCGGCGACGACGAGGCCGCCGTCGAGGAGGAACGCCGGCTGTTCTACGTCGGCGTCACCCGCGCCCGGCGGGTGCTGTCGATGTCGTGGTCGCTGTCCCGGGCCTCCGGGCGCGGGCCGAAGCGACGCCGCTCGCGGTTCCTGTACGGACTGATCCCGGACTCGCACCCGGCGTCCCGGGTGGCCGGCGAGCGCCGGCCCGGGGGAGCCCGGCCCAAGTGCCGCGTCTGCGGGACCCCGCTGTTCGGGACCACCGCCACCAAGCTCCTGCGCTGCGACGACTGTCCGTCCGATGTGGACCTGGAGCTGCTGGACCGGCTGAAGCAGTGGCGGTCGGCGGCGGCGAAGGCGCAGGACGTGCCCGGCTTCGTCGTGCTCACCGACGCCACGCTCACCGCGATCGCGGAGCAACGGCCCGCCGGACCGTCGGCCCTGGTGGGCATCCCGGGGATCGGCGCGGCCAAGCTGGACCGCTACGGCGACGACGTGCTGCGGGTGCTCGCCGAGCACGCGGCGGAGGGCTCACGACCCCCTCTTCGGTAGGGATCGGCGTGAACTTCCGGCGAGACTTCGAATAATCGGTTGCAGTGCCGTGCGCAGCACTTCTACTGTCGTCGGCACCAGGTGGAGCGCCATGCTCCCGACACAGACGCGTCGCGCGGGAAACCGCGGACGGAACCGGAGGAGGTGACGAGATGGGCACGATCGACACGACCGGCCTGATCGGCACCACCCTGTCCGTCCCGGCCCCGGTGTGCGTCCCGGAGCAGACCGTCGTCGCGCACGACGTCGCTCACGCGGGCATCGCGGTGTCCGGCGTCCGCCGTCGCCACCAGGGGGTGGCGCTGATCGCGCCGTCGACGCTCCGCACCACGGGTGAGGTGTACCCGCTGGGCGGCATGCCGGTCGCGGTCACCGGCCCGATCTTCGATGACAAGTGCACAGCTGCGTTCGTTCCCGGGCGCCGAGGGGGTACCTGACCCTCAGCACCCAGCGAGTCCCATCGGGGCCGCGGAACCCACGCACACGGGTTCCGCGGCCCCGATTTTTTTGTCCCCGATTCCGTCCCGAGAGATGACAGGTCCCGACCGGACCGGTCTGACCAGTTGCAGATGAAGTTCGATCGAGGAGGTCGATCGTGTACGTGCGATCCGTTCCGTGTGACGGCGGAATGATCACCGAGCAGTCCGGCGGCGGCGCCGGACCCGACGAGGTGCGGCTGCGGTCCGTGCCGAGCGTGGGCTCGGCCCTGCCCTGCCGCAACGGCGACGCCGACCTGTGGTTCGCCGAGGCCCCGGCCGAGCTGGAGGAGGCGAAGTCCCGCTGCGGCGGCTGCCCGCTCCGGCAGGCCTGCCTGGACGGCGCGCTGGAGCGCGCCGAGCCGTGGGGCGTGTGGGGAGGCGAGATCTTCGACCACGGTCGGGTGATCCCGCGCAAGCGCCCGAGGGGGCGTCCCCGCAAGGCCGACCTGGAGCGCGACCGGGCCCTGGCCCTGGCCGCGAGCCGCTGACCACAGCCGTACCGGCGCGACGCGCACCGCGGCGCCGCCGACCCACCAGACCCGAGGAGACCGAGACATGAACGACCTGAAGCCGGCACCGGCCGCGCGACCGATTCCCCGCACCGACCGTTCGTCCCACCTCGTGAACCAGGAGAACGTGATGACGCTCATCCAGGAAGCGCTGGCGAGATCCCATCAGCAGGAGGCCCAACGGGCGGCGGCCGAGCACCGGCTCGCGCGCCGGCTCACCGCGGGCCGTGGCTGGTCCCGGATCGCGGCCTGGGCCGCCTCCCGCGCCGAGCGGGCGCGGCTGCGCGCCGGCTGATCCCGCCGCCGACCGCCGTGATCGGTGCCCCGTCCGGACCCCGCGTCCGGGCGGGGCACCGTCGTGTCCGGGACCTGCCGGTCCGCCGGCGGGAGCGGGTGCCTGCTCGTCGCTCTGCTCTGCTCACCGATACGCAGCACCCCAGGTCAGGGCGCCGACGACCCGGTGAAGACGTCGGCGAACTCCGCCGATGGCGCGATCTCGGTGATCACGTCGACCAGTACCCCGTCCGGCCCGGCGACGACGAAGTGCCGCTGCCCGAAGTCCTCGTCGCGTACCGGGAGCAGCGCCTCCAGCCCACCGCGGACGACGAGACGGTCCCACTCGGCGTCGACGTCGTCGACCTCGAGGTTCACCAGCGTCCCGGCGGCGGACCGGCCGCGGTACGCCGTCGGGATCGTCGGATGGTCCCGGTCGAGGACGGCGAGCTCGAAGCGTCCGCGACGGAGGCTGACGTACCAGTCGGTGTCGAAGACGATCTCGAATCCCATCAGGCCGGTCCAGAACGCGCGGGCGGCCGGGACGTCGGCCGTCGCGAGGACCGGGTAGCAGCTGTGGAGCACGGCACCCTCCTATACGCATACCTTCGGTATGTGAAATCTATCGACGTACCATCAGTACGTCAAATGGAGGGGAGGGCACGGGAACTCCGGTCCGAGCAGCGCGAGCGGATCCGGCAGGCGGCGCTGGACGAGGCGGCGCGCCTGTTCTCCCGCAACGGGTACGGCGCGGTCGGGCTGCCGGCCGTCGTCGCCGGGTCGCGGTGACGAGGGGCACGCTCCACCACCGGTGCGACGACGAGCGGCGCCGTTCGCCGCGGTCCTGGCGCGGTTGGCGGACCGTGTGGCGGACCGGGGCCCCCGAAGGCTCCGCCAGTGGCGCCGACCTGCGCTGCTGCGTACCGGTGAGCAGAGCACAGCGACGACAGGACACCCCCGTCCCGCAGGACCGGAGTACCGAAGGGGAGGGGTCAGCCGGTCGGGGCGTCCGGCTCGAACATCTCCGGCTGCCACTCGGCGACGATCTCCCGCAGCCGCACGTGGGAGTCGAGCTGGCACAGGATGCCGACGGTCCCCATCGTCACCCGGTGCACCAGCAGGAACCGCGGGGGCAGGTTCAGCGACCGGCCGATCGCCGCGTCCGGGCTGCGCAGATCACCGACCCGCTCGGCCTGCTTCTGGATCCATCGGCGGCTGAAGTGGAACTCCTCGGACCCCAGCGGCTCGGTGAAGGGCGCGAGGTAGCCGAGGATCTGCTCGGACTCGATCCGGGCGCCGTCGCGGACGAACCCGGCCGAGCGCATCAGGGCCATCAGGTCCCCGCTGCGCCCCTCGAGCGCGTACTTGGTCATCGTGACCAGCTCGGGGGGCATGCCGTCGGGCATCCGGGCGACGGCACCGAAGTCGAGGACGAGCAGACGGCCGTCGTCGAGGATCCCGAAGTTGCCGGGGTGCGGGTCGGCGTGCAGCAGGTGCGCGCGGTCCGGCGCCGAGTAGTGGAAGCGGGCCAGCTGGTTGCCAGCGTGGTCGCGATCCTCGCGGGTGCCGTCGCGGATGATCGAGGCCAGCGGGCGGCCCTGCACCCACTCGGTGATGACGGCCTTGGGCGCGGACCCGACCACGCGGGGGATCTTCACGTCCGGGTCGTCCTCGTAGAACGCGGCGAACTCGCGCTGGTACGCGGCCTCGTCGCGGTAGTCGAGCTCCTCCTCCATGCGGTCCTTGAGCTCCGCGACCAGCGGCTTGATCTCCATGCCGGGGACCAGCGGCTGCAGGATGCGGCTCATCCGCCCGAGCTGACGCAGGTCCGAGCGCAGCGCCTCCTCGGCGCCGGGGTACTGCACCTTGACCGCGACCTCGCGGCCGTCGCGCTTCCAGACCGCGCGGTGCACCTGGCCGATGCTGGCCGAGGCGGCGGGCGTCTCGTCGAAGTCGGCGAACCGGGACCGCCAGGACCGCCCGAACTGCTGGGTGAGCATGTAGTCGACGTCGGCCATGGGCATCGGCGGCGCCGCGGACTGCAACTTGGTGAGCGCCTCGCGGTAGGGCTCCGCGTACTCGTCGGGCACGGCCGCCTCGAACACGCTGAGCGCCTGCCCGAACTTCATCGCGCCGCCCTTGAGCTCGCCGAGCACCTCGAACAGCTGCTCGGCGCTCTTGGCCGCGAGCTGGGCCGCGATCTCGTCGCGGTCACCACCCGTGAGACGGCGCCCGAACCCTGCTGCGGCACGTCCGGCGACGCCGAGCGGGAGGCCGGCGAGCTTGGCGGTGCGCGAGGCGGTTCTTCGGGGAATGTCGCTCACACCGTGATTGTCCACCCGGCCGGGGGAGTCCCGCACGCCGCGGTGGGCCCCGGTGCGCTGTCCGGTACCGCCGCAGCCGCTGTGCCGCAGGAACAACCGGGTCGGCGGAAGCCCGGACGGGTGACGACCGTCGCCGCGTCCACGTCGACCTCCAGCACCGCACCCCACGACGCGGGCGGGCGGCCGCCGCGCACCGGCCCGTCGACGGCGGCGAGCACCTGGCCGACCGCCACCGCCGCCGTCGCGACCAGCACGTGCGGTGCCGCCGCCGACGGCCCACCGGCCGCACCGGGCGCCCCCGCACAACCGGGACACGGCCCCCGGCCCGGCAGGACGAGCGGCCCCACCACGCCGCGGCCGTCGCGCAGGGCCACGAACAGGTGCTCCGAGGGAGCCTCCGGCGGCACCGGCCCGTCGCCGGCGAGCACAACCAGGTCCGCGGGCACCCGCCGGGGCGGATCGGTGTCGACACCGGCGTCGCGCAGGAACGAGCGCAGCTCCTCCCCGCGGTCCCGGCCCGGCCCCGCCGGCAGCCCGGCCAGCACGTCGTCGGCGCCCGTCACCCCGCCGACCTGCGGGTACAGCTGTCCGATCCCGGCCCGGGCCAGCCCGGCGACGACCGCCACGGCGAGCGCGCCGTCGCCGCGGATCTCGACGAGCGTGCCCTCCCGGCGCCGCCGGACCCGGTCCACGACGTCCGGGTCGGCGAGCAGCCCCGCCCGCCACAGGACGGCGAGCAGCACCGCGACCTCGTCGTCGCCCCGGGTGAGCGCACCGGTCGGGCACGGGCCGTCGGCGAGCCGGTCCAGCGCGTCGACGGCGGCGGGGGACAGCTCCTCCAGCAGCCGGGCCCGCGGTGGGCCGGACCCGATCCGGCGGGCCCGTGGCCCGGCCGGGAGGACGGCGAGGTGGGCGGCGAGCGCGAGCCGTGCGGGCAGTCCGGTCACCGGCGCCACGGTGCCCGCTCCGTGCGGCGACGGGGCCGGAACGCGTCCGCGCCGTTCGCATCCGCGAACCGGGGCGGCCTACCCTGGAGCCATGGCGAGTCCCCCGGTAGAGGTCCGACGCAGCGCCCGCCGGAAGCGCATGGTCAGTGCCCGGCGGGAGGGGGAACGGCTCGTCGTGTTCATCCCGGGCTGGATGTCCGCCGAACAGGAACGCGACTGGGTCGCGGAGATGGTGCGACGCGTCGAGGCGAGCGAGGCCCGCCGCCGCTCACCGGGCCGCAACAACGACGAGGCCCTGATGCGCCGCGGCCTGGAGCTGTCGAAGCGCTGGCTGGAGGGGCGCGCGCGGCCGTCGTCGATCCGGTGGGTGCCGACGATGCGCACCCGCTGGGCGTCCTGCACCCCCGACGACGCCACGATCCGGATCAGCGAGCGTCTGCGGGACGCGCCGGGCTGGGTCGTCGACTACGTGCTGGTGCACGAGCTGGCCCACCTGCTGTCCGCCGCGCACGACGACGTCTTCTGGTCCTGGGTGCGCCGCTATCCGCGCACCGAGCGGGCCATCGGCTACCTGGAGGGCCTCAACGCGGCCGCGGAGCTCGGCATCACCGGTGTCGACGGCGACCCGGCCCCCGCCGACGAGCCCGACGGGGTCGCCGACGCCGACGGTGAGGTCGGCGGGTTCGGCGGGACCGGCCCCGGGAGGGAGCCGGTCCGCGCGACCGGGACCTGAGCCGGGCTCAGGAGTCCTTCCGGTCCGTCCCGTCCTCGCCGTCGGTGTCCTCCGCGGAGGGCTTCTCCGAGGTCCCGGGCTCCTCCGGGGTCCCGGACGACTCGGCCTTCCTCTTCTCCGCGTCGGCGGCCATCTGACGCTCCAGCTCGGCGATCGGGTCGTCCGGGACGGCCCCGCCGGTCGCGCCGCCGCGCACGAAGGCGGCCGGGTCGTCCAGGTCCTCGGCCGACGGGATCAGGTCCGGGTGCGCCCAGACCGCGTCGCGGCCCTCGACGCCGCGCTCGGCGCCCAGCAGCTTCCACAGGTCCGCCGCGGCCCGCAGCTTCCGCGGCCGCAGCTCCAGCCCGACGATCGTCGCGAACGCCTGCTCCGCGGGCCCGCCCGAGGCGCGGCGGCGGCGCATCGTCTCGCGCATCGCCTCGGCCCCGGGCAGCCGCTCGGTCAGCGCCTCGGCGACGACGGTGTCCACCCAGCCCTCGATCAGGGCGAGCAGGGTCTCCAGCCGGGCCAGCGCCGCCTTCTGCTGCGGTGTGTCCTCCGGCTCGAACATGCCGGACTGCATGGCCTCCTGGATCGACTCCGGGTTCGACGGGTCGATCCCGCGGGCGAGCTCCTCGATCCGCGAGGTGTCCACGGTGATGCCGCGGGCGTACTCCTCGACGGCGCCGAGCAGCCGCTCGCGCAGCCAGTGCACGTGGGTGAACAGCCGCTGGTGGGCGGCCTCGCGCGCGGCGAGGAACAGCGTGACCTCACCGGCCGGGCGGTCCAGGCCCTCGGTGAACCGGGCGACGGCCTCGGGCAGCAGTGCGGAGGTGCGCTCCGGGCCGACCGGGATGCCGAGCTCGGTGGAGGTCAGCACCTCCTTGCCGAGCTGCGCCAGGCCCTGGCCGAGCTGGCTGCCGAACGCCATCCCGCCCATCTTGCCGAGCATCCCCAGCATCGGGCCCGCCGCGCCGCGGACCTCCTCGGGCAGACCCTCGACCCAGGCCGAGGACAGCCGCGTCGCCACCGGGTCGCAGAGCCGCTTCCAGGTCGGCATGCCGGCCCGCACCCAGTCCGACGGCGTCCAGGCCTTCACCTCGCCGCCGGAGGAGGGGAACGACGTCGCCGGGTCGAGCCACAGCTCCGCGAGCTTCACGGCCTCGGCGACCCCGGTGCGCTGGGCGTCGGTGAGCGACGACGTCGACTGCGCGAGCTGCTGGGTGGCGATCCGGGCGGCGAGCTCGTAGTCGACGGGGCCGCCGTCGGAGGAGCCGCTGCTGGAGAGCATCTGGCCGAGCTGGGACAGCATCTGCCCGAGCTGGCTCATGTCGAACTGGCCCCCGCCGGGCATACCCGGCATACCGGGGATCCCGCCCATGCCGAACGCCGCGAACGGGTTCTGGCCCGCGCCGCCGGAGGCGCCGGACGGGTCGTCGGACCGGGGGTGCGACCCGAAGCCGAACGGGTCCTTCGGGCCCTCGGGCTCGCCCTTCCCGTCCTTGCCCGACGTGCCCCCGTCCGTGCCGGAGGCGTCGCCGGAACCCGAGTCGGGCTGGTCGCCGGGCTCGCGGTCGCGGTCACGGTCGGCGGGGCCGAAGCCGAAGGGGACGTCGCTCATGCCGTCCACCGTACGCGGGCCCGGGGGGTGGTCGCCGCCCCGACAGCCGGTGGATCGGGCCTGGTAGGGCGGTGTTCGCCGGGAGCGGACCGGGGAACTACGAGCAGCCGGCGGGCGTACCGCCGGTGTCGAGGGTGGTCAGCGCGCCGACCGCCTCGTCGAGGGTCCCGACGCGCACGAGCTGGAGCCCGTCGGGCGCGTCCTCGGCGGCCTCGGTGCAGTTCGCGGCGGGCACCAGGAACGTCTGCGCACCGACCTCGCGGGCCTTCAGCATCTTGAACCGGATGCCGCTGATCGGCCCGACCCGGCCCTCGGCGTCGATGGTGCCGGTGCCGGCGACGAACCGGCCGCCGGTCAGCGGACCCGGGGTCAGCTTGTCGACCAGCGCCAGGCTGAACATCAGACCGGCCGAGGGGCCGCCGACGTCGCCCAGGGTGATGGTCAGCTTCTGCCCCTCGGCGGGCGAGGTGGCCGGGGTGATGCCGAGGAAGGCCCGCGCCGGGTCGTCCGGGTGGGCGGCCGGGGTGACGGTGACCTGGCGCGGCGCGGCGTCCCCCCGGCGGACGGTGAGGGTGACCGGCTGACCGGGGCGCGCGGCCCCCATGGCGTCGAGCAGGCCCTGGACCGAGGTCACCGGGGTGGCGCCGACGGCGCGGATCTCGTCGCCGGGTTCCAGCACCCCCGCCGACGGCGAGCCGTCGGTCAGCGCGCCGACCGTGACCCGGGTCGGCAGGTGCAGGTGGTTCAGCGCCGCGGCCTCGGCGTTCGCGATCGAGCCGTCGAACTCCTGCTGGTTGGCCTGGGTGACCTGTTCGGTGGACTCACCGGGCGGGTACAGCGACCAGCGCGGCGCGAGCCGGTAGGTGCCCGAGGCCCACATGCCGAGCGCCCGCAGCGTCGAGATCCCGTCGGTGACACCGACGGTGGTCATGTTCAGGTGCCCGGTCGTCGGGTAGGTCGGCAGGCCCTCCGCGGACACGACGGGCGTGCCCTCGACCTCACCGAGGGTGTCGAAGGTCGGTCCCGGCCCGAGGGCGACGACCGGCGCGGGGACCACGGTCCCGACCGCGGTGAGGGCCAGCAGCACGAGGACCGCGGTCACCCACGTCGAAGATCGAACGCCCACGGACGGAACCCTACGATCGTGCGACGACGACGGCGCGCCCGACCCCGGCCCGTCCTGCGACGATGCGGTCGGAGAGCCGGGGGACCGCCGCCCGATGTGTCGTTTTCGTCCCGACACACCGGGACCCGACCGCGACTTCACCGAACCTCCGTACAGTTGCCCTCGGAGAACCGTGCCGTCGCCCCAGCCGGCCGCGCTCTCCACGAGTCGTACCCGAACTGTGGAGTGTGCCCGTGTCGTCCATGCGGCCCCCTGTGGGAGCGCCGTCGCTGACCCGCCGAACCCGGATCCTGCTGGTCGCCGCGGGCGTCCTCGTAGTGCTTCTGCTCGGTGGCTCGCGGCTGTTGAACTTCTACGTCGACTACCTGTGGTTCGGCGAGGTCGGTTTCCGGAGCGTCCAGCTCACCCGGCTGTTCACCCAGATCGTGCTCTTCGGGGTCGTGGCCCTGGTGGTGGGCGGCCTGGTCGCGCTGACGCTGTGGCTGGCCTACCGGTACCGCCCGGTCTTCGTGCCGGTGTCCGGCCCCGAGGACCCGGTCGCGCGCTACCGCACCACGATCATCCAGCGCCTGCGCCTGTTCGCCGTCGGCGTGCCGGTCGTGATCGGTCTGATCGCCGGGCTCGCGGCGCCGACGCAGTGGCAGACCGTGCAGATGTTCCTGCACGGCACCCCGTTCGGCCGCGCCGATCCCGAGTTCGGCAACGACATCGGGTTCTACGCCTTCACCCTGCCCTTCCTGCGGATGAGCCTGAACTGGCTGTTCGTCGCCGTCGCGATCTGCTTCGTGCTCGCGCTGGTGACCCACTACATCTTCGGGGGCATCCGGCTGTCCGGCCGCTCCGGCTTCGTCTCCACCGCCGCGCGCGCCCAGCTCGCCGTGCTCGCCGGGGTGTTCGTGCTGCTCAAGGCCGTCGCCTACTGGTTCGACCGCTACGACCTGCTGTGGTCCAACCGCAACGCGCAGACGTTCTACGGAGCCACCTACACCGACCTCAACGCGGTCCTGCCGGCCAAGCTGATCCTGCTGGTCATCGCGGTGATCTGCGCGCTCGCGTTCTTCGTCGCCGCCTTCCGCCAGAACCTGCAGATCCCGGCCGTCGCCGTCGTCATGCTGGTCGTCTCCTCGATCCTGGTCGGCACGGCGTTCCCGCTGGTGCTGCAGCAGTTCGTCGTCGCGCCCAACGCGAACGTCAACGAGGCCCCGTCGATCGAACGCAACATCGCCGCGACCCGGGACGCCTTCGGCATCGGGCCGGACAAGGTCGACATCACGCCCTACGCGGGCACGTCGGAGGCGACACCGGCCCAGGTCCGGGCCGACACCGACACCATCCCCAACATCCGGCTGCTCGACCCGGGCAAGCTCAACCGCACGTTCACCCAGCTCCAGCAGCGACGGAACTTCTACGGGTTCTCGCCCAACCTCGACATCGACCGCTACACCGTCGACGGCGAGACCCGTGACTACGTCGTCGCGGCGCGCGAGATGAACGCCAACGGCCTGGTGAACAACCAGCAGGACTGGATCAACCGGCACCTGGTCTACACCCACGGCAACGGGATCGTGGCCGCTCCGGCGAACCAGGTGAACGAGGCCCTGGAGGACGCGGGCGGCTCCGGCGGCCTGCCGAACTTCCAGGTCTCCGACACCCAGCAGCAGGGCTTCGTGCCCGTCCAGCAGCCCCGCATCTACTACGGCGAGCTGCTCGACAACCAGTACTCGATCGTCGGTGCCGAGCCGGGTACCGCGCCGCGGGAGTACGACTCCGACGAGGCGCAGTACACCTACACCGGTGCCGGCGGCGTCCCGATCGGCGGGCTGTTCAACCGTTCGGTGTTCGCGCTGGCCTACGGCGAGCGGAACATCCTGTTCAACAACTCGATCAACGCCGACTCGAAGATCATGTACGTCCGGAACCCGCGGGACCGCGTGCAGGCGGTGGCCCCGTGGCTGACGCTGGACAACGACCCGTATCCGGCCGTCGTCGACGGGCGGGTGCAGTGGATCATCGACGGCTACACCACGCTGCAGAACTTCCCCTACGCCGAGCGCGTGCAGCTGGGTGACGCGACCGCGGACTCCCGGCTCGGGCCGAACGGCCAGCAGCTGCCGAACGACACGATCAGCTACCTGCGCAACTCGGTGAAGGCCACGGTCGACGCCTACGACGGCACCGTGAAGCTCTTCGCCTTCGACGAGTCCGACCCGGTGCTGCAGACCTGGGAGAAGGCGTTCCCGGGCACGGTCGAGCCGCGCTCGGCGATCACCCCGGACCTGCAGGCCCACCTGCGCTACCCGGAGGACCAGTTCAAGGTCCAGCGTGAGCTGCTGACCCGCTACCACGTCGACGACCCGAACGAGTTCTTCTCCACCGTGTCGTTCTGGGACGTCCCGTCCGACCCGACCGTGCAGGGCGGCAACGGCGGCAGCCAGGACGCACAGCCGCCGTACTACATCTACGCGGGTCTGCCGGGGCAGGAGGGTGCGTCGTTCCAGCTCACCAGCGCGCTGGTGAGCCTGCGGCGGCAGTTCCTCGCCTCGTACGTCTCGGCCAGCTCGGACCCGGACACCTACGGGAAGCTGACCGTGCTGCAGCTGCCGAACGAGACCCAGACGCTCGGCCCGCAGCAGGTCCAGGCCCGGTTCCTCGGCTCGCCCGAGGTCTCCTCCGAGCTGAACCTGCTGCGGCAGAACCAGACCACGATCGACTACGGCAACCTGCTGACGCTGCCGGTGGCCGGTGGCCTGCTCTACGTCGAGCCCGTGTACATCGAGCGGGCGGGCGGTCAGGACAACTCGACCTACCCGCAGCTGGCCCGCGTCCTGGTGTTCTACGGCGACCGGCTCGGCTACGACGCGAGCCTGTCCCGGGCCCTCGACGAGGTGTTCGGCGCCGGAGCCGGTGCCGCCGCGGGCGGTGCCGCCCCGACGACCGGGCAGCCCGCCCAGCCGACGACGCCCACGACGCCGGCCACGCCGAACGGACAGGGCGCCCAGACCCCGGCGGCGCCCAACGCGGCGCAGGCGACCGCGGCGCAGCAGATCCGTGCGGCGCTGAACGAGCTCAAGGCGGCCCAGCAGTCCGGTGACTTCGCCAGGCAGGGCGAGGCGCTGGCCGCGCTGGACCGTGCGGTCGCGGCGTTCCAGGGCGCCGGCGGCTGATCATCGTCGGGCCGGACCCCCCTGCGGGTGGGGTCCGGCCCGGTGTGTAAGGTTGCTCCTGCAACACAGACGGAATGCACGCGGTTCCGTCCGGCGCGGGGTGGAGCAGCTCGGTAGCTCGCTGGGCTCATAACCCAGAGGTCGCAGGTTCGAATCCTGCCCCCGCTACCACCCACGAAGGCCCCTAGGATCTCCTGGGGGCCTTCGTTCTTCGTGGGGTCCGGCCCCGGTCGCCGGGACCGACCCCCCTCGGAGGTCCGGTGAACGGCCGGTGTACGGTGGTGACACAACACAGACGGGATCGCACGCGGTCCCGGACGGCGCGGGGTGGAGCAGCTCGGTAGCTCGCTGGGCTCATAACCCAGAGGTCGCAGGTTCGAATCCTGCCCCCGCTACCACTCACGAAGGCCCCCGGGGAGCACCCCGGGGGCCTTCGTCCTGTCAGGGGACCCGCGCGTACTCGGCGACGACGACCCCGGAGCGGTACGGCGTCGACCGCACCAGGTCCCACGACCGCGGCCGGTACCCGCCGCCGTCGTCGAACAGGGGCTTGCCCGCCCCGAGTACGACCGGGTTCACCTTGAGCACCAGCCGGTCGATCTCGCCCGCCAGCGCGGCCGCGAGCCGCCCGCCACCGCAGAGCCAGATACCGGCGCCGGTGCGGTGCTTCAGCTCGCGGACGAGGTCTACCGGGTCGCGCCCGGTCAGGGTGATCCCGGCGGGCACCGCGTCGGCGGGACGGCTGCGCGACAGGACGTACTGCTCCAGGTGCGGGTACGGGTCGGCGGTGGCCGCCAGGCCCGCGGCGTAGGTGTTCCAGCCCATCAGCACGGTGTCGAACCGGCTGTTGTCCGCGGTCAGCCCGAGCATGTCCAGTCCGACGGCCGGGACCGTGTCGGTCCACTCCCGCAGGATCATGTCGATGTGGTCGCCGGTCTGCGGGAAGGCGTCGAAGGTGTCGTCGGGGGCCGCGATGCGGCCGTCGAGCGAGACCGCGACGTAGTAGACGAGCTCGCGCATGCGCGGACCTCCGGGTCGAGAAAACCACGACGGATGTCGTGGTCGCCGAAAGTACAACAGGCGTCGTGGTTCGTCTAGGGTGCCCGCATGGCACGCAACGACGACCGCAGGCAACGGCTGGCCGACGCGGGGCTGGCCGTCCTGGCCCGCGAGGGTGCCCGGGGACTGACCCACCGCGCGCTGGACCGGGAGGCCGGCGTCCCGACCGGCACGGCGTCGAACTACTTCCGGACCCGCGCCGAGCTCGTCCGTGCGCTGGCCGACCGGATCGGGCAGCGCCTGGCACCGGACCCGGACACCGTCGCCGGGCTGCGTGCGGGGGAGGCGGGGCCCGCGATGTTCGCCGACCACATCCGCGACATCGTGCGCCGGCTCGGTGCCGAGCGGGACGTGACGCTGGCGCTGTTCGAGCTCCGCCTGGAGGCCGCCCGGCGCCCGGAGGTCGCCGAGGTCATGGGGGAGTGGCTGCGCACCGGGTTCGCCGCCGACGTCGCCTACAACCGGGCCGCGGGACTGCCCGGCGGGCCCGCGGAGATCGCGCTGTTCCACTACGCGGTCGACGGCCTGCTCCTGGACCGGCTGACCCTGTCCATCGACCCGGACACCCCGACCGACACCGTCGTCGACGCACTCGTCGACGGGCTGCTCCCGCCCGCTCAGGGCGCCGGTGCGACCTCCAGAACCCGGTAGCCGCGCTCGGAGGCCAGGCGGGTCGTCGGGAAGCCCTGCTCGTCGCTCAGCCACCGTTGCAGCGAGTCCGAGCCCAGGTTCTTCGCCACCACCAGGTACGCCCGCCCGTCCGGGAGGAGCCGCGGGAGCCAGCGCAGCAGCAGCTCGTGCAGCGCGGCCTTGCCGGAGCGGATCGGCGGATTGGAGTAGATCCCGGCGAAGGTGACGTCGTCGGGGACCTCCTCGGGCCGGCAGGCGGTCACGTTGCCCAGCCCGGCCGCGTCGGCGTTCTCCCGGGTGAGACCCAGCGCGCGCTCGTTGAGGTCCACCGCCCACACCGGTAGCCGGCGGCGCCGGCTGGCCAGGGTGAGCGCGATCGGGCCGTAGCCGCAGCCGACGTCGAGCAGCGGGCCGCGCACCGGCGGCATCGGTGCGGTGTCGAGCAGCACCTTCGTCCCGCGGTCGAGGCGGCTGTGCGAGAAGACCCCGGTGTCGGTCACCAGCGACAGGTCCACGTCGGACGTGTGCAGGCGGACCGACCCGCGGTGGCTCGCGACGGACGGCGTGGCGCTGAAGTAGTGGTCACCCACGCCGGGTGATGCTACGGCGGGGACACTGGGGACATGAGGACGCCACAGCCCCCGCAGGACGTGCCCATCCGTGAGGAGCCGATCCGGATCGGTCAGTTCCTGAAGCTCGCCGGGCTCGCCGAGGACGGCGTGCACGCCCGCGAGATCCTGGAGGCGGGCGAGGTCACGGTCAACGGGGCACCGGAGCACCGCCGGGGCGCCCGGATCCGGCGCGGCGACGTCGTCTCCGTGGCCGGGCGGAGCGTCCGCCCGGCCTGAGGCTCACCAGCCGAGGTGGTCGAACGCCGTCGCGAGCGTCGGGGCGAGGGTCTCGGCGTAGGTCGCGGTCAGGTGGTTGTCGTCCATGTAGACGAGCACGTTGCCCACCTCGCTGCGGCAGACCGCCGGGTCGCAGATGCCGTCGGCCACGTCGGCGAACACCACGTTCGGCGGGACGCCCGGGACCGCCGACCACGGCGGGTACGGCTGGTACAGCGTGTGCCGGTCGACCTCGCAGTCCGGCGCGCCCCGGCCCTGCCGGGCGACGCAGTCGACCACGTTGAAGTCGAACCGCGGGTTGTCGCGGACCGCGACGACCGGGATCCCGGCCGCGTCGAGCCGCTGCCAGGCCTGCACGAACCCCTCGGGGGTCTGCTCGTGCAGTCCGGGCCGCACGTCGCGGCTGGCCAGGGTCAGGACCGCGTCGGGGTGCATCGCGACCAGCTGGTCGTGCACCGCGGCGTTCCAGTCGGTGCACCCCTGGTCGTCGGCGACGGTCTCCGAGCGCACCGACATCGGGCAGGCCCCGCGGAACATGCCCACCATCGACCAGTTGCGCTGCTCGGCGATCACCGCGAGCGAGGCGGCGTACTGCTGGGCGTGCGAGTCGCCGACCACGGCGACCGTCCGCTCCGAGGTCTCCGGGGCCGGCGCGGGCACGGTGCAGACCTCGAGCTCCGCGTCGTGCTCGGAGGGCCCGCAGTCCCAGCTGGTGCCGTGGTAGCTCCAGTCGTCGGGCGCCTGCACCAGCGACGGGGTCAGCTCGGCGTCGGCCGGGTCGAGCGAGGCGAGGTCGAACTGCGGGGACAGCGCCGCCGCGCCCGGGTGCGACGGCGAGCCCGCCAGCACCGGCGTCGACGCCCGCGCGGCGGCCAGCCCGTACCAGGAGCCCGCCGCGACGAGCACGGTCAGCGCGAGCACCCCGCCGGTCCGCAGCGCGTGGCGCACGTCGAGCGCGGCGATCCGCTGCTCGACGAACCGGTGGGTCAGCCAGGCCAGCACGAACGACACCGCGATCACGGCGGCGCCCTGCTCGAGGTCCAGCCGGTCCTGCCCGGTGCGCACCAGGGTGAGCGTCAGGATCGGCCAGTGCCACAGGTACAGCGGGAACGAGATGTCGCCGATCGTGCGCAGCACCCGTCCCGACAGCAGGCGGTCGACGCCGAACCGGTGCCCGGACCGCCCGGCGACCAGCACCATCGCCGCGGCCAGCGTCGGCCAGAGCGCCGCCCAGCCGGGGAACGCGCGGTCGACCTGGAGCAGGATCCCGCAGGAGACCAGCGCGGCCACGCCGCCCCAGCCGAGCACCGCGCGGGTGCCGGGGGTCAGCTCCGGCCGGTCCTCGATCCGGGAGATCCACAGCGCGAGCAGCCCACCGAGCGCGAACTCCCAGATCCGCGTCGCGGAGTGGAAGTAGGCGAGCGGCTGGTTCACCAGCGTCAGGTACACCGAGTACGCGAACGAGGCCCCGCCGACGGCGAGCAGCGTGCCGGTGAGCCGCCGGTGCAGGTCGGCCCCGTCCCGCCGGGTCGCGATCGCGACACCGGCCACGACCAGCGGCGCGAGCAGGTAGAACTGACCCTGGATGGACAGCGACCAGAAGTGCTGGACGATGCTCGCCGCGTTGTCGCGGGCCGCGTAGTCGACCGAGTTGTGTGCCAGCTCCCAGTTCTGCAGGAACAGCAGCGAGGCGACCGTCTCCCGGACGGTCGGCATCCACCGGTTCTCCGGCAGCAGCCAGAGCCCGGCCACCACGCCCGCGACGAGGACGACCGTCACCGCCGGTAGCAGCCGGGAGAACTGGCGTCGCCACGTGGCGAGCACGTCGACCCCGCCCCGCGCCGCCGCCCGGTGGAGACCACCGGTGATGAGGAAGCCGGTGATCAGGAAGAACACGTCGACGCCGCCGGAGACCCGGCCGACCCAGACGTGGTAGACGACCACCAGCACCACCGCCAGGGCGCGCAGACCCTGCAGCTCCGGACGGAACCGGGAGCGCGCGACGCCCCCGGCCGTCGTCGTGGTGCGGCTGGCGGGGGCTCCACCGGGTGACGACACGAGTGGCAGCTCCTCGTTGCGGGCACGATCGGGTAAAGGGAAGTTTACGATTCGACCCCTACAACGACGACGGCGGTCACCGGGTTCCCCCGGTGACCGCCGTCGTGGGGTCAGGGTCTCGCTCAGTATCCGATGTATCCGCCGTGGCTGCCGACCCGGCCACCCGCGTCGAGGGTGTCGATGCCGTAGCGGTCGATCATGTAGCGGACGCCCGCGGTGATGTTCGCGATCGGGTCGGTGATCGCCCGGTCCGCGAAGTCCGGGTGCACGTAGGCCGCGAACGTCGAGGGGATGACCTGCATGAGGCCCTCGGACGGGTTGCCGGCCGCGGCGTTGGAGTCCCAGTTGTTGATGGCGTGCGGGTTCCCGTTGGACTCCTTGAGGATGATCCGCTTGAGCCCGCTCGCGTAGGACTGGGACAGCCCCATGTGGTCCAGGGCCTCGGCGATCCAGCCGTCCAGTCCGCCCTGGGCGACGATCGCGTCGATCCGCGCCTTCTCGGCCTGGCGCGCCTTCTCGGCCGCGGCGGCCTTGGCGTGCTCGGCGGCGATCTTCGTCGCGATCTCGTGCGCCTTGCCCATGGACGCGAGGTCGGCGTCCTGGGCGGGGGCGGCGGCCTGCAGCGCGCCCGACGCGGCGGACGGCTGGGCGAAGGAGACCGGGCTGAAGAAGCCGGAGGTCGAGCCGTCGGTGGCCTTCGTGGCCGAGGGGATGTTCGCGGAGTACGCGGCCAGCGTCGTGGCGGCGGTGGTGCCGCCCTCCTCGGCGTCGGCCTGCGTCGAGGTCCCGTCGAGAGTGGTCGGGACGATCGCGGCGAACGCACCGGAGGCGAGCACGCCGAACGCGGCGCCGGTGGCGGCCGTGCGGGTGCCCGCACGACGCGCGGCGTGCGCGGGGCCGCCGTCCCGCGAGGAACGGAGGGACGGTGCAGCGGCCGTCGCTGCGGGTGTGGTCGCCACGGGTCGGGGGAACCCGTGGTGGCCACCGGGGGAGCGGTGTCCGGGCAAGGAAACGCCTTTCAGATCACGGACGGCGCCGCGCACGAACGGCCGGGTCGGGGGTCCCGGGTGAGCCGGTCGGGGAGTCCGGCTCCAGCCCGCTCGTGATCGGGCCGTGATGACTGGGGATGACCGTAGAGGGCCCCGCCGCGGGGGTCCAGCCCCGGGGTCGTCGGTCGCCGCGCGACAGACACCGTTCACCGGTTCCGTGATCTTGAGAGCGTGCGGGGAGCAACCCGGTGGACGGTGCGCCTCGGCCGACGGACGGCGGTCCCCGCAGGTGGCGGGCTCGCGACGAACGGCGCAATACTGGAGTCGGCTCGAGGTTTGTACGGGCCGTCCCGATGCGCGGAACGGCGTGTGGGGGCGGCCGCGGCGGGGTAGCGGGACGGGGGACGGGCATGGACACGGGCGACCTGTTGACCATCGGGGAGATCGTCGAGCGCAGCGGGTTCCCGCACTCGGCGTTGCGCTACTACGAGCGCGAAGGGCTGATCTCCGCGACGCGGACCTCGGGCAACCAGCGCCGCTACCGGCGCAGCGTGCTGCGCAGGCTCGCCTTCGTCCGGGCGGCCCGGTCCATCGGGATCGGGCTGGAGGAGGTCCGCTCCGCCCTCGACGCGCTGCCCGCGGACCGCACGCCGACCCGGTCGGACTGGGCCCGGCTGTCGCGGTCCTGGCGCGGCAGGCTCGACGAGCAGATCGACGCGCTGACCGCCCTGCGCGACGGCCTCGACGGCTGCATCGGCTGCGGCTGCCTGTCGATGACGACCTGCCGGTTGGTCAACCCCGACGACGCCGCCGCCGCGTACGGCGACGGTGCCCGGGTACTGCCCGCCGCGCTGCGCCGCCCGCCGGTGCACGGCCGGTGAACCCTGCCCGGTGACCGCTGCCGTGGCGCCCCGGGCTGCCTAACCTGGGGTCGTGACCGATCTCGTACCGGACCGCTGGTTGACCGTCGACGGCCTCGCCAACGCCCGTGACGTCGGCGGCCTCCCGCTCGACGGCGGGGGCCGCGTCCGCACCGGCGTCCTGCTGCGCACCGAGTCCCTGGAGGGGCTGGGGCCGGCCGCCGTCGCGTACCTCACCGACGAGCTGGGCGTCGCGCAGGTGCTGGACCTGCGCACCGACCACGAACGCACGACCTACGGCCTCGGTGCGCTCGCCGCGGCCGGGGTGCCGGTGCACCGGCTCAGCTTCATCCCCGAGACCGGGATCGCCCTGCCCGAGACCGAGGACGCCCACGCCGCGCTCGACCCGATGCTCGGCCACTACCTGGCCTACCTCGACGGCCGCGGCGAGTACGTCGTGGACGGGGTCCGCCGGATCGCCGGGCTGGAGTCCGGCACGACCGTCGTGCACTGCGCCGCCGGCAAGGACCGGACCGGCGTGCTCGTCGCGCTGGTGTGCGCCGCGGTCGGGGTACCGCGGGAGGAGATCACCGCCGACTACGCGCTGTCCGCGACCCGGATCGACGCCCTGTTCCGGAAGTGGACGACCGCCTCGGGCGAGCCGATGCCCGGCGCCGACGAGCTGGACCGGCACCGCCCACGGGCCGAGGTCATGGCCGAGTTCCTGCGGCTGCTCGACGAGCGCCACGGCGGCCCGGTCGGCTGGCTGCGCGAGAACGGCCTCACCGAGGACGAGCTGACGCGCCTCCGGACCCGGCTGCGCGACGGGAGCGCCTGAGCACGCTCAGGGCAGCTCCTCGATCGGCACCATCGGGTCGAGCTTGCGCAGCGACCCCGGGTCCCCGGTGACCGCGGGCCAGCCCCGCCGCCGGGCGGCGGTGACGACCTGGCCGGTCACGATGTCGTCGAGCCCCTGGGAGGCCAGCAGCAGCCCGGCCTCCTGGGCGCTCTCGGGGGACAGCTCGTGGATCACGGTGTTCGGCAGACCCAGCAGGACCTGCAGTGCGGCGTGGTGCTCGGCGTCGACCATCGACCAGGCGCGGCCGAGGGCGGCGCTGGGCACCGCGAGCACGATGTTCTCCTCCACCGCGGCCCAGACCAGCGCACGCATGTAGACGGGGCGACCGGTCGCGAAGGCCGCCAGAGCCGAGGAGTCGAGTACGCGTCCGCCGATCATCGCGGGCTCAGCCGACGGCCACGGGCGGGACCGGGCGCAGCGAACGGCGCGCGGCATCCAGCTCGTCGGCCGGCGGGGGGCCGCCGTAGAGGTCGGCCAGGGTGGCCAGGGAACGGTCCCGGTCCTGCCGTGCCTGCACGGCCTCCGCCACGTAGGCGGACAGGCTCGCCGCCGATCCGCGGGACACCGCGTCCCTCGCCTCGGCCACCAGCTCCGCCGGCAGCGTGACCGTCACCCGCTCGCTGCGCATACCGAAATGCTACTCCCTGCATACCGCCCGGGTCACGGACACGCCGCGGGAGGCAGGTTACCGGCGGGTATGGAAGGCTCCGGGTCGGGACAGTGCCGACCTCACACGACGAACGGGTGCTCATCCATGGACCTGACCTTCACCCCGGCCGAGGAGGAGTTCCGCGCGGAACTGCGCTCCTGGCTCGGCGCCCACATCCCGCAGGAGTGGACCCGCCCCGGGTTCTGGGAGTCCCTGGAGGACTCCGAGAGCTTCCGGCTGCGGCGCGACTGGGAACGGGACAAGGCCGACGCCGGGTTCGCCGGCATCCAGTGGCCCGTCGAGTACGGCGGCCGCGGCGGCACGCCGGGCATGAAGGCCATCTACGACGAGGAGACCGTCCGCGCCCAGGCGCCGCGCACGGTCAACCCGCTCGGGCTGACCTTCCTCGCGCCGACGGTCATGGCGATCGGCACCGACGCGCAGAAGAAGGAGATCATCGGCCCGCTGCTGCGCAACGAGGTCGTGTGGTGCCAGGGCTTCTCCGAGCCCGGTGCCGGCTCCGACCTCGCGGCGCTGTCCACCAAGGGCGTCCGCGACGGTGACGACTTCGTCGTCAACGGCCAGAAGGTCTGGACCACCAACGCCGTGCACGGCGACAAGATCTTCACCCTGGTCCGCACCGAGGCCGGGTCGGAGAAGCACCGCGGCATCTCGATGCTGCTCATCGACATGGACCAGCCCGGCGTCACCGCGCGCCCGTTGCGCCAGATGAGCGGGGCCAGCGAGTTCGGCGAGGTCTTCTTCGACGACGCCCGCGTCCCGGCCGCCGACTGTCTCGGCGAGATCGGTGACGGCTGGCGCACCGCGATGCTGCTGCTCTCGTTCGAGCGCGGCGCGTCCGGCATCTCCCAGTACACCGAGTTCCGTCGTCAGTACGACGAGATCGCCGCCGTCGCCCGGAGGCTCGGCCGCGACACCGACCCGGTGATCCGCGACGACCTGGCCCGCGTCCTGGTCGAGCTGGAGTGCCTGAAGCTGCACTCGATGCACGTGCTCACCCAGGTCGAGCAGGGCCGCGATCTCGGCTTCGAGGCGTCGATGACCAAGCTGCAGTGGTCCGAGGCGTTCCAGGACCTGTGGGAGGTCTACGACCGGATCCTCGGCGAGGACGCGACGCTCGACGCGCTGCCCGACGGCACCGACCTGCGCCCGCTGCACGCCCAGGCCATGTGGTCGCGCTCGGTCACCATCTGGGGCGGCTCGTCGCAGGTGCAGCGCAACGTCACCGCCGAGCGCGTGCTCGGCCTGCCGCGGTAAGGGGAACGGACACATGTTCTTCGCACTCACCCAGGATCAGCAGGAGTTCGGCGCCGCGGTGCGCGACTACCTGGCCGAGCGCTTCGACCTCGCCGCCGTGCGGGCGGTCGTCGAGAACCCGTCCGACGACGGCAACCCGGCGTCGTTGTGGCGCGCCGCGGGCGAGCAGGGGTGGACCGCGGTCACCGTCGACGAGGAGCACGACGGCCTCGGTCTCGGCCTGGTCGAGGCCCAGGTGATCGCCCGGGCGCTCGGGGCGGGTGTCGCCCCCGGCCCGTGGCGCGGCACCGTGCTGGCCGCCGACGCGATCCGGCTCGCCGGCTCCGACGAGCAGAAGGCGGCCTGGCTGCCGAAGCTCGCCGCGGGCGAGGCGGTCGGTGCGTTCACCACCCGGGGCAGCGCCGCGACCGGTCTGCCGGTGGTGGAGTACGGCGCGCTCGCCGACGTCGTCGTCGCCCCGGCCGAGGACGGCCTGCCCGGGCTGGCGCTGGTCACCGGCGCCACGGCGTCGCCGGTCGGCAGCTTCGACGGCACCACCCGGCTCGCGTCGCTGGGCGGCGGGACCGCCGAGGCGCTGCCCGGCACCACCGTCGAGCTGCAGAAGCAGCTGACCGACCGGGCGACCGTGCTGGTCGCCGCGGACCTGGTCGGCATCGCCCGCGAGGCGTTGACCCGCACCGTCGCCTACGACCGCGAGCGCACCCAGTTCGGTGTGCCCGTCGGGTCGTTCCAGGCGCTCAAGCACGCGCTGGCCGACCTGCACGTCGGGGTCACGATGGCCGAGCACGCGGCGCTCTACGCCGCGCACGCGGTGGACACCGGGCTCGACGGCGCCGAGCTCGCCGTCGCCGTCGCCAAGGCCAAGAGCAGCGACGTGGCGCTCCAGGCGACCGCGGCGATGATCCAGTTCCACGGCGGCATCGGCTACACCTGGGAGCACGAGGCGCACTTCTTCTACAAGCGCGCCAAGCGGCTCGCCGGCCAGTACGGCGACGTCGCCGTCTCCCGCGAGCGGATCGCCTCCCTGACCATCGGGGCCTGACCCCTCCGTGGGCCCGCGTGAGGCCACAGTGCACCCCGTCTGCTCAGGGCGGATGTGCGCTGTGGACTCGCGCGCCCGGCGCGGACGTGGGACCGTCGGACGATGGCACCCGTCACACCGGTCAACGCCACCGCCGCCGCACTCCTCGGTCTGCTCCACGGCGGGCCGATGACCGGTGGGCAGCTGGTGGCGGCGGCCGGTGAGCGGTTCGGGCTGTTCTTCTCGGTCACCCGCAGCCAGGTCTACCGCGAGCTGCCCGCGCTGACCGAGGAGGCGTTGCTGCGCCTGGGCAAGCAGGGCCCGCGGGCCAGCCAGCAGTACGTGATCACCGCCGCCGGCAAGCGGTCGTTCAAGCACTGGCTCGCCACCGGCGGCGACGCCGACGCCGTCCGCAGCCCGCTGGTGCTGCGGTTGCTGCACGCGGGGACGCTGACGGTCAAGCAGCGCACCGAGCTCGTCGCGGCCGCCCGCGAGGCCTACGCCGAGCGGCTCGCGGTGGCCCGCGCCGCCGCCCGTGCGACCGACGACCCCTACGGCCGTCCGGTCGCGGACTTCGCCGTCGCCCACACCCGGGCGATGATCAAGCTGATCGACGCGATCCCCCAGGACTGAACCGGGTCCCACCCCGCGTACCCTCGACCGTTGTGAACTCCGACGTCCAGGCCGACCTGAAGGACCTCGACACCACGCTGTCCAGCATCGAGGCCGTCGCCGACGTGCCCCGGCTGCGCCAGGAGATCGAGGAACTGTCCGAGCAGGCGGGCCGGCCGGACCTCTGGGACGACGTCGACGCCGCCCAGCAGATCACCAGCCGGCTGGCCTACGCCCAGGGCGACCTGCGCCGGCTCGACGACCTGCGCCGCCGCCTCGACGACGTGCCGGTGCTCTACGAGCTCGCCGAGGACGAGGGCGACGAGTCCGCCGTCGCGGACGCCGACGCCGAGCGCGCGAAGCTCCGCAGCGAGATCTCCTCGCTGGAGGTCCGCACCCTGCTCTCGGGCGAGTACGACGAGCGCGAGGCCCTGGTGACCATCCGGTCCGAGGCCGGGGGCATCGACGCCGCCGACTTCGCCGAGATGCTGCTGCGCATGTACCTGCGCTGGGCCGAGCGCCACGGCTACGGCACCGACGTCTACGAGACGTCCTACGCCGAGGAGGCCGGCATCAAGTCGGCCACCTTCGCCGTCCACGCGCCGTACGCGTTCGGGACGCTGTCGGTCGAGGCCGGCACCCACCGCCTGGTGCGGATCTCGCCGTTCGACAACCAGGGGAGGCGCCAGACGTCGTTCGCCGGTGTCGAGGTGGCCCCGGTCGTCGAGACCTCCGACCACATCGAGATCGACGAGAAGGACCTGCGGGTCGACGTGTTCCGCGCGTCCGGGCCCGGCGGCCAGGGCGTCAACACGACCGACTCGGCGGTCCGGCTGACCCACATCCCGTCCGGGATCGTCGTCGCCTGCCAGAACGAGCGCTCCCAGCTGCAGAACAAGGCGTCGGCGATGGCCGTGCTGCAGGCGAAGCTGCTGGAGCGCCGCCGGCAGGAGGAGCGCGAGCTGCGCGACTCGTTCAAGGAGGCCGGGTCCTCCTGGGGCAACCAGATGCGCAACTACGTGCTGCACCCGTACCAGCTGGTGAAGGACCTGCGCACCGAGCACGAGGAGGGCAACCCCTCGCAGGTGCTCGACGGCCAGATCGACGAGTTCATCGAGGCCGGCATCCGCTGGCGCAAGCAGACCGAATCGGCCTCGTGAGCCGGGGTCGCCGGGCGTCCGCCGTCTGCGGCGCCCTCCTCGTCCTCGCCCTGGCCGGATGCACGACGGGATCCCCGGAGCCGGCCGCCGACGGGGCTCCGCCCGCCTCCGCCGCGCCGTCGGCGCAGGACACCGTGGCCGCCGCGGGCACCGCGCTCGCCGACGCCGGGTCGGCGCGGGTCGACGTCGAGCTGGACTCGGTCACCGGCCCGGTGCGCGCCTCCGGCCCCGCCCGCTTCGCCCCGTTCGCCGCAGACCTCACCGTCGCCCTCGGCACCCGTGGTGCCCGGGTCAGGGTGCTCGACGACCGTGCCTGGGTCCGGTTCGGCGGCAGCGACCGCTGGCAGCCGCTGTCCACGGGGCTCCTCCCGGTCGGTGCCGTCGGCGGGATGCTGCACGCCGCGCCCGGACTGCGCGACGTCGTCGCCGCGCCGGGGGCCACCGACGTCGACGGCGTCGCCGCGACGACCTACACCGGGTCGGTGGACCTCGCCGCCGCACGGGCCGGCGCCCCGAACCCGGCGGTCGCGACCCGGCTCGACGAGCTCGCCGGGCTGGTCTCGCCGACCCCGCGGTTCACCGCCTGGCTCGGTGCCCCCGACGCCGCCCCCGCCGACCGCGGACGGCTGCTCCGGCTGCGCCTGGAGCCGCAGGCCCCGGCCGCCGGGACGCAGAACGCCGGCGCCGCGGTCCCGGGTGCGGTGACCGTCTCCTTCAGCGACCCCGGGCTGCCGGTGGAGATCACCGCCCCCTGACGACGGCCCCGTGTCCCGTCGCCCGCGCGCCTCGACCCGGGTCGGCGCGGTCCACCGAGATGCAGCTCAGCGGGCCGTGGAGATCGACGATTCCCGCTGAGCCGCATCTCGGCGTCGCGGCGGCCGGGCCGACGAGTGTCCGGGGCGGGGCGGGGCGGGCTCAGCGCGGCGCGGTCGCGCCGCGGGTCAGGGCGGCGAGCGACACGGCGGAGAGCGTGGCCGCGGTCAGCATGGTCACGGCCATCGCCGTCGCGCTCGACCCGACCAGCGGCGAGACCAGGGCGCCGAGGCCGAACTGGGTGGCCCCCAGCAGGGCCGAGCCCGTCCCGGCGCGGTCGCGGACCTCGCCGGTCGCCAGCGCCGCGCTGTTGCCCATCACGAACCCGAGCGTGGCCAGGGTCGCGAACAGCAGCACGAGGACGGGCCAGCGGGCGGCGCCGAGCAGCACCACGACGAGCAGCGCCGCGCACAGCACGACCAGCCCCCCGACGGCGACGACGAGCTGGCGGCGCGGGGCGACCCGAGCGGCGAGCCGGCTGCTGACGATGTTGCCCAGCACCAGCCCGGCCGCGTTCGTCCCGAAGGCGAGGGCGTACTGCGTCGTGGAGAGGCCGAGGGTCTGCTGCAGCACGAACGGCGACCCGGAGATGTAGGCGAACATCATCGAGAACGACGTGGCGAAGGCGAGCACGTAGCCGACGTAACGACGGCGGCGCAGCAGCGCACCGACGTCGGAGAAGGTCCGTCGCACACCGCCGGAGGTACGGGCCGGGGCCGGCAGCGTCTCGTGCACCGCGAGCAGCGACGACACCAGCATGAGCAGCGCCAGCCCGGCGAGCACGACGAAGATGCCCCGCCAGCCGACGACCCCGCCGAGCGAGCTGCCGATCACCGGCGCGACCACCGGCGCGATCCCGTTGATCGCCATCATCAGCGAGAACAGCTGCGCGGTCCGCGCGCCGGTGGTGCGGTCGGAGATCATCGCGCGGCTCAGCACCAGACCGGCCGCACCGCCGAAGCCCTGCAGGAACCGGGCGACGACGAGCACCGCGACCGACGGCGCGACCGCGCTCGCCAGGGACGCGACGAACAGCAGGACCGTGCCGGCGAGGACCAGGCGTCGCCGCCCCCAGCTGTCCGAGAGCGGGCCGATCACCAGCTGCCCGACCGCCAGCCCCACCAGGAACGCGGTCAGGGTCAGCTGCGCCGCCGACGCCGACGCCCCCAGCTCGGTCGCCACGGTCGGCAGCACGGGCAGGTACATGTCGGTGGCCAGCGGCGCCACGGCCGTCAGCAGCGCGAGGACACCGATCCACACGCCGTCCGGCACGGTGCGGCCGCGCGCGGTCCTCGGTGCGGCCTGCTCGGTACCCACGGTCATGACGGTCCTCTCTCCGACGGCAATCAGCTATGAAAATATATATGAACGGTCGAGTAGTATCGCGTATGTGACGGAGATCAAGGAGCGCGAGGACTGGGCGGCGCTGGTGGCCGCCGTCCACGACCTGTCGCGGGTGCTGCGGGCGTCGGGCGAACGCGCGGTCGGCCTGGACGCGATCACCGGATCCGAGCACGAGGTGCTCCGGTGGGTCTCGGCCCGGCCCGGGCACCCGGTGTCGGCGGTGGCCCGCGGTCTCGGGCTGCAGCCCAGCAACGTCAGTACGACCGTCCGGTCGCTGGTCGAGCGCGACCTCGTCGAGCGCCGTGCCGACCCGGCCGACGGCCGTCGTGCGCTGCTGTACCCCACGGCCCGGGCGGTCCGGCACCGCGAGCTCCTCGACGCCGCCTGGACGCGGCAGATCCGGCGCGCGCTCGGCGACCTGGACGGTGCCGACGCGGTCGCGCTGCGTGCGGCGGTCCCCGTCCTGGACCGGCTCGCCGGTGCGCTCGACCCGTCGCGGGACCCGGTCGCCGCCGGACCGGCCTGACGGGCGTGTCGTCACGGCCCGTGTACTCCGGGCGGCGGTACCGTCCCGCTCCGTGATCGAGCTGCGGGACGTCACCAAGCGCTACCCGGCGTCCGGGCGTCCGGCGCTGGACCGGGTCTCCGCGACGGTCGGTGCGGGCGAGTTCGTGTTCCTGATCGGACCGTCCGGGTCGGGCAAGTCGACGCTGCTGCGGCTGCTACTGCGCGAGGACGTCCCCACCTCGGGATCCATCCTCATCGACGGCCTCGACGTCGCCGGGCTGCCCCGGCGCAAGGTGCCGAAGCTGCGCCAGCGGATCGGGTGCGTGTTCCAGGACTTCCGGCTGCTGCCCAAGCGCACCGTCGCCGGCAACGTCGCGTTCGCGCTCGAGGTGCTGGGGCGCAGGCCCTCGGAGATCCGGATCGCCGTCCCGGAGCTGCTGGAGATGGTGGGGCTGCAGGGCAAGGCCGAGCGGCTGCCGCACGAGCTGTCCGGCGGCGAGCAGCAGCGCGTCGCGATCGCCAGGGCGTCGGTCAACCGGCCCCCGCTGCTGCTGGCCGACGAGCCCACCGGCAACCTCGACCCCGAGACCGGACGGGAGATCATGCAGGTCCTGGAGCGCATCAACCGCGCGGGCACCACGGTGCTGATGGCCACCCACGACTCGTCCATCGTGGATGCGATGCGCCGCCGGGTGATCGAGCTGGCCGACGGCGGCGTGCTGCGCGACGAGGCCCGCGCGGTGTACGGGGCGGGCCGGTAGATGCGCCCCGCCCTGCTCACCCGCGAGGTCTCCTCCGGCCTGCGCCGCAACGTCACGATGACCGTCGCGATGGTCCTGACCACCGCGGTCACCCTCATGTCGGTCGGTGCGGGCCTGCTCGTGCTGCGCACCATCGACGACATCTCGGCGCTCTACACGAACCGGCTCGAGATCCAGGTGGCGCTCACCCCGGACGTCTCGGAGACCGACCCGGACTGCAGCGGGCCGACGTGCGCGTCGGTGCGGAGCGCGCTGGAGGCCGCCCCGGGCGTCGGCTCGGTCTCGTTCGAGTCCCAGCAGCAGGCCTGGACCCGCTTCCGCGAGCTGTTCGCCGGGCAGTCGGTCGCCGACGTCGCCCGGCCGCAGTCGCTGCCCGCCACGCTGCGGGTCACCCTGACCGACCAGCAGGCGGGTGCCGCGGCCGCCCGGGCCGCCGTGGAGGGCCGGCCGGGGGTGCGCGGGGTGATCGACCAGCGCGACGTCGTCGGGACCCTGTTCGACTTCCTGAACGGGGTGCGCAACGTGGCGTTCGCGCTCGCCGTCGTGCAGGCGCTCGCGGCGATCCTGCTGATCTCCAACACGGTGCAGGTCTCGGCGTTCATGCGGCGCACCGAGGTCGGCGTGATGCGCCTGGTCGGTGCGACGCGCTGGACCACCCAGCTGCCGTTCCTGGTCGAGGCCGCCATCGCCGGGGCCGTCGGCGGGGCGCTCGCCGGGATCGGCCTGGTCGCGGCCAAGTACGTCGTCGTCGACGACCTGTTCGCCGCGATGGGGCAGGCCGGCGTGATCCCGCCGGTCCGGATCACCGACGTGCTGGTGGTCTCGGCGTTGCTCGTGCCCACCGGGGCCCTCGTCGCGGGGGTCACCGGCTACGTGACCCTGCGCGCCTACGTGAAGGTCTGAGCGTTCACCCCGCGGGGGCGAACGCCGCGGCGTGGTCGCGGGCGAACTCCTCCAGGGTGCGGGCCGGGTGGCCGGTGAGGACGGCCACGGCGTCGTCCACCCGTGCGGCCTCGCCCCGCCCGTAGTGGGCGTAGTCCTCGACCAGTCCCGCGGCCTGCCAGGGCGGCAGCACCCCGTCCAGGGCGGCGGCGAACGCCTCGGGGGTGAGGTCGTCGAACGTGACCGGGTGTCCGGTGGCCCGGGTCAGGGCCGCGGCGATCCCGGCGTGGGTGACCGCGCGCGGCCCGGTGAGGTCGTGCACCGCTCCGTCCGGTCCGGCGCCGGTGAGCACGGCCGTGGCGGCGTCGGCGATGTCGCGCACGTCGACCGCGCTCACCGCGGCGTCGCCGATCGGGGCGCCGAACCGGCCGGTCGCGGCGACCAGGGGGGCGAAGGCCAGCAGGCCCTGCAGGAACAGGTTCGGCCGCAGCACCACGTGGCCGATCCCCAGGTCGCGGACGTGCTGCTCCACCGCGGCGTGCCAGCGCAGGAACCGCACCGGGGAGTCCGCCCGCGCCGCGAACTGCGACAGCAGCACCAGCCGGGACACCCCGGCGGTCGCGGCGGCGTCGGCCACCGCGATCTGGGTGGTCGCGGCGTCGGGGGCCGAGGGCGAGTTGAGGAAGGCCGCGTCGACCCCGTCCAGTGCCGCGGCGACGGCGTCCGGGTCGCGCAGGTCGCCCCGCACGACCTCGACGCCGCCGGCACCGGCGAGGCGGTCCGGGTCGCGGACCAGCGCCCGCACCGTCACGTCACGGCCGGCCAGCGCGGTCAGCAGGTGCCCGCCGATCCCGCCGGTCGCCCCGGTCACCAGCACCGTCGTCGTCATGTCCGTCTCCTGTGATCGCCGATCCGATAAGAGAGCACTGCTCTCGTTACGAAGTCTGCACGCGGCGCCGCCGACACGCAAGAGCGGTGCTCCGGCGATGCCGCGGTCGGATACCGGTGGCGGTACGCGGGTAGGCTGGTCGTGTGAAGGAACAGGGCCGGAAGGTGATCGCGCAGAACCGTCGGGCCCGGCACGACTACGCGATCCTGGAGGAGTTCGAGGCCGGGGTCGCGCTCAAGGGGACCGAGGTGAAGAGCCTCCGTCTGGGCCGGGCGTCGCTGGTCGACGCCTTCGCCACCATCGACGACGGCGAGATCTTCCTGCGCAACCTGCACATCCCGGAGTACGTACGCGGCAGCTGGACCAACCACGAGCCGCGCCGCACCCGCAAGCTGCTGCTGCACCGCGGGGAGATCGACCGGCTGATGGGCAAGACCCGCGAGGGCGGGCTCACCCTGGTGCCGCTGTCGCTGTACTTCAACGACGGCAAGGTCAAGTGCGAGATCGCGCTCGCCAAGGGCAAGAAGGACTACGACAAGCGCCGCGACCTGGCCAAGAAGGACGCCCAGAAGGAGATCGCGCGTGCCGTCGGCCGTGCGGCCAAGGGGCGGGCCCGGGACCTGCGCGGCTGAGCCACGGCCCGCCTAGGGTGGGGCCGTGGATCTCCCCGTGCCACCCTCCGACGACGCCGACGTGCCCCGCTGGACCGCCGAGCTGGACCTGCCCGGCCTGGTCGACGTGCACGTGCACTTCCTGCCCCAGCGGATGCTCGACAAGGTCTGGGCCTACTTCGACGACGCCGAGACCCATTACGGCACCCCGTGGCCGGTGCAGTACCGGCTGCCCGAAGAGGAGCGCTACGCGATCCTCGAACGCCTCGGGGTGCTCGCGTTCGCGCCCCTGACCTACCCGCACAAGCCGGGCATGGGGGAGTGGCTCACCGACTGGGCCGGCGGGTTCGCCGACGCCCACCCGCGCGCGGTGCGCACCGCGACGCTCTACCCGGAACCGTCCGTGGTGGACTACCTCGGCCGTGCCGTCTCCGACGGTGCGCGGATGGTGAAGGTGCACGTCCAGGTCGGGGGGTTCGACCCGCGCGACCCCCTGCTGCGCGACGCCTGGGGCCTGCTGGCCGACGCGGGCGTGCCCGCCGTCGTCCACTGCGGCGACGGCCCGATCCCCGGCGAGCACACCGGGCTCGGGATCTTCGCCGAGGTGCTGGCGGCGCACCCCGATCTGCGGATCGTGCTGGCGCACGCGGGCATGCCGGACTTCCGGGGCGCGCTGGAGCTGCTGGACCGGTTCCCGAACCTGGTGCTGGACACGACGATGGTCGGCACCGCGTTCTCCCAGGCGATCGCGCCGCTGCCGCCGGACTGGCCGGCACGCCTGGCCGAGCACCCGGGGCGGATCGTGCTCGGCACCGACTTCCCCAACATCCCCTACGCCTACGCCGAGCAGCTCGCCGCGATCGCCGGCTGGGCCGCGGCCGAGCCCCGCCTCGGCGCGGCCTTCCTGCGCTCGGTCCTGTACGACGCCCCGGCCGCGCTGCTGGGCGTCGACCCCGTCCGACACGCCGCCCCCGGCCCCGCGGCCGCGACCCCGAGGAGCTCCTAGACATGGTCAGCCCGCAGAACGACGGGAACGGCGCGGCCGCCCCGGTCGACATCGCCCTCTACGGCGCGACCGGCTTCGTCGGCGGCCTCATCGCCCGTCACCTCGCCGAGCACGCCCCGCCCGGGGTGCGCATCGCGCTGGCCGGCCGCTCCGAGGCGAAGCTCGCCGCGACCCGGGCGGCGCTGCCGGCGTCGGCGCGGGACTGGCCGCTGATCGTCGCCGACGCCGCCGACCCGGCCGCGACCGACCGGCTCGCCGCGGGCGCACGCGTCGTGCTGAGCACGGTCGGCCCGTACGCGAAGTACGGCCTGGGGCTGGTCGGGTCGTGCGCGAGGGCCGGCACCCACTACGCCGACCTCACCGGCGAGGTGCTGTTCGTCCGCGAGGCGATCGACCGCTTCCACGACACCGCCCGTGCGAGCGGCGCCCGGATCGTGCACTCCTGCGGCTACGACTCCGTCCCGTCCGACCTGGGGGTGTTCCTCGCGCACCGGGCCGCACAGGCCGACGGCGCGGGTGGGCTCACCGAGGTCCGCACGGTCGCGACGATGCGCGGCGGGGTCTCCGGCGGCACGGTGGACTCCCTGCGCGGGCAGCTCGACACGGTCCGCACCGACCGCGACGCCCGGCGCCTGGCCGCCCGCCCGCACTCGCTGAGCCCCGACCCGTCGGCCGAGCCGACGCCGTCGCAGCCGGGTGACGCGGGACCGCCCGCCCGGCTCCCGGACGGCACCTGGACCGCGCCGTTCGTGATGGCGTCCTACAACACCCGGATCGTGCGCCGCTCCAACGCGCTGCTCGACCACGCCTACGGTCGCGGCCTGCGCTACGGCGAGCTCCAGGGCTGTGGTCGCGGGGTGTCCGGGGCGGTCACCGCGGGTGTGGTCACCGGCGGGCTCGGCGCGCTGGTCGGGGCGTTCATGGTGCCGCCGATCCGCCCGCTGCTCGACCGGGTGCTGCCCGCGCCCGGGACCGGGCCGTCGGAGCGGACCCGCGAGCGCGGCTGGTTCCGGATGGACGTGCGTGCCGAGACCGAGTCCGGGCGTCGCTACCGGGTGCGGGTCTCCGGCCCCGGCGACCCCGGCTACGGGGCCACCGCGGTCATGTTCGGCGAGGCGGGCCTCGCACTGGCCCTGGGCGGGTCCGCGCTGCCCGACCGTGCGGGCTGCCTCACCCCGGCCACCGCGCTGGGTGACGTGCTGGTCGACCGGCTGCGGGCCGCGGGACACACCTACGAGGTCGCGGCGGGGTGACACACCACCGGGAACCGGGATGATCGGGCGGGCGCGGGGCGTTATGCTGTGCGTCCGCCCGGGTACGTCCGTGCGGAGTGCAGGTGGACTGCGGGTCCTCCGGGACCCGACCAGGGGGTGAACGGTTTCGACTCCGATCGTTGATCGAGGTGAAGCGTGCCGAGGAAGGCGACGATGATCTCGTTAACCATGCGTCGCAAAAAAATAAGTGCCGACAACAGTCGCACTGCCCAGAGCGCTTACGCGCTCGCTGCCTGATCACCAGGTAGGGGCTGTCGGGCCGGAGGCGTCCCCGCTCCGGTTCCCGACATCATTCAGGGGACTCACCCTGCGGTTCGGCCGCGGAATCGCAGGGGACATCCAACAGCGGCTGGGATCGTCACACCGGCTTGTTCGCGTGACCGGTGGATCCGAGTAGAGGCCCAGCGGACTGCGCACGGAGAAGCCCTCGTGAACCGACGGAGGACCCGGGTTCGATTCCCGGCACCTCCACCGCCCAGCGGCCCCGTCCCGACCCGGGACGGGGCCGTTCCCGTGTCCGGCGAAGATCGTTGCGCGATGAAACTGTGCATTGCTAACATCCTTGGTGGGAGTGATGCCGATGACCGCCGTGACCGACCACGTGCCCACCTACCCGATGACGCGCGGGTGCCCCTTCGATCCGCCCGCGGAGCTCGCCCGCATCCGGGACGACGAGTGCCCGGCCGGACCGGGGGTCGCCCGGGTCAGGATCTGGGACGGCAGTACGCCGTGGCTCGTCACCCGCTACGACGACGTCCGCGCCGCACTCGCCGACGAGCGGCTGTCCGCCGACGCCGATCGCGACGGCTACCCGGCCGCGTCGCGGTCGCGCCGCGTGCGCTCCCAGGGGCGCCGGCGCAGCTTCATCATGATGGACGGCCCCGAGCACGCCCGGCACCGGCGGATGCTCATCGGTGAGTTCACCGTGCGCCGCATCGAGCGCCTCCGGCCACTGGTCGAGCAGACCGTCGCCGAGCTGCTGGACGCCATGGCGGCGGGGGAGAACCCGACCGACCTGGTGCAGGCGTTCGCGCTGCCGCTGCCGTCGCTGGTGATCTGCCACCTGCTCGGGGTCCCCTACGCCGACCACGCGTTCTTCGAGGCACAGAGCCGGATCATGGTCGACCTGACCTCGGGCGCGGAGGCGTCGGCCGCGGCGTCGGACGCGCTGCAGGACTACCTCGCCGGCCTCGTCCGGGAGCGGCTGGACGAGCCGCGCGACGACGTGCTCGGCGGGATGGCCGCCCGGGTCGCGGCCGGGGACCTCACCGTCGACGAGGCGAGTGCCTCGGCGCTGCTGCTGCTCGTCGCCGGGCACGAGACGACGGCGAACATGATCGCGCTCGGCACGCTGACCCTGCTGCACCACCCCGACCAGCTCGCCGTCGTCCGCGACGGCGACGCCGGGCAGGTCCGCGCCGCGGTCGAGGAGCTGCTGCGGGTCCTGACCGTGACCCACATCGGCCGCCGCCGGGTCGCGACCGAGGACCTGGAGATCGGCGGGGTCACGATCCGCGCGGGGGAGGGCGTCGTGCTCGCCGCCGAGGCCGCCAACCGCGACCCCCGCCAGTGGTCGCACCCCGACGAGGTCGACGTGACCCGCGGGACGAACCGGCACGTCGCGTTCGGGTTCGGGGTGCACCAGTGCCTGGGGCAGCCGCTGGCCCGGCTGGAGCTGCAGATCGCCTACCCGGCGCTGCTGCGGCGCTTCCCGGGACTGCGGGTCACCGTGCCGGACTCGGAGATCGCGTTCCGCGACGACATGGCGGTCTACGGCGTGCACGCGCTGCCGGTGGCATTCTGATGGCCATGCGCGTGATCGTGGACAAGGAACTGTGCATCGGGGCCGGTCAGTGTGTCGTGACCGCGCCCGACGTCTTCGACCAGGACGACGACGGGATCGTCGCGCTGCTGACCGACTCGCCCGCCGAGGGCGACCGGGACGCGGTGAAGGAGGCCGAGCACGTGTGCCCGGCCCGGGTGATCAGTGTGGAGGACTGACCCTCAGGCGGCGCTGACGCCGATCAGCATGCCGACCAGGTACGTGGCGCCGGCGGCGATGGCGCCGAACGCCAGCTGGCGCAGCGCCGCCGACCACCACGACCGGGAGGTGAACCGCGAGGTCAGCGCCCCTGCGACGAGCAGGCCGACGCCGCCGACGGCGAGGCCGAGCGCGAGCGAGCCGTAGCCGAGCAGGAACGTGATCAGCGGGATCAGGCCGCCGACCGCGAACGCGGCGAACGACGACACCGCCGCCACCCACGGCGACGGCTTGTCGTCCAGGCTCACGCCCAGCTCCTGGCTGATGTGCATCCGCAGCGCCAGCTCGGGGTCGCGGTGCACCTCCCGGGACACGGCGTCGGCGGTCTGCTCGGACAGGCCCATCTCCCGGAACCGGGCGGCCAGCTCGTGCTGCTCGGCGCGGGGGTGCTGGGCCAGCTCACGGCGCTCGACGGCGGCCTCGGCGTCGAGGGCGTCGTTCTGGGTGCCGACCGAGGCGAACTCGCCGAGCGCCATCGAGAACGCGCCCGCGACGACACCCGCGAGCCCGCTGAGCACGATGACGTCACGGCCCGCCCCGCCGCCCCCGACGCCCGCGATCAGTGCGATCGTGGTGACCAGGCCGTCCATCGCGCCGAAGGTGGCCGCGCGCAGCCAGCCGCCGGAGATGTCACGGTGGGAGTGGTCGTGGTGGTGGTCGGCGAGCTCCGCCTCCAGCTCCGGATCGTTCACGGATGCAACAGTAGGCCGCCGCCGCTCGCCGCGCGGCGGCGCGCGACCACCCCGACACTGGGTCGATGTCGTCCGATGACACGGCTCCGCTCTGGCTGTTCGCCGACCAGCTCGGCCCGCACGTGTGGGACACCGAGGAGTTCGCCGGCCGCGAGATCGTGATCGTCGAGTCCACCCGGGCGCTGGGCCGGCGTCGCCACCACCGGCAGAAGCTGCACCTGGTGCTGTCCGGGATGCGCCACCTCGCCGAGCAGCTCGGCGACCGGGCCACCTACCTGCGCACCGACACCTACCGCGAGGCGCTGGAGCAGGTCGGCCGCCCGGTGGTGGTGCACCAGCCGACGTCGTTCCCGGCCTCGGACATGGTGCGCCGCTTCGTGAAGGAGGGGCTGGTCACCGAGGTCCGGCCCACCCCGACCTTCGCGCTGGGCAAGGACGAGTTCGACGACTGGGCCGGCGACCGCGAGACCTTCCGGATGGAGGAGTTCTACCGCGCCCAGCGCGAGCGGTTCTCCGTGCTCATGGACGGCGAGAAGCCCGTCGGCGGGAAGTGGAACTACGACCACGACAACCGCGAGTCCCCGCCGAAGGGCGCCGCGCGCCTGGAGGTGAAGGCGCCCTGGAAACCCCGCGAGGACGGGATCGACGAGCAGGTCCGCGCCGACCTCGACGCGGCCGGGTACCCCACGGTCGGCAACGACGGGCCGCGCCGCTTCGCCGTCACCCACGAGGAGGCCACCCGGGCGCTGCGGCACTTCGTCCGGCACCGCCTCGACACCTTCGGCCCGTACGAGGACGCGGTGCTGGAGCAGGACTGGGCCATGGCGCACTCGTTGCTGTCGGTGCCGATGAACCTGGGCGCGCTGCACCCGCTGGAGGCGGTGCACGCCGCCGAGCAGGCCTACCACGACGGGGACGCGCGGCTGTCCAGCGTCGAGGGTTTCGTCCGGCAGATCCTCGGCTGGCGGGAGTACGTCTGGCAGCTGTACTGGCGCTTCGGGCGCGGCTACACGCGTCGCAACCACCTGCGGGCCCGCACCCCGCTGCCGGACTGGTGGACCGACCTGGACGCCGACGCCGTCACCGCGAACTGTCTGTCGCACGCCCTGGGCGGGGTCCGCGACCGCGGCTGGACCCACCACATCCCGCGCCTGATGATCCTCGGCAACCACGCCATGCAGCGTGGCTACCGGCCCGCGGAGCTCAACGAGTGGTTCGCGACGGCGTTCGTCGACGGGTTCGCCTGGGTGATGCCCGCCAACGTGATCGGGATGAGCCAGCACGCCGACGGCGGCCGGATGGCCACCAAGCCCTACGCCTCCGGCGGCGCCTACATCGACCGGATGACCGACCTGTGCTCGGGCTGCGCGTTCGACCCGAAGGTGCGGGTGGGGGAGAAGGCCTGCCCGTTCACCGCGGGCTACTGGCAGTTCGTGCACCGCCACGAGGAGATGATGGCGGGCAACAACCGCACCGCCCGCGCCGTCGCCACGATGAAGCGGCTGACCGATCTCGACGCGCTGCTGGAGCAGGAGTCCGCCCGCGAGGAGTTCTGAACCGGCGGGCTCGCTAGGCTCCCCGGTCGTGACCGCAGTCCGCCCGCTCGACGTGCTGGGCACCGTGCTGCGGCTGGGGCTGGCCGTGGTCTGGCTGGTGTCGGGGGCGGTGAAGCTGTCCGAGCCGTTCACCACGGCCGTCGCCGTCGCCGCCTACCGGGTGCTGCCGGACGCGCTCGTCGTGCCGGTCGCGACCCTGCTGCCGCCGCTGGAGATCGCACTCGGCCTGCTGCTGCTCGCGGGCCTCGCCACCCGGCTCGCCGCGGTGGTGGGCACCGTGCTGCTGCTCGCGTTCGTCGCCGGACTGGTGCAGGCGTGGGCGCGCGGGCTGGCGATCGACTGCGGCTGCTTCGGCGGTGGCGGACCGGTCGACCCCGACGACACCGGCTACGGCCTGGCCCTGCTGCGCGACCTCGCCTTCGTCGCGGCCGCGGTGTACCTGACGGTGCGCCCGCGCACGCTGTTCTCCCTCGACGGGCGCGGGGACCGGGCCGCGGCACACGACCACGACCGGCGGGCGCCGGCGGACGCGACGGAGGAGCACTGATGGGACAGAGCGAGCGCGAGCGCCGGCAGGCCGCGCAGGCCCGGCTGCAGGCGGCGGGGATCAGCTCCGCACGCACCTCGAGCGGGCTCGGTCGCAACCTCGGGATCGGCGCGCTCGTGCTGGTCATCGCCCTGGCCACGGGCGTCTACGTGCTGTACCAGAACTACCAGAAGGCGACCGTCGCGACCTACCCGGTGACCCGCGACGGCGTCGTCGTGAAGGCCGGGAACCAGGCGGCCCCGGTGACCGTCGACCTCTACGAGGACTACCTCTGCCCCGCCTGCAGACAGCTGGAGAGCAGCGTCGGGAACCAGCTCACCACCGCGGTGAACGAGGGCAAGGCGAAGATCAACTATCACCACGTCGTGATCCTCGACGAGCGCTCGACCCCGCCCGGCTACTCGACCCGCGCCGGCAACGCCGCGCTGTGCGCCGCCGACGCCGGGATCTTCCCCGCCTACCACTCCCGCCTGTACACCGACCAGCCCGCCGAGGGCAGTGCCGGCAAGACGGTGCAGGAGCTGACCGCGCTCGGCACCGAACTGGGGGCCACGGGCGACTTCGCGGGCTGCGTCACCCGTCAGGCGAACACCCAGGCGATCGCCGACGCGACCAAGGCGGCCGTCGCCGACCCGGCGGTGGCGCCCGGCGGACGCTTCGGGACCCCGACGGTGATGGTGAACGGGGTCAAGATGGATCTGAGCAACGGGGACTGGCTGTCGACGGTGACGGGCTGACCGCCCCCACGGTGACGCGCGGCAGGAACCACTGCACCAGCGGCCCGACGGCGAGTGCGTAGACCACCGTCACCGGGCCGAAGACACCGCCGAGCGCCCACCCGACGAGCACGACCGTCACCTCGATCGCGGTCCGCACCAGCCGCACCGACAGGCCGGTGCGGGCCGCGAGCCCGGTCATCAGCCCGTCCCGCGGGCCCGGCCCCAGCCCGACCCCGATGTAGGCCGCCGTCGCCGCCGCGTTCAGCACGATCCCGGCGACGGCGTACGCCGTCCGCAGCCACAGCGCCTCCGGGGCGGGCAGCACCGCGAGCGCGGTGTCCACCGTGGCCCCGATGACGACGACGTTCGCCACCGTCCCCAGCCCCGGTCGTTCCCGCAGCGGGATCCACAGCAGGAGCACCCCGACCGCGACGACCACGGTCACCGCGCCCACCGACAGGGCCGTACAGCCGGCGACGCCCTGGTGGAACACGTCCCACGGCATCGAGCCGAGGGCCGCGCGCATCATCAGCGCCATCGAGACCGCGTAGGCGACCAGGCCGGCCACGAGCTGGGTGAGCCGCCGGGTGCGCCGCGGCATCCGCAGCGACCAGCGGGAGCTGTCGATCGTCACGAGATGGCATGCTGCCCCTGTCGGTGGCCTGTCGTCACCGTGCCACTCGAGCGGAAGTGGATCGGGAATGACGCAGGGGATCGGGGCGGAGCGCCTCGCCGCGCTGAGCGGTGACGTCCACGGCGGGCGCGGCCCGGCGTACCGGGTACTGGCCGACGCCGTGCGGGTGCTGACCGGTGACGGCAGGCTGCCGTCGGGTACCCGGCTGCCGGCCGAGCGGGCGCTGGCCGAGGCGCTGGGCGTCAGCCGGGTCACCGTCGCCCGCGCCTACCGCGACCTGCGCGACGACGGCTGGGCCGACGCCCGGCACGGGGCGGGCACCTGGGTGCGGCTCCCGGACCGCACCGGGGGCGTCGACGGGGTCTGGGCGCCCGGACCGGTGGACCGCGGCACGATCGACCTCGCCCACGCCGCGCCCGCCGCGCCCGCGGTGCTGCCCGACCTGGTCGCCCGCGCCGTCGAACGGGGTGCCGCGGAGCTGGCCGGACACGGCTACGGCCCGGACGGCCTGCCCGCGCTGCGGGCCGCGATCGCCGACCGGTTCACCGCCCGGGGGCTCCCGACCGGGCCGGAGCAGGTCGTCGTGACCGGCGGGGCGCTGCAGGCGATCGGGATCGTCGTCGCCGAGCTGGCCGGGCCCGGCGACCGGGTGCTCGTCGAGCACCCCACCTACCCGTCGGCGCTCGACGTCGTCGCCGACGCGGGGGCGGTCGCCGTCCCGGTGGCGGCGGACGGCGCCGACGCGACCCCGCAGACCGTGCTGCCGCGGGCCGCCCGGCAGACCGCGGCGCGGGTCGCGTACCTGATGGCGGACTTCCAGAACCCCACCGGCCGCCTCCTCGACGACGACGCCCGCGCCCGGCTCGTGCAGCGCCTCTCCCGCCAGGGCACGGTCGCCCTGGTCGACGAGACCTTCGCCGAGCTGGACCTGCGCGAGGGCGCCACGGGGCCGCTGCCGTGCGCCGCGCACGCCGCCGGTCCCGACGACGTCGTCACCGTCGGCGGGCTGAGCAAGATCGCCTGGGGCGGGCTGCGGATCGGCTGGATCCGGGCCGGCCGCGAGCGCGCCGCCCGGATGCGACGACGGCTGGCCCGCGCCCAGCTGGCGCTGCCGGTGCTGGAGCAGCTCGTCGCCGTCGAGGTGCTGGAGCGGCTCGACGTGCTGCGGGCCGAACGGGTCGGGGTGCTGCGCACCCGGCGCGACCTGCTGGTCGCCGAGCTCGCCGCGGCCCTGCCGGACTGGCGCTTCACCGTCCCCGACGGCGGGCTGGCGCTGTGGTGCGACCTCGGTGCGCACGTCTCGACGGCGCTGACCGCGGCCGCCCCGCGGCACGGCCTGGTGCTGGCGCCCGGCCCGCGGTTCGGGGCCGGGCACGCGTTCACCGACCGCTTGCGGGTGCCCTTCACCCACCCCGGGCCGGTGACGGCCGAGGCGGTGCGGCGCCTGGCCCGCACCGCCCGCGACGTCGCCGGGCCGGGCCGGACGACCGGAGCCGACCCGGCGACCCGGGCCGGCGTCGTCGTCTGAGGCGGGCCGGTGGTGGTCTCCGACGCCTACTTCAGGCCGGAGCGGACGAAGCCGTCGACGATCCGGCGTTGCAGCACCAGATAGAGCAGCAGCACCGGGAGGCAGGCCATTCCGGCGGTCGCCATCATCGGTCCCCAGTCGTTTCCCTCGGTGCCCATGAAACTGCGCAGACCCAGCTGCAGGACCGCATTCGTGCGCTGCAGCACCAGGGCCGGCCAGAAGTACTCGTTCCAGGCGTTGACGAACAGCAGCACGCCGAGCGCGGCGAGGGCCGGGGCGAGATTCGGCACCACGACGGTCCACAGCGTCGACCAGGCGTTGCGCCCGTCCATCCGGGCGGCCTCGAGGAGCTCGAACGGCACCGAGCGGACGTGTGCGCGCAGCATGATCACGGCCAGCGCGGAGCACAGGTTCGGGATGACGACCCCGGCGACGGAGTTCAGCGTGCCGAGCTGGTTGAGCAGCACGTAGTTCGGCACCATCGTCACCTGGAACGGCACCAGCCAGGTCGCCACGAACAGCAGGTACAGCACGTTCTGGAAGCGGAACCGCCAGGCCGCGAACGCGTACCCGGCCAGCAGCCCGGTCAGGAGCTGGCCCAGCGCGATCATCACCGCCATCACCGTGGTGTTCAGCAGCAGCCGCGGCATGTCGACGGCGCCCCAGGCCTCGGCGTAGCTCGCACCGGACAGCGGCCAGGGGAACGGGCTGAGCGAGTGGACGTCCTCGGGGGCGCGCAGCGAGGTGGCGTAGAGCCAGTACACCGGCACGATCGCGGCCAGCCCCAGCAGCCCGAGGACGAGGTGCCCGACGATCCCGCGGGACCGTGGCACCGCCGCTCCGACGATCTCACGAGTCATGGAACGACAACCGTTCGGTGAGACGCACCAGCACCAGGGCGAGTGCCCCGAACCCGAGGAAGAAGACCATCCCCGCGGCCGCGCCCAGCCCGGCGTCGAACGAGCCGAAGGCGTAGTCCCACAGCAGGTAGTAGACGTTCGTCGTGGCGCCGGACGGCCCGCCCTGCGTGAGGGTGTCGACCAGGGGGAAGCTCCACTGGGCGGCCAGCAGCAGCGTCATGAGCAGCAGGAACGACAACGTCGGCGACAGCAGCGGCACGGTGATCCAGCGGGTGGTCTGCCACCGGGTGGCGCCGTCGAGCGAGGCGGCGGCCGAGTACTCGGAGTCGATCCCGGCCAGTCCGGCCGCCACGACGAGCGTCGCGAAGCCCAGCACGTGCCAGCCGGTGATCACGATGACGGCGGCCTGGGCGGGCCCGGGCTCCTGCAGCCAGTTGACCGACGTGCCGAGCAGCCGGTTCACCAGACCGTCGCGGGGGTCGAGCATCCACTGCCAGACCGCCGCACCGGCGACCGGTGCGACGAGCATCGGCGCGAACACCAGCGCCTGGTACACGGTGGCGGCCCGGCCGTGCACCTGCCGCGCCAGCAGGCCGACGACCGTGGGCACCACGAGTGTGAACGGCAGCAGCCCGAGGATCAGCACCGCGGTGCGGCCGACCGATGACGAGAAGTCCGGCAGCGCGAACAACCGCTCGTAGTTGGCGAACCCGACCCAGGTCGCCGGGCTGGTCGGCAGGAGGTTCCAGGAGAGGAACGACAGCTGCACCGTCGTGGCCAGCGGCCGGTAGACCCACACCACCAGCAGTGCGAGCCCCGGCAGGAGGAACAGGTAGGGCGGCGCGGCCCGGGCGGCCCGGGTCGTCCACGGCAGCCGCACCGGCGCCGGGGCGTCGGTGCGCTCCGGCGCCGGGACCTCGACGAGCGTGCTCACCGGGGGACCCGCTCCGCCATCCAGGCGATCCGCTCGGCGGCGTCGACGTCGTACACGGGCGCGCCGTCGAGGGGCACCGCCGAGGCGACCGCGGCCTCGTCGAACAGGTCGATCCGGCTCAGCGCCGCGCCGGACACCCCGCGCAGACGCCCGGCAGGCGGGAACACGTCCACCTGGTAGACCAGCGCGGGTGCCACCCATACCGGGATCCCGGCAAGCACACCCGCCCCGGCGTGGTGGGCGTGGCCGCAGACGATCATCCGTACGTCCGAACCCGCCAGCACCGCAGCGAGACGCTCCGGCTCCCGCAGCCGCAGCAGGTCGACCGACGGCACCGGCGACGGGAGCGGCGGATGGTGCAGGACCAGCACCGTCCCCCCGGGGGCCGGCACCGCGAGCTCGGCGGCGAGCCGGTCGAGCTGCTCGGGCCCGATCCGCCCGTGGTGGTGGCCCGCGATGGTGCTGTCCACCGCCACGATCCGGGTGTCCCCGGTCCACAGCACGCGGTCCGGGCTGCCGAAGACGGTGGTGAAGGCATCGAGCTCGTCGTGGTTGCCCATCACCGGGACGACGGGCACGTCCAGCGGCTCCAGGAGCTCGGCGAGCAGCGCGTAGGCCGCCGGCTCGCCGTCCGCGGCGAGGTCGCCGGGCAGGAGCAGGGCGTCCGGCGGCGGGCCCGCGGTGACCCGGGCCAGGGCCGCCCGCAGCGTCACGGCAGAGGCGGGGTCGTCGGTCAGATGGGTGTCGGAGACGATCGCGAGCCGGGTCACCGGGCCCCCAGCAAGGCCTGGCCGCGCTGCTGGGCGGCGAGCAGCGTGGAGCGCGGGTCGGCGCCCTGCAGCACGACCTGCTCGACGGCGCCCATCATCCCGTCGCGGATCTGCAGGTAGTCGTTGCCGGGGAAGGACACCCACGGCTCCATCCGGCCGAGCTGCTCGATGTTGATCCCGGCGGTCGGGTTCTCGGCCGCCCAGTCCTTGAGCGCGGACTGCACCAGCCCGGTCCGCAGCGGCAGGTAGCCGATGTTCTGCGCGATCCGGGTGAACGCCTCGTCGCTGGTCAGGAACGTCAGCAGCTCCCAGGCCGCACGCTGCTCCGGCCCGCCGTCGGCGAGCACGTAGAGCGCGGCCCCGGAGTTCGTCGGGACGGCCGGGGCGCCGCCGAAGGACGGCATCGCGGCCCCGCGCAGCTCCCAGCCGGCTCCCGCCGCGCCCTTGCCGAACGTGCCCTGCAGGGAGGAGGACTCGAGGATCATGCCCAGGTCACCGCGGGCGAACGCCTCGACGGCCTGCTGCTGGGTGAACTTCGGGGTGGCGCCGGAACGCACCATGTCGGCGAACGTCCTCACGGCCTCCACGGCCTCCGGCTCGGCGTACCGCAGGGTGGTCCGGCCCTCGGAGAGCACCCGGCCGCCGTTGGACCGGACGAGGCTCTGCAGGCACCAGTCCTTCGCGACCGTGGTCACGCAGTCGGCGTAGGCGCCCTCCTTGCCGGTGGTCGCCCGGATCCTGGCGGCGGCGTCGGCGACCCCGGCCCAGGTGGCGGGGGGCTTCGCCGGGTCGAGTCCGGCGGCGCGGAAGAGCGAGGCGTTGTAGTAGAGCACCGGGGTGGACAGCACGAACGGCACGCCGTAGGTCCTGCCGTGCAGCGTCCCGAGGCCGGTCGTGGCCGGGGCGAACGGGTGCGGTCCGCCGAAGTTCCGGGCGACGGCGTCCGCCCCGACCAGGTCGTCGAGCGGCTTGGCGCCGAGCTGGTCCACGAGGAACCCCATGTCGGAGAACCCGACCTGGACGAGGTCGGGGGCCTTCCCGGTCGCGGCCTGGGTCTGGATGCTCGAGATGGTGTCGGCGGCGGGGTTGGGACTGGTGCCCTGCGGCCTCTGCGCGACGACGGTGATGTCCGGGTGCCGGGCGTGGAAGGTCTCCAGCAGATCGGTGAACGTGTCGGTCCACGGTCCGGCCTGGCCGAGGTTGTAGGACTCGAACGTGATCGTGACCTGTTGGCCGGGGGCGAGCTCGGGGGCCCGCGCGACGGTGCCGGGCGCGGTGCCGGCGGAACCGCCGACCCCGCATCCGGCGAGCAGCGCGACCGCGGCCAGCGCGGCCGCGAGGGGACGGAGGTGACGCATGTCGACTCCTCGGTGTCAGACCGCGACGGGGGCGCGGGTCGGTTCGGGGGTACGCACCAGCCGGCGGCCGCCGGTGGCGGAGAACAGGTGCACACGGTCGGGGTCGGCGGTGAGCCGGACGTGGTCGCCGCCGGCGAGGCCGAGGGGGCGGGGGCCGCGCAGGGCGATCCGGCCGGACCCCACGTCGAGGTGCGCGACCTCCTCGCCGCCGAGGTTCTCGACGAGCCGTACGGTGCCCCGCCACGCGGCGGCTCCCTCGCCGACCCGCAGGTGCTCGGGCCGGACGCCGACGAGCACGTCCCGGCCCTCGTCGTCGCCGGGGCCGAGCGGGACGTCCACGCCGTCGCCGACCGCCCGCAGCAGGCCGTCGGTGCCCTGCAGCCGGGCGGGCAGCAGACCGATCGCGGGGGAACCGACGAACCCCGCGACGAAGGTCGAGGCCGGGGCGTCGTAGACCTCCTCCGGGGTCCCGACCTGCTCCAGCCGCCCGCCGTTCAGCACGGCGATCCGGGTCGCCATCGTCATCGCCTCGACCTGGTCGTGGGTGACGTGGACGAACGTGGAGCGCAGCCTGCGGTGCAGATGGGTCAGCTCGGCGCGGGTCGCGGTGCGCAGGGTGGCGTCCAGGTTGGACAGCGGCTCGTCGAGCAGGAACGCGCCCGGTGCCCTCACCAGTGCCCGTCCCAGCGCGACCCGCTGACGCTGTCCCCCGGACAGCTCCCTCGGGCGCCGGTCCAGCAACTCCTCCAGACCGAGGACCGAGGCGACCTCGGCGACCCGCGCGCCGACGTCCCGGCGTCGGCGGGTGCGCAGCGGGAATCCGATGTTCTTCGCGACGGTCAGGTGCGGGTAGAGCGCGTAGCTCTGGAAGACCATGGCCAGGTCGCGTTCGCGCGGGGCGACGGTGGTGATGTCGCGGCCGTCGAGCAGGACCCGGCCGCCGGTCGGCGGGGTCAGCCCGGCGACCATGCGCAGCAGGGTCGACTTCCCGCAGCCCGACGGGCCGAGCAGGACGAGGAACTCGCCGTCGGCGACGTCGAGCGAGATGCCGTCGACCGCCGTGACGTCACCGAAGCGGCGGGTCAGGCCGTCGATCTGGATGCGGCTCACCGCGGGTCTCCTTCGGGTGGTGGTTGCCACGGATGTCAGCAGCGCGGGATGGCGTCGCGGTGAACAGCGGCGCCCGTGAGGGTCGCGACGGCCTCGGTGTGGCGCGGCCGAGGTGTCGCTGACCAGCGACGATCGGAATCTCCGGTCGCTCGATACGAGGTCGGGCACGAGCCCGGGCCGCTTCCGCGCGCCGACCCGGGACCTCGTCCGCCCGTGGTCACGCGACGTTCGCCCGGCCGTCGTCCGGCGGCGACCGGCGCGGCCTACCGTCGCGGGCATCCGTCGGAGAGGGGCAGGCCCATGGAGCTCCGTCACCTGCGGGCCTTCCTGGCGATCGCGGACGAACTCCACTTCGGCCGGGCCGCCCGGAGACTGCACCTCGCCCAGCCGTCGCTCTCGCAGCAGCTGCAGCGCCTGGAGCGCGACGTCGGTGTGGAGCTGGTGCGCCGGAGCTCCCACGAGGTGCGGCTGACCCCGGCGGGCGAGGTCTTCCGGGGGGAGGCCCGCAAGCTCCTGGACCAGGCCGACCGCGCCGTGGCGGCGGCCCATGCGGTCGCGGCGGGCCGGGCGGGGACGCTCACCATCGGCTTCAACTTCCCCGCCGGGCAGGACGTGCTGCCCGCGGCGTTGGCGGTGCTCAACGCCGAGCACCCCCACGTGCAGACCCAGCTGTGGGAACGGCGGACCGGGCCCCAGGTGGAGGGGCTGCTGGCCGGCGAACTGGACGTCGGGTTCGTCTACGGCAGGCCGACCAGCCCGCAGCTGTCCTCCACCGAGCTGATGACGGTCCCGGTCGTCGCAGTGGTCGGGGAACGGCATCCGTGGGCGGGTCGCGAGAGCGTGCCGATCCGCATGCTGGACCGCCAGCCCTGCCTGCTGTTCCGGCGCGAGCAGAGTCCCGCGATGTACGACGCGATCATGGGCGCCGTCGACCGCGCGGGCATCAAGCTGACGGTCACCGCCGAGGTGGACGATCCCGTCGCGACCAGTGTGTTCGTCACCGCGCGCCAGGTGATCGGGTTCGCCTCGGCGTCGCGGGCGGTCCGGGCCGCGTCCCAGGGCCTCGCCGCCGTGCTGCTGACCGATCCCTCGCCGACGCTGACCCTGCACGTCGTGTGGCGGACCGAGGACCGGACACCGTTGGTGGACGCGCTGCTCGGCGCCCTCGGCGCCGCCGGTCCCTACACGTTCGCGCGGACCTGACCGCGGTGACGCCGGGTGTCACCGGTGCACTCCGCCGCCGGACCCGGCCGGGTCGCCGCGGAGTGCACCGGAGTCGTGCGCGCCCGCCGGCGTCGCCGGCGCCGCCGAACGGGGTCAGATCACCAGGTCGATCACCAGCACCAGGACCAGGCCGGAGACCGAGATGACGGTCTCCATGATCGACCAGGTCTTGATGTTCTGGCCGACGGTGAGCCCGAAGTACTCCTTGACCAGCCAGAACCCGGCGTCGTTGACGTGGGAGAAGAACAGCGAGCCCGCGCCGATCGCCAGTACCAGCAGCGAGGTCTGGGTCGGGTCGAGCGTCGGCAGCAGCGGGACGAGGATGCCCGCGGCGGTCACCGTCGCGACCGTCGCCGACCCGGTCGCGAGTCGGATCGCCACCGCGACCAGCCAGCCCAGCAGCAGTGCGGAGATGCCGGCGCCGGTGGCCCAGCCGGCGATCATCGCGCCGATCCCGGTGTCGACCAGGGTCTGCTTGAACCCGCCGCCCGCGGCGACGATCAGCACGATCCCGGCGATGGCGGGCAGCGACCTCTCCAGCGAGCCCATGATCCCGGCGCGGTTCATGCCGGATCCGGTCCCCAGGGTGACCATCGCGACCAGCACCGAGAGCAGCAGCGCGACCAGCGGGGTGCCGACGAAGTCCAGCGCGGCGCGCACCGGGTTGCCCTCGGGTGCGGCGATGTCGCCGACCGCCTTGCCCATCATCAGCACGACCGGCAGCAGCACGGTGAGCAGGGTGGCGGCGAACCCGGGGCGCCGGGTGGGCCCGCCGTACGGGGCGTCGCGATCGACGGCGGCGTCGCTGCCGGCGTCGCTGCCGGAGCCGCTGGCCGGGTCGGTGCCGGTGGTGGCGCCGGCCGATCCGCCGGACGCGGTGCCGCTCCCGGCCGCGACCCGGGACTCGAAGAGCGCCGGCGGGGACACGTCGACCCAGCGGGCCGCGACCTTGGCGAACAGCGGCCCGGCCAGGACGACGACCGGGATCGACACGAGCACGCCGAGGACCAGGGTGATGCCCAGGTCGGCGTCGAGGATGCCGATCGCGGCGAGCGGGCCGGGGTGCGGCGGGACCAGGCCGTGCATGGCGGAGAGCCCGGCCAGCGCCGGGATGCCGACGGCGATCAGTGAGACCTGGGCGCGGCGTGCGACCAGGAAGATGACCGGCATCAGGATGACCAGGCCGATCTCGAAGAACATCGGCAGGCCGATCAGCGCGCCGACGGCGGCCATCGACCACGGCAGCGTCCGTGGGCCGGAGCGGGAGACGATCGTGTCGACCAGCCGGTCGGCACCGCCGGAGTCGGCGAGCAGCTTGCCGAACATCGCGCCCAGCGCGATCAGCGTGCCGACGCTCGCGGCGGTGGAGCCGAAGCCGTCGGAGAAGGCCTCCACGGCGTCGCCCATCGACATACCCGCCACGCCCGCGACGAGCAGCGAGCCGATGGTCAGCGCGAGGAACGGGTGCAGCGAGAACTGCGTGATCAGCAGGACCAGCGCGACGATGCCCACCAGCGCGGCGGTCACCAGGCGACCGGCGGAGGCGACCGGCTGGGCCTGCTCCGCGGCCAGGACGAGTGCGGGGTGCAGCGTCATCGCGGGGCCACCTCCGGCCCGGTGACGGCGACGGCGCCCGCGACGATCTCGTCGACCGGCCGGCGGATGTCCAGCGTCGTCCCGGCCTCGTCGGCGGCCAGCGGCTCCAGGGTGGCCAGCTGGGAGTCGAGCAGCGCGGTCGGCATGAAGTGCCCGGAGCGCCCGCCCATGCGCTCGGCGAGCACGGCGGCGTCGCCGGACAGGTGCACGAACACCGTCGACGGCGCGTGCGAGCGCAGCCGGTCGCGGTAGGCACGGCGCAGCGCCGAGCAGGCGACGACGAGCCCGGTGCCGGTGTGCTCGGCCAGCCGGGCGCCGACGGCGTCGAGCCAGGGCTCGCGGTCGGCGTCGGTGAGCGGGATCCCCTGGGTCATCTTCGCGACGTTCGCGGCCGGGTGCAGGCCGTCGGAGTCGGTGAAGGGGACACCGAGGGCGTCGGCGAGGGCGGCGCCGACGGTGGACTTCCCGGAGCCGGACACCCCCATCACGACGACGAGCGGGTGGGGTGGTGGCTGCTGTGTCGCCGGCTGTTGCGTCACTGCATCGGCTCCTCACGGGTGTGGCGGCATCGGCACGCGGACCGGGAGTACCCGGACCGTTGTGGGGACCAGAGTGAGTTATTAGTAGTACTTTTTCAACACCGAATCGGTTCAGGTATGTCGTATCGCGTCGTCGAGCCTGTCGAGTGGCACGATTCGGGTCGTGGGTGGCGCAACGGAGGGTCTGCACGGGGACGTCCTGGACCGGCTCGGTACCGCGATCGCCGCGGGGACCATCGGGGCGGGCGAGGTCCTGCGGGCCGAGGAGCTGGTCGCGCGCTACGGCGTGTCGCGCACCGTCGTCCGGGAGGCCGTGCGCGTGCTGGAGTCGATGGGCCTGGTGCGCAGCAGGCGCCGGGTCGGCACGACGGTCGCCCCGCGGGAGCAGTGGAACGTGCACGACCCGCGGGTGATCCGCTGGCGGCTGGACGGTCCCGGCCGCGACGAGCAGCTGCGGTCGCTGTCCGAGCTGCGCTGCGGGGTGGAGCCGCTGGCCGCGGAGCTGGCCGCCGACCGGGCCACTCCCGAGCAGTGCGGTGCGCTCGTCGGCGCGGTGATGGACATGACCGTGCACGGGCGGTCCGGAGACCTGCTGGCCTACCTGGAGGCCGACGTCGTGTTCCACCGCACGCTGCTCGCGGCCTCGGGCAACGAGATGGTGGCCGCGCTGGGCGACGTCGTCGCCGAGGTGCTGGCCGGGCGCACCCGGCACCACCTGATGCCCAGCCGTCCGGAGCCCGACGCGATCCGGCTGCACCGCGACGTCGCCGACGCCGTCCGGTCCGGTGACCCGGCGGGTGCCGGAGCGGCGATGCGCGAGATCCTGCGCGAGGCGGACGCGGCGATGCGGGCCGGTGTGGCGCGCGCTCCGGGTCCTCGATTGTGATGATGGTGCGGATCCGGACGTATCAATCCGTCGTCCGCAACCGATCATAGGGAGACCGTCGTGCGCGACGGGGCCGCGGCACCACGTCGCGGGACGGTGCCGAAATGAGTGAGATGATCTCGCAATGGCCGTACGGCGGGTGACGGAAGAGCTGCAGCGACTGGGCTTGTCGGGCTACGAGGCCAAGGCCTACGTGGCGCTGGTCAGCGCGGGCGAGGCGGTCAACGGCTACGAGGTGGCGAAGCGGTCGGGGGTGCCGCGCAGCACCGTCTACGAGACGCTGGGCAAGCTCGTCGGCCGCGGCGCGGCGTTCGAGGTGCGGGCCGCCGACGGCACCGGCTACGTCCCGCTGCCGCCCGCGACGCTGCTGGAGCGGATGCGCCGCGACTTCGACCGCACGCTGGGCATCCTGCAGAACGAGATCCCGCGGCTGACCGCGCCACCGCAGGTGCGGCTGGTGCACTCGCTGACCGAGCGCCGGATGCTGCTCGAACGGGCCGAGGACGTCGCCGCCGCGGCCCGCTCCGAGCTGTACGTGCTCGGCTGGCCGGAGGACGTCGAGGCGCTCAAGCCCACGATCCGCCGGGCCGAGGAGCACGGCGTCGACGTGGCCACGGTCGTCTTCGGCGCCGACGACGACCCGGTCGGCTGGCACACCGAGCACCGCTACTCGGCCCCGTCGGCGGTCGAGGACAACCTCGGCCGGCGGATGCTCATCGTCGTCGCGGACCGGGACCAGGCCGTGATCGGGGGGCTCACCGCCGACCGCACCTGGGGCCTCTACACCGACGACCCGGCCGCGGTGCTGCTCGCGCACCTCTACGTGCGTCACGACATCGCGATCCACCGCGTCGCCGACCGGTTCGCCGAGCACGGGTTCGACGAGTTCTGGGTCGACGACCCCGCCCTGCGACGGCTGCGCGAGCCCGTCGGCGAGCCGGTCCGGGCCGTCGACGGCGCGCCGCGGTCCGTCGGCCCGGAGACCGACGACCAGGGCGTCGACATCGAGGACCTGGGCGACGACGAGGACGGGCGCAGCCGGGCCGGCTGAGCGTCGCAGCTCAGCCGGCGGGGACCTCCTCCGGCCTGCGCCCGCCCAGGTGCCGGCCGAAGAAGTCGAGGATGATCTGCGCCCGCTGGACGCGGTGGCGCGGCGACCCGTCGCGCGACATCCCGTGGCCCTCCTCCGGGAACCGCCAGTACTCCACCGGCCGCCCGAGCAGCCGCAGCGCGACGAACAGCGCGTCGGCCTGCTCGACCGGGCACCGCAGGTCGTCCTCGGAGTGCAGGATCAGCATCGGCACGTCGATGCCGCGGACGTGGTGCAGCGGGGACATCCGCCGGTACTCCTCCGGCGCGTCCAGCAGCGAGCGGCCCAGCTCGTGGCCGAACCACCCGGCGGCGTCGGAGCTCCAGTCCAGCGACTCCAGGTTGTTCACCGCCCGCTCGCTGCACGCGGCGGCGAACCGGGCGGAGTGGTGGGCGGCCAGCCACGAGGTGAGGTAGCCGCCGTAGGACCCGCCGAGGACGCCCACCCGGTCCCGGTCGAGCCGGTCGAAGGCGGCAAGGGCGCCGTCGAGCGCGGCGAGCACGTCGTCGGCGTCGATCCCGCCCCACCCGGTCCCGGGCGCGGTCTCCGCCAGCGGGCTCCGGATCGACCGGACCCGGTCCTGGGTGTAGCCGGTCGAGCCGTGCGGGTTGCACCAGACGACCGCGTAGCCGGCGCCCGCCCACAGCCGGAACTCGTCGAACCAGGCGTCGGCGTACTGGGTCATCGGGCCGCCGTGGATCGACAGCAGCACCGGGATCCGCCCGCCGTCGCCGGTGGCGGGCTCGTCCGGCAGCAGCACCCAGGTGTCGACGTCGCCGTCCCCGGCCGGGGACGGCACGGCCAGCCGCACCGGGGTGCGCCCGCGCGGCACGGCGTCGTGGAAGGGCTCGGTCAGCGAGGTGAGCCGGCGCAGCGACCCGTCGTCGGTGACGTGCAGCTCGCCGAGGTGGTCGTGGTCGGTGACCAGGACGCCCGCCCGCGCGGTCGTAGGCGGTCACCGCCCGCTCGCCGGTCAGCAGCGCCTGCGCGGTGCCCGCTCCGGCGCCGTCGGCCGCGACCCGGTACAGGTGGATCCCGCCACGGTCCTCGCAGGACACGAGCAGGTGCCCGTCGTCCCAGATCGGGGCGCGGGCGCCGGGGAACGGCCGCCAGGTGCGGTCGACACCGGTCGCGAGGACGTCCTCCCGCCCGGTCGCGACGTCGACCACCGCCGGCGACGCGTGCGCCGGAGACGCCAGGTGGTCGTCGGAGGCCAGGGTGGCCAGCCGGGTGCCGTCCGGCGACCAGGACGGGTGCGTGTGGTGGCGCCCGGTGCGGGTGAGCCGCCGCGGCCCGCCCCCGCCACCCGTGGCGTCGACCAGGTAGATCCGCGCGGTCTCGTCCAGGTCCCAGTCCGGCTCCCGGTCCGCGACGACGGCCAGCGTCCGCCCGTCCGGCGACCAGGCGGGCGACGAGTGCTCGTACGGCCCGCCCGCGACGGCCACCGGGTCGCCACCCCCGGCGTCGACGACGAACACCGTCGACGGGCGGTCGATGATCCAGCCCTCCCCGTCCAGCCGGCTGAACAGCCGGTCGATCCGGCGCGGCTCACGGGCCCGGTCGTCGTCGCCCGTGGCCCAGCGGGCCGCCCGCTCCCGGGACACGAAGGCGATCCGCGTGCCGTCCGGCGACCACACCGGCTCGGACACCGGCTCCGGACGCTCGCAGACCACCACCGGCTCGCCCGGGACGCCGATCGGCAGCACCCGCAGCTGCGCGCCGCCGCCCTCCCGCCCGGTGACGACGGCCAGCCTCGTCCCGTCCGGCGACCAGGCGGGGGAGGAGTCGCCGTGCTCGGAGCCGGTCAGCCGGCGCGGTGGGCTGCTCCCGTCGGTCGGGGTGAGCCAGATCGCAGTGCGGTACCGGTTGGCGCCGAGGTCGACGCGGCGGACCGCGACGGCGACGACCGTGCCGTCCGGGGACACCGCGGGGGCGCCGAGGGTGACCAGTCGTCCGATGTCAGAGGGCTGCACGGGGCCGACGGTAGGTGTCGGCTCCGGCAGGGGCACCCCCCTTTCCGGGCCGGAAACCGGCCCGTGTAGTGTTCTTCATGTCGCAAGGGGCTGTGGCGCAGCTGGTAGCGCACTTGACTGGCAGTCAAGGGGTCAGGGGTTCGAATCCCCTCAGCTCCACCCTTCTTCACCAGGCCAGGACTTCGGTCCTGGCCTTTTTCTTTGCTGGGTGTGGCCGATCTGAGTGACCGACCGAGTGTCCATCGCCCACCGGGCGTCGCTCCGGTGGATCAGGACCCGTGGCAGTGCACCGTCGTCGACGCCGTCCTCAGCGTCTGTCGCGACCCGCAGGGCCGGGGCGGCCGCCCCGCTGCATCGAGCGCTGCGGCAGCCGAGGCGCGGCGGAACGGCCGACGCGGCTCACGCCCGCGCCGCACCGTCCCGCGGGGAAGGCGGGCAGGACAGCGGCCGGCCCCGTCGAGACATCTCCGGTCGGCGGCGCGTGCGTGGACCGCACCGGTGGCGGGGTCGTCCGCGACCCGGCCGGGTCGACGTCGTTCCCGGCGCAGCGCACCCGGGCTTCGCGACGGAGCCGTCGGACCCCGGGTCCTGCCCGTCCGGACCTGTGGTCCGGACGGGCGTCGAGGACGGTCGGGTCAGAGCGCCGACTCGGCGCGGTCCCAGGCGGCGGGGTCCCCGGTGGGCTCGTGGCGGGTGGGGGCGAGGGAGCCGCGGAGGACGGCGCGCAGGTCGGTCAGACCCCCCTCGAGCGCACCGAGCGCACGGGCCTGGACCAGCGCGTTCCCGTAGGCGGCGGCCTCCACCGGACCGGCCAGCACGGGCAGCCCGCACGCGTCGGCGGTGAGCGCGCAGAGCAGCGTGTTGCGGGCGCCGCCGCCCACCACGTGCACCACGTCGACCTCCTGGCCGGAGAGCCGGATCGCATCCCGGACCGCCCGGCGGTGGGCCAGCGCGAGGCTGTCCATGATGCACCGCACGACCGCGGCGCGGCTGGTCAGCGGTCCGGTGGCGGCGGCCGCGATCCGGGCGGGCATGTCGCCCGGCGGGATGAACGCGGGGTCGCCCGCGTCGACCACGGCGGTGAGGCCGGGCTCCGCCGCCGCCGCCTCGAGCAGCGGGCCGAGCTCCGGGTCACCCCACTCGCGCAGGCACTCCTGCAGCAACCACAGACCCATGACGTTGCGGAGGTACCGCACGGTGCCGTCCACGCCGAGCTCGTTGGAGAAGTTCGCGGTGCGGCTGTCCTCCCCGGTGACCGGCTTGTGCAGCTCCAGCCCGACCAGCGACCAGGTCCCGGTCGCGACGTAGGCGAACCGGTCGGTGTCCGCGGGTACGCCGACCACGGCCGAGGCGGTGTCGTGCGAGCCGACGGCGACCAGCCGCTCCCCACCGGGGAGCGAGCCGATCACGGTGCCGGGCTCGACGAGCGGGGGGAACAGGTCCGGCTCGATGCCGACCCGCGTCATCACCCCCCGGGCCCAGTCGCGGGTGTGCACGTCGAGCAGGCCGGTGGTCGAGGCGTTGGTGACCTCGGCGACCCGTGCTCCGGTCAGCCAGTGGCCGAGCAGGTCCGGGATCAGCAGCAGCTCCCGGGCGAGTGCCCGCTGGGGCGACCCGGCGGCCGCCACCAGCTGGTAGACCGTGTTGAACGGGAGGACCTGGACACCGGTGGTGGCGTAGCTGTCCGGCACGCGCGCCGCGACGCCGTCGGTGCGGGAGTCCCGGTAGTGCACCGGGTTGCCGAGCAGGGCCCCGGACGCGTCGAGCAGGCCGTAGTCCACCGCCCAGGAGTCGATGCCGACCGCCTCGACCGGGCCGGCCTTCGCGAGGCCGTCCAGCACACCCCGGTAGAGGCCCAGCACGTCCCAGTGCAGGGTGTCCCGCAGGCGCACCGGCCCGTTGGGGAACCGGTGCACCTCCGTCAGCTCGATCCCGGCGGGGGACACCTCGCAGGCCATGACCCGCCCGCTGGAGGCCCCCAGGTCGACCGCGGCGACCCTCATCGCAGGAACGCCGCGGCCACACCCGAGTCGACGGGGACGTGCAGGCCGGTCGTGCGGGTCAGCTCGCCGCCGGTGAGGGCCATGACCGCCGCGGCGACGTGGTCGGGGAGCACCTCGCGCTTGAGCAGGGTCCGCTGGGCGTAGAACTCGCCGAGCTTCTCCTCCTCGACGCCGTACACCGCGGCCCGGGACGCCCCCCAGCCGCTCGCGAAGATGCCCGACCCGCGGACGACGCCGTCCGGGTTGATGCCGTTGACCCGGATCTGGTGCGGGCCGAGCTCGGCGGCCAGCAGCCGGACCTGGTGGGCCTGGTCGGCCTTGGTGGCGCCGTAGGCGACGTTGTTCGGCCCGGCGAACACGGAGTTCTTGCTGGAGATGTAGACGATGTCGCCGCCCATGCCCTGCTCGATCATGATGCGGGCGGCCTCGCGGGAGACGAGGAAGCTGCCCTTCGCCATGACGTCGTGCTGGAGGTCCCAGTCCTTCTCGGTGGTCTCCAGCAACGGCTTGGAGATGGACAGACCCGCGTTGTTCACGACCAGGTCCACCCCGCCGAAGGCCAGTGCCGCGGCGCGGAAGGCCGCGGCGACGGCCTCGCCGTCCGACACGTCCGCACCGATCCCGATCGCGGACTCGCCGATCTCGGCGGCGACGTCCGCCGCGGTGTCCGCGTCCAGGTCCGCCACGACGACACAGGCACCCTCGGCGGCCAGCCGCAGCGCGACGGCCTTGCCGATCCCCGAGCCCGCGCCGGTCACGAACGCGACCCGGGTGGCGAGGGGCTTCGGCTTCGGCATCCGCGCGAGCTTGGCCTCCTCGAGCGCCCAGTACTCGATCCGGAACTTCTCCGCCTCGTCGATCGGGGAGTAGGTGGACACCGACTCGGCACCGCGCATCACGTTGACGGCGTTGACGTAGAACTCGCCCGCGACCCGCGCGGTCTGCTTGTCCTTCCCGAAGGAGAACATGCCCACGCCCGGTACCAGCACGATCGCCGGGTCCGCACCCCGCATGGCAGGGCTGTCCGGGGTGGCGTGCCGGTCGTAGTAGGCCGCGTACTCGGCGCGGTACTCCGCGTGCAGCTCCGTCAGCCGGGCCACCGACTCCTCGACCGACGCCGACGGGGGCAGGTCGAGCACGAGCGGGCGGACCTTGGTGCGCAGGAAGTGGTCCGGGCAGGAGGTGCCCAGCGCGGCCAGCGGGAGCAGCTTCTCGCGGGAGAGGAACTCCAGCACCACCTCGTCGGCCGTGTAGTGGCCGACCTGGGGCCGGTCGGTGGAGGCGAGGCCGCGGATCACCGGCGCGAGCGCGGCGGCCCGGGCGGTGCGCTCGGCCTCCGGCAGGGGGTCGTAGCCGGGGCGCACCGGGCCGAACGGCTCCGGGGCGCCCCGGGAGTCCAGGTACTCCTGCGCGGTGCGGATGATCTCCAGCGAGTTCGCCTCGCACTCGGCGGCGGTGGCGGCCCAGGCGGTGATCCCGTGCCCGCCCAGGACGGCGCCGATCGCCTGCGGGTTGGCCGAGGCGACCGCGGAGATGTCGAGGCCGAGCTGGAAGCCGGGACGCCGCCACGGCACCCACAGCACGCGGTCGCCGAAGATCTCCTTCGTGAGGGCCTCGCCGTCCGCGGCGCAGGCCAGGGCGATGCCGGAGTCCGGGTGGAGGTGGTCGACGTGCGGCGCGGCGACGAGCCCGTGCATCGCGGTGTCGATCGAGGGGGCGGCGCCGCCCCGGCCGTGCAGGCAGTAGTCGAACGCCGCGACCATCTCGTCCTCGCGGTCGACGCCCGGGTACACGTCCACCAGCGAGCGCAGCCGGTCCAGCCGCAGCACGGCGAGCCCGGCCTCGGTCAGGGTGCCGAGGTCTCCGCCCGAGCCCTTGACCCACATGAGCTCCACCGGCCGGCCGGTGACCGGATCGGTCTCGGTGCCCTTCGCGGAGGTGTTGCCGCCTGCGAAGTTGGTGTTGCGGGGATCGGCGCCGAGTCGGTTGGATCGGGCGATCAGGTCCTGCACGGGGTTCACGGTGTGGCCTTCCATGTGATCAGACGCCCCAGCTCGCCTGGGTCCCGCCGACGCGCTCGGCGGCGATCCTCTCGGCGTGTCCGGACGTGCGGTAGGTGGCGAACGGGTCGGCCGGGAGGCCGCGCGACGCGCGGAACTCCGCGAGCAGCGGGCGGACGTCGGTGTGGTAGGCGTCCATCAGGATCGCGTTGGCACCCAGGACGTCCCCGGTCTGCTGGGCGGTGCGCAGCTCGTCACGGTCGACGAGCAGCGCCTTCGCGGTGGCTTCCTGGACGTTGAGCACCGAGCGGATCTGGCCGGGGATCCTGGGCTCGATGTTGTGGCACTGGTCGAGCATGAAGTTCACGCCGGACCCGGGCCGCAGCGCGTCGTTCCCGACGATCTCGTTCATGATCCGGAACAGCTGGAACGGGTCGGCGGCGCCGACGATCAGGTCGTCGTCGGCGTAGTTGCGGGAGTTGAAGTCGAAGGCGCCCAGCCGCCCCGCCCGCAGCAGCTGCACCACGATGAACTCGATGTTGGTGTTCGGTGCGTGGTGGCCGGTGTCCAGCACCACCTGCGCGCGGTCACCGAGGGCGAGACAGTGCAGCAGCGACGTGCCCCAGTCCGGGACGTCGGTGGTGTAGAAGTACGGCTCGAAGAACTTGTACTCCAGCAGCAGGCGATGGGTCGGGTCGAGCAGTGCGTAGATCTCCTGCAGCGACTCGGCGAGCCGGTCCTGGCGGGACCGGATGTCGTCCTGGCCCGCGTAGTTCGTGCCGTCGGGCAGCCAGAGCTTGAGATCGGTGGATCCGACGGCCCGCATCACCTCGACGCACTCCACGTGGTGCGCGATCGCCTTCTTGCGCACCACCCGGTCCGGGTGGGTGAGCGAGCCCAGCCGGTAGTCGTCGTCCTGGAACAGGTTGGAGTTGATCGCCCCGATGGAGACCCCGAGCTCGGCGGCGTGCGCGCCGAGGGCGGCGTAGTCGTCCACCGAGTCCCAGGGGATGTGCAGCGACACACGGGGCGCGAGCCCGGTGTGCGCGTGCACCTGCGCCGCGTCGGCGATCTTCTCGAACGGGTCCCGCGCGGTGCCCGGCTGCCCGAACACCTTGAAGCGGGTGCCGGAGTTGCCGAACGCCCAGCTCGGCAGCTCGATGGTCTGGGCCGCAAGGGCGTCGAACAGGGCCGGGGTGGCGGGGGATGTCATCTGCGATCACCTCGTGGAACGGGGTCTGGGTCGGGCACAACTTGAAACGTATCAACCATGGGCGACGGAGTGAACCGCGCGCGGTGTCACGCGGTGCTCAGGCGGCGGGGCACGTGTGGGTCGCCTGTCCCGGGCCGAGTTCGACGACCGTGCCGTCCGGCAGCTCGAGCCGGGCGGTGGAGCCGGTGGGCACCACCGTGGTCACGCTGAGCGTGCCCTCCTCGATCCGCCAGGCGACGGCGACGCGACCGTAGGGGCTCCGGTGCTCGGCGCGTGCCCAGCTCAGGCCCCCGCCCGGGCGCGGGGCGAAGCGGACCGCGCGCCAGCCCGGTGCCGCCGCCTCGATCCCGGCCACGGTCGTGTGCAGCCAGTGCGCGACGGCCCCCAGCGCGTAGTGGTTGAACGAGGTCATCTCGCCGGGGTTCACCGTGCCGTCCGGGCACAGGCTGTCCCAGCGCTCCCACACCGTGGTCGCGCCCCGGGTGACCGGGTACAGCCAGGACGGGCACTCGGTCTGGCCGAGCAGCCGGTACGCCGTGTCGAGCGAGCCCGTCGCCGTCAGGGCCGCGGTGACCAGCGGCGTGCCGACGAAGCCGGTCGCGATCCGGTGGCCCGCCTCCTCGACCAGTGCGCGCAGCCGCCGGCCCGCCGTCGCGAGCTGGACGGGGTCGTCCGTCAGCCCGAACGCGACGACGAGCGCGTAGCCCGTCTGGGACTCCTGGGCGAGCCTGCCCTCCGGGGAGAGGTACCGGTCGCGGACCGCTGCCCGCACCTCGCGCGCCAGCGCGCGGTAGCCGGTGGCGTCGTCTTCCCGGCCGAGCACGGTCGCGATCTCGGCGAGACGGCCCGCGGACCGGGCCAGGTAGGCGCTCGCGACCAGGTCCGGGTCGGTCGTCGCGGCGAACGGGTCGTCCGGGGGAGCGGCCGGGTCCAGCCAGTCCCCGAGCTGGAAGTCCCCGGTCCAGAGCCGGTCCGGGCCCGCCCGGTCGGCCACCAGGTCGACCCAGCGCCGCGCGGAGTCCCACTGCCTGCGCAGGATCTCGCTGTCGCCCGAGGCGTGGAACACGTCCCACGGGGTCAGCACGCCGGCGTCCCCCCACGCGGCTCCTGGCCGGGGTGGCGTCCACCGCTCCCCGGTCGGGACCACCGGCACGAACCACGGCACGGTGCCGTCGTCGAGCTGCTCGATCGCCAGGTCCCGCAACCAGGAGGACAGCATCCCCGTGGTCTCGTACAGGAAGGTGGCGGTCGGCGCGAAGACCTGGATGTCCCCGGTCCAGCCGAGGCGCTCGTCGCGCTGCGGGCAGTCGGTCGGGACGTCGACGAAGTTGCCCTGCATCGACCGCACGACGTTGTCGTGCAACGTGGTGACGTCGGGGTCCGAGCAGGCGAAGGTGCCGGTCCGGTCCATGTCGCTGTGCAGCACGTGCGCCCTCAGCTCGAGGGTGTCGAGCACCCCGGGCGGCGCCGTGACCTCCGCGTAGCGGAAGCCGTGGTAGGTGAAACGGGGCTCCCACGTCGCCGGTCCGCCCGCGAACACGTAGACGTCGGTGGCGCGGGCGGTGCGCAGCGGACGGGTGTACAGCTCGCCGTCCTGCAGCACCTCGGCGTGCCGGATCCGCAGCACGTCGCCCGCGCCGCCGGTGGCACGCACGGCGAACCGGCCCGCCAGGTTGCGGCCCATGTCGACCACCAGCCGGTCGGGCGCGCGCCGCTCCAGCGTGACCGGCGCGCACTCCTCGGTGCACCGGACCGGCGGCCCGTCCGGCGCCGCGAGCGTGGCGGGGTCGCGGTGGCCGAGGGCGACGGGCAGCCAGCCTGCGTCGTCGAATCCGGACCGGGACCAGCCCGGTCGCTCGTCCCGCGCGTCGTAGGTCTCGCCGTCGTAGAGGCCGGAGACCACGATCGGGCTCGGTGCGGCCCGCCAGGCCGCGTCCGTGGCCACCACGTCCCGCTCGCCGTCCGCGTACTCGATCTCGAGCTGTGCGATCAGGGAGAGGTCGGTGCCGTAGAGGTTGCGGTGGCCGCCGCGGAAGCCCAGTCGGCCCCGGTACCACCCGTCGCCGAGGAGCCCGCCGATCGCGTTGGCCCCCGGGACGAGCAGGTCCGTCACGTCGTGGGTGAGGTAGCGGAGCCGGGTGGCGTAGGGCGACCACCCGGGGGAGAGCACGTCCGTCCCGACCCGGTACCCGTTGACCTCCAGCTCGTGCAGGCCGTGCGAGGTGACGTACACCCGAGCGGCGACGACCTCCGCCCGCACGGTGAAGTCCCGTCGTACGAGAGCGGGCCGGCGGTCGGAGTCGGGGTCCTCGTCGGCGGGCGACCCGACCGGCACGGCGACCCAGTCGGCCGCCGCGAGGCCGCGCTCGACGGGCTCGGGCCCGCTCCACGGGGAGAACCCGCCGTCGACGCCCCGCACCCGGACCCGGACGACCGCCCGCTCGCGCGGGAGCAGCGGCCGTCCGGGCCAGGGCCGGTACAGCGAGTCGGTGTCGGCGAACGGGCCGTGGACCTCGACGTCGTCCCCGCGCCGCAGCTCGACCTCGTAGTCCTGCTGCCGCCACCGGGGCGGCGCGAGGACCGCCCACGACAGCCGCGGCCGCTCCTCGCCGATGCCGACGGCCTCCCCGGGCGCGTGGTTCTCCGCCCGGACCGGCCCGACGGCGACCCGGGTGTCGTCCGACGACGCCGTCGGGCCGGTCGCGGCGGTCATCGCCCCGCCGGTTCCGCCGTCTGGGGGGCCGGCTCCTCGGTGCGGTACGCGGGCCTGCCGATCAGGAAGCAGCCGACCACCGCCGCCGCCGCCGCGCACCCCGTCATGATCCAGAGCAGTGCGGACGGGTTCGCCGTCGCGATGGCCGGGGTGACGACCGCGAAGCCGGCGCACAGGAACCGGGACACCGAGTAGGTGAAGCCCTGCACCGTCGCCCGGGCGTTGACCGGGAAGCCCTCCTGGGTCCACACCTTGTACAGGGCCTCGCCGGCGAACGGGTAGGAGAGGTTGAACAGCACCAGGAGCACGATCATCGCGCCGAGGACGCCGCCGCCGGTCAGGGCGCCGACGGCCATGGCCACGATCTGCAGGACCGCGCCGACGTAGAACAGCGGACGGCGCAGCCGGGTGTCCGCGATCCGCACGAACACGAGCCCGATCACCAGCGAGAGCAGCGACGTGGGCAGCGCCAGGCCCGTGACCAGGGTCTGCGACGCGCCCGCGACGGTGCTGAGCAGGAACGCCTTGAACTGGCCCAGGGTGTTCGCCATCAGGTTCCAGAAGATGTAGAACAGGCCGGTCAGCGCCATCGTGCCCACCAGCCGCGGCGAGGTGAACAGCGCGCGGAGCGGCATCGCGGGCTCGGGCTCGTAGCTGCTGCCCGCCCCCATCGCGTCCTCCTCGAGCCTGCGCAGCGTCGGGCTGAACACCCGGGCCGCCCAGGTCACCAGGGCCAGGACCGCGAGGTGCGCGAACAGGATCCGGATCCCGGTCAGCCCGAGGCCCGACACCACGAAGCCGAGGGCGGTGACGGCGACGATGCCGACGCTCCACATGACCTGGGTGAAGGCGACGAGCCTGCCGCGGGCCTCGTCCGGGGCCATCTCCGAGACCACCGCGATGGACGTCGGCAGGTCGGCGCCCGCCGCGAGCCCGCCGATGACGACGCCGGCGATCATGAGTGAGGGGCTCTGCGCGAACAGGATCAGGGAGACGCCGATCGCGTAGACCAGGATGTCGATGTTGAAGACGCGGCGGCGGCCGAACACGTCCGCGATGCGGCCGCCGAACAGGGCGCCCACGGCGATGCTGAAGGTGAGGGCGCCGCTGATGAGTCCGAGCGTCCACGGGTCGAAGCCGAGGCTGTCGCGCCACGTGGTGAGGCTGAGTCCCACCGTGACGAGGATCCCGGCGTCGAGGTAGGAGGCCATCCCCGCGACGGCGGCGAGCCGCCAGAGCCTGCGGTCGATGGGGCTGGCGGTCGTCGATGACCGTGGCATGGCCACTCCGATCAGGAGAATGAAACGTTTCAGAGTGGGTGAAGGGTAGGGGCTGGCGCGACGGGGGTCAAGCCTGTCCCGGGATCCGGGGCCCGCGAGGTCCCCGGAGCGCGGCCGCCGGGGCGCCCGGCGGGACGGCCGGCCGGGCGCCGACGCCCGCCACCGCAGCCGTCAGGAGGCCGACGGATCCGCCGACGGGCGGCGCCCCGGCACCGACCGGGTGGAGTCGCGCAGGACGAGCTCCGGGGTGTGGACGAGGTTCGGCGGGGCACCGTCGGCCGGGCCGTCGAGCAGCAGCGAGACGGCCTCACGGCCGAGGAGGCGGCCGGGCTGGGCGACGGTGGTCAGCGGGACGCTCGCGGTGGCGGCGAAGGCGATGTCGTCGTATCCGACGACGGAGAGCTCGCCGGGCACCGCGACCCCGCGGCGCATGCACGCGTTCAGCACGCCGATCGCGAGCAGGTCGTTGGCACAGAACACCGCGGTGGGCCGTTCGGGCCCGGGGCGCGCGAGGAGCTGGTCGAGGACGGCGTGACCGGCCTCGATCGTGAGCCCGGTGGTCTCGACGACGTCGATCCTGCCGCGCCGGAACGTCGACCGGAGCCCGTGCAGGCGGTCGACGACCTGGCGCAGGGTCATCGGACCGCCCGCGAAGGCGACGTGCTCGTGGCCGGAGTCCGACAGCAGCTCACCCACCAGCTCGCCCCCGCGGATGTTGTCGACGGCGACCGAGGCCAGGCCCGGGGTCGACGGCACCCGGTCGACGAACACGACCGGGGGGTGCCTGCGGCGTCGGGCGAGCAGCTGGGCGCTCAGCGCCTCCTGGACGGGGGAGAGCAGGATGCCGAGCACCTGCTGCTCGGCGAGCCGGTCGAGATGCCGGGCCTCGCGGGCGGGGTCACCACCGCTGTTGCAGACGATGATCTGGGCATCGCGCTCCTCGGCGAGGGACTCGGCCCCGGCGATGATGTCACCGAAGAACGGGTTGGCCACCTCCAGGACGACGACGGCGATCGTCCGGCTCAGCCCGGCCCGCAGCAGCCGGGCGGGCTCGTTGCGGACGAAGCCCAGCTCGTCGATCGCCCGCTCGACCAGCGCACGTCGCTCCGGGCTGACCAGCTCGGGTCGGTTCAGCACGTTGCTGACCGTGCCGAGGGACACCCCGGCGAGCCGGGCGACGTCCTTCATGCTGGGCATCGGCTTCCTCTTCCCCGGGTCCGGCGCACACGGTAGCGATCGGGCTGCGCCGGGGAGGTGTCACCCGTCCCCCGGCGCGATGCGGCCCCCGGACGCGATCTCCGCGCTAGGCTCCCGCCCGTTCCGACATGTACCGCCCTGTCCCGACGACGAGGGCCGGTCCCCGCCTGTGACGCAGTCGTGACTGCACACGCCCGGTTCCGGCATTACCTTCCGAAAGGCCCGCGACCAGCGTGAGCGACGAAGCGCGCGCGAGATCGAGGAGAGTGCATGAGCGACAGCCCTGACCCGTCGGGACCGGCGATGCGGATCGGTGTGGCCGCGGAGGCGGAGCCCGAGACCCGCGTGGCGATGAGCCCCGAGACGGTCGCGAAGGTCGTCGGCCTCGGTTACGCCGTCACGGTCGAGTCCGGGGCGGGTGCCCGTGCCGGGTTCACCGACGAGGCGTACGCCGAGGCCGGTGCCGACGTCGTCGACGGTCCCGTCTGGGACACCGACATCGTGGTGCGGATCAACGCCCCGCAGCCCGACGAGATCGGCAAGCTGCGCGAGGGGTCCGTGCTGATCGCCATGCTCGCGCCGCGCTTCGAGGCCGAGCGGACCGAGGCGCTCACCGCCCAGGGCGTCACCGCACTGTCGATGGACGCGGTGCCGCGGATCTCGCGGGCCCAGTCGATGGACGTGCTGTCGTCGATGGCCAACATCGCGGGCTACCGGGCGGTGATCGAGGCGGCCCACGTGTTCGGCCGGTTCTTCACCGGTCAGGTCACCGCGGCGGGCAAGGTCCCGCCGGCGAAGGTGCTCGTGGCCGGGGCGGGCGTCGCCGGGCTCGCCGCCATCGCCGCGGCCAACAGCCTCGGCGCGGTCGTGCGGGCCACCGACCCGCGCTCCGAGGTCGCCGACCAGGTGCGGTCGCTCGGCGGCGAGTACCTGGCGGTCGAGGTGGAGCAGGAGGCCTCCACCGACGGCTACGCCAAGGCCACCTCGGCGGACTACGACAAGCGCGCGGCCGAGATCTACTCCGAGCAGGCCGCGGACTGCGACATCATCATCACCACCGCGCTGATCCCGGGGCGCCCCGCGCCCAAGCTGATCACCGCCGCGGACGTGGCGTCCATGCGCCCGGGCAGCGTGGTCGTCGACATGGCGGCCTCGCAGGGCGGCAACGTCGAGGGCTCGGTGGCGGGGGAGTCGGTCGTCACCGACCACGGTGTCACGATCGTCGGCTACACCGACCTGGCCGCCCGGCTGCCCGCGCAGGCGTCGCAGCTCTACGGCACGAACGTGCTCAACCTGCTCAAGCTCATGACCCCGGAGAAGGACGGGCGGCTCGCGCTCGACCTCGACGACACCGTGGTCCGCGGCATCACCACCGCGCACGCGGGGGAGACGCTCTGGCCGCCGCCCGAGGTCACGGTGAGCGCGGCGCCCGCGGCCCAGCCGGCCGAGGAGCCGAAGGAGAAGGAGCCGGAGAAGCCGCGTTCCCCGTACGCGGGTCTCGCCGCCGGGATCGTCGGCGCGCTGGCGCTGTTCGCGGTCACGGCTCTGGCCCCGGCCGAGCTCGCCGGGCACCTCACGGTGTTCGTGCTGGCGATCGTCATCGGCTTCTACGTCATCGGCAACGTGCACCACGCGCTGCACACGCCGCTGATGTCGGTCACGAACGCGATCTCCGGGATCATCGTCGTCGGCGCGATCCTGCAGATCGGCACGGGCGGCGACGCCCTGGTCATCGGGCTCGCCGCGGTCGCGGTGCTGCTCGCCGCCATCAACATCGTCGGTGGCTTCGCGGTGACCCGCCGCATGCTGCAGATGTTCACGAGGAGCTGAGCCGTGCAGACGTGGACCACTGCGGCGTACCTGATCGCCGCGATCCTGTTCGTGATCAGCCTCGCGGGGCTGTCGAGGCACGAGACATCGCGCTCCGGTGTGCTGTTCGGCATCGCCGGCATGACGATCGCGCTGGTCGCCACGGCCGTCGTCGCGCTCGGCCAGGCGTCCGGGCTGGGCGTCGCCCTGCTGCTGGTCGCCGTCGTCGTCGGCGGGGCGATCGGGCTCTGGCGGGCCCGCGTCGTCGAGATGACGGGGATGCCCGAGCTCATCGCGCTCATGCACAGCTTCGTCGGCCTCGCCGCGGTGCTGGTCGGCTGGAACGGCTTCCTCGAGGTCGAGTCCGGTCACCTGCAGCTCGAGGGCTCGCTGCTGGGCATCCACCACGCCGAGGTCGCCGTCGGCGTCTTCATCGGCGCGGTGACCTTCACCGGCTCGGTGGTCGCCTACCTGAAGCTGTCGGCGAAGATCAAGTCGGCGCCGCTGATGCTGCCCGGCAAGAACGTCCTCAACCTCGGCGCGCTCGTGGCGTTCGCGGTGCTGACGGTCGTCTTCGTCCTCTCGCCGCAGATGTGGATCCTGGCCGTGCTCACGGTGCTGGCGCTGCTGCTCGGCCTGCACCTGGTCGCCTCGATCGGCGGCGGTGACATGCCGGTCGTGGTGTCGATGCTGAACTCGTACTCCGGCTGGGCCGCCGCGGCGGCGGGCTTCCTCCTCGGCAACGACCTGCTGATCATCACCGGCGCGCTCGTCGGGTCCTCCGGTGCCTACCTGTCCTACATCATGTGCAAGGCGATGAACCGGTCGTTCGTCTCGGTCATCGCCGGTGGCTTCGGCGCCACCTCCTCGGCGGCCGCCGCGGTGGAGGGTGAGCACCGCGAGGTCGACGCCGACGGCGTCGCCGAGCTGCTCGCGAACGCCGAGAGCGTCGTGATCACCCCCGGCTACGGGATGGCGGTCGCCCAGGCCCAGTACCCGGTGGCGGAGCTGACCCGCTCACTGCGCGACGCCGGCGTGAACGTGCGCTTCGGCGTCCACCCCGTCGCGGGGCGGCTCCCCGGGCACATGAACGTGCTCCTCGCCGAGGCCCAGGTGCCCTACGACATCGTCCTGGAGATGGACGAGATCAACGACGACCTCGCCGAGACCGACGTCGTGCTGGTGATCGGCGCCAACGACACGGTCAACCCGGCCGCGTCGGAGGACCCGGGCTCACCGATCGCCGGGATGCCGGTGCTGCGGGTGTGGGACGCCAAGGACGTGATCGTGTTCAAGCGGTCGATGGCCACCGGCTACGCGGGAGTGCAGAACCCGCTGTTCTTCCGCGACAACACCCAGATGCTGTTCGGCGACGCCAAGGAGCGCGTGCAGGACATCCTGTCCTCGATCAAGAGCCTCACGAAGACGGGCTGACCGGCGGGCGACTTCACCCGGGCGGGGCGCAGGTGTTACCGAGCCGACTCCTGCGCTCCGCTTGCCCGGAACGTCCGGTGGGCACTCTGTGTCCATGAGTGAGAGCAGCACGCAGCACGCGAACACGACCTGGCCCCACCCCGAGAGCGAGCAGGCCCGCCACGACGGGCGCTACACCCCGGTCGCCCGCGCGGGACACCGCGGACACCGGTCCGACGACCCGTCCGCCTCCATGCGGGACTGACCACCGCACCACCACGCCCGGTCCGCAGCCGGATCGGGCCCGATGAGAACCGGTCGCCGTCACCCGCCCTCGGGCGTGGGGTGCGGCGACCCTGTCGTTGCAGGGGTCCCCGGGCGCGGGGACGGGTCAGGACGCCGGGACGCAGAGCCCCGGACAGCGGCCGATCCGCCCCTGGAACGAGACGGTGGTCCCGTCGGGACCCGGCACCACCCGTACGTCCTCCGCGACCGCCTCGATCATCCCGATGCCCCGTCCGCGGTGGCCGGGGTCGGTGGGCGGGTCGCGCCAGCGCCCGCGGTCGCTGACCTCCATCCGCACCCGGTACCCCTCGGCGTCACCGCGCAGCAGGACCGTCGCGTCCCCGCCCGGGCCGGTGGCCCCGTAGGCGTGCTCGATGCAGTTGGAGACGGCCTCGTTCACCGCGAGGACGAGATCCTGCACGGTCGGACACTGTTCGTCGGTCCCGCACAGCGACGCGAGCCACCTCCCGGTCTCCCGGCGGGAGCGACCTGCCGACCCGGGTTCGACGGGCAGCTCGACACGCAGAGTCGGGGACATGGGAGAGCAGTACCCACCAGGTCGCCGTGCAACTCATCGGAGTGACCGTCGATCGACAGTCGACCAGGTCACGCGACGTTCGACATGCGGGCCCGCGCCACCCGGCCTACCGTCGGTCGGTGATGACAGTCGATCATCGCCGGCCGCGGAGACGGCATGGCTGAGCCGAGCACGGACGCCGAGGGAGCCGAGGCGTCGCGGGCCGACGACACGGTGGGGGACCCGGTGGACGGCACGAGCGGGCACGTCGGGACCGTGCACACCGGTCCCGGGCACCCCGTGGACGAGGCCGCCGGGAACGCCCACGAGATCGTGGACGCCCGTCCCGACGAGTACGCCCACCTCCTCGCGCCCCTGCACGCCTTCGCCGCCGCCGGACCCGACGACCCGGAGCGGGAGCGGCTGCGCTCGGAGCTGGCGAGGGGCTTCCACCCGGTGGTCCGGCACATCGCCGGGCGCTACCGGCACCGCGGCGAGCCCGTCGAGGACCTGGAGCAGGTCGGCACGATCGGGCTGATCAACGCGCTGGACCGGTTCGACCCGGGCCAGGGGACCCCGTTCCTGGCCTACGCCGTCCCCACGATCACCGGGGAGATCCGCCGGTACTTCCGCGACCGCACCTGGTCGATGCGTGTGCCGCGGCGGCTCAAGGACATCCAGAGCCGCATGACCCGCGCCCAGGAGGAGCTGGCCTCGCGGCACGGCCGTGCCCCCCGGGTCTCCGAGCTCGCCGAGCACCTCGGCATCAGCCGCGAGGAGGTCATCGAGGGGCTGCAGGCCCAGGACTCCTACCGGTCGGACTCGCTCGACCAGCTCGTCGGCGACACCGACAACCCGCTCGGCGAGATCGTCGGGGGCATCGATGCCGGGATGGACGCGGTCGAGGCCCGCGAGTCGCTGCGTCCCGCGTTGCGCAAGCTCCCCGAGCGGGAGCGGACCATCCTCATGCTGCGGTTCTTCGGCAACCAGACCCAGACCCAGATCGCCGCCCAGGTCGGGCTCTCGCAGATGCACGTGTCGCGGCTGCTCGCCCGGACCCTGGTGACCCTGCGCGAGCACCTCGCCGACGAGCCGACCCACCACGACGGGGTCCCCGAGGCCGGCTGACGCCCGCCCGCTACGACGACCGGGTGGCCGTGGTGGTCCGACCGGGGCAACCGGACCGGTCCGGATCCCCTCGCCGTCACCTGCGCGTTTCGCCACCGGCCTCCCGGGGCACCCTGTCGTGTTCCGCGCACGCCGTCGTCCGTCCACCGGGCCACGGTGTCGCGCATACCGAGACATCAGCGAGACCGTCGTCCCGCGACCCGTCACCCGCGCCTCCACGGCCGGTCGGTGCTCCCACCGACCGGTCCCGCGCCGTGCCGCCGGTCGCGACGACAGGAGAGGAACCGGGTATGGCCGTGCAGGAGAAGACGTTCGCCACCGAGCGTGACGGCAAGCAGGCGGAGCGCTCGGCGGCCGCGGCCGCCGGGCGCGCCGAGGTGGCGGCCGCCAGGGCGGAGCGGGCCGCCGCGACAGCGCAGCAGGCCGCGCTGACCGCGGCCGGTGCCGCCGGCTCGGCCCGGGAGGCCGGGACGTCGGGCCCGTCGGCGAAGGATGCGAAGGCAGGGAAGAAGGCCGACGCGAAGAAGGGCAAGAAGGACAGGAAGAGCGGCCGGAAGGCCGTCGAGGCCGCGAAGGCCGACACGAAGAAGGCCCGCCGCAAGGAGGAGAAGGACGCCGAGAAGGCCGTCCGCGCCGCCGAGAAGGCCGAGAAGAAGGCCCGCAAGCAGGCGAAGGCCGAGCGGGCCGAGCAGGAGAAGGCCGCGGCCGCGGAGAAGAAGGCCGCCCGGAAGGCCAAGGCCGCGCGGCTGGAGAAGGTCGCCAAGCGCGACGCCGCCGCGAAGGCGGAGAAGAAGGCCCGCAGGCTGGCGAAGGAGCAGGTCGTCGCCGGCCGGCCGGGCAGTGGGGTCGGTACGCCCGAGACCACGCCCGCCGAGCGGGAGAACCGACGTCGCGAGGCCGAGCAGGAGGCGGCCCGGCTGGCCGCCGCGGCCGAGCACAAGGCCACCGCCGAGCGCCCCGCCGAGGTGCACCACACCAACGGCCTGCGCCTCTGACGGCACACCGCAGCCACCGGCGACGCCCGGACCCGGCCGGGTCCGGGCGTCGCCGTGTGTCAGAGCCTGCACACCTGACCGGATGTTCAGGCTTGCACGATCGAACGACGTGGCCGTAGCGTTCGCCCGTGCACATCGCCGAGGGGTATCTGCCGCCGCTGCACGCGGCGGCCTGGACCGTCGTCGCCGCGCCGTTCGTCGTGCACGGCGCCCGCGCCGTGGTGCGCCGCGTGCGGGAGGACCCGGACACCAAGCTGCTGCTCGCCGCGGCGGGCGCGTTCACCTTCGTCCTCTCGGCGCTCAAGATCCCGTCGGTGACCGGGTCGTCGTCGCACCCGACCGGAACAGGGCTGGGCGCGGTGCTGTTCCGACCACCGGTGATGGCCCTGCTCGGGACGGTGGTGCTGTTCTTCCAGGCCGTCCTGCTCGCCCACGGCGGGCTCACCACGCTCGGCGCCAACGCCTTCTCGATGGCGATCGCCGGGCCGTGGATCGCCTACGGCGCCTACGTCGTGGTCCGCAGGATCGGGGGCTCGCTGGGGCCCGCGGTGTTCGCCGCGGCCTTCCTCGGTGACCTCGGTACCTACACGATCACCAGCGCGCAGCTCGCGCTCGCGTTCCCCGACCCCACCTCCGGGTTCGGCGGAGCGTTCGTCACCTTCGCCTCGATCTTCTCGATCACGCAGATCCCGCTGGCCGTGGCCGAGGGGCTGCTGACCGTGCTCGTCGTGCGGCTGCTCGTGCGCATCACCCCGGACGAGCTGCGCCGCCTCGGCGTGCTGCGCCCGGCCGCGGGCACCGACACCGGCGGCCCCGCCCCGGCCGCGACCGCGCAGGGCCCGGAGAAGGAGGCGTCGGCGTGAGCCGCTCGACCGTCGTGAACATCCTGCTGGTCGTCGCCGTCGTCGCGTTGTTCGCGGTGCCGGTGCTGTTCGTGCCCGGCGAGTACGCCGGGTCCGACGGCCAGGCGGGCGAGGCCATCGAGGCCACCGGCTACCAGCCGTGGTTCAGCCCGGTGTGGGAGCCGCCGTCGGGCGAGATCGAGTCCGGCATCTTCGCGATGCAGGCCGCGGCCGGCGCGGGCGTGCTCGGCTACTGCATCGGCGTCGCCCGCACCCGCAGCCGGGAGAAGGCCGCCCGGCAGAGCTGATGCTGCTGATCGACGAGACCGCCCACGCCAACCGCTGGCGATCCCGGCACCCCGGGGAGAAGGCGTTCCTCGCCCTGGGGCTGCTGCTGCTCGCCGTCGCGCTCCCACCGTGGCCGGGGGCCGTGCTGACCGGTACCGCGGCGCTGGCGCTGCTGCTGGGCGGGGCCCGGGTGCCGTGGCGCACCGCGTTGCGGCTGCTCGCGCTGCCCCTCGGGTTCGTGATCGTGGGGGCGCTGCCCCTGCTGGTGACCGTGGGCGGGGACCCGTGGCTCGCGCTCGCGCCGGGCGGACCGGCCCGGGCGGCCGCGCTCGTCGGACGCTCGCTGGCGGCGGTGTCCTGCCTGATCCTCTTCGCCGCGACGACGCCGCTCGCCGACACCCTGCCCCGGCTGCGGTGGGTGCCGCCGGCCGTCCTGGAGATCACCCTGCTCGTCTACCGGATGCTGTTCCTGTTGCTGGACTCGCTGACCGCGGTCCGGGAGGCCCAGTCCCTCCGGATGGGATTCCGGACGCGGCGGACCACCTTCCGGTCGCTGGCCGGGCAGGGCGGGGCCGTGTTCGTCCGCGCCTTCGACCGTGCCCGCCGCCTCGAGGCCGGCCTCGCCTCCCGCGGCTACGACGGCTCGCTGCGCGTCCGGGTACCCGCCCGCACCGTCTCGCCCGCCTTCGTCGCGGCGAGCACGGTGCTGCTCGTCGCCGTGCCCGTACTGGCCCTGGCGGTCGTCCCGTGACCGCGGTCCTGGAGGCCCGCGGGCTGGTCTTCGCCTACCCGGACGGCCCGGTCGTGCTCGACGGGGCGGACCTCGTCGTCGACCCGGGGCGCAGGCTCGCGGTGCTCGGCCCCAACGGCGGCGGCAAGACCACCCTGTTCCGGCTGCTGCTCGGGCTGCTCGCCCCGTCGGCCGGGCAGGTCCTGCTCGACGGCGAGCCGGTCCGCCGCACCCGCCGCGGGCTGCTGCGGCTGCGCGAGTCCGCCCAGCTCGTCCTGCAGGACCCCGACGACCAGCTGTTCTCCGCCGACGTCGCGCAGGACGTGTCGTTCGGCCCGCTCAACCTCGGTCTCGACGAGACCGAGGTCGACGCCCGGGTGCACGACGCGCTGTCCGCCGTCGGCATCGCCGACCTCGCCGACCGGCCGACGCACCGGCTGTCGTTCGGGCAGCGCAAGCGGGTCGCGATCGCCGGGGCACTCGCCGTCCGGCCCCGGGTGCTGGTGCTCGACGAGCCGACCGCGGGCCTGGACCCGGCCGGGGTGGAGGAGCTCGTCGTCGTGCTGGCGGACCTGCAGCGCGCCGGGACCGCGGTCGTGCTGTCCACACACGACGTCGACCTCGCCCACCGCTGGGCCGACGACGTCGCCGTCGTCGCGCGCGGGCGCGTCCGGCGCGGCCCGGCCGCGGAGGTCCTCGGCGACGCCGCGCTGCTCTCCGACGCCCGGCTCGGTCCGGCCTGGGCGCCCGCGGTCGCGCGGCTGCTCGCGCTGGCGGGCCACCCCGGCGTCGCCCCCGGCACCGCGGCGGAGCTGCACGATGTCCTGTCGGGACTTGCGACCCGGGAGACACCGGCGAGAGGGTGACGCCCATGACCGTCCCGGAGCCCGTTCCCGACCCGGTGGACGAGATCGACCTGACGCTCCCCAACCCGGCCCGCGTCTACGACTACATGCTCGGCGGCGCCCACAACTTCGCCACCGACCGGGAGTTCGCCGAGCGTGTGCTCGCCGCCCTGCCCGACACCCGGGAGGTCGCGCTCGCCAACCGGGCCTTCCTCGGCCGGGCCGTGCGGGCCTGCCTGGACCGCGGGGTGCGCCAGTTCCTCGACCTCGGGTCCGGCATCCCGACCGCCGAGCCGGTGCACGAGATCGCCCATCGCGCCGACCCCGCGGCGCGCGTGGCCTACATCGACGTCGAGCCGGTGTCGGTCGCGATGAGCCGCCAGATCCTGACCGGTGTGGACGGTGCCTCGATCACCGCCGCCGACCTCACCGACGCCGGGGCCGTGCTCGCCGCGCCGGGTGTCGCGGGCCTGCTCGACCCGGCCGAGCCGGTCGCCGTGCTCGCGGTGTCGGTGCTGCACTTCGTCCGCGACGACGACCTGCTCGGCGCCCTGTTCGACCGCTACGTGACGGCGTTCGGGCCCGGCAGCATGCTCGTCGTGTCGCACGGCAGCACCGACGTCGACGACCCGCACACCGCCGAGCGGATGCGCACCATCGAGCGGTTCACCCGGGACACCGCGCAGCCGGCGCGCTCCCGCGACCGCGCCCTGCTGCGCCGGCTGTTCGTCGACCGGCCCGGGCACCGGCTGGAGCTGCTGGAACCGGGCCTGGTCGACGTCAGCGACTGGCGGGCCGAGGACGGGCAGCCACCCGCAGGGATGTACGCGGTCGTCGGGGAGGTCGTCGGGCGACGGTAGGGCGGGTCAGTTCCGGTAGACGCCCTCGCGCTTCTCCATGAACGCGCTGACTGCCTCGGTCAGGTCGGCCGAGACCAGCTGGCCGCCGTTCCAGGTGGCGATCTGGTCGAGCCCGTCGGCGACCGAGTGGTCGCGGGCGTAGGTGATCGCGTGCTTGGTGCCGCGCAGGGCCAGCGGCGACTTCGCGGCCAGCGACGCGGCCAGCTCGGCGACGCCCGCCTCCAGCGCGTCGGCGTCGGCGTACACGCCGTTGACCAGGCGCAGCTCCTTCGCCTCGGTGCCCGACACCGGCCGGCAGGTGTAGGCCATCTCGCGGGCCACACCCTCGCCGACGATCCGCGGCAGCCGCTGCAGCACGCCGACGTCGGCGGCCAGGCCCATGTCGACCTCCTTCAGCACGAACGACGCGTCGGCGGTCGCGTAGCGCAGGTCGCAGGCGACGGCCAGGTCCAGGCCTGCCCCGAGGCAGACGCCCTGGATCGCGGCGACGACCGGCTTCCGGCAGCGCTCGATCGCGGTGAGGCAGTCCTGCAGGTCGAGGATGGTGCGGCGCAGCGCGTCGGCGCCGTGCCCCACCGAGTCGTCCGACGCGGTCTCGCGCAGCCCGCCCAGCATCGACACGTCGATGCCCGAGCAGAAGTGCCGCCCGTTGCCGCTGATCACCACGACCCGCACGGCGGGGTCGGCGTCCAGCTCGCGCACCGCGTCGCGCAGCCCGAACCACATCGGCTCGTGCAGCGCGTTCGCCGCCTTCGGGCGGTCCAGGCGCAGCCGCGCGACCCCGTCCGCCACCTCGACCGCGATCCCCGTCGGTTCACCCATGTCGCGTCACTCCGTCCTCGTCGCCGGTCCTCGCTGCGGAGGCTACCGGTAGGTAACCCCCGGCTGGCAGGATGCGACGGTGCGGCAGGGAGGCCGGGGGGACCGGACGTGGCTCGCGGCCTGCGGGCTGTTGTTCGCGACGGCCTTCGGCACGAACGTCCCGACCCCGCTGCTGCTGGTCTACCGGGCCGAGCTCGATCTGTCGGCGAGCACGCTCGCCGCGATCTTCGGGGTGTACGCGCTCGGGCTGGCGCCGTCGCTGCTGCTGGGCGGGCCGGCGTCGGACCGGTTCGGGCGGGTGCGGGTGCTGCTGCCGGTCGCCGCCGGGGTCGCCGGGGCGTCGCTGCTGTTCCTCGGCGGGGCGTCGGCGCTGTGGCTGCTGTTCGCGGCCCGGTTCCTGCAGGGGCTGGCGTCGGGTGCGGTGTTCTCGGTGGGCAGCGCCTGGCTGCAGGACCTCGCCGGGCCGGACGGCGCGCCGCGGGCCGCGCGGGCGGCGTCGGTCGCCCAGACGGCCGGCTTCTGCCTCGGGCCGCTGACCTCCGGGCTGCTCGCGACCTCCGGGCCGCTGCCGCTCGCCCTGCCCTACCTCGTGCACGTGGCCCTGGTGGTGGTGGCGGTCGCCGCGGTGCTCGCCACCGTCGGGACGGGGACCCGCCCGGCCGGGCCGCCGTCCCGCGGCCTGCTGCCCCGGCCGGGCCTGACCCCGGCCGCGCGGCGGGTGTTCGTGCGGGTGGTCGTGCCGACCGCGGTGTGCGTGTACGCGTTCCCGTCGGTCGCGGTGACCGTGCTGCCGCTGCTGCTGCCCGGGATCTCCGGCGCGGTCGCGTTCACCGGGCTGCTCGCCGCGCTGACCCTGGGCACCGGGACGCTGGTGCAGCCCTTCGCGCACCGCCTCGGCCGCCGCACCGGGCCCGCCGGGGCCGGGCTGGGCGCCCTCGGGGCCGCCGCCGCGACGGTCACCGCGCTGCTCGCGCCGCCCGGACCGGCCGCGGTCGCGGGTGTCGCGGTGGCCGGGGTGCTGTTCGGCGCGGGCGGCGGGCTCTGCCTCAACGCCGGGCTCACCCGCGTCGGCCGGCTGGCGCCGGCGTCCGGGCGGGGCGCGGTGAACGGGCTGTTCTACACCGCCGCCTACTCCGGGTTCGCCGCGCCGTGGCTGGCCACCGCATTCGTCGCGACGACGGCGCTCGCCGCCCCGCTGGCGGTGCTCGCCGCCGCGGCCGCGATCACCGCCGGGTGGCTCGCGGTCCGCTCCGGAGACCCGGACGGGGCACCCGGTCCCGGCCGGTCCCCGGACGCCCCGCCGTCCTAGGCTCGTCGGGTGCCCGACCTGACCAGTACCGCCAACCCGCGTGTCAAGAACCTGGTCCGGCTGCGCACCCGCCGCCACCGCGACGCGGCGGCCGTCACCGTGATCGAGGGGCACGACGAGCTGGCGCTCGCGCTCGACGCCGGCGTCGAGCCGACCGAGGTGTACTGGGCGCCGGACCTCGTGCGGTCGGACGCGCTGCTGGCCCGGATGCCGTCGGCGCGGGTGTTCTCGGTGACCCGCGAGGTGTTCGCCCGGATCGCCTACCGCGAGTCCCCGGACGGCTGGCTCGCCGTGGCCCCGGCCCCCGGCCGCCCGCTCGACGAGCTGGACCTCGGCCCGGACCCGCTCGTGCTCGTCGCCGAGGGTGTCGAGAAGCCCGGCAACGTCGGGGCGATGCTGCGCACCGCCGAGGCGTGCGGGGTGGACGCGGTGGTGATCGCGACCCCGGAGCGCGGTGGCACCGACTTCGCCAACCCCAACGTGGTGCGGGCGTCGAAGGGGACGGTGTTCGCGGTGCCGGTCGCGTCCGCGTCCACCGCCGAGGTCCTCGACTGGCTCGACCGGCGCGGCATCGCCACCCTCGTCACCACCCCGGCCGGGACGACCGGGCTCGCCGGCACCGACCTGACCGGGCCGACCGCGCTGGTCATCGGGACCGAGGCCACCGGGGTGACCGACGCGTGGCTCGACCGGGCCGACGCCACGGTGGTCATCCCGATGCGCGGGCGGGTCAACTCGCTCAACGCCTCGATCGCCGCGGCCGTGGTGCTCTACGAGGCGGTCCGTCAGCGCGGCTGACCGACGAGCTCGGCGCGCAGCCGCTTCTTGTCGGTCTTGCCGATCCCGGTCAGCGGGATCCGCTCGACGAACTCCACGGTGTCCGGCACGTACATCGCGCCGGCGCGGTCGGCGACCAGGCCGGTCAGCTCGTCCGGGCTCGGCGCCGGGGAGTCGGTGACGACGGCGGCGTGCACGGTCTCGGTGCCGTCGTCGTCGGGCACCCCGAAGACCGCGGCGTGCCGGACGGCCGGGTGCTCCATGAGCAGGTCCTCCAGCTCGGAGGTGTACACGTGCCCGCCCACGACGACGATCATGTCCTTGACCCGGTCGAGCAGGTGCAGGTAGCCGTCGGCGTCCTGGCGGGCGACGTCGCCGGTCCGCACCCACCCGTCGACGACGGTGGCGGCGGTCAGCTCCGGCTGCTTCCAGTAGCCGTCCATCTCCATGCCGGTGTGCACCCACAGCTCACCGCGCCCGCCCGGGGCGACGGGGCGGCCGTCGACGTCGGTGATCGCGATCGTGGTGGTGGGGATCGGCCGCCCGACGGTGCCGAGCAGGTCGGGGTTCCGGTGCTCCTCGGCGGTGAGCACGCTGATCCCGCCGGCCTCGGTCTGGCCGTAGAACTGGGTGAACACCGGGCCGATCCGGCGCAGCGCCTCGGCGATGCGCCGCGGGTTGGCGGGGGCACCGCCGTAGACCAGCGACCGCAGCGACGACAGGTCGGTCCGGTCCAGGTCGGGGTGGTCGAGCAGGCGGTAGATCAGCGGCGGCAGCAGGAAGCCGTGGGTGATGCGCTCCCGCTCGACGGCGGCGAGGTAGGCGCCGGGCTCGAAGCCGTCCTGCAGGACGACGGTGCCGCCGTCGGTGAGGGTGCGGTCGGCGAGCGACCCGCCGACGTGGGCGACCGGCGTGGCGACGAGCAGGCGCGCGCCGGTGTCGCCGCTGCCGAACCCGCCTGTCCCGCGGCGCATCGCGGCACCGCGACGGTGGTGGTCGAAGGTGTAGGTGATGCCCTTCGGGTGGCCGGTGGTGCCGCCGGTGTGCCGGATCTGCTCGATGGCGTCCGGCCGGGCGCGGCCCCGGACCGGCTCGGTGGACGCCGTCGCGGCCTCGGCCGTCACGTCGGTGTCGGTGCCGTGCGGGCCGAGCCAGAGCACGTCGACGCCGGGGACCAGCGCGAGGACGGGCTCGGCGGCCGCCGCGGCGTCGGCGTCGGCGAGGACGAGCGGCGCCTCGACGTCGTCGACGATGCGGGCCTGCGCGGCGGCGGACAGGCCCTCGTGCGGCTGGGCGATGCCCGCCCCGAGCAGCGTCACCGCGAGCCGCGCGACGACCGCCTCGGGCGTGTTGCCGGCCAGCAGCGCCACGACCCGGCCCGGCTCGACCCGGCCGTCGAGGGCCTGGGCGAGCCGGTGCACGGAGTCCACGAGCTCGCCCGCGGTGATCCTGCGGTCGCGGTGCACCAGGGCCTCGCGGCCGCGGTCGGCGGCGAGGGCGTCGAGGAGCTCCTCGACGTCGCTGTGCAGCGCCGCCCCGCTCTGCGTGGCGGCACCGTTGCGCGGCGCGGTGGCGCTGTCCAGATCGGCGGACATGTCCGGGCTCCTCTCGACGGGATCGTTGCTTTACGCAACGATCAACTCGAGGGCAGGCTTCCCGGAGGTGATCTGATCGACACCTCTCGCTTGTGTGACCTACCAGGCGGTCCTCAGGCGGCCAGGGCGAGCTCCTCGCGCCGCTCGGAGCGCTCCATCCGGACCGCCACACCCAACGCGGCCAGCCCCAGCAGCGGCAGCACGGTGGCGACCGCGGCGGGCGCGGTCCAGCCCCATCCGGCGGCCAGGACCAGGGCGCCCAGCGCGGCCCCGAGGGCGTTGGACACGTTGAACGCGGCGTGGTGCAGTGCCGCGCCCAGGGTCGGACCCTCGCGACCGGCGTCCATCAGCCGGGTCGCCAGGGCCGGGGTGGTCGCGGTGGTGGTGAACGCCAGTGCGAACAGCGTGATCAGCGCGAACACCGGCGAGGACGCGGTGAGTGCGAACAGGGCCATCGACACCGCGGCGGCGGCGAGCCCCGAGGCGATCGTGCGGACCGGCGCAGCCTCGGCGAGCCGGCCGCCGACCTGGTTGCCCAGCGTCATGCCGAGCCCGAACACGGCCAGTGCGAGCGGCACGGCCGCGGTGGCGAGCCCGGACACCTCGGTGAGCACCGGGGTGATGTAGCTGTACACGGCGAACGAGCCGCCGAACCCGGTCGCGATGACCGCCATCGTGATCCAGACCTGGCCGCGGCGCAGCGCCGACAGCTCACCCAGCACCGAGCCGCGGCGCTCGTCGCGGACGTCGGGGACCAGTCGCCAGACGGCCAGCATCGTGAGCGCCGCGACGGCGCCGACGGTCAGGTAGGCCGCCGGCCAGCCCGCGTTCTGCCCGAGCCAGGTCGCGCCCGGGACCCCGACGATGTTGGCGATCATCAGCCCGCTCATCACCGTCGCGATCGCCCGCGGCCGCCGCTCGCGGGGGACCAGGGAGGCGGCGAGCACCGAGGCCGTGCCGAAGTAGGCGCCGTGCGGCAGCCCGGCCAGGAACCGGGTGGCGACGAAGGTGCCGAACGTCGGGGCGAACGCCGACAGCACGTTGGTCACCGCCAGCGCGCCCGCCAGGGCCAGGACGAGGTGCTTGCGGGGCCACCGCGCGCCGAGCACGGCGAGCACCGGCGCGCCGACGACGACGCCGAGCGCGTAGGCGCTGATGGCCGTGCCGGCCTGCGGCACGGTGGCGCCGAGGTCGGCGGCGAAGGCCGGCAGCAGGCCCATCGAGGCGAACTCGGTGGTGCCGATGGCCAGACCGCCGAGGGCCATCGCGGCGAGCGCGGGCCCGGTGGTGGAAGACTGGGACGAGGTGAGAGCCTTTTTCATCGTGACACGAGGATAAATCTCGGGAGGCCGGAGGTGTCAAACCGGATGACGTCGATGTCGGCCGGTTCACGTTCCGGCACGGATGCGCCCGGGCGCGCCGAGACCGACCGCTGGCGCGCCACCGCCGAGGTCCTGGACGAGGTCCGCCGCGAACCCGGCCTCACCCGCGTCGAGCTCGCCCGGCGGCTGCGCCTGGCCAGCGGCTCGGCCACCGAGATCGCGGCCCGGCTGCGCGACCTCGGCTGGGTCACCGAGGAGCGCGCCCCCTGCGGCGGGCGCGGGCGACCGACCACGACCCTGACGCCCAACCCGGACGGGCCGGGCGTCGTCGCCGTCGACGTGCGGTTCGAGGGCTGGCGGGCCGGGTTCGCCGGGCTCGACGGGGCCCCGGTCGCGGTGCGCTCGGGGCGGCACCGCCGTCGCGACCCCGACGCCGTCGCCGCGGAGCTGGCCGGGGTGGTCGGTCAGCTGGTCGCGGACGCGCCCGGACCGGTCGTGGCGGTCGGGATCGGGGTCGCGGCGACCGTCGTCGACGAGTACCTGGCCGAGACGGGCGGCGGGCAGGGCTGGAGCCCGCTCGACGTGCGCCGGATCGGCGCCGGGCTGGGCCTGCCCGTGCTGGTCGGCAACGACGCGAACCTGGCCGGGGTCGCCGAGGTCCGGGACGGGGCCGCGGCCGGCGCGGGCACCGCGCTGTTCCTCACCGTCGAGGTGGGCATCGGCGGTGCGCTGCTGCTCGGGGGGCGGGCCCAGACCGGCGCCCGCGGCGCGGCGGGGGAACTGGGGCACCTGCCCTTCGGCGATCCGGCCGCCCGGTGCGCCTGCGGTGCCCGCGGCTGCTGGACCACCGGTGTCGACGGCCGGGCGCTCGCCCGGATGCTGGGCGAGCCGGAGCCGGACGCCCCCTACAGCTACGCCCGCGCGGTGCTCGACCGTGCCGCGGCGGGTGAGCCCGGACCGTCGGCCGCGGTCACGGGCGCGTCGGCGGCACTGGCCCGCGGCGTCGCCGGGCTGGTCAACGCGCACGACCCGGAGGTCGTCGTGCTGGCCGGGCTCGGGCCCGCGCTGCGGGCCGCGGCGCCCGAGGCGTTCGCCGTCGCCTACGACGCCGGGCTGATGGCCTTCCGCCGCGCCGCCGCGCCGCCGGTGCACGACGACGCGCACGGCGAGGACGGCGTGCTCCGGGGTGCCGCCGCGATCGCGCTCGACCACGCGGTCTCGGCCCCCGGGCTCGCCGCCCGCGCCGGCTGACCCGCCCCGCTCAGGGCCGGGGGATCGACCGCAGGTTGCTGCGCGCCAGCTCGACCATCTTCCCGACGCCGCCGTCGAGCACCGTGCGGGTCGCGGCGAGTGCGAATCCGCGGACCTGCGCGGCGGTGATGTGCGGCGGGATGGACAGTGCGTTCGGGTCGGTGCGCACGTCGACCAGGGCCGGACCGCGGTGGTCCAGCGCCCGGCGCAGCGCGGCGCGCACGTCGGACGGGTCGTCGACGGCCTCGGCGTACAGCCCGGCGGCGCGGGCGATCCCGGCCAGGTCGGCCGGGCCGTGGTCGGTCTGGAACGACGGGTAGCCCGCCACCATCATCTCCAGCCGGATCATGCCCAGCGACCCGTTGTTGAACGCGACGACGGTGAGCGGCAGGTCGTGCTCGGCCGCGGTCAGCAGCTCGCCGAGCAGCATCGTCAGCCCGCCGTCGCCGGACAGCGACACCACCTGCCGGTCCGGGTACGCGAACTGGGCGCCGATCGCGTGCGGCAGGGCGTTCGCCATCGTCCCGTGCCGGTAGGAGCCGATGATCCGGCGCCGGCCGTTGGGGGACAGGTAGCGGGCCGCCCACACGTTGCACATGCCGGTGTCGACGGTGGCGACGGCGTCGTCGGCCATCTCCTCGTCGAGGACCGCCGCGACGTGCTCGGGGTGGATCGGGCGCAGGTCGGAGACCTTGCGGGTGTAGGCGCCGACCACCTTCTCCAGCGCCTCGGCGTGCCTGCGCAGCATCCGGTCCAGGAAGGAGCGGTCGGTCTTCTCCGCGATCCGCGGCAGCAGCGCGTCCAGGGTGGACGCGGCGTCGCCGTGCACACCCAGCTCCAGCAGCGTGCGACGCCCGAGGCGCGCGGGGTCGGTGTCGATCTGCACGGTCCGCGCCTGCGGCAGGAACGAGTCGTAGGGGAAGTCGGTGCCGATCAGGACGAGCAGGTCGGCCTCGTGCGTCGCCTCGTAGCAGGCGCCGTAGCCGAGCAGCCCGGACATGCCGACGTCGTGGGCGTTGTCGTACTGGATCCACTCCTTGCCGCGCAGCGAGTGGCCGATCGGCGCCTTCACCTTCTCGGCGAGGGCGAGCACCTGCTCGCGGGCGTGCTCGATCCCGGCGCCGACGAACAGCGTCACGGTGTCCGCGGCGTCGACGAGCCGGGCCAGCTCGGCCACCTGGTCCTCCGACGGCGCCACGACGCCGGTGGGCGGGGACAGGTGCGAGGTGCCGGTGTCGTTCGGGGCGTCGAGCGCGCTGACGTCGCCGGGCAGGACCAGCACCGCCACGTCGGACTCGGCGAGCGCGGTCTGCATCGCGATCCGATGCATCCGGGGCATCTGCTCGGGCCGCGAGATCAGCTCGCAGTACGCCGAGCACTCGGTGAACAGCCGCTCCGGGTGGGTCTCCTGGAAGTAGCCGGTGCCGATCTGGACCGAGGGGATGTGCGAGGCGATCGCCAGCACCGGCGCACCGGTGCGGTGGGCGTCCATCAGGCCCTGGATCAGGTGCGTGTTGCCGGGGCCGCAGCTGCCGGCACAGACGGCGAGCCGCCCGGTGAGCTGGGCCTCCGCGGCGGCCGCGAGCGCGGCGGCCTCCTCGTTGTGCACGTGCACCCACCGGATGCGGCCGTCGCGGCGGATCGCGTCCGCGATCGGGTTGAGGCTGTCACCGACCAGGCCGTAGATCCGTTCGACGCCGGCCTGGTGCAGCAGCTCGATCATCTGGTCGGCCACGGTGCGGCCCATGTGGTCCTCCTCGCGCTCGGGTGCGAGGGCCGTGTTCCCCTCCGGTGGCGGCCCGAACCGTTCCGGCGTGTGACGGTCCCCGCGCACCGTCCGGCGCACGGCAGGTCACGACTCGAACATCGGAATCGATTCCCGCGCTGCGGAATCCCCCGGACGTGAGTACTTTCCCCTCACATTCCTGGGAGGGGACACGAAATGATCATTCTCGGTCTGATCCTGCTGCTGGTGGGCTATTTCGCCGGCATCCAGCTCCTTTACTATCTCGGCGGTCTCCTGGTGGTCATCGGTGTGGTCCTGTTGATCCTGGGAGCGATCGGACGGCCGGTGGGCGGGCGGAAAGCCTGGTTCTGACCGGGCCGGCCGGAACCGGCCGCGGACATCCGCGGACCGGGTGACGGCCGGCGTCGTCGAATTCTCTGCGGGGGTGCGTGTCCGGGTCGACCGGAAACGCGCCCCCGCGGTGTGTCACGGCGAAAGGATCACCCGCGGGGCCGGATTCCGAGAATGTCGCGGGCGGCCGCGGGGGAGGCCGGTGTCGCGCCCACCCGGTCCAGCACGCGCAGGGCACCGTCGAGCAGCTCCCGGTTCGACGGCGCCGTGCCCCGGCCGTCGTCGAAGTCCTCCAGGCCGACCCGCAGGTGCCCGCCGCGGCGCACCGCCAGCTCGGCCAGCCCGGAGGCGACGACGTCACCGCCCAGCACGGCCACCGACCACGGCAGGCCCGAGGGCTCCAGCAGTTCCAGGTAGGCCTCCAGCGCGGCGGGCGTCGGCGGCAGCCCGAACTGCAGCCGGTCGGCGAAGTACAGCTTCACGATCGCCCCCGGCGGGACCCTCCCGTGCCGGTGCAGGGTCAGCGTGGTGCGCAGGAACCCCGGCTCGAAGATCGAGATGCTCGGGGCGGCGCCCAGCTCGGCGGTGCGGGCGAACATGTACTCGGTGTCGGCGAAGGAGTTCTGGTACGGCTCCGGCGCCGCCGCGTCCGGGCAGGTGCCGTCGTCGAGCAGGCCGACGTTGACCGAGCCGGGGTCGACCAGTGTCATGTGTCCGCGCCGGCCCAGCTCCTCGACGTGCGCCCACCGCCGGGTCACCGGGATGTCGCGGGCCCCGGCCGCCATCGTCGGGTAGAGCAGTGCGTCGGGGTGCGCGGCCAGGACCGGGTCCCAGGCCGCCAGGTACGGCTCGACGGCGTGCACCCCGTCGACGGTGAACATCGGCTCGTCGTTGTGGTGGTGCACGATCGCCGCGCCCGCGTCGAGCACGTCGACGGCCTGGTCGGCCACCTCCGCCGGGGTGCGGGGCACGCGCGGGTTGCGCTCCCGCGTCGTCGTGCCGTTCAGCGCCACTTCCAGGATGACCGCGGTGTCCACGCCCGCCAGCATCGCCGCAGGCGGCGGTGGGGCGCGACCGCTGCGGTCGTAGGCTCGCCGCTGTGATCGGCACACGCGGTACCGCACTGGCCGGGTCGCTCCTGGTCCTGGGACTGCTGGCCGGGTGCGGCGACCAGCCCCTCCCGCTGACCGAGGGGCCGCCCGGCGCGTCCCCGGCCGACGGGCTCATCCGGGTCGTGCAGCTGTCCGCGCAGCGCGCCCAGGTCTCCGACCAGGTCGCCGCGGCGAAGTTCGGGACCGGGGCGGCCGTCACCGACCCGGCGCGGGAGGCGGCCGTCGTCGCGCAGGCGCGGGCGGACGCGACCCGCGACGGCGTCGACCCCGACTGGACGGCCCGGATCGTCGCCGACCAGATCGCGGCGAGCACCCAGGTGCAGAACGACCTGATCCGGCAGTGGACCGACCGGCCCGACACGCGTCCGGTGCAGCGGCCCGAGCTGGCCCGGGTGCGGCCGCAGCTCGACCGGATCGGCGACGAGCTCGTGGCCGCCCTGAAGCTGGCCGGACCGGCACGGGCGAACGAGGAGTGCCCGTCGACCCTGGCCCAGGCCGCGGTCGAGCAGGCGCAGGGGCTCGACGAGGTCCACCGCAACGCCCTCGGGCGGTCGCTGAAGTCCGTCTGCGACGGCGCCCCCGGCTGATCCGCCCCGTGTGACGGTGCCGTTTCCGCTCGTCCGAAGGTCTTGCGTATCCGGATAGTACGTGCTCGGATTAATAGGACGAGACACGGAGGTGCGCGATGGACCAGAACCTGTTCAACGACATCTGCCTGCAGCAGCTGACGCTGTCGGGCGTGCACGAGGGGGAGACGGTCGTCGTGCTCACCCGGGGCGCGGAACGGACCGAGTACGCCGACGCGTTCCTCTGGGCGATCCAGAAGCTGGGCGCGACCGGCTACCACATGCGGCTGCCGTCGCCGGCGAGCGCGGGCGGCGCCTGGGCGGTCGGCGACTCCGGCCTGGGGAACATCCCCCTGGCCGTGGACGCCCTCAAGGCCGCGGACATGGTCGTGGACTGCACGTTCCTGCTGTTCAGCGCCGAGCAGTTCGCCATCCAGGACGCGGGCACCCGCATCCTCACCGCGGTCGAGCCGCCCGAGCTGCTGGCCCGGCTGATGCCGACCACCGAGCTGCGCGAGCGCGTCGAGACCGGCGCGGAGCTGCTGGCCAAGGCCTCGACCATGCGGATCACCAGCCCGCACGGCACCGACGTGACCTACCAGCTCGGCATGTACCCGACGCTGAGCGAGTACGGCTACACCGACACCCCCGGTCGCTGGGACCACTGGCCCGCGGCGTTCGTGTTCACCGGCGGTTCCGACGACGGTGTCGACGGGAAGATCGTCCTCGCCCCCGGGGACGTGCTGCTGCCGTTCAACACCTACGTGCAGACCCCGGTGGAGATCACCATCGAGCAGGGCTTCATCCGCGACATCCGCGGCGGCGCCGGCTCCTCCGGTCTCGACGCGGACCTGCTCCGCTCCTACATCGAGTCCTTCGACGACCCGCGCGGCTACGGCATGAGCCACGTCGGCTGGGGCCTCGACGAGCGCGCCCACTGGCACGGCCTGACCCAGTTCGGCGGCGGCATGGGCATGGAGCTGCGCAGCTTCTACGGCAACGTCATGTTCTCCATCGGCCCGAACAACGAGCTCGGCGGCCCGAACGACACCGCCTGTCACTTCGACATCCCGATGCGCGGCAACTCCCTGTTCCTCGACGACGAGCTGATCGTCGACGCCGGCGAGCTGACCGTTCCCGAGATGAGGCCGGTGAACCGCCGATGAGCGGAGACCGCCCCCGCGACCATCACGTGGGCATGATCGTGCCGAGCTCCAACCTGACGATGGAGACCGAGCTCCCGCGGATGCTGCGTGCCCGGGAGGACGTGCTGCCCGAGGACCGGTTCGTCTTCCACGCGGCGCGGGCCCGGATGCAACACGTGACCCCCGAGCAGCTGCGCGCGATGAACGCCCAGGCCCAGCGGGCCGCGGCCGAGCTGGCCGACGCCCGGCCGGACGTCGTCGCGACGGCCTGCCTGGTCGCGATCATGGCGCAGGGCCCCGGCTACCACTGCACCGCCGAGGACGACATCACCGCCGCGCTGCGGGCGGAGGGCTCCGACGCCCCCGTCGTCTCCAGCGCCGGAGCGCTGCTGTCGGGGATCGCCGCGCTCGGTGCGACGCGGGTCGCGATCGTCACCCCGTACATGGAGCCGCTGACGAAGGCGGTCGTGGACTACATCGAGGACGCGGGGGTCGAGGTCGTCGACTCGCTGTCGCTGCAGGTGCCCGACAACCTCGCCGTCGCCCGGCTCGATCCGGCCGACCTGCGCGAGCACTGGCGCAGGCTGGACCTGACCGGCGCCGACGCGCTGGTGCTCAGCGCGTGCGTGCAGATGCCGTCGCTGCCCTCGATCGAGGCGGTGCAGGACGAGGTCGGCATCCCGGTCCTGTCCGCCGCCACCGCGACCACGCACCGCATCCTCACCGGGCTCGGGCTGGAGCCACGGGTGCCCGGGGCGGGGGCGCTGCTCGCCGGCTGAGGCCGTACGACCGGGACCCGCGTGCCGCGCCGGCACGCGGGTCGTCGTCGTGTCCGCGGGCCGGGCGTCCCCGTGATCCTCCGCTGGCGAGTGCGGGAGTACCCGGAGGGTGCGCCCGGCTCCGCGGAGATGGATCACGGGGCGCCGGGCGTCCGAGACAGGGGGTGGACGCGGCCGACCCTGTGCTGTACATGTTTGTACATGTCTGAACAGGGTGGCCGCTCCAAGAGGGCGCGCCTCGTCGAGGACCTCGCCGGGCGGATCCGCTCCGGCCGGTTGCCGCACGGCGAGCAGCTCCCGGGGGAGAACCAGCTCGCCCGCACCTACGCCGTCTCCCGCGGCACCGTCCGCAGCGCACTGGCCGAGCTGGCCCGCCGCGACCTGATCACCACCGAGACCGGCGTCGGGTCGTTCGTGACCTTCGACGGGTCCCCGCTGGACCAGCGGCTCGGCTGGGCGCAGGCGCTCGCCGCGTCCGGCGCGGCCGTGAGCACCGAGCTGCTCGGCATCTCGCCCGGCGGCGACCCCGGCCCCACCGGGTACGAGGGGCCACTGGTCACCGTGCGCCGGCTGCGCCGCGCCGGGACCGTCCCGGTGTCGCTGGAGACGGCGTCGCTGCCCGCCACCGGCGCGCTGGCGCAGCTGCCCGCGACCGGGCTGGTCGACGGCTCGATCACCGCCACCCTCGCCGCCGCCGGGCTGACCGGCGTCGCGGGGGAGCAGTGGATCTCGGTGGCCCCGCTCGACGCCGCGGACGCCGCCACCCTCGAACGCGCCCCCGGCGAGCCGTTCCTGCAGGCCGTGCGGGTCACCCGGGACGCGACCGGCGGGCTCGTCGAGCACGTGGTCAGCCTCCTGGACCCGCAGCGCTTCCGGTTCCACCTCGAGTTCGGCGGCGGGCGGTGAACCCGGCCCGCGACCGCGCGCTCGGCGCGCTGCTCGGCCTGGCCGTCGGCGACGCGCTCGGCATGCCCACCCAGTCGCTGTCCCGGTCGGCGATCGCCGAGCGCTACGGCGTCGTCGACCGGCTCCTCGACGGCGCCGACGACCAGCCGATCGCCCCGAAGCTCCCCGCCGGCACCGTCACCGACGACACCGAGCAGGCGCTGCTGCTCGCCCGGATCCTGCTCGACCACGACGGCCGGGTCCCGCCCCGGGTGTTCGCCTCCGCCCTGGAGGAGTGGGAGCAGGACATGATCCGGCGCGGGTCGCTGGACCTGCTCGGCCCCTCCACCCGCCGGGCCCTGACCCGGCTCGCGGACGGCGAGCCCCCCGAGATCGCCGGCCGCGACGGCGTCACCAACGGCGCCGCGATGCGTGTCGCGCCGGTCGGCATCGCGTACGTCGGCCCGCGGCTCCTCGACGCCGTCGTCGAGTCGGCGGTCGTCACCCACCACACCGCACCCGGGATCGCGGCCGCCGCCGCGGTGGCCGCCGCGGTATCGGCCGGGGTGTCCGGCGCGGGGCTCCCTGCCGCGCTGGACGCCGCGCTCGACGCCGCCCGGGCCGGTGCGCGACGCGGCGGCTGGGCGGCCGGTGCCGACGTCGCCGCCCGCCTCGACGTCGCGTTCCGGGTCCTGCCCGGGCTCGGCCGGGCCGCGCTCGCCGACACCCTCGTCGCCGTCGTCGGCACCTCGGTCACCGCGACCGAGTCCGTCGTCGCCGCCCTCGGGCTCGCCGCCGCCCTCGGCGACGACCCGCGGGCCGCGCTGGTCACCGCCGCCTCGCTGGGTGGTGACACCGACACCGTCGCCGCGATCTGCGGCGCGGTCCTCGGGGCGGTGCACGGCGCCGCCGCACTGCCCGCCGACCTCGTGGGCACCGTCCGCCGGGTCAACGCACCCCTGCTCGACCCCCTCGACGACGTGGTCGAGGGACTGCTCCACCTCCGGTCCACCTCCTGAACGGAGGCCGCCATGGCCACCAGCACCACCGACACCGGTACCACCGCCGAGGGCGGCGCCCTCGAGACCCGGGGCATCGAACCGGTCCCCGTCGCCGAGCGCCACGGCCGGCCCGGCCAGCTCTTCTGGGTCTGGTTCGCCGCGAACATCTCCATCCTCGGCCTCCCGCTGGGCGCGACCCTGGTCGCGTCCGGGCTGAACATCACCCAGGCCGTGCTCGCCGCGGTGCTCGGCAGCGTCGGGTCGTTCGCGATCGTCGGCGCGGTGTCGATCGCCGGTCGGCGCGGCGGGGCGCCCGGCCTGACCCTGTCGCGCGCGGTGTTCGGCGCCCGCGGCAACATCGGACCGACCCTGGTGTCGCTGCTGTCGCGGCTGGGCTGGGAGACGGTGAACACCACCACGGCCGCGTTCGCGTTGCTGTCGCTGGTCACGATCGTCGCGGGCATCAGCCCGTCGGCGAAGGACCACCCGGTGATCACGATCGCCTGCATCGCGGTGTTCGTGCTGTGCACGGTGCTCGTCGCCGGGCTGGGGCACGCGGTGCTCGTGGCGGTGCAGCGCTGGGCGACCTGGGTGTTCGGTGCGCTGAACATCGTCGTCGGCGGGTTCCTGGTCGCCACCGTCGACTGGGCCGCGGTCGCCGCGGCCGCCCCCGCGCCGTCGGGTGCGGTCGTCGCCGCGGTCGGGGTGATCGCCGCCGGCACCGGCATCGGCTGGGCCAACGCCTCGGCCGACATGTCCCGCTACCAGTCCCCGTCGGTGCGCGCCGGGTCGCTGGTCGCCTCGGCCGCGGCCGGCGCGGGCATCCCGCTGGTCCTGCTGATCTCGCTGGGCAGCCTGCTCGCCGCCGGGGACCCGACCCTGGCCACCGCCGACGACCCGGTCGCCGCGATCCGCGACCTGCTCCCCGCGTGGATGGCGATCCCGTACCTGGTCGCCGCGTTCGGCGGGCTGCTGCTGTCCAACCACCTGTCGGTCTACTCGGCCGGGCTGACCACCCTGACCCTGGGCGTGCGGCTGCCGCGGGTGTACGCCGTCGTCGTCGACGTGCTGGTGACCTTCGCCGGCGCGATCTACTTCATGCTGATCGCCGACGGGTTCTACCCGCCGTTCATCGCCTTCATCAGCGCCCTCGCCGTCCCGATCACCGCCTGGGTCGGGGTGTTCGCCGTCGACATGCTGCGTCGCCGCCACTACGACCCGGTGGCCCTGATGGACACCTCGCGCGGCAGCGGCTACTGGTACCGCGGCGGGATCGAGCCGCGGGCGACGGCGGCCTGGGCGCTGGCGATCGTCGTCGGCTACCTGTTCGCCACCGTCGGGCCGTCGGCCGAGCCGTGGTTCACCGGGCCGCTGGCCGGCACCTGGTTCGGCGAGAACGGGCTGGCCTGGGTGATCACCTTCGTCGTCGTCGCCGGGGTGTACGCCGCGCTGGGCGGGGCCCGGGAGCAGCGGTGACCGGCAGGCTCGTCCACTCCGGACAGGTCCTGGTCGACCTGGTCATGCGGGTGCCCGCGCTGCCCCCGCCCGGCGGCGACGTGCTCGCCACCGGCACGACGATGCTGCCCGGCGGCGGGTTCAACGTCGTCGCCGCGGCCGCCCGGGCCGGGGCCGAGGTCCTCTACGCCGGCGGGCACGGCACCGGTCCGCACGGTGACCTCGTGCGGGCCGCGCTGGCCGCGGAGGGCGTCACGGCGACCGCGCCGCCCGATCCCGGCGGCGACACCGGCGTCTGCGTGACCCTGGTCGACCCGTCCGGGGAACGGACCTTCGTCACCGGCAGCGGGGTCGAGACCGCGCCGCCCGCCGGGCTCCCGGCGACCACCGCCGACGACGTGCTCTACGTCTCCGGCTACAGCCTGCTCGTCCCGGACAAGGCCGCGTCGCTGGTCGCCGTGGCCGAGGAGTCGTCGGCGACGGTCCTGCTCGATCCGGGGCCCCTGGTCACGGACGTGCCGGACGCGCTGTGGGAGCGGATGCTCGCCGCCACCGGGGTGCTGAGCACCAACGCGCGGGAGGCGCGGCTGCTCACCGGGGAGCCGACCGCGGCGCGTGCCGCCGGGGCCCTGGCCCGGCGGTTGCGCGACGACGCGGCCGTGGTCGTCCGCGACGGTGCCGCCGGCTGCGTGGTCGTCCGCGACGGGGCGGTGGAGGCCGTCCCGGCGCCGGTGGTCGAAGCCGTCGACACCAACGGGGCCGGGGACGCCCACTGCGGGGTCCTGGCCGCGGAGCTGCTGCGCGGCACGGCATGGTCCGAGGCGGTCGCGCGGGCCGGCGCGGCCGCGGCGCTCGCGGTCACCCGGTACGGGCCGGCCACCGCGCCGACCCGGACGGAGCTCGACGCGTTCCTCGCCGGGGCCGCCGCGGGGTGACGGCGCGCTCCGACGGGCGAACTGCGCTCCGACGGGCCGGCTGCGCTCCGTCGGGCACGCTCCGTCGGCAGCGAGCTCCGTCGGCACGCGCATCCGTCGGCGCGGTGCGGGCCGCCGGTCGGCGCGGCGTCGTCGCTCCATGATCACCGGTTGTGGAGCGCGGAGGTCGTCGAGCGCACTCCTGGCTCCACAACCGGTGATCATGGACGGGGGCAGGGCCCTCAGGTCCCGGCGCCGGCGGCCGTCGCCATGCCCTGGGCGGTCTCCTGGACCGCGCGGAAGGCCGGGCCGCAGACGCCGGCGTCGCCCTCGGCGAGGGTGCCCGGGTCGGCCTGGCAGCCCTTCGCGGCGAAGTCGTCGAGCGCCTTCCCGACGAGGTCGGCCTGCGCGGCCGCGGCCGGTGCGTCCTGGCGGACCTGGGGCAGGGCGTTGCGGATCTCGGTGGTGAACCGGCCGCAGCGCGGGAAGACCGTCGCCGGGTCGCTCGACCAGCAGGGGTCCTGGGCGTAGAAGCGGAACTTGGTCCGCAGCGCCTCCAGCCCCGGTGCGCCGACGCGCTCCGAGGCGGTCTGTCCCGGCCAGGGCTCGGTGTCCTGCGCCGACGAGGCGGCGGGGCGGTCGGCGGAGCAGCCGGCGAGGAGCAGGGCGGCCACCAGCACGGTGGCCGCCCGCAGCAGGGAGGCGGTCGGGCGCGGACACGGTTGCACACCGCGACGGTAGGCCCGTCCGGTCCGCCCCGCCGCTCCGGCCCGGGGCGTCGGACGGGTCCGGCCGGCCCCGGAGCGGGTCAGCCCCGGTCCGGGCCGCCCAGCGCCCCACGCAGCAGCCCCAGCGCCTCGGCCGGGTTGTCCCAGAACACCATGTGCCCGGCGTCCGGGACGGCGACGAGCCGGGCGTCGGGCCGGGCGGCGGCGATCTCGGCGACCCCGGACGCGGGCACGACGGGGGAGTCCGCGCCGTACAGCAGGGTCACCGGCGCCGGGACGTGCGGCCACGCGTCGAAGAAGTCCTCGGACTCGAACCCGGCGTGCGTCGCGGCGATCGCGGCCTCGTCGCAGGAGGACAGCCAGCGCGCGCGCAGCTCCTGCTCGTGGCGTGGCCAGCGCGGCCAGGACCGGGCGACCCCGTCGGCGTCGGTGCCGCGCTGCGCCTCGTGCAGCTGGCCCAGGAACGCCTCCAGCGTCGTCGGGTACGGCGCGCGGCCAGGGCCGGACAGCGGCGGATCGACGAGCACGGCGCCGCCGACGGGCCGGCGCGTCGCGGCGACGGCGGCGATCCGGGCGCCCATCGAGTGCCCGAACAGGATGGTGTCGGGGCCGAGCTCCAGCGCGTCGAGCACCGCCAGGACGTCGCCGGCGTAGTCGTCGAGGGTCCACGAGGTGCCGCTGCCGGACAGCCCGCGGCCGCGGACGTCGAGCACCACCGGGCGGCACAGGTCGACGAGCTCGCGGGCGACGAAGTCCATCGTCACCGCCGGGCTGGTGATGCCGGGCAGGACCAGGACGGGGGCGCCGTCGCCGCCGTAGTCGAGGGCGTGCAGCGCCAGGTCGCCGCGGCGGACCCAGCGGGACACGGCGGGGACGTCGGCGAGGTCGGCGAGCGCGTCCTGGCGGACCTGCCGGACCAGGGTGGACGTGACGGTCACAGGAGTCCCTTCAGGTAGGCGAGCGCGTCGTCGAGACCGAGCACGTCGCCGTACTTCGCGTGGATGTCGAACAGGTTCGCCTCGTGCGGCCCGGCCGCGCGGTCGCCGACGCAGTCCCGCGGCACCAGCACACCGAACCCGGACTGGACGGCGTCGACGGCGCTCGCGCGGACGCAGCCCGAGGTGGTGGCCCCGCACACGAGCACGGTGTCCACACCGGACGACCGCAGCAGGGTCGCGAGCCCGGTGTCGAAGAACGCCGACGCGCCCTTCTTGGTGAGCGTGTGGTCGGTGCGGCGGACGTCGAGCCGGGGGTCGAAGCCGACGGCGGCCGAGCCCTCGACCAGCGAGCGCATCCCGGGCGCCTTCACCAGCCAGGGCAGGGTGTCGAGCTCGGCGGGGGTGTAGGCGATCGTCGTCCACACCACCGGCGCGCCGAGCGTGCGGGCCGCCTCGACCAGCGTCGAGGTCGCCGCGACGACCTCGGACAGCTCGCTGCCGGTGGGCAGCGCGGGGTCGGTGAACCCGACCGTCAGGTCCACGACGACGACCGCGGGCCGGGTCCCGCGCCGGGCGGCGGCGCCGAACCCGGCGGTCGCGTAGGTCGCGTCGGTACCGGCCCCGTGCAGACCGGTGGGGTGCGGGCTCATGCGGATGCTCCGTCCAGTGCGGACTGCGGTGCGGACTGTGTCGCGTGCTGCGGGGCGGAGTCCAGTGCGGACTGCAGCGCGGCGCGGCGGCGGCCCGCGCAGTCCTCCACGGCGTCGACGATGGTCTGGTAGCCGGTGCACCGGCACAGGTTCGACGCCACGACCTCGCGGATCTCCTCGCGGCTCGCGTCGGGCTCCTCGGCGAGGTAGCCCTCGGCCAGCATCAGGAACCCGGGCGTGCAGAACCCGCACTGCAGCCCGTGGTGCTCGCCGAAGCACTGCTGCAGGTCCGACAGCCCGCCGTCGGGCCCGGACAGCGACTCGACCGTGCGGATCGCGGCGTTCTCCACCTGCACGGCGAACAGCAGGCAGGCGCGGGCGGGCGCGTCGTCGACGAGCACGGTGCACGCCCCGCAGATGCCGTGCTCGCAGCCGACGTGGGTGCCGGTCAGCCCCAGGTCGTGGCGGAGCACGTCGGCCAGCGTGCGGCGCGGTGGGATCGCCAGCTCGTGACGCTCCCCGTTGACGGTCAGCTCGACCAGCTGGATGTCGGTCACGGTGCCTCCCGGTTCAGCGCGGCGAACAGGTCCGCGCGCGACAGTGGGGTGGAGTCCAGCTCGACGCCGGTGGGGCGCAGCGCGTCGTTGACGGCGTTGAGCACGGCCGCGGGGGCGCCGATGGTCCCGCCCTCCCCCGCACCCTTCGCGCCGTCGGCGGTGAACGCGCACGGCGTCTCGAGGTGCTCGATCCGCACGTCCGGGATCTCGGCGGCGGTCGGGACCTTGTACTCCATGAAGCTCGGCGCGAGCGGCTGGCCGAGCTCGTCGTAGACGACCTGCTCGAACAGCGCCCCGGCGATGCCCTGGGCGATGCCGCCGCGGGCCTGCCCCTCGACGACGCGCGGGTGGATGGCGACGCCGCAGTCCTCGACGCAGACGTAGCGCAGGATCTCCACGCCGCCGGTGCCCGGGTCGAGCGCGACGACGCAGCCGTGGGTGGCGTTGGAGAACGTGCCGTCGCCGCCGACGTCGAAGCTCGCCGTCGCGGTCAGGCCCGGCCCGACCTCCTTGGGCAGCAGGTGCGCGCGCAGGTAGGCGACGTCAGCCAGCTCGGCGTAGGAGAACGTGCGGTCCCCGGCGCGCACCCCGCCGCGGCCGTCGAGCTCGGCCGAGTCCACGTCGGCGTCGGCCAGGTGGGCTGCCAGCGCGCGCAGCTGGTCGCCCAGCTTCACCGCCGCCGCGGCCGCCGCGGACCCGCCGATCGTCACCGAGCGGGACGCGAACGAGCCCCAGCCGTAGGTGATCCGGTCGGTGTCGCCCTGGACGATCTTGACCTTGTCGTAGGGCAGGCCGAGCCGGTCGGCGACGATCTGGGCGAAGGTCGTCTCGTGGCTCTGGCCGTGCGACAGCGTGCCGGTGGTGACGGTGACCGTGCCGTCGAGGTCCATCGTGATCTGGGACAGGTCGAACCCGGGGACGACCTGCATCTTCCGCGCCGCGAACGCGCCGGAGCCGTAGCCGGTGCGCTCGGAGAAGCAGGAGTAGCCGATGCCCAGCACCCGGCCGTCGGGCAGGGTGCGCCCGGGCCAGCCCTCGTCGCGCAGCACCTGCTCGCACAGGTCGAGGGACTCCCGGTAGGAGCCCGGGTCGTAGGTGATGGCGTTGACCCCGCGGTAGGGGAACTCGGTGATCAGGTTGCGCCGGCGGACGTCCAGCGCGTCGAGCCCGAGCTCGCGGGCGGCGCGCTCCATCAGCCGCTCCATCACCATCACGTACTGCGGCCGGGACACCCCGCGGTACGGCGCGGTCGGCGCCTTGTTCGTGGTGACCGCGCGCCCGCGCACCCGGTAGGCGGGGACCCGGTAGACGCCGGGCATCTCCGCCGAGGCCATCAGCGGCTCGATCCCGGCCGTGAACGGGTAGCAGGAGTAGGCGCCCATGTCGCAGACGACGTCGGACTCCAGGGCGAGGATCTCCCCGTCGGCGGTGAACGCGGCGCGGGCGGTGTAGTGCTGCTCGCGGGCCAGGAAGCTCGCGGTCAGCGCCTCGCGCCGGTCCTCGATCCACTTCACCGGACGGCGGAGGCGCCGCGCGGCGGCCGCGGCGGCGATCTCCTCCCGGCCGACGACGCACTTCTGCCCGAACCCGCCGCCCATGTCCGGCACGACGACCCGGACCTGCTTCTCGTCGAGCCCGGCGCAGCGGGCCAGGACCGTGCGGACCTGGTGCGGGACCTGGGTGCAGGTGCGCACCACCAGCTGCTCGTCGCGGTCGTCCCAGTCGGCGACGACACCGCGGGTCTCCAGCGGCAGCGCGTTCTGCCGTCCGGTGCGGGCCTCCACGGTGACCACCGTGTGCGCCTCGTCGAAGATGCCGTCGATGCCCTCGGTGGCGAACAGCGACACGTCGACGAGCACGTTGCCGGGGGCCTCGTCGTGCACCGGGGGACCGGCCGCGGCCAGCGCGGCGGTCTCGGTCACCACCGGGTCGAGCGGGTCGAGCTCGACGACGGCGGCCTCCACCCCGTCCTCGGCGGCGTAGGGGTCGGTGGCGATCACGACGGCCAGGGGCTCGCCGACGTAGCGGACCTTGTCGCCGGCCAGCACGGGCATCGAGGTGGGGACGAACTCCTCGAGCGGCCGGTCGAGGAGCGCGGTGATGTCGCCCAGGGCGAGATCGGCGGCGTCGAACGCGGCGACGACGCCGGGCACCCGCCGGACCTCGGACAGGTCGACGTCGACCACCCGGGCGTGCGCCTCGGTGCTGCGCACGAACGCCGCGTGCAGCATCCGGGGCAGGGTGATGTCGTCGACGAAGCGGCCGCGGCCGGTGAGCAGCCGCGGGTCCTCCCGGCGCGGGACGGACGCGCCGACCCAGCTGCCGTCGCGGCGGAATCCGGGCTCAGCCACGGGCGGCCTCCTCCCGGGCCCGGGCGACGAGGGTGCGGACCAGCCCGCGGCGGTACTCCGCGGGGATCCCGGCCTCGTCGCGCAGCTCCAGACCGTCGGCGACCTCGTCCGGCGTGCCGGCGTCGGGCACCAGCACCGGGACGGTGCCGACCCCGCCGAGCACGACCTCCCCGGTGCCCAGGTCCACCCCCGCCGCGACGACGGCGAAGTCGCCGCGACGGTCGGCGTACTCGGTGAGCGCCGCGCGCGGCGCGGGACGGGGGAAGACGATCTCCACGATCACCTCGTCGGGGTCCAGGGCTGTGGTGAACGGGCCGAGGAAGAACTCCCGCGCCCGGACCTCCCGGCGCCCGCCCGGCCCCTCGGCGACGACGACGGCGTCGAGCAGCACGGCCAGCAGGCACCACTCGGCGGTGGCGTCGCCGTGCGCGATCGAGCCCCCGACGGTGCCGCGGGTGCGGATGGGCAGGTGCCCGACCCAGCGCATCGCGGCCGACAGCACCGCGAAGTCCGGCCCGAGGTCGGCCCGCTCGACAGCCCGGTGGGTGGTGAGCGCGCCGATCCGGAGCGCCCCGTCGGCGTGGTGGATGCCGGCCAGGCCCGGCACGTGAGTGAGGTCGATCAGGTGCCCGGGCCGGGCCATCCGGTAGTTCATCATCGCGACCAGGCTCTGCCCGCCGGCGAGCAGCTTGGGCTCGTCGTCGGCCAGCTCGGTCAGCAGGTCGACCGCCCCGCGCACCGACGACGCCCGGTGGTAGGTGAACGCGGCGGGCTTCACGCCTTCTCCACCCGCTCCACGGCCGGGGCGTCGAGCGTCTCCTCGTCGCCGGTGATGCGGTCCAGCTCGCGGCCCCGGGTCTCGGGGGCGCCGAGGGCCATGAAGGTCACGGCGGCGAACACGAGCAGCGCCATCAGGGTGAAGGTCAGCGGCAGGCCGAGGACCGGCCACAGCAGGCTGCCGAAGATCAGCGGGACGAACCCGGTGACCGCCCGGCTCGACGACGACGCCCAGCCGAAGCCCGAGGCCCGCAGCTCGGTCGGGTAGAGCTCGGAGACGTAGGCGTACATCACCGGGATGACGACCAGGGCGAAGAACCCGAACACCGCGATCATCGCGACCGCCGCCGTCGGCGAGCCCATGACCAGCGAGAACACGACCAGCGACAGCGCGGCGCACGGACCGGCGACGCCGATGACCCACTTGCGGCCGACGACCTCGACCAGCAGCACCGAGGTGATGACACCGAGGATGCCGACCGCGTTCATGACGGTGGTGGAGGCGAACGCGGCGACCTCGCCCATGCCCTGGGCGCGCAGGATCGACGGCATCCAGGACAGCGCGGCGTAGTAGACGACCATGACGGTGATGAACAGCGACCAGGCGACGCCGGTGATGCGCGGGTTGAACGCCCACACCATCTTCAGCTGCTCGCCCAGCGCGCCGAGACCGCGGCGGCGCGAGGTGGTCGGTTCCGGTGCGGCGGCGGTGATCGCGTACTGCTCCACCGGGGCGCCGGTGCGGCGGACCATGTCGTCGATGACGTCGCGGGCCTCGGCCTCGCGGCCGGTGCGGGCCAGGTAGATCGGCGACTCCGGGACGCCGCGGCGGATCCAGAACAGCAGCAGCGCGGGCAGCACCATCAGCGCGAGCATCCAGCGCCAGTTGCCCTCGACCGGCACGAGCAGTGTCGCCGAGAGCCCGGCGAGGGTGGTGCCGATCGGCCACCAGCCGTCCATCGCGGCGAGCACCTTGCCCCGGTAGCGCCGGGGTGAGAACTCGCTGACGATCGCGTAGTCGACCGGGATGCAGCCGCCGAGCCCGATGCCGGCCAGGAAGCGCAGCGCCAGGAAGACCTCCCAGCTGGGGGAGAAGGCGCCGAGCACCGAGAACAGGGCGAAGATCAGCAGGGTGATGCTGAAGACCCGCTTGCGGCCCATCCGGTCGGCGATCGTGCCGAACGCGACGGCGCCGACGGCCATGCCGATGAGGTTGGCCGTCGCGACGAGGCCGCGCTGGCCGGTCGAGAGGTCGAACTCGACGCCGAGCAGCGGGGTGAGGAAGCCGTTGAGGGCGACGTCCCAGGCGTCGAACATGTAGCCGAGGCCGCCGATGAGGAAGATCTTCCCCTGGACGCCCCAGCGCCAGGGCAGGTCCTGGACGACCTGGTCTCCGGTACGCATGTCGGTGCTCCTCTATCGGGAGAAGGGGTAGGTGACGGACTCGTCGTCCGGGTCGTTCAGCGGGGAGCCCCGCCACAGCCAGTCGTACGACACGTCGGACTCGCCCTGGAAACGGCGCAGCTTCTCGTCGCGTTCGCGCTGCTCGGGGCCATCGGGCAGGTGGTAGAAGTCCATGTTCTGCAGCGAGGCGTCCTGCACGACGCCCGCGTGCTTGGCGCGGCGCTGCACGTAGCGGGCGAGCGCGGTGTCGATCCCGCCGCGGCCGACCGCGCCGAGCTCCTCGGCCAGCACGGCGGCGTCCTCCATCGCCTGGGAGGCGCCCTGGGCCTGGTAGGGGAGCATCGCGTGGCAGGCGTCGCCGAGCAGGGCGACCCGGCCGTCGATCCAGACCGGGTCGCGGCGGCGGCGGTGGAGCGCCCACACCGAGACGTCGTCCTTGGCCTTGGACAGCATCGCCGGGACGCGGTCGTCCCAGTCGGCGAAGTCGGCGACGAGGTCCTCGGCGGTCGCCGGGGCGCTCCAGTCGCGCTCGACCTGCTCGGTGCAGGGCACGATCGCGACGACGTTGAGGTACTCGCCGCGGCGGATCATGTAGTGCACCAGGTGCTTGCCAGGGCCGTACCAGATCGTGGAGTGGTAGCGGTCGAGCAGGAACCGGGTCGCCGGGTCCGCGGCGATCAGCTCGCCGGGGATCAGGGCGCGGTAGGCCATCTCGCCGGAGAACACGAGGGTGTCGTCGAACCCGGCGAGGTCGCGGACACCGGACCGGATGCCGTCCGCGCCGACGAGCACGTCGCCCGCGACGCGCAGCCCGCGCGCGGTGACGGCGACCGGGCGGTCCGGGTCGGTGCGGTCGAGCTCGACGACCTTCGCGTCGGTGTGCACGGTGACCGCGGGGCCGGGGCCGTCCGGGTCGAGGCAGGCCTCGAGCAGGATCCGGTGCAGGTCGGCGCGGTGGTAGTGCCAGTACGGGGCGCCGTAGGTGTCGACGACCTGCTGCCCGAGCGGGAGCTGGGCGATGATCGAGCCGTCGGCCCAGCGGCGCCGCACCTGGTCCTGCGGGGCGGTGTGGATCCGCTCCAGCGACCGGCGCAGCCCCAGGCCGAACAGGATCCGGCTGGCGTTGGGGGCGGTCTGGATGCCGGCACCGACCTCGCCGAGCTGCGGCGCGGCCTCCAGCACGGTGGCCCGGAAGCCCTGACGGCGCAGGGCCAGTGCGGCGGTCAGCCCGCCGAGACCGCCGCCCGTGACCGTGATCTCCAGGGACTGGCTGGGTGCCACGACTACCTCCTCGCGTCCGTCGGGCCTGTGACGTGGCCCGCACGAGAAGTAATCCGAGCACGTACTATCCGGATACGCAAGGTTTTCGTGCGAACGACCCGGAAGGGAAACCGGGACGTAACCCGGGCGGCCGGGGCTCAGTCGTTGCCGGGCAACGACGTCCGCTCCGCGACCGCCTCCCAGTGGGCGCCGAGGGTGTTGAGCAGACCGGCGATCTCCGAGCGCCGGTCCTCGGGCACCGCGGCGAGCAGCTCCGCGTCCAGCCGCCGGGTCCGGCGGGTGACCTCGACGAGGGCGGCCGCGCCGTCGTCGGTGAGGGAGAGGATCTTGCGGCGGGCGTCGCGGGGGGACTCGGTGCGCTCGATCAGCCCGCGGCGCTCCATCCGGCGGCAGACGTCGGCCATCGTCGAGGTGTCCAGGGCGACGGCGCCGGCCAGCGAGCTCTGGTCGGACTCCGGGTAGGCACGGATGGCCGAGAGCACCGCGAACTGCGGGCCGGTCAGCACCGGGTCGACGTGACGGCTCCAGGCGGCGAGGTAGGCCTGGTACATCCGGCGCGCCCCGTAGCCGGGGGCGGCGACGAGGTCGGCCGGGGGAGCGGGTGCGACGCCTGTTCCGCCGCGCAACAGCTCACCCATCATGCCTCCGTGCTCGTCCGGGCCGCGGCCCTCGTCCGCGGGAGATCCTACGTGTCCGGACGATCACCCGGGGTGGCCGGGCCGGGGCTCAGCGCGGGCGCAGGCCGTCGACGAGCAGGTCCAGCAGGCGTCCGGCCTGCTCGCGGCCCTGCGGGTCGGCGACGGCCATGCAGATCCCGCTGGTGCCGACGAGCACGTCCGCGGCGTCGACGTCGGCCCGCAGGGTGCCGTCGGCGATGCCCGCCTTCTGGAGCAGGCGGACCGCCTCGACCATCCGCTCGCGGCTCTGCGCGAACGGGTTGTGCCCGCAGGCCACGAGCGCGTGCAGCGAGTCCGCGAGGTGCTTCTTGGTGATCACGTAGTCGACGAAGCGGTCCATCCAGGCCCGCAGTGCCCGGTCCGCGGGCAGCTCGGTGCGCAGCTGTTCGGCGGCGGCGCAGAGCCGGTCGAGCTCGTTGCGGTACACGGCCTCGACCAGGGAGTCCCGGTTCGGGAAGTGCCGGTAGAGCGTGCCGATGCCGACTCCGGCGTCCTTCGCGATGCCGTCGAGGGTCGTGGCGGGGCCGCCACGGCTCTCCGCGGTGAACGCGCGCACGGCCGCGGCCAGCAGCAGCTCACGGTTGCGCGCGGCGTCCGCGCGCAGGCCGGAACGTGTGCTGGTGCCCATGGCGGTGCCTCCTCGGGTGGGACTGACGATCCCACGATACGTCTTGCGATCCGGAGGATGCTCCGGATAGAGTCCCGAGTCATACGGAGGATCCTCCGCTTACTTGTCCCCGGGGACACGGCGACGCAACGACGACGTCACCGACCGCGTACCCGGTGCTCAGAAGGGATCACGCCATGCTGTTCCGCTCCACGACCGACCGATCCCGTCCGCTGTCCACCACCGGCACCTCCCGTGCCGTCCTGCCGGCCGCACCGGCCGGGACCACCGCCTCCGACGTGCTCGCCGGCGTCGACCTCACCGGCCGGCGCGCCGTCGTCACCGGTGCGACCACCGGGGTCGGCCTCGCCGCCGCCCGCGCACTGGCCGCCGCCGGGGCCGAGGTCACCCTCGCCGTGCGCGACGCCGAGGCCGGTGCCGTCGCCCGCGACGGCATCGTCGCCGACACCGGCAACGAGCGCGTCGCCGTCGGCGAGCTCGACCTGTCCGACCAGCGCTCCATCGCCCGCTTCGTGCGCCTGTGGGACGGCCCGCTGCACATGCTCGTGCACGCCGCGGCCGTCACCGGTGCCCCGCTGACCCGCACCGTCGACGACTGGGAGCTGCACCTGGCCGTCAACCACCTCGGGCCGGCGTCGCTCACCTCGGGGCTGCACTGGGCGCTCACCGCGGTCGACGGGGCGCGGGTGGTCACCGTGACCTCCGCGGCCCACCGGGACGCGGCGTTCGACCCGGAGGACCCGCACTTCTCCGACGAGCGCTACGACGCCCACCTCGCCCACGCCCGGTCCCGCAGCGCGGCGCTGCTGCACGCGGTCGAGGCCGCGCGTCGCTGGTCGGGCGACGGGATCGCGGTGAACGCGGCCGACCCCGGCCCGGCGGGGGCCGACCCCGAGCAGGGGGCCGCCACGGTCGTGCTGGCAGCGGCGTCGCCGCTGGTCGGGGGGATCAGCGGGCGCTACTTCGCCGGGCTCGCGGAGGCGGGACCGGCCGGGCCGGGCGTGGCGGGCGGGGTCGCCACGCACGCACTCGACCCGGTCGCCGCACGGCGGGTCTGGCGCTGGACCGAGCGCACGCTGCGCGAGGTCTGGTTCGCCGGGCTGCCGATCGTGGCCTGACCCCGGGGGCTGCCCCGAGGGGAACCCTCGTGGCGCTAGAAGCCACGAGAGTTCCCCTGGGGGCGTCCGGGACGGGCGGGCCGGTCAGTGGCGCAGCCACACCGCGGTGTCGGCGGGGACCTCGCCGCGGGCGGTGAGCGGGCCGCTGGACAGCATCACCTCGGCGTCCTCGGGCAGCGACACCGGCGCCGAGGAGACGTTCACCAGGCAGGTGAAGCCGCCGTCGCCGGAGTCCGAGGTGCGGGCCAGGGCCAGCGTGCCCTCCGGCGACTCCTGCCAGGTCAGCGCGCCGCCGCCGAGTGCGGGGTGCGCGCGGCGGATCGCCAGGGCGTCCCGGTAGAGGTGCAGCACCGAGTCCGGGTCGGCCTCCTGCACGTCGGCCGCGTGCCGGGCGAACACCTCCGGCTGCGGCAGCCACGGCGTCCCGGACGGGCCGAACCCGAAGCCGGGCTCATCCGCGGCCCAGGGCAGCGGGACGCGGCAGCCGTCGCGGCCGCGCAGCGTGTGCCCGGACAGCTCCCAGGTCGGGTCGTCGAGCCGGTCGGTCGGGATGTCCTCGACCTCGGGCAGTCCGAGCTCCTCGCCCTGGTACAGGTACGCGGTACCGGGCAGCGCGAGCATCAGCAGCGTCGCCGCGCGGGCCCGGCGCAGGCCGAGCTCGGGGTCGGCGGGCAGGGCGATCACGTCGTCGAGGTTCCAGCCGCGCCCTGCCTCGGGCTTGCGGGCCAGCCGGCTCGGGTGCCGGCAGACGTCGTGGTTGGACAGCACCCAGGTCGCCGGTGCGCCGACCCGGGTGTTCTCGGCGATCGCGTCGTCGATGTTGGCGCGCAGGTCCTCGGCCAGCCAGGCGGCGGTGAGGAAGTTGAAGCTGAACGCGGTCTGCAGCTCGTCCGGGCGCAGGTAGCGGGCCAGGCGCTGCGGGTCCGGCACCCAGGCCTCGGCGACGAACACCCGCGGCGGGTCGTAGGTGTCGCCGATCCGGCGCCACGACCGGAAGATGTCGTGGACGCCGTCGCGGTCGAGGTAGGGGTGGCCGCCGTCCTGGGCGTCGTTGACGCCCTCCACGACGTCGGGCAGCCCGGGCTCCTTCACCATCGAGTTCGCGACGTCGACCCGGAACCCGTCCACGCCCCGGTCGAACCAGAAGCGCAGGGTCTCCTCGAAGTCGGCGCGGACCTCCGGGTGCTCCCAGTTCACGTCCGGCTGCCGGATGTCGAACAGGTGCAGGTACCACTGCTCCGGCGTCCCGTCGGGGGACACGACCCGCTCCCACGCGGGCCCGCCGAACATCGACTCCCAGTTGTTCGGCGGGAGCTCACCGTTCTCGCCGTGGCCGTCGCGGAAGAGGTAGCGCTCGCGCTCGGGCGAGCCGGGGCCCGCGGCCAGCGCCTGCCGGAACCACACGTGCTCGTCGGAGTGGTGGTTCGGGACGATGTCGAGCAGCACCCGGATGTCGCGCGCGTGGGCCTCGGCGATCAGGGCCTCGGCCTGCGCGGTGTCGCCGAACATCGGGTTGATCGCGCGGTAGTCGGCCACGTCGTAGCCGCCGTCGGCCAGCGGCGACGGGTACCAGGGGTTGATCCAGATCGCGTCGACGCCCAGGCGGGCGAGATGGTCGAGCCTGCTGCGCAGACCGGCGAGGTCACCGGTCCCGTCGCCGTTCCCGTCGGCGAAGCTGCGGATGTAGACCTGGTAGACGACGGCGTTGCGCCACCAGTCCTGCTCGTGCACGGACATGATGCTCCCGGGTACGGATCGTGGGGCGGGGCGGTGTTGCAGAGTGTTTCATCCGGTTGCAACCGCTGTCGAGGCGCGGGCACGATGACCCCCGTGACGGACGAGCCGGTGCACGAGGTCGTACGCCGGGCGGGTGTCCGGCGGGTCGCCGAGCTCGCCGGGGTCTCCCCGGCGACGGTGTCGCGCGCCCTGCGCGAGGGCACCCCCGTCTCGCACGACACCCGCGAACGCGTCCGCCGGGCGGCGGCCTCCCTCGGCTACTCCGTCCCCGTCCGGCCGCTGACGGTCGCCGTGCTCGCCCGCTTCCCGACCCGCTGGTTCTTCGCCGAGGCCGTCGCCGGGGTGGAGGGCGTGCTGTCCGCGGCCGGGCACGTCACCCAGCTCCACAACCTCGGCGACCCGGACGCGCGGGCGCACTTCTTCGCGACGCTGCCGGTGCGCGGGCGCGCCGACGGGCTGATCGTCGTCGCCTCGGCGATCGACACCACCGAGGCCGCGGCGCTGGACGCGCTGGAGATCCCGGTCGTCGTGCTCGGCGGGGACATGCCGGGACGGCCGCGGATCGGCATCGACGACCGCGCCGGAGCCCGCACCGCCGTCCGGCACCTGCTCGGACTCGGGCACCGCGGCGTCGCGCTGGTGTCGTTCGACCCCGACGAGGCCAACGGCCGCGCCACGACCACCGACCGGCGCGACGGCTGGGCCGACGCGCACGCCGAGGCCGGGCGGCCCCGCGGCCCGGTCGTCGCCACCGGGGCCGGGGTGGCCGACGGCGACGCCGCGGCCGCCCAGCTGCTCTCCCTCCCGGTGATGCCGACCGCGGTGTTCGCGATGTCCGACGAGCTCGCCGTCGGTGTGCTGCGCACCCTGCGACGTGCCGGCGTGGCGGTGCCGGGCCAGGTGTCGGTGGTCGGGTTCGACGACCACGACTCGGCCGCCGTCGCCGAGCTCACCACGGTCGCCCAGCCGGTCCGCCGCCAGGGCGAGCTCGCCGCCCGGGCGCTGCTCGCCGCGCTGGACGGCGAGCACCCCGGCGACGTCGAGGTCCCGACCCGGCTGGTGGTCCGGGCGACGACGGCGCCACCCCGGGTCAGCTGACCAGCCGGTCCGGGCGCAGCTCCACCCGGCGCAGCAGCTGCGCGTTAAGCGCGACGACGACCGTGGACAGGCTCATCAGCAGGGCGCCGACCGCGGGCGGTAGCACGAACCCGACCGGGGCGAGCACCCCGGCTGCGAGCGGCACCGAGACCAGGTTGTAGCCGGCCGCCCACCACAGGTTCTGCAGCATCTTCCGGTACCCGGCACGGGACAGTGCGATCACCGACAGCACCCCGCGCGGGTCGGACGAGGCCAGGACCACCCCGGCCGAGGCGACCGCGACGTCGGTGCCGGCCCCGATCGCGATCCCGACGTCGGCCCGGGCCAGCGCCGGGGCGTCGTTCACGCCGTCGCCGACCATCGCGACGACCGCGCCGCGGTCCTGGAGCCGGGCCACCGCCTCGTCCTTGCCCTCGGGCAGCACCTCGGCGACGACCTCGTCGACGCCCAGGTCGCGGGCGACCGCCTCGGCCACCGGGCGCGCGTCACCGGTGAGCATCACGACCCGTACGCCGCGGGCGTGCAGGGCGACCACCGCGGCCCGGGACTCCGGGCGGACCGCGTCGGCGAGGGCGAGCGCGCCCACCACCTCGCCGGGGTCCGCACCGGCCACCACGTACAGCACGGTGGCGCCGTCGTCGCTCCACCGGTGCACGTCGCCGGTCAGCTCGGCGGGCACGTCGAGACCACGCCCGCGCAGCAGCGCCGGACCCCCGACGGCGACCGGCCGCCCGTCGACGGTGGCGGACACCCCGCGTCCGGTGTGCGAGCGGAACCCGTGTGCGGCCGGGACGGCCCGCCCGTCCGCAGCGGCGACGACGGCGCGGGCCAGCGGGTGCTCGCTGTCGGCCTCGACGGCGGCGGCCAGGGCCAGGGTGTCCGCAGCGCCCGCGGTCCCGACGACCCGCGGGCTGCCGGTGGTGAGCGTGCCGGTCTTGTCGAACAGCACGGTGTCGACGGTGCGGGTGCGCTCCAGCGCGAGCCGGTCGGTGACCAGCACCCCGGAGCGTGCCGCGCGGGCCGTGGAGATCGCGATGACCAGCGGGATCGCCAGCCCGAGCGCGTGCGGGCAGGCGATCACGAGCACGGTGACGGTGCGGGTGACCGCCTGCGCGGTGTCGCCGAGCAGCGTCCATGCGGCGAAGGTCGCCACCCCGGCACCCGCGGCGAACCAGAACAGCAGCGCCGCCGCGCGGTCGGCGAGTGCCTGGGCCCGGGAGCGTGAGCCCTGCGCGTTCTCCACCAGGCGGCGGATGCCCGACAGCGCCGTGTCCTCGCCGACGGCGTTGACCCGTACCCGCAGCGCCGAGTCGGTGGCGACGGTGCCCGCCACCACCCGGTCGCCGGTGCCGCGCGGGACCGGCCGGGACTCGCCGGTGATCATCGACTCGTCCACCTCGGCGGCACCGTCGACGACCGTGCCGTCGGCGGGCACCCGGGCACCCGACCGGACCAGCACGACGTCGCCGACGGTCAGCTCGGCCGGTGCGACCGTGCCGACCGTGCCGTCGGTGCCGACCCGCTCGGCGGTGTCGGGCAGCAGCGCGGCCAGCGCGTCGAGGGCCCCGGACGCCTGTCCGAGCGCACGCATCTCGAGCCAGTGCCCGAGCAGCATGATCACGACCAGCAGCGCCAGCTCCCACCAGAAGTCCAGCCCGCCGACGCCGAGCGAGCTCAGCATGCTCGCCACCCACGCGACGCTCACAGCCATGCCGATGAGCAGCATCATCCCGGGCCGGCGCGCCCGGATCTCGGCGACGGCGCCGGACAGGAACGGCCACCCCGGCCAGAAGAGGATCACGGTGCCGAGCACCGGGGGGATCCACGCCGACCACGCCGGGGGCGAGTACCCGAGCAGCATCCCGGTCATCGCGCTGAACCCGACGACGGGGACGGCGAGCACCAGCGCGACGACGAACCGGTCCCGGAACACCGCCGCGTGGTCCGCGTGCCCGTGTCCGGTGTGGCCGCCGTGTCCGGCGTGGCCGCCGTGGGTCCCGGGGGCGCCGCCGGGGTGCGTCCCGTGCTCCCGCGGGGCGGAGGCCGCCCGTGGCTCGTCGTGCATCGTCTACCTCCCGGCGTCGTGGACGCCCGCTGCAGCGCATATACCCCCCCAGGGTATTCCCGGTGGACGGGCCGCGCGGGGTACCGTCGTGGTCGTCCCGCGGGGACACCACGGGAGGTGGTCGGCGTGGTCCGGGTCGAGGGGCACTGGCGCAACCGCAGCTGGGTCGCCGCGCACTACCGGCACCCGATGCGGCCCGGTGCCGACCAGACGGTGCTCGTCCTGCCGCACGCCCTGACGGTGTGCATCGACCTGTCCGCGCACGGCGGACCGTTCCCCGCCGAACCGGTGGACGGACGCCCCGCACCGGCGCTGCCCGCACCCCGGCCGCCCGCCGAGCGCTGACGCGGCAGGATGGTGCCGTGCCGAAGCTGATCGAGAACGCCAGCCGGGTCACCGCCGCCGGGACCCCGCCGAAGACCATCGACGAGTACGTCGGGCGGGTGAACTCCGGCGACGGCCGGGTCTCGGTCGCCCACATGCGCAGCCCGTCGGGCTGGGCCGAGCCCGGCCAGACCCCGGAGTTCGACGAGTACACCCTGGTCCTGCGCGGCGCACTGCGGGTCGAGTTCGACGGCGGAGAGCTCGACGTCGCCGCCGGGCAGGCCGTGCACACCGCGCCGGGGGAGTGGGTGCGCTACAGCTCGCCCGGCCCCGACGGCGCGGAGTACGTGGCCGTCTGCTTGCCCGCCTTCGAGATCGGTGCCGCGCACCGTGACGACGAGCCCGGGAGCTGATCCGCCCCGTGGCGCCGCACCACGGGAGCGGTCGGGGGCCCCGATCCGGTACACCTGGGACGTGACGATCCGGACGGTTGCCCTCGCCGCCCTCGCCGCGCTCCTGCTGGCCGGATGCGGCACCGGCGGCGCCCCGACCGCCGGTGCGGGCACCAGCGGCCCGCACGCGGCCATGGCCGCCGACCTCACCGGTGTCCGCTGGCTGCCCGCCGACGGCACCGCGCAGGGCCGGGCGTTCGCCGAGTTCGCCCCGGACGGCACCTGGACCGGATCGGACGGCTGCAACGGCCAGAGCGGCGAGTGGACCCTCGGCGACGGCGGTGCGCTGCAAGCGACGGCGGGCCTGAGCACGATGATCGGCTGCGAGAACGTGCCCGTCGCCCGCTGGATCTCCGAGGCCGTCCACGTCGAGGTCGACGGGCCCGACCTGCTCCTGCACGGGGCCACCGGCGCCCCCGTCCGGCTGGTGCGCTGACCGGGCCGGTCAGGGCCGCGGCGCGGCCACCTCCTGGGTGCCCAGCACCCGCAGCAGGGCCAGCGCGTCGGCGTCGGGCGAGCCGGGGGCGGCGGAGTAGACGAGCAGGCGCTGGTCGTCGTCGTCGATGCGCAGCAGCACGCAGTCCAGGGTGAGCGCGCCGAGCGCGGGGTGGGCGAAGGTCTTGCGGTCGTCGAGGTGCTCCACGACCGTGCGCTCCTCCCACAGCGACGCGAACCGGGGGCTGCCGCGGCGCAGCCGGTCCACCAGCGCGGCCAGCTCCGGGTCGTCGGGATGGCGGGCCTGCGCCGCGCGGGCGTCGGACACGAGGGCGCGGTCGCGGCGGTCCCGCTCGTCGTCGTCGGCGACGACGACCCGGTCGGTCCCGTCGAGGAAGTGCTGCACCCACAGGTTGCGCCGCTCCTCCGGCAGCGCGGACAGGTCGCCCAGCAGCGCCGTCGCGGGCGGGCTCCAGGCCAGGACGTCCGTCCGGGCGTTCAGCAGCACCGCGGGCAGGTCGGAGAACCGGTCCAGCAGCCGCAGCACCGCGGGGCGCACCGAGCGGCCGATCCGGCCCGGCCCCGGCGGGGCGGCCCCGGCCAGCCGGTACAGGTGCTCGGCCTCGGCCCGGTCCAGGCGCAGCGCCCGGGACAGCGCGCCGAGCACCGACTCCGACGGGTGCGCCCCCCGGCCCTGCTCGATCCGCGTCAGGTGGTCGACCCCCACCCCGGCGAGGGCGGCGACCTCCTCCCGGCGCAGGCCCGGCGTCCGGCGACGGGGGCCCGCCGGCAGCCCGACGTCGGCCGGGCGCAGCCGCTCCCGCCACGTCCGCAGCACCCGGCCCAGTTCCGTACGGTCCACGGCTCCAGGATGCCCGCGCCGGCCGTCCACAGCCTGGTACGACCGGTCCCCGGCTACGCCGTGCCTACCCGGACCCACCGGCCGGGCGCAGGCTCGTGCCATGACCGACTCCACGATCGTCCTCGTCACCGGCGCCAACAAGGGCCTCGGCCTCACCACCGCCCGGCGCCTCGGCGCGCTGGGCCACACGGTCCTGCTGGGCTCCCGCGACCACGGCCGCGGGGCCGAGGCCGCCGGGAAGCTGGCCGCCGAGGGGATCGACGCCGTCGCCGTCGACCTCGACGTCACCGACGACGCGTCGGTCACCGCGGCGGCCGACCGCATCCGGGCGGAGTACGGCCACCTGGACGTCCTGGTCAACAACGCCGGCGTGGTCGGCGGCCGCGCGACCGCGGCGGACACCACCGCCGACCTCGTCCGCACGACCTACGAGACCAACGTGTTCGGCCCGGTCCGGGTCACCCACGCGATGCTCGGTCTGCTCGCGGCGGCCCGGGCCCCGCGGATCGTCATGGTGTCCAGCGGCCTGGGGTCGCACGGGCTGACCGCCGACCCGGAGCGGATCGAGTCGCGGGTGCCGGGGTTCGCGTACCAGTCGTCGAAGGCGGCGCTGAACATGGTCGCCGCGCGGTACGCCGCCGAGCTCCCCGACGTCCACGTCGCCGTGGTCGACCCCGGCTACACCCGGACCGACCTCAACGGGAACTCCGGCACCCAGACCGTGGAGGAGGGCACCGACGCGATCGTCGCCGCCGCGACCGGGGACGCGGCTGCGGCGTCGGGCTCCTACGCCGACCGGCACGGCCCGCTGCCCTGGTGAGCGGGCACGCGAGGGCTCAGCGGGGCAGCGGCAGCCAGTCCAGGACGTCGCGGATCCGGGCGTCCCAGTAGCCCCACTCGTGCTCGCCGGGGCCGAACGCGGTGCTCACGGACACCCCGGCGGCCCGGGCCAGCTCGGCGAAGCGCACCGACTGCGGGTGCAGCGGGTCCTCGGTGCCGGCGCACACGTACAGCGCGGGCGCCGCGGCCGGGTCGAGCCGGGCGAGCAGGGTGGACAGGTCCGCCTCGGTGCCGGCGACCGGGGCGCCGTCGAGGATCCGTTCCCAGATCCGGGGGTCCTCCTCGCGGGGCGGGCCCGCGGCCAGCGCGGCGAGGTCGAGCGCCCCGGACAGCGACGCCGCGGCGGCGAACCGGCCGGGCTCGGCCAGCGCCCAGGACAGCGCGCCGTAGCCGCCCATCGACAGCCCCGCCACGAACGTCTCCGCCGGGTCGGCCGACACCCGGAAGAACCGCGCCACCAGCGCCGGGAGCTCCTCGGTCACCCACGTGCGGTAGCGGCCGCCGTAGGCCTGGTCGGTGTAGAAGCTGCGGTGCACCTGCGGCATGACGACGGCGAGCCCCAGCTCGTCGGCGTACCGCTCGACGGCGGTGTAGCGGGTCCAGGCGGTGTCGTCGTCGGACAGGCCGTGCAGCAGGTAGAGCACCGGTGGCGGGGCGTCGAGGTCGCGCACCCCGGCGCCGATGCGGGTCCGCGACGGCTGGGGCAGCAGCACCGTGACCGAGGTGGCCAGTCCGAGGGAGTCGGCGACGACGTCGCAGCGCAGCCGGGCCATTCCGGTGATCCTCGTCGGCGCGCGACCGGCCGGTCAAGGCACACTCGGGTCGTGCACGTCCTCATGTCGACCACCGCCGCGCACGGCCACGTCCACCCGAACCTGCCGGTGATGGCCGAGCTGGTCGCCCGCGGCCACCGCGTCACCTACCCGGTCCCGGAGCGGTTCGCCGAGGCCGTCGCCGCGACCGGGGCGACGCCGTTGCGGATCCGCACCGACCTGCCCGACCCGGCGCAGGGCGAGCAGTGGCCCGACGGCGGGATCGAGGCCATGCGGCTGTTCTCCGCTGAGGCCCGCTCCGCCTACGACCAGATCGCCGACGCGCTGCAGTACGAGCACCCCGACGTCGTCTGCTACGACGGCAGCGGCTGGGCCGGGCACGCGTTCTCCCGGGTCCGGGGCATCCCGCGGGTGGAGCTGTCCCCGCACATGGTGGCCTGGGACGGCTTCGAGACCGACATGGCCGAGGCCTTCGCGTTCCTGGAGACCCCCGAGGGGCTCGCCTGGCGCGCCGAGCTGGACGCCTGGCTCGACGAGGTCGGCGCCGGTGTCGGGAGCCGGGAGTTCCTCGGCCGCCCCGACCGTTCGGTGGCGCTGATCCCCGAGGCGATGCAGCCCGAGCTCGACCGGGTCGACCGCGACCGCTACACCTTCGTCGGCCCGGTCATCGGCGACCGCTCGCACCAGGGGCTGTGGCCCAAGCCGACGGCCCCGCTGCTGCTGGTGTCGCTCGGCTCGGCCTACACCGACCGGCCGCGCTTCTGGCGGGCCTGCATCGACGCCATGACCGGCACCGGCTGGCAGACCGTGCTCGCCACCGGCCCGCACGTCGCCCCGGCCGACCTCGGCGAGGTCCCCGACGACGTCACCGTCCGGGAGTGGGTGCCGCAGCTCGCGGTGCTGGCGCACGCGTCGGCGTTCGTCACCCACGCCGGGATGGGCGGCTGCACCGAGGGGCTGTGGCACGGCGTCCCGATGGTCGCGGTCCCGCAGGCGGTGGACCAGTTCGGCAACGCCGACCGGATCGCCGCGCTCGGGGTCGGCGAGCACCTGCCCGCCGACGCGGTCACCCCGGAGACGCTGCGCGAGGCGGTGCTGCGGGTGTCCTCGTCGGAGGAGGTCGCGCGCCGCTGCGCCGAGGAGAAGGCGACCGCCCGCGCGGCCGGCGGGGCCGCGGCCGCCGCCGACGTCGTCGAAGGGCTCGTCCCGTCCGCACGGTGCGCGACCTGCGCGCTCGTCGGGGGTTGTGGCGGTCGCGGCTGAGACGTCCGTTTCACGTTGATCCGTTCGGGCTACCGTCGGGCGCGGCGATTGTGGACGCAGCGTCGCCGGTGGCACGGTCGGCCTCTCGGTCGGGGGGCGGGCGCGTGCGCCCGGAGAGGTGGAGCCGGTGCGCAGGACGATCATCACGCTGCTCGTCGCCGTGGGGGTGACGCTCGGGACCGCCGGACCCGCCGTGGCCGCGCCCGCGGCACCCGCACCGCCCGCGCCGCCGCCGGGGTCGGGCATCGTCTGGGGTGCGTGCAGCAGTCCGTCGCTGCAGCAGGCCAGGGCCGAGTGCGGCTTCCTGACGGTCCCGCTGGACCACGCGAAGCCCGCCGGCAAGAAGATCGAGATCGCGGTCTCGCGCGTCCGGCACACCGTCCCGCAGGCGCAGTACCAGGGCGTCGTGCTCGTGAACCCCGGCGGTCCGGGCGGCCCCGGGCTGGGCCTGTCCCGGCTCGGCTCCGCCGTCCCGAAGAACGCCGGTGCCGCCTACGACTGGATCGGCTTCGACCCGCGCGGCGTCGGCACCAGCCGGCCCGCGCTCAGCTGCGACCCCGACTACGGCGGCTACGCGCGCCCGGACTACCGGCCGGAGAACGGCGCCGAGAAGGCGTGGCTGCCGAAGGCCGAGGCCTACGCCCGGGCCTGCGGGAAGGCCGGCGGCGAGCTGCTCGCGCACCTGCGCACCGAGGACACCGTCCGTGACATGGACCTGATCCGCCAGGCGCTCGGCGCGAAGCAGATCAACTACTACGGCTTCTCCTACGGCACGATGCTCGGCCAGGTCTACGCCACGATGTTCCCGGACAAGGTCCGCCGGATGGTCCTCGACGGCGTCGTCGACCCCCGTGACTGGTGGTACCGGGCCAACCTGAACCAGGACGTCGCGTTCCAGCGCAACATCGAGACCTTCTTCGACTGGGTCGCCAAGAACGACGCCACCTACCACCTCGGTAACACCGGCGACGCCGTCGAGAAGCGCTTCTACGACCTCGCCGCGGAGTTCCGGAAGGCCCCGCTCGGCGGGAGGATCGGGTCCTCGGAGTGGACCGACATCTTCCTGCGCGCCGGCTACAACGTGGGGGAGTACACCTCCGTCGCCGACGCGTTCGTCGCCGGCACGAAGAAGGACGCGGCGAAGCTCAAGGCCGCCTACGACCAGGCGGGCTCGCCCACCGACGACAACAACTACGCCGTCTACCTCGCCACCCAGTGCACCGACGCCCCGTTCCCGCACGACTGGGCCACCTGGAAGCGCGACAACACGGCCACCGACCGGAAGGCGCCGTTCGAGACCTGGGGCAACGCCTGGTACAACGCGCCGTGCCGGGACTGGCCGGTGAAGCCCGGGCCCGCACCGAAGGTCGCCGGGACGCTGCGGACCGGCCCACTGCTCATCTCCGAGACCTACGACGGCGCCACCCCCTACGAGGGCGCACTCCAGGCCCGGCGGACCTTCCCCGGCTCGTCGCTGGTCGAGGGCGTCGGCGGGCACACCCACTCGTCGTCGCTGTCGGGGATCGCCTGCACCGACGACACGGTCGCCGACTACCTGCTCACCGGCGCGCTGCCGAAGCGCACCGGTGGGGACCGGTCGGACCGGCAGTGCCCGCCGCTGCCGCCGCCGTCCCCGGCGGCCGCGGGCGGGTGAGCCGGGCTCAGCCCGCGACGAGCAGGATCACCAGCGGCACCGGGACGGCGACCAGGGCCAGCAGCACCGCGTTCGCCGTCCGGTACTCGCGCAGCACCGCGACGAACTCGCGCAGCACCGCGCTGGGCCAGTAGTAGCCGGCGGTCGGCGCCCCCACGGCCTGGGCGTCGACGCCGACCCGGCGCGCCAGCAGCGCCGCCCGGAACGCGTGGTAGTTGCTGGTCACGACGAGCCCCGGGCCCTCGCCGACCAGCGCCGCGCTGAACCGCAGGTTCTCCTCCGTGGTGCGCGACGCCGTCTCCGCGGTCACCGTCGCCGGGTCCGCGCCGTGCGCCACCGCCCAGCGGGCCATCGCCTCGCCCTCGGGGAGACGCTCGTCGTCGCCCTTGCCGCCGGAGAGCACCAGCCGCCGGGCCCCGCGCCGCGCCAGCTCGTCCATGCCGGTCGCGATCCGCGACGCCAGCAGCGGCGGCACCTCGCTGCCGTGCAACCCGGAGCCCAGCACGAGGACCCACTCCGCGGGCCGGTCGCGGACCAGCCACCGGTACAGCCGGGCGTAGCCGAGGAAGGCCGCGAACTGGAACGCCAGGAACCCCACGCCCAGCAGGCAGGCCAGCCACAGCACGCGCAGCCACAGCGAGTCCAGTGCCAGCACCGGCCAGACCGCGACGAGCAGCCCGATGATCGCCAGCCCGGTGAGCAGCGACAGCGAGTTGCCGAGCGAGGGACGCTCGCGGCGCAGCATCACCGCGCCGTTGAGGATGCAGAACACCGCGAACAGCACCGTCAGCAGCGGTGACAGGACCACCAGCAGCACGAGTGCGCCGAACACCGGGTTCCCGCCCGTGCCGGCGAGAGAGACCACCCAGCCGACGGACAGCGCGGCGGCCAGGACCCAGTAGGCGTTGCCCAGCCGCCGCGGGTCGCGCCGGACCCGGCGCACGGCGAACACCGTGACCAGCACCGCCGGCACGACGGAGAGCACGGACAGGACGACGGTCAGCAGCAACGCGAGCACCTGGTCGGACATCGTCGGACGATCCTCGTCGCCGGGTCCGGCCGGGGTCGGTCCGCGCGCCCGCGGCCACCCGACCGTGGCGACCGGCGGTCGTCCGGACGCGCCGGGCCGGGGTCCCCGGGACCGCCCCGTGACCCGGTCGGGGAGGATGGCGGCACTGTGTCGTCCCTCTTCGCCCCCACCGTGCGCGTGCCCGGTGGCCGCTTCAAGCCGGACCCACCGGTCCCCGCGCGCGACGTCGCCCGCGCCGACCGCCGGGTCCGCCGTGCCACGGGCGTCCTCGCCGCGCTCGCGGTCCTGCTCGTGCTCGCCTGGTGGGTCGACGGCGGGGGCGCGACCGGGCTGCTGGGGGGCGGCACCGGGGCCGTCGCCGAGACCGGACGGCTCTGCGGGTTGCTGGCGTCGCTGCTGCTGCTCGGGCAGGTGCTGCTCGCCGCCCGGATCCCGCTGCTGGAGCACGCGTTCGGCCAGCGGCACCTCATCGCGCTGCACCGCGGTACCGGGATCGCCTCGTTCGCCGGGATGCTGGCGCACGTCGGCTGCGCGAGCTGGGCGCACGGCCCCGCCGGTGCGGGCCGCGTCCCCGCCGGGTTCTGGCAGCTGACGTGGACCTGGCCCGGGATGGTCGCGGCCTCGCTCGGCACCGTCCTGGTGGTGCTCGTCGTCGTGACCAGCGCGCGGTGGATCCGCACCCGGCTGCGCTACGAGTGGTGGCACCTGCTGCACCTGTGGGGCTACGCCGGGGTGTTCCTCGCGCTGCCGCACCAGCTGTGGGCGGGGCGGGAGTTCACCACCTCGCCGTCGCGGACGGTGTTCTGGTGGGGACTGTGGTCCGCCGCGGTGCTCGCCGTCGTGGTCTGGCGGGTCGCGGTCCCGGTGCTCCGGTCGCGCCGCCACCGGATCACCGTCGCCGCGGTGCTGCCCGAGGGCGACGGCAGCGTGTCGGTGCACATGACCGGCGACCGGCTGCGCGAGCTCGGCGCCTCGGCCGGGCAGTTCTTCGTCTGGCGGTTCCGGTCCGGGCGTGGCTGGCCCGCGGGCAACCCGTACTCACTGTCGGCACCGCCGACGGCCCGCTCGCTGCGGATCACCGTCAAGCAGCTCGGCGACGGCAGCGCCGCCGTCCCGAACCTGCGGCAGGGCACCCGGGTCTACATCGAGGGCCCCTACGGCAGGCTCACCCCGCGCACCCGGACCAGTCCGCGGGTCGCGCTGATCGGCGCGGGCGTCGGGATGACCCCGTTGCGGGCGCTCGCGGAGAAGTTCCTCAACGAGTCCGCCGACGTCGTGGTGGTGCACCGCTTCACCCGCGAGCCGCTGTTCGCACGGGAGTTCACCCGCCTCGCCCGGGAGCGGAACCTGCACGTGGTGGCCTCGCCCGGGCGTCGCCGGGGGGCGGGGTCGTGGTGGGGCGCCGACGCGGGCCGGGCCGACGACCTCGCCGCGCTGCGGGCCCGGATCCCCGACATCGCGGTGCGCGAGGTGTACGTGTGCGGTCCCGGCCGGTGGACCGCGATGGTCCGGCGCACCGTGCTCGCCGCCGGGGTGCCGGAGCGGCGCGTGCACGTGGAGAACTTCGGCTGACGACGCGTCCGGGAGCCCGGGCGGGGCGGGCCGGTCAGGGCGCCAGACGCTGCAGCAGCGCCATGACCTCACCGAGGGTCGTCTCGACCACCCGCAGGCGCTGCACCTCCTCGCTGCCGGGTGGCACGGGCGCGCCCGCCGCACCGGGACGACGACGGGGCAGCGCGGCCGGGCCGCCGGTGTCCGACGTGCCCGGAGCGGTCGGCCCCGGGGCCGGCGACCCCGTGTCCGGTGCGGCCGGGCCCGGCGACCCCGTGCCCGCGGCGGCCGGGGACGCGGGCATCGGGGTCGCGGGAGCCGGGTCGTGCCGTCGTTCCAGCTCGTCGAGGCGCTGCAGGGTCGCCTGCAGGGTGGCCTCCGCACTGTCCGCCCGGACCGTCTCCCGGCGGCCCTGCTCCACGAGCCGGGCGACCCAGCTCGCCCAGGCGTCGACCTCGGCCCGCCGGTAGCCCCACGGGGCGGTGCCGAACACCGGGGGCGACGCGTCGTCGGCGGCGACGCGGCCGAACCGGGCGGCCACACCCGCGCCGCCGACCCGGTCGTCGACCCGGTCGGCGGTGTCGCCGGCGTCGTCGTCGCGTTGTGTGCCCGCCGCACCCCGTCCTGTGACCACGGGGTCAGTCAACGGGCCCGATCCGGGGTCACGCGAGCGCGACGGGCGGCGAACGGTCACCCGGTCGGCGAACGGTGACCACTCTCGGTGAACGGTCCGGTGTGGACGATCAGGCGAGGTGGACGTACTCGTACTCGAAGGGCTTGCCGTTGATCCCGTTCGACGGCGGCGCGATCCAGCCCGCGATCCTCCCGGGCTCGTAGACCGGGCGCATCAGGTTCTGCACGAACGTCCGGTCCGCCTCCGACGGCAGCCAGTCGTCCTGGCGGGACGCCCACACGTCGGCGGAGATCAGGTCGCCCTTCGGGGTGAGCTCGTGGGAGGAGAACAGCCCGACCTGCCGGTTGAACCCGACGTGCGGGAGGTACACGCGGTCGTCGAACCCGTTCTTCTCCAGGATGCGGTTCCAGCGCTTCAGCCCGGACTGGCAGTCCTTCACGTACTCGTTGCGCAGGTCCAGGTTCAGCGCCAGCAGGGCCGGGACCTCGTCGGTGACGACGCCGCCGTCGCGGACCTGCTCCATGCCGTAGCCGTCCTCGGTCAGCACGTGGTCGTCGCGACGCCGCTCCTCCTGCCAGCGGCCCTTGAGTCCGGCGGTGAAGTAGTTCGCCGCGTTCGTCGACTGCTCGGAGCCGAACAGGTCGAGGCTGACCGAGTAGTGGAAGTTGATGTACTTCTGGATCACGTCCAGCGGGATGCCGCCGTGCGGGGCGATGTCGGCGGTGTCGTGGGAGCGCATCAGCTCGCAGGTCCGCTGGATCACCCGGTCGATGCCGGTGGTGCCCACGAACATGTGGTGGGCCTCCTCCTTCAACATGAACTCGCAGGTGCGCGAGAGCGGGTCGAAGGCGGACTCCTTCAGCGTGCCGAGCTGGTACTTGCCGTCCCGGTCGGTGAAGTAGGTGAACATGAAGAACGACAGCCAGTCCGGGGTCTCCTCGTTGAACGCGCCGAGGATGCGGGGGCTGTCCAGGTCGCCGGAGTTGCGCTGCAGCAGCGCCTCAGCCTCCTCGCGGCCGTTGCGGCCGAAGTAGGCGTGCAGCAGGTACACCATCGCCCAGAGGTGGCGGCCCTCCTCGACGTTGACCTGGAAGAGGTTGCGCAGGTCGTAGAGGCTGGGGGCGGTCTCGCCGAGTCGGCGCTGCTGCTCCACCGAGGCGGGCTCGGTGTCGCCCTGGATGACGATCAGGCGCTGCAGGTCGGCGCGGTACTCGCCGGGGACCTGCTGCCAGACCGGCTCGCCGCGGTTCTCGCCGAAGGCGATCCGGCGGTCGTCGGAGCGCTCGGCCAGGAACACGCCCCAGCGGTACTCCTCCATCGCGACGTGCCCGAACTGCGCCCAGCCCTCCTTGCCGACGTCGACGGCGGTGCGCAGGTAGACGTCCTGGGTCGGGACGGCCGGGCCCATCGTCTTCCACCAGGTGAGGAAGTTGGGCTGCCAGGACTCCAGGGCGCGCTGCAGCTTGCGGTCCCCGGCGAGGTCGACGTTGTTGGGGATCTTCTCGGAGTAGTCGATGCTCATGGCTCACACCCGCTTGCGGTCGAAGTCGGCCCTGCGGCCCGTCCCGTACTTGCGCAGTGCGCCCTCCGGCCCGGAGGCGTTCGGGCGCACGAAGATCCAGTTCTGCCAGGCGGTGAGCCGGCCGAAGATGCGGCTCTCCATCGTCTCCGGCCCGACGAACCGGTGGTTGGCCTCCATCCCGGTCAGCGCGTCCGGCGAGAGCGAGGCCCGCTCCTCGAGCATGATGCGGACCTCGTCGTCCCAGTCGATGTCGTCCGGGGCGTCGGTGACCAGACCCAGCTCCAGCGCCTCGCCCGCGGTGAGGCGGCGCCCCACCTCCTTGCGGAGCGTGGCGACGTGGTCGTCGTCGCCGTGGAAGCGGCTCGCGAGCCGGGACGGCCCGTTGGGCATCGGGAAGGTGCCGAAGTTCGACGCCGTGAGCATGATCTGGGCCTCGTCGCCCTGCTCGTCGCCCTCGATCGTGCCGTCGAGCATGTACTGGCGGTCGCAGGCCAGGGCCAGCTCCAGCAGCGCACCGGCGAAGCAGGAGCCCGGTTCGACCAGCGCGATCAGGCTGCGGCTGGTGACGTCCAGGCGCTTGAGCGTGCGCTTGAAGTAGTGCCGGATCTCGTTGACCAGCCAGTCGTCGCCGGAGTGCTGCTCGATGACGCGCTCGAAGGCCAGCGCGTCCTCGACGTCGCCCCGGGTGCGGATCACCCAGGTGCCCAGCTCGGGTTCGTTGCTGCGCAGCCGCAGGACCAGGTCGTCGAGCTGGCGGGTCATGGCCAGCGGCCAGAAGTCCGCGCCGAGCGCGTGCACGCGCTCGATGCTCTCCGGGACACCGCCCCCGGGCCCGTCGACGGTGATCTCCACCAGGCCGCGGTCACGGTCGAACTCCGCGCGCACGTGCGGGTAGGTGATGCCGTCGGCGGTCTCGGTGCGCTCCAGCGGGGGCAGCTCGATCCCGTCGTCCGCGGGCAGCCGCGTCGACGCCGCCGCGGCCTCGACGGCCCGCTCGGCCACCGTCTCGTCCCAGCGGCGCTTGGGGATCACCTCGTCGACGAGCTTCCACTCGACGGCCTGCCTCCCGCCGAAGCCCTCGGACCTCGTGGCGAACACGTCGGCGCGGTCCTTGCGGACGCGGCGCTTGTCGGTGACGCGGGTGAGGCCGCCGGTGCCGGGCAGCACGCCGAGCAGCGGGACCTCGGGCAGCGCGACGGTGGAGGAGTTGTCGTCGATCAGCAGGATCCGCTCGCAGGCCAGCGCCATCTCGTAGCCGCCGCCGGCGGCCGTGCCGTTGACGGCGGCGATCCAGGTCTGGCCGGAGTACGCGGTCGCGTCCTCGATGCCGTTGCGGGTCTCGTTGGTGAACTTGCAGAAGTTCACCTTCCACGGGTGCGAGGACCCGGCGAGCATCCGGATGTTCGCGCCCGCGCAGAAGTTGCGGTCCTTGGCGCTGGTCAGCACGACGGCCCTGACCCGGGGATGGGTGAACCGCAGCCGCTGGGTGATGTCGTAGAGCTCGATGTCGACGCCGAGGTCGTAGGAGTTCATCTTCAGCTCGTAGCCGGGGACGAGGCCGCCCGCCTCGTCGACGTCGAGCTTCACGTACGCGACCGCGGGGTCGTCCGGGTCGAGCGCGAGCTGCCAGTGCCGGTAGCCCGACGGGTCGCGGTCGAAGTCCACCCGCGGGACGTCTCCGTCGTCCGGGTCGACGGACGGGTCTGGACTGCTCATGGACTCCGCTCCTCCACGCGTCGTTGCGGCCATCAAAGACTACAACCAGATGACGTGGCGACGGAAGAGTGTGGAGTATCGGGGTGTGGCCCCGGCCGGCTCAGCCCTGGTTCTGCACCAGCGCGGCCGGGACCTGCTTGCGCAGCTCGCCGACGTCGTTGCGGGCGAAGCCGCGCGCGGTGAGCCAGGCGGTCACCGGCTCGGGGTCGGGGTGGCCGTGCGGCACGACGTTGTACAGGTAGTTCAGCCGCCGCCGGCCCGCCTCGGCCTCCAACCGCTCCAGCACGAACGAGCCGACGCCGGAGTGCCGGGCCGCGGGGGCGACGAGGACCAGGATCTCGGCGTCGCCCCAGCTGCCGTCGAGCCGGCCGTAGGCGACGGTCGTGCCGTCGGCGTCCTCGACGCGCCACCACTCGTCGCCGAGCGGGTCGCCGTCGCCGGGACGGCCGAGGCCGAACAGCGCGGGGTCGAGACCGTCGAGCACCCGGCCCTTCCGGTCGTCCCAGGTCGCGGGGGTCTCCGGGATCCAGTCCCACGTGTCCACGCCGGCCTCCTCGCCGTCGGTGTGTCCGCCGAGTGAACCCCGGCGGAGCGGCCCGGGTCGAGCGAACGTCCTACATCGAGACACTCCGGACGGCTCTCAGACCACCGTCTCCGGGTCGCCGGGGTGCCCCGTGGCCCCCGGCAGCGCGGCGGCGTGCGCGCGCAGCCGGTAGCGCTGGATCTTCCCGGTGGGGGTCTTGGGCAGCTCGTCGACGGTGACCACGGCGCGCGGCCGCTTGAACGAGGCCAGCCCCTCACGGCAGAACGCGACCAGCTCGGCCTCCGACGGCGCCGCCGCCGGGTCGCGGGGCACGACGAACGCGACCGGCTTGTCCAGCCCGTCGTCGTCCGGGATCCCGACGACGACCGCCTCCGCGAGACCCGGGTGCTCCAGCAGGCGGGTCTCGACCTCGCCGGGGGAGACCCAGATGCCCCCGACCTTGAGGACGTCGTCGGCCCGGCCCAGACAGGTCCACGACCCGTCCTCACCGCGGACGTACTGGTCGCCGGTGCGCATCCAGCGGCCCTGGAACACCGCGCGGTTGACCTCGGTGCGGCACCAGTAGCCGGTGCACACCGAGTCGCCCGCGACGTAGAGCATGCCCTGCTCGCCGGGGCCGTCGATGACGCTGCCGTCCGGCCGTCGCAGCTCCACCTCGTAGCCGGGGACCGGGAAGCCGGAGCTCCCCGGCACGACCTCGCCCGGCCGGTTGGAGATGAAGATGTGCAGTGCCTCGGTGGAGCCGATCCCGTCCAGGACCTCGAAGCCGTAGCGGTCGAGGACGCCGTGGAACATCCGCGCGGGCAGCGCCTCGCCCGCCGACGCGCCGCGGCGCACGGTGGCGAACCGCTCGCGCGGCAGGTCGGCGGCGATCATCGGGCCCCAGAAGCTGGGGACGGCGAAGAACAGCGTCGCGCCGTGCTGCTCGGCGAGGCGGGAGTAGTGCTCGGGGTTCGGCCGGGACGGTTCGAGGACCGCGCAGGCGCCGACCGAGAGCGGGAAGAACATCGAGTTGCCGATGCCGTAGGCGAAGAACAGCTTCGCGACCGACAGGCAGACGTCGTCGCGGTGGATCCCGAGGACCTGGCGGCCGTAGGTGTCGGCGACGAACCGGATGTCGTCGTGGCGGTGCATGGCGCCCTTGGGCTTGCCGGTCGTGCCCGAGGTGTAGAGCCAGAGCGCCTGGGACTCCGCCCAGGTCGGGTGCGGCTCGGGCAGCGGGTCGGCGCCGTCGAGCAGGGCGTCCCAGGTCAGGGAGGTGACCCCGGCGACCAGCGGGTCGGCCCCGGTCAGTACGACGCGCTCCAGGTCGGGCGCCCCCGCGACGGCCTCGGTGAGGTGCGCGGCGAACGCCTCGCCGCCGATCACGGTGGTCGCCCGCGAGTCCCGGACGAGCACGGCGAGCTCGCGTCCGGTCAGCATCGTCGAGCACGGCACGGCGACCGCGCCCGCCCACAGGGTCGCGAGGATCGCGGTGAACAGCTCGACGTCGTCGGGCATCACGAGCAGCACGCGCTGCTCGGGCCGCACGCCGGCCCGGCGCAGGGCGCCGGCCACGAGCCGGACCCGGTCGGTCAGGGCGGCGTAGGTGAGCGAGCCGCCGGGGAACCGGACGGCGGTACGGCCGCCGTCCCCGGCCCCGACCCGGGCGGCGGTGAGGTGCGCGGCGGCGTTGAACGCCTCCGGCGCCTGCTGCGCGCTGCGGGGGACGGGCACGGCGGTGTGGGCGGGATCGACGTTGTCGACGCTGACGACATCGGCCATGGTGGACGGCTCCTGTGCCGGTTCGGGGACCTGTGATGCTACACACATCGGACGGCGCGTCAACGGTGTGTAGATCGACGACGGCCCGGTGCGGGGCGGCCGGGACCGGCTCCTAGGCTCACCGTCCGTGGGGACCCTCGTCAGCTTCCATGCCCATCCCGACGACGAGTCGATCGGCACCGCGGGCACACTCGCCAAGGCCGCCGCGCTCGGCCACCGCGTCGTCCTCGTCTTCGCCACCCGTGGCGAGCTGGGGGAGCCGGTACCCGGCGTCCTGGCCGAGGGGGAGCAGCTGCCGGTCCGCCGCTCCGCGGAGTGCCACGCCTCGGCCCGCGCCCTCGGCGTCGCCCGCGTGGAGTTCCTCGGCTACGTCGACTCCGGGATGATGGGCGAGCCCAGCAACGACGCCCCCTACTGCTTCTGGCAGGCCCCGGTGGAGCACGCGGCCAAGCGGCTCGCGCTGATCCTCGAGGAGGAGGAGGCCGACGTCCTCACCACCTACGACGACAACGGCGGCTACGGCCACCCCGACCACATCCAGGTGCACCGGGTCGGTGCCCGCGCCGGGGAGCTCGCCGGGGTGCCGGTCGTCGCGCAGAACACCACCAACCGCGACTGGCTGCTCCGCGGCATGCGCGGTCTCCGGAAGGAGCGCGGCGACGACTGGCAGATGCCCGAGATCCCCGACGACGGGTCGTTCGGCAAGCCCGAGTCCGAGATCACCCACCGGGTCGAGGCCGTCGAGTACGCCGAGACCAAGCGGGCCTCGATGCGTGCGCACGCCAGCCAGATGGGCCCCGACCACTTCATGCTGACGATGCCCGACCCGGTGTTCGCGATGGGGCTGGGCACCGAGTTCTACATCGTCGACGCGCAGCCGAACCCGGCCACCGCGCCCGAGATCTGGACCGAGGTCTTCGAGCCGCTCAGGTGACGCCCGCACGCCGGTCCCACGCCCGCATCAGCGCGGCGTGGGCCGGGCGTTCCACCAGCCGGGTCAGCGCCCAGCCGAGCAGCACCGCCGTCGCCAGCATCGCCGCGGACTGCAGCAGCGGCCCGGCGCCGAGGTCCTGCAGGCGGCGCATCAGCACGTAGCCGACGGTCTGGTGCACCAGGTAGACGCCGTAGGAGATGCCGGCGAGCCTGCGCACCGCCGTCGCCAGCGGGGCGGGCATCCGCGAGCCCGGCCGGGGCAGCCGGGCCACCACGGCGACGAGCGCGATCCCGGCGCAGACCAGCGCGGCGGCGACGGCGTCGAGGTGGTCGAGGTCGATCCGCACGACGCCGTCGGGCCCCGGCGCGAGGCCGTGCACGAACTGGGCCAGGCCGCACACCGCGAGCAGGGCGATCGCGTGCGGGGTGCGCATCCGCCGCGTCGACCACAGCCACACCGCGATCCCGGCCACGAACAGGTGCAGCCGGTGGAACCCCAGCCCGTCGACGACGGTCCGGTACCACCACGGCGGGTCGGCGACGTCGCCCGGCCGCGCCCGCAGCGGCCACAGCAGCAGCGGGACGACCACCATCGCCCACAGCAGCACCCGCAGCCGCGGCCCGTACCCCCAGCGCGTCACGCTCAGCACCGCGGCGGCGGTGAACGCCATCAGCTGCAGCGGCAACGTCCAGAACGCCGGGTCGAGCCACGGGTAGCGCTCGGTGTCCCAGTTCCCCAGCATCAGCCAGTTGACGACCATCTCCCGTGCCGGCGGCGACGCCCAGTCCGGCGGGGACACGAAGCGCAGGGCCACCCAGGCCAGCGGCACCGCGACGACGAACGCCGGCAGCAGCCGCGCGACCCGCCCCCACCAGTAGCGCCCGGGGGAGTGGCGGCCGAGCGTCGCGCAGGCGAAGTAGGCCGAGACGACCAGCAGCAGGCTCGCCCCGACCTGGTGGTCGAAGGAGACGCTGCGCGGCGCCAGCTCCGGGTGGAGCACCGGGCCGAGGTGCGTGGCGTGGTAGAGCACGACCAGCAGCACGAAGGTGCTGCGCAGTACGTCCCAGCCGGGCTCGCGGCGACGGGTCCCCGGCGGGGGTGTCGGAACCACCACATCTCCACCGTCGCACACCGCCGGCGACCTGTTGATCCGGGTGAAGGGCGCCCTGAGTGCGCGGTCGGGGGCTGTCGGTTCTACTCTCCGTAGAGCACAATCGGCGCGCGCCGTGCGACGAGCCGGGACCCACGGAGTGGATCTCCCGGACCGGACGGGCGCCGCTCGCCGGTCGGGAAGTAGAGTCTGCCCGTCCGCGAGGACGTGCTCAGGTCAGGCAAGTGCATGGAGGCCCAGGTGACAGCCGTCGAGCCCAAGCCGATCTCGACGCGCCCGTATCCGGCGCGGCGTGAGGGCAAGGGATCCACGTTCCTCAAGATGTTGAGGACGACGGACCCGAAGGACATCGCGATCCTCTATCTGACGACGTCGTTCGGCTTCTTCGCCGTCGGCGGGGTCATGGCGCTGCTGATCCGCGCCGAGCTCGCACGGCCGGAGCTCCAGTTCCTGTCGACCGAGCAGTACAACCAGCTGTTCACCATGCACGGCACGATCATGCTGCTGCTGTTCGCGACGCCGATCGTCTTCGGTTTCGCGAACTACATCGTGCCGCTGCAGATCGGTGCCCCCGACGTCGCGTTCCCGCGGCTCAACTCGTTCTCGTACTGGCTGTACCTGTTCGGCGGCATCATCGTCGTCTCCGGCTTCCTGACCCCGGGCGGCGCGGCGGACTTCGGCTGGTTCGCCTACACCCCGCTGTCGGACGCGGTGCGGTCGCCGGGGCCGGGCGGTGACCTCTGGATCATGGGTCTGGTCGTCTCCGGTCTGGGGACGATCCTCGGTGGCGTCAACTTCGTGACGACCATCGTCTGCATGCGCGCGCCGGGCATGACGATGTTCCGGATGCCGATCTTCACCTGGAACATCTTCATCACCGCGCTGCTGGTGCTGATCGCGTTCCCGATCCTGACCGCCGCGCTGCTGGCACTGGCCGCGGACCGCCACCTCGGTGCGCAGATCTTCAACCCGGCCAACGGTGGTGTGGTGCTCTGGCAGCACCTGTTCTGGTTCTTCGGCCATCCGGAGGTCTACATCGTCGCGTTGCCGTTCTTCGGCATCGTCTCGGAGATCTTCCCGGTGTTCTCCCGCAAGCCGCTGTTCGGCTACAAGGGCCTGGTCTTCGCGACCATCGCCATCGCGGCGCTGTCGGTCGCGGTGTGGGCGCACCACATGTACGCCACCGGCGCGATCATGCTGTCGTTCTTCGCCTTCACCACGTTCCTCATCGCCATCCCGACGGGCGTCAAGTTCGTCAACTGGATCGGCACCCTGTGGAAGGGCAAGATCACCTACGAGACGCCGATGCTGTTCTCGGTCGGCTTCCTCGTCACGTTCCTCTTCGGCGGCCTGACCGGCATCCTGCTCGCGATGCCGCCGGTGGACTTCCACGTGTCGGACACCTACTTCGTCGTCGCGCACTTCCACTACGTGCTCTACGGCACGATCGTGTTCGCGACCTTCGGCGGGATCTACTTCTGGTTCCCGAAGATGACCGGCCGGTTCCTCGACGAGAAGCTCGGCAAGATCCACTTCTGGCTGACCTTCGTCGGGTTCCACCTGACGTTCCTGGTGCAGCACTGGCTGGGCAACGAGGGCTACCCGCGTCGCTACGCGGACTACCTGCCCTCGGACGGCTTCACCACGCTGAACACGATCTCCTCGATCGGCGCGTTCATCCTCGGTGCCTCGACGCTGCCGTTCTTCTACAACGTGTTCAAGAGCTACCGGTTCGGCCGGGTGTGCACCGTCGACGACCCGTGGGGCTTCGGCAACTCGCTGGAGTGGGCGACCTCGTCCCCGCCGCCGCGGCACAACTTCACCGAGCTGCCCCGGATCCGCTCCGAGCGCCCGGCGTTCGACCTGCACTACCCGCACCTGGTCGAGAAGGCGCGCGCCGAGGCGCACGTCGGCAACCGGGCGCACCCGACCGAGGTCCTCGCGCAGTCGGTCGGCAAGGAGTCCATGCCGGACGACGACCCCAAGTCGAACTGAGGTGTCGGCGGTTCACACCGTCCCTCCCGGTCCGGCCCGGCCCACCGTGCTCGTCACGGTGACCGGGCCGGACCGGCCTGGTGTCAGCTCCGTCCTGTTCACCGCGCTCACCGCGGCCGGAGTCGAGCTGCTCGACCTGGAACAGGTCGTGGTGAACGGCCGGCTCACCCTGGGCGCGCTCGTCGTGCCGGCGGGGGATCCGGAGGACCTGCAGGAGACGGTCGGCGCGGCGATGGACTCCATCGCCATGACCGTGCACATCGAGATCCAGCGCGACGGTCGTCAGGCCGCCCGGACGCCGTCGACGCACGTCGTCACGGTGCTGGGCAGGCCGATCACGGCCCGCGCGTTCGGCGCGATCGCCGCGGAGCTCGCCGCGGTCGGCGCCAACATCGACTCCATCCGCCGGGTCGCCGACTACCCGGTGACCGGGCTGGAGCTGCTCGTCTCCCCGGTCCCGGAGGGCGACGCCGACGCCTACCCGCCCGGCACGCTGCGCAGGCGGCTGGTCCGGGTGGCCCGGCAGGCGGGCGTCGACGTCGCGGTGGCCCGGGCCGGGCTGGCCCGGCGCAGCAAGCGGCTCATCGTGTTCGACGTCGACTCCACCCTGATCCAGGGCGAGGTCATCGAGATGCTGGCCGCCCGCGCCGGGGCCGACGTCGAGGCCGAGGTCCGGCGGGTCACCGAGGAGGCCATGGCGGGCCGGCTCGACTTCACCGAGTCGCTGACCCGCCGCGTCGCCGCGCTGGAGGGGCTGCCCGCCTCCGTCGTCGACGAGGTGGCCGCCGGGATCGAGCTGACCCCCGGCGCCCGCACCACGATCCGCACACTGCGCAGGCTCGGCTACCGCTGCGGCGTCGTCTCGGGTGGGTTCACCCAGGTCATCGCCGGTCTCGCCCGCGAGCTCAAGCTGGACTTCGTGGCCGCGAACGAGCTGGAGATCTCCGGGGGGACGCTGACCGGGCGGGTCGTCGGCGAGGTCGTCGACCGGGCCGGGAAGGCTGTCGCGCTGCGCCGGTTCGCCGAGTCCCACGACATCCCGCTCGACCAGACCGTCGCGGTCGGCGACGGCGCGAACGACATCGACATGCTCTCCACCGCCGGGCTCGGGGTGGCGTTCAACGCCAAGCAGGCGCTGCGCGAGATCGCCGACACCTCGGTGTCGGTGCCCTACCTCGACGTCGTGCTGTTCGTCCTGGGCATCACCCGCACCGAGGTCGAGGCCGCCGACGCCGCCGAGGGTGTGCTCCGCCGGGTCCCGCTGGCGTGACCGGTCCCGCGCCGATCCTGCACCTGCTCGCGGGCCGCTACGGGTCCGGGGCGCGGGAGCGCGACATCGCGCCGGAGGCCGACGGCGTCGTCCGGGCGATGCCGGTCGTGCTGCGGATCGAGCGCGACCCGCTCCCCGGACGCACCGCGCTGCTGGAGGCCGCCGCGACGGCCGCGGTCGCCGTCTGCACCGACCCGCGGGCCCAGCCCGGCGGCGAGTGGTCCGACGCCGTCGCCCCCTGGGTGGACGGGCGCATCCGCAAGATCGCCCGCCGGGCGCGCGGCGCGCACTGGCGTGCGGTCCAGGAGCTGCCCGGCGTGACGGTGCGGGTCGGCGACGCCGAGGCCCGCGCGCTGTTGCCCGGACCGGTCGACGAGGCCCCGAAGGCGGTGTCGCGGCTGCAGATCGGGGGCACCGAGCTTCCCGTCGACGAGCCGGGCCCGCCCGATCCCGGCGCCCCGCTGGTGCTGCTGTCCCCGTACGCGGAGATGACGGTCGGCAAGGCCGCCGCGCAGGTCGGGCACGCCACGATGCTGCTCGGTGCGGCCCTCGGCTGGCCGGTCGGTGCGGCACCGGTGTGCGCGGTGCGCACCGCGGACCGGGCCGCCTGGGACCGGCTGTGCCCGGCCGCCGACGACGGCACCGACGGCGTGGTCGGGGTGCGCGACGCCGGGTTCACCGAGGTCGACCCCGGCACCATGACCTGCCTCGCGCTGGCCCGGGCCGCGTGTGCCGGGACCGCCGGGCGGTGATCCACCGGGTGTGACCCCACCCCCCCGGCACCGTGACCACCCCGGGCCCCGTGGTCAGACGGTCGCGGTGAGGGTGACCTCGACGTTGCCGCGGGTGGCCTTGGAGTACGGGCACACCTGGTGGGCGGCCTCGACGAGCTCGTCCGCGGCCGCCTGGTCCAGGCCCGGCAGGTGCGCGGTGATGTCGGCGGCCACGTGGAAGCTCACGTCGTCGGGCGCCAGCTGGATGGTGGCGGTGACCTGGGTGTCGTCGGGGACGGTGGTCTTCGCCGTGCGGGCGGCCAGCCGCAGTGCGCCGTGGAAGCAGGCCGCGTAGGCCGCGGCGAACAGCTGCTCGGGGTTGGTGGCGCCCCCGGGTCCGCCCAGCTCCGGCGGCATCTTCAGGTCCTGGTCGATGAAGCCGTCGTCGCTGCGGATGTGGCCGTCGCGGCCGCCGCCGGTCGAGGTGGCCTCGGTCGTGTAGTTCGCCATGGGTGTGCCTCCGGACTCGATTGGTTGCACACAACCTATCTCGGGTCGGGCCCCGTCCGCCGTATGGAGCCGGTCACGAGGACTCCCGCAGCCGGCGCAGCGCGCCGTGCACCTTCTCCCGGTCGGTGGTCTCCCAGAACGGGGGCAGGCTCGCCCGCAGGAAGCCGCCGTAGCGCGCGGTCGCGATGCGCGGGTCCAGGATCGCGACGACGCCGCGGTCGTCGGTGGCGCGCAGCAGCCGTCCGGCGCCCTGGGCGAGCAGGAGCGCCGCGTGCGTCGCCGACACCGACAGGAAGCCGTTCCCGCCGCGCGCGTCGGTGGCCTTCTGCCGGGCCGCGATCAGCGGGTCGTCCGGGCGCGGGAACGGGATCCGGTCGATGATCACGCAGGACAGCGACGGGCCGGGCACGTCGACGCCCTGCCACAGCGACAGCGTGCCGAACAGCGAGGTCTCCGGGTCCTCGGCGAACCGCTTCACCAGCAGCATCGTGGAGTCGTCGCCCTGGCACAGCAGGGGGGTGTCGAGCTTGCCGCGCAGCGCCTCGGTGGCCTGCTTCGCCGCGCGGGTCGAGGAGAACAGACCCAGCGTGCGGCCCCCGGCGGCGCGGACGAGTCCCTCGATCTCGTCGAGGGTCTCCGGCGCGAGGCCGTCGCGGCCGGGGCTGGGCAGCCGCCGGGCGAGGTAGAGGATCCCGGACTTGGCGTGCGCGAACGGGGACCCGACGTCGAGGCCCTGCCAGCGCGGCGCCTCCGGGTCCTGGACCGGGCCGTGCCCCTCCTCGACGCGCGACGGCGGGGTGGACCCGGCCTCCCTGGGCTGCGACGCGGGCAGGCCCCACTGCCGGGCCAGCGCGTCGAACGACCCGCCCAGGGCCAGGGTCGCCGACGTCAGCACGGTGGTGCGGGTGTTGAAGAGCCGCTCGCGCAGCAGCCCGCCCACCGACAGCGGCGCGACCCGCAGCACCTTGTGGCGGGAGCCGTCGGGCCCCTGCTCACCCAGCCAGACGACGTCGCGGCGCGTGGCCGCGTCGGTCTCGGAGAACGTCTCCAGCAGCCGCGCGGCGGTGTCGACGACCTCGTCGAGCACGGCCTGGGCGAGCTTGCGCGCGGCGGCGCCCTCGGGGTCGGCGTCGTCGCTGCGCTTGTTCGCGCCCATCGACTGCCGGCAGCCCGCCCCGGCCGAGAGGATCGCGTTCAGTGCGCCCGCGGCGGCGGTGGTCAGCGACTCCCAGCGCCCGGGGGGCATGTCCTCCAGCACCGCGGCGAGGCCCTCACCGGCCTCCGCGAGCCGGTCCGCGGTGTCCTGGTCGACGAGCTTGCCGCAGCGCCGGGCCGCGGTCGCGACGGTGCCCGCGGTCAGCTCGGCGGTGGCCGCGCCGGTGACCCGGTCGACGAGCTCGTGCGCCTCGTCGACGATCACCACGTCGTGCTCGGGGAGCACCTGCGCCTCACCCATCGCGTCGATCGCGAGCAGGGCGTGGTTGGTGACGACGATGTCGGCCCGCCCCGCCTCGGCCTTCGCCTTCTCGGCGAAGCAGGCCTCGCCGACCGGGCACCGGCTCGCGCCGAGGCACTCCCGCGCCGTCACCGACACCTGCCGCCACGCGGAGTCCGGGACGCCGGGGACCAGCTCGTCGCGGTCCCCGGTCTCGGTGTCCGACGACCACTCGTGCAGCCGCTTCACCTGCCGCCCGAGCGCCGAGATGGCGAACGCGTCGAACAGTTGCTCGTCGCCCGGGTCGTCGTCCATGTCGCCGTGGAGCTTGTTCATGCACAGGTAGTTCCGCCGCCCCTTGAGGATGGCGAAGGTGGGCTCGCGGCCCAGCACCTTCCTCAGGCTCTTCGCGACGCGCGGCAGGTCCCGGTCCACGAGCTGGCGCTGGAGCGCGATCGTCGCCGTCGAGACGACGACCGTGGTGTCGCGTGCGATCGCGTGCCGGATCGCGGGCACGAGGTAGGCCAGCGACTTCCCGGTGCCGGTGCCCGCCTGCACGGCCAGGTGCTCGCCGGACGACAGCGAGCGGCGCACCGCGTCGGCCATCCGGTCCTGGCCCTCGCGGCGTGAGCCGCCGACCGAGGTGACGGCCACCTCGAGCAGCTCGTGCACACCGGGCAGGTCCTGGGTCCGCACGGGGGCCGTCGAGGGGGGAGGCACGTCCGGCAGGTTACCGAGCGCCCCCGACAGGTCCCGCCGTGACCGTGCCGCCCGGCACCCGGGACCGCGCACCCGGCGTACCCGGGCCGCTCACCGGGTGTGATATCGGACGGCCGGTTGCCGGTGAGCGGCGACACAGCGTCACGATGGGGGGGTGACAGCAACCATCACGACGCCGACCGTGCCCGAGCCGGGGATGTTCCCGGTGCTGATCGAGCACGAGGCCCGCTACGCCGACCTCGACCCGAGCCGCCGGATCGGCCGCGACGCCCTGGTGCGCTGGTTCGAGGACGCCCGCGTCGCCGTTGAGCGCGACACCTTCGGCGCCGACCTGGTCGCCCGCCTGCAGTCCCGCGTGCGGCTGCTGCTCGCCGCCATCCGGGTCGACGTGCTGGCCCCGCTGCGCGTCGCCGGCTCCTACCGGATCGGCGTCGGCGTCAGCCACATCGGCACCACGTCGTTCTCCTACCGGTACGCGGTCTTCGCCGGCGACGAGTGCGTCGCCACCGGCGAGTCGACCTCGGTGCACACCGACGGCGACGCCCCGACCCCGCTGACCGACGAGGTCCGCGGCGCGCTGACCACCCTGCGCATCGAGGCCCCCGCCCCGGTCCGTCCCGAGCGCGGCGACGCCCGCGCCGTCCGCGAGAACTACCCGTTCCGCTGGGACGTCCGCACCCGCTTCACCGACCTGGACACCAACCGGCACGTGAACAACGTCGCGCTGGCCTCCTGGTACCTCGACGGCCTCGCCGAGCTGCACTCCGACGTGCTGGGCTACCCCGCGGGCGGCCCGCTCGACGGGCTCTCCCCGTCGACGCTGTCGGTCCAGTACCTCTCCGAGGTGCACTACCCGGGCATCTACCAGATGCGCGTCGCGGTCACCGAGATCGGCGAGGACACCGTCCGCTACGTCTGCGGGCTGTTCCACGACCGCGAGCTCATCGGCCTGGCCGAGGCCGAGGGTTTCCACCACGCCCCGGGTGAGGACGGCGACCCGGTCCTCCTCGCGGAGAAGCTCGCCCCGTTCCGCTTCCGGGACTGAGACCTCCACGACGCTCCGGGATGCGGCCCGGCGGGGGCTGCGGATCTCCGAGCCCGCCGGGCCGCATCCCGGTGCCCCGTCGCAGACTCCCCGGCCCGCTGAGGTGCACCTCGGTGGGGGAACGGCCGCGGCCCGGCCTCTCGGGGTGAGGGGCCGGGCCGCGTCGTGTGCGCGTCGTGTGCGGGGGTCAGGATCCGTTGCGGATCCATTCCTCCAGGTGGGGTGCCTCGTCGCCGATGCGGGTGGAGTCGCCGTGTCCGGTGCGGACCCGGGTGTCGGCGGGCAGGGTCAGCAGAGTGGTGCGGATGGACTCGATGATGGTGTCGAAGCTGGAGTAGGAGCGTCCGGTGGCGCCGGGTCCGCCCTGGAACAGGGTGTCGCCGGTGAACACGATGCCGAGCTCGGGGGGCGTAGAGGCAGGACGAGCCGGGGGAGTGGCCGGGGGTCTGCAGCACCCGCAGGTCGATCCCGCCCGCGGTGAGGACCTGGCCGTCGGCGAGTTCCTGGTCGGGCTTGCGGTCGGGCCAGGTCATGTCCCAGAGGACCTGCTCGGCGGGGTTGAGCAGGATCGGTGCGCCGAAGCGGTCGGCGAGGGCAGGTGCCTGGTTGACGTGGTCGTCGTGGGCGTGGGTGCACACGACGGCTGTGACGGTGCGGTCGCCGACGGCGGCGGCGATGGCGTCGGCGTCGTGGGCGGCGTCGATGACGATGACCTCGCGGTCGTCGCCGACGATCCAGACGTTGTTGTCGACGTCGAAGGAGCCGCCGTCGAGGTTGAACGTCCCCGAGGTCACGACGTGGTCGATGGGGCCCGTCATCAGAGGACCACGACCGAACGCAGGACCTCGCCGGCGTGCATCTTGTCGAACGCACCCTCGATGTCGTGCAGGCCGATGGTCTCCGAGACGAACTTGTCCAGCGGGAACCGGCCCTGCAGGTAGAGGTCGATGTAGGTGGGGAAGTCCCGCGAGGGCAGGCAGTCGCCGTACCAGCTCGACTTCAGGGCGCCGCCGCGGCCGAAGTAGTCGATGAGCGGGATCTCGGGGGCCTGCAGGTCGGGGGTGGGGACGCCGACGAGGACGACGGTGCCGGCGAGGTCGCGGGCGTAGAAGGCCTGCTTGTAGGTCTCGGGGCGTCCGACGGCCTCGATGACGACGTCGGCGCCGTTGCCGTCGGTGACGGACCGGATGTACTCGACCGGGTCGGTCTCCTTGGCGTTGACGGTGTGGGTGGCGCCGAACTCGCGGGCCCACTCCAGCTTCCGGGGGTCGGTGTCGACGGCGATGATCGTCGTCGCCCCGGCGAGGGTGGCGCCGGCGATGGCGGCGTCGCCGACGCCGCCGCAGCCGATGACGGCGATGGAGTCGCCGCGGCCGATCTGGCCGGTGTTGACCGCGGCGCCCAGCCCGGCCATGACGCCGCAGCCCAGCAGACCCGCAGCGGTGGGATCCGCCTCCGGGCTGACCTTCGTGCACTGCCCCGCCGCGACGAGGGTCTTCTCCACGAACGCACCGATCCCCAGGGCCGGGGACAGCTCCGTGCCGTCGGTGAGGGTCATCTTCTGGGTCGCGTTGTGGGTGTCGAAGCACAGGTTCGGCTTGCCCTTGCGGCAGGCGCGGCAGGTGCCGCAGACGGCGCGCCAGTTGAGGACGACGTAGTCGCCGGGGGCGACGTCGGTGACGCCCTCGCCGACGGACTCCACGATCCCGGCGGCCTCGTGGCCGAGCAGGAACGGGAACTCGTCGTTGATGCCGCCGAGCTTGTAGTGCAGGTCGGTGTGGCAGACCCCGCAGGCCTGGATCTTCACCACGGCCTCACCGGGACCGGGATCGGGGACGACGATCGTCTCGACGGAGACGGGCTTGCCCTTCTCGAGGGCGACGACGCCCTGGACACGCTGCGGCACAGTGGTTCCTTCCGTAGGGGGAGCGGGTTCAGAGGACCGCGCGGACAGCGGTCTCGAAGCCGACGACGTGGTTGCGGCTGACGGCCTCGGCGTGGTCGGCGTCGCCGTCGGCGATCGCGGTCAGCAGCGCCACGTGCTCGTGCACGTGGTGGCCGACCTGGTCCATGCGGTCCAGGAACAGGCAGTGGATCCGTGTGGCCAGGTGGTAGTAGCGGGTGAGCGTGTCCTCCAGGTACGGGTTCCCGGCGGCCCGGTACACCGACCGGTGCACCGTCACGTCCCACCGCATGAGCTCGATCCGGCCCATCCGCGGCGCCTCCAGCGACCCCACCCGCACGGCCAGCTCACGCAGCTCGTCACGCCGCCACCGCGGGGCGACGACGGCGGCCCGCCGTGCGGCGGTCGGTTCCAGCACGGTCCGGACCTCGCACACGTCGCGCAGGTCGGAGATGTCGACGGCGGTCGCGAACGTCCCCCGCCGCGGGTAGGACACGACCAGGCGCTCGGTCTCCAGCCGCTTGAGCGCCTCGCGCACCGGGGTGCGGCCCAGGCCGAGCCGGGTCGACAGCGCCTCGTCGTCGATCGGGGCCAGCGGCGGGATCTCCAGCATGATCAGCTGGTCCCGGATGGCCACGTAGGCCCGGTCGGCCAGCGACCGCGGGCTGTCGAAGTCCACGAACACGTCCTCGGTGATCGTCATGCGGGCTGTCCCTCGGGAACGGCCGGGCGGTCCAGCCGCGACGCGACCGCGCCGGGCAGCCGGAACGACCCGGTCACCACGACGGGGTCGCCCCCGCCGGTCGTCAGGGCGTGGTCGACGGCGTCGGCCGGGTCCGCGACGGCGACGGCCGGCACCCCGGCCGCCCCCGCGGCCGCGGCGATCTCGGACGGGCTCCAGTGCCGCGACGCGTGCTCCCCGCCCGGCAGCCCGGTCGCGACGACCCGCGCCCCGGCCCCGGCGACCGCCCGGACGGCCTCGCCCAGGTCCTTGTCCCGGGCCAGCGCCAGCACCCAGGTCACCGGGCGTCCCGGGTGGGTCTCGGCCACCGTGGTGGCCAGCGCGGACAGCTTCAGTGCGTCGTGCGCGCCGTCGAGGACCACCGGGGTGCCCGCGACGGTCCGCCGCTCGAACCGCCCCGGCAGCGAGGTCAGGGCCAGCCCCTGACGGACGGCGAGCGGGTCGAGCCGCCAGCCGTCGCGCCGTGCGAGCACCGACACCGCATGCAGCGCCAGCACCGCGTTCCCGGCCTGGTGCCTGCCGTGCAGTCCCAGCGGCACGTCCGACCACCCGGCCAGGTCCACCGTGGTGCCCGCCGGACCGGTCCGGGCCAGCGCGGCCGCGGCGGCGACGTCCACGACGTCGACCAGGGTGTCGCGGCGCACCGCCTCCCGGGCCACCGCGGCGTCGCTCTCGGGGCCGCCACGGGCCAGCACCGCGCGGCCGCCGACCGGCAGGATCCCGGCCTTCTGCGTCGCGATCTCGCCGAGCGTGCTGCCGAGCATGGCGACGTGGTCCAGGCCGATCGCGGTCAGCACGGCCAGCTTGTCCGGGCGGGCGACGACGTTCGTCGGGTCCAGCCTGCCCCCGATACCGGTCTCGACGACGGCGTAGTCGGCCCGTCCGGCGACGGCGGCGAACCCGAGTGCGGTCACGACCTCGAAGAACGAGCAGCGCTCGCCCCGGCGCGCCTCGACCGCGGCCACCGAACGCGCGACGGCGGCGAGCCGGTCGTCGAGCACGTCCGCGCGGACCGGGAGGTCACCGATGCGGAACCGCTCGCGGATGCCGTAGACGTGCGGCGAGGCCTGCACGCCGACCCGGAACCCGTGCCGGGTCAGCAGCGACGCGACGAACGCGCACACCGACCCCTTGCCCGCCGTCCCCGCGACGTGCACGGTCCGCACGGCCTCCTGCGGGTCACCCAGCCCGGCCAGCACCTCGCGGGTGCGCTCACGGGGCGCGTCGGGCGCGGCGCCGTTGCGGCGCCCGGTGGCCGGGCGCGACAGCAGGAACCGCTCCAGCTCGTCCTGTCCGGAGAACACGGCTCAGCACTCGACGATGTTCAGCGCGAGACCACCGCGGGCGGTCTCCTTGTACTTGTCCTTCATGTCCGCGCCCGTCTCCCGCATCGTCTTGATGGCCTTGTCCAGCGAGACGTGGTGCACCCCGTCGCCGTGCGCCGACATCCGCGCCGCGGTGATGGCCTTGATCGAGGCGACCGCGTTGCGCTCGATGCACGGGATCTGCACGAGCCCGCCGACCGGGTCGCAGGTCAGCCCGAGATTGTGCTCGATGCCGATCTCGGCGGCGTTCTCGACCTGCTCCGGGGTGGCGCCCATGATCTCGGCGAGCCCGGCGGCCGCCATCGCGCAGGCCGACCCGACCTCGCCCTGGCAGCCGACCTCGGCGCCGGAGATCGAGGCGTTTTCCTTGAACAGCAGCCCGACCGCGCCCGCGGTGAGCAGGAACCGGACGACGGAGTCGTCGTCGAAGCCGGGCAGGAAGCGCTCGGCGTAGTGCAGCACGGCCGGGACGATCCCGGCGGCGCCGTTGGTGGGGGCGGTGACGACGCGTCCGCCCGCCGCGTTCTCCTCGTTGACGGCGAGGGCGTAGAGCGTCACCCACTCCATCGCGTGCAGCGCGTCCGGCTCGCCGGTCGCGGCCTCCAGCCGCTCGCGCAGCGCCATCGCCCGGCGCCGGACCTTCAGTCCGCCGGGCAGCGTGCCGCCGGTGCGGGCGCCGCGCTCGACGCACTCCCGCATCACCGACCAGATGTGCAGCAGCTCGCTGCGCACCACGTCCTCGGTGCGCCGGGACAGCTCGTTGGCCAGCATGATGTCGGAGATCGACAGCCCGTGGGCGCGGGTGAGCCCGAGCAGCTCGTCGCCGGTGGTGAAGGGGTAGGCGACCGGGGTCGCGTCCTCCACCAGGACGGGGCGGCCCGCCTCGTCGGAGTCGAGCACGAAGCCGCCGCCCACCGAGTAGTACTCGCGCTTGTCCAGGACGGCGCCGTCGGCGTCGAAGGCCTGCAGCAGCATGCCGTTGGAGTGGAAGTCGAGCCGGCGGGTGCGGTGCAGGACCACGTCGTCGTCGGGGGCGAAGGTGATCTCGTGGATCCCGCCGAGGCGGATCCGCCCCTCCGCGCGGACGTCGGCGACCATCGGGTCGGCCGCGACCGGGTCGACGAGGTGCGGCTCGTGCCCGGCGAGCCCGAGCACGACGGCCTTCACGCTGCCGTGGCCGTGCCCCGTCGCGCCGAGGGAGCCGAACAGCTCGACCCGCACGGACGCGGTGCGGGGCAGCTCGCCCGACGCGGCGAGCCGCGCGACGAACCGGGCCGCGGCCCGCATCGGGCCCACGGTGTGCGAGCTCGAGGGTCCGATCCCGACCTTGAACATGTCGAACACGGAGATGCTCACGGTCGCTCCGATCCACGCCGGGCTCTGGTCATGTCGACGATGTTAGACTGATATATCAATCATGCCAAGAGGGGTGCGGCGGTCGATCCGCGGCGGGTCAGTGCGTGTGGTCGTAGGGCTGCTCGAGCGGCACGCCCTCGGGCGACATCGGCGGCGCGGGCAGGTCCGCGCTGGAGGTCAGCGGGGCGGCCCCGGCCAGCGGGCGGCCCGCGGTCTCGGGCAGGAACACCACGCCGACCACGCCGACGAGGCCGGCGGCGACGAGGACGTACCCGGGCCAGTCGAGGTTGCCGGTGGCGGTCACGGCGGTCTCGATCAGCGTCGGCGCGGTGCCCGCGAACAGCGACACCGACAGGTTGAACACCACGCCCAGGCCGCCGTAGCGGACCATCGTCGGGAACTGCGCGGGGAGTGTCGACGGCAGCACCGCGGCGAAGCCGACCAGCACCGTGGCCATCAGCAGCAGGCCCACGAACTGGCCGATCATGCCGTCGCGCATCAGCCAGACCGCGGGCAGCCCGACCCCCACCAGGGTCAGGCTCGTGACCATCAGGACCGGCTTGCGGCCGACCCGGTCGCTGAGCCTGCCCACCGCGGTGATCACGCAGAGCATGCCCAGCATGACCGCGACGAGCATGGCGCCGGTGGCGGCCCCCGAGGCGCCGTGCTGGCCGTGCCGGGGGAGCGTCCCGGTCAGGTAGGTGGGCATGTAGTTGGTCAGTACGTAGTTGGTGACGTTCCAGGCGATCACCAGCGCCGCGGTCACCAGGGCCGGTGCCCGGTAGCGGCGGACCAGGATCTGCATCGCCCGCCGGTAGGGCATCGTCGCGAGTGCGGGGGAGCGCTCCATCAGCTGCCGGAACGCCGGGGTGTCCTCCAGGCGCATCCGCAGGTAGATGCCGGCTATCCCCAGGGGGAGGGCGAGCAGGAACGGGATCCGCCAGCCCCAGGCGAGCAGGTCCTCCTCGGGCAGCACCGCGACGAGCGCGCCGCAGACACCGGCGCCGAGGGTGTAGCCGGTGATCGTGCCGAACTCCAGCCAGCTGCCGAAGAACCCGCGACGGCGGTCGGGCGCGTACTCCGCGACCAGGGTCAGTGCGCCGGTGTACTCCCCGCCCGCGGAGAAGCCCTGCAGCATCCGGATCAGCAGGACCAGCAGCGGTGCGGCGATCCCGGCCGTCTCGTAGGAGGGCACGAAGCCCAGCGCGAGCGTCGCGACGGTCATCAGCAGGACGGTGAAGGCGAGCACCCGGGTGCGGCCGATGCGGTCCCCGAGCGGCCCGAACACGAACCCGCCGAGCGGCCGGACGACGAACGCGGCCGCGAACGTGGCGAGGGTCAGCACCAGCGACCACTCGCCGGCCTCCGGGAAGAAGACCCGGTTCAGCACCACCGCGGAGAGGAAGGAGAAGAGGCCGAAGTCGTACCACTCGGCGACGTTGCCGACCGAGGCCGCCGCGGCCGCCCGCCGGACCGTGCGCTCCTCCTCGACCGCGACCGGGCCGCGGCGTCGGGGCCTGCGCGGTCCGTCGGTCATGGGAGGTCTCCTCGGATCGATCGGCCGCGCCGCGGCAGCCGTGCCGACGTGGCGTTGCAGTATCGCCACACCATCATTCTCGCGGCCATGGTGTCACGTGTCCACGAGTGATATATCTTTCGTCGACGGGCGGCCCGGAGTGTGCCGGTGCCGGTTCTCGGGGCCTTTCGGTCACTGGGGACAGCCGCTCACATTTCCACGTCGTGACGCCGATGCCCGCTCCGGGCCGGTCGAGAAATCGCTCGTTGACGGCTGCGACCTGCGGCCTCACCATACGGTTGCGCATGGCATGGCGGGTTTCGCGATAGGCAACAGTGGAGGAAGCATGATCTTCGTGGGCGAGCTGTCCGACATCCCCGTCGGGGAGTCCGTTCGTGTCCAGGGGACGGTGCCCATCGCCGTCTTCAACGTCGACGGCGATCTGTACGCCATCGACGACACGTGCACCCACCAGGACGCCTCGCTGTCCGACGGATGGCTCGAGGACTGTGCGGTGGAGTGCCCGCTGCACGCGGCCTGCTTCGACCTGCGGACCGGGATGCCGAGCGGCCCGCCGGCGAAGACCCCCGTCCGCACGCACCAGGTGGTGGTCGCCGACGGTGTGGTCCACGTCGTCGAGTCGGTGCCCGCCTCCGGTGCCGCGACCGGCGCCCGTCCCGGCGTCGAGGCCGGCACCTGATGCGCGACGTCACGGTCGTCGGCGCCTCGCTCGCCGGCCTCGCGACCGCGCGCGCCCTGCGCGCGCAGGGCTTCACCGGGACGATCACGGTCGTCGGCGACGAGAAGCACGCCCCCTACGACCGCCCTCCGCTGTCCAAGGAGTTCCTCGCCGGGACCTCCGACGAGGACGCCATCGCCCTGACCGAGGACGACGACGCCGCCCTCGACGTGGTCTGGCGCCTCGGCCGCACCGCATTCGCCCTCGACGGTCCGACCCGGACCGTCACCCTCGACGACGGCTCGACCCTCTCGGCCGACGCCGTCGTCCTCGCCACGGGTGCCCGCGCCCGGAACCTCCCGGGTGAGCTGCCCGGCGGGGTGCACACCCTGCGCACCCTGGACGACGCCCGCGCCCTGCGCGCCGACCTCGCCCCGGGCCGGCGGCTGGTGGTGATCGGTGCCGGGTTCGTCGGGGCCGAGGTCGCCTCGACCGCCCACGGCCTCGGGCTGGACGTCACGATCGTCGAGGCGGCCCCGGTGCCGCTGCAGCGGGCCCTCGGGCCCGAGATGGGCACCGCCTGCGGCCGCCTGCACGCCGCCGCCGGGGTGCCGCTGCACCTCGGCACCGGCGTGGCCCGGCTCGTCGGCTCGCCCCGGGTCACCGGGGTCGAGCTCACCGACGGCCGCGAGCTGCCCGCCGACGTGGTCGTGGTGGGGATCGGCGCGATCCCGAACGTCGAGTGGCTCGACGGCTCCGGCCTGGAGCTCGACGACGGTGTCGTCACCGACGCCGCGGGCCGCACCGGCCTGCCCGGGATCGTGGCGGTGGGGGACTGTGCCAGCACCCACCGCGACTACACCGGCTCCCGGCTGCGCCTGGAGCACTGGACCAACGCGCTGCAGCAACCGGCGGTCGCGGCCGCGGCGCTGCTCGGGACCGAGCACTCGCTGCCGGCCCACCACGCGGTGCCCTACTTCTGGTCCGACCAGTACGGGCACAACATCCAGTTCGCCGGGCACCGGGCCGCGGACGGCTCGGTCCGGATCGACGACGGGGACCCCGAGGCCGACGGCGGGTTCCTCGCCGTGTTCCTCGACGCCGCGGGGGAGGCCGTCGGCGTGCTCGGCGTCGACCGTCCCCGGCCCTTCGGGCGGATGCGGCGGGAGCTGGCGAAACGGCTCGCCTGACCCGGTACGTCACCTGCGGCGCAGGTCCTCGCGAGGACCTGCGCCGCAGGCGTGTCCGGACCCGCTCGCACGCACCTCGATCAGCCTCTTGACCTGCCGGGAGTGCCGTGCGACGCTGAGCGCAGGCAGTTGATATATCAGTCCGCTGGAGAAGATATCTGGAGGTGCCCATGACGACGTTCGCCGTGGATCGGGGTCCGTCGAACGGTGCGACGCGGGTCCTCGACGGGACGCTCGCCGAGACCGACCCGGAGGTGCACGCGGCCGTCGCCGCCGAGCTGGGTCGCCAGCGCGGCACCCTGGAGATGATCGCCAGCGAGAACTTCGCCCCGCTGGCCGTCATGCAGGCACAGGGCTCGGTCCTCACCAACAAGTACGCCGAGGGCTACCCCGGCCGCCGCTACTACGGCGGCTGCGAGCACGTCGACGTCATCGAGCAGCTCGCCATCGACCGCGTGAAGGCGCTGTTCGGCGCCGACTACGCCAACGTCCAGCCGCACTCCGGCGCGCAGGCCAACGCCGCCGCGATGGCCGCGCTGCTGAACCCCGGCGACACCATCCTGGGCCTGGACCTGGCCCACGGCGGGCACCTCACCCACGGGATGCGGCTCAACTTCTCCGGCCGCCTCTACGACGTCGCCGCCTACCACGTCTCCGCCGAGGACCACCGCGTCGACATGGCCGAGGTGGAGCGCCTGGCCCGGGAGCGCCGGCCCAAGCTGATCATCGCCGGCTGGTCGGCCTACCCGCGGCAGCTCGACTTCGCGGAGTTCCGGCGGATCGCCGACGCGGTCGGCGCCTACCTGATGGTCGACATGGCGCACTTCGCGGGGCTCGTCGCGACCGGGCTGCACCCGTCGCCGGTGCCGTACGCCGACATCGTCACCAGCACCACCCACAAGACGCTCGGCGGCCCGCGCGGCGGCATCATCCTGGCCCGCGCCGAGCACGCCAAGAAGCTCAACTCGCAGGTCTTCCCCGGCCAGCAGGGCGGCCCGCTCGAGCACGTGATCGCGGCCAAGGCCGTCGCGTTCAAGCTCGCCGGCGAGCCCGCGTTCGCCGAGCGGCAGCAGCGCACGCTGGAGGGCGCCCGGATCGTCGCCGAGCGGCTGGTGACCGAGCCCGGCGTCGGCGTGGTCTCCGGCGGCACCGACGTCCACCTGGTCCTGGTCGACCTGCGCGACTCCGAGCTCGACGGCAAGCAGGCCGAGGACCGGCTGCACCGGGTCGGCATCACCGTCAACCGCAACGCCGTCCCGTTCGACCCGCGTCCGCCGATGGTGAGCTCCGGGGTCCGGATCGGGACCCCCGCCCTGGCGGCCCGCGGCTTCGGTGCCGAGGACTTCACCGAGGTCGCCGACATCATCGCCCGCGCCCTGCGCCCCGCCGCGGGCGACGCCGAGCTCGACGAGCTGGCCGCCCGCGTCACCGTCCTCGCCGACCGCCACCCCCTCTACCCGGAGCTGACGGCATGAGCACCCAGAACACGCCTCCCAGCGCGCACCTGCCCGAGCACCCCGACGCCCTGTGGCGCAACCCCGAGCCGAAGCGCTCCTACGACGTGGTCATCGTCGGCGGCGGCGGGCACGGTCTGGCCACCGCGCACTACCTGGTGAAGAACCACGGGATCACCAACGTGGCGGTGCTGGAGAAGGGGTGGCTCGCCGGCGGCAACATGGCCCGCAACACCACGCTGATCCGCTCCAACTACCTGTGGGACGAGTCGGCCTTCATCTACGAGCACGCGCTCACGCTCTGGGAGGGGCTGGAGGAGGACCTGGGCTACCCGATCCTGTTCTCCCAGCGCGGCGTGCTGAACCTGGCCCACACCGAGCAGGACGTGCGCGACTCGGTCCGCCGGGTCGAGGCGAACCGGCTCAACGGGATCGACGCCGAGTACCTCGGCCCCGACGACGTCGCGAAGATCTGCCCGATCGTCAACGTCTCGCACGACATCCGCTACCCGGTGCTGGGGGCGACCTACCAGCCCCGCGCCGGCATCGCCAAGCACGACTACGTGGCCTGGGGCTTCGCCCGCCGCGCCGACTCCGCCGGGGTCGACCTGATCCAGGACTGCGAGGTGCTGGACTTCCTCACCGAGGGCTCGGTGGACGACGGCACCGCGCGGGTCACCGGGATCAGCACCAGCCGGGGCGACATCGCCTGCGGGCAGGTCGCGCTCTGCGCGGCCGGGCACACCTCGACCCTGCTCGACCGGCTCGGGGTGGACACCCCGCTGCAGTCGCACCCGCTGCAGGCGCTCGTCTCCGAGCTGCTGGAGCCGGTGCACCCGACGATCGTCATGTCGAACGCGGTGCACGTCTACGTCTCCCAGGCGCACAAGGGCGAGCTCGTGCTGGGCGCCGGCGTCGACTCCTACAACGGCTACGGCCAGCGCGGTGCCTTCCACATCATCGAGCGCCAGATGGCCGCCGCGGTCGAGCTGTTCCCGGTGTTCGCGCGGGCGCACCTGCTGCGCAGCTGGGCGGGCATCGTCGACGTCACCCCGGACGCGTCGCCGATCGTCGGGCGCACGCCGTACTCCAACGTGCTGGTCAACTCCGGGTGGGGGACCGGCGGCTTCAAGGTGACGCCCGGGCTGGGCTGGTGCCTGGCCCACACCATCGCCACCGACGAGCTGCACCCGCACATCGCCCCGTTCTCCCTCGACCGGTTCGTCACCGGCGCGCTCGTGGACGAGCACGGCGCCGCCGGCGTCGCCCACTGACCTCAGGAGCCACCACCGTGCAACTCATCGACTGCCCCTGGTGCGGCCCCCGCGAGGAGGTCGAGTTCCACTACGGCGGCCAGGCCCACGTCGAGTACCCGGCCGCGCCGGCCGAGCTCGACGACGAGCAGTGGGCGCACTACGTGTTCTTCCGGGACAACCCGAAGGGCCCGTTCGCCGAGCGCTGGAGCCACTCCGCCGGCTGCCGCCGCTGGTTCAACGCCGTCCGTGACACCCACACCTACCGGTTCCTCGCCGTCTACCCGATGGGCGAGGCCCGGCCGCAGATCCCGGGGGCCCGAGCATGACCCGCGTCGACGGTTACGGTCGCATCGACCGGACCCGCACCCTGAACTTCGTCTTCGACGGCGAGCACTACTCCGGGCACCCGGGCGACACCCTGGCCTCGGCGCTGCTCGCACACGGCGTGCGCGTGCTCGGCGGGTCGGTCAAGCTCGGCCGCCCGCGCGGGATCGGCGGGGCCTGGACCGAGGACCCGGTCGGCCTCGTGCAGATCGAGGAGCCGTTCCCCGAGCCGATGCTGCAGGCCGCCACCGTCGAGCTCCACGACGGCCTGGTCGCCCGCGGCCTGAACGGGCAGGGCCGGCTCGCGACGGTCCCCGACACCGCGCGGTACGACCGTCGCCACGCCCACTGCGACACCCTGGTGATCGGCGCCGGCCCGGCCGGGCTGCTCGCCGCGCGCACCGCGGCCCGCCGCGGCGACCGCGTGGTGCTCGTCGACGACCGTCCCGAGGCCGGTGGCGCGCTCGTCCCGACCGATCGGATCGACGGGCGCGCCGCGCACCGCTGGGTCGCCGACGTCGTCGCCGAGCTCGCGGAGAACCCCGAGGTGCTGCACCTGCAGCGCACCACCGCCTTCGGCCACTACGACGACGGGTTCGTCCTCGCCCTGCAGCGGCGCACCGACCACCTCGGCGCCGCCGCCCCGCAGCACCGGTCCCGCCAGCGGGTGCACCGCATCCGCGCCGGGAAGGTCGTCGTCGCGGCCGGTGCGATCGAGCGCCCCGTGGTGTTCGCCGACAACGACCGGCCGGGCGTCATGCTCGCCTCCGCGGCGCGGGAGTACCTGCACCGCTACGGCGTGCTCGCCGGCCGCGAGGTCGTCGTGTTCACCACCGACGACGCCGCCTACCTCGCCGCCGCCGACCTGGCCGGGGCCGGGGCACGCGTCACCCTCGTCGACGCCCGCGCCGAGCTGCCCGCCGAGCGGGCCCGTGCCTGCACCGAGGCCGGGGTGACCGTGAAGGCGGACGCCACCGTCGTCGGCTCCGACGGCGACGCCGCGGGCCGGGTGTCCGCCGCGCACGTCGCGACCGGCGACGGCACCGAGGTGCTGGCCTGCGACCTGCTGCTGGTCTCCGGTGGCTGGACGCCCACCGCGCACCTGTTCAGCCACGTGCGCGGACAGCTCGTGTACGACGCCGGCCTGGGCGCGTTCTGCCCCGGTGCCGCGATCGCGGGTACCGAGGTCATCGGCGCCGCGAACGGCACACTCGACCTGGCGGGCTGCCTGTCCGAGGGCGCGGGCGGCGACGCCCCGAGCTCCGCCCCGGAGCCGGCGCGCACGCCCGGCCTGGTGCTGTGGCGCACCGCGGGGGACTCCTCGCGCCAGTTCGTCGACATCCAGCGGGACGCGACCGTCGCCGACATCGAGCGGGCCGTCGGCGCCGGGCTCCGCTCGGTGGAGCACGTGAAGCGCTACACCACCATCGGCACCGCCCACGACCAGGGCAAGACCTCCGGCACCATCGCCTCCGGGATCACCGCCGAGCTGCTGGGCCGCCCGGCGGGCGACCTCGGGACCACCACGTTCCGCCCGCCCTACACCCCGGTCTCGTTCGCCGCGCTCGCCGGCCGCGAGCGCGGGCAGCTGTTCGACCCGGTCCGCACCACCGCGGTGCACCCGTGGCACGTCGCGCACGGCGCGGTGTTCGAGGACGTCGGCCAGTGGAAGCGGCCCCGCCACTTCCCGCAGGCCGGCGAGGACATGGACACCGCCGTGCTGCGCGAGTGCGCCGCCGCCCGCCGCGACGTCGCGATCATGGACGGCTCCACGCTCGGCAAGATCGACGTGCAGGGCCCGGACGCGGGGGAGTTCCTCGACCTCGTCTACACGAACCTGATGAGCAGCCTGAAGGTCGGCCGTGTCCGCTACGGCGTCATGTGCGGCAACGACGGCATGGTCACCGACGACGGCACCGTGCTGCGCATCGCCGAGGACCGGTTCCTGCTCACCACGACCACCGGCGGCGCGGCCCCGGTGCTCGACCACCTCGAGGACTGGCGCCAGACCGAGGTGGGGCACCTGAAGGTGAACCTGACCTCGGTCACCGAGCACTGGGCCGTGTTCCCGGTCGTCGGGCCCCGCTCGCGTGAGGTGATCTCGGCGGTCTTCCGCGACGTCGACGCCTCCGCCGAGGCGTTCGAGTTCATGACCTGGCGCGACACCGAGCTCGACGGGGTGCCGGTCCGGCTGGCCCGGATCTCCTTCTCCGGGGAGCTGGCCTTCGAGGTCAACGTCGACGCCCGGTACGGCCTGGCCGTCTGGGAGCGGCTGATCGCCGCCGGTGAGCCGTACGGCATCACCCCCTACGGCACCGAGACGATGCACGTACTCCGCGCCGAGAAGGGCTACCCGATCGTCGGGCAGGACACCGACGGCACCGTCTCCCCGCACGACCTGGGGATGAGCTGGGCGGTCTCGAAGAAGAAGGCCGACTTCGTCGGCAAGCGCTCCTTCGCCCGCGCCTCCAACACCGACCCGATGCGCAAGCACCTGGTCGGGCTGCTCCCCACCGACCGCGGCACCCGGCTGCCCGAGGGGGCGCAGATCGTCGAGTTCTCGCCCGACGGCACCCTGCCCCCGCCGCCGGTCCCGATGCTCGGCCACGTCACCTCCAGCTACCTGTCCGCGGAGCTGGAGCGGCCGTTCGCCCTGGCCCTGCTCAAGGGCGGCCGCGACCGCATCGGCGACGTCGTGCACGTCCCGCACCAGGGGGCGCTGGTCCCGGTCGAGATCACCGGACCCGTCCTCGTCGACCCGGAAGGAGCCCGCCGTGACGGCTGAGCCGATCCCCGCGCTGTCCACCACCCACCCGCTCGACGTGCACGCCCCGGCGCTCGCCGCGCTGTCCCGGGACACCGCGGGCGCGCTGTCGGTGCAGGTGCTCGACGTCGCGCAGTCGGTGACCCTGCGTCTCGACCCGGCGGGCCCGGCCCGCGCCGGCGTCGACGCCGCGCTCGGGACCGCGCTGCCGACCGGTGCGAACACCTGGGTGGCCGCCGGTGACGGCGAGGCGATCTGGCTCGGCCCCGACGAGTGGCTGGTCACCAGCCACTCCGGCGACGCCGCGGTGGGCGAGGCGGCGCTGCGCGCGCTCGTCGCCGGGGAGGCGGGCGGCGCCGCCGTCGACACCTCCGCCCAGCGGGTCGTGCTGCGGATCGGTGGGCGCCTGGCCCGCGAGCTGCTGTCCTTCGGCTGCTCGCTGGACCTGCACCCGCGTTCGTTCCCGGCCGGACGCAGCGCCCAGACGCTGCTCGGCGGGGCCGGGGTGATCCTGCTGGCCCGCGACGCCGCCGCCGACGCCGACGGGGGAGCGGTCCTCGACGTGCACGTCCGCAGCTCGTTCGCCGGCCACCTCGCCGACTGGCTGCTCGACGCGGCCCAGGAGTTCCGCGACGACCCCGCCGCCGCCTCACCGGCCCTCGCCGGCTGACCCGCCCGACGACCACCGAGAAGGAGACCACCATGACCCCCCGTGTCGTCATCATCGGAGCCGGGATCGTCGGGGCGAACCTGGCCGACGAGCTCACCACCCGCGGCTGGACCGACGTCACCGTCCTGGACCAGGGGCCGCTGCCGCTGACCGGCGGTTCCACCTCGCACGCCCCCGGCCTGGTCTTCCAGACCACCGGGTCGAAGACCATGACCGCGTTCGCGACCTACACCGTCGAGAAGCTGAAGAGCCTGGACGTCGACGGCGGCTGGTGCTTCAACCAGGTCGGCGGCCTGGAGGTCGCGACCACTCCGGAGCGGCTCGCCGACCTGCACCGCAAGCAGGGCTGGGCGGTCTCCCGCGGGGTCCCGGCGTCGGTCGTGGACGCCGCCGAGTGCGCGCGGCTGCACCCGCTGCTCGACGCCGACCAGGTGCTCGGCGGTCTGCACACCCCGACCGACGGTCTCGCGAAGGCGGCCCGCGCGGTCGTCGCGCTGGCCCGGCGCGCCGAGTCCCGCGGCGCGGTGTTCCGCGGCTCGGTGCGCGTCACCGGCATCGCGCAGTCCGGCGGCCGGGTCACCGGCGTCGAGACCGCCGACGGCGAGACCGTCCCCGCCGACATCGTCGTGTCCTGCGCCGGGTTCTGGGGCCGCGAGCTCGGAAAGCTCGTCGGGATGCGGGTGCCGCTGCTGCCACTGGCCCACCAGTACGCCCGCACCACCCAGGTCGAGCAGCTCGTCGGCCGCAACGACGAGCTGATCGAGGCGCGGCTGCCGATCCTGCGCCACCAGGACGCCGACCTCTACTACCGCGAGCACAACGACTGCATCGGCATCGGCTCCTACGCCCACCGCCCGATGCCGGTGTCGATCTCCGAGCTGCCCGAGGTCGGCGACGGAGAGGTCGGCGAGCGCACCCAGCCCTCGATGCTGCCCTTCACCTCCGACGACTTCGCGCTGCAGTGGGAGCAGAGCACGCAGCTGCTGCCCGGCCTGCAGCGCTCGAAGATCGAGCACGGCTTCAACGGGGTCTTCTCCTTCACCCCCGACGGCGGCCCGCTGATCGGCGAGTCCGCCGACGTCGCCGGCTTCTGGATCGCCGAGGCCGTGTGGGTCACCCACTCCTCGGGCGTGGCCCGCTCGGTCGCGCAGCTGCTCGTCGAGGGCCGCAGCGAGCTCGACCTGCACGGCTGCGACGTGCACCGCTTCGACGAGATCGAGACCACCGACGCCTACGTCGACGAGACCTCGCAGCAGAACTTCGTCGAGATTTACGACGTGCTGCACCCGCTGCAGCCCAAGCTGTCCCCGCGCGACCTGCGGACCAGCCCGTTCGTGGACCGCCAGCGTGAGCTCGGGGCGTTCTTCCTGGAGTCGCACGCCTGGGAGCGCCCGCACTGGTACGAGGCCAACGCCGCGCTGGCGAAGGACATGCCGGCCCAGTGGCGTGCCCCGTCCCGCGACGCGTGGTCGGCGATGTTCCACTCGCCGGTCGTCGCGGTCGAGGCGTGGAAGACCCGCACCGCCGTCGCGATGTACGACATGACCCCGCTGAAGCGCCTGGAGGTGTCCGGACCGGGTGCGTGCGCGTTCCTGGAGCGCCTGACCACCGGCAAGATGGACAAGTCGGTCGGCGCGGTCACCTACACGCTGATGCTCGACGAGGCCGGCGGCGTCCGCAGCGACCTCACCGTCGCCCGGCTGGGCGAGCAGCTGTTCCAGGTCGGTGCGAACTCCCACCTCGACCTGGACCACCTGCGCCGCGCGCTGCCCGACGACCACTCGGTGGTCGTCCGCGACATCACCGGGGGGACCTGCTGCATCGGCGTCTGGGGCCCGCTGGCCCGCGACCTGGTGCAGCCGCTGTCGGGCGACGACTTCTCCCACGAGGGGCTGAAGTACTTCCGCGCGATGTCCGCGCACATCGCCGGTATCCCGGTGACGGCGATGCGCCTGTCCTACGTCGGTGAGCTCGGCTGGGAGATCTACACCAGCGCCGAGTACGGCCGGAAGCTGTGGGACGTGCTGTACGAGGCCGGGCGCCCGCTCGGCGTCGTCGCCGCCGGGCGTGCGGCGTTCAACAGCCTGCGGCTGGAGAAGGGCTACCGCTCCTGGGGTGCCGACGTCTCGACCGAGCACAACCCCTACGAGGCCGGGCTCGGCTTCGCCGTCCGCCCGCACACCAAGGGCGACTTCGTGGGCCGCGAGGCCGTCGAGAAGATCGACCCGGACGCCGTCACCCGCAGGCTGACCTGCCTCACGATCGACGACGGCCGCAGCGTCGTCCTCGGTCACGAGGCCGTCCTCGTCGACGGACAGCCCGCCGGCTACGTCACCTCCGCGGCGTACGCCTACACCCTGGGCACCCCGATCGCCTACGCCTGGCTGCCCGCCGGGCTGCCGGTCGGGGGAGCGGTCGAGATCAAGTACTTCGACCGCCGGATCCGCGCCTCGGTCGCGGCCGAGCCGCTGTTCGACCCGGAGATGAGCCGCATCCGGCGCTGACCCGCACGACCCGGGGCCCGGCCCACCCGCCGGGCCCCGGGCCCCGACGTGCCACCCCGCCCGTCGCACCGCCGCACGGAAGGACCCCCATGCGTTCCGACACCCTCGACCGGTTCCTCTGGGACCTGGCCGCCCGCGTCCCCGCCCCCGGGGGCGGCGCGACGGCCGGCCTGCACCTCGCCCAGGCCGCCGCCCTGCTCGGCATGGTCGCCCGCTACACCGACGGCGAGCGTTACGCCGAGCACGCCGACGCCGTCCTCGACATCCGCAACCGGGCCGACGCGCTGCGCATCACCGGCCTCGGACTCGCCGAGGACGACGCCCGCGCGTTCGGTGCGGTCGGCGCGGCCTACGCACTCCCGCGCGACACCGAGGAGGCGAAGCGGGTCCGCACCGCGGCGATCGCCGCCGCACTGGTCGAGGCGGGACGGATCCCGGCGCAGGTCATCCGCGCCGCGGAGCAGGTGGTCGACCTCGCCGAGCGGCTGCGGCCGATCGGCAACCCCAACGTGATCAGCGACGTGGGAGCGGCGGCCGACGCCGCACGGGCCGCGGCCAGCACCGCCCGGCTCAACGTCGAGATCAACCTGGCGGGCCTCACCGACCCGCCGGCGCGCAGCGAGCTGTCCGCGGCACTGACCGGCGTCGACGACCTGCTGCGCCGGGCCGACAAGGTGACCGACGACGTACGGGAGCAGATCCGCCGATGACCCCGCAGGCCCCCACCCCGCCGCCCCCCCACCCCGACCACGTCGTGCTCGACGGCACCGCGCGCGCCCGCGAGCTGCGCCAGGGCGTGCACGCCGAGGCCGCCGCGCTCACCCTGCTCGGCGTCGCACCGCGGCTGGCCGTCGTCGTCGCCACCGCCGACGAGGGCGCCGGCTGGTACGTCCGCTCGCTGTCCGGCGCCGCCCGCCGGGTCGGCGTCGAGTGCGAGGTCGTCGACCTCGGCCCGGACGCCGCGCCCGAGCTCATCGGCGCCACCCTGGCCCGCCTGAGCAGCGACGACACCGTGCACGGCATCATCCTGCAGACCCCGCTGCCCGACGGAGCGCGGGTCGAGGAGCTGGCCGCGTCGATCGTCCCGGAGAAGGACGTCGACGGCGCCAACCCGCTGTCCGCGGGCCGGCTCGCCGCGGGCCTGCCGGCCTACCCGCCGGCCACCGCGGCCGCGGTGCTCGAGCTGCTCGACCACCACGGCGTCGAGCTGGCCGGGCGCAGCGCGGTCGTCGTCGGGCGCTCGCTGGTCGTCGGCAAGCCGACCGCCCAGCTGCTGCTGCAGCGCGACGCGACGGTCGGGATCTGCCACCGCCACACCAAGGACCTCGCCGAGCACACCCGCACCGCGGACGTGCTGGTCGTCGCGGTCGGGCGGATCGGGCTGATCCGCGCCGAGCACGTCGCCGACGGCGCGGTCGTGGTCGACGTCGGTACCAACACCGCGCCCGACGGCAGCCTGGTCGGCGACGTCGACGCGGTCGACGTCGCGCGGAGGCCGGGGGCGCTCACGCCGGTGCCCGGTGGTGTCGGTCCGGTGACCACGGCGCTGCTGCTGGCGCACACCGTCCGCTCGGCGCGCGCCCACGTCTGAGCCCCGCTCAGACGACCTGGCGGACCGCTTTCTCGAACCCGATGACGTGCGCGCGGGCCCGTTCGGCCGCCTCGTCGGCCTGCTGTCCCGCGATGGCCCGCAGCAGCCCCGAGTGCTCGCCGACGTGCTGGTCGAAGTCGGTCATCCGGTCCAGGAACAGGCAGAAGATCCGGGTCGCCAGGTTGTCGTAGCGGATCAGGGTGTCCTCGAGGTGCGGGTTGGCCGCCGCGGAGTAGATCGTCCGGTGCACGTGCAGGTCCCAGCGCATCAGCTCGTCGCGGTCCAGTGTGCGCACGTCGATCCGGTCGATCGTGTCGGCGAGCTCGGCGAGGTCGGCCCGGGTCGCGGGGCCGGAGTACTCGGCGGCACGGCGCGCGGCGAGCGGCTCGAGCTGCACACGGATCTCGGAGATGTAGGCGAGGTCGGTGATGTCGACGCCGGTCGCGAACGTCCCGCGGCGCGGGTAGGAGACGACCAGCCGGTCGATCTCGAGCCGCTTGAGCGCCTCCCGGACGGGGGTGCGACCGACCTCGAGGGACTTCGCGAGGGCGACGTCGTCGATGGCCGTCATCGGCGGGATGTCGAGCATGATCAGCCGATCCCGGATCACCGTGTACGCCTTGTCGGCGAGGGACGTGTACTCCGGCTCGGCGTCGTCGGGAAGAGCGGTCACCGTCGCATGTTAACGCGACATGTGTGGTTAACAGTCCTCGGACGGGCCCACACCTCTTGACTGAGACTGATATATCAATGCACTATCTACAGCGTGCCGCGGTCTCCGCGGACCGCGTCCGACCGAGGAGAGGCCGCCGTGTCCCGTTCCTTCATCCTGACCCTGGACTGCCCGAACCGCACCGGCATCGTGCGGGCGGTCAGCGCGTTCCTGTTCGAGCACGGCTGCGACATCGGTGAGTACCAGCAGTTCGACGACCCGCTGCGCGGCCGCCTCTACCTGCGCACCCAGGTCGGCGCGGAGCAGGACGTGGACCTCGACGCCGTCAGCCGCGACTTCGAGGCCGTCGCGGCGGAGTTCGGCATGAGCTTCACCTTCACCGACGGCGTCCCCGCCCGGATCCTGGTGATGGTCTCCAAGCTCGGCCACTGCCTCAACGACCTCATCTTCCGCTGGCGGGCCGGCAGTCTCGGCGCCGACATCGTCGCCGTCGTGTCCAACCACTCCGACCTGCGCCCGATGGCCGAGGCGGCGGGGCTGCCGTTCGTGCACGTCCCGGTGACCGCGGAGACCAAGCCCGAGGCCGAGGCGCGGCTGCTGTCGCTCGTCGACGAGTTCGACGCCGAGCTGGTGGTGCTCGCCCGCTACATGCAGGTGCTCTCCGACGAGACCTGCAAGGCCCTCGAGGGCCGGGCGATCAACATCCACCACTCGTTCCTGCCCGGTTTCAAGGGCGCCCGCCCCTACCACCAGGCCTACGAGCGCGGCGTCAAGCAGGTCGGCGCCACCGCCCACTACGTCACCCCGGACCTGGACGAGGGCCCGATCATCGAGCAGGAGGTGATCCGGATCGACCACTCCTACGACCCGAAGGCCCTGCAGATGGTCGGCCGCGACGCCGAGGCGCTCGCCCTGTCCCGTGCGGTCCGCTGGCACTGCGAGCGACGGGTGCTGCTGACCGGCGGCAGCACGGTCGTCTTCCGGTAACGCCGCTCCCGGCCTCCACGGCCCCGTCCCCGCACCGCGGGGGCGGGGCCGTCCGCGTCCCGCCAGGGTCAGTGCCCCGGGGTGTCGGCGTCGAGCAGCGCCCGCAGGATCCGTCGCAGGGCCGCGCGGTCCTGCCCGTCGATCCGGTCGGTCATCCGTGCGAACTCCGCGGCGAGGGCGTCCAGCGCGGTGCTGAGCACGGCGCGGCCCTGCTCGGTGACGGCGAGCCGGTGCCGGCGCAGGTCCGCGTCGTCGATCTCGCGCCGCACCAGGCCCGCGTCGACCAGCGTGCGCAGGTACTGCGTCACGCTGGCCTTCGGCAGCATCAGCCGCTGCGCCAGTTCGGCCGGGTAGTGGCTCGTGTCGATCTCGTCGAGGACGAAGAACTCCTTCGTGCCGAGCCCGAGTCGCTCCAGCTCCGGGGTCGCCGCGTGCAGGACCCGGGTGAGCAGCCGGTGGTTCAGCTTCCACAGCTCGGCGGCGTCCGTCGACGGCACAGTGCTCTCCCCAGGTGGTACGGTTTCGAACTGGTTCAATATCGAACTTATTGTGGTCTCGTACGTCGTGCGAGACGCCCGAACCTACCCGGAGGTCGCCCGGATGCCCCGTCCCCTCGTGATCCCGGCCGGCCCCGTCGACCTCGCGGGTGCGCTGTACCTCCCCGAGGGGTTCGATCCGGCGGGCTCCCACGCCGCGGTCGTGCTCTGCGGCCCGGGCAGCAGCGTCAAGGAACAGATCGCCGCCGGCTACGCCGCGCGGCTGGCGTCCGCCGGGTTCGTCGCACTCGCGTTCGATCCGGCCCATCAGGGCGCCAGCGGCGGCGAGCCCCGCGACCTGGAGGACCCCTACCGGCGCAGTGCTGACGTCTCCTGCGCCGTCGACGCACTGAGCGTCGTCGCGGGGGTCGATCCGGCGCGGATCGGGGCGCTCGGGATCTGCGCCGGTGGCGGCTACGCCGTCCACACCGCCCGGACCGACCACCGCATCGCGGCGCTGGGCACCGTGGTCGCGGTGGACATCGGCGCCGCGCGGCGGCGCGGCGGCGCCGACGGTGCCGCACTCGACGACCTCGCCTCCGCGCGGGTCGCGGAGGTCGCCGCGGGGGAGCCCGAGCGCGTGCCGTGGCTCCCCGACACCGTGGAGGACGCGGCGACGGCCGGGATCACCGACCCCGACACGCTGCAGGCGGTCACCTACTACCGCACGTCCCGCGGGCACCACGGCCGGTCCACCAACCGTCGCCTGCGCCGCAGTGACCCCCTGCTGATCGGGTTCGACGCCTTCGGCCTGGTCGACCTGCTGCTCACCTGCCCGCTGCAGGTGGTGGTGGCCGGTCGCCGGGGGAGCACCGGGCAGTACGAGGACGGCGAGCGGTTGGCGCGGCTCGCCCCGAATGCGGAGGACGTGGTCGTGGTGGAGGGCGCGGGCCACTACGAGATGTACGACGTGCCGGAGTACGTGGACCGGGCCGTCGCGGCGCTCGTCGGGTTCTTCCGCCGCCACCTCTGACCCCGCGTCCCCGGCCCGGCCCCGGACACGCGACCGCCCCGCGCCGGCGGGCCGGGCGGGGCGGTCGTGGTGGTGCGGGACGGAGCGGGGATCAGCCCACCCGGTCGCGCACCCAGTCGTGGAACTCGCCGATGTGGTGCTCGCTGGGCACGAGCACGCCGCCCTTCTCGTAGGAGCGCGAGTCCATCGCGAGCTGACAGCGCTCGCAGGCGTCGAAGTCCTGGACGTTGACCCGGTGGAACAGCTCCACCGAGCGGTCGATGTCGGCGCCGGAGTCGACGACCTCGGGCAGGTAGAGCCAGTCGCAGACGACCAGGGTCCGCTCGGCGGTCAGCGGGAACATGCGGTGGAACACCACGTGGTCGGGGACCAGGTTGATGAACACCGACGGCCGCACGGTGATGGCGTAGTAGCGGCGGTCCTGCTCCTGCGCGACGCCCGGGATGCGGGTGAGCCCCTCCGAGCCGTCGACGGTGAACCCCTTGATCTCCTCGCCGAACTCCGCACCGTGCCCGACGAAGTACTGGGCGGCGAGGCCGTCGGCGAACTCGGGCAGCACCTCGGTGAGCTCGGGGTGGATCGTCGCGCAGTGGTAGCACTCCATGAAGTTCTCGACGATCTGCTTCCAGTTCGCCTTGACGTCGTAGGAGATGCGCCGGCCGAGCTTCAGGTTCTCGACGTCGTAGCCGACGATCGCGTCCGGCGAGCCGAGCCGGGTGGTGACGTCACCGATCACCGTCTCGGTGAACGAGGGCGGCTCCTCGGCCAGGCTCAGCCAGACGTAGCCCAGCCACTCGCGGACGTGCACGGTGTGCAGGCCGTACTCGACCTTGTCGACGTCGGGCATCGAGCTGAGGTTCGGCGCCGCGATGAGCTTGCCGTCCAGGCCGTAGGTCCAGGCGTGGTACGGACACTGGAAGGAGCGCTTGACCTCGCCCTTCTCCTCCGTGCACAGCCGCGCGCCGCGGTGCCGGCAGACGTTGAGGTAGGCCCGCACGGAGTTGTCCCTGGCCCGCGTGACGATCACGCTCTCCCGTCCGATCTGGACGGTCTCGAACGCGCCGGGCTTGTCCAGGTCCGCGGCCAGCACCGCGCAGAACCACGTCTTGTGGAAGATGTTGTCCTGCTCGGCCCGGAAGATCGCGGGGTCGGTGTAGTAGTGGCCGGCGAGGGTCTCTCGCAGGCTGTCCGGGAGGCTCTGCCCCTCGGTGGCGGGGGTCGACAACTCACCGGTCGTCATGGCGGTACTCCTCGTGGGCGACGGTCGGGTGTGCGGCTGCGGGGCGGGGTGCGGGGTCGGGTGCCGTCGACGGGTGGGCCTCCGGCGGGCCGAGCTCGGGATCGCGACGGCGTCGGGGTGTTACGGAGGCCGGCGCCGCGGGACCGGGGGTCCACGCGACGGCCGGGCGCCGGAGGCGACCGGCGTGCGGTCACGGTGGAAGCGTTGCGGCACAGCGGATCACCTCCTGCAGTGGGATTCCGACGCGATGACGGCGGCGATCGGGGCCGCGGAAACTCACGAGAAACACGGGAAACTGTTGCGTAACAAGCAACGAGTCGCTCAATGCGCACCACGATGGGAGCGCGTCTCCCGGGTCGGTGTCAAGGGGTCGCGGTAGTGGTGTTCGTGCAGGCCCGGGGTGTGGGCCGGTCGTCCCGGGTGGGGCGACGGAACTGCTGGGGGCACGGTGGCGACTCCGGTGTCGGCGGGCTCCGAGCGGCCGGTGGGGTCTTGACCGCCGCTTCGGGACCATCATAACGTGCACAGATATATTAATCGAGTATCTGATGGGGAGCAGGTGAGGCCGGGCGCGGTCCCGGCCGGCCGCCGCCCCTCCGGCGCCGCCTGCGCGGCCGGGAGGGACCCGCCCCCGCACCCGTCGCGCCGGCGATCCCGGCCGCGGGACCGCACGACCCACGGAGCGGCGCACGGACCGCACTTCCCCCGCACCCGGACAGAGGTGGAGACGTCATGACGCAAGTCGATCCCCGGTCGTGTACCGAGGACCCCGGAGCGCCCCCGGAGCGCCCCCGCACGGACTGGACGGTCTTCGGGATCGGCGCCGCGCTGGCGCTGCTGTTCGTCGTCTGGGGGGTCGCGGCGCCGGAGAACCTGCGTACGACCGCGTCCGGGATGATCGAGGCCCTGATGCGCGGGGGCGGCTGGGGCTTCATCCTCGCCGCGACCGCCTTCGTCGCGTTCGCGCTGTTCCTGGCCTTCAGCCGCTTCGGGCGCATCAAGCTCGGCGCCGACGACGAGGAGCCCGAGTTCCGCACGGTCTCCTGGATCGCGATGATGTTCTCCGCCGGCATGGGCATCGGGCTGATGTTCTTCGGGGTCACCGAGCCGCTGACCTTCTTCCGTTCCCCGCCGCCCGGGTCCGCCGCGCCGGCGACGACCGAGGCGATGCAGGTCGCGATGGCGACGTCGCTGTTCCACTGGACGCTGCACCCGTGGGCGATCTACGCCGTCGTCGGCCTCGCCATCGCCTACTCCACCTTCCGCCGGGGCCGGCGGCAGCTGATCAGCCAGGCGTTCGTCCCGCTGATCGGGCAGAAGGCCGCCGACGGGGCGATCGGCAGGGCGATCGACATCCTCGCGATCTTCGCGACGCTGTTCGGCTCGGCCGCGTCCCTCGGTCTGGGCGCGTTCCAGATCGGCGGCGGCATGCAGACCGTCGGCTGGGTCGAGGGGGTGCCGGGGGCCGGCGTGCTCGCCGCGATCATCGTCGTGCTGACCGCGGCGTTCATCCTGTCCGCGGTGTCGGGCGTCGCCAAGGGCATCCAGTGGCTGTCCAACACCAACATGGTGCTGGCCGGGGCGCTGGCGCTGTTCGTGTTCGTCGTCGGCCCGACGGTGATCATCCTGGACCTGGTGCCGACCGCGCTGGGCGCCTACTTCGCGCAGTTCTTCGAGATGGTCGGGCGCACCGAGGCCGTCGGCGGCGAGCCGATGCTCGAGTGGCTGTCGAGCTGGACCGTCTTCTACTGGGCGTGGTGGATCTCGTGGACGCCGTTCGTCGGCATGTTCCTGGCGCGGATCTCGCGCGGGCGCACCATCCGTGAGTTCGTCGGCGGCGTCATCCTCGCGCCGAGCCTGGTCTCGCTGGTCTGGTTCTGCATCTTCGGCGGCGCCGCCGTCGAGCAGGCCCAGCAGGGTGCGCAGTTCTCCGACGACTCCAACGTCCAGCTCTTCCAGATGCTCGACGCCTACCCGTGGGCCACGGCCACCGGCCTGCTCGTGATGGTCCTGGTGGCGATCTTCTTCGTGTCCGGCGCCGACGCCGCGTCGATCGTGATGGGCACGCTGTCCCAGCGCGGCACCATCGAGCCGAGCAGGTGGGTCGTGGTCTTCTGGGGTGCCGCGATGGGCGCGGTCGCGGTGCTGATGCTGGTCACCGGGGGTGAGGACGCCCTGTCGGGCATCCAGAACCTGACGATCCTGGTCGCCGCGCCGTTCGTGGTGATCATGGTGCTGCTGTGCCTGGCGCTGCACCGCGACGTGCGCCGGGACAAGGTCATCCTGCGCGCCGAGAAGAGCGCCGAGGTGATGGAGCAGGCCGTCGAGTGGGCGACCGACAACCACGGCGACGACTTCTACGTGAAGGTCGGGTCCTTCGCGAAGGACGACTCCGGTGAGCCCGCCTCCCCGGACGGCACCCACCCCGCCGCGACCGCCGCCGCGTCGGCCGACGGGGCGGGGGACCGGGCCGAGCCCGTCCCGGTCGCCGTCGTCGACCCCCTCGCCCCGGTCGACCGGCCCGACGACGACCGGCCCGCCCCGGTCGGCACCGCCGACCGGCACTGAGTCCGGCACCGAGTCCGGCACCCGGCCGGGTGCGCGCCACGAGCGCGTGCCCGGCCGGTCCGGCGCCGGGGCCGCCGGGGGTCAGGCGGTGCGGAGCTCCACGCCGGCCTCGGTCAGCGCAGCGAGCGCCCGCTCCGTCGTCTCCGGTGCCACCCCGGCGCAGTGGTGCAGCAGCACCGTCGTCGCCAGCCCGAGCCGGGCCGCGTCGAGCGCGGTCGCCCGGACGCAGTGGTCAGTCGCCAGGCCGACGACGTCGACCTCGGTCACCCCGTACTCGGTGAGCCAGTCGCCCAGCGGGGTGCCCGACTCGTTCGCGCTCGCGCCCTCGAACCCGGAGTAGGCGCTGGTGTAGGCGCCCTTGTCGAAGACGCACTCGATCGGCGCCACGTCCAGTGCCGGGTGGAACGACGCGCCCGGCGTCCCCGCGCGGCAGTGCGGCGGCCAGGAGTCGACGAAGTCCGGGGTGTCGGAGAAGTGCGGCCCCGGGTCCACGTGCACGTCCCGGGTGGCGACGACGTGGTCGTAGACCCGCCCGTCGCGGCCACCGGTCGCGAGCGGCCCGATCCCGGCGGCCACGGCGGCCCCACCGGCCACCGCGAGGGCGCCGCCCTCGCAGAAGTCGTTCTGGACGTCGACGACGATCAACGCTCGTGCCATGGCTCAGCTCCCGGTGAGGAAGGTGGTCGGGATCGCAGGCTCGCCGCGGGACAGCTTCAGCCCCTCCCACGGTACGGCGACCAGCGCCGTCCGCAGCCGCTCCCGGGCGGCCTCCAGCCCGGTGACGACGTCGTCGGCGACGACCTTCCCGTCCCGCACCAGCGGCACCGGCAGCACCCGGTCGTGCGGGCCGAGGACCGGGTCGGTGCCGTAGGGGTACACGACCTCCTCGACCGCGGTCCCGGTCGGCTTGAACCGGCGCAGTGCCGCCTTGCGCCCGCCGCGGGACTCCTTCGCGCTCGACCGCTTGGCCACCGGGCGCCCGTCGACCTCGACGAGCTTGTAGACCATCCCGGCCGTCGGCGAGCCCGACCCGGTGACCACCGAGGTCCCCACGCCGTAGGAGTCGACCGGCTCGGCGCGCAGCGAGGCGATCGCGTACTCGTCGAGGTCGCCGGAGAGCACGATCCGGGTGCCGGTGGCGCCGAGCGCGTCGAGCTGCTCGCGGGCCTGGCGGGCCAGCTCGCCGAGGTCGCCCGAGTCGATGCGGACCGCACCCAGCCCGGGCCCGGCGGCCGCGACGGCGTACTCGATGCCGCGGCGGATGTCGTAGGTGTCGACGAGCAGCGTGGTGCCGGTGCCCAGCGCGGCGACCTGGCTGGCGAAGGCCGCCGGCTCGTCGTCGTGCAGCAGGACCCAGGCGTGCGCGGCGGTGCCCGCGGTCGGGATGCCGTGCCGGGCGCCCGCGGCGAGGTTCGACGTCGTCGCGAAGCCCGCCAGGTACGCGGCCCGGGCCGAGGCCACGGCGGCCTCCTCGTGGGTGCGCCGCGAGCCCATCTCGATGAGCGGCCTGCCTGCCGCCGCGGTCACCATCCGGGCCGCCGCCGAGGCGATCGCGCAGTCGTGGTTGTAGATCGACAGGGCGACGGTCTCCAGGATCACCGCGTCGGCGAAGGTGCCGGTCACGGTGAGGACGGGGGAGCCGGGGAAGTACAGCTCGCCCTCCGGGTAGCCGTCGACGTCGCCGGAGAAGCGGTAGTCGCCCAGGCGCTCCAGGGTCGCCGCGTCGACGACCGGGGCGAGGAACTCCAGGTCGGCGGCGGAGAACCGGAAGCGCTCCAGCGCCTCCAGCAGCCGCCCCGTCCCGGCGACGACGCCGTAGCGGCGCCCGTCGGGCAGGCGGCGCGCGAACAGCTCGAAGACGCAGTGGCGTTCCGCGGTGCCGTCGGCGAGGGCCGCCGCCACCATCGTCAGCTCGTAGCGGTCGGTCAGCAGGGCCGTGCCGGTCATGGCCGGGAGCCTACGGCTCCTGTGCCACCATGGGGCGCATGTCCGCGCCGTCCCCAGCGCCGTCCCCGGCGCCCACCGAGCAGGTCACGCCCGACCTGGACGAGTCCGCCGGCCCCGACACGCCGTGGCAGGCCATCGTCTGGAACGACCCGGTCAACCTCATGTCGTACGTGACCTACGTGCTGCAGAAGGTGTTCCACTACCCCGAGGCGAAGGCCACCGCGCTGATGCTCGACGTGCACCACAAGGGACGCGCCGCGGTGTCGGCGGGGGACAAGGACACCGTGGAGGGCCACGTCGCCCAGCTCCACGCGGCCGGCCTGTGGGCCACCATGCAGCGGGCCTGAGCGTGAACGGCTGGAAGCGCAGCGGGCGGGGCGACCGCGTCCGCTACACGTCCGGGTTCTCCGGTGAGGAGGCCGTCGTCCTGCGGGGCCTGTTCGTCGAGATCCGCCAGATGCTCGCCGGTCGTGCCGAGCTCGCGCCCACCGACGAGCTGGCCGAGCTGACCGGCATCCGCACCGGCCCGACGTCGCGGCCGACCGACCGGGTGCTGGCCCGGCTGCTGCCGGACTTCACCACCGAGGACTCCGACCTCGCCGGCGGGATGCGCTCGCTGCACGAGCCGTCGCTGATCGAGGCCAAGGACACCGCCGCGGCGACCGTGCTGGACACGCTGCCCGAGGCGGGCGGACGGCTCGAGCTCACCGAGGCCCAGGCCGACGCCTGGCTGGCCGCCCTCAACGACGTGCGGCTCGCGCTCGGCACCGCCCTCGACGTGAACGAGGACATGCCCGAGCAGCTGCCCGACGACGACCCGCGGGCCCAGCACCTGGGCGTCTACCACTGGCTGACCTACGTGCAGGACTCCCTGGTCCGGGTCCGCGTCCGCGGGCTCTGACCCGCCCGGCCGCCCCTCAACGGCGCACGATCCGGTCGGTCGACGGCGCGGCGAGGCCCGGGTTCGCGCCCAGGTACGCGACGAACGCGTCGAGGTCCACCGGGCCGCCGACCAGCTCGGTCCCGGCGGTGAAGGTGTCGAAGCCGTCGCCGCCCGCGGACAGGAAGTTGTTCGTCGCGACCCGGTAGCGGCCGTCGTCGGTGACGGGGACGCCGCCGATGGAGATGTCACCGACCCGGTTCCCGGCCACCACCGTGTAGCGCAGGTTCGACGAGCTCTGCAGGACCGTCGGACCGTCGTCGACGGTGAACTGCTGGTCGAGCACCGCGCGCAGCTGGGCGCCGGTGAGCGTCATGGTCTGCAGGATGTTGCCGAACGGCTGCACGGTGTAGGCCTGCCCGTAGGTGACCCGCCCGCCCGCGCCGGGCACCAGGTCCGCGCGCACCCCGCCCGGGTTGGTCAGCGCGAGCTGTGCGCCGTCGCCGCGCGAGGCGGCGAGCTGGGCGTCGGCGATCACCGTGCCGAGCGGGGACAGTCCCGACGGCGCGGCCGCGCGCAGCAGCGGGCCGGCCAGGGTGCCGACCGGGCGCTCGGCCAGCGGCCGCGACTGCGCGACCGCACGGTCGACGACGTCGGCGACCGCCGGGTCGGGGGCGACGTCGCGGGTGACCACCACGTTGCGGGCGGTGCCGGTCGCGGCGCGGTCCACGTCGCCGTCGCCGGTCAGGGCGAGGTCGACCACCGAGAGCAGCCTTCCGAACGACAGGCCCTGCACGAACGGTCGCGGGTTCCCGGCCGGGTCGGTCGCCGAGCACGCGTACTGCTGGTGGGTGTGCGCGGAGAACACCGCGTCGACGTCGGCGGACACCGCGGCCGCGATCCGCGACCCCGGCCCGCCGGGCTCGATCGCACAGGCGTCCGGGCCGCCGTCGCCGGTCGCCTCGTCGCCCTGGTGCAGCAGCAGCACCTGTGCCCGCACCCCCTGTGCGGTCAGCTCGCGCGACGCCGCGTCGACCGCGGCGACCTCGTCGCCGACCTCCAGTCCGCGGATGCCGTCGGGGGAGACCAGGTCGGGCAGCTCGGACAGGGTGGCGCCGATGACGCCGATCCGGGCGCCGCCCGCCTCCACCACCGTCGACGCGGCGAGCGCGGGCTTCCCGCCCTCGGTCACGTTCGCCGACAGGATCGGGAACGACGCGCCGTCGTAGGACGGGGTGAAGCGGCAGCCGTCGGCCGGGTGGCAGCCGCCGCGCTGCAGCCGGCGCAGCTCGGTGATGCCCTCGTCGAACTCGTGGTTCCCCGCGGCGGACGCGGCGACGCCGATCCGCTCCAGCACCTCGACGGTCGGCTCGTCGCGGAACAGCGCCGACGCCAGCGGGGACGCGCCGACGTTGTCGCCGGTGGACAGCACCACGCTCGCCGGGGCCTGCGCCCGCAGCGCCGCGATGTGCGCGGCGACGAACGCGGCGCCGCCGGCCTCGACCTGCGCGCCGGCGTCGTCGGTCACCCGGCCCGAGGACCCCGAGGGCGGCTCCAGGTTGCCGTGCAGGTCGTTGAGCGCGATGAGCCGCACCGTGCCGGAGCCGGGCGCGCCCGCGGCGGGGCGGCCCGAGAGCGTCACCGCCTCGACGGTGACCGCGACCGCGAGGACGACGACGAGCACGGCGGCGAGGACGAATCCGACACGGCGACCGGAGGGGGGCACGCAGGGCAGTATGGACGCACCCCTGCACGGGAGGCCGTGGCCGGGATCACAGAACGTGGTGTCGGGTGCGTGAACGGCCGGTTCCGGCCCGGCGGGTGTTCGGTCCCGCGGCCGGGGCCGCGTATCCTCGGGTCGTGCTCGTCCTCCGGTCCGACCTCGTCGATGCGATCGTCGCGCATGCCCGCCGGGACTTCCCGGTCGAGTCGTGCGGGCAGCTCGTCGGTCCCGAGACCGGCGAGCACCCCGAGCGCTACGTGCCGATGACCAACGCCGACGAGGTGGCGAGCGACTTCGCCTTCGCCCCGGCCGAGGACATCCGCCTGGAGCGCGAGCTGGACGCGGCCGGTGAGCGCCGCATGCTCGTCGTCCACTCCCACACGCGGCTGCCGCGGCGGCCGGTGGCGCACACCGGTCTGCCCGAGGCCTACCCGTCGCCCAAGGACGTCGCCCAGATGGAGTGGACCCCCGACCAGCACTGGCTGATCGTGGGCCTCGCCACCGCCGACGCCGAGCCCGAGGTGCGCTCCTACCACCTCGCCGACGGCGAGGTCGTGGAGGACGAGCTGGCGGTCGTGGAGTCCTACATGTTCTCCCACACCGGCTCCGACGACGTGCCCGACCGGGCCTGATCGACCCTCTCGCGCACCCGCGCCGGAGGTCGCGCGGGAATGTCGCCGTACTCCGGCCGCGTTGTCGCGCGTGAGAAATCCACGCCAGAGCGACCCACCAGGAGTGATCACCGAGATGGCCGTCTCCGTCTCCATCCCCACCATCCTTCGCACGCACACCGACGGTGAGAAGACCGTCGAGGCGAAGGGCGACACCGTCTCGGCGGTCATCGACGACCTGGAGTCGCGGCACAGCGGCATCAAGGACCGTCTGATCACCGACGGCAAGCTGCACCGCTTCGTCAACATCTACGTCGACGACGAGGACATCCGTTTCGCCGGCGGCCTGGAGGCCCCGGTCACGGAGTCCTCCACGTTCACGATCCTCCCGGCCGTGGCCGGCGGTCGCTGAGCCCCACCGGACCCCGGCACCGGGCGGCGTCCCCGCCCGGTGCCGTCGTGTGAGGAGAACCCGTGCGTTACGACTCGTTGCTGCACGCCGTCGGCGACACCCCGCTGGTCGGGCTGCCGTCGCTGTCGCCGTCGGAGGACGTGCGGCTGTGGGCGAAGCTGGAGGACCGCAACCCCACCGGCTCGATCAAGGACCGGCCCGCGCTGGCGATGATCGAGGACGCCGAGAAGCAGGGGCTGCTCACGCCCGGCTGCACGATCCTGGAGCCCACCTCGGGCAACACCGGGATCTCGCTGGCGATGGCCGCGAGGCTCAAGGGCTACGAGATCATCTGCGTGATGCCGGAGAACACCTCCTCCGAGCGCAGGCAGCTGCTCGCCATGTACGGCGCGCAGATCATCTCCTCGCCGGCGGCGGGCGGGTCAAACCAGGCCGTCGCCGTCGCCAAGGAGCTCGCCACCGAGCACCCGGACTGGGTGATGCTCTACCAGTACGGCAACCCGGCCAACACCGACGCGCACTACCGCGGCACCGGCCCGGAGATCCTGCGGGACCTGCCGTCGATCACCCACTTCGTCGCCGGGCTCGGCACCACCGGCACCCTCGTCGGCGCCGGGCGCTACCTGCGCGAGCACAAGCCCGACGTGCAGGTCGTCGCGGCGGAGCCGCGGTACGGCGAGCTCGTCTACGGCCTGCGGAACCTCTCGGAGGGCTTCGTCCCGGAGCTCTACGACGAGACCGTGCTGACCGGACGGTTCTCGGTCGGCTCCTACGACGCGCTGCGTCGCACCCGCCAGCTCGTCGAGCAGGAGGGCATTTTCGCCGGGATCTCCTCCGGCGCGATCCTGCACGCCGCACTCGGCGTCGCGAACAAGGCGCTCGACGCCGGGCAGCGCGCCGACGTCGTCATGATCGTGTGTGACGGCGGCTGGAAGTACCTGTCCACCGGCGCGTACTCCGGTGACCTGGGGACCGCCGCGCAGGGCATCGACGGGCACCTCTGGGCCTGAACCGGGCACAACGGGCATAGCGGGCGGCCGTGCCGGTACCGTGGGGGACATGACCGCACTCCCGGACGGCCGCCCCGCCCGCGTGCTGCCGCCCGCGCCGGTGCGCGCCGCGGTGATCATGCTGGCGTTCACCGCCGCGCTCTACGCGATCGAGGCGGTCGACCAGGCGTCCGGCGGGATGGTCGACGCCGCCGCGGCGATCTACCCGCGCAGCACCGACGGCCTCGCGGGGATCCTCACCGCGCCGCTGCTGCACGGCGACTGGGCGCACCTCGCCGCCAACAGTCTGCCGTTCCTGATCTTCGGGTTCCTCGCCATGTCCGGCGGGCCGGTGCAGTGGGTCGCGGTCACCGCCACGATCTGGGTGATCAGCGGGCTGGGGGTGTGGCTGACCTCGCCGCTGCCGGTGCTCGGCGCCTCCGGCATCGTGTTCGGCTGGTTCCTGTTCCTGCTCACCCGCGGCTTCCTGGCCCGCAACGGACGGCAGATCCTGCTCGCCGTCGTGCTGTTCCTCTTCTACGGCTCGATCCTCTGGGGTGTGCTGCCGTCGGACCCGATGGTCTCCTGGCAGGGGCACCTGTTCGGCGCGATCGGCGGCGTCGTCGCCGCCCGCTGGGTCGCGAAGGCCGACCGCCTACCCTCCTAGGGTGTGAGCGACGCGCCCGGTATCGACGCCCCGATCGGCATCTTCGACTCCGGAGTCGGGGGGCTCACCGTCGCCCGCTCGGTCATCGACCTGCTGCCCGCCGAACAGATCGTCTACGTCGGCGACACCGCGCACAGCCCCTACGGGCCCCGCCCGCTCGCCGACATCCGGCGCCTCGCGCTCGCGATCGGCGACGAGCTCGTCGACTCGGGGGTCAAGGCGCTGGTCATCGCCTGCAACTCCGCCTCGGCGGCCTGTCTCGCCGACTTCCGCGAGCGCTACCCGGTCCCGGTGGTCGAGGTCGTCCGCCCGGCCGTGCGCCGCGCCGTCGCCACCACCCGCAACGGCCGGATCGGCGTCATCGGCACCGCCGCGACCATCGCCTCGGGCGCCTACGCCGACGCCTTCGACGCCGCCCGCGACACCGAGATCACCTCGGTGGCCTGCCCCCGGTTCGTCGACTTCGTGGAGCGCGGCACCACCAGCGGACGCCAGGTCCTCGGCGTCGCCCAGGGGTACCTGGAGCCGCTGCAGCGCGCCGGGGTCGACACCGTCGTCCTCGGCTGCACCCACTACCCGCTGCTGTCCGGGGTGCTGGAGATCGTCCTCGGCCCGGACGTGACGCTGGTGTCCTCGGCCGACGAGACCGCCCGCACCCTGGTCCGGACCCTGCACGCGCACGACCTGCTGCGCGACGACACGACCCCGCCCGCGCCGCACCGCTTCCTCGCCACCGGCGACCCGGAACCCTTCGCCCGGCTCGGCCGCCGCTTCCTGGGCCCCGAGATCGGCTCGGTCGTGGGCCGCGCGGGCGCCGCGCTCCCGTCCGCCTGACCACCGGCCGCGACGGGCGGGTCCTCCGCGCCGCACCGGGAACGGGGGGTAGCGTTCCCGCCGTGATCGGAACGCTCGTCCTGGTGATCACCGTGGCGCTCTCGGCCACCGCGCTGTTCGGGCTGGTCACGACGGCGCTGAACCGGCCCCCGAGCCGGGTGCACACCGTCGCCGTCGGGATCTGTGTGGCGCTCATCGTCGTGCAGGCGGCGATCGCGGCGTACCGGGTCCTGCTCGGCGGGGTCACCCTGCCCGAGCAGTCGACCTTCCTCATCTACCTCGCCGTCGCGGTCTGCGTCCCGGTGATCGCGCTGCAGTTCGCCACCGCCGAGCCGAGCCGCTGGGGCGGCGCTGTGATCGCCGTCGGCGCGATCGGGACGCTCGTCGCCGTGCTGCGCCTGCAGGGCCTGTGGATCCCGGGGGTGCCCGGTGCCTGAGCCCCGCGCCACCGCCACCGGCCCCGGGCGCATCCTCATCGCCGTCTACGGCATCTTCGCGCTCTCGGCCTCGGCGCGGGCCGGCGTGCAGATCGCCGAACGCTTCGGTGAGGCGCCGCTCGCGTACTCGCTGTCCGCGCTCGCCGGCTTCGTCTACATCCTGGCCACCGTCGGTCTGGCGGGCACCGGCCCCGGCTTCCGCCGCCTCGCCTGGTCCGCCGTGGTGTTCGAGCTCGTCGGCGTGCTCGCCGTCGGCGCGTTCACCACGTTCGTCCCCGCCGACTTCCCCCGCGAGACGGTCTGGTCGCACTTCGGCGCCGGCTACGGCTTCGTCCCGCTGGTGCTGCCGTTCGTCGGGCTCTGGTGGCTGCGGCGTACCTCACGAACGGGTTAGGGTCGCGCATGCGGCTGATCGTTCTCGGGTGCTCCGGCAGCGGCCCCGGACCCGAGTCCCCGGCATCGGGCTACCTCGTCGAGGCCGGGACGACCCGCCTCACGCTCGACCTCGGCAACGGCACCCTCGGTGCCCTGCAACGGCACGCCGACCCGTTCTCCCTTGACGCCGCGGTGTTCAGCCATCTGCACCCCGACCACTGCTCGGACTTCCCGTCGCTGGTGGTGCACCGTCGCTACCACCCCCGGCCCCCGTTCGACGCGACCTCGCGCAAGCTGGCCGTGCACGCCCCGGCCGGTGCGCACACCCGCTTCGCCCGCGCCGACGCCGTCACCGAGGCCGACTACGCCCGCACCGATCTCACCGACGTCTTCTCCTTCCACGACCTCGTGGTCGGCGAGCCGTTCACCGTCGGCACCGGGGACGACGCCGTCACCGTCACCGCGTACGAGGTCGTGCACGTCTGCCCCGCCTACGCGCTGCGCCTCGAGCACCGCGGCCGGGTCCTGACCTACTCCGGGGACACCGCAGCCTGCCCCGGGCTCGTCGAGGCCGCCCGCGACGCCGACCTGCTGCTCTGCGAGGCCAGCTGGCCGCACGCCGAGGCCGGGCCGCCCGGGGTGCACCTGTCCGGACGGGAGGCGGGCGAGCACGCCGCGGCCGCCGGGGCCCGGCGCCTGGTCGTCACCCACGTCCCGGCCTGGTTCGACCGCGAGTCCCTCGGCGCCGAGGCCAAGGCGGCCTTCGGCGGGACCGTCGAGCTCGCCCGGCCCGACGCGGTGTTCGAGGTCTGAACCGGCTTCCTACGATGGCCGGGTGACACGAACAGAGGGCAGGGCCGACGGCCGGACCGACGACGAGATGCGGCCGGTGACCATCACCCGGGGCTTCCAGAAGCACCCCGCGGGATCGGTGCTGGTGGAGTTCGGGGACACGAAGGTGCTGTGCGCCGCCAGCGTCACCGACGGGGTACCGCGGTGGCGGAAGGGATCCGGCCTCGGCTGGGTCACCGCCGAGTACGCGATGCTGCCCTCGGCGACCGACACCCGCTCGTCGCGCGAGTCGGTGAAGGGCAGGATCGGCGGCCGCACCCACGAGATCTCCCGGCTGATCGGCCGGTCCCTGCGCGCCTGCATCGACCTGCGCGCGCTCGGCGAGAACACGATCGCGATCGACTGCGACGTCCTGCAGGCCGACGGCGGCACCCGCACCGCGGCCATCACCGGTGCCTACGTGGCCCTGTGCGACGCCGTCACCTGGCTCGGCGAGCAGGGCAAGCTGTCCGATCCCAAGCCGATCTCCTGCCAGGTCGCCGCGGTGTCGGTCGGCGTCGTCGACGGCCGCGTCCGGCTCGACCTCCCCTACTCCGAGGACTCGCGGGCCGAGGTCGACACGAACGTCGTCGCCACCGAGACCGGCACCCTCATCGAGGTCCAGGGCACCGGCGAGGGCGCCACGTTCTCCCGCTCGACCCTCGACGCCATGCTGGACTCCGCGCTCGCCGGGATCGCCGAGCTGGCGCGCCTGCAGGTCGAGGTGCTCGCCGCGCCGCACCCGAAGATCGCCGCGCAGGCCGCCGCCGACGTCCCGGACACCGCGGGGGAGGGCGAGGCGTGAAGATCCTGCTCGCCACCCGCAACGCCAAGAAGCTCGTCGAGCTGCGCCGGATCACCGAGGCCGCCGGGCTCTCCGGGGTGGAGATCGTCGGGCTCGCCGACGTCCCCGAGTTCCCGGAGGCCCCCGAGACCGGCGCGACCTTCGCCGCGAACGCGCTCGCCAAGGCCCGCGACGCCGCCGCCGCGACCGGGCTGCCCGCGATCGCCGACGACTCCGGCATCACCGTCGACGCCCTGAACGGCATGCCGGGCATCTTCTCCGCCCGCTGGTCCGGCCGGCACGGCGACGACGAGGCCAACCTGCAGCTGCTCCTCGGGCAGACCACCGACGTCCCCGACGAGCGCCGTGGCGCCGCGTTCGTGTGCGCCGCCGCGCTGGTGACGCCCGACGCGGCCACCGCAGGCCCCGACTCCGACCCCGCCCCCGGCGACACCGACGGCACCGGCGGCCCGGACGCGGAGGCCTCCGTGCCCGGGCGCACCGTGGTGCACGGGACGTGGCGCGGCACCCTGCTGCGCGCCCCGCGGGGTGAGAACGGCTTCGGCTACGACCCGATCTTCGCCCCGGAGGGCGACGACCGCTCCTCGGCCGAGCTCAGCGCCGGGGAGAAGGACGCCGCCTCGCACCGGGGGACCGCGCTGCGCGCGCTCGTCCCGCACCTGCAGGCGCTGCTCGCCGACGGCTGAGGGACTACTCGGGAGCGGGCTCGGCCAGGACGCGCTGCGCGATCCGGAACGCCGAGTTCGCCGCCGGGACCCCGCAGTAGATCGCGGTCTGCAGGATGATCTCGACGATCTCGTCGCGGGTCAGGCCGTTGCGCCGGGCCGCCCGCACGTGCAGCTCGAACTCCTCCCAGTGCCCGTGCGCGACGAGCGCGGTCAGCGTCACCGCCGAGCGCATCCGGCGCTCCAGCCCGGGGCGGGTCCAGATCTCGTTCCACGCGTAGCGGGTGATCAGCTTCTGGAAGTCCGCGGTCGTCTCGTCGACGCGGCCCAGCGCCGCGTCGACGTAGTCCGAGCCGAGGACCTCGCGGCGCACGGCCAGCCCGTCGGCGTCCAGTTCGGCGGGGTCGATACCCGAGTCGCTCATGGTCGGCAGCCTCTCACGGCCGACCGGGGCGGCACGCGCGCCGACCGCGACCGGTGGCGCGCCCGGAGGTGCCCGGCCACGCGGACGGCCGCGGCCGGTGGCGCACACGGGGGAGTCCGGTCACGTGCGACGACCGCGGCCGACGGCACCGGCACGGGTCTCGGTACCGTGATCTCCGTGCGGTGGTGGCGGTTTCTGCTGGGCTGCCTCGGGCTGGTGCTCGCGGCCGCACTCGTCGTACTCGTGGCCCGGTCCCTGGGGCTGTCCGCCGTCCCCCGGTTCGGTGAGCTGCGCCGGGCCGTGGAGGCCGCCGGGATCTGGGGCCCGGTCGTGTTCGTGCTGCTCCAGGTCGCGCTGAACGTCCCGCCCTTCCCCCGGACGGTGTTCACCGTGTCCGCCGGGGTGCTGTTCGGCGCCGTCGGCGGTGCGGCGCTGACCCTGTTCGCGACCGCGCTGTCCGCGGTCGTGGCGTTCGCGCTCGTCCGGGCCACCGGCGGGCGGCTCGTCGCCCGCTACGCCGGCCACCCGCGCGCGGTGTGGGTGCGCCGCAGGCTCGACCACCACGGCGTGCTCGCGGTGACGTCGCTGCGGCTGATCCCGATGGTGCCGTTCGCGGTGCTCAACTACCTGTCCGGGCTGTCCCAGGTGCGGTTCTGGCCCTACCTGGTCGGCACCGTGATCGGGTCGGCGCCGAGCACCATCGCCGTCGTCGCGCTCGGCGACGCCGTGACCGGGCACGTACCGCCGGCCCTGCTGCTGGTCTCCGGGATCTGCGCGGTGCTCGGTCTCGGCGGGGTGCTGCTCGCCGCCCGCCGGCCGCTGCCCGACGAGCCCGACGGCGTCGCGACCGGGAGTGCGGGGCCGAGCGGGACCGCGCCGCCCGCCGGGTGAGGCGGGCGACGCGACGCGTGCCGGCGGCGGGATTCGAACCCGCACTTGCACGGACCTAAACCGTGTCTCTCTGCCAGTTGGAGTACGCCGGCTAGTTCTTTCGGCCGCACCAGGTATCGGTGAGGGCGGGGCAGTTCGCGCACAGGATACGAAGGTTCTCGAGCCGGTTGTCGGTGTGGTCGCCGTTGACGTGGTCGAGCTGGAGCGGGACGGGTCGTCCCTGCCACTCGGTCAGGCCACACCCACACCCCTCGCACCGCGCGGCCTTCAGCCCCTCCGCGACGAGCCGCCGGCGCAGGGTCGCGCTGCTGCGGTAGCTCGACCCGCGGACCAGGATGTCCGCCAGCGGGCGTGCCCGCCGGCCCGGGAAGGTCCGGCCCCGGGCCCAGGAACGCCCCGTGAAGTGTGTCGTGTCGAGCTCGAGCGTCCGGATGTGCGCGACCACCGCCCGGAACATGCCGCCGCTGGGCTCGTACCCGAGCCGCCGGAGCACGGCGTGCACGCTGACCTCGGCCGCGACGGCCGCTCGCAGCTCGCCGTCGGTGTAGCGCCGTCGGTGGTTGCGGTGCCCGGGGTCGAGCGCGCCCGGGATGTGGCTCGCGTCCGCGCCGGTCCGGACGATGTGGGCTCGCAGCTGGTCGTACCGCCCGGGCCGGATGCCCAGCCGGTGACACACCTCGCTCAACCGTCGCGACGCCGCCACCGCCGCGAGCAGCTCCTCGTCGGTCCACCGGCGGGCGCGGGGCACGTCCGCTCACCCCGCGCCCGCCGGCCGGACGGGCATCAGACCTTCCAGTCCCGGCGCAGCTTCGCCACGTGCCCGGTCGCCTTCACGTTGTACTGCGCGTCGACGATCGTGCCGTCCTCGCCGACCAGGAAGGTGGAGCGGATGACCCCGGTGACCGTCTTGCCGTAGAGCTTCTTCTCGCCGAAGGCGCCCCAGGCGGTGAGGACCTCGCGGTCCGGGTCGGACAGCAGCGGGAAGGTCAGCTCCTCGTTGTCGCGGAACGTCGCGAGCTTGGCGGGCTTGTCCGGGGAGATGCCCAGCACGTCGATGCCCGCGCCGTTCAGCTCGGCGAGGTTGTCGCGGAAGTCGCAGGCCTCCTTCGTGCAGCCTGGGGTGCTCGCCGCCGGGTAGAAGTAGACGACGACCTTGCGGCCGCGGTAGTCCGCCAGGGAGACGGCCGTGCCGTCGGCGTCGTCGAGGGTGAAGTCGGGGGCGGTGTCGCCCGCCTGCAGTCGGGTGCTCATGACGATCAGCGTGCCACCCGTGTCCCCGCCCTCGGCGCCGAGCACGCGGTCTGTGGACGGACCGTCCGGTTGTGGACGGAGTGGGCTCAGGGCTCCCCGGCGAGCCGTTCCAGCCGTCGCAGCTGGCCGTCGAGGTAGGGCCGTGCACGACGCAGGCCGCCGCGTTCGGCGATCGCCGCGGCGAGCGAGCGCAGCGTGCCGAGCACCGCGGGCAGGTCCGGGTCCCAGCCGCGCCTGCGGCACTCGGCGAACCAGTCCGCGGGGCTCGTGTGACCGCGAGCCCGGTTGCAGCGACCGCAGGCGACGACCTCGTTCTCCAGCCACGACGGTCCGCCCTTCACCTTCGGGACGAGGTGGTCGGTCGTGGCGCGGACCGGTCCGGTGCAGTCGCGGCGGCACCATACACAGTGCCCGCCGTCGCGGAGCGCGGCCAGCGCCAGGCGCTGCGCGCGCCCGGGCTGGGCGGGGGAGGGGGTCACGGAACGGTCAGAACGCGTAGCGGATGCGCAGCCACGGTGCGTGCCGCTCGACGAGGCCGCGCAGTTCACGCACCCCGCGGGCCTTCACGGTGTCCCGGTAGCGCACGTTCCACATGCCGTTGCCGCTGCGCTTGCCCTGCTGGATCGCGGGTAGCCACAGCACCTCCTCCGCCCGCGGGTGCCAGCCGAGGTTCACCTCGTGCAATCCCTCGTTGTGGGTCAGCAGGATCACCTCGGCGGCGGCCTGCGCACGGAACGCGGGGCCGGTGACGTCGCCGATCCGGGTCAGGAGCTCGGCCCAGTCGGCCTGCCAGCCCTCGCGCAGCACCACCGGGGACAGGTTGAGGTGCACCTCGTAGCCCGCGGCCACGAAGTCGTCGATCGCGGCGATCCGCCGGGCGACCGGGGTGGTGCGCACGTCGAGCAGCCTGCTGTCGTGTTCGGGCATCAGCGAGAACCGGATGCGGGTGCCGCCCTGCGGGTCGAGGCCCAGCAGCTCGCGGTTGACGTACTTCGTCGCGAAGCTGGCCCGCGCGCCGGGCAGATCCCGGAAGCAGCCGACCAGGTCGGCCACGTTGTCCGAGAGCAGCGCGTCGACCGCGACGTCGGAGTTCTCCCCGATGTCGTAGACCCAGTCGGTGTGGTGGACCTGGTTCGGTTCGGTCTTGGGCCCCTGACGCCGCACGTGCCCGCGCAGGTAGCGGACGATCCGGTCGATGTTGGTGAACACGGTGACCGGGTTCGCGTAGCCCTTCTGCCGGGGGACGCAGCAGCAGGCGCAGGCCAGCGCGCAGCCGTTCGCGGTGGAGGGGGCGATGAAGTCCGCGGAGCGGCCGTTGGGGCGGGCCGAGAGCGACTTCTTCTCGCCCAGGACCAGATTCTCGGTCTTGACCCGGACCCAGCGGTCCACGTTGCCGGCGTTGCCGTGCAGCGCCTCGATGTTCCAGTGCGAGGCGACCTCGACGATCTCGGCGTCGGGGAACGACAGTGCGACCTGCTGTCCGCGCGGCGACGCCAGCGCGTCCGGTTCGGCCCAGATCCGGCGGATGTCGAACAACTGTTCCACACTCACCGGCTCAGCCTCGCAGGATCGTGCGGGTACCGCCCGGCGACCGTCCGCGGCACCCGAATCGGCGGCGCGCCGTGGGCGGGCGCGCGGACCGGCCCGTGCGGTGGCTACGGTGTGTGCCACGCCGCTCGCGGTGCCCGGACGTCGGTGTCGGGGCAGCGTCGGGCGCGAGCAGCAGGAGTCCCGGGCGCGGACGCGTACCGGCCGAACCGGAGGTGGACGTGGTGGCCCGCGACCCCGAGAACATCCAGCGCGAGATCGAGAAGACCCGGGACGCGCTGGCCGAGAGTCTGGACGCCCTGGCGGACCGGGCGAACCCGAAGAACCTCATCGAGGGCGGCAAGGAGCAGCTCGCGGAGCGGCTCGCCGACCCGAAGGTCAAGTACTCGCTGATCGCGGTCGGCGCGCTGGTCGGGCTGGCGATCGTCCGCTCGATCTTCCGCTAGACCGCCTGCACACCACGCCCGGCCGGTGCCCGCACCGGCCGGGCGTTCGTGTGTCAGGACAGCGAGTCGCGCAGCTCCAGCGTCGCGGCGCGGTCGGCACCCTCGGCCAGCGGGCGGCGGTAGCGGGCGACGAGCCGGGCCGCGCCGAACCCGGCGACGGCGACGAGGTCGTCGCCGCGCAGGTAGCCGAGCACGGTGCCCTTCACCGGGCCGTCGTCGAGACCCTCGCCGTGCAGCGGCAGCAGCGAGTCCGCGCGGTCCGGCCGCCCGACGAGCTGGATCTTCATGCCGAACTGGTCGGACCAGAAGAACGGCACCGCGGCGGGCGGCGGGGTCGTGCCGGTGATGTCCGCGGCGACCGCGGCGGCCTGGTCGCTCGCGGAGGTCCAGTGCTCCAGCCGGGTGCGCTCGCCGGTGTCCGGGTCGGTCCAGGCGGCCGCGTCGCCCGCCGCCCACACCCCGGGCAGCCCGTCGACCCGGCCGCGGTGGTCGCAGGGGATGCCGTCGGCGACGTCGACGCCGGTGGCCTCCAGCCAGCCCAGGTCGAGCATCCCGCCGACGCCGACGACGATCTCGTCGGCCGTCACCGTCGACCCGTCGGAGAGCGTGGCGCCCGAGTCCGTCAGCTCCGACACCGACACCCCGGTGCGCAGGTCGACCCCGGCGTCGCTCATCAGCCGGGCCACGACCGCACCGGCCCGGTCGCCCAGCAGCCGTGCCATCGGCACGGTGCCGGTCTCGACCACGGTGACCGTGACACCCCGATCCCGGGCGGTGCTCGCGACCTCGGCCCCGATGAACCCGGCACCCACCACGAGCAGCGACGACGCCGCGGCCAGCGCGTCGCGCAGCTGCTCGGACTCGTCGACGGCGCGCAGCAGGTGCGCGGAGTCGGGCTGGTCGTCGAGCACCCGGGAGGTGACCCCCACAGCGAGGACGACGGCGTCGGCGTGCAGCACGGTGCCGTCGTCGAGCTCGACCTCGGAGCCGTCGGCCGGGTCCTCGGCGGGCCGCAGGGCGACCGCGGAGCGGCCGAGGTGGGTGCGTACGCCGAGCTCGTCGAGGTCCTCGGCGGTGCACAGGTCGACCTTGGTGCGCTCCCACTCACCGGCCAGGAACTGCTTGGACAACGGCGGTCGGTCGTAGGGGAGGTGCTCCTCGGCCCCCACCAGGCTGATCCGGCCCTCGTAACCGTCCCGGCGCAGGTTCTCCACCGTGCGCAGTCCGGCCAGTCCTGCGCCGACCACCAGCACGTGTTCCGGCACGCTCATCTCCTACCTCCCCGCTCCGGGCCCGGACGGTGCGCCGGTCCCGCCCCGATCCTCGCGGACGGGGCACGGCGCCGCTGCGCGGCCCGGGCGTCAGAAGGTGCGGTCCTCCGGGTCGAGCCGGTTGCGCAGCCGGGACAGCGTCTGCGCGAGCAGCCGGGAGACGTGCATCTGGGAGATGCCGACCTCCTGGGCGATCTGGGTCTGGGTGCGGTTGCCGAAGAACCGCAGCATCACGATGGTCCGCTCGCGGGGCGCCAGCTCGGCGAGCAGCGGGCGCAGCGACTCGCGGTAGTCGACCCGGTCGAGCTCGGCGTCGGCGTCGCCGACCAGCTCGCCGACGGTGGCGCTGCCGTCCTCCGACGACAGCATCTCGTCGAGCGAGGAGCTGCGGTAGGCCTCGGCGGCCTCCAGGCCCTCCAGGACCTCGGCGACGGGCAGGTCGAGGTACTCGGCGAGCTCCGAGGGCCGGGGCGCACGACCGAGGGTCTGGGACAGCTCGGACACCGCGCCGTTGATCGACACGTGCATGTCCTTGAGCCGCCGCGGCACCCGCATCGACCAGCTCTGGTCCCGGAAGTGCCGGCGTACCTCACCGGAGATCGTGGGCACGGCGAAGGAGAAGAACTCACCGCCCTTCTCCGGGTCGAACCGGTCGATGGCGTTGATCAGCCCGACCGTCGCGACCTGCACGAGGTCGTCGAGGGGCTCGCCGCGGTGGTTGAACCGGCGGGCGATGTGCTGGGCGACGGGCAGGTAGCCGGTGACGAGCTGCTCGCGCAGCCGTTCCCGGCGGGGGTCGCCGTCGTCGAGACCCGCGTACTGCTCGAGCAGCGGGGTGAGGTGGGCGTACTGAGGGTCCGACGTCACGTCACAGCCCGTGACCCGCGAGCTTGTGCAGGCGGATGGTGAGGGCCGGGCGCCCGCCGTCCTCCTCACCGGACTCGACCGCGACGTGGTCGGCCAGGGTCTGCAGGACCCGCCAGCCGAAGGAGTCGGTGGGCAGCTGCGCACCGGTGCCGGTCTCGACCCGGGCGGTGACCTCGATCCGCTCGTCGGAGACGGCGAAGGTGCACCGCAGCGGCGATCCGGGGGCGGCCATCGCGACCAGCGTCGCGCACGCCTCGTCGACGGCCATCCGCAGATCGGAGACCGCGTCCAGGTCGAAGTCCGCGCGTGCGGCGAGGTCGGAGGCCACCGCACGGACCGTGGGGATCAGCGCGGGCCGCGCCGCGACCCTGATCTCGACGGTGTTGTCGGTGCCGGCGCCGTGCGCCGTGCCTGCCACGTCCTCCTGGGCCACGCTGACGAGTCCTTTCGTGCGACGGGGGTGTCGGGCCGGATCATGTCGCCTCCGGCGGGGGTGTGCAGGACCGGGTGCCCGCTCAGGCGCCGGGAATGCCCGCCTGGTCGGGCAGGACGGTGAACAGCTGGGCGGAGCCGGTGACCTCGAGCGGCCGGAGCACGGCCCGGTTGGTGGCGACGACGAACAGCCGCCGTCCGTCCCGGGCGGCCCGCCGGGCGGTGTGGATGAGCACGCCGAGGCCGCTGGAGGCGAGGAACGTGACGCCCTCCAGGTCCACGGCGAGGTCGCGGCCGTCGCCGTCGGGGGCGAGGTCCAGCAGCTCGTCGAGGGCGGTCTCGAGACGCGGTGCGGTCAGGGTGTCGACCTCGCCGCGCACGGTGAGCACGGTCAGGCCGCTGCGCGGTGAGGAGAAGCCGACGCCGAGGTGGGCGGAGTCGGTGCCGTCCAGCTCGGCGTCCCCGTCCCCCCGGGACGGTTGCGCCGGCGCGGATCCGGGCAGGGTGATCACCTCCGTGTCGGGCGCCGGGCGGCGCGGAAGCGTTGTGGAGCGCCGCCGTGCTCTCGACGGGCAGGTGTCTTCTCGCGCCGCACGACGCACCGGGGTCGCGGCGGGGCCGTCCTGGCCCGCGCCGGGTCCGGTCCACCCACGACAGGAGACCGGGCCCGACGATACCGGCCGGGCTCGGCGGGCCCGGCACGGCGCCTGCCCTTAGGCTCGCCCGGGTGACGCGGTACTCCGATCTCGGCCCCGACGCCCCGGCGGGTCCCCCCGGCGACGCGGTGGACCGGGCCGTCGACCAGGCGGTCGCGACCTCGGTGGAGTCCTTCGGGGAGCAGCCGAGCACCCCGGCCATGCCGCACGTGCGCGGCGGGGCGCAGGTGGCCGTCCTGATGATCGACATCTCCGAGCGCCGGATCGTCTACGCCAACACGACCGCGCTGGAGCTGGCCGGTGACCGCCCGGTGCGGCTGCCCATCGGGGTCCGCGAGTGGAGCGAGGCCGCGCGGCTGACCGACCTGGACGGCCGTCCGTACATCGGCGAGGGGTCCCCGCTGGCCCGGATCGCCTCCGGCGAGGCGGTGTCCGGCGAGCCGGTCGCGCTGCACGGACCGGGGCTCATGCCCGACCGCGACGGTGTCCCGGTCCCGGGGGAGGGGGCCACGGCCAGCAGCACCCTGGTCTGGGTGACCGGGTTCGCGCTGGCCGACCCCGGAACCCAGGGGCAGGGCACCTACGCGCAGACCTCGGCCACCGGGCCCGGGCGGGCGCTGGCCGTGCTGCTGCCGCTGTCGGACTCCGAGGTCGGCCAGGGCGAGGACCGCGACCGGATGGGTTTCCTGCGCGACCGTGCGGTGCTCGCCACCGAGATGTCGTTCACCATCTCCGACCCGCAGCGTGAGGACGACCCGCTGGCCTGGGTGAACCCGTCGTTCGAACGGCTGACCGGGTACCCCCTCGACGAGGTGGTCGGGCGCAACTGCCGGTTCCTGCAGGGCCCCAACACCGACCGGTCCGCGGTCCGCCGGGTGCGCGAGGCGCTGCGGGAACGGCGGGCGATCACCGAGGTGCTGCTCAACTACCGGCGCGACGGCACCGCGTTCTGGAACCAGGTGTCCATCTCGCCGGTGCACGACGGCGACGGCGAGCTGGTCAACTTCGTCGGCGTGCAGAGCGACGTCACCGAGCGGGTCGTCGTCGAGCAGGAGCGGCGGGCGGCGCTCGCCGACGCCGAGGCCGCGCGGGCCCAGCTGCGGCTGCTGGCCGAGGCGACCACCCAGATGACGACGGCGCTCGACGTGGCCGACGCCTGCCGCCGCTTCTCCCGGATCGTGGTGCCGGAGCTGGCCGACCTGTGCACGGTGGACCTGCTCGACACCCCCGACGGGGCGACCCGCGAACGGATGGCCGTCGCCGCCCGGGACGCCGACGACGAGGCGCTGCTGTCGCGGTCCGGTCCGCTGGGGGCCGTGCGGATCGAGCAGCAGGCCGAGACCGCGGTGCGGACCGGCAAGCCGTACCTGGTGCAGGAGCTGCCCGACGACGGCCGCGAGGTCTACCCCGACGACCCGGAGGCGGCCGACGCCTATGAGCGGCTGCGGCTGCGCTCGGCGATGGTCGTCCCGCTGCTCGGCCGCGGCCGGGTGCTCGGCCTGGTGACGCTGTCCACCCAGTTCCCCTACGGCCGTCGCTGGACCCAGCGCGACCTGCACCTGGCCTCGGACCTCGCGGGCCGCGCCGGGCTGGCCGTCGACAACGCCCGGCTCTACGAGGTGGAGCGGGCCGCGGCGGCGACCCTGCAGCACAGCCTGCTCCCGGCGCTGCCGCAGGTCCAGGGGATGCGGGTCGCGGCCCGCTACCTGGTGGGCGCGGACGGCAACCAGGTGGGCGGGGACTGGTACGACGTGCTGCCGATGCCGGACGGCTCGGTCGGCGCCGCGGTGGGCGACGTCGTCGGCCACGACCTGTCGGCGGCGGCCGCGATGGGGCAGCTGCGCGGCGTGCTGCGCTCCTACGCCTGGGGCGGGGACGCGCCCGGGCCGGTGCTCGATCGCTGCGACCAGCTGGTGCAGGGCCTGGACATCGCCGCGATGGCGACCGCGGTGTACGCCCGGTTCGGGCCGGTGGCCCCCGACGGCGGACGCGAGCTGACCTACGCCAACGCCGGGCACCCGCCGCCGCTGCTGCGCGACCCGCAGGGCCGGCTGCACCGGCTCGACGCGCACCACTCGCCGATGCTCGGCGCGGTGCCGGACTTCGGGCGGGCCGCCGGGGCGCACCGCGGCGGCGCCACGGTCCCGTGTGCCGCCGGGTCGCTGCTCGTGTTCTACACCGACGGTCTGACCGACATCATCGGTGAGGACGCAGACGCCCGCACCGAGCTCATCGAGCGCACGCTGGAGGAGCTGCCGTCCGACGCCGACCCGGAGCGGGTGGTGGAGCGGGTGCTCGAGGTCTGCCTGCCGGACCGGCTCGACGACGACATCGCCCTGCTCGCGATCCGTCTGGACCACCCGGCCTGACGGTCCGGTCGACCGGGCCGTCACCCGTCCGGCCCCGGTCGCGCGGGGGCGACCCGATCGGCCGCACCGGCCGACCCGATCGGCGGCCGGCCTGCCGTGTCGGCGGTCGCGGCCGGACGGGTCGACCGCTCCGGCCGCGTCGGGCGTCCGGGGTCGACCGTCCGGGGCGGCCGCCCACGGGCGGTGCCCCGCCCGGCGGCGGACCGGCACCGTTCGACCGTCCGGCCCATCCGCGCTACCGGTGGGCGGGCCGAGGTCACGGCGGTGTTGCGGTCGGCGCGGTCCGCGGGTCGCGGACAGGGGGTCGTCGCCCGCTCGTGGACCGGGTGACCCCACTCGTCCGTCCGGGTGGGTAATCGACGCCCGAATCGGGGATCCGGGCGTTGTACTCGACGGACGAGGACGTGTGGGATCGACGGGGGCGAGCGTGAGGCAGGGGACGACGCGGCCGCGGAGGCTGGTCGCGGTGGCACTGACCGCGGCGGAGTCCGCTCGTGCGGGGGGCCCGCTCGCGGCGCTCTCCGGTGAGGCGGGGGAGACCGACCTGCTGGTCGTGCGGGACGACCCGGCCCCCACCCGGCGCCCGCTGACACCGGTCGAGGCGCGGGAGCTGCTGGCGGCCGAGGACGACACCGAGGACGTGCCGGTCGCGGCGCTGCCGGTCGAGCGGGTGCGGGTGCACCGGCTCGGGCTGCGCTGGGCGGTGCAGGACGGCGACGAGGCGGACCTGGTCGCGGCGCTCTCGGAGCTCGTCGGGTTCGACCCCGACGACGACACCTGGTGCGTGGCCCCGGCCGCCGCCGGGCCGGTGCACGACCCGGAGATCGAGGTGGTCCGCCGCGCGGTGCGCCGCGTCGCCCGGGTCTACGGCCTGCCGGTGCTGCCCTACCGGCCCGCCGGACCCGTCGCGGAGGACCTCACGGAACCGGAGGCGCTGCCCTCGGCGGTGTGACGCCGGCCGGGCGGCCGGAACGGCCGAGCAGCGGAACGGCCGAGCAGCGGAACGGCCCGCCCGGAACCCGGGCGGGCCGTGCCGGATCGGTGATCCGTCGTCCGTGGTCCGTCAGACGACGGCGGCGAGGCCGGGACCCTGCTCGGCGACGATGCGCTCGGCGTCGCGGCGCTCGATGATGGCGCGGCGCTCGGACTCGCCCAGCCCGCCCCACACGCCGAACGGCTCACGGCTGGCCAGCGCGAAGCGACGGCACTCCTGCAGCACGGGACATCCCCGGCAGACCTGCTTCGCGCGCTCGGTGCGACGCGACCGGGAGGGGTTGCGCTCCCCGTCGGGATGGAAGAACACGGCGCTGTCCATGCCGCGGCACGCACCCAGTCGCTGCCACTGCCACACGTCGTCCATCGGGCCGGGAAGCCGGGAAACGTCGCTCACGTGCTCACCTCGTCGCTCGGGGCCCGGGAGGACCGGGTTGGCTCCTCACCCCGGTTCCCGAGGGGGTTCGAGATCAAACCTGCGCGACGCCGGGATCGGTGCTAGCGACGGGCCGCGCGAGGCGTCCCGGGCCGGCCGCGCGGTCGGACGGACCGGGCATCGCCCCTGTTCACGACACCGCCACGCACCCCCGCGCCGCGCACCGCGCCGCGCGAGGAGGCGGATCCGGGCACTCCGAGATGTGACTCAGGTCACTTTCTCAGGAGTCGAGTGCGGCCTGCACGTCGTCGTGGATGTCGAACAGATGGTGCAGCCCGGCGATGCCGATCGGGCGCAGGACACGCCGCTCGGTGCACGCCAGACGCAGCTCGACCCCGGCCCGGTGGGCCTGCTCCCGCAGCTCGATCAGCGCCGCCAGCCCGGACGTGCCGAGGAAACGGACCCCGTCGAGGTCCAGCACGACCAGCGAGGCCGCGGAGATCTGCTCGGCCACCGCGTGCCGCAGCTCCGGCGCGGTCAGCATGTCCAGCTCACCGGTCACGGCGACGACGACCGTCCCGTCCGCGGGCCGGGAGGTCTCCAGCCGCAGCCCGTCGCAGGTGTCGGTGACATCGGGTGACGTCCCGCCCGAGCCGTCGGTGGTGCCGGCGGCGGGCGGACGGGGGTCGGTCATTGGGTCGACGGTAGGCACCGCGGCACGGCGTCGCCACTCGGAGCCCGCTCAGCGCAGGCGATGTGTCCCGTCGGGCATCCGCACCGTGAGGCCCCTGCGGGCCAGCAGCTCCAGCAGCGGCACGACGACGCGGCGGCTGCTCCCGAGTACCTCCCGCGCGGCGGAGACGGTGAACGCGCCGTCGAGCCCGTCGAGCGCGGCGACCGCCCGCTCCGGCGCGTCGGGGCCGAGCACGACCTCCGGGGCCACCCGCAGCAGCTCCCCGGCGCGGTCGAGCACCGCCAGCTCCCGCGGCCCGAGCCCCAGCTCCGCGAGCCGGGCCGCCCCCGGTGCGGCGAACGGGGCCCCGTCGAGGTCGGCGCGCACGCGGGCCGCGGCGTCGCGCAGGGCCGCGGGCGGGCCGGTGTCCGCGTCGGCCCGCACCCGCCCGTCGCGCAGGACGAGACCGGACCCGCCGACGGCGGACAGCACGGCCTCCACCAGCGCGACGTCCGGCAGTCCCGCGGCGCGCCGGGCCGCGGCGAGCGGCAGCCCGGGGTCGAGGGGGTCCTCGGCGTCGTGCGCGGCGACGGCGGCGGCCAGTGCGGCGGCCGACGACGCGGCGGTGGCCGGGTGCAGCAACCGGCCCGCCGCGCCGGGAACCCGGGCCGCGAGCGCGGCCACCTCGCCGGCGGGCACGCCCCAGCGCACCAGGTCGTCGGCCCGGACGGTGCCGCGCCGGGCGAGCTCGGCGTCGGCGTCGGGGACGGCACCGGCCCCCGCGAGCTCGTCGGCCCGGCGGCGGGCCGCACCGCGTCTGCGCAGCGGCGGCGGTGCCGGGTCCAGCACCGTCACCCCGGCCACGATCCGCCCGGCACCCGGGTCACGCAGCACCGCCCGGTCCCCGATCCGCAGCGGCAGCGGCCGTGCCGGGGTCAGCCGCACGACCGGGTCGCCGCCCGCCGGGCCGGGACCGAGCGGGCGGACCCGCACCGGCACGGCCGCCGAGCCGACGTGCAGGGTCAGCCCGACCGGCGACGACGGCAGCGGCACCGGCCCGCCGACCCCGTGCAGCCGGGCGTCGGCCTCCCCGGTCACCGGCCACGCCCCCGGGCCGAGCAGCGCGTCGCCGCGGTCGACCCGGTCGCGGGGGACGCCCCGCAGGTTCAGCGCGACCCGCGCGACCGCGGCGGCGGCGTCGACCGGCTCGCCGAGCTCCTGCACCCCGCGCACGGTCACCGGTGCCCGCCCGGCGCCGCCGTCGAGCTCCAGGGTGTCGCCGGGGCGCACGGTGCCGCTGCGCAGCGTGCCGGTGACGACGGTCCCCGCCCCGCGGACGGTGAACGCCCGGTCCACCCACAGCCGCACCGGCCCGTCCGGGTCGGGTGCGGGCAGCCGCGCGGTGAGCGCGGCCAGCGCGCCGCGCAGCGCGTCGAGACCGGTGCCGGTGCGGGCGGAGACGGCGACCGAGGGCCAGCCGCCGAGCCCGCGGGCGGCGAGCGCCGCGCGGGCGTCGTCGAGGGCCAGCTCGGGATCGAGCAGGTCGGAGCGGGTGACCACGAGCAGTCCGTCGGTGACGCCCGCGGCCGCGAGCGCGTCGGCGTGCTCCCCGGACTGCGGCATCCAGCCCTCGTCCGCGGCGACGACGAACAGCGCCGCCGGGACCGGCCCGGCCCCGGCGAGCATCGTGGCGACGAAGCGTTCGTGCCCGGGGACGTCGACGAAGGCGACCGTGCCCGCCCCCGGCACCTCGGTCCACGCGAAGCCCAGGTCGATGGTCATCCCGCGGCGGCGTTCCTCGGCGTACCGGTCGGGCTCCATCCCGGTCAGCGCCCGGACCAGCGTGGACTTGCCGTGGTCGACGTGGCCCGCGGTGCAGAGGACGTGCACGGCTCAGTCCTCCGGAGGCACGGGCACCGCGCGCACGGCCCCGGCCAGCGCCGCGTCCGCCGACGGCGGCAGCGCCCGCAGGTCGAGCAGGCAGCGCCCGTCGGCGACCCGGCCCAGCACCGGCGGGTCACCGGCACGCAGTGCGGCCGCGTACCGCTCGGGCAGCGCGACCGCGGCGCTGGGCAGCTCCACCCCGGGTGCGCCGCCACCGCCGACCCCGGCGACGGTGTCCGTCGCGGTCGCGTCGATCCCGTCGGCGGCCAGGGCCGCGGCGAGCGTGTCGGCCCGCGCCCGCAGCGCGGCCGGGTCGGCGTCGAGGAACTCCCGGACGGGCGTCGGCGGACCGGCCACCGACGCCTCCAGCGCCGCGAGGGTCAGCTTGTCGACGCGCATCGCCCGGGCCAGCGGGAAGCGCCGCACCCGCTCGACCAGGGCGGCGCCGCGGTCCCCGCCGCCGAGGAGCAGACCGGCCTGCGGTCCGCCGAGGAGCTTGTCCCCGGAGGCGGTGACGAGGTCGGCGCCGTCGGCGAGGGTGCCCGCGGCGTCGGGCTCGTCGGGCAGCAGCGGGTGCGGGGTCAGCAGCCCGGACCCGATGTCGACGACGACCGGTGGCCCCAGCCCGGCCAGCTCCCGGACCCCGACGGCCGAGACGAACCCCGTCACCACGAAGTTCGACGGGTGCACCACCAGCACGAACGCGGTGTCCGGGCCGATCGCGCCGGCGTAGTCGCGCAGGTGGGTGCGGTTGGTGGTGCCGACCGGGCGGAGCCGGGCCCCGGTGGACTCGATCAGCTCGGGGATGCGGAATCCGTCGCCGATCTCGACGAGCTGGCCCCGGGAGATCACGACCTCGCGGCCGGTCCCGGCGAGGGCGGCGCAGACCAGCGCGAGGGCGGCGGCGCCGTTGTTCGCCACCCAGGCCGCCCCCGCACCCGGGACGGCGTCGCGCAGCGCGGCCAGCGCGTCCGTGCCGCGCGGCCCGCGGCGCCCGGTCGCCAGGTCCAGCTCGACGTCGCAGGTGCCCGCGGCCACCCCCAGCGCGTCGACGGCGGCGGCCGACAGCGGCGCCCGGCCCAGGTTGGTGTGCAGCAGGACGCCGCTCGCGTTGAGGACCGCCCGGATCCCGGTCGCGGCGGCGGGCAGCGACGCCCCGGCGACGGCGGCGACCTCCTCGGGTGCGATCCGGCCCGCCCGCGCGTCCTGCTGCGCCGCGACGACGGCGCGCTTGACCCGCGGCCGGCCCAGCCGTGCGGCGGCCCCGGCCAGCGCCGGGTCGGCCAGGACGACGTCGGTCCGAGGGACGCGCCGGCGCGGGTCGGGCTCGGCGGGAGTCACCGGCGCACCGTAACCCCCGTCACACCGTGCTGTCCCGTGCTCCGGGCCGTCGCGTTCCGGGGCCCGGGGTCAGGACGTCCGCTGCCCGCTGCCCTCGGCGGTGGCGGCGGTGCCGGTGGCCGGGGCCGCATCGGCCTGCGGCTCCGGCTCGCGCTGTTCGGGCAGCACCACAGCCGGCAGGTCGACGGCGTCGGCGTGGTCCACGACCACGGCGGCGTCGTCGGCCGCGAGCTCGTCGGTCCCGGGGGCCTCGCCGGTCCGCAGGGCGTGCGCCGGGCCGCCCACCGGGCGCCGGACACGCTCGCCCTGGTCGGCGCCGCGCGCGGCCCGGGAGGGCGCGTCGAGCCTGCCGAGCTCGGACCCCAGCATCCCGTGCAGCCGGGCGATCTCCTCGCGCACCGAGGAGCGCAGCGCGGACACGTGGGCGTGCATCGACGCCGCGGTGTCGGCGACGAGCTCGCTGTCCCGCCGCGCGGCCACCCCGGCCGCACGCAGCCGGTCGACCTCCGCGCGGGCGTCGTCGACGATCCGGGCGGCCTCGTCGCGGGCGGCGTCCACCAGCTGCGCGGCCTCGGTCTCGGCGGTGCGCCGCCGCATCGCGGCCTCGTGCTCGGCCATCCGCAGCACCTTGTCCGCGCGCATGCCGAAGGTCTCCGCGGGCCGCGACCGGGCGTCCTCGAGGGCGGCGGCGAGCGCCTCGGCCCGGCGCTCGGCGGCGTCGCGGGCGTGCTCGGCCGCGGCGAGGCGGCCCACCAGGTCCTCGACGGTGTGCTCGACGCTGCGGGCGCCGTCGCCACCGCGCGGGGCGCGCTGCGGCAGTCCGGCGGCCGTCGTCGGAGGGAGCACGGCGTCGGCGACGGGCCCGGCCGGGGGAACGGCGTCCCCGGAGCGGGTCGTCTCGTCGTCGCGTACGTCCTCGGCCGTCACCTCGGCGCCGGTATCCGTGACACCGTCGGTCACCTCGTCGTACCCCCCGTGCAGTTGCTCACGGTGCGTCAGTCTCCGTCTCCCCGGCGCAGCCCGACAGCCCCCGTTCGGCGGACGGCGGCAGTCCGGCGGTCGACGGTGTGTAACGCGGGCGATCACGGAGCGACGCTGCCAGGATGGGGACATGTCCGACACCGGTGTCGCCCGTCGACTCACCGAGTTCAGCCACGGCGCGGGCTGCGGCTGCAAGCTCGGACCGGCCCAGCTGGGGGAGGTCCTGGCGGCGGTCACGCCCCCGTCCCACCCGGACCTGCTGGTCGGCACCGACACCGGGGACGACGCCGCGGTCTGGCGGCTGTCCGCGGACCGTGCGCTGGTCGCGACCACCGACTTCTTCACCCCGGTCGTCGACGACCCGGGGACCTGGGGCGCGATCGCCGCCACCAACGCCGTCTCCGACGTCTACGCGATGGGTGGCACCCCGCTGTTCGCGCTGAACCTGGTCTGCTGGCCGTCCGAGCAGCTCGGGCCGGACGTACTGGCCGCCGTCCTGGAGGGCGGCGCCGGGGTGGGGCGGCGGTGCGGGTTCGCCGTCGTCGGCGGGCACACGATCGACGACCCGGAGCCGAAGTACGGCCTCGCCGTGGTGGGGGAGGTCCACCCGGACCGGGTCCTGACCAACGCCGGGCTGCGCCCGGGCGACGAGCTGGTGCTGACCAAGCCGCTCGGGATCGGCGTGACCACCACCGCGGTGAAACGCGGGGTGCCCGCGGACGTCGACGCCGCCGTCGCCGTCATGACCACCCCGAACGCCGACGCCGCGGCGGCCGCCCGCGGGGCGGGCGCCACCGGCTGCACCGACGTCACCGGCTACGGCCTGCTCGGGCACCTCACGAAGATGACCGTCGCCTCGGGGGTGGACGCCCACGTCGACGTCGCCGCGGTGCCGCTGCTCGGCGGGGTGCGGGAGCTGGTCGCCGACGGCGTCGTCCCCGGCGGCACGCTGCGCAACCGCGCCTGGATCGACGACCGGGTCGTCGCGGGCTCCGCGGGCGAGGAGGACCTGCTGGTCCTGTCCGACGCCCAGACCTCCGGCGGGCTGCTGTTCGGCGCCGCCCCCGGCCGCGGCGACGCCGCCGTCGCGTGGCTGCGCGGGCGCGGGCACGGCGCGGCCCGGATCGGCACCGTGACCGAGGGGACCGGGCTGGTCCGGCTCTGAGGCCGATCTAGGGTCGGGGCGTGCAGCCCGTCGACCGCTCCTGTGCCCGTACCCGCGCCTGGGTCGACGAGGCGATGCGCCGCGTCCAGGCCGACGCGAACCGTTCCGCCGACACGCACCTGCACGTGCTGGACCTGCCTGCCGAGTGGGGCGTGCAGGTCTACCTCAAGGACGAGTCGGTGCACCCCACCGGCAGCCTCAAGCACCGGCTGGCCCGGTCGCTGTTCCTCTACGCGCTCGCGTCGGGCTGGATCACCGAGGGCACCACGGTCGTCGAGGCCAGCTCCGGGTCGACGGCGGTCTCCGAGGCGTACTTCGCCCGGCTGCTCGGGGTGCCGTTCGTGGCCGTCATGCCGCGCTCGACCAGCCCGGAGAAGATCGCGCTGATCGAGCGGGAGGGCGGGCGCTGCCACTTCGTCGACCACGGCGGCGAGGTCTACGCCGAGGCCGAGCGGCTCGCCGCGGACACCGGCGGGCACTACCTCGACCAGTTCACCTACGCCGAGCGCGCGACCGACTGGCGCGGCAACAACAACATCGCCGAGTCGATCCTGGCCCAGCTGGCCGAGGAGCCGCACCCGGTGCCGGAGTGGATCGTCGTCGGGGCCGGGACCGGGGGCACCTCGGCCACGATCGGCCGCTACCTGCGCTACCGGCGGCTCGCGACCCGGCTGGCCGTCGTCGACCCGGAGGGGTCGGCGTTCCTGCCCGGCTGGACGGCGGGGGACCCGTCGTACGCGACCGGGGCGGCGTCGCGGATCGAGGGGATCGGGCGGCCCCGGATGGAGCCGAGCTTCGTCCCGTCGGTGATCGACCGGATGGTCCCGGTGCCCGACGCGGCCAGCGTCGCCGCCGCCCGGCACCTGCGCGACCGCACCGGCCGGTGGGCGGGCGGGTCGACCGGCACCAACCTGTGGGGCGTCTACCAGGTCGTCGCGGAGATGCTCCGCGCCGGACGCGCGGGCAGCGTCGTGACCCTGCTGTGCGACGGCGGCGAGCGCTACCGCCACAGCTACTACGACGACGCCTGGGTCGCCGCCCAGGGGATGGACCTGGCGCCCTACACGGAGACCCTCGACCGGTTCGTCGCGACCGGGGTCTGGTCCCCGCCCGCGGACTGAGCCGGGCCGGGGATCATTCCCCGGCGAGCAGGGCGGCGGTCGCGAGCAGCCGCCGCTCCGACCCGGGCCGGCCCACGAGCTGCACGCAGCCGTGTTCCCCGGGCCGGTTCACCGGCGCGACCAGTGACGGCAGCCCGGCCAGGTTCCACGCGGCCATCCCGGTGGACCCGGCCCCGGACGCCCCGGGCGGGGCGGGCAGCAGGCCGGCCTCGGCGCCGGCGTCGTCGAGCCAGGCGACCATCCGCTGCCGCCACGACGCGGGGGTCGCGGGACGCAGCCCGCCCAGGCGTCGGACGCGGCGGCCGCGCCGGACCAGGCTGCGGGCGCTGCGCGGCAGCTCGGCGGGGTCGAGGCCGAGGTCCTCGACCCGGCGGGCGAGCCCGGCCTGACGGCGGCGGGCCGAGTGCACGACCAGCACGGCCCGGTACGGCGGGTCGGCCGCGACGAGGCCCAGCCCGGCGTCCTGCAGCAGCCGGATCGCCGCGTGCACCGCGGACGCGGAGTCCGGCCCGGCGAGCCGGGTACGGCCGGTGCGCAGCGACGCGGCCAGCGAGGAGACGGGCGCCGCGGCCGGACCGGGGCCGGCGCCGGCGGGGGTGGTGAGCCGCAGCACCGACGACGGCGCGGGCGGCCCGCCGGTGCCGCGCGAGAGCGCGTCGAGCACCGCGGTGAGGTCCTCCGCGCGCCCGGCGAGCAGGGTGGGCTCGGCCAGCCCGCACCAGCGTCGCTCGGCGGCGTCGGGCAGCGGGAGCACCCGGCGGCCCGGCTTGAGCGCGGCGATCCCGTGGGCGGCGGCGGCGCAGCGCAGCGTGCCGTCGCCGTCGACACCGATCCCGAGCGGGACGACGCCGGAGGCGACCACGGTCGCGGTGGCCCGGCCACCCGGGGTGGCGTCGAGGCCCACCTCGTGCTCGGCGGTCCGCGCCCGCCCTGCGACGAGTGCTCCCGCGGCCCGCAGCCTGCGCACGATCTCGTCCCCGCGCCCGGCCACGGAGATGCCGTCCTCGACCACCACCGGGACCCCTGCCAGCGGCAGGGCGAACCGGTCGGTGCGCCGGTCGAGCGCCGCGGCGGCCGCGCGCAGCGGCGCGGGATCCACCACCAGCCCGGCGCCCACGGGGACCGCGCCGGGGGTGGCGAGGAGCCGCTCGGCGACGGTGGCCGCGCTCAGCCGCCCCTCGCGTACCGCGGCCGCGAGCTCCGGCACACCGGACGGGCCGTCACCCGAGGTGGGGGACAGCTCGTCCAGGTGCAGGATGCTCATCGCGGTGGGGCTCGTCGTCCCGGTCGTCGGGGGTGGTGGTCGGCGGAGGCGGACGGGAATCGAACCCGCCTGGCCGAGATGCTCGGCCACGTCGGTGTTGAAGACCGCGGGGGCCACCAGGCACCCATACGCCTCCGGGTCGTCAGGCCGTGCGGAGTGCCTCCGGCACGCCGTCGGCCACGTCGAACAGGGACATCAGGTTGGTCGCCTCGAGCGCGCGGGTGACGGCGTGCGAGCCGCAGACCAGCCGCAGCCGGCTGCCGGCGTTCTCCGCCTTCTCCTTGCCCTCGACGAGCGCCGCCAGCCCGGCCGACCCGAGGAACGTGACCCGGGTCAGGTCCACCACGAGCAGGCTCGCGGAGCCGATCCGCTCGGCGAGCCGTTCGCTCAGCACGGGCGCGGTCATCGTGTCGATCTCGCCGTGCACTCCGACGACGACGGCGCCGTCACCGTGCTCGGTCACCTCGAAGCGGACGACCTCGCCGACGTCGGGGCCCTGGTCTCCCCCCACCCCGGTGGGCGTCTCACTGCTCATGTGTCGTGCTCCCTCGCGAGTCGTCGCCGTCGGCGCCGTCGCCGTGCTCGTGTCCGTTCCCGGACGCGCCATCGACGTCACCGTGAGTGACAACCGGCCGCCGTTGCTTGACGTACCGCTCGTGCTGCCTCCGCACCAGCCTAGTCAGCGCGGTCACCCACCCTACGACCGCGGTCGCAGGTGGCACAAACGTCCCGGGACACGGTCGGGCGCGCTGCCCGGGGTGGTCCGGCCCGGCTGGCAGGGTGTGGACCATGAGCGTCGAGCAGTCTCCGCCGTTCGGGGTCCGGATCGGTGTCCGCAGCTACGAGATGGACGTGAACGGGCACGTCAACCATGCCGTCTACCATCAGTACGGCGAGCACGCCCGGATGGAGCACTTCCGTGCCGCCGGGCTGTCCCAGCACGCGCTCGGCGCACACGGCCTGACGATCGTGCTGCTGTCGACGACGGTGCACTTCCGGGCCGAGCTGCGCGCCGGGGACGAGCTGCGGATCGACTCGGTGATCGCGTTCACGGCGCGCAAGCCGTTCACGATGAGTCACCGGATCGTCCGGGTGGCCGCGGCCGACGGGGACCGGACGGACGATCTCGCGGCCGAGGTGGAGTGCACCCTCGGGGTCCTCGACACCACGACGCGACGGCTGGTCGCCGACCCGCACGGCAGGCTCGTCGCCGCGTCGTCGGACCCGGCCCTGCTGGGGCCGGGTCCGGACGTCACCACGTCCTAGCGCGGGCCGTGGCGGCGGGGCGTCGCCACGGCCCGCGGGCGGCTCAGCCGCGCCGGGCGGGGCCGGCGCCGTACGGGCCGCCGGTGCGGGCGGGGACGGGCCGGTACCCGCCGGTGTCCTGCGGCCGCCCGGGGGCGGCGGCCGGGTGGCCCCCGGCGCCCTGGGACCGGACCGGGGCGGCGGCCGGGTACCCGCCGGTGCCGTGCGGCCGGGCGGGGGTGACGGCCGGGTGGCCGCCGGTCGCCAGGATCTTGTGCGGGGCGGTCGTCCCGGCCCGCGCCGGCCCGATCAGCGGCGGCACCGCTCCGCCGGCCCGCCGCACCGCGCGGCGCGACCGGAGGTAGGCCCGCGGGCCGTTCAGCAGACCCCGGTTGCGCGTCTGGTCGGCGTCGGCGGGCATCGCCACGCCGGCGCCTGCCTCGCGGTCGGAGATGTGGCGCAGCCGGGCGACCGCCGCCGGGAGCCGGCGCAGCGCGACCGACCGGCCCTGCGGTGACAGCGCCACCTTGGCCAGGAAGCTGCCCAGCCCGACGGCGTAGCCCTCCATCTGCTTGCGCAGCGCGGCCTGGTCGGGGCGGTGGTGGTGCCACAGGTAGGCGCCCGGGGCGTAGCCGAGGACGTTGCCGGCCAGGATCATGCGGACCAGGAACTCGCAGTCCTCGCCGCCGTGGGTGGGGGTGCCCGGGCCCATGGCCTCGTCGAAGCCGCCGACGGCGCGGGCGGCGCCGGCCCGCACGGCGAGGTTGGCGCCGATGCCGAACAGGCCGGGTGCGAACGGGAAGATCGGGGAGTCCGCGGGGGGCTCGGCGAGGGTGAACCGGCGTGGGGTGAAGCCCTTGTTCCAGGCCAGGGCGACGTCGGCGGCGCGCTCCTCGGGGCTGCCCAGGCGGGCGGCCAGTACCGGGCCGGAGACGCAGGCGAGCTCGGGGTCCGCGGCGAAGGCGCCGGCGATGCGCGAGGCCCAGGCGGGGTCGACCTCGGTGTCGTCGTCGGTGAAGGCGACGATCTCGGTGCGGGCCTCGGCCAGGCCCCGGTTGCGCCCGACCGACGCGCCCCGGCGGGGCTCGCGGACGTAGCGGACCCGCGGGGACCCGGCGGCGGCGACGGCGTCGCGGGTGAGCTCGTCCGGCGGGTCGTTGTCGACGACGACGACCGACAGTGCCGGGTGGTCGGAGGCGAGGACCGCGCGCAGGCAGCGGGCCAGCGACTCGGGCCGGTTGCGGGTCGCGATCACCACCGTCACGGGGTCGCTCGCGACCGGAGCCGGGACCACCCGCTCGGGCGACCCCAGGGTGATCAGTGCGGACCGCAGCTCCGCGATCGTGGCGCGACCGCCACGCAGCGGCACGGTCACCTGACCCTGCGGAGTGCCACCGACGGTGACGAGCAGACGGGCGGCGTGGAACGCCGGGTCGACCCGCAGATCACGCAGCGGGCCGAGCCGGTCCAGCTCACCGACCCAGGTCGCGGCGTCGTTCGGCGCAGACATCCCTGACATGGGACACAGTGTCGGGTATGCCCGCTGTGCTCACACTGAGAGTGCGCGGTTGCCGGAAAACGGACACCGTGCGTGTGCGCGGTCGCGGAGTTCACCGGATGTGGTGCGACGGACGGCGTCGGCGCAGGTCGGAGCCGTGCCGTCCGATCGTGCGCCGTACGGGTGACGACGGCGGCCGCGCGGGGCGGTTGCCCGTGGCCGTCCGGGGGCACGACGAGCGGCATTCGCGATGCGACGACACGCCGGAGTGGTCCGGTTCCGGGCGTGTCGTGCACCATCGTCACCCGAACGGGTGGCAAGTCCACACCGGACGGCGTCCCGACGCCCCGGACCTGCACCGATGGTGACCCCGTGCGCGGCGGGGTGCGGACCTCCCGGCGCGGGTAGGTTCGGATCATGAGCGAGTCCCGTCCCACCGCGTCGGTCCTGGTCACCGGGAGCGAGCTGCTGACCGGCCACGTCGCCGACGCCAACGGTCCCTTCGTCGCCCGCTCCCTCGGCGAGCTCGGCTTCGCCGTCTCGCGGGTCCTGCTGGTGGGGGACCGCCCGGAGGACCTGCGCTCGGCGCTGGAGTTCGTCGCCTCCGACGACCTCGTCGTCACCTCGGGCGGGCTCGGGCCGACCGCCGACGACCTGACCGCCGAGGTCGTCGCCGGGTTCGCGGGCGCGGAGATGGAGGTCGACACCGCGCTGCAGGGCCGGATCCACGACCGGGTCGCCGGCTGGGCGAGCCGCGCCGGCTGGGCCGGGCCCGCGCTCGACGCGGCGACGGCCAAACAGGCCAGGGTGCCGCGCGGCGCGAGCGTCCTCGAGCCGGTCGGGACCGCGCCGGGGCTGGCCGTGACGCGACCGGGTGGGCCGCTGGTCGTCGTGCTGCCGGGGCCGCCGCGCGAGCTGCAGGGCATGTGGCCCGCCGCGCTGGAGTCGGCGCCCGTGGCGGAGCTGCTGACCCGGGTGCCCCGTGCGGAGGCCACGCTCCTGCGCTTCGCCGGGCTGCCGGAGTCCGAGATCGCCGAGACGCTGCGCGTCCTGGAGGCCGAGCTCGACGTGTCCGGGGTGGAGGTGACCACCTGCCTGCGACGCTCGGAGCTGGAGGTCGACCTGCACCCGCTGCCCGGCGCCGAGCCCGTGGCCCGCGAGCTGGCGGCCCGCATCGTCGACCGTCACCGCCGCGCACTCATCAGCGACGACGGCAGCACCACCGACGAGCTGCTCGCCGCGGCGCTGGGCGCGAAGGGCTGGACGGTCGCGACCGGCGAGTCCTGCACCGGGGGGCTGCTGGCCGGGCGGCTCGTCGACCGGGCCGGGTCGTCGGCCTACGTCGCCGGGGGCGTGGTCGCGTACTCGAACGAGGCCAAGACCGCGCTGCTCGACGTCCCCGCCGCGCTCATCGAGGCGCACGGGGCCGTGTCGCCGGTGGTCGCGCGGGCACTGGCGGACGGTGCGCGGGCGCGGTTCGGGGCGGACGTCGGCGTCGGTGTCACCGGCGTCGCGGGCCCCGGCGGCGGTACCGAGGCCAAGCCCGTCGGCTACGTCTGCTTCTGCGTGACCACCGCCGACGGCCAGGTCATCGCGCGCGACCCGCAGCTGCCCGGCGGGCGCGCCGACGTCCGCGAGCGTTCGGTCGACCTGGCGATGCACCTGCTGCTGCGCGCCACCGGCGTCACCGGGCCGGGCGCGCACCGCTGAGGGCACGACGCCCCGCCCGGGGCTCCCGGGCGGGGCGCGGTCGCGGTGCGGGGAGGCTCAGCCCTTCGCGGCGGCGAACCGCTCGGCGGCGTCGGCCCAGTTGACGACGTTCCACCAGGCCTTGACGTAGTCGGGCTTGACGTTCTTGTACTGCAGGTAGAAGGCGTGCTCCCACATGTCGAGCAGGACGATGGGGGTCTGGCCGGCGGGGAGCTGGGACTGCTGGTCGTAGAGCTGGTGGATGAGCAGGCGGTCGCCGAGCCGGTCGTGGCCGAGGATGGCCCAGCCGGAGCCCTGGATGGTGGTGGCGGCGGCGGTGAAGTGGGCCCGGAACGCGTCGAAGGACCCGAAGTCCTTCTCGATCGCGGCGGCCAGGTCGCCGGTGGGCTTGTCGCCGCCGTCGGGGGAGAGGTTGTTCCAGAAGGCGGAGTGGTTGACGTGGCCGCCGAGGTTGAACGCGAGGGTCTTCTCCAGGCCGACGATCGCGCCGAAGTCGTCGCGGTCGCGGGCCTCGGCGAGCTTGTCGAGGGTGGTGTTGAGGCCCTGGACGTAGGTGTTGTGGTGCTGGGAGTGGTGCAGCTCCATGATCTCGGGCGCGATGTGCGGGGCGAGCGCGGAGTAGTCGTAGGGCAGATCCGGAAGCGTGTACTCGGCCATGGGGCCTCTCCTCGTCGGGGATGCGCGGCGGGATGCCACGCGCGGTCACTTGCCACTATGTAGCAACTGCCGCCTACCCGCGACGGGCGACGCGCACGCATGGACGCGGCGATTCGCCACATGTACTCTGCTGCAAGTCACTTGCAGAAATGCGAGCGACGCGGTGGGGATCGTTCTGGCAGCTCGAATCCACCGTCGACGGCGCCGTGCGTCACGTCCGACCGGACGGGGCCGCGGCGCCGTCGCGTGTCCGGCTCAGCCCAGGAGCTCGGCCAGCTTCACCACGGTCGCCCGGTTCCGCATCGTCCCGCCCTGGTCGCCGGCCCTCGTCCGGGCGGCCAGCCGGGTCGCGAGCTCGCTGCGTCCCAGCCCGTCGGGCAGGTGCAGCCAGACCACCCGCCCGCGGGCGACGGCGTCGCCCCGCCCGCCCTTCGCCCGCTCGGCCGCCAGCGCGGCGGCGATCCGCTCGCGGTCGTCGTCGGACGCCGGGCCGGCCCGGAACAGGGCGTGCAGCTGCTTCGGGTCGGTGACCTCCGGGTACGGGTTCGCGGCCACCGCGGCGAGGTAGTCGTCGCGGCCGAACACGACCACCGGGCGCTCGACGCCGAACTCCTCGACCAGCGCCGCGGCGACCGTGGCGGCGACCTCGTCGTCGCCCGCGGGGCTGGTCAGGGCGACGTTGCCGGACTGGATGTGGGTGACGACGTCGGCGCAGCCGCGCCCGCCGAGCACCCGGCGCAGGTCGGCCATCGGGACCTTCCCGTGGCCGCCGACGTTGATCCCGCGCAGCAGCGCGACGTGGGTACGCACGCCGGGAATGGTGCCGTGTCTACGCAACGGCCGGGAGGGAGAAGGCCGAGGCGGCCTCGCGGATGCGGTCACCGGTGGGGCCCACCGGCTCGCGCAGCGCCGCATTGCGCCGCTCCAGGTCCTCGGCCGTGCGGGGCGCGACGAGCCCGCCGCCCCCGGCGGCGAGGGCCTGGTTGAGCTCGACGAACCCGCGCAGCCCGTGCTCGTAGGCGGCGAACGCGGAGGTGTGGTCGGGCGCCGCGGCCAGCTCGGCGGCGAGCACGTAGGCACCGACCAGCGCCGTGCTCGACCCCTGCCCGCTCAGGAACGACGGCGCATAGCCCGCGTCGCCGACGAGCGCCACCCGGCCCGACGACCAGCGTGGCATCCGGATCTGGCTGACGACGTCGAAGAACAGGTCGTCGGCGGTGCGCATGGTCGCGACCATCCGCGGGATCTCCCAGCCGTACCCGGCGAACACCTCGGCGACGAGGTCGCGCTGGGCCTGCGGGTCCCGGAAGGCGTCGAACGGCGGATCGGTGCGGGCGAAGTTCAGGAAGCCGTGCACCTCGGGGGCCTCGCCCGCCGCGTAGAGGATCCCCGCCCGGCCCGGCACGTTCCACATGACGCCCTCGTGCGCGAGGCCGAGGTGGTTCGGCATCGTGAACCCGGCGAAGCAGTACCCGAGGTAGTGGTGGAACTGCTCCTCCGGTCCGAAGGTGAGCGCGCGGGTGGCCGAGTGCAGCCCGTCCGTGCCGACAACCAGGTCGAACGTCCGCTCGGCCCCGCTGTGGAAGGTCACGTCGACGCCGTGGTCGTGGTCGGTCAGGCTCGCGATCGAGTCGCCGAAGACGAACTCGACGTCGTCGCGGACCGCGTCGTACAGCGCGCCGGTGAGGTCGCCGCGCCGCAGCTCGACGTCGCGGCCGTGCGTCCCGCCGGTCGCGGCCTCCGGATCGACGGTCGCGATCGGCCTGCCGTCGGGGTCGAGGAAGGTGAGCCGCTGCGAGTCGACGTGCGCAGCCCGCACGCGGGGGAGCAGGCCCATCCGGTCGACCACCTCGACCGCGGTGCCGCGGACGTCGATCGGGTAGCCGCCGCCGCGGACCGCGCCGGCCCGCTCGACGACGGTGACGGCGAAGCCCCGGCGGTACAGCCAGTAGGCGAGCGCGGGCCCCGCGATGCTCGCCCCGGACACGAGGATCGTCCCCTTCATGATGTACCTGCCTAACTTAGGTATCCTTTTCCGACGACGCCGAACGTATACCTAACTTAGGTATCAATCAAGGGAGACGTGTGTCCGACGACCCGGTGCTGGCCGCGCTGCTGCCGCGGATCACCCAGCTCAGCACCGTCCTGAGCCGGGGGCGGGTGGTCGAACGCGCGGTCGCCGCCGCGGGCATCGACCTCGACCGTCCCGCCCTGTCGGTGCTGATCACGCTGCACACGGCGGGCGGTCCGCTGCGGGTGGGGGAGATCGCCGCCCGGATGCAGGTGGTCGGGCCGCACGTCACCCGGCAGGTGAACGAGCTGGAGCGCCGCGGCCTGGTGCACCGCGTCGCCGACCCGGCCGACCAGCGGGCCCGGCTCGTCGAGCTGGCCCCCGAGGGCGCCGACGCGGTCGGGCGCTACCTGCGCGAAGTGCTCGGCTGGTTCTCCGGCGCGATGGCGGGCTGGTCGGAGACCGACCGCGCCGACCTCACCCGGCTGCTCGGGCGGATGGTCGACGACCTCACCGCGCAGGTCGACGACGAGCCGGCCTGACCCCGAGGGTCACGACGGGCGGTCGGCCAGCACCGCACGGTAGTGCGCGACGAGGGCCTCGTCGGGTCCCGTCGTGGTGCCGGGGTCGCTCCCGCCGAGGTGTGCGGCGAGTGCCTCGAAGCAGCGGTCCCACCCGGCGGCGGTGTTCGCCGACCAGCGGGGGTCGAGCACGGTGTTGCCGAGACGCAGCACGCAGCCGTCGCCGTCGGGTTCGAGGGTCCAGCGCAGCCTCTCGTCGGCCCAGGTGAACCCGAACGCCGTCGGTGGCTCGAGCTCGGTGATCTCGGCGTGGTCCTGCTCGCCGTCCTCGAAGGTCAGCGTGATCGTTCCCCCGACGCGCATGTCCGCCTGCACCTCGCAGGGGAACCAGCGGCTCATCTGGGCGGGTTCGGTCAGTGCGGCCCAGACCTTCTCGATCGGATGCGGATAGCGGCGCGCGAAGCGCAGGACCGGGCCGTCGGGATCGACGGTGACCTGGATGCTCACGATGGTTCCTCTCCGTGGGGGCTGTCGAGGGAGTCGAGGTGTGCGCCCAGGGCGTCGAGTCGTTCCTCCCAGAAGGCGCGATGCGGCGCGAGCCAGGTCTCGATCTCGGCCAGCGCGTCCGCCCGGAGGACGTAGCGTCGGCGCTGGGACTCGACGACGACGTCGACCATGCCCATGTGACGCAGCACGCGCAGGTGCTTCGACACCGCGGTCTGGTTCAGCTCCAGCGCGGTCACGAGCTCTCCGACGACGCAGCCCTGCGGCGTCCGCAGCCGATCCAGGATCGCTCGTCTCGTCGGGTCCGCCAGGACGTCGAAGGAGTCACGCACCCGTTGAACATGCCATGGCGGGTATATGCCGGTCAAGGCATATAATCGCCGTGGTCCGGAAACGACGACGGCGCTGACCACGGGGAAAGGTTCCCGCTGGTCAGCGCCGTCTCGGGGCCTGTGATCAGGCAGCCTGCTTGGTCTCCCAGAAGATCTTGTCGATCTGGGCGATGTAGTCGAGCAGCTCCTGGCCGGTGGCCGGGTCGTTCGAGCCCTTAGTGCCCGACGCGCCGGCGGCCTTGGTGGCCTTGTTGAACAGCTCGTGCAGCTCCGGGTACTTCTCGAAGTGCGGCGGCTTGAAGTAGTCGGTCCAGAGCACCCACAGGTGGTGCTTGACCAGGTCGGAGCGCTGCTCCTTGATCTCGATGGCGCGGGCCCGGAAGTCCACGTCCTCGTTGCCCTGGTACTTCTCCTGGATCGCCTTGACCGACTCGGCCTCGATCCGGGCCTGGGCCGGGTCGTACACGCCGCAGGGGAGGTCGCAGTGCGCGGTGGCCTCCAGTCGCGGACGGAGAATGCGGGACAGCCGCATGAGTGTCCTCCCTGGTGGGGTGATCGTTCTGGCACCGGCGACCCTACCCTCGCGGCGGTGGTCGGGCAGGACGACCACCGCCGCGAGAGATCCACTCTGGAGGGAGTCCACGATGCGCCTGCGGAGGGTGACGGTGCGGGGGCCGTCGATGTCCCCGGCCCTGTCCGACGGCGACGTCGTGCTGGTCCGGTTCGGCGCGCCCGTCCGGTCCGGCGACGTCGTCCTCGTGACCTGGGCGTCCCGCCCCGGACAGCTGTCGGTGAAGCGGGCCGTGCACCCCGACGGCGACGGCTGGCACGTCCGTGGCGACAACCCGTTCGGCTCCACGGACTCGGCCACCCTGGGCCCTGCCTCCGTCCACGCCGTCGCCCGCCACCGCCTCTGGCCCCGCCCCGGCCGGGTGCCCGGACCCCGCCACTGAGCCCCGCACGGGACCCGGCGTCCCACACGGTCCCGAACCGGTGCCGGAGCCGTGGGCTGACGTAGCGTCGGGGTCGTGGGTGCCGGTGAGGGTGTGCAGGTCGGGGACGGGCTGGCCGTCGGGCCGGACCTCGTCGGCGCCGCGGAGGTCGCGACGGGGCAGGCGCTGGCCGCGCTCGGCGTCGTCCCCGACCTCGTGGTGTTCTTCGTCTGCCCCGGTGCGGGGGCGGCCGCGCCGGTCGAGGAGGTCGAGGCCGCGGGGCTGCGGGTGATGGAGCTCGCCGCGCCCGGCGCGACGATCGGGACCACCGCGCACGGCGTGATGGCCGATGGCCGCGGCGTCGAGGGCGAGCCCGCCGTCGCCGTCTGGGCGGCGTCGCTGCCCGGCACCCGGGTCCGGACGATCTTCCCGGTCGCCGAGCGCCGCCCCGGCGCCGGACCGGACGGCCGCGACGCGATCGGCGTGCGCGGCCTGGTCCCGCCCGCCGAGGACGACCGCGTCGCCGTCCTGCTCGCCGACCCGTTCACGTTCCCGGTCAGCGGGGTGCTGGACCGGCTCGCGTCGACGAACCCGGGCTTCCCGGTGATCGGCGGCCTGGCGAGCGGCCCCGGCGGGCCCGGGGCAGGCCGGCTGTTCGCCGGCGGCACCGTGCACCACGGCGGTGCGGTCGGGGTGCTGCTCGGCGGCACGTCCGACGCGCGGGTCGTCGTCAGTCAGGGATGCCGCCCGATCGGGCCGCCGATGGTCGTCACCCGCGCCGAGCGGAACCGGATCGCCGAGCTCGCCGGGCGGCCCGCGGCCCAGCGGCTGCGCGAGATCGTCACCGCGCTGCCGCCCGAGGAGCAGCAGCAGGCGCTGACCGGGCTGCACCTGGGCGTCGCGGTCGACGAGTACGCCGAGTCCCACGACCGTGGGGACTTCCTGGTCCGCGCGGTGCTGGCCGTCGACGTCGGCGACGGTGCCGTCGTCGCGGGCGACGTCGTCGAGGTCGGCACCACCGTGCGCTTCCAGGTCCGCGACGCCGCGGGCGCCGCCCAGGACCTGCACGAGCTGCTCGCCCCGGTGCGCCACGCCGCGCCGGCCGCGGGCGCGCTGCTGTTCTCCTGCAACGGTCGCGGCGCCGGGATGTTCGGCGACGCCGACCACGACGTGCACGCCGTGCGCGTCGGCCTCGACCCGCACGCGGGCGGATCCGGCGACGCGGCCGGACCCCGGGTGGCCGGCTTCTTCGCCGCCGGGGAGATCGGGCCGGTCGGGCCGGGCAACCACCTGCACGCGTTCACCGCGTCCGTGCTGGTGGTCTGAGACCTCAGCGCAGGGTGCGGAAGAACCCCCGCACCTCGTCGACGAAGGACTCGGGCTGCTCCAGCGACGGGAAGTGCCCGCCGACGTCGGGACGCGAGAACCAGCGCAGGTCGGTGTAGCGGCGCTCCAGCCAGGACCGGGGGAGCTTGACCATCTCGTGCGGGAACTGGGCGACGCCGGTCGGGACCTCGACGTCGTCGAGGCGGCGGCGGGCGAAGCTCTCCCAGTAGATCCGTGCCGACGACGCGCCGGCCGAGCCCAGCCAGTACTGCATGACGTTGTCCAGCAGCCGGTCCCGGCTGATCACGTTCTCCGGGTGGCCCGCGCAGTCGGTCCAGTCCCAGAACTTCTCCACGATCCACGTGCACTGCGCGGCGGGGGAGTCGGCGAGCCCGTAGCCGACGGTCTGCGGACGGGTGGACTGCTCGGCGGAGTAGCCGGAGCCGTAGCGGGAGAACTCCTTGGAGAAACGGATGTCGGCCTTCTCCTGCGCGGTGAGCCCGGCGGCGTCGTCGGGCTTGGGCGCCAGCGCCATCGTCAGGTGGATGCCGTACAGCATCTCCGGGGCCGCGGTCCCCAGCGCCGAGGTGATCATCGAGCCCCAGTCGCCGCCCTGCGCGGCGAAGCGCTCGTAGCCGAGCCGGTCCATCAGCTGCGCCCAGGCGACGGCGATCCGCTCGACCCCCCACCCGGTCGTCGTGGGCTTGCCGGAGAACCCGAACCCGGGCAGCGTCGGCACGACGACGTGGAAGGCGTCGGCGGGGTCCTCGGGGTCGGTCAGCGCGGGCAGCACGCCGAGGAACTCGACCAGCGAGCCCGGCCAGCCGTGGGTGAGCAGCAGCGGCATCGCGTCCGGGTGCTTCGAGCGGGCGTGCAGCACGTGGATCTCGACCGAGTCGTCGCCGCCGCCGTCGAGGCCGGTGCGGAACTGCGGCCACGCGTTGATCTCGGCCTCGACGCGGCGCCAGTCGTAACGGGTGCGCCAGTACTCGCACAGCTCGCGGGCGTAGTCCAGCGGGACGCCCTGGGACCAGCCGTCGACGGTCGCCGGGTCCGGCCAGCGGGTGCGGGCGAGCCGCTCACGCAGGTCGTCCAGCTCGGCGTCGGGGATCTCGATCCGGAAGTCACGCACGTCGTCACGGTGGCACGGAACGCCACGGCGGGCGTACCGGTCACGGCATCGGAACGATCACGATGCGGCGAGCGCCCGGCTGATCCCGCGGGCCGCCGCGCGCACCGCGGGCACCAGGGTGTGCGGGTTCGTCGCGGCCGGCACGACGATCGACAGCCCGGCGACCACCGGACCGTCCCCGCTGCGCACCGGGGCGGCCACCGACATCGACACCTCCTCGATCTGCCGGTCGGACACCACGAACCCGCCGGTGCGGGCCTGGGCGAGCAGCGCCCGGACACCGTCGGCGCGGCACACCGTGAACGGGGTGAACCGGCGGATCGGGCGGGCCAGCACGGCCTCGACCGCGGCCGGGTCGGCGTGGGCGAGCAGCACCAGCCCGACCCCGGTCGCCGTCGACGGCAGCCGCGACCCGGTCCGGGTGACGATCGAGACGGCGTCGCGGCTGGACAGGCGCTCGACGTAGACGACCTCGCCGGCGTCGTCCGGGTCGAGGACGGCGAGCTGCACGTTGTGCCGGGTGACCTCGTGCAGGTCCTCCAGGAACGGCATCGCGGCCTCCCGCAGCCCGTGGCTGGCCGGGGCCAGGTGCGCGATCTCCCAGAGCCGCAGCCCGATCCGGTAGCGGCCGTCGTCGCCGCGGTCCAGCGCCCCGCCCGCGGCGAGCTCACCGGCGATCCTGTGCACCGTCGTCAGCGGGAGCCCGGTGCGCCGGGCGATGTCGGTCAGCCCGAGCACCGGGTCCTTCGCGCTGAACGCGCCCAGCACGTCCAGCACCCGCGCGGTGACTCCCGAGCGGACCGGACGCGTCGTCATGACCGGGCATTCTTCCGTAGAGCGGAAGCTCGGTCGAACGGCCGTGCCGGGAACGGGAAGGTGACTCCCATGACGCAGCGACGCGAGTCCCGGACCCAGGTCGGCATCGTCGGGGCGGGCCCCGCCGGGCTCGTGCTGGCGAAACTGCTGGCGCTGGCCGGTGTCGACTCGGTCGTGCTGGAGGCCCGCGACCGCGCCTACGTCGAGGCCCGGGTCCGCGCCGGGGTGCTGGAGGCGCCCACGGTCGAGCTGCTGCGCGGGATGGGCGTCGCCGGACGGCTGGACCGCGAGGGCATGCCGCACACCGGCATCTCGCTGCGCTTCGCCGAGGCCCCCGGCGCCCCCGCCGCCGACCACCGGATCGACTTCGCCGACCTCGTCGGCACCGGGATCACCGTCTACGGCCAGCAGGAGGTCGTGAAGGACCTGCTCGCCGACCGCGTCGACGACGCGGGCCTGCCGGTCGAGTTCGGCGTCTCCGGCGTCGCCCTGCACGACGTCGACACCGACGCCCCGTCGGTCACCTACGCCGACGCCGACGGCGCCGAGCACGTCCTGCGCTGCGACGTGATCGCCGGCTGCGACGGCTTCCACGGCGTCTCCCGCCCGCTGGTGGCACCGGACATCGCCGAGCGGGTCTACCCGTTCTCCTGGCTCGGGGTGCTCGCGAAGGCCGCGCCCACCACCGACGAGCTCGTCTACGCCCACCACGACGACGGCTTCGCGCTCTACTCGATGCGCAGCCCCGAGGTGACCCGGCTCTACGTCCAGGTCCCGAACGACACCGACCCGGCCGACTGGTCCGACGCGCGCATCTGGGACGCCCTGCACACCCGCCTGGCCTGCGAGGGCTTCACGATGAACGAGGGCGAGTTCCTCGAGAAGCCCTCGGTCACCCCGATGCGCAGCATGGTCGCCTCCCCGATGCGCCGCGGACGGCTGTTCCTCGCCGGCGACGCCGCGCACATCGTCCCGCCCACCGGGGCGAAGGGCATGAACCTCGCCATCGCCGACGTCCGGGTGCTCGCCGACGCGGTCGTGCGCGCGCTGCGCGACGGCGACACCGGCGGCCTCGACTCCTACTCCGACACCTGCCTGCGCCGGGTCTGGCGGGCCGAGCACTTCTCCTGGTTCATGACCTCGATGCTCCACCGCTTCGACCCCGCCACCGAGGGCGGCGACGCGTTCGGCGTCGGCCTGCAGCGCTCCCAGCTGCGCTACAGCGTGACCTCCCGCGCCGCCGCGACGAGCCTCGCCGAGAACTACGTCGGCCTCCCGCACGGTGCCGTCTAGATCCCACCCACCACGAGGAAGGACCGCCGATGCAGGGCTACGCCCCCGTCCCGGCCGGGACCCACGCACCGCTGCTCTCACCGGACTACCGCAGCACCGCGCTGCGGGCGCCGTCCGAGCAGCCGGTGATCCTGCCCCAGCGCCTCACCGAGATCACCGGCCCGCTGCTCACCGGCCCGGTCCGCCCCGGCGACGACGACCTCACCGTCGGCGCCGGCGGTGAGGCGCTCGGCCAGCGGATCGTCGTCGCCGGGCGGGTGCTCGACTCCGACGGCCGCCCCGTGCCGGACACCCTCGTCGAGGTCTGGCAGGCCAACGCCGCGGGCCGCTACGCCCACCGCTGGGACAACTGGCCGGCGCCGCTCGACCCGAACTTCACCGGCGGCGGCCGGGTCCTCACCGACGCGCAGGGCAACTACTCGTTCACCACGATCAAGCCCGGTGCCTACCCGTGGGGCAACCACCACAACGCCTGGCGGCCCGCCCACATCCACTTCTCGCTGTTCGGGCGTGCCTTCACCCAGCGGCTGGTCACCCAGATGTACTTCCCGGACGACCCGCTGTTCGGCCAGGACCCGATCTACAACGCGACGCCGGAGGAGGCCCGCGGGCGGCTGGTGTCCACCTTCGACCTCGACGCGACCCGTCCCGAGTGGGCACTGGCCTTCCGCTTCGACATCGTGCTGCGCGGCCGCGGCGCCACCCCGTTCGAGGAGCCCCACGCATGAGCCTGCCGCTGACCCCCACCCAGACCGTCGGCCCGTACCTGTCGCTGGGGCTGCCCTGGCCGGACGGCCCGGACGTCGTGCCCGACGGCACGCCGGGCGCCGTCCTCGTCGGCGGGACCGTGGTCGACGGCACCGGCGCGCTCGTGCCCGACGCGCTGGTCGAGACCTGGCAGGCGGATCCGGACGGCCGCTTCGACCACCCCGACGACCCGCGCGGCGCGGCGAAGTCCACGGTGGAGGGCTTCCGCGGCTTCGGTCGCTGCCCCACCGACGACGAGGGCCGCTGGCAGGTCCGCACCGTCCTGCCCGGGGCCCTGCCGGACGAGGCCCCGCACATCGACGTCTCGGTGTTCGCGCGCGGCCTGCTCGACCGCGTCGTCACCCGCATCTACTTCCCCGAGCACGCCGACGCCCACGCCACCGACCCGCTGCTCGCGGCGGTCCCGGAGGCGCGCCGGCACACGCTCGTCGCCGTCGCGGAGGGCCCGGGCCGGTACCGGTTCGACATCCGCCTGCGCGGCGAGGGGGAGACGGTGTTCCTCGCTCTGTGACGGTGCCCGGCCGCGCGCGCACCCGCCCGGGGCATCACACCGTGGAGGTGTGACGCGTCCGGTTGATTCCCGGTGATCCGTCGGGGGTACTCCTGCGAAGATCTACCCAGCAGGGGCGGGAGGACCGGTGGACGCAGCACAGTCGGCGGCACACGTGCCGTTCGGGGACCCGGCGACCTCCGCGGCCCGGGTCCCCGGGTGCGTCACCGGTACCGTCGTCGCGTTGTCGCGGCGGTACCCCCTGGCCGTGCAGCTCGCCCGCTACGCCGCCGTCGGCGGTGGGGCGACGGCGCTGAACGCCGCGCTGTTCCTGCTGTTCCGCCCGGTGCTCCCGGCCGTCCCGGCGAACCTGGTCGCGCTGGTCCTCACCACCGCGATCAGCACCGAGGCCAGCCGCCGTTTCGCCTTCGACGGCGCCCCCGCGCACCGGCTGCGCGAGTGGGTGCAGGACGCGGGCACCGTCGCGTTCTACGCGACCTACACCTCCGCGGTGCTGCTCGCGCTGCACCAGCTGGCCGGGGCCACCACGCCGGGGGAGGAGGCCGCGGTCGTCGCGGTCGCCAGCCTCGCCGGCGGGCTGCTGCGGTTCGCGGTGCTGCGGTTCTGGGTGTTCGATGTGGCGCGGCCGGCCGCCGGTGCGCGACCCGACCAGGGAGGACGGCACCCGTGCCCGGAACAGTCGACTTCGACGCCTTCGACCTGACCGTCGGCCCGCCCGAGGAGCGGGTCGTCGTCCACGGGGTGCGCGGCGGCGAGGGCCCGCCCGTCCTGCTGCTGCACGGCTTCCCGCAGACCCACGCCATGTGGGGGCCGCTCGCGGCGGACCTGGCGCGCGACCACACCGTCGTCGCCACCGACCTGCGCGGGTACGGCGAGTCCGGCCGGCCCTCCGACGGCGAGAACCACGCCGGCTACTCGTTCCGGGCGATGGCCGCCGACCAGGTCGACGTCATGGCGCGGCTCGGGTTCGACAGCTTCGCCGTGGTCGGCCACGACCGCGGCGCCCGTGTCACCCACCGGATGCTGCTCGACCACCCCGAGCGCGTCGCGCGGGCCGCGCTGCTCGACATCCTCCCCACCGCCTACGTCTACGCGCACACCGACCGGGCGCTGGCGACGGCGTACTACCACTGGTTCCTGTTCATCCAGCCCGCCGACCTGCCCGAGCGACTCATCGCCGGGGACCCGATCGGCTACCTGCACTCGCTGCTCGGCGGCTGGGGCTCCGGACTGGACGCGCACCCGCCCGAGGCACTGGCCACCTACGAGCGCGCGTTCGCCGACCCGGCGGCCCGGCACGCGATGCTGGAGGACTACCGCGCCGGCGCCTCGATCGACCTGGAGCACGACGCCGCCTCCGAAGCGGCGGGCGAGCGGATCGCCGCGCCCACCCTGGTGCTGTGGGGCGAGCGCGGCGTCGTCGGCGCCAACGACGAGAGCCCGCTGGAGGTCTGGCGCCGCGCGGCCGCCGATCCCGGCCTGGTCGCCGGGGAGGCGGTCACCGGGGCCGGGCACTTCCTCGTCGACGAGCAGCCCGCCGCCACCACCGCGGCGGTGCGCGCCTTCCTCTGCGGCTGACCGGGCGATCCGGAAGACTCGTGCGTATGCGACGAACCACCCCTCTCCGGGCGCTGCTCGGCACCCTCGCGGCGCTCGCGCTCGTCCTCACCACCGCCGCGTCCTGCGGCGGCGGGTCCGCGACCCCCGCGCCGGCCCCCCAGCAGCAGCAACAGCAGCAGGACACGGACGACGACCGCGACGGCGACGACGACCAGGACGGCCGGCAGGACGGCGACGACGGCGGCAACGACGCCGACGACGACGGCTGAGCGCGCCCGGCCCGTGCCCCGTGCGGGGTCCGGGCCGGAGCCCGCCCTCAGGCCCGGACCGCGTGCACGATCCCCCAGGTGAGCTTGCCGGCGCGGCCACCGTCCACCCAGTGCTGCAGGCCCGCCTTCATCGCCGTCAGGTAGGGCCCCGAGATCGACGACGACAGCTCCTCCTCGTGCGCCACCAGCTCCTCGCGCACCCGGCGGTAGTGGGTCGCGAGGTGCTCGGCGTGGTCGAGGAACCGGACCCCGGTGAAGCCCCGCCGCTCCAGACCGTCGGTGTAGTAGCCGGGCGTGGCCATCGTGGACAGTGCGATGCGGTCGAGGATCGGCTGGATCGAGGACTGGTCGAGCCCGTCGACGGCCATCGGGTCGGTGAACACCACCTGCCCGCCGGGACGGAGTACCCGGGCGACCTCGTCCAGCACGGTGTCGCGGGAGCCGGAGTGCAGGAACGCGTCCTGCGACCACACCAGGTCGACCGAGGCGTCCTCGACCGGCACGTCCTCGTAGCTGCCGGTGGTCACCTCGACCCGACCGGCCAGGCCCTGCTCCCGGGTCATCCGCTCGTTGCGGGCGTTCTCCACCGGGGAGAGGTTGAGGCAGTGCACCGTGGCCCCGTGTGCGGCCGCCAGCCGGCGGGCCGCGCCGCCGTAGCCCGCTCCGAGGTCGAGCACCCGGGTGCCGGGGCCGACCCCGGCGACCTCGGCCATCCGGGTCACCGTGCGGGCGCTGGCGACCGAGATCAGCTCGTCCGGTGCGTCGTAGACGCCGACGTGGATGTCCTCGCCGCCCCAGACCCGGGAGTAGAAGGTGTCGGCGTCGTCGGAGTCGTAGTAGGACCGGGCGGTGTGCTCGGCGGTGTCCTGGGTCGTCCGTGTCACTCGGCGTCCTCCTGGTCGAGGTAGGCCTTCTCGGCGATGTGCACGAAGAAGTCGGGCTCGTCGTCGGCGTAGGTCGACTGGAAGTCGCCGTAGGTGTCGACCCGCTGGAACCCGACCTCGTGCATGAGGCGGCGGGTGTAGTCCTTGCGCAGGGGGAACATGTTCAGGTGGTACTGGGACCCGTCGGGGAACCGGTAGCGGAACCGGGCGAGACCGTCGTCGACGTACTCCGGCTCGGCGACGACGTCGTCGCCGCAGTAGTAGTACCGGTGCTTCGAGGAGAAGCCGTTGTCCAGGATCGCGTCGTAGTTGCGCTGGTCCAGGATCAGCACGCCGTCGTGGGAGAGCATCGCGTAGAACTCGGCGAGCGCCTTGCGGCGGTCCCGCTCGGAGAACAGGTGGGTGAACGAGTTCCCGAGACAGATGATCGCGTCGTACTCGCCGTGCACGTCCCGGTTGAGCCACCGCCAGTCGGCCTGCACGACGCGCAGCACGTGCCCGCCGAACTTCATCCCGTTGTCGAAGGCCTTCGCCAGCATCTCGGCGCTGCCGTCGGCGGACACGACGGTCTCGAAGCCCTCCTCCAGCAGCCGGACGGAGTGGAAGCCGGTGCCGGTCGCCACGTCGAGCACGCTGGTGACGCCGCGCGTGCGGAGCTGGTCGACGAAGAACCGCCCCTCGCTGGCGTAGCGGGCCCGCCAGTCGATCAGCTCGTCCCACTTGTCGACGAACGTCTGCACGTACTCGTGCTTGTAGTGGGTGGACTCGCGGACCTCGGTGGGCGCGTCGCCGAACTCCTGCACGGTGCTGGCGGGCCCCCGGAGCCCGCTGCGGTGGTCTGCCGTCATGGGGCGCGCCTCCTCGGCGCTCGGGTGCGGGACGGCCCTGACCGTAGGTGCCCCCGCGGCCCCTGTCCGCTCACCCAGGGTGAACCTGGAACGGCCGCCGGAGTTGTGTTATGCGCAACTCAGCCGGTCATCCGGGGATTTTCCGGGCGGCGGCGAGCGGGCCCGGGCGGTGTCCGGCTGCGTGCGGGCCCACCAGTGACGTCATGTGGTCGTCACACGTCGTGGGTCCGGAGTGGACGTCGTGGCGCGACCGTCCGGCCGGCGGCGGCCCGCGGCCGGGACGTCGGCGATCCGTTCACCCCGGGTGATCTGTGGTTCCGGTCACACCATGGATCGGAGTTCATCCGTCCGGAGTAACGGCGCCGTCCCACAGGGCGCTCAGCGCGCGTCGCCGCTCCCCGCGGCCGAGCCCCCGCAGATCCGCCGTGCCCCGTTCGGTGACGACCACGTCGACGTCGTGCGACGGCGTCGTCACCGGTCCGCCGAGCCGCTCCACCAGCGTCGGGCGCCCGCGGTGCGCCGCGGGCAGCGCGATCACCGACAGTCCCGGCCCGCGGACCGCGGCCGCCGCGAAGTCCGGGTGCCCGCCGATCATCCCGGCCGCCGAGCCGGCGACGCCCTCGACGTTGACCTGGCCGTCCCGGTCGATCTCCAGCGCGGTGTTCAGCGCGACCAGCGGCCCCGGGTCGGTGCTGAGCCGGGACACGTCGTGGGTGTGCTCGACCGGCCGGACCGTGCCGCGGCCGGCCCGGCCCAGCCGGTCGGCCCAGTCGTAGAGCCGGGGGCTGCCGTAGAGCGCCGTCGACGACGGTGTCCCGCGCAGCAGCCCGCGCTCGTCCAGGTCGACGACCGCGTCGGCGAGCAGCCCGGAGTCCACCGCGACCGGCACGTCCAGGGCCTCGACGAGTGCCGCGGCCAGCCGCCCGGGGCCGAACTGGATCCGCGCCCCCGCCGGGACGAGGCCCGCGACCGCGGCGGCCACCGCCCGGTCGGCGTCGCGCGGCGCGGGGGTGGCGACGGTGTGCGGGGCCCCGTCCGGTCCGTCGACCTCACCGAGCACCGCCACCCCGGCCAGCGGGGGACCGGCGTCGGCGTGCGGCGCGGAGCGGGACACGACCGCCGCGACCGGGACCCTGGCGTCGTACAGGCCGCGCATCCAGGAGGCCTCCGCACCGAACCGCAGGTCACCGCGGTCGTCGCGGACGACGGTCGCCAGCAGCAGGTCCGGGCGCAGCGGGCCGGCCAGCAGCGCGGGCGTCGCCGAGAGCCGGGCCGGGACCCGGTGCGCGCGCCCGGACTCGATCAGCGCCCGCGCTCCCGGCCCCCCGACGACGGTGCGGATGTCGGCGAATGCGTCCGGCTCGAGGTCCGGGGCCGGGCCGGGCACCCAGCCCAGCACGAGCCGCACACCCCCGGCCCGGGCCGCGACCGCCGAGAGCGGGCGGGCGAGCGCGTAGGGGAGCCCGCAGCCGTCGGCCAGCGCCACCCGGGAACCCGGCGCGACCAGCTCGGACAGACCGCGTGCGAGGTCACCGTCGACGCCCATGCGCCCATCCGACCACAGGGCTAGCGTTGGCGGGCATGGGGACCGACCAGGACAGCGGTGAGTTCGTACGGGAGGCGCTCGGGGTGGCCGAGCGGATCACGGCCGACGGGTCGTCGCCGTGGCCGGTCGAGGCGGGCCGCTACCGCCTCGTCGGCGCACGCGCCTGCCCCTGGGCGAACCGGGTGATCATCACCCGGCGGCTGCTCGGGCTGGAGGACGCGATCTCGATGGGCATCGCGGGCCCGCTGCACGACGAGCGCAGCTGGCGCTTCCACCTCGACCCGGGCAACGTCGACCCCGTGCTCGGCATCGAGTACCTGCGCGAGGCCTACGAGAAGGCCGTCCCCGGCTACGACGAGGGCGTCACCGTCCCCGCCATGGTCGAGGTCGCCTCGGGCAAGGTCGTCACCAACGAGTACGCGCTGCTGGAGCGCGACCTGTCCACCCAGTGGCGGGGGCTCCACCGCGACGGCGCCCCGGACCTGTGGACCGACCCGGAGGCGATCGACGAGATCGGGAAGGGGATCTTCCACGACGTCAACAACGGCGTCTACAAGTGCGGGTTCGCCTCGTCCCAGCGCGCCTACGACCGCGCCTACGACGCCCTGTGGTCGCGGATGGACGAGCTGTCCGAGCACCTGTCGACGCGCCGCTACCTGGTCGGTGACTCGATCACCCAGGCCGACATCCGGCTGTGGGTGACCCTGGTCCGCTTCGACGCCGCCTACCACGGCCACTTCAAGGCCAACCGGCACAAGCTCACCGAGCTCCCCGTGCTGTGGGCCTACGCCCGGGACCTGTTCCAGACCCCCGGCTTCGGCGACACCATCGACTTCGAGCAGGTCAAGCAGCACTACTACGGCGTGCACGCGTCGGTGAACCCGACCGGGATCGTCCCGAAGGGACCCGACACCGCAGGCTGGACGACCGCGCACGGCCGCGAGGAGCTGGGCGGGCGCCCGTTCGGCGACGGCACCCCGCCCGGCCCGCCGCCGGAGTCCGAGCGGGTCCCCGCGGTCGGCTGAGCCCCGCACCCGGCGCAGCGGGCCGGGCCGGGGGAGCCGGTGACCGCGGCGCGGCGGGGGCGCCGGGCCGGGACGGGCCTGTCACGATGGTCGCGATGCGAGTGCCTGGACGACCCCACCCCGTGATCCGGCAGCGACGCCGTCGCAGCACCGGACTGCTCACCGCCGCCGTCGTGGGCGCGCTGACGGCGGGGCTCGTCGCCGTCGCCGGGCCGCAGCCGACCGCGAACAGCACCGACGCCGCCCCGCCGGGCGCAGCGCCGCAGGCGGCACCGGCGGCCCGGCCCGCACCGGACCCGGACACCTGCGCCCCGATGGTGGCGGCGTTGTCCCCGCGCGACCGGCTCGCCCAGCGCCTGATGGTCGGGGTGGACGCCGCCGACCCGGCCGGCGCCACCGCGATCGTGCGGGAGTCGCAGGTCGGCGGGGTGTTCCTCGGCGGCAACGCGACCGCGCTGCTGCAGGACGACCGGCTCGCGGCACTGCAGAAGGCGTCCCGCACGCCGCTCGCCGTCGCCGTCGACGAGGAGGGCGGCCGGGTCCAGCGCATCGACGAGCTCGACGGCGACGTCCCCAGCGCCCGGCAGATGGCCGCGTCCGACAGCCCCGAGGAGGTCGCCGGGATCGCCCGCGAGCGCGCCGGGCAGCTGAGGGCCCGTGGCGTCACCTGGAACCTCGCGCCGTCGGTCGACGTCTCCGACCAGCCGCGCACCGCCGTCATCGGGGACCGCTCGTTCTCCGACGACCCGGCCACCGTCACCCGCTACGCCGCCGCCTGGGCCGAGGGGCAGCAGGCCGGCGGGGTGTTCGGGGTCCTCAAGCACTTCCCCGGCCACGGGCACAGCTCCGGTGACTCGCACAAGGGCTCGGTGAGCACGCCGCCGCTGGACCGGCTGCGTTCCGGTGACCTCCGGCCCTACGCCGACCTCGTCGGACCGGGGAAGCCGCTCGACGGGCGGGTCGGGGTCATGCTCGGCCACCTCGACGTCCCGGGCCTGACCACCGACGTGCCCACCAGCATCGCCCCGGCCGCCTACCGGCTGCTGCGCGAGGACTACCGGTTCGACGGTCTCGCCATGACCGACGACCTCGGTGCGATGAAGGCGATCACCGACCGCTTCGGGCTCGCCGAGGCCACCACCCGGGCCCTGACCGCCGGCGCGGACATGGCGCTGTTCTCCAACGTCACCCCGGTCGCCCCGCTGCTCGACGCCGCGGAGAAGGCGCTGGCCGAGGGGCGGATCACGGCGCAGGACAACGACACCGCCGTCGCGCGGGTGCTGGCGGCCAAGGGGCTCTGCAGCCGCGGCTGAGCTCGCCCCTCAGCCGGCGAAGAACGCCCGGATGTCGGCCGCCACGTCGGCCGGCCGTTCCAGGGCGGCGAAGTGCCCGCCCTCGTCGAAGGTGCTCCAGTGCTCGATCCGGGTGTTGTCGCGCTCGGCGAACACCCGGACGGTCCGGAAGTCCGAGGCGAACACGGCCACCCCGGTTCGGGCGTGGTTCACCCGCGGCTCCGCGCCGGCGCGTGCGTCCTCGAAGTAGATCCTGGCCGAGGTCGCCGCGGTGTTGGTCAGCCAGTACAGCGACACCTGGGTCAGCAGCTGGTCACGGGTCACCAGCGCGGTGCCGTTGCCGAACGACGCGAACAGCTCCGAGTAGGCCAGCTGCCCGACCGGTGAGTCGGCCAGCGCCGCGCCGATCGTCTGCGGGCGGGAGGCGTTCATCCCGTTGTAGCCGCCGACCGAGGAGAACCACTGCATGAACTCCAGTGCGGCGTGGTCGTCCGGTCCCAGCCGCTCGAACTCGGCCGGGTCGCCCGACGGGAACGAGAACAGCTGCAGCACGTGCAGCCCGAGGAACCCGGGCGGGTCGAGCAGGCCCAGCTCCCGCGCGACGAGTGCCCCGGCGTCGCTGCCGTGCGCCCCGTAGGAGGTGTAGCCGAGCCGGCGCATCAGGGTGTCCAGCGTCGCGGCGATCCGGGCGGTGGTCCAGCCGCCCTCGGCGAGCGGGGTGCTGAAGCCGAACCCGGGCAACGACGGCACCACCACCGAGCAGGCGTCCTCGGCGCGGCCGCCGTGCGCGACCGGGTCGGTCAGCGGGCCGATCACGTCGAGGAACTCCGCGAACGAGCCGGGCCAGCTGTGCAGCAGCAGCACCGGCGTCGCGCCGGGCTCGGCCGAGGGGACGTGCAGGTAGTGCAGGACCTGGCCGTCGATCTCGGTGAGGTACTGCGGGTGGGCGTTCATCCGGGCCTCCTGGGCCCGCCAGTCGAACCCGTCGCGCCAGTACGCGACGGTCGCGGCCAGCCACGCGTTCGGGGTGCCGTAGGTCCAGTCGTCGCCCGGCGCGGGACGGGGCAGCCGGGTGCGGGACAGACGGTCGGCGAGGTCGTCGAGGTCGGACTGCGGGATCTGCACGGTGAACGGCGTCATGGGTACTACGGTGCCGGTCGATCAGGCACGTTCCCTTCCTGTTCGCGACCGGATCCGGAGATTCTCGTGGCCGACACCGCCGCCCGCATGCTCGCGCTGCTCGGGCTGCTGCAGAGCCGTCCGGAGTGGACCGCACCGGAGCTGGCGGAGCGGCTGGGCGTCAGCGCCCGCACCATCCGCAACGACGTCGCCCGGCTCCGCGGACTCGACTACCCGGTGCACGCCGTCCGGGGCGGCGCCGGGCACTACCGGCTCGGGCCCGGCGCGCGGCTGCCCCCGCTGCAGCTCGACGACGCCGAGGCCGTCGCCGTGGCGATCGGGCTGCGCACCGTGAGCGCGCACGGCGGGCGGCTGGGGGACAGCGGCGACCGCGTCCTGGCCAAGCTCGACCAGGTGCTCCCGGACCGGCTGCGCCGCCGCGTCGCCGCCATCCACGACGGCACCGTCGCGGGGCCGCGCAACACCGACACCGTCGACCCGGATCCGGAGGTCGACCCGGCGGTGCTCACCGAGCTCGCCACCGCGATCCGCGACCACACCTGCGTGCGGCTCGACCTGCCCGGGCAGGAGTGGCCGGTCACGGTCGAGCCGTACCGGATGGTCTCCTGGCAGGGCCGCTGGTACCTGGTCGGGCGGCTCGACGGCGGGTGGCGGACGTGGCGGGTCGACCTGGTCCGCCCGCGTACGGCGACCGGCCGCCGGTTCGTCCCGGACCCGCTGCCCGGCGGGGACTACCCGGCCCTGGTCCTGCGGGAGGCCGCGTCGACCGGGTGGCAGGTGCACGTCCGCATCACCGTCGACGCACCGGCGGCGACGGTGCTCGCCCGGATCAACCCGGCCGTCGGCGCGGTCGAGGAGGTCGACGACACGCACTGCGTCCTCGTGACCGGGGCGGACAGCATCGAGACCGTCGCGGTGTACATCGGGCTGCTCGACCTGGACTTCCACGTCACCGAGCCACCGGAGCTGGTGGCGCGGCTGCGCGCACTGGCCGACCGCTACACCCGGGCGACCACGGTCCCCTGAGTACGCACGAGGGCCCCGCACGACACTGTGCGAGGCCCTCGGCAGGGGAGAACGACGGTCAGGACCCCATGTCCAGCCCGCCGTTCACGCTGATGACCGAGCCGGTCACGTAGCCGGCGCGGTCGTCGACGAGGAACTGCACGGCGCGGGCGATCTCGTCGGCCTGGCCGAGGCGGCCGACCGGGATCTTCGAGACGATCTTCTCGAGCGCCTTCTCCGGCACGGCGGCGACCATCTCGGTCTCGATGAAGCCCGGCGCGACGCAGTTGACGGTGACGCCCTTGCGGGCGACCTCCTGGGCCAGCGACTTCGAGAAGCCGATCAGGCCGGCCTTCGACGAGGCGTAGTTGGCCTGGCCCATCGCGCCGGTCTGGCCGATCACCGAGGAGATGTTCACGATCCGGCCGAACTCGTTGCCGGTCATGTGCTCCAGCACGGCCTTGGTCATGTAGAACGCGCCGGACAGGTTGATCCGCAGCACGGCGTGCCAGTCGTCGACGGTCAGCTTGCGGACGGTCTTGTCGACGGTGATGCCGGCGTTGTTGATCAGGTAGTCGACGCGGCCCCGCTGCTCCAGGACCTCGGTGACGACCCGCTGGCAGTCCTCGGGCGAGCCGACGTTGCCCTGGTGCACCGAGATCGACGCGCCCTCGGCCTCCAGCTTGCCCTTCAGCTCGTCGGCGGCCTTGGAGTTCGACGAGTACCCGGCGGCGACGTGCACCCCGGTGCGGGCCAGCGCGGTGGTGATCGCGGCGCCGATCCCGCGCGCACCCCCGGTCACGATGGCGACGCGCTGCTCCGGGTGGGTATCGGTGATCGCGGTCATGCGTTTCCTCCAAAGGTGTCGAGAGTGCGCTTCATGCCCCGCTGGACCGCGTCGGCCAGGTACGGCCGGAGCTGGTCGGGGGAGACGATCCGGTGCACCGAGCCGACGGACTGCGCCCGCTCGATGGAGTGCTTGGTGTCGAACTCGTCCGCGACCTGGCCGAGCTTCTCGGAGCGGACGTCCGGACGGAGGGTGGCGAGGTCGCCGCGCAGCCGTGCCGCGGTCGCCTCGTCCCCGTCGGTGACGGCTTGCTTGATCCGGGTCTCCAGGTCGGTGACCCGCTCGTCCTTGGCAGTGCGGTCGTTGACCTCGCCGGCGAACACGACGGCCGCGGCGGGCGCCCCGCCGAGCACGGAGGCGTAGGAGCCGGTGATCGCGGCGACCTCCATGTTGTCGTTCAGCGTTCCGGAGAACACCACGAACGCGCCGCCGTGGTAGCGGGAGACCACGCAGAACACGATCGGGCCGTCGAAGTTGACGATGGCCCGGCCGATCTCGGCGCCGTTCTCCAGCTGCAGGCCGCGCAGCGACTCCGGCGAGCCGTCGAACCCGGACAGGTTCGCCAGCACGACCAGCGGCCGGTTGCCGGACGCGGCGTTGATGGCCCGCGCGCACTTGCGCGACGAGCGCGGGAACAGCGTCCCGGCGGTGAACTGCGACGGCCCGTCGACCGGGCGCGGCCCGCGCCGCGGCAGCGGCCGCGACTCGATGCCGATCATCGCGATCGGCTGGCCGCCGAGGTGGGCGTCGAGCGCGACGACCGAGTCGGCGTCGTGCATGTCGGCCCACCGCTCCGACGTCGGGTGGTCGGCGTCGGCGACGCCGCGCAGCACCGAGCGGATGTCGAACGGCTTCTTCCGCTCCCGGTTGGTCTCCGGCGCCCAGATCTCGCCGAGCGTGGTGAAGTCGCAGTTCGGCCCGGAGTGCGGCGCCGTGGTGACGTCGCGGGAGACCGGGTCGGTGGTCGGCGCGGGTCGCGGGAACCGCTCGCCCGGCTGGGTCCAGGTGTGGGCGTAGTGCGCCAGCAGCACGCCCACGGCGCCGCCCAGGTCCGGCGCCCAGTACTGCGCCTGCCCGTTCGGGCCCATGATCCGGTCGTAGCCGCCGATGCCGAAGTTGTCCTCGGCCGAGACACCGCCGGAGAAGTCCAGCGAGTGCTTGCCGGTCAGCACCATGGCCGAGTCCGGCGTCATCACCAGGATGCCCTTGGTGTGCATGAGCATCGTCGCCTCGGCGTTCCAGTAGGGCTGGGCGCCGACGTTGATGCCGGTGACGACGACGTTGAGCTCCCCGCCGTCCTGGGTGAACTCGATGATCCCGCGCAGCACCCGGGAGATCCAGTCCATGTTCTCCGTGCCGGAGTCCATCGCGATCTTCGCGCCGGCCGAGACGGCGAACCACTCGATCGGCACGTCCAGCTCACGGGCCAGGTGGATTGCGGCCATCACGCGGCGGCACTCCGGCTCGGCGATCGCGCCGAGGGCCCGGGTCGGGTCGCCGAGCAGCACGACCCGCTTCATCCCGTCCGGGTAGCGCCGGGTCGGCACCGAGACGACGCCGAGCACCAGGTTGGCGCTGTTGCCGCCGGGCGCGCGGTCGACCGGCACCGGCAGCGCCGGGTCGGCCGGGTCGACGAGGTCGTACTCCTGCCAGGTGCCCGGGCCGGCGTCGACCGGGGCCGTGAGCAGCGGGACGATCTCGTAGGGGTAGACGGCGCCGCGGCGACGGGCCTTGAGCACCTTCTGGTCGTAGGCGTCGAGCTCGCGCATCGGCTCGGTCGGGGGCTGGTCGAGCTTGACCGTGAGCCCCGCGCCGGGCGGGCGCGACATGCGCAGCAGCATCGAGCGCGGACCGCCCTGGCCGCCGGTGACCTGCGGGTCGGCGGTGCGGAACTCGACGAGGACCTGCTCCAGCCCGAGGTTGGCCGTGCGCGGCGCGAGCCGGCGGACCACCGAGTCCAGCTCGGCGAGCGGGACGTCGACCTCCGGCCACACGTAGAGCGCGATCCGGTTCCACGACATCCGGGCCAGGGTGCGGTCCCCGGCGCGGGCGGCACGCAGCGAGTTGATGCAGGCGTCGAGCGCGCGCTCGAACTGCGGCAGCGAGCGGACCTTCCCGGTCTCCTCGTCGCGCAGCACGGTCAGCTCGCGGACGTCGGCCATCGCGACCAGCCGGTCGTCGGCGGTGACCTCGCGGCCGGTGGCCCGGAACAGGTGCACGTCGGTGGCGGCGGGCAGGCGGTGCAGCTCGAAGTTGCGGAAGCGCCACAGCCGCAGCCGGTCCGCGACCAGCGGGTGCATGCCCCGCAGCGTGCGGTCCTCGACCAGCTCGCCGGTCTCGTCGGGCCGGAAGGTGAACCAGGTCGGCGGCTCGGCCTCGTCGCTCGCCGTACCCGCGGCGCGCGGGTTCGGGCGGACGGCGACGGCGACCCGGTGCAGGTGCGCGGGAACCTTCCCCAGTGCGGCGCGGACGCGCTCGGCGCGGGCGTCGGGGTCACCGCCGTCGTCGGCCTTGGTCGAGGTGACGTAGAGGTCGACGAGCGCGGTGCGGTCCCCGTCGAGCTCGCCGACGCGGCGGCGCAGCTCGTCGGACACGGCCTGCGCGGCGGCCGGGTCGTTGTTGTCGATCACCGAGGCGAAGACCGTGCGGTCCCGGCCCAGGTGCTGGTAGCGGGCGGTCAGCAGCGGCTTGCCCGCGTGCTCGACGAGCTCCAGGTCGCGCAGCACCCGCACCCGGTAGTAGCGCCGGGTCATGACCTCGAGCAGCACGGCGTCGTGCCGCTCCCCGAACACGCCCAGGATCGGCTCCGAGGACCCGACGAGGGTGTCGATCCGGCGGGCCCGGTCCGCGGTCCCCGGGTCCGAGGCGAGCACGTCCAGGCTCTCCCGGACCTCGGTCAGCGCCCGGTCCCGCTCGGCGGCGACGACCGGGGCGTCGAACGCCCGGTAGCGGGCCAGCCGCGCGGTGTCCCCGACGACGGGGTGCCGCAGCTGGGTGGCGACGACGACCTCGTCGAGGGTGCGCAGGTAGTCCTCGCGCGCCGCGGGGGAGAGGTTCGCGACCGACTCCGGGTGGCGCAGCCGCCAGTTCAGCAGGTCCAGCACGACCGGCACCTGCTGCGGTGCGCGGCGGTGGGCCAGGAACATCCGGTACAGCGCCGGGCCCAGGTCGTCGGCGCGGCCGGTCCCGCCGTCGATCTCGGTGACGCCGTAGTGGGCCAGCGCCCGGCGCAGCTTGGCCTGGAACGACTCGGGCAGGCCCTCGTCGTCGGCGTCGCGGGAGCGCAGGTAGGCGTAGAGGTACTCCTGCGGGTTGCGCTCGGTCTCGCCGGTCTCGTCGTCGGTCTCGGACCGGTTGCGCGAGAGCTGGCAGAGGTCGGCGAAGATCTGCAGGACGGCGGTCTCCCCGGCCAGCACGGCCGGGTCGTCGGCGGCCAGCTGCTCGCGGGCGGCGGCGAGGCGGCGCAGCTGCGGGCGGGCCTGGCGCTCGTCGACGTCGAAGCCCAGCACCTGGAAGCGCAGCGCGGACAGCGCGTCGGCCGCGGTCGCGGCGGCGTCGGTGTCGGCGCCGGCCGCGGCGAACGCGGACAGGTCGGCCCGCTCCCCGCTGGGGCCTGCCGCGTCCGCGTCGGCCGACGGCTCCAGCCGCACGAGCTTGGTACCGCCGTCGACCTGGGTGTTGGCCGGGACGAGGATCTCGGCGACGGTGCCGTCGAACGGCGCCCGCAGCGAGGTCTCCAGCTTCATCGACTCGACGATGGCGAGGGTGTCGCCCTCGGACACGGTCTGGCCCGCGGTGACCGGCAGCGCGACGACCATCGCCGGGGCGGGGGCGCGGACGATGCCGGCCTCGCCGCCGGAGATGCGGTGCACGGCGCCGTCGACCTCGACGAGGTAGTCCGCCTCCTGCGCGACCGACAGCACGGTCCAGGACAGGTCGCCGACGGTGAGCCGGCGCTCGTAGGCGCCGTTGCGCTCGACGTCGACGTCGACCGACACGCCGTCCAGCTCGACGGTGTAGCGGCCGGCGCGGGTGCGGGCGACCGTCAGCTTGTAGGACTGCCCGGCGACGGTGACGTCGGTCTGGTGCCAGGTCTCGTAGCCCACCTCGGGCCGGCCGGCCTCGGCGGAGCGGAACAGCCGCTCCTGCTGGCGGGCGACGTGGCCGTCGTGGCTCTGCACGGCGGTGGCGAGCAGCGCGACGTCGAGGCGGCGCGGCGGCGCGTAGCCGTCGGCCATCATCGTGTCGAGCCAGGTGGTCTGCAGCTCGCCCGAGCGGAACTCGTCGCGGTCGAGCAGGTCCAGCAGGAACGCCTTGTTCGTGGAGCCGCCGTCGATCACCGCGGAGGTCTGGCGCAGCGCCCGGGACAGCCGCGCGCGGGCCTCGTCGCGGTCGCGGCCCCAGGCGATCACCTTGGCGATCATGGAGTCGAACTGGGGCGGGATGACGTCACCGGCGGCGACGCCGGTGTCGACCCGGATGCCCGGACCGGACGGCAGCGCCAGGTGCTCGATGCGGCCAGGGGCGGGCGCGAACTCGCGTTCCGGGTCCTCGGCGGTCAGCCGGGCCTCGATCGCCCAGCCCTGGGCCGCCGGGACCTCGCGTGCGACCTCGGCGAGCGTGCCGCCCGCGGCGACGTGCAGCTGCAGCTTCACGATGTCGACGCCGGTGCACGCCTCGGTGACCGGGTGCTCGACCTGCAGCCGGGTGTTGACCTCGAGGAAGGAGAGGAGCTTCTCCTCGGGCTGGTAGAGGAACTCGACGGTGCCGGCGTTGACGTAGCCCGCGGCGCGGGCCAGCTCGGCGGCCGAGCTGCGCAGCAGCGCCTCCTGCTCGGCGTCGAGTGCGGTGGACGCCGACTCCTCGATGACCTTCTGGTTGCGCCGCTGCACCGAGCAGTCGCGTACCCCGAGGGTCCAGACGTCGCCGGTGGCGTCGGCGACGACCTGCACCTCGACGTGGCGTCCGCCCGACACCGCGCGCTCCAGGAACACGGTCGCGTCCCCGGCGGTCCTCGACGCCTCCGACGCGGCCCGCTCGAAGGCCTCGTCGAGCTGCTCGGGGCCCGGCACGTAGCGGATGCCGCGGCCCCCGCCGCCCGCGGTCGCCTTCACCATCAGCGGGTAGCCGACGGTCTCGGCGGCCTTGCGCGCCGTCTCGACGTCGGCCACCGGACCGCCGGACCACGGCGCCATCGGCACGCCGACCGACTCGGCCAGCTGCTTGGAGGCGATCTTGTCCCCGAGCCGGCGCATCACCTCGGCCGACGGGCCGACGAAGGTGATCCCCAGCCGCTCGCACAGCTCGGCGAAGTCGGCCTTCTCCGAGACGAAGCCCCAGCCCGGCCAGACCGCGTCGGCGCGGGTGGCGCGCAGCGCGCGCTCCAGCTCGGCGTGATCGAGGTAGGGGCTGGTGCCCATGTGGTCCGGGTCGTCCGGCCCGATCAGGACGGCCTCGTCGGCCTCACGGACGTACATCGCCCGCCGGTCGACGGCGGTGTGCAGCGCGATCGTGCGCAGGCGGCGGTCGGGCCCGTTCTGGGCGTTCCACTCACGGACGGCGTTGATCAGCCGCATGGCGGGTTCGCCGCGGTTGACGATGGCGATGCGCGAGAACATGGCTGGGCTTCACTGCTCCTACGGGTGCTGCGACGAGGTGGCGGCGGTGTGCCGCAACGACATCGTCGTCGTGCGGTCGGCGGGTCGGTGCGGACGGTGGCCCGGTCGGTGCCGGAATGCGGGCGGGCTCACCTCCCGGACGGGGATCTTCCCGCCCACTGTGGCCCGTGTCACCCGGTCGTGGCTACTCGCCGAAGGCGATCCGGACGTCGTCGGAGGTGGGCGCGGCGGCCGGCTCGGCCGTCGCCGCGGCGGTCGGGTCGAGGTGGACCTCCGGGGCCATGACGGCGGGGTCGACCTCGAGGACCGCGTAGCCGCCCACCGCGCCGGCCCCGAATCCGGGCGCGAAGACCCGGGTCCGGCCGGCCACGACGCCGTCGGCGACGGAGTCGAACAGCGCGATCGGGATGGACGCCGCGGAGACGTTCCCCATCGACTCGATGTTGAAGTACAGCTGCTCCGCCGAGAGCCCCGCCTTGCCCGCGAGCTGCAGGATCATCGTCTTGTTGGCCTGGTGCGGGACGATCAGGTCGACGGCGTCGAGCATCGAGCCCTCGCCGTCGGGGCCGGCCTGCTCGGTGAGCTCGCCGATCATCTGCGACAGGTAGCGGGCGACGAGTGCCTTCACCTCGGGGCCGTAGACGGTGATGTCGTTGTCGAACTCCGGGTTCGGCCAGATGATCGAGTTCACCTGGGTGTCCGGGCCCGACGCGTAGGTCTGCAGCAGGTCGATGTCGCCGCGCTCGCCCTCGGCGGCCGGGGCGATCACCATCGCGGCCGCACCGTCACCGAAGATCATCCGCGAGGTGCGGACGTTGCCGATCTTGTCGGAGAACTTCTCGACGCAGACCAGCAGGACCGGCCGGTTCACCTCCTGCAGCTGGCGCACGGCCTCGGACAGGCCGTATGGCAGCCCGGCGCAGGCGGCGACGATGTCGGCCGAGCAGTGCGTCTGGAGCAGCCCGAGCCGCCCGGACAGCCACGTCGACAGCGACGGGATCAGCCGCTCGCTGGTGCAGGTGGCGACGAGCACGGCGCCGATCTCGGAGCGGTCGCGGCCGGAGTGCTCCAGCGCGCGGACCGCGGCGGCCCAGGCCAGGTCCTCGATGTCCAGCTCGGTGTAGCGGCGCTGGTCGATCCCGGTCTTGGCGGAGATCTCGTCGGCGCTCATCGGCGACCAGGAGAACGCGGAGTTGCGGACGACGTCGTCGTTGGAGCAGACGTGCTCGCCCCGGACGACGGCGAGCGCCTCGACCTTCGGCTGAACCGCGAACGTCTCACGGACCCGGATCGGCGGCAGCGGGGTGGCGGGCTCGACCGGGTCGGACTGCGTGGAGAGCCGGCCCCGGCGCGCCGGGCGGGTGCCGGTGGCGCGGTCCAGGAACTGCTCGACGTCGCGGTTGCGGGGGTGGAAGGCGATGACGTACTCGTCGTCGCCGATCTCGTCGGCGGTCCGCAGCTCGGTGGCGGCACGGTCCCAGGGGTACTGGTTGTGCAGCACCATCGCCCAGCGGGTCAGGGCCTCGAGCTCGGGACGCTCGGCGTGCGCGTCGAGGATCTCGTTGAAGGAGAAGACCGGGTAGTCCGGGTCGTGCTGCGGCACGACGAAGGTCTGCGCACCCGGTGTGGTGAGGAACTGCTCGACGGTCGGCTTGACGGCCGGCAGCTCGGTCGCGTGGTGCCGACGGTTGCCGTAGACGTCGAAGAGGAGGTCGAAGATGCGGCGCTCGGTCGCCTCGTCCCAGGTGCTGGGGAGCGCGGCGAAGGCGTCGGCGACGGCCCGGACCTTCTTGTCGCCGTCGCGCCACGGGGTGAGCAGCGGGAGGAAGACGTCGCTCCGGTGGCGGGGGAGGTCGCGCCAGCGGGTCGGACGCTTCTCGAACATGGTGAGCGTGTACCGGTTGACCCAGAACAGGTTCTGGCTCATGTCGCGCAGCAGCGCGAAGCGGCTCTCGTAGGCGCCGCTGGTGACCCGCTCGAGGATGTCGGTGCCGGTGGGCGCCTTTGCCTCGAAATCGCGACCGACGATGGCGGTGAACTGCTCCATATCGTCGATGACGGAGAAGTCGAGTTCTCCGAGAAAATTGGCGGGAAAGACCAGTCGGTCGTGGTTGTTGACCACGAACGGTTTCATGTGACGACCTCCAGCAGCGGCGTCGACCGGCGGAATCGCCAGGCGGGACGCGGTGCGGCCTGGTCGATCGGATCGGTTGCGGTGCCTGCAACGCTATCGATGAACAGTCACGATCGGAATGTGATCCAGCCGCCGAGTGTGCGCTCTCACGGATGGTCGGTCAACTCGGACTGTTACCGGCGAGAATGTTACCGGTCGGTTCTACTCGTCGGTTCCCCGAAAGAATTCCGCAGATCCGCAGGTTGGCGGGCGGAGGTCGTCCACAGTAGAATGATCACCGGGCGTGGCGGGTCGGTCCCGACGCGTGCACATGCAGGCGGGAGCGTGGTCGTCGGCGTCACAGCCCGCGCGGCGATCGTCACCCGCACCTGGTGGGGTGCACCATCGTCCGAACGGGGGAGGACGGTGTCGAGCCTCCGATGTGGACGGTCGTGCGGGGAGTCGCGACGGGCGGGCCGGACCGGCGGGCGGTATCCGGGACGGAATGCGTCGGCGGAATGCGGTCGCCATTTCCGGGGCACCGTTCCCGGGAGGCCGGTGCTCAGCCGTGGGCGGTGGCCGGGGCCGGGGTCGCGACGGTCTCCGCCGCCGGTGCGGGCGTCAGCAGCACCAGCACCGTGGCGAGCAGCCCGGCGGCGCCCGCCGCGACGAAGGAGATCGTGTACGCCGTCGCCGAGGGGGGTCCGCCGTCGCCGAGCACGTAGGTCGCCGTCACGGCCGCGACGACCGCGGTGCACGAGCTCGTGCCCAGCTGGCGGGCCAGGGTGTTGAGGCTGTTCGCCGCGGCGGTCTCCGACTCCGGCACCGCGCGCATGATCGTCAGCGGGATCGCCGAGTAGGCGAGCGCGGCGCCGACCGCGGCCACGGTGGAGGCGGCCATCAGCAGCGGCACCGTCGAGGGCATCGCGGCGAAGGCGAAGTTGCCCGCCCCCAGCAGGAGCGTGCCGAGCACCAGCGTGGTGCGCGGGCCGCGCAGCCGCGACAGGCGCGCCGAGGCCGAGGAGAACACCACCATCGACCCGCCCATCGGCAGCAGCACCAGCCCGGCGACGACGAGCGAGAGCCCGAACCCGTAGCCGGTCGTGACCGGCGCCTGGAGGATCTGGGTGGCGAGCACGAAGCCGGCGAACATCGCGAAGCCCACCAGCACCGAGGCCAGGTTGGTGAGCAGCACCGCGGGCCGTGCCGAGACCCGCAGGTCCACCAGCGGTGCGGGGACGCGCAGCTCGTACCGGGCGGTCGCGGCCACCAGCACCACGGTGCCGGCGAACAGGCCGAGCACGGTCGGGGAGGCCCAGCCCCAGTCGTTGCCCTTGGAGATCGCCAGCAGCAGGCACATCAGGGCCCCGCCGACGCCGAGCGCCCCGGGCACGTCGAACCGGCCGCCGGTGCGCAGCCGCGACTCGGTCACCAGCCACCGGACCAGCAGGATCTGCACGACACCGAGCACCGCGGCCCCGGCGAACAGCCAGCGCCAGCTCGCGAACTGGGCGACGACGCCGGTGATCGGCAGCCCGATGGCCCCGCCGAAGCCGAGCGAGGACGACATCAGCCCGACCCCGGACCCGACCCGGTCGGCGGGCAGGACGTCGCGCATCAGGCTCATCCCGAGCGCGATCACCCCGAACGCGGCGCCCTGCAGCACCCGGGCGACGAGCAGCAGCCCGATCCCGGGCGCCAGCGCGCCGAGCAGCGACCCCACCCCGACCAGGCCGAGCGCGACGAGCAGCATCCGCCGCTTGCCGAACATGTCGCCGAGCCGCCCCAGCACCGGCGCCGACACCGCGCCGGCGACCAGGTTGGCGGTGATCAGCCACGACGCGGTCGACCCGCTGACGTCGAGCAGCTCCGGGAACCGCGGGAGCAGCGGGACGACCATGGTCTGGACCAGCGAGACGAGCAGCCCGCAGGAGGCCAGGACGGCGATCGCGACGCCGGGGCGTGGCGGCACCGGTGCGGATCCCTCGGGGTGGGTGCTCTCGGGCTGCTGGTGCGGACGGCGTGCCCGGAACACTCGACCTCCGTGGTGGGTGACAGATCGTGCCGGCGGACGACCCCGCTGAAGCGGGAGTCACCCATCAGATGAGCACGCCGGTCACCCGTCCGGCAAGCCGGGTCACCTCCCGCGTGCGGGGACCGGCTCGGGCGCCGGCGGGCCGTCGTAGACCGCGGAGGGCCGGATCAGGCGTCGCTGCGCGGCCTGCTCCAGCACGTGCGCGCACCAGCCGACGACCCGGCTGACCGCGAACGTCGGCGTGAACATGCTGCGGGGGATCCCGCAGCCCTCCATCACCACGCCCGCGTGGAACTCGACGTTCGCGAACAGCGGGTGGTCCGGGCGCAGCTCCGCGAGGGTGGCGGCCACCCGCCGTTCGACGTCGGCGGCCCGCGCGGGCAGCGGCCCGCCCAGCTCCGCGGCGACCTCGCGCAGCAGCGCCGAGCGCGGGTCCGGCCCGCGGTAGACGGCGTGGCCGAACCCCATGATCCGCATCCCCGCGGCGAGCCGGTCGGCCACCCAGCGCTCCGGCGAGCCGCCGGCGTCGCGGTCGATCGCGTCGAGGCTCTCCAGCGCCCGGTCGGGGGCGCCGCCGTGCAGCGGCCCGGCGAACGCCCCGAGCGCGGCGACCACGCAGGACGCGACGTCGGCGCCGGTGGAGGCGACCACCCGGGCGGTGAAGGTGGAGGCGTTGAAGCCGTGGTCCACCGTCGCGACGAGGTAGGCGTCGAGCGCGCGGACGTGCGCCGGCGCGGGCTCGGCCCCGTCCAGCATCCACAGCCAGTTCGCGGCGGAGGACAGGTCGGTGCGCGGCGCGACCGGGTCGAGGCCGTGCCGCAGCCGGTGCAGCGCGGCGAGGACGGTCGGTGTCGCGGCGCAGACGGTCGCGGCGTCGCGGGTGCCCGCCGCCGGGTCGTCCCAGAGCGGGCGCATCCCGTGCTGCGGGCCGAGCAGCGACAGCGCGGTGCGCAGCCCGGCGAGCAGGTCGGGCCCGCAGGCGTCGGCGATCGCGGGCAGCTGCGCGGCGACGGCGTCGGGCAGCGCCCGGCGCTCCGCGGTGGCGTCGGCGAACTCCGCGGCCTCGCCCGCGTCCGGGAGACGGCCGTGGACGAACAGGAACCACACGTCGTCGAAGGTGCGGGTGCGCGCGAGGTCGACCGCGGAGTACCGGCTGTAGTGGTAGAAGCCCTCGTCGCCGCGGACGTCCCCGATGCGGGTGCTGGTGACGGCGACGCCGCGCAGGCCCGGTGGGACCTGCCCGGCGGCGGCGCCGATGCTGTCGGTGCTGGTCATGACGGGACCGTCGCCCCGTCGGGAACCATTGTCAATATTGATGCAGTCAATGTTGATACGGTCCACGTCGTGGAGTACCTGACCGTCGCCGAGACCGCGGAACGCCTCGGGGTGAAGCGGGAGACCGTGTACGCCTACGCCAGCCGCGGGCTGCTGACCAGCGTGCGCGGCGCGCAGCGGCGGGGCAGCCGGTTCGCCCAGGAGGAGGTGGAGGCCCTCGCCGCGCGCGGCCGCGAGTCTGGCGAGCCGTCCGGGACGGTCGAGCGCATCAGGACGCGGATCACACTCGTCGCCGACGGCGGGCCGTGGTTCCGCGGGCTGGCGGTGCCCGCGCTCGCGGGGTCGGAGGATCTCGAGCACGTCGCGGCGCTGCTGTGGGAGGTCCCCGGCCGGGTGCCGTTCGACGCCGACCCGGACCTGCTCGCCCCGGCGCGTGCCGTGCTCGCCGCCGCCCCCGCCGGGGCCCGGGCGACCGACCGGTTCCGGCTCGCCGTCGCCGCGGTGGCCGCGGCCGACCCGCTGCGCGCCGACGCGCGGCCGGGAGCGGTGGTGGCGACGGCGTCGTCGCTGCTGGGGACGGTCGTGACCGCGCTCGCCGGGGACCCGGGAGCCGCGGGCGGGCCGGGCGTCGCGGGGGCCGGTCTGGCGGAGCGGCTGCTTCCGGCTCTGGTCCGTGACCCGGACCGGGCACCCGCGCCGGCAACGGCCGGACACGTCCGCGCCGCGCTGGTCCTGCTCGCCGACCACGGCCTGGCGTCGTCGACGGTCGCGGCCCGGGTCGCCGCGAGCACCCTGGCCGACGTGCACGCCGTCGTCTCGGCCGGGCTCGGCGCCCTCGACGGGCCCCGGCACGGACTGGTCAGCGGGCTCGCGCACCGCTTCCTCGCCGACGCCCTGGACGACCCGCCCGGCGCGCTCGCCCAGCGGCTGCGGGCCGGCGAGCGGGTCCCGGGCTTCGGGCACTCGGTCTACCGGGGCACCGACCCGCGGGCCACGGTGCTGCTCGACCGGCTGCGCGCCGACCCGGCCGCGGACGACGTCGTGGCCTGCGTCGACGCCGTCGTCGCGGGGATGGACCGCGGCGGCGACGGCCCCGCCGCGAACGTCGACCTCGCGCTCGCCGCGCTGATGCACGCCCACGACCTGCGCCCGGACGCCGGCGAGCTGCTGTTCGCCTGCGCCCGGACGGTCGGCTGGGTGGCGCACGCCCTGGAGGAGTACGCCGAACCCGGTCTGCGGTTCCGGCCGACCGGCGTCTACACCGGGCCGCGGCCCGGGTCGACCAGCGAGGCGAGCACCACGACGTTGTCGGTGTAGCTGCGCACACCCCGGTCGAACGTCCCGCCGCAGGTGATCAACCGCAGGCCCGCACCGGGCAGGTCGCCGTAGACGGCCGCGGTGGGGAAGCGGTCCTTGGCGTAGCGACGCACCGCCTGGACCTCGAAGGTCGCGGTGGTGCCGTCGGCGCGGTCGACCGACACCAGGTCACCGGGGGCCAGTGCGTGCAGCCGGTGGAACGGGCCCGGCTCGTGGTCCCAGTCGACGTGCGCCGCGAGCACCGCCGGTCCCCGGGCGCCCGGGGCGGGGGCGCCGGTATACCAGCCGGTGTCGGCGCCGTCGGGCGGCACCTCGAGGGTTCCGCGGCCGGTCAGGCCGAGCGGGACGAGCCCGCTGTCGAGCCCGATCGAGGGCGCCCGCACCCGTACCGGCTCCGAGTCCGGCAGCGGGGCCGCCGCCGGACGGAGCGTGGTGGTGGGCAGCGGCGGCACCGCCCCGCCGACCGCCACCGGCGGCGCCCCGAGCGGGACGGCCAGTGCCAGCACGACGAGCACCCCCCACCACACCCGTCGCACGGCACGGGGCCCGAGCGGCCCCCGCGGACCTCGGACGCGCGCGGGGTCGGAGGACGCGTTCCCGATCGGGAGCGCGTTCTCCGGAGCGGCGCGCGTGCGGTGTCCCCACGGGGCCGTGGGAGCGGGGGCGGGGGTCACGAGTGGCGGGTGGTCAGGGGGAGCGCGGCGCGGCCGGTGCGACGCCCGCTCCACACGACGACGCCCGCCCCGGTGGCGAGGACCGCGCCCGTCCCGACCAGCAGGAACACCGTCGGGTCGACGCCGGCGCCGCCGGAGCCGTCACCGGCCTCGACCCCACCACCCGGGACCGCGCGGACCTGCCCGGTACCGGCGGCCGCGACGAGGTCCGAGCCCTCGCAGGCCCGGCCGTCGTCGTCGCGGTCCAGGTTGTTCGGGTCCGACGGGTCGGCGGCGAGCACGGCCTGGGCCTGGGACCGGGAGAGATCGACGCAGTCCAGGTCGCTGCCGCGCCCGGCGGCGGGGGCCCCGGCCGCGGGAGTGGTCGCCTCCGGGGTCGCGGCGGTCTCCTCGGGCGCGGTCTCCTCGGGACCGGTCGCGTCCGGGGCGGTGGCCTCGGGGTCCTCGTCGGCCGGCGTCGCGTCGTCCGCGGGCTCCTCGGCGGGCGGCTCCTCGGTGTCCTCCTGGGCCGGGGCCGTCACGACCGGGCCCGCGGTGGTGACGGCGGCCGGTGCCGTGACGGCGCCCGCCACCGGGGTGACGGCCGGTTCCGCGGCCGACGCCGCTCCGGCCAGCGGGACCCCGGCGAGCGCGGCGAGGGTGAGGGACGCGGCGACGGCGCCGGTGCGGCGGACGAGCGAACGTGCGGTCATGATCCACTCCCTGTGACGAACGTGATCCTGGTGACCGGTGGGGCGAACGGGACGCCCGGTCCGATGGCGGAGAGTGAAGCGACACCCCCGTCGACAGGGCCAGGGAAGTCGCCCGTACGGGGATCACCGGGGCGGGTGGCGTCGCCCGGAGTGACCGGTGCCTCGGCGTGCCGGGGCGCGCGGGGCCCGGCGCGACGTCCAGGATGGCGACCGTGACGACCACCCCCGAACCGCCCCGGCGCCGCCGCCGGTCCCTCGACGACGGTGTCTCCGACGCGTTCGTCGAGCTCTGGTCCCAGCGCCGCCCGTGCGTCCTGGTGACCCCGCGCCGCGACGGCACCCCGCACGCGGTTCCGGTGGGGGTGACCGTCGACGTGGCCGGGCGCACCGCCCGGGTGATCTGCAGCGGCGGGTCGCAGAAGGCGCGCAACGTCGCCGCGGCCGGGCCGGACGGGGCGCGGGTCAGCGTCACCGTCGTCGACGGGCGCACCTGGTCCACGCTGGAGGGCCGCGCCGTCGTGCGGGACGAGCCCGACGTCGTCGCCGACGCCGAGCGCCGCTACGCCGCCGAGTACAAGCAGCCCCGGGAGAACCCCGCGCGGGTGGTGCTGCAGATCGCCGTCGACCGGGTCCTCGGCAACGCCTGAGGGGATACTCGACGGTGTGGACCTGCCGGAGACGACCTTCCTCGGCCACAGCACCCTGCGGCTGCGGATCGGCGGGCGCACCGTCCTGACCGACCCGGTGCTGGGGCGGTCGGTCGGGCCGCTGCGCCGTGCCGCGCCGGCCGTGGACCCGGCGGGGCCCGCCGGGGCCGACCTGGTCCTGATCTCCCACCTGCACGCCGACCACCTGCACCTCGCCTCGTTGCGCCGGCTGCCCCGCGCGGTGGAGGTCGTGGTCCCCGCGGGCGCCGGCGACTGGCTCCGCCGTCGTGGTGTCGCCCGGGTGTCCGAGCTCGCCGTGGGGCAGACCCGTGTCTTCGACGGGCTGCGCGTCACCGGCACCCCGGCCGACCACTCCGGGCACCGGTGGGGGCCCCGGTTCACCCACGGCCCGCAGGCCGACGCGATGGGACACCTGCTGGAGGGCGACGGGCTGCGCGTCTACGTCGCCGGTGACACCGGCCTGTTCCCCGGGCTCGACGACGTCGCCGCCCAGGGCCCGATCGACCTCGCCGCGCTGCCGGTGTGGGGGTGGGGCCCGAACCTCGGCCCCGGCCACCTCGACCCGGCCGGTGCCGCCGAGGCCGTCCGTCGGCTCGCACCGGCCGTCGCGCTGCCGGTGCACTGGGGGACCCTCGCCGTGGCCGGGCTGTGCTCGGTCCCGGGGCGGACCGGGTCCCGGATGCGGGAGCTGCTCGTACGCCCGCCGCACGACTTCGCCGACGCCGTCGCCGCGGCCGGGCTGCCCACCCGCACCCTCGTGCTCCCGCCCGGCGCCGCCGTCGGAACGCCGGCGTGAGCGCGCCGCACCTGCTGGCCGCGTCCGCCCAGGAGTGGCTGGACGCCGAACTCAGCCCGGACGCCGGGCGGATCGCCTACCTCGTCGTCGCCGGGGGAGTGCTGCTCGGGTCGGTGGTGCCGGTCGTGCCGACCGGTGCGATCGTCGGCGCCGCCGCCGCGACGGCGATGACCAGCTCCGCCCTGTCGCTGCCGGTGGTGCTGCTGCTGTCCTTCGCCGCGGCCCTGCTCGGTGACGTCATCACCTTCGCCGTCGCCCGCCTGGCCGGTGACCCGGTCCGCGCCGCCGTCGCCGGCGGGCGGCTCGGCGGTGAGCGCACCGCGGCCCGGATCGAACGGATGCGCGGCGCGTTCGCCGAGCGCGGCTGGCTGGTCGTGCTGGTCGGACGGGTCGCCCCTGCGGGGCGGGTGCCGACCCTGATCGCCGCCGCGGTCTCCGGGATGGCCTGGGCGAAGCTGGTGCCCGCGGTCGCGGCCGGGGCGGTGCTGTGGACGCTGCTCTACGGCGTGCTCGGGGTGCTGACCGGCAACCTCACCGACTCCCCGCTGGTGGCCGCGCTGCTCGCGGTCGGGCTGGTGGCCGTCGTCGCGGCGGTCACCGCGCTGGCCGGGCGGGTGCGGACCCGGCTACGGGCCCGGCACCCCACCGGCTGAGCCCCGGCGGCCGCCGTCCCGGCACGCGTACGGCACGCCCGTCCAGCGGCGCACACGGAACCGGCCGGGCGCGACGGGAGGGGGGATGTCGCGCCCGGCCGGGGCGGGTGCCCGGGGCGTGGCGTCGCCCCGGGGGGATCAGGTCAGTTGCCGCCGCCGAAGGGGTTGATGCCGAACGGCAGCTCGCCGGTGGAGCCGCCCTCGGGCACGGTGCGTGCCCCGTTCTGGGCGGTCGCGGCGGCGGTGTCGCGCACGCTGCCGAGCGTCACCGGCACCTCGCGGGCACCGGACCCGCTGCCGACGGTCAGCGTGACCTGCTGGCCGGGGGTGAAGTTGCCGACCCGGGCGATCAGGTCCGCGAAGCTCGACACCGGGTACTCGTTGACCTTGGTGACGACGTCGCCCGCCGTGATGCCCGCGGCGGCCGCCGGCGAGTTCGGCTCCACCGTCGTGATCTGGGCGCCCGCGGTCCCGCTCGGGGCGCTGCCGGAGGCCGACACCGAGCCCTGCACGCCGAGCTGCGGCTTGGTCGCGACGCCGGAGTCCATCAGCTCCTGGGCGACCCGCTTGGCGGTGTCGACCGGGATCGCGAAGCCCAGCCCGATCGAGCCGGAACTCTGCCCGGCCGTGGCGATCGCGGAGTTGATGCCGACGACCTGCCCGGCCAGGTTGACCAGCGGGCCGCCGGAGTTGCCCTGGTTGATGGGGGCGTCGGTCTGCAGGCCGTTGTAGACGACCGGGGCCTGGCCGTCGCCACCCGCGGTGACGGTCCGGTTCAACGCCGAGACGATGCCCGCGGTGACGGTGCCGGACAGGCCCTGCGGCGAGCCGTTCGCGACGACCTGCTCGCCGACCTGCACGCTCGAGGACTCCCCGAGGGTGGCGGGCTTGAGGTCCGTGGCGCCCTGGAGCTTGATGACGGCGAGGTCGTAGCTGGGTGAGGTGCCGACGACGGTCGCGGTGTACTGCCTCCCGTCGGCGGTGGACACGGTGATCCGGCCGCCGTCGGTGGCGTTGGCGACCACGTGGTTGTTGGTGAGGATCTGGCCGTCGGAGGTCAGGATGACCCCGGACCCCTCGGCGACGCTCTGCGCGGTGCGGACCTGGATGTCCACCGTGCTCGGGGTGATCGCGGCCGCGGCACCGGCGATCGAGCCGTCGGCGGGGGTGGCCGGGGTACCGGGGGCGGCGGCGCTGGTCAGCGTGGCCGGGGTGGAGGAACCGTCGAGCACCAGGTAGGCACCGCCGACACCGGCCGCACCGCCGACGAGGGCGGCCGTCAGCGCGACGGCGGCCAGTCCCGCACCGAACCGGCGCGGCGGCCTCGGTGCCGGACCCTGCTGCGGGAACGGCGGGTACACCGAGGTGGGCGGGCTCCCCGCGCCGTAGGCCGGGATCGTGGGGTTGCTCGTCGTCGCCCACGGCGGGGGCGTCTGGGTCCCGTGGCCGCCGCCCGGGTCGCCCCCCTGGCTGCCGCCCTGCTGACGGTGGTCGGTGTCGGTCACGGTGGTCGCCTCCTGTGCGTGGGTGCCGTCGTCGCCGGCCGGGTGGGCGGGGACCGCCCCCTCGTGACGCCGTGCGGGCCGGACGGGGTCGGTGGCGCCGCCTACGGTGGAGGTCCGTCCGTCGGACGACTCGCCCGTTCCCGGCCCGTTCTCGGTCATGGGGCAACTGTGCGCCGTGACCCTGAGACGACCCTGTGACCGCGCTGGGAATCGCTCGGGCATCGGGTGAGAGTGCCCGGCACGCGGGTCCTCGCCGGCGGTCCGGGCAGGTCAGGAGATCGCGCCGACCACCGTCAGCACCAGTCCCAGCACCGCGAGGGCGGCCCCGCCGCGGGCCCACAGCCGCTGCGCGCGCCGGTCGGAGGCGGTCAGCTCGGCCTCGGTGCGGGTGGACAGCACGAAGGTCCCGCCGGCGTCCTGCGGCGGCCGGATCACCAGTGGCCCGTCGCGGTCGTCGACCTCGCCGAGGACGTACATCGCGACGCCGGGGCGCAGCACCCACTCCTGGTTGCGGTAGCCGACGGTCCGGTCCCCGCCCCGGCCCCGGTCGTCGGCCGGGTCGAACCGGTCCAGCACCCGTTCCACCGGGTCCGGGTGCCGCCCGCCCGGGTCGACGCCGATGGTGTGCCCGTCGCGCAGCAGCGCCCAGCCGTGCGGGGACGTCCGCTCGGACACGGTCTCGGTGTGGGTCTGCGTCCGGGTGCGGCCCTCGTCGTCGCGCTCACGGCGCTCGAACCGGCGCTCGACCCGCTGCATGTGCCACACGCAGTCGACGCCCGCGAGGTCCGAGCGCAGCACCCCGACCGGGGCGGGCGCGGTCTGCCCGACGACCTCGCAGACCTTCCGGAACGTGCCCGGCCGCCCGGCGAGCTCCGCCGCGACGCCCGCGAGGTCGAGCAGCTCGGGCACCGACAGTGTCTCGGCCGCCATCATCGCGTGCACCCGGCGCTGGGTGCGGACCGCGACCCAGATGCAGGCGGCCCCGGCCAGCAGCGCGATGATCCCCGCCCACAGCACGGGCGGAACCTAGCAGGTCAGGCGACCAGCTCCACGATCGTGGCGTTGGCGGTGCCGCCGCCCTCGCACATGGTCTGCAGCCCGTAGCGGATCCCGCGGTCGCGCATGTGGTGCACCAGCCGGGTCAGCAGCACGGTCCCCGACGCGCCCAGCGGGTGCCCGACGGCGATCGCCCCGCCGAGCGGGTTCAGCACGGCGTCGTCGGCGCCCAGCTCGGCCTGCCAGGCCAGCGGGACCGGCGCGAACGCCTCGTTCACCTCGAACGCGCCGATGTCGCCGATCGAGAGCCCGGAGCGCTTCAGCACCTTCTGCGTCGCCGGTACGGGCCCGGTCAGCATCCGCAGCGGGTCCGCGCCGGACACGGCCCCGGAGTGGTAGCGCACGATCGGGGTCAGGCCGAGCTCGCGGGCCCGCTCCGGCGTGGTCACGAGCACCGCCGACGCGCCGTCGGAGATCTGCGAGCTGTTCCCGGCGTGGATCACCCCGTCCGCGGAGAACGACGGCTTCAGCGCGGCCAGGGTGTCGGCGGTGGTGCCACGGCGCAGGCCCTCGTCGGCGGTGAACCCGGGCGCTCCGGGCACGTCGACGAGCTGGTCGTCGAACACGCCGGCGTCGATCGCGGCGGCGGCGAGCTCGTGGCTGCGTGCCGCGTACTCGTCGAGCCGGGTCCGCGACAGTCCCCAGTCCCGGGCGATCCGCTCGGCGCCGACGCCCTGGTTGAAGTCCCCGTTCGGGAACTCCCCGGACTCCAGGTCGGCGCGGTAGCGCTCGCGCACCAGCGGCCCGTAGGGACGTCCCAGGTCGCGGCCCGCGCCCAGCGGCACCCGGGTCATCGACTCCACCCCACCGGCGACGACGACGTCGTACTGCCCGGCGAGCACCATCCCGGCCGCGAAGTCGAACGAGGACTGGCTCGACCCGCACGCGCGGTTCACCGTCACCCCGGGCACCGTCTCCGGCCAGCCCGCGGCGAGCAGCGCGTAGCGGCCGATCTGCGCGGCCTGGTCGCCGACCTGGTTCACACAGCCCCACACGACGTCGTCGACGACGGCGGGGTCGATCCCGGTCCGCTCGGCCAGGGCGCTCAGCACGGCGGCGGACAGGTCGACCGGGTGGACCTCGGCCAGGGACCCCTTCCGCTTCCCGATCGGTGTGCGGACGGCGGCACAGACGACGGCCTCGGGCATGGGGGTCCTCCTCGGTCACCGGTGACACGACTCGTTCGCGACGCTAAGCCATCGGAGGGGGTCGGCGCTGAGAGGGCGATCACAGCGCCGGATACGCATCAGGTGTCGAGACGCTCTGGATCGATGAGGTACCGTCTCCGGCGTACGCGAAGGGGAGTAGCTCCCAACGCTGCGCTCGACATACTGGTCCGCCTCGTACTCCGACGGCCGACCCGGGTGCAGCGGCCTGACCACCACCAGGCGAGCGAGACCTTCGATCCGGATACACCGGGTCGAGGGCACCCCAACCTCGGTCCGGTCGAGATCGAGGGATGGACATGGACGGATTCCTGATCGCGTTCGCGATCAGCTTCGGCGTCATCTTCGTGGCCGAGCTGGGCGACAAGTCGCAGCTCATGGCCCTCACGTTCGCGACGCGCTTCAACGCGGTCCCGGTCCTGATCGGGATCACGATCGCCACCTCGGTGACCCACCTCGTGTCGGTCGCCGTCGGCTACGGCCTGGGCGCGTCGATCCCGACCGGCTGGATCGCGCTGGTCGCCGCGGTCGCGTTCCTGGCGTTCGGTGCCTGGACACTGCGCGGCGACAGCCTCTCCGAGGACGAGGAGGCGAAGGCCAAGCGGGCCGGCGGGTCCGCCGTCGTCGCCGCGTCGGTCGCGTTCTTCCTCGCCGAGCTCGGTGACAAGACGATGCTCGCGACGATCACCCTGGCCGCCCAGCACGGGACGCTCGCCGGGTCGGTCGGCATCTGGGCCGGGTCCACGGTCGGCATGGTCGCCGCGGACGGGCTGGCCATCGTCGTCGGGCGTCAGCTCGGCAAGCGGCTCCCGGAGCGGGCCATCTCGATCGGCGCCGCGGTGATGTTCTTCGTCTTCGGCGCCTGGCTGCTCTACGAGGCCGTCCCGCAGGTGTGGGGTGAGGACGCCTGGGGCCGCGTGGTCGACGTCGCCGGGCACCACGGGCTCGGCTGGGCCGCGCTGGTGCTGGGGGCCCTCGCCGTCGGCGCCGGGCTGTGGTTCCGCGGTCGTGCGCACCGCGCCCGCGGGGAGCGCAGGCTCGACGTCGCCCGGACCCCGGGCAGCCCGGCCTGGTGGGCCCGCACGCTGTTCGTGCTGGCCGCGGTGCTCGGGTTCGGAGCGCCGCTGCTGGTCGCCCTCGACGTGCTGCAGCCGATCTCGGTGCTGGCCCGGCCGGCGGTCGCCGTCGTCGGGGCGGGGCTGCTGCTGCTCGGTTTCGCCGTCGTCGCGGTCGCGATGCTGCAGCTCGGTACGGTGTGGCGCCGCTCGGCCACCGAGGCCGGAGCGGCCGCGGCCGGTGACCCGGACGCCGCACGACGCCCGGTGCTCGCCACCGGCGGGATCTACCGCCGCGTGCGCAACCCCGCCCTGACCGGCCTGATCGTCGGGTGCGCCGGGATGCTGTTCATGGCCCCGACCCTGCTCGGCGTGCTCGCCGGGGTGCTGATCCTGGTCGCGGTGCAGATCCAGGCCCGTGCGGTCTACGAGCCCGGCCTGGGCAGCGCGCTGGGCGCCGAGTACGACGAGTACCGCGCCCGGACCGGCCGGTTCCTCCCGCGGGTCCGCACCGACCGCAGCCCCGCGGGTGAGGGCGACCGCACGACCGTCGGCTGAGCGGCCCGCCGCGACGACACCGCGGCGACGACACCGCCCGCCCCGGCGCGACCGGGGCGGGCGGTGTCGTCTGCGGGACCGGGGTCCGCAGGCGGGTCAGGAGTACCAGGTCGGCTCGGGCAGCTCGTCGCGCAGCACCCACGCCCCGACCTCGCGCCGCTTGTAGGCGACCGGGTCGTGGAGGGTGTGCGTGCGGACGTTGCGCCAGAACCGGTCGAAGCCCAGCTCCGTGGTCGTCGCGCGGGCCCCGAGGCCCTCGAAGACCCCCGAGGTGATCTCCAGCGCGACGTCGGTGGCACGCGCCTTCACCGCGGCGACCCGCACCTCGTGCCGGCCGCGCTGCTCGGCGGTGACGCCGTCGGCGTCACGGTGGATCACCTGCTGCTCCTGCGCGACGGCGTCGGCCAGCGCCTCCACCGCCCACAGCTTCGCGTGCAGGTCGCCGTAGAGGTCGAGCTGGTAGGGCTCGTCGACGGCGCGCTCGTGGCCGCCGTGCAGCCACGGCCGGGTCCGCTCGCGGGTGAAGCGCGCCGCGGTCTCGAGCGCCCCGCGGGCGATCCCGAGGTAGAACTCCACGAAGACGAGCTGGATGATCGGCACGTTGAGCGTGTTGTAGACCCGCGGCGTGAACACCCTGTCGGTGAACCCGGCGGCCGCCGCCCACGGCACCCGGACGTCGGTGATCGTGACGCTGCCGGACTCGGTGAGACGCTGGCCGATGTTGTCCCAGTCGTCGCCGAAGACGATGCCCTCCTGGTGGCTCGGCACGATGGCGAAGACGTGGGTGTCGGTCCGCTCGATCACCCCCTCCAGCACGGTGACGTCGGAGACCCTGCTGCCGGTGGAGAAGGACTTGCGGCCGGAGTAGACGAGCTCGTCGCCCTCGTCGCGGATGGTCAGCTCGGCGTCGCGCGGGTTGACCGCGCCCCCGAAGAACCAGCGGTTGCGGGTGGCGTCGGCCTCGACCGCCGCGATCTGCTCGGGCGTCCCGACCAGCCGGGCGGCCCAGAACCAGAGCAGGTGGTAGCCGAGCAGCTGGCCGATGGAGCCGTCGCCCGCCGCGACCTCGCGGATCACCCGGTAGGCCAGCGGCCACTCCTGTCCGCCGCCCCCGTGCTCGACCGGCCCCAGGATGGTGACCAGGCCGGAGTCCTTGAGCAGGGCGACCTCGTCGTGCGGGGTGGCGCCCGCCCGGTCGCGGGCCGCGGCGTCACGCTCCAGGACACGGCGGACGTCGCGGGCCCGGGCCAGCCAGCCCGGGGCGTCGGTGGGCGTGGTGGACCAGTCGAGCGACTCGACGGTGGTGGGCTCGGAACGGTTCTCGGTCGTGGTCACGGTGTGTCTCCTCGTCGTCGGAGAAAGGTGTCCGGGCGCGGCGGCGCACGATGCGGCGGATACGCGCGGGAATGCGCACCGGATCGGCGGAGGAACGGTGGGCCCGGACGGGAGGGAACTGTCGGGGCGGTCACCGGCGACCGGGGTCGCCGGCCGCGGCGCAGGTCAGGGAGCCTGCTCCGCGGGGATGCCGGTCAGCGACAGAGCGACGAGGTCACACGCGAGAGGTCGACGTGGCGTCGACGGGTGAGCTCGGTGAACAGCACGACCCCAGTGTTCGGGGAGATCACGGTGGAAGTCAACGAGACGTTCCCGGGAATGGGACGCGGCGCGGGATGTCCGGTCAGGACGGGGCCCGGGAACGCGGACGGGCCCGGCGACGACGGTCGCCGGGCCCGTGCGGACGGTGTCGCTCAGACGGTGGTGAGCTGCGGCTCGCGGGCGGCCAGCTCGGCCTCCTTCTCGCGGATGATCGGCAGCACCTTCGCGCCGAAGTACTCGACCTCCTCCTGGAAGTGCAGGAAGCCGAGCAGCAGCAGGTTCGCGCCGCGCCGCTTGTACTCGATCGCGCGGTCGGCGATCTGCTCCGGGGTGCCGATCAGCTGGGTCTTGAAGCCGTCGTTGTACTGGACGAGGTCCTCGAACGACGAGTCCGCCCACATGCCGCGCTTGTCGCCGGTGGAGTTGCCGGCCTGCTGGACGGCGTCGCGGAAGCCCTCGACGGCGGGCCGGTTGGCCTTCTCGATGATCTCGCGCAGGGTGTCCCTGGCCTCCTTCTCGCCGTCCCGGGCGATCATGAAGCCGTTGAGGCCGAACCGGACGGGCTGCAGCCGCTCGGCGGTCTTCGCGTGGCCGAGGACCTCCTCGACCTGCTCGGAGAAGCCGTCGTAGTCCTTGCCGTTGGAGAAGTACCAGTCCGACACGGTGCCGCCGTTGTAGCGGGCCGCGGTGGAGTTGCCGCCCTGGAAGATCTCCGGGTGCGGACGGCCGGGGACCTCGACCGGGCGGGGCTTGAGGTCGAAGTCGCGGATCCGGTAGAAGTCGCCGGCGAACTCGGCGCCGCCGTCGGAGGTCCAGATCTCGCGCAGCACCCGGATGAACTCGTTGCTGCGGCGGTAGCGCTCGTCGTGCTCGAGCCACGGCTGGCCCATCGCGGTGAACTCGGCCTTCAGCCAGCCGGAGACGATGTTGACCGCGAGCCGGCCGTTCGTCAGGTGGTCGGCGGTGGCGACCCACTTGGCCAGCACCGAGGGCTCCCACAGGCCCGGGTGGACGGCGGCGATCACCTTGAGCCGCTCGGTGGCCAGGCCCAGCGCGAGGGAGAACGCGGTGGCCTCGTGCTGGTGGTCGGCGCCGTAGCTGGCCATGTAGCGGATCTGGGACAGCGCGTACTCGAAGCCGTTGTTCTCGGCGGTCTGCGCCAGCTTCCTGTTGTACTCGAAGCCCCAGTCGGTGCGCTGTTCGATGGTGCTGGTGACCAGCCCGCCGGAGACGTTCGGGACCCAGTACGCGAACTTCAGCGGCTCCTGGATCCGGGTGTTGGGCGTGGTGGCGAGAGCATCGGACACGGGAGACTCCTCAGGGGTGTGCCGGGCACGGCAGACGGGCACACGACGGCGCCGGAAAGGGAGGGCAGAGGGAGGAAACGGACCTGCGGTGACGCGATCAGCGACAGGCCTGGCTCACGACGACGAGGTTGTCGACGTGACGGCGTCGGGTCAGCAGGAAGCCGGTCACGCTTCCACCGAACCCGGGGAGCGGGTTGTTGTCAACCGGATGCCGGGGAGATCACCACGGGTCCTCACCGGTGGACCGGGTCGACGCCGAGCAGACCGTGCGCCAGCCCGCCGAGCAACCCCACGAGCCGGTGCTGGTCCAGGCCGCTGCGGAAGAACAGTGTCGACTGGATCGCGCCGACGCAGGCGTGCACCAGCACGCGCAGCTCGCCGTCGGACAGGTCCGGACGCAGCGGGGCGAGCACGTGCACCCAGTCCTCGACGTGGTGGCGCTGACGGCGCCGCAGGTCGCGGCGGGCCTCGGCGGGCAGGGTGTGGACCTCGCCGTAGTAGACGGCGAACTCGGTGCGGTTCTCGGTCACCAGCCGGATGTGGTCGGCCACCAGGACGGTCAGCGTCTCGCGCTCGGGCGTGCCCGCGGCCAGCGCCGCCGCCGCGGAGGCCTCCAGCCGGGCCATGCCGCGGTCGAGCAGGGCGAGCAGGACCGCCTCCTTGGAGGCGAAGTGCCGGTAGATCCCGGACCCGACGATGCCGGCCTCGGCGCCGATCTCGGCCATCCCGACGGTGTGGAAGCCGCGCCCGGCCGCGAGCCGGGCCGCCGCCTCGAGGATCCGCTCCCCGCGTTCCGGGTCGCGCCGCCGCGGGGGTCCCGCGGTTCCGGAGCTGGTTCGCGTCGGCATCTTTCCAGCATCGCATCCGCGCGGTACGGTCCGCCACAAGTGAACAACGGATCACTAGGGAGTCGGCGTGGACTTCACCGAGACCGACGAGGAACGCGACCTGCGGGCGGCCGTCGCCGCCATCGCGGCCTCCTACGGCAGCGAGTACTACCTGCGGTGCGCCCGGGAGGGCAGGCACACCCACGAGCTGTGGAAGGCCATGGGGCAGGCCGGGTTCCTGGGCGTCAACGTCGCCGAGGAGCACGGGGGCGGTGGCGGCGGGCTCGTGGAGTTGTCCATCGTCTGCGAGGAGGCCGCGGCGCAGGGCGCCCCGCTGCTGCTGGTGCTGGTGTCCGCGGCGATCTCGGCCGAGGTGATCGGGGAGTTCGGCTCGGAGGAGCTGCGCCGTCGCTGGCTGCCCGGGCTCGCCGACGGCTCGACCAAGGTGGTCTTCGCGATCACCGAGCCGGAGGCGGGGTCCAACACCCACCGGATGGCGACCCGCGCCGACCGCGACGGCGACGACTGGGTGCTCACCGGCACCAAGCACTACATCTCCGGCACCGACGACGCCGAGGCCGTGCTGGTCGTCGCGCGGACCGGGAGGGCGCCGGACGGGAAGGCGCGCCTGAGCCTGTTCGTCGTGCCGGTCGACTCGCCCGGGCTGACCCGCACCCCGCTGCCGGTGGACCTCATCGCCCCGGACAAGCAGCACGTCCTGCACTTCGACGACGTCCGCGTCCCGGCGGGCAACCTGGTCGGCGCCGAGGGCGACGGGTTCCGCCAGGTCTTCCGCGGGCTCAACCCCGAGCGGATCACCGGCGCCGCGCTCGGCGTCGGCATCGCCCGGTTCGCTCTGGCCAAGGCGGCCGACTACGCCCGCACCCGGCAGGTCTGGGACACCCCGATCGGTGCCCACCAGGGCGTCTCGCACCCGCTGGCGCGGGCCCGGATCGAGACCGAGCTCGCGGCGCTGATGACCCGCAAGGCCGCGTGGCTGCACGACCGCGGGATGCCCGCGGGCGAGGAGTCCAACATGGCCAAGTACGCGGCGGCCGAGGCGGCGACGCACGCCGTCGAGGCGGCCATGCAGACCCACGGCGGCAACGGTCTGGCCAGCGAGTACGGGCTGATCCCGTACTGGGGGATGGCCCGGCTCATGCAGGTCGCGCCGGTCAACCGCGAGATGATCCTCAACCACGTCGCCCAGCACGGGCTCGGGCTGCCGAGGTCGTACTGATGGGTGCCGGCGAGCTCGGCCGGAACCTGATCGGGCGGGTCAACGTCGCCGACGCGCTCGGCCGCAGCGCCGCCGCCCGGCCGGGGCGGACCGCCGTCGTCGACGGGGAGCGGTCCTGGACCTACGCCGAGCTGGACGCCTGGGTGGACCGGCTGGCCCGCGGGCTCGCCGCGCGCGGCTGGACCCGCGGCGACGCGCTCGCGCTGGCCTCGGGCAACAGCGCCGAGTTCCTCGCCGTCTACTACGCCTGCGCCCGCCTCGGCCTGGTCTGCGTGCCGGTGAACCTGGGCTGGCGCCCGGACGAGGTCGCCTACGTCCTGGGCCACTCCCGGGCCCGCGGGATCGTCGTCGAGACGCAGCTGGTCGCGGCGCTCGCGCCGGCCTGGGAGCAGGTGCCCGCGGTGACCGAGGTGTTCGTCGCGCCCGGCACCGGCGGGCCGGCCGGGGCCGGGGTCCCGCTGGCCGACGTCGAGGCCGGGGGAGGGGACGGCGCCGGGCCGGTCGAGGTGCTGGTCGAGGACCGGGACCCGCTGTCCTACCTGTACACCTCGGGGACGACGTCGTTCCCCAAGGGCGTCGTCACCTCGCACCTGGCGGTCACCCTGGAGTCGTTCTCCGCGGCGCTGGACTCGGGCTGGTCGGCGGCGGACAGCTTCCTGGCGATGATGCCGATGTTCCACACCGCGCAGCTCAACGCGTTCTGCACCCCGGCGGTGCTGGTCGGGGCGACGATCCACCTCTCCCGGGGGTTCGAGCCCGCCGCGTTCCTCGACACCGTCGAGCGCGAGCGGATCACCCAGGTGTTCGGACTGCCGATGATGTACCGGGCGGCGCTGGAGCACCCGTCGTTCGCCGGGCGGGACCTGTCGTCGCTGCGGCGCGCGGTGTACGCGATGGCGCCGATGCCCGAGCCGCTGATCCGGGCCTGCCTGGACGGCTTCGGCTGCGACTTCGCGCTGCTGTTCGGGCAGACCGAGATGAGCCCGTGCACCACCCTGTTCCGTCCCGAGCACCAGCTGACCCACATCGGTGCGGTCGGCACCCCGATCACCGGGGTCCGGGTCGCGGTCATGGACTCCGGCGGGACCCTGCTCGGCCCGGGGGAGGAGGGCGAGATCGTCTACCGCGGCCCGTCCACCATGAACGGCTACCTCGACGACCGCGCCGCGACCGACGAGGCGTTCCGGCACGGCTGGTTCCACTCCGGCGACGTCGGCCGGCTCGGCGAGGACGGCGTGCTGTGGTTCGCCGACCGGGTCAAGGACGTGATCAAGACGGGAGGCGAGAACGTGGCCTCACTGGAGGTCGAGCGCGCCGTCTACGCGGCCGCACCGGACGTCGCGGAGGCGGTCGTGGTCGGGCTGCCGCACGAGCGGTGGAGCGAGGCGATCACCGCGGTGGTCGTGCCCCGGCCCGGCGCGACGGTCGACCCGGAGGCGCTGCTGGTCGCGCTGCGCGCGCACCTCGACCCCTACAAGGTCCCGAAGGCGGTGATCGTCGCCGACGAGCTGCCGCGCACCTCGACCGGGAAGATCCGCAAGAACGTCGTCCGCGAGACCCACGCCGGCCACTACGGGCCGCCCTAGCCGACGTGCACCACGGGGCGCCGGGCCACGTCGGGCTCGGCCTCCCGCAGGATCTCCCGGGTGATCGGGGCGACCTCGCCGACGCCGGTGAACAGGTACCGGCCGAAGTGGCGCACCGGGTTGCCCTCGGTCCAGTCGAAGTAGATGTGCGGGGCGCGGTCGCCGACGTCGCGCAGGTGCAGCAGCAGCGCGGCGATCGCGTTCGGGACCGACGGCGCCGACGTCGTCAGCACCCGGTACGGGCCGCGACGCTCCCCGCGCACGGCGATGCCCGACTCGAACTCCGACGGGTCGGTGACGGTGACCTCGACCAGCACCACGCGGCCGGGGTCGGGGATGTGGTGGTCCTCGGTCTCCTCGGCCAGCTTCTCCCGGTACTCCTCGTCGCGGGCGACGCTGTCCCGCTCGCCGGGGCGGGGCTCGTGCGCGACCAGGCGCAGCGGCCTGCCGGAGCCGGAGCACTCGTCGAGGAACCCGCGGGCGGTGTCGTCGAGGGTGACGTCGGTGATGCGCAGCTCGAACGCGCGCAGGGTGCGCGACAGCAGCGACACCACCAGGATCCCGGCGATGAAGCAGGCGGCGATCTTCACGCCCTCCGGCCGCTCGACGACGTTCGCCACCGTCGTGTAGACGAACACGAGCGCGATCAGCGCGAACGCGACGACGACCGGGCGGCTCCCGGTGCGCCGCACCGACAGCGCGACGGCGACCGCCGCGGAGGTCATCAGCACCAGCACGCCGGTGGCGTAGGCCCCGCCCTGGGCGTCGACGTCGGCGTCGAACAGCCACGTGACGGCGAACGCGACGACCATCACGACCAGGACGAGCGGCCGCGCCGCCCGCGCCCAGGACGGCGCCATCCCGTAGCGGGGCAGGAACCGCGGCACCAGGTTGAGCAGGCCCGCCATCGCCGAGGCCCCGGCGAACCACAGGATCGCGATCGTGGACAGGTCGTAGACGGTGCCGAAGACGTTCCCCAGGTCGCGGTGGGCCAGGAACGCCAGCGCCCGCCCGTTCGCCTGCCCGCCGGGGGCGAACTCCGGCTCGGGGATCAGCAGCACGGTCACGACGCTGGAGGTCACCAGGAAGGTGCTCATGACCAGCGCGGCGACGGTGAGCAGCCGCCGGGTGCCCGCGATCCGGCCCTCCGGGCGGTCCTCGGTGTCACCGTCGCGGCCGCGCACCAGCGGCATCACCGACACCCCGGTCTCGAACCCGGACAGGCCCAGCGCCAGCTTGGGGAACACGATCAGCGCGACCCCCACCATGAGCAGCGGGTCCGGGTAGCGGGACACGAGCAGCGCCGACCAGTCCGCGACGACGTGCGGCGCCGCGACGATCCGGACCAGCCCGTCCACCACGACGACGGCGTTGAGCACCAGGTAGACCGCGACCAGCGCGACCGCGATCCGGATGGCCTCGGAGAACCCGGCGAGGAACACCCCACCGAGCAGCGCGAGCAGCAGCAGCGTGATCAGCACGTTCTGGCCCTGCAGGGCCGCGGGGGCCAGCGGGTTCTGCACCAGGTGCGCGGTCGCGTCGGCCGCGGACAGCGTCATCGTGATGAGGAAGTCGGTGGCCGCGAACCCCAGCAGGACCAGGACGAACACCTTCCCGCGCCACCCGGGCAGCAGCCGTTCCAGCATCGCGATGGAGCCCTCGCCGTGCGGGCTCTCCCGGGCGACGCGGCGGTAGACCGGCAGCGCGCCGAGCAGCGTCACCGCCACCAGGACGAGGGTGGCGACGGGGGAGAGCACGCCGGCGGCGAGCGCCGCGATCCCCGGCTGGTAGCCCAGCGTCGAGAAGTAGTCGACGCCGGTCAGGCACATGACCTTCCACCAGGCGTGGCGCGGGTGCTCCGGTTCGGGCCGGGCGTGCGGGCCCTGCCGGTCGGGACGGTGCGCGTCCTGCAGGAGCCAGGAGCCCACCCGGTTGCGGACCCGCCGCGGGGCCTCGGTGATCGCCACCGGCCCAGGATTGCGCTACGACACCGTCGGCGCCGCTCCTGCGGGCGGATCGTCCGGATCCGGTGGGGTGACGGTGGCCGCGTCGGTGCAGGCGAGCAGCGCACCGGCGAGCGGGCCGCGCCCGGCGACGAGCTCGACGACCCGCGCGTCGTAGCCGCGGACATCGAGGAACCGGGCGGCGTCGCGCTGCGGGTCCCCGGTCCGGCGGGTGACCGGCGAGTGCCCGATGGGGTGCAGCACCGCGGCTGTCATCAGCAGGTCCCGGTCGTGCCCGCCGTCCTCGGCGGCGGCGCGGGCCGCGATCGCCGCCCGCTGGGCGCGCTCCCACAGCTCCGGGCGCTGGTGGGCCAGCAGCGTCTCGGCGAGCGCACGGGCGGCGTCGAACCCCATGACCCGATCCTGCCCCACCCGCCGTGGGGTGATCCGCTGCGCGCGCGGTGATCCGTGCCGCGCGTGCGTCCGGACGCGCGCGGCGCACGGATCACCGCGCGGACGACGACGCCCCGCGGCCGGTGCGGCCGCGGGGCGTGTCGGGGCACCGACCGGGTCAGACCGTCTCGGACTCCCGGTCACCCCGCTGGGCGCGGACCGCGCGGAGCACGACCGGGGCGACCAGCAGGATCGCGATCAGCGAGTACACGACGATCGCGAGCGGGGTGGAGACCAGCGTGGTGACGTCGCCGTCGGCGATCTGCAGGGCGCGGCGCAGCTGCAGCTCCGCGTCCGGGCCGAGGATGACGCCGATGATCGCCGGCAGCACCGGCAGCCCGAACCGGCGCATCAGGAACCCGATGCCGCCGATCGCGAGCAGCACCAGCAGGTCGACCGGCTGGCCGGACACCGCGTAGGCGCCGACACAGGCGAAGAACAGGATGCCCGCGTAGAGGTACGGCCGCGGGATCCGCAGCAGCGTCGCCCAGGCCGGGGCCAGCGGCAGGTTCAGCACCAGCAGCATGACCAGGCCGATGAACAGGCTCGCGATGAGCGTCCAGACCAGGTCCGGCTCCTTCTGGAACAGCAGCGGGCCGGGCTGGATGCCGAACTGCTGGAACGCGGCGAGCATGACGGCGGCGATCGCCGTCGTCGGCAGGCCGAGGGTCAGCATCGTCGCCAGCGTCCCCGCCGACGACGCGCTGGCCGCGGACTCCGGCCCGGCGACGCCCTCGATGGCGCCCTTCCCGAACTGCTCCGGGTGCTTCGAGAGCTTCCGCTCGGTCACGTACGCCATGAAGGTGGACATCTCGGCGCCGCCGGCCGGGATCGAACCGAAGCCGAAGCCGATGAACGGGCCGCGCAGCCACGGCTTCCAGGTCCGCCGCAGGTCCTCGCGGCCCAGCCACGGACGCCCGACCGGGATGACCTCCTGCTTGTGTCGTCGCAGGTGGGCGGCCACCCACAGCGCCTCGCCGATCGCGAACAGCCCGACCGCGACGATGATGACGTCGATGCCGTCGGCCAGCTGCGGCACCCCGAAGGTGAGCCGCGGCTGCCCGGAGATCGGGTCGAGCCCGACCAGGCCGATCGTGAGGCCCAGGGCGAGCGCGGCGAACCCGCGGACCCGCGAGGCGCCCAGCACGCCGCTGACGGCGACGAAGGCCAGGACCATGATCGCGAAGTAGTCCGGGGCGCCGATGTCGACGGCCACCGAGGCGATCAGCGGGGCGACCAGGACCAGCCCGGTCACGCCGACGATGCCGCCGATGAAGTGCCCGATCGCGGCGGTGGCGAGCGCCTGGGCGCCGCGCCCGGACTTCGCCATCGGGTTGCCCTCGATGGCCGCCATCACCGAGGCGGACTCGCCGGGGGTGTTCAGCAGGATCGACGTCGTCGACCCGCCGAACATCGCCCCGAAGTAGATGCCGGCGAACATGATGAACGCACCGGTCGGGTCGAACGCGTAGGTCACCGGCAGCAGCAGTGCCACCGCCATCGCCGGGCCGATGCCCGGCAGCACGCCGATCGCGGTGCCGAGCAGCACCCCGAACGCGGCGAACAGCAGGTTCTGCGGGGTCAGCGCGTGCGCGAACCCGTTCATGAGCAGGTCGAACGTGCCCATCAGCCGAACACCCCCATCAGCGGGCCGCCCGGGAGGTCGACGCCGAGCACGGCGTCGAACAGCACCCAGGTCAGCAGCGAGACCGCGGCGGCGATGCCGAGGTCGCGGAGCACCGCGCGCGAGCCGAGCGCGTAGGTGGCGCCGGCGAACAGGACGGTCCCGGCGATCGGCCAGCCGGCGAGCGGGATGAGCGCCGCCGTCGCGACGATCACCCCGGCCAGCATCCCGACCGTGCGCAGGTCCACGGCGGTGTCGAGGTCGACGTCCTCGCCGCCCTCGGCCTCGCCGCGGCCGCCGCGCAGGACGTCGACGGTCAGCAGCGCCGCCAGCACCAGCAGCGCCGCGCCGAGCACGAACGCGACGGTGCGCGGTCCGAGCGGGTCGGACGCGCTGCCGCCGCCGCCCTCGGCGAGGGTGTCGCCGAGCACCAGCAGGCCGGTGAGGGCCAGCAGCACCGACACACCCAGCTCCGAGTGCTCCTTCCACCAGGAGCGAGCGGTCCCGGTGTCCCCGATGGTCGTCACGTCAGCCCCAGCCCGGTCAGTACCCGCTCGACGCGGGCGTCCTCGTCGGCCAGGAACCGGCCGAACTCCGGCCCCGGCAGGTACGCGTCCTGCCAGCCGTTGCGGGCCAGCACCTCGCGCCACTCCGGCGTCGTGTGCAGCTCGGCGTAGGCGCGCTCCAGCTCGGCGACGCCCTCGGGGTCCAGCCCCGGCGGCGCGACGACACCGCGCCAGTTGGTGAACTCGACGTCGACGCCGGACTCGCGCAGCGTCGGCGCGTCGAGGCCGGGGATCCGCTCGCCCGCGGTCACCGCGAGCACCCGCAGGTCGCCCGAGGCGATCTGGTCGGCGAACTCGCCGAGCCCGGACACCCCGAACGCGACCTTGCCGCCGAGGACGGCGGCGAGCAGCTCGCCGCCGCCGTCGTAGGAGACGTAGTTGACCGCGCGCGGGTCCACCCCGGCGCCCTCGGCCATCAGCATCGGGGCCAGGTGGTCCGGGCCGCCGGGGGAGGAGCCGCCGCCGACCGGGGTCTTCCCGGGGGCCGCCCGCCAGGCGGCCAGCAGGTCGCCCACGTTCCGGTAGGGCGAGTCACCGGGGACGACGACGATCTCGGTCTCCTCGGTCAGCCGCGCGATCGGTGTGGTCTGTTCGAGCGTGGCCGGCGAGTCGTTGGAGTACACGCTCCCGACCACGCCCAGGCCCATGCTCATCACGAGCCGGTCGTCGCCGGCCTCGTTGACGGTCCGGCCGAGCCCGACCGTGCCGCCCGCACCGGGCAGGTTGAAGACCTCGACCGACCCGGTCAGCCCGGCGTCCTCCATGGCCTTGGCCGCGCTGCGGGCGGTGACGTCGTAGCCGCCGCCGGGGGCGTTCGGGACCAGCATCCGCAGCCCGCGGAGCTGGGTGCCGTCGCCGCCGCCGCCGATCGCGCCCACCGCGGGCGGGACGAGGAGCAGGGCGGCCAGCACGGCCACCACCGTGCCGAGGAGAGGTCCGACCCGGGGCCGCGGCACGGGCGACGTGGGGTCGTCCGGCGGGGGCCGGTCCTGCGTTCGTGGAGGAGCCGTCTGAGGCATCTGCGTCCGATCTCACCGTTGCGAAGCGAACGCGTTGCAGTGTGCGGAGTCACCCGTCCGATGTCTCCGTAACGGCCACAACGGTCGTTGTGGTCGTTACGGTCACCGCGGCCCGGGTGCGCGGGTCAGCGTGACCGCAGCCCCAGCTCGCCCAGGACGTGCTCCACCCGCTCGTTCTCGGCGGCGGTGAACCGGGCGAAGTCCGCGCCCGGGAGCCAGGCGTCGCGCCACCCGTTCGCGGCCAGCACCTGCCGCCACTCGGGGGTGTCGCGCATCGCGGACACGGCGTCGGCCAGCGCGGCGCGGTCGGCGTCGGCCAGCCCGGGCGGCGCGACCAGCCCGCGCCAGTTGCTGAACTCCACGTCCACCCCCGACTCGCGCAGCGTCGGCACGTCGAGGCCGGGTACCCGCTCGCCCGCGGTCACCGCGAGCACCCGCAGGTCACCGGACCCGATCTGGTCGGCGAACTCGCTCACCCCGGACACCGCGAAGCCCACCTCGCCGCGCAGCACCGCCGCGAGCAACGGACCCCCGCCCTCGTAGGACACGTACTGGACCCGGGCGGGCGCGATGCCGGTGCCCTCGGCGAGCAGCATCGTGGCGAGGTGGTCCGGCCCGCCGACGCTCGAGCCGCCGCCGACGGTGAGCCCGCCGGGGGCGGCGCGCCAGGCGTCGAGCAGGGCGCGGACGTCGCGGTAGGGCGAGTCCGCGGGCACGACGACGATCTCCGACTCCTCGGTCAGCCGCGCGATCGGCGTGGTGCCGGCGAGCGAGAGCGGGGTGTCGCGGGACGCGGTCGCCCCGACGATCCCGAGCCCCATGCTCATCAGGAGCCTGCCGTTGCCCGCCTCGCCCTCGACCCGGCCGAGCCCGGCGATCCCGCCGGCACCGGACAGGTTGAACACCTCGACCGGGCCGGCGATCCCGGTGTCGGACAGCACCTTGGCCGCGCTGCGGGCGGTGACGTCGTAGCCGCCGCCGGGTGGGTTGGGGACCAGGATGCGCAGGTCGGACAGCGGCCGCGGCCCGTCGGTCAGCACGATCGGGACGACGACCGCGGCGAGGGCCAGCACGAGCACCACGACCAGCGAGACGACCGGACCCCGGCGGGCGCCGCGGGCGATCGGCGCCCCGCCGGGCCGCGTCACCGTCCCCGCCATGCCCACCCGCCCGTCGCCGTGCCGCCGCCGGTGAGTCTGCGCGTCCGCGGCCGGGCCGGTCCACCGAGGGTGAGCCGCGCGACGCGTCGTGGTCCCGCCGCCTCGCGTGCCCGCCGCCGTCGCCGCACGTCCTACGCTGGGCGCATGCGACGGCGCGCCGGGGGGACGGGTGGACCGCTGGCCCGCCAGTTCCTCGTCTGGCAGCTGGTGGTCGTGGTCGTGCTGCTCGGCGCGGTCGCGGCGCTGGCCGCCGTGCAGTCCTCGGAGTCGTTCCGCGAGACCCAGGGCCGCCGGATGCTGTCGGTCGCCGAGGACGTCGCGTCCGTACCGACCGTGCGCGAGGCGTTGCAGACCCGCCGCTACGACCTGCTTCCGTCGTTCGCCCGCAGCGCCGAGAACCTGTCCGGGGCCGACGAGATCGAGATCGTCGACGCCGGCCTGGTCGTGCGCACCTCACCGGACCCGTCCCGGGTCCGGCAGCGGTTCGACCCCGGTGCCAGCACCGCGCCGCAGGGCCGGGCCTGGGTCGGCAACCCCGACGGGCGCGCCGTCGTCGCCCAGGTGCCGGTGATCGACGACCGCGGCGCCGTCGCCGGGCTGGTGTCGGCCGGGATCCGCGCCCCGTCGCTGTGGGAGTCCCTCGCCGGGGCCCGCGCGGAGACCGGCGCGCTGCTGGGGCTGGCCCTGGGCGTCGGCGTCCTCGGGTCGCTGCTGCTCGCCCGGCGGGTCCGCCGTCAGACCCTCGGCCTGGAGCCCGACGAGATCGTCGAGCTGGTGCAGCGCCGCGAGGCGATGCTGCTCGGCATCAAGGAGGGCGTGGTCGGGCTGGACACCGCCGACCGGATCACCCTGCTCAACCCGGTCGCCCGCGAGCTGCTGGAGCTGCCCGGCGCCCGCGAGGGCGACGCCGTCGCCGACCTCGGCCTCGACGACCGGCTCCGCGAGGTCCTCACCGGTGCCGCCGACGGCGAGGACCAGCTCGTGCTGCGCGACACCCGGGCCCTGGTGCTCAACCGCCGCCCGGTCCGCGTCGACGGCCGGGACGTGGGCGCCGTGGTCACCCTGCGGGACCGCACCGAGCTCACCACCCTGCAGCACCGGCTCGACGCCTCGCACACCGTCACCGACACCCTGCGCGCCCAGGCCCACGAGTTCTCCAACCGGCTGCACACCATCGCCGGGCTCACCGAGCTCGGCGAGCACGACGAGGTGCGCCGGTTCGTCGCCGGCATCGTCGCCGCCTCGGAGGGGTGGCGCCGCGAGGTCACCGCGAGCGTCGGCGACCCGGCGACGGCCGCGCTGCTCGTCGCGAAGAACAGCCAGGCCGCCGAGCGCGGCGTCGAGCTGGCCCTGGACCCGGAGTCCCGGCTCGACCCGACCGACCCCGACCACGACCCGGACCTGTCCGCCGACCTCGTGACCGTGCTCGGCAACCTGATCGACAACGCGATCGACGCGACCGCCGGGCGGGACGGCCCGCGCCGGATCGAGATCGGGCTCGCCGGCGGCGGCGACACCGACGGCGACGAGGTCTGGGTCGAGGTCCGCGACTCCGGCCCCGGGATCGCCTCCGAGCTGGCCGAGGAGGTGTTCCGGGCCGGCTACTCGACCAAGGCCGCCGAGATCGGCGGCCGCGGGCTCGGCCTGGCCCTGGCCCGGCAGGCGTGTCTGCGCCGGGGTGGCACCATCGCGGTGCGGCCGGCGACGGCGGGCCGGGTCGGTGCGGTGTTCGAGGCGGTGCTGCCGGTGGCGCCGACGGGGGTGCGGGTGTGAGGGTCCTGGTCGTCGACGACGACTTCATGGTCGCGAAGGTCCACTCCGGCTACGTGGAGCGGATCGAGGGCTGCACCGTGGTCGGCGTCGCGCACAACGGCGCCGACGCCCTCGACGCCGCCGCCCGGCTCCGCCCGGAGCTGGTGCTGCTCGACGTCTACCTCCCCGACATGTCCGGCCTGGAGGTGCTGACGCGGCTGCGCACCGGGGCCGCCGACGACCCGTTCGTGCTGGTCGTGACCGCCGCCGACGACTCCGACACGGTCGCCGCCGCCCTGCACGGCGGCGCGCTGCACTACCTCGTCAAACCGTTCGACTCCGCCGCGCTCGCCGCCCAGGTGCACCGCGCGACGCGGATCCGGCGCGACCTGGACCGGGTCCGCGACCAGTCCGACATCGACCGGCTCTTCGGCGGCACCGGTGCCGCCCCGGCCCGCACCCCCGGCGGCCCGGAACGGATGCCGAAGGGGCTGACCACCCCGACCGCGGAGCTCGTCGCGGGCACCCTGCGCGCGCACTCGGGGACCGACGCGGAGGCGGACCTGTCGGCGACCGAGTGCGCCGAGGCCACCCGGCTGTCCCGGGTCAGCGCACGCCGCTACCTGGAGCACTTCGTGTCGACCGGGCAGGTCACCGTACGGCTGCGCTACGGCGGCACCGGCCGTCCGGAGCGCCGCTACCGCTGGGTCGGCTGACCGGCCCCCCGCAGCGCCTCCGCCTGCGGCGCCGCCGGCTCGGTCCCCGCCTGCGGTGCCACCGGGTCGGCCTCCGCCTCCTCGGCCTCGGCGGCGTGCTCCAGCAGCACCGCCGCGATCGGCTCGCACAGCAGGTCCGGCAGGGCGTGCCCCATCCCGTCCACCGTGACGAGCTGCGCGGCCGCCCCGATCCGCGCCGCCAGGTGGTCGGCGTGCGGCGGCGGGTGCACCGGGTCCTCCGGCGCCTCGACGACGAGCGTCGGCACCGTGACCGAGCCCAGCTCGGCGCCGCGGTCCAGCCCGTCGGGATCGGCCTGGGCGTGCGCGGTGCACGGCTCGACCCGCCCGGTGTGCTCCATGATCCGCCGCTCCCGCGTGGCGAACTCCGCGGTGTCGAACGGCAGCACCCCGCCGGAGACGCGTCGCCAGTACTCGACCCGCCAGGCCAGCTCCCCGGCCTCGTCACGCGGGTCGCCCAGCTCCTGCCACATCCGCTGCACGTCCCGGGTCGGGCCGGGCAGGTCGGCGTCGCCGGTGTCGAGCGCCGCGGTGCACAGCAGCGTCGCGCTGACCATGCGGTGCGGCGCGTCGAGCGCGAGCAGCTGGACCAGCGTCCCGCCCATCGACATCCCGACCAGGTGCGCCCGGTCGATCCCGCAGCCGTCGAGCACCGCGAGTGCGTCGGTCGCCAGGTCGGCGACGGCGTAGGGCCGGTCCTCGAACGCGTGGGTCGAACGGCCGGTGTCGCGATGGTCGTAGCGGACCACCCGGTGCCGCTCGCGCAGCACCTCGACCAGCGCGTCCGGCCAGCCGTACCCGGCCGAGCCCGCCCCGTTCACCAGCAGCACCGGCGCCGCCGGCGTCGGCCGGTGTGCGGGCAGGTCCTGCACCCAGAGGGTCACGCCCGGCTCGGTCTCGACCTCGCGTACGGTGCCGGCGATCTCCACATGCGCAGGCTGCCAGACCGGTGACGACCCGCCTCCGCCGACCGGGCCCTACCCGGAACGCGCGACGGCCCGGTCCGCACAGTGTGCGTACCGGGCCGTCGCGAGGAGCTGGGGGAAGGTCAGCCGACCTTCTCGATCAGCGCGGCGCGCTGACGGTCGCCGAGGCCGGCGGCACGGCGCGACACGTCGATGCCGGCCTCCTCCATCACCTTGGAGACCTTCGCCGGGCCCCAGCCCGGGACGCTCTTGAGCAGGTCCGCGACCTTGGTCTTTCCGACGATCTGGTCGGTCTTCGCGCGACCCAGCACCGCGGGGATGGTCTCCTCGCCGCTGGCGATCTTGTCGCGGAGCTCCTTGCGGGCGGTACGGGCCGCAGCCGCCTTCTTGAGCGCCTCGGCGCGCTGCTCCGGGGTCAGGGTGGGCAGAGCCATCGCTGACAACTCCTCTCGGTTCACGCACCCCGCTCACCGGGGTGGACTGCCATCTCCGATCGCGGTACAGACTGGCAGAGACATCGCCACGACCTGCGGGAACCCCCTCCTCAGGGCGTGTCGGCCCTGTTCGGGGCCGTCCGTGGCGCTGCTCACCGCACCCGGGCGACCGCCCGTCGCACGGCGCGGGGTCGGGGCTGTTGCCGCAGGTCAGCGGCATGAAAGCGCGGAAGCGGTGACGATGGGCTCACCGTTCGAGCACGGAGCGCAGTCCCGTGACGTCCCAGAGGGTCCGGACCTCGTCGATCCGGCCCTGCCGCACCCGCACCAGCTGCACCGCCAGCACCTCCGCCGCGCGTCCGGTGGGGGCGAGCCCGGGCACCAGCCACGGCAGCTCCCGGTCGTGGGTGAAGCCGACGCGGACCTCGTCGACCACCCGGCGGACGTCGACGGTGCGCGACACCCGGGTCCGGGTCAGCCCGGACGGCCGGGCCGCCGCGAGGGCGGCCAGGTGCGCGGCGACCGCGTCCCGGCCGTGGCCCCCGGCGCCGGTCGGCAGCTCGGTCCAGCTCACGTCGGTGGCCAGCGCGGCCGTCGCCGGGCCGGGGTCGCCCGCGGCGTAGAGCGCGTCGGCCGCGGTGTCCCAGAGCCGTGCGATGTCGCGCATCAGGACCTGCATCGCCGGGGTCACCGGATCACGGTGCCACGCCCCGGCCCACCCGCGCACGCGACGACGCCCGGGGGCACGTGCCCCCGGGCGTCGGCCGTGGTGCGTGGCCGGCTCAGGCCGTGGCGGCCGGGCGCTCCTCGGGCGCGGGCGGCGTGCCGGGCGAGACCCGCGGGTCCAGCTCGGCGCGCTCGTCGGTCTTCTCGCCCAGCGGCTTCTCCGGGTCGACCGCCTTGTCGTAGGAGGCGGTGACGCTGATCAGCCGGTGCCCGCGGAAGCGGGCGTAGCGCAGGGACCGCAGCCAGTTGTAGAGCGTGCCGAAGCGGTTGCCCCAGCCGATCAGGAACATCACGTGCACGTAGCACCAGATGAAGTACCCGAGCCAGCCGGTGAGCTTGATGCCGCGGACGTCGGCGACGGCCTCGCGGGCGCCGATGGTGGCCATCGAGCCCTTGTCGAAGTACTTGAACGGGGCGGGGGTGGTGTCGTCGCCCTTCGCCCGTGCCTTGATCAGCTTGCCGACGTAGGTGCCCTGCTGCATCGCGACCTGCGCGACGCCGGGCAGCCGGTCGATGGTGGAGACCATGTCGCCGATCGCGAACACGTCGCGGCGGTCCGGCAGGCTGCAGTCCGGGTCCACGGTGAGACGGCCCGCGCGGTCCACCTCGCCGCCGGAGGCCTTCGCCAGCAGCTCGCCCAGCGGCGACGCCTGGACGCCCGCGGCCCACACCTTGGTGCGGGCGGTGATGCGCTCCTCGCCGTTCGGGCCCTTCACCGTGATGGAGTCGGCGTCCATCCCGGTCGCCATGGTGTTCAGGCGGACCTCGATGCCCTTCTTCTCCAGCGTCTTGCGCGTGTAGTTCTGCAGCTTCTTCGCGAACGGCGGGAGCACCGCCGGCGCCGCGTCGAGCAGGATGATCCGCGCGGAGCGGGTGTCGATCGACCGGTACTCACGCGGCAGCACGTACTGCGCCAGCTCGGCGAGCTGACCGGCGAGCTCGACGCCGGTGGGGCCGGCGCCGACGACCACGAAGGTCATCCACGCCTGCTTCTCCTCCTCGGTCGTCGCGACCTCGGCGAGCTCGTAGGCACCCAGGATGCGCGAGCGCAGCAGCCGGGCGTCCTCGATCGACTTCATGCCGGGCGCGTGCTCGGCCCACTCCGGGTGCCCGAAGTAGGCGTGCGTGGCGCCCGCGGCGACGACGAGGGTGTCGTAGGGCAGCACGATCCGCTGCCCGTCCGGCGCGGCCGCGTGGACGACCTTGGCCTCGAGGTCGATGTCGCCGACCTCGGCGAGCAGGGTGCGCACGTTGCTCTGCTTCTTCAGCACCCGGCGCAGGGCCGGGGCGATCAGGCCGGGGGACAGGATGCCCGTCGCCACCTGGTAGAGCAGCGGCTGGAAGAGGTGGTGGTTCGTGCGGTCGACGATCGTCACGTCGACATCGGCGCCCTTGAGCGCCTTGGCGGCCTGCACACCGCCGAACCCTCCGCCGACGATCACGACCTTGTGCCGGCCCTGCCGCTCGTCGTGCTCTGCCGTGCTCACCTGAGTCCGCCCCTTGTCGGTCGGTCCTGGCGCGGCGTCACCGCGCACCTGCTCGATGGCCGGTGTCGGTCCCCGCCTCCGGACCCTGAGTCCTGGTGTCGGCGGTGGACGGCGGCCGTCCTGGCCGGTCTCCGACCGTACGAACCCACGGCCGCCGGGGCAATTCGGATCGCTCCGGAAACGCCTTTCAGAGTCCGAACTCACACGGTGGGGGAGCGGAAGCCGGGATGCGGGTGCGCACGACCGTGCGACGATGGAGCCCATGTGCGGGATCGTGGCTGCGTTCGGTGGACCCACGGCGTGGCCGGGCGGTGAGCCCGCCGACCCCGGGAAGTACGAGCGGATGCTCGCCCGGGTGGCGCACCGCGGCCCCGACGACACCGGCGTGCAGGTCGTGGGGAACACCTGGCTCGGGCATCAGCGCCTGTCGATCATGGACGTCAGCGGCGGGCACCAGCCGATGTCCGACGTCGCCCGCACCGCGTGGATCGTCGGCAACGGCGAGATCTACAACCACGAGCGCATCGCCAAGGCGTTCCCGGACGGCACGGTGCGCACCAAGTCCGACACCGAGGCCGCGCTGCACGCGGTGATGTGGGACGGCCAGGCCGCGGTCGCCTCCCTGAACGGCATGTTCGCCGTCGCCATGGGGCGCACCGACGGCGCCGGGCTCGTCGCCCGGGATCCGTTCGGCGTGAAGCCGTTGTACTGGGTGCCGCCGGCAGAGCTCCGTGACGGCGGCGGTGCGGCCGGGGCTGTCCCGTACACCGCGCCGGACCCGTCGGAGACGGTGCTGTTCGCCAGCGAGCTCCGCGCGTTCGACCCCGAGGACCGCCCGTACGTGCGCTCGTTCCCGCCCGGCTGCCTGTGGAGCCCGTCGTCGGGGCTGGTGCGGTTCGCCGACGCCGTGCCGGTCGAGGTCCGCCCGGCACGCCGCGCGATCCGCCCCGGCTGGGACGACGCGGACCTGTCCCGGGTGCGCGAGGCCGTGGTGTCCGCGGTCCGTCGCCGGATGATGTCCGACGTCGGTGTCGGCGTGTTCCTGTCCGGTGGCCTGGACTCGGCGCTGGTCGCGGCCATCGCCGCGCAGGAGGCCCGGGCCCGCGGCGAGCAGCTGCCCACCTTCGCCGTCGGGACCGCCGAGTCCGGTGACCTGATCGCGGCCCGCAAGGTCGCCGCGCACATCGGGTCGGACCACCACGAGATCCTGGTGACCCCTGAGGACATCGCCGAGGCCCTCGACCACGCCGTCGAGGTCATCGAGCACTACGACCCGGCCCTGGTCCGCAGCGCGGTGCCCAACCTGATCCTCGCCCGCGAGGCGGCGAAGAAGGTCAAGGTCGTGCTCACCGGGGAGGGCGCCGACGAGCTGTTCGCCGGGTACTCCTACATCCACGGCCCCGAGTACGCCGACCCGGACACCCTGCAGGCCGAGCTGGTCCGCTCGCTGGAGCAGCTGCACCACCTCAACCTGCAGCGCTGCGACCGCACCACCATGTACTTCGGCCTGGAGGCCCGCGAGCCGTTCCTGGACTCCGGCCTGGTCCGGGCCGCGCTGGCGCTGCCGCCGGAGTGGAAGCAGTGCCCGGACGGCCGCCCCGAGAAGGCGATCCTGCGCGAGGCGTTCGAGGGCTGGCTGCCCGAGGACCTGCTGTGGCGCGGCAAGGAGCAGTTCGGCGACGGCTCCGGCGCCGGCACCGTGCTCGCCGAGCTGGCCGCCCGCAAGGCCGCCGCCGCGGCCGACGCCGGGGTGACCGACGGGGTGCCCGAGCACCCGTCCGACTCCTGGCCGCTGCGCAGCGAGGAGGAGGTCCTCTACCACGGGATCTGGCGTTCCCACTTCGACGGGATCCGGCCGGACCACGTGCTCGGGGCGTTCGCGACGGCCTGAGCCGCAGGTCGGCCCCGGGTCAGCCCCGGGCCCGGGCCGCCCGGTCGGCGCGGGACGCGTCGGCGAGCTCCTTCAGGCCGGGGGTGTCGTCGCCGTCGCCCCAGCTGTCGGGGTCCCACAGGCCGGCCGCGGTCAGCGCCCGGCCGCAGTGCACGTAGGCGTCGTGCACGTCGACCAGCAGCGCCAGCGGCGGTGGCCGGTGGGCCGCCGGGCCCCGGGCGTCGGCGTCGGACGGCCCCCACAGCGCCAGCACCCCGGGGTCCCGGGTGACCCGGGCCCGGCCGTGCACGCGCAGTACGTGGGCCGAGCGCGGCACGCAGAACGTCAGGCCGACGCCGTCGCGGGCGAGCAGGTTGCGCATGCTGTCGACGCGGCGGTTGCCCGGTCGTTCCGGGACGGCGAGGCGGCGACCGCCGTCGAGGACCCGCACGGAGCCGGGCGCGTCGCCGCGCGGGGTCACCGTCACGGTGCCGTCGGGGGCGGTGGTGCCCAGGAAGACCAGCGGCGACGCGGCGACGAACCGGGCGGCGACCTCGTCGACCCGGTCGGTGGACTTGTGCGCGACCAGCGGGTGCGGCTCCGCGACGACGGCGCGCAGCTCCTCCTCGGTCCGGATCCCGGAACCGTCGGCCGCGCCGGTGCCCGGTGCGGCGAGCGGGTGGTGCCGGCCGGCCGGGACGACCATCGGGGTGCCCGCGACCGGGTCGGGCACCACCCGCGACTCCATCCCGAACACCCGGCGCACCAGGTCGGCGGTCATCGTCGTCGCGGGCGGGCCCTGCGCGACGATCGCGCCGTCGGCCATCGCGATCAGGTGGTCGGCGTAGCGGCAGGCCAGGTTCAGGTCGTGCAGGACGACGACGACCGTGCTGCCCCGCACCCGGTTCCGGTCGACGAGCAGGTCCAGCACCTCGACCGCGTGCGGCAGGTCCAGGAACGTGGTCGGCTCGTCGAGCAGCAGCGCCCCGGTGTCCTGGGCCAGCACCATCGCGATCCACACGCGCTGCCGCTGGCCGCCGGACAGCTCGTCGACCGGGCGGTCGGCCAGCTCCAGCACCCCGGTCGCGCGCATCGCGTCGGCGACGGCGGCGTCGTCGGCATCGCCGCGGCCGCCGAACCAGCCCTGGTGCGGCGACCGGCCGCGTTCCACCAGGTCGGCGACGGTGATGCCGTCCGGGGCGGTCGGGGACTGGGGGAGCAGCCCGAGCCGCCGGGCCAGCTCGCGGCCGGGCAGCGTCCGGACGTCGGTGCCGTCGAGACGCACGGTCCCGGCGGCCGGGGCGACGATCCGGCCCAGCCCACGCAGCAGCGTGGACTTGCCGCAGGCGTTCGGACCGACGATCACGGTGATCCGGCCGGGCGGGACGTGCACGGTCAGGCCGTCGACGACGACGCGCTCGTCGTAGCGCAGGACCAGGTCGTCGGCGTCCAACGCGGGCCCGGCGGGGGCGGTGGCGGGCGTGGTCACGGGGTTCCTCCGGTCCGGGAGCGGGCGAGCAGCCACAGCAGGTAGGGGGCGCCGATCGCGCCGGTGACGACGCCCGCGGGCAGCGCGACCTCGGCGATCAGGGTGCGGGCGACGACGTCGGCGAGCAGTACCAGTGCGGCCCCGATCCCGGCGGCGTGCGGCAGCGACGCCCGCCCGGGGCCGGCGAGCCGCGCGGCGAGCGGCCCGCTGACGAGCGCGACGAACGAGACCGGTCCGGCCGCGGCGACCGCGGCGGCGACCAGCAGGACGGCCACCGCCAGCAGCGCGGCCCGGGCCCGGCCGACGGGCAGCCCGAGCGCGGTCGCGGTGTCGTCGCCGAGCTCCAGGCGGGGCAGCGCGCGGGCCAGCAGCAGCCCGGCCGGGACGAGCACGGCGCAGGCGAGCGCCAGCGGGACCGCGGTGGACCAGCCGGTCTCGGTGACGCTGCCGGTCAGCCAGACCAGCGTCTGCTGCGCCGTGGTCAGCGACGCGGTGATCATCAGGTAGGACACGACGGCCATCGCCGCCGACCCGATCCCGACCCCGACCAGCACGAAGCGGGTGCCGCCGAGGCCGTCGCGGCGGGCCAGGACGGTGATGAGCAGCGCCGCCGCGACGGCGCCGAGGACCGCGCCGGCCGAGGTCCCGGTGGCGGACAGGCCGAGCACGACCGAGGCGGTGACCGCACCGACAGCCGCACCGGCACCCACACCGATCACGTCCGGGCTGGCCAGGGTGTTGCGCAGCACCCGCTGGAACAGCGCCCCGGCCAGGCCGAGCGCCGCGCCGACCAGCAACGCGGTCAGCGCCCGCGGCATCCGCAGCCGCAGCACCACCAGCTCGGTGCGCGGCGTGCCGAGCCCGGCGAGCGCGGCCGACACGTCGCCGGGACCGAGGCCCTGCGCACCGACCGAGAGGGAGGCGACGAACGCGGCGAGCGCGGCCGCGGTGACGGCGAGCCCGGCCGTCGCGCGCCGGCGCCGGGATCGGGCCCGGATCCGGCGCAGCACCGCGGTGGGGTCGTCGCCGGGGGGCGCGGCGGTCGTCATCGCAGGAACCTCCGCCGCCGGACCAGCGCGACGAACAGCGGGGCGCCGACCACGGCCGTCACCACCCCGGCCTGGACCTCGCCGGGCGGGGTGACGACCCGCCCGAGGACGTCCGCGGCCAGCAGCAGGACGGGCCCGGCGAGCGCCGCCAGCGGCAGCACCACCCGGTGGTCGGTCCCGGCGAGGCGTCGCACCAGGTGTGGCACGGCCAGCCCGAGGAAGGCGATCGGTCCCGCGGCGGCGGTCGCCGCCCCGGCCAGTACGACCAGGGCCACCCCGCACACGGCACGGTCGGTCCCGACCGCGCGGCCGAACGACCGGGCGACGTCGTCGCCCAGCGCCAGCGCGTTGAGCCGCGGACCGCAGGTCAGGGCCAGCGCGAGCCCCGCGACGACGAACGGCGCGGCCTGCGCGGCGATCCGCAGGTCCCGTCCGGCGACCGAGCCGACCTGCCAGAACCGGTAGTCGTCGAAGGCCTGGGGGTCGGTGAGCAGGAACAGGGTGGTGATCGACTGCAGGCCTGCGGCGAGCGCGGCGCCCGCCAGGGCCAGCGTGGCGGGGGAGACGCTGCCGCGCCGGCCGATCCCGGCCACCCCCGCGACGACGACGGCCGCCACCGCCGCCCCGGCGAAGCCGAACCAGACGTAGCCGGTGAGGGTGTCGACGCCGAGCAGCGCGATCCCGAGCACGACGGCGAGCGCGGCGCCGGTGTTGAGCCCGAGGATGCCGGGCTCGGCGATCGGGTTGCGCGTCATGCCCTGTGCGAGCACCCCGGCCACGCCGAGCGCGGCCCCGGCGAGGACCGCCAGCACCGTGCGCGGCAGCCGCACCTCGGTGACGACGAGCGCGTCCGGCGAGGACCGGTCGACGGCGCCGGTGAGCACGTCCAGCACGAACCCCGGCGCGAGCGGCCGGGCGCCGACCAGCAGGCCGAGCGCGGCCACGGCCAGCAGCGCGGCGGCCAGCCCGGCCGCGGCGGGCCACCGCCGGCGCCGCACCGTCGCCGGTGCGCCCGGCGGGGGAGGGACGGGGGCGGTGGTCGCCGGGGCGGTCACCGCGCCTTCGCCGCCGCGTCCGCGAGCGGGGCCACGGTGCGGTCGAGGGCGTAGCGCCAGCCGTCGACCGAGGCGCTGGAGAACGCCTGGGAGACGTCGCGGTCCGACAGCAGCACACCGCGACCGGCGGCGACCGACGGCACGGCCTTCCACAGCGGGTCGTCCGCGATGGCCGAGGTGTCCTTCGAGATCGCCTGCATGACGGTGACGTCGGCGTCGAGGAGATTCATCCGCTCCCGCGAGATCGGGACGGAGAAGCCGTCGGTGCGCTGCGACGCGATCTGCGGGGCGTTGACCATGCCCAGCTCCTGGAGGAACGCCAGGCGTCCGGAGTCACCGGTGTAGGCGGCGTACTCGCCGAGGGTGTTGCGGGCCCCGGACACGACGGTGGCGCCCTGCAGCTGCGGGTGCTGTGCCCGGGCGTCGGCGAAGCGCTGCTCCAGGTCGGCCTGCGCGCGCGCCGCCTCCTGCGGCTTGCCCAGGGCGGCGCCGACCGTGCGGAGCTGGTCGCGCCAGGTCGTCTTGTAGTTCTCCGCGCCGGCGGGGATGCCGACCACCGGGACGCCGAGCTGGGTCAGCCGGTCGTGGCGGTCGCGTGCGCCGGATGCCCGGGTGTCCAGGACGAGGTCCGGGTCCAGCGCGGCGACGGCCTCCAGGTCGACCTCGAGCGTGCCGAGGATCTGCGGCGGGGTGGTGTAGCGGGCCTGCACCCACGGTCCGAGGCCGTCGCCGCCGACGGCCAGCCAGTCCGCGGCCCCGACCGGCTCGACGCCCAGGGCCAGTGCGGTCTCGGCGTCGCTCCACCCGAGGGCGACGACCCGGCGGGGCTGCTGGGGGACGGTGACGTCGCCGAACGCGGTCGGGATCGTCACCGGGAACGCGCCATCCCCGGACGGAGCCGTCCCCGGTGCGGGCGCGGGCGCCGGTGAGCCGCATCCGGCCAGCACCATCACCACGGTGAGCAGACCGGCGAACAGGGGGAGCGTTCGACGCACGGTAAGGGCCGCCTTTCCACTGAACAGGTGACCCTTACTTCACCATCCCGGGTGCGGCGAACGGAAGAGCGGACCGCAGCCGTCTGCGCCACAACTGGCGCCGCACGGCCCCCGGTACGGCGGGCCCGGGTGCGGAGCGCTCAGTTCTGGTCGGGACGGAGGCCGTCGACCTGATCGGAGCCGGAGACCCCGGTCGAACCGGTCGCGGACGGGTCCTGCGACGTGCCGGGCTCGCCCCCGGCGGGGACGTCGGCCGCGCCCGTCGCCGCGCAGGACTCCTCGACCGACTGCGGCAGCGCCGCGGCCGGGTCGGGGGTCGGCGACGCGCTCGCCGAGGACGACCGCGACGACTCCGTGCTCGGGGACGGCTGCGTCGTCGGGACGGCGGGCGCCGGGGCGCTCCCGGGCGCCGGCTCCGGGGCCGGGTCGGCGATGGCGTTGCGGACGACCTCGCGCATGTAGGAGACGTCGGGGTCGGCGGTGACGAAGTAGCCCGTCGAGGAGTTCGGGTCCGGCAGCGACGGGTCGAACGCGACGCTCTCCAGCCGGAACCCCTCGTCGGCCAGGACGGCCAGCGCGGGCAGCACCTGCTGGGGCATGTCGGTGGCGACGTTGTCCCGGGTCACCGCGGCGATGCTCTGGAACCGGGAGATCAGCTCGGTCGCGGTCGTCTGCGAGATGACCGCCTGGATCAGGCAGCGCTGGCGGCCCATCCGCTGGTAGTCGGTGCCGTCCCGGCGGGAGCGCGCGAACCACAGCGCGTCCTCGCCGCCCAGGGTCTGCACCCCCGGGCTGATGTAGCGGTCCGGGGTGACGTGCCTGCCGAACGCGGTGACGCCACCGACCGGGATCGGCTCGGGCCCGACGTTCACGGTGACCCCGCCGACGGCGTCGATCATCGAGGAGAACCCGGCCATATTGACCTCGAGGTAGTAGTCCAGCGGCAGGCCGGTCATGTACGCGATCGAGGACTGGAGCAGGTTGATGCCCGGCGACGACGTCGGTCCCGACGGCGCGATCTCCGGGTGCTGCTCGGCGTAGGCGTAGATGGCGTTGAGCAGGTAGTCGCCCGACAGCGGCTGCGACGGGTCGTGGAAGCCGTTCGGGAACTTCTCCGCGGCCGGGCTGCCCGGCGGGAACTCGGCCCGCTGGATGTTGCGGGGCAGGCTGAACAGCGTCGTCCGGCCGGAACTGGTGTCGATGCTGGCGACCATCATGGTGTCGGTACGGGTACCGGTCCGGTCGTCGCCCGCGTCGCTGCCCAGCAGCAGCACGTTCAGCCGGGGCTTGCCCAGTGCCTCGGCCGCCGAGGTCCCGCCGCCCTGGAACAGCGAGTTCAGCAGTCCGCGCTGGGAGTTCACCAGCTCGACGCCGTAGCCGAAGGGCACGGCGACGGTGAGGCACAGCAGGGCCGCGGTCCCGGTGCCGAGGATCTTCTGGCCGAGCGGCATCCCGCGCGGCCGGGCCAGTGCGTAGGTCCGTGCGACCTGGGCGATCCAGGCGATCCCGGCGACCACCAGCGCCCCCGCGATCACGGTCAGCGTGGTCGTCGACAGCAGGTTCTGGAGCAGCGTCGAGCGCCGGGCCAGGAGCACCAGCGCCGCCAGCCCGACGATGATCGCGACCACCGTGCCGAGGATCAGCCCACCGGTACGACGGCGGCGCAGCGCGAGGTGTCCGCTGCCGGGCACCACGGTGGACGCCGCGGTGAGGCCGAGCGCGGCGGCGAGGGTGCGCCGCGCGGGGTCGGGTGCGGCCGACCCGCCGGCGGCCGGGGACAGCGCGGTGTTCCCCTCGCGCGCCTCCCCGCGGCCGCCCCGGGCCGTCGCCGCGGAGCCTCCCGCCGCCGAGCCTGCTGCGGCGGTGCCTGCCGCGGCACCGGCGGCGAGACCGGTGTGCGGCGGTCGCGGGGGAGCGGAACGCGCGGTGTCGCGCGGGGCCTCCGGCGCGGATCCGCCCGGACCTGCCGGGCGTGTTTCGGCGGGGCGTCCCTGCGGGCCGTCCGGTCTGCCGGTGTCGGGCCGGCCGGGGGCGCCGTCCGGGCGGGCGGCGCCGGACGACCGCGCACCGGAGGGGGGCGCGGTGGCGCCGCCGGGCTGCCCGGTCGCGGTGGAACGGCCCGGTACGGCCTGCGGGCCGCTGTCGGGCCGGCCGCCGGACCGCGGGTCGGGAGCACCTGGACGGGTCTCACCGGGGCGCCGGGCGCCACCCGGCGGCAGCGGCCCCGGGCCCGCCTGGCCCGGACGCGACCGACCCGGACCGCTCGGGACCGCGGGGCCGCCGGGGCGCGACGGTGCGTCCGGGCGCGAACCCGTGGGCGCGGACGCACCGGCACCACCGGGCACCGCGCCACCGGAGTCCGGGCCACCGGGCCGGCGCGGGACGATCGGCAGCTCGCCGCTGAGCCGGGCCGCGCGGTCACGCTCCTCCGGCGGGGCGTCGGGCTCGGAGGCGCGGTGCCGCCGGTGCTCCGCGGCGGTGTCCGGCCGGCCGGGGACCTTCACGGTGTCACCGATGCCACGACGGGTCGCGCGGATGGAACGGATGTCGGTGGGCCTGCTGTCGCTGTGCCCACCACGGCCCGGGGTCTCCTCCCGGGTCGAGCGGGACGACCAGGCGGCGGCCCGCCGGGCCGCGGCCCGGGCCTCGCGCTCGCGTCGGGGGAGCCAGGACTCGTCCTCGGCGGGGCGCCCGGCACCGTCCGGCGGGCCGGGGGGCCTGCCACCGGGACGCGCCGCGGGACCGGTCCCGGGGCGCGGGTCACCGGCGGGCGGGCGTGGCGCACCGGGGGCGGGCGGACCGGGTCGTCGCCGGGGGCCCGACGGCTGCTCCTGGGGAGGCCTCCCGGACTGCGGGGGCCTGCGGTCACCGGGCCTGCCGGACTGCGGGGCCGGGGGCCCGGCGGGGCCGGGCGGGGGTGTGGCACCGCCACGGGCGGGCGGCGGCGGGGTCTCACCGCGGTCCCGGGGCGGGGTGCCGCGCCGGGCCTCGTCCCGCAGGTGCGGGCGGTCGTCGCGGCGGGCGCGCTCGGGAGGGCCGGGTCGTCGTGGCCGGTCCGGACCGGTCGGGCGGGAGCCCTCCTGCGGTCGTTCGTCCACCCGGAGCACCCCCTTCACTGGTCGGCACGGGCGGGGTGGCCGTGCCGCGCGGAGGAGCCGCGGCACGTGCCTGCGCACCCGGCGGCGACGACGGCGCTCGGGTCCCGGTGAGGGTACTTGCCGTGATCACGATCTCGGTGAGCGGCCACCCACCCCGGTGGGTGGCGCCGGGCAGGGCGGACATACCCGTCACTGGTAGGACACGAAGACGGGCGACTCGGGCCGGACGGCGTAGGTCTCGCGCGGGGTGAAGGTCGGCTTGTCCTCGTCGATGAAGTTCTTCCAGCCCCACCACAGACCCGGCGGACGGGGTGCGGCGTGCAGTGCGTTCCAGGTCTCGGTCTTCTCCTGGCGGGTGCCGTAGCCGTCGGCATGCAGCACGGTCGCGAGCTCGCGGTGGGAGGTGACCACGGTCTGCCGGTCGGAGATCATCGAGACCCGGAACTGGTGGATGAGGAACACCTTCTGCGGCAGCTTCTTCGCGCGCACCAGCCCGGCCAGCCACTCCGAGGTCCGGTTGATCTCGGCCGCGGTCACCGAGCCGACCTGCACGCCGTGGCGCTGGCCCGGCTCCAGCCGCCACTCGGGGTCGAGCGCGAGCCCGACGTGCGGCTGCGCGAGCAGCTCGGCGTAGCGCTTCGCCTGGGTCAGGAAGTCGGTGGTCCCGGGCTGCAGGTCCAGCACCACGTAGACGCCGGCCTTCCCGGCCTGCTCGACCCACGGCCGCAGCTCCTCGACGCTCATCTCCGCCGAGTAGTCGCCGTCCGGGCCGGGGGCACGGTCGGCGACCGTCGTGATGATCTCGAACGCCGGCACGACGGGCTCGCGCACGAGCGGCTGGAAGTCGGCGGCGAGGTCCTTCGCGCGGGCGATCGAGCGCGGCAGGTCCTGCTCGCCGAGGACGCCCATCGACGGGGTGCCCGGGTGTCCGTAGAGCGCTGCCATCCGGCGGCCCGGGAAGACCTCGGTGCCACCACCGGGAAGCTCCGGCACCGCGGGCGCGGCGGAGGTGGGCGCCGGCTGCGCGGGGGACGGCGGGGCGGCCGGAGCCGGGGCGGGGGCGGCGGCGCTCGCGGAGCAGCCCGCGACCAGCGCGCACGCGGTCAGCAGCGCCACGAGCAACGCAGGCGGACGCAGGCGACGTGCGCGGCGACGACGGCTGGTGACGGACAGGACGTGCGAGGACTCACCCGAGATGGACACCGGTCACCAGGGTAGGCGACAGGATCGCGCACGGCAGTACGGACGGTGACCGGGCGTGTCGGCCACGCGACGGGCCGTGGCCCGCCGCGGTCGGCCGACCCGGGTCAGCGCGGGACGACGGGTCCGTCCGGGCCGTCCTCGGGCCCGCGCTGCGGACGCGGCGGACGTCCCCGCAGGATCCGCTTGAGGCCCGCGGTGTGCCGCCGGCTGACGGGCAGCTCGACCGCACCCGGCCCGTTGCCGAGGCGGACCACGTACCCCGACCCGGACATGCGCAGCTCGGTGATGAGCGGCAGCGACACCAGGTAGGCGCGGTGGATCCGCACGAACCCGGCCTCGCCCCAGCGGTCCTCCAGCACCGAGACCGGAATCCGGACCAGGTGGCTGCCCTCGCTGGTGTGCAGCCGGGCGTAGTCGCCCTGGGCCTCGACGAACCGGATCGAGGAGCGGGGGACGAGTTTCGTGGTGCCGGCCAGCTCGACCGGCACCACCTCGTCGTCGGTGGTCGCGGCGGGGGCGCCGCGGCGGGCGGCCGCGGGGTCGGGCCTGCCGCCCTGCTCGACGCCGTGGCGCGGCGGCGCCGGCGGCGGGCCGCTCTCGGCCCGGCGGGCCGCGCGCAGCGCCATGGTGCGGTCCAGCGAGCCGGACAGGCGCTCGGTGCGCAGCGGCTTGAGCAGGTAGTCGACGGCGCCGACCTCGTAGGCGTCGACGGCGCGGTCGTCGTGGGCGGTCACGAACACCACCGGCGGCGGGTCGGCCATCGCGTTCAGCACCCGGGCGAGCTCCAGGCCGTCGAGGCCGGGCATCCGGATGTCGAGGAACACGACGTCGACGGTCGGGGTGCTCGCGTCGGCCTGCGAGCCGTGCAGGATGCGCAGCGCCTCGGTGGCGTCCGGCGCGGTCAGCACGGTCGCGACCCGCTGGTCCTCGCCGAGCAGGTGCGCCAGCTCGAGCAGGGCCGGTTCCTCGTCGTCGACGGCGAGCACGGTGAGTCGTGTCCCCGCCGGGGCGGCAGGCGGTGGTTGCGGCGGCTCCGGGGCGCGGAGCTGTCCCGGGACCCCGATGGGCCGGTGGTTGCTCGCGGCGCCGTACCCGGGCTGCAGCACGTGGCCGACCGGGCCGGCGGGCGTCGCGCCCGAAGCGTGCCCACCCCGCGCGTGGCTGTACACGGCTCCTCCTTGCCGCGGGCACACCGCCCGCTGACCGGTGACTGCGGGCACACCGTATCGAGACAGCGGAGCGTCACCGACGGCCGGTCCGGCCTCCCGTCCCACACGATCCGGGGTGGGCCTTCGGAGTGGGCGTGACAGCGGAGCGTCACGAGTCGTGGCAGCCGGTCGTGGACGCGGTCCGTCCTCGGGGCCTGGGACGGCGTCGTGGCTGGTCGGGCGGAGGGTCGTTCCCCCGCCGATCGGACGGGCTGCGGGCGGGTGTCATTGTGGCACTCGGTGCCGAAACGCTACCGTACCGTGAGACCCGCCACGTGGGACCGTCTCGTACGCGGTCGGCGTGTCGGACCGGCCGCGACCGACGGTGGCCGGGCGCAAACCTCCGACTGCGAAGGGGCAGGCATGGCGAGCACGAAGGACTGGTTCGAGACGGTCGCGGAGGCGCAGCGACGGGCGCGCAAGCGCCTGCCGAAGTCGGTCTACTACGCGCTGGTCGCCGGCGCGGAGCAGGGGATCACGCTGGCGGACAACGTCGCCGCCTTCGACGAGCTCGGTTTCCGCCCGCACATCGCGGGGCTGCCGCCGCAGCGGGAGCAGAAGACCTCGGTGATGGGCGTCGACATCGACTTCCCGGTCATGATCTCCCCGACCGGTGTGCAGGCCGTCGACCCCGAGGGCGAGGTCGCGGTCGCGCGCGCCGCGCACAGCTCCAACATCCAGAACCCGCTGAATCCCGAGCAGACCGTGTCGACGGCGATGGGGCTGTCGTCGTTCGCGTCCCGCTCGGTCGAGGACGTCTGCGCGGTCCACGACAAGGTCTTCTTCCAGGTCTACTGGGCCGGGTCGAAGGAGGACATCCTCGAGCGCGCCCTGCGTGCGAAGCGGGCGGGCGCCAAGGGCCTCATCGTGACCCTGGACTGGACCTTCGCCACCCGCCGCGACTGGGGCAGCCCGCCCATCCCCGAGAAGGTCGACGTCAAGGCCGCGCTGCAGTTCGCGCCCGAGATGATCACCAAGCCGCGCTACGTGCTGGACTGGGCGAAGTCCGGGAGGATCCCGGACCTCAAGGCCCCGAACATGGCGCCCCCCGGCGGCGGCGACGCCCCCACCTTCTTCGGCGCCTACGGCGTCTGGTGGACCACCCCGCTGCCGACCTGGGACGACATCGCCTGGCTCCGCGAGAAGTGGGGCGGCCCGTTCATGATCAAGGGCATCATGCACCCCGACGACGCCCGTCGCGCCGTCGACGCGGGCGCCACCGCGGTCTCGGTGTCCAACCACGGCGGCAACAACCTCGACGGCACCCCGGCCGCGATCCGGGCGCTGCCCGCGATCGTCGACGCCGTCGGGGACCAGGTCGAGGTCGTGATGGACGGCGGCATCCGACGCGGCGCCGACGTCGTCAAGGCGCTCGCGCTCGGTGCCCGCGCGGTCCTGATCGGCCGCGCCTACCTGTGGGGGATGGCCGCGCAGGGCGAGCGCGGGGTCACCAACGTCCTGTCGATCCTCTACAAGGGGATCGACGAGGCGCTGCTGGGCCTGGGCAAGAAGTCGATCCACGAGCTCTCCCGCGACGACCTGATCGTCCCGGAGAACTTCACCCGCGTCTCGAAGCTCTGAGACACCCGGTGGGGCGGGGGCCCCGCGCGACCGGGCCCCCCCCCCCCCCCCCCCCCCTAACGGGGACGTGGCCCCGGTCCGCCCCCCCGCGCGCCCCCCGCGCGCCCC